>CAVURQ010000006.1:0-96060 GCA_963743935.1 uncultured beta proteobacterium | reverse complement strand
TACGCCTGGGTCGCACCAGGACAGAGCGCGCCGCGTATGGGCACGTTTTCGTGCAAGCGTTGCGCCATCGGCCTGTACGCCCGGGGGGACTTCGGTCGCGGACTTTTCTACGCCAGTCTCGATCCCGACGCTAGTCGACATCGACATCGACGAGCTCTTCGCCGCGCCGATCAGATTCGAGGACGGCCTGCACGATCGCTTCGACCGCGTGCCGGAAGACACACGCATGCTGTAAGGTCATTCCCCCGTAGGATAAGAACCGGCAGGGCGGCGTCGTGTGCCTCCGCTGTGGGGCTCCTTCAAGTGCCTGTAGTTGGCGCACAAGCGCTTAGCCTGCTGCTCAGGGCGCGGCACCTGAGGAAGGCGGTCACAAGTTCAGGCGCTTCGCGCGGGCCGCAACCCTGAAATGAGCCTGATGTGGGTCTTCAGCAGGTAGTGCTCACCGTCGCGGAATGGCTCGTAGGCCTTTGCCACGGCTTGGTGGACCTTCTTCTGTTCCTCTGGCGTCAACCCGCTCCAGATGTGAGCGGCGTTCATCTCTAATAGCGGCGCCCAGAACGGCACTCCGGTCTTGATCTTCGGTTCGACCACGATCTCTTGTTCGCGCGCCTCGTGTAAGCCAGCCGTCGACAAAAGCCCCGCGAGGAATCCAGGTGCGGCGTACCGGGTCGGAACGTGGAAATCTTCTTCGGCAATTGGTTTGCCCAGGAACTCGTTTGCAGCGCGAAGGCCATGGAAAAGTAGGTTGTTGTTCTCCTCCGGACCCCAAACCATAAAGGCAACACGTCCGCCTGGCCGCACTACTCGCGCCGCCTCGGCCACAGCGCGGGCCGGATCGAGCGCATACATCAGACCGTAGCGGCAGGTCACGGCATCAAAGCTGCCGTCGGCAAAGGGCAGGGCCTCCATGTCAGCTTGCTGGCAGACTATGTTGACCAGACCATGCCGGGTGAACCTTGCATTCATCGCCGCCACCATCGGTGCGCTGATGTCCGTGGCAGTGACCTGCCCTTCAGGCCCAACCATCGCCGCTGCCGTGATGGCCGGCTCGCCGGCGCCTGAGGCCAGATCAAGCAGTTTCGCCCCAGGCTTCACGCCTGCCGCCATCAGCAAGCCTTGATTGACCTTGACCTGCTGCTCGGCAATCTGGTCAGCCCACTTGCCCCAATGAACTGCCGACTCATCGTAGTGGTTGCGCCAGTGATTCGCGGTGTCTTCGGACCAGACTTGCATGGTGTGCTCCTTAAGCAAAGCAAAATCAGCGGTTAGCTTTCTGCTAGACCGGCCGCTCTCAAGAACCCGGCAAGCCTTTCCGCAGCCGCTTCATCGCGCATAGGCTGGCGCCGCATGACGCGCCGCACGGTCAAGCGCGAGTCCAGACTCGTCGCATTGTTGAGGGACAACGCCGCGAGGTCTGTCTTGCCCATCGCCATGTAGCCCGCAGCCATCAACGTATGGGCGTCGACCCACTGCGGCAGTTGTCGCGACACTCGCTGCGCTGCAGCAATCATTTCTTCATAGCGCTCCAGACCAAACAAAGCAATCGAACGCGACTGGTAGACCCAATAGATCATCGGATCCTTCGGGCTCAGACGCAATGCTCGATCCAAGTAAGGAAGCGCCTCTTCGTACTGTCCGGCGAACGCAAGCGTTTGCCCGACCTGGCTGACTGCAACAGAATCGCCAGGCGCAAGCTCAAAGGCGCGTTCAGCGGCAGCGATTGCTTCGTCATACCGTCGCAGTCCGATCAACACTGACGCCAGGATGTTGTGACCGCCCGCAAGCCCCTCGTCGAGATTGACGGCGCGCAGGGCCGTCTGCAGCGCTTCGTTGAACGCATCGGTGCCCGACGGCATCCAGCCACTGATCGACCCCGCCCACAGACTCGTCGCCAAGTACACATAGCCAGTTGCATTGTCTGGCTCGAGTTCGATTGCGCGGCGGCTCAGTTCGATGGCCTGGAGCATCTCGGAGCGATTCCACCGATAGAAGAGTTCCACCGCTTGCGCTCGAAGCTGCCAGGCACGAAGGCCTTGCGGTGTGAGCCTTCGAATGATCCGTGCTTCCGCTTGACCGATCGTCACGCGGATTGAATTCATGATGCGCGCGGTTATCTCGTCTTGCACCATGCACAGGTCTTCCACTGGCGCGTCGAAGCGTTCGCTCCACAGACTGCCATGGGTGCGACAGTCCACCAGGGTGACGTTGAGCCGCAAGCGCCGAGCCATGACGCGCAAGCTGCCCTCGACCACGTACCGCACGCCGAGTTCCATGCCCACGGTACGCGCGTCGGCGCCGCGGCCCTTGTAGGTATACGTGCTGGAACGCGCGATGACGACCAGTCCACTCACTGACGCAAGTGAACCGATGATGTCGTCCACCAGACCATCGGCAAAGCCCGCCTGTTCCGGACCGTGGTCGGCACTCTCAAAGGGCAGCACGGCGATGCTCGGCTCTCCGTCCAGGCCATCATTTGAGTTCGAGACATTGGGCGTCAACGCCGAGGCGGCAGCGGGCGTGCCTTGTGCGCCGGGTGTGGTGGAACTCGGGGACACAGCGAAGACCTTTACCGGATCCGCGATGTTCTTGACCCGTTGCGCGCCCTGGTCTTCGAAGCTGGCTTCAAGCCGACCCCTGACCGTGCTGCGCACCGGCTCGGATACCGCCACTCCGCCAGGTGCGGCCAGGCTTTCCAGGCGCGCAGCGATGTTTACGCCATCCCCATACACGCTGCCATCGGCCTTTTCGATTACATCGCCCAGATGTACGCCAATGCGAAAGCGCATGCGGCGGTCCTCGTGTACTTCGCTCGCCGTGCCTTCGTTCAGTTGCCGCTGGATCGTCAGCGCGGCCTGCACCGCTGCAGTGGCGTTCTCGAAAACCGCCAAGACCGAGTCCCCGGCCATGTCGATCACCCGCCCGGCATGAGCGGCGATCGCGTCGCGGAACACGGCGCGTGCTGCATCCAGCGCCGCCACGGTGCCCTGATCGTCAAGCGACATCAGCCGCGAGTAGCCCACCGCGTCTGCCGCCAGCACCGCCAGCAGGCGCACCCGCGGTGAGGTATCCGGAGCAATCACCGTTTCCATTGCTTGGACGCGACCTCCAGTCGCACGGCGCGACGACCCATAGTCTACCGAGCGTGAGCGAGCAAGAACTGCGCGCACCCTTGCGCCGTTGTCAATGTCATCAATGTAGCCAAGCATTGTGCGAAGAGCGCGTTGCGTGGCCCGATGCTGGCGGAGATGGAGGCGTGCTCGGACTGCAAGCTGCGGTCTTCAATCTGGCCGGCAGTTCGCTTCTCAGTGCTTGCCGGCCAAACTTGCCATCGAATTCGACAATCTGAAGGTCCGCATTTGGGCGTGCAGTTCAGGCGACCGAATGGCAGCAGTGGGTCGCGTGCCGGTGTACGCGGCCGGGGGTCGACGGGCAGCAGTACGACGAACACCGGAAGTTCGAGGCGAGACGACCGCAATGTGTTGTTCAGCGGTCAGCCGCATCGGTCCGGTGGGCGGTACTTGACGGCCAACTGTAGTCATAGCGCCTCGCGCTCGATTGCAGTCGCTTGTTGACGTTTGTCGGAACACCGGATGGACGCCGAAGCGGGCGAAGCCTTCCTGCGGGCTTAGTATGGCCGGGCTTCCAATCGTCTCCAGGGTGATTCAGTGATTGACCGGCGAACGTTCGTTGGCGCAGCCACGGCGACCATGCTCGCCGTTACGCGTGCCGCGCGTGGTCAACAGAGCGGGAAAGTCTATCGAATGGGCGTGCTCGTGCCATTTTCGGACTCCTCCTCGCTCTGGACGCGCGAGCGCGCGGCGCTTGTCGACGGACTGAGCAAGTTGGGTTGGGTCGAGGGCAGAAACCTGATCAGCGAATACCGGTTCGCGAGTGACCGGCCGGAGTTGCTTCCCACACTCGCGGCGGAACTCGTGGCGCTCAAGGTGGATGTGATCGTGGCAATCGCAACCGTGGCTGCCGTTGCGGCCAAGCGCGCCACGCTGACGATTCCCATCGTGATGTCCGGCATCGGTGATCCGGTACTTGCCGGGCTCGTCGACACCCTCGCGCATCCCGGCGGCAATGTCACGGGGCTCACCAGCCAGCCAGGCAGCGGATTCAACCAAAAAGTGCTCCAACTGCTCAAGGATGCTGTTCCCGGCATGTCGACCGTCGTGTTCCTTGGTGATCCGGGGGATCCAGGTCTGGCAACGCTGTACCGCGAGGTTCCCGGGGCCGCTCGAATGCTCGGACTCAGGCTCATCAACGTCGACACCCATGAGGTCGCGGACTTCCCGAATGCCTTCGACACGATCACGAAGGAAAAGCCCGATGGGATCTACGTTGCGAATAGCGCTTTGAACACCCACCGAGCCAAGCTGATCGCCGACTTCGCGATGGCTCGTAGATTGCCTACGATCAGCGGCAACAAAGCTTTTCCGGAACAAGGTGCCCTCATGTCGTACTGGGCTGATTGGTTCGAGATCCGGCGCCGGACTGCAATCTACGTCGACAAGATCTTCAAGGGAGCCAAGCCGGGGATCTCCCCGTCGAGCAGCCGACGAAGTTCGAGCTGGTCATCAATCTCAAGACGGCCCAGGCGCTCGGCCTGACCATCCCGCAATCGCTGCTGCTGGGTGCCGACGAGGTGATTCGGTAGCCGAATGCCTCGAATTGGACGCGGTTGAATGTCCGGTTCTCGTACGCTGCAATGGCTGGAGTGGGTCGAAGGCGGCGCTTGCCCAATGGCAGCAAGTTGCCTTGGGATCTGAAGTCTCATCCAGCAGCCGAGGGTCGATTGCCGGACCACACGAACGACAGGAACCCGATTCTCGTGGCTCTGGGCCCCAATATCGCACGGAGGTGAACGGCAGCTTTCGCTGGATTCTGTTGAAAAACTCGATGCACTCCGTCGGGAGCACTTTTCGGGGGTACTTTCACCCTTGCGGTGATCGAGATCGTCGATCCTGGCGCGATCTGAGAGGTCGATTTTTGCCACGTAGGTCGCTCGGCTCTGCGAGTCGAGTTTTTCAACAGAATTGCTGCATTGGCGCCACACAGGTCCGACCACCTGCGCATAGTTGCGACTTGCGCATGGAGGCAGAGTGCTGACCTCCAAACGTCGACCCGGCAAAAACACGCGGCCGACCTTGCCTCAGGCGAATCATCCATAAATTGAGGGATGGACTTCAACGACATGCACGCCCACATTTAGAGGAGACGTTGACTGATCCGAGTTGGCGCGAAATGGCGTGAACCTTCTGGCCTGGACAGACGGTCACGGTTTCAGGCGCATCGTCTCGGCACTGAACCCAGAAAGAGCGCGAGGTGGCTGCGATGGCATACCCGACATCGGAACGGCACGACCCGCGAGCCGTCCGTGTGTGGGACCTGCCGACCAGGCTGTTCCACTGGTCGCTTGTGCTTTGCGTTGTGGGATCGTTCGCCAGCGCCAAGATCGGCGGCAATGCGATGTCATGGCATCTGGCCTTCGGCTACGCGGTGAGCGCGCTGCCCGCGTTTCGGCTTGTCTGGGGCTTTACGGGTGGGCACTGGTCCCGCTTCGCAAACTTCCGATACAGCCCCGCGACACTGCTGCGCTACCTGCGCGGGAAAGGCCGCGACGACGAGCATCTCGATGTCGGGCACACCCCTCTGGGCAGCGCCTCGGTATTCGCGATGCTGCTGTTCCTGTTGGCGCAAGTGGCTTCGGGCCTGTTTGCCGACGACGAGATCGCCACCACCGGCCCGCTGAACAATCTCGTTTCCAGCGCTACTGGCCTGTGGTTCAGCGGCTATCACCAGTCGATCGGTCAATGGGTACTGCTCGTACTGATCGTGCTTCATGTGGCGGCGATCCTCACCTACCGACTGCGGCTGCGCATCGACCTCATCGGCCCGATGATCAGCGGCGACAAGTTACTTCGATCAGGCGTGCCCGCAAGCGACGACGACCATGGCACGCGTGCACTGGCTGCCGTGCTCTTGACGGCCTGTGCTGCGATCGTGGCCTGCGTGGTGACCGTCGTCGGCGGTTGAACTGGCCTTGTCTCGAAATGCCGTCCCTTGGGCAAAGCCGGTCTGTGAGGACAGCTTTCAAATGGGTGACGAGGCCGCGGTCACCTCTGCGTCTGTCAGCTATGAGCGCGTAAATCGCGGCATTTGTACGGGCCTGTGGGCGCCGGCTTGAATTTGTCTTCTTGCGGCCGGTCTGAACGTGCGTGTTCTTCCTGATCCGTCTTCTTCGGATCATCGTCTCTGACGGTCTTCTTCAGCTCTGCTGTCCGTCTTCTTCAGACTCCCTGCCGACGAGTGTTCGGTCGGCGTGGTCGTCGCGCTCGACGGGTTCGTTCGGGAGCGACGATGGCCAAGGCGGGGCAGCGCAAGTGCATGTCATGCGGGGTGTTTTTCATCCCCGACCCTCGCAAGGGTGAGCGCCAGCGCTACTGCTGCGCCGCCGATTGCCGGCGCGCGAGCAAGGCCGCCAGTCAAGCCACCTGGCTGGCCCGGCCGGCCAACAAGGACTACTTCAGCGGCCCCGTGCACGTCGCGCGTGTGCAGGCCTGGCGCGCCGCGCATCCCGGCTACAGCTGCGGCAGGGTTCGGCCGTCGAGGGCGTTACAAGATCTCTTGCCGCCGCAAGTGCCTGATGCGATTGAGGAATGCGCCAATCGTGTTGAGGCTCCCGAGGCCCCCGCGGCCGTGGCGTTACAAGATCTCTTGAACACCGAATCACCTTTGTTGGCGGGGCTTGTGGCCCATCTGTTCCAGCCGGCGTTACAAGATGACATGGCCAGCACCACCCGGCGCCTCGTACAACTTGGGCGCGACGTGATCAACGGGAGGTGCGGTGAAGGCCATCAAGCAGCTACTTCGGCCCGAGCGGCTTCGCCAGGTCCCGCGGCAGTTCAGCTGGGTTGACCAGGCGCTGGTGCAGCAGCACTTCATCGACCGCTGCGAAGCGCGCTCGGCCGCGCTGTACCTGTTCCTGGTCACGGTGTCGGACGCCCAGGGCCTGAGCTACTACGGCGCGCCGACGCTGGCGCGGCGGCTGCGCCTGAGTGATGAGCAGTTCGCCGCGGCACGCCAGCAGCTCATCGATCTGGATCTCATCGCCTATTGCTCGCCGCTGTATCAGGTGCTGGCCCTGCCGGGGACCGTGGCGGTGCCCTTGCCCGATGCAGCGGCACCGCGTGCGCCGGCCATCATCGGCGCCAACACCGGCGGCCAGCCCGTGAGCCTGGCCACGCTGCTGCAGCAGGCACGGCAGCGCCGTGGTTGACTACGAGACCTACTGCCGCATCCGTGACCACCGGGTGCGCCAGCAACTCACGGTGGCGCAGACCGCGCGTGCGCTGGGCCTGGATGCGCGCACCGTGGCCCGGTGGGCCGAGGTCGAGCAGTTCCGAGCGCGCAAGGCCACACCGCGCGCCAGCAAGCTCGACGCCTTCAAGGGCCAGATCGTGCGCTGGCTCGATGCCCACCCGTACAGCGCCCAGCAGATCTACCAGCGGCTGGCCGAAGCCGGCTACGGCGGCGGCATCACCCTCGTCAAGGACTACGTGCACCGCATCCGGCCGCGACAGCAGCCGGCCTTCCTCAAGCTGGACTTCCAGCCGGGCGAGTGCGCGCAGATCGACTGGGGTGAGTTCGGCGCCGTCACTGTCGGCAACACGCGCCGGCGCCTGAGCTTCTTCGTGATGGTGCTGTGCTACAGCCGGCGCATGTACCTGGAGTTCACCGTATCGCAGGAGATGGAGTTCTTCCTGGCCTGCCACGAGAACGCCTTCGCCGCCTTCGGCTCGGTGCCTGCGCGGCTGATGGTCGACAACCTGAAGTCCGCCGTGCTCAAGCGCCTGGTCGGCGCGGCACCGGTCTTCAACCCGAAGTACCTGGACTTCTCGCGGCATTGGGGCTTCGAGATCACCGCCTGCAACGTCGCCTCGGGCTGGGAGAAGGGACGGGTGGAGAACGCGGTGGGCTACGTCAAGAAGAACTTCCTGGCCGGCTGCGAGTTCATCGACTTCAGCGCGGTGCAGCCCGCAGCCCAGCTGTGGGTGGACACGGTGGCCGACGTGCGCGTGCACGGCGCCACACAGCGCCGGCCCGTGGACATGTTCGAAGAAGAACGCGCCCACCTCAAGCGGCTCAGCCCCGTCGGGTTCGACCTCGCACGCGTGCGCACGGTCAGCGTCAACAAGCAATTCCGCGTCGCGCTGGACTCCAACGCCTATTCCGTGCCCTCGCGCCACGTCGGGCAGCGCCTGACCCTGAAGGCCTGGGCCGATCGCGTGTGCATCTATGCCCAGGGCGATCTCGTCGCGCGCCATCCGCGAAGCATGCAGCGGCACAAGGACTTCGAACTTCCCGAGCACGCCCAACAGCTCGTCTTGCAGCGCAAGAGTGCCCGCGAGCAACGCCTGCTGGTGCAGTTCCTGGCGCTGTCGCCGCGCGCGCAGGCCTACCGCGAGGGGCTGGAGGCCCGGCGCGTGAACGCCCGCGTGCACCTGCGTCAGATCGTCGCCCTGGCCGAGATGCACGGCCGCGAGGCCGTCGCCCGCGCCCTGGATGACGGCCTGGAGCTGCAGGCCTTCAGCGCCGAGTACATCGCCCACATCCTGGCCGCCCGCAGGCGCATCGGCTGCGAGCCAGCAGCCCTGCAGCTCACCCGCAGCGCCGACTTGCTCGAGCTCGAGATCCCCGAGCCCGACCTGAGCATCTACGACCGTGACTGAAGGCTAACCACAGGACTGAACCCATGCGAGCACGCCATGCCCACCCCGATGTCCTGTCCGCGCAGGCCAAGCTCACCGCGCTGAACCTGCCGTTCATGCGCGAGAACTACCAACCGCTGGCACACACCGCCGCCGACAAGCACTGGTCGCACCTGGACTACTTCACCGAGCTGCTCAACGGCGAGGCCGCCCAGCGCGAGGATCGGCGCGTGCAGCGCTGCATCCGCCAGGCCCGCTTCCCCGTGCTCAAGACCATCGACAAGTTCGACTGGAACTGGCCCACCAAGATCAACCGGCCGCAAATCCAGAACCTCTTCCACCTGGATTTCGTGGCCAAGCACGCCAACGTGGTGTTCATCTCCGGCGTCGGCCTGGGCAAGAGCCATCTGATGACGGCCCTGGGCTATGCAGCGTGCCAGCGCGGTCACTCCGTGCTGTTCACCGGCGCCATCGACATCATCAACACGCTGGCCACCGCGCACGCCGCCGGTGGCCTCAAGCGGGCACTGGCGGCCTACGTCAAGCCCGAGGTGCTGTGCATCGATGAGTTGGGCTATTTGCCCATCGACAAGTTCGGCGCCGACTGCTTGTTCCAGATCATCAGCCACCGCTACGAGCGCGGCGCCACGCTGCTGACGACAAACCGGCCCTACAAGCAATGGGCCAGCATCTTCAACGGCGACGCCACGCTGACCTCAGCCCTGCTGGACCGGCTGCTGGACCACGTCGAGACCGTTCTGATCGAAGGCAAGAGCTACCGCGGTCAGGCTCACGCCGAGGCCTGAAGCCTGCACGCGCCCGAATCGCCAGCGCCACCTCCACGCCAATGCCGCCGCGAACCCCTCAGCATTTTGAAACCGGCAAAGAATCAACACGTTCGAAACGGCGCCCACATCGCCGAAGGGTCGAGCCCTGGCAGCCAAATTGGCGAATCTGCCGCCTGCTTGCCGTCATTCGAATCGATGACGCTGGATTTGCTGACGGTCGCTGCCGACGGCCCCGGCAAGAAGCGTGGGCTGGTGATCGGCAGCTTGGAGGCCGCTCAAGCTTGGCGAACGAAGTTGGCTGGCGCAGCAAACAGCAGCCGCTTTGGGGCAATTCAAGACTGGGTACGCCCGTTCAGGTTCTGGCGTCGAAGGGCAGCGTTAGCCGAGGCCTGACTTTGAAGGTGCCGGGCAGTGGCTGTTCTCTACACCCCGGAACATGACCCTCGTCGGTGGCTCGGCACAAGAGGTTGGTGGGCTGACGGTGATGCCAATCAAACACTGCTCTCGCCGCGTTCGTGGAGGGCCACAGCCCGATCTTCGTGACATCCAGAATGGGCTCAGCGTGACCCCGCGTGGGTGCGAGCCTGCTGCTGCACGATCTGCACAAGATTGCCCATCGCGATATTGGCGTCGACGAGGTGAAGGCCCCAGTTGCGCAAGACCTGGCCGTTGCTGATGACGTCACCCGGTACTTCGGCAGGCAAGTTCACCGCAAGGTAGGAAGCACCGCCAGCCTCCACGCATTCGGCCGCCAGCGGCGGCCACTCCAGGAACGTCGTGGAGGTCGCTTGCGCCCGGGCACCCCAGGCGCCCGAAGTCGTTGGCTGCCCCAGCAGGTTCTCACGCACCGGGAGCAATGCCTGCAGGTTGCCACGCCCGCCGGCCAGCGCGGCGGGGTTGGTGCAGGCCACGTTGAATGCGGCCGGGTCGGTGCCGCCAATCGACGTCACGCCGATGCGGCCGAACAAGGTGTCGGCTGGCGGGGGCGAATCCATGCGGAACGAGGTGTAGGCGATCACGCAGCCAGTCTGGGTCGCGCTGCGACACAAAGGCATGTTCTTGAACGCTCCGCCGACATCCCGGCCCTTGGGCACCGCGATGTTGGTGCCCAGCAGCAGCGCCGAAACGATCTGTCGCTGCGCGGGCTTGCCGTCAATCTCGCGGGCGACCAGGTCGGCGAGCATGCGAGCGCCCTGTGAATGCCCGATGAGCACTACGCCACGGCCCTTGTTGTCCCTTGCCAGGTAGTCGTTCCACGCATCCCGCACGTCGGCATAGGCCATCCCGGCATCGGCCTGCATCGGCGTGCCGGTGAAGCGGCTGCGAAGTGCAGCCAGCGTCACCTGCCGGTACATCGGTGCAAACAATCGGCATGCGCTGGCGAACGGTGCCAACTGATGCTGCGCCACGCGCTTTTCCTCGGGACCGGCGTTCAGGTCGCTGTTGGCGGTGGTGTCGTACGAGATCGTCGGATAGATGTAGAAACAGTCGATCGGCGCCGCAGGGTCGGGGCGAAGGGTCTGCGTGGCGCCACTGGCCTGAGCTGTGACGGTCAGCGGCTGCGAGCAGATGTCGTCGCGCCCCGGGCGGCAAAGCCAATGGCTGTCCACCCGGTAGTCGGTGCCGGCGGCAGCAGGTGCTTTCGGCGCGGCGACCGTTGCCGGCATGGCGGCCGGCGGTGCTGCCGGCTGGGTGGAGCAGGCAGCCAGCGCGCAAAGCACGACGATGGATGCGGCACGCAGCGGTATCGAAACGGACGAGGTCATGACGACGCGCTCCTCACTATCGGACAGGATGAACCAGGTGGTGCACCGGGCCTTGGCAAACTTTTCGACGCCCTCAAGGCGCGGCAAGTTGCTACTTGCTCAAGGTATAGGTTGCGCGGCCAGTGGCGAAGATGTCGCCCAGGTTGCCGTCAGCCATGACATCCATGCCGCGCCCCTTGAACTCAATCGTGCCGCTGATTCCCGCATACCGCCCCGTTCCCTCGACCAGCTTTCCATTGGCCGACATCGTCGGCGGGGTTCCAGCGGGGCCGAACTGCGTAACGCCCTGCATGTCGAAAGTGAAGGTTGCGCCGTCTTCGAAGCGCATCAGCATGCGTCCGCTGAAATCCTGGCGGCCGCCCTCGGGCGGCTTGGCGTCACCCCGGAAGATCAGCGTTGCCGGCTCACCGTTGGCGAACATCGCGACGCCACGACGAACATAGCTCAGACCCTGCACCTCGGTGCGAATGCTGCTCTGGCGCCAGCTCAGTTCCTCCCCTTGGGCGGGTGCCACGCCCGTCATCAAACCCAACCCGAGTACGAGTGCAACGACCGTCGAATGCAGTGTGCAAGTTGCGCCATGTGTCATCTTCATCTCCCCACTCTTGTGATGCCGGGCTTGCAAACCCTGCATTCAAACTCAAGTGTGAGCTGATCAGCTTGGCTGGCCATTGAGCCTACGCAAGCCGGGTTCGCACTGGCGACTGCAACCAGGGCGGTGCGGACCGGTGACGTAGCCCCATCACTCCAACCTACCGGCACACCGGGGCGTAGGGACGGTCATTCCCGAAGTAGCGGTGCCAGTCTGCTACGGACAGAGGCCCTCCAGCCAGGCTACAGGCAGCCACGGACCATGCCTTCGGGTCCAAGGCGATGTCGAAGTAGACGGCCTGAGCGCCGGTGCCCGGTGCTTTCGCGATGTTGGCCCATCCAGCCACCCCGGGTCGGGCTGCCAGCTTCGGCACGGGCTCGACGCCGGGCGTGTCGCCGGGCACATCCGGAGCCAGCGCGATGGTAGTTCCGGGCGGCAGCGGCAGCGCGGAGTCCCACGCACGCATGTGGCCGATGTCCCACAACACCACCCGATCGCTGACTTGCAGAGCCACCATCGAGCTGTCCGCGCTGAAGACGGGAATGCCGTTCGACTTCTCGGCGGGCCCAGTCGGCAGCCAGCCCGATTCCACGGCCACGCTGCGGTCCTTTGCGTGCAGCAAGGTCAAGCGCGGCGTGGCCACGAGCGAGATGCCGCCCATGTCGATCATGCCCTTGAAGAGCCCGGCGCTGCGCGGACCTTCCGCACGTGCGATCCAGCGGCCATCGAGGCTGGCGGCCTCGTCGCCCTTCAGGGGATCGGGTGCGGCCGGACCATCGCCTTGGCGGCGCGCCCACCGGCCCTGGTCGACCGGCAGGCTCAGCATCATGCGGCCATCGGCGCCCAGGCTCAGCAGGCGCCGGCCGTCGGCCTGGAAGGCCAAACCTCTCACCGCCGCGGCGTGGCGCAGCAGCACGCGGTGCGGCCAGTCGCCGTTGTCGGCCGGGCGCTGCCACAGCAGCACGTTGCCACTTGCGTGGCCCGTGGCCACGAAGCGCCCGTCGCCCGAGACGGCCATGTGCCCGATGGCGCCGAACTGCGCGGCATCGATTGCCTGCAGACGCTGTCCGCTGCTCGCATCGAAGACCTCGATGCGCCCGCCATAGGACGCTGCGAACAGATACCGGCCCGTGTCGTCGAACGCCAGTGTCTGGACTGTATTCCGCGCCGCAGTGGCAAAGCGAGGAGGCGTCGCGCCGGCCTGCACCGCAAAGCTGGCGATCACGCCGCCATCGCCGCCGGCCACCAACCATCTGCCGTCGGGCGAGAAGGCCAGCGCTGCGGCGTCACGCGGCAGGCCGCCCAGCGCACGTGAACGGCCCGAACGCCAATCGTGCAGCATGATCAAGCCGCTGGTCGACGCGGTCGCAAGCTGGCTACCGTCGGGGCTGAAGGCCAGGCCCAGGATCATGAGGGCCGAGTTCATCTCGCCCACCTTGTCGCCCGTGTCCAGCCCGAAGGTCTTGCCGTCGGCGCGCACTGCCAGTTGCCCGCCCGTGCCGCCATAGGCCCAAGACCTGCCGTCCGGAGCAAAGGCCAGTGCCTGTATGCTGTTGAAAAGATTCAGTCCAGGCGTGGGCTCGATGACCGTCTCCAGCGCACCGCGGTCCACAGCGCTGCGGTAGACGCCCCCGCGCAGATCGGCCATCAGCCACTGCCCGCTGGCCGCGTGCGTTGCCAGAGTGCGCCACGCCGATTCGTGCTGCTGCAAGCGCGACACCGGCAAGGCGGCCATCACACCGAGCAAGGCGCTGCTGCTCTCTGCCGTATCGGCAACGGCACGTGCCTCGGCCGCCAGTTGCAGCGCCAACCTGGGATTGCTGACCAGTAGCGCAGACGATTGCGCAGCGATCTGACGCGACAACGTCTGCACGCGCAGCAACTCGGCGCGGTCACGCTGCCGCGTGGCTTCGATGGCCTGCCAGGTGGCCACGACGGCCGCCACGGCGATGCTGGCCACGGCAGCCGCGGCAATCTGGCGGGTACGCCGCTGCTGGCGCACGTCTTCGCCATCGAGCTGATCCTTTGGCAGGCCACGGATGGGCGCCGCCAGGTCCAGCAGCGCGGGCCGCAGGCGGGCATCGCGTGGACCCAGGGAGTCGGCACTGCGCGCCCAGCGCAGGTCGACCCACAGGGGTTCGGTGGCAAAGCGGGCGTGATGTTCTACGGGCAAGGCCGATGCGTGCGCGCCATCCAGTCCGCCTCCGCCGCGATGCCAGGCCAATTCGCCACCGCTCAGGACGATCAGCAGCCGTTCGCCGCCATACCTGTCCAGCCACCAACCGAGTTCGCGCACACACCATGGCGAGGCCGCCGACTCGGGGCAGGCCAGATAGATCAGCCAGCGGCTGCCGGACAGGTGCGACTCCAGGCTGCTCCACAACCCCGGGCTGGCAGCCATACCCGTCTTGTCGCGAAAGACATCTACGGCGCGCAGCTTGAACAACGGCTTGGCGAGGCGCTCCAGGCCGACCTCCAGCGCAGCAGCGAGCCGGTCGTCGGCCGCCTGGTTGTAGGAGAGAAAGGCGTCGTGCACGGTGCACGCAGACTACCCTGCCGATCGAGGCACCGCCATGGCCACGAGCCATCGCCTCGGGAGATCCGTGCTGTCGCGGTCGGCCATCAGCCCGAGGCGGCTGCTTTGGAGTGGCGAACTTCGCGATTCGAAATTCGGGTTTGGGTCGTGTGAAGGCATTTCGGAAACCGAGTCAAGGAACCGAAACCTGCTGGTGACGGTGAGCTAAATGCAGCTTCGCCAGCCCGGTGCGAACGGGCAGCTTGGGCTTGCCGGCGATTCGGGCGAGGAAGTTCGCATCGTCGGCCCGGTCAGGGGATCGAACTCGATGGGCTGCAGCAGCGTGGACAGCGGGGGCACCTTGGCCACGCGCGAAAACCTTGCCATTGCTGGGCGGAGAATGGGCCATTCCAATTCAACGGCCAATGAAATGACATCGACACCGCCTGCGCCCCTGCTCGTCTACATGGAGGGCCTGCGCCGGCACGACATTTTGATGATTGGCAACAGCTTCGCGCCCGATCTGCGCTTCGTCACGCCGGTGCGCACGATGGACAGCGCGCAGACACTCGCTTTCTTGCACGCGTTGTACAGCGGCTTCCCCGACTGGCACTATGACAACGACCCGCCCCGGGCGATGTCAGACGGCAGCTGGGGCGTGCTGTGGCGCCAGGGTGGCACTCACACGCATACGCTGGCGCTGCCCGGCTTTCCGGCCGTCGAGCCCACCCTGCGCACGGTGCGCATTCCGCCGCATGACTTCTACTACATGGTCGATGAGCGCGGGCTGCGCCAGATTCGTCCCGACCCGGTGCCCGGCGGCGCGCCGCGCGGCATCTTCGAGCAGATCGGCGTCGCCCTGCCGCCGCTGTGATCCCCAACCCACCGACGAAAGACGCCACCATGCCCTACGCGATCATCACCTTCGACAAGCCCGGCAGCGCCAAGGTGCGCACCGACACCCGTGACCAGCACCTAGCCTATCTGAAGGAGAACCAGCACCGGCTGCTCGCTGCTGGCGCGATGCTGCAAGACGACGGCGGCACCGGAGAAGGCGGCGTGATCCTGCTCGACACCGACGTGCGCGACGAGGCCGAAGCCTTCATCGCCGGCGACCCGTACACGCTGGCCGGGTTGTTTGAGAAGGTCATCGTCACGCGTTGGCGCAAGGCCTTCTTCGACGGCCGCTTCCTGCTATGAGCGCCGCGGGGGAGTGAAGTCGGCGTTGGTTGATCAGGAGTGAGGCTACCGTGCGGGGGGAACGTCCTCTGACGCGCCTCCGTCGGCAGGCTCCACACAGCGGCGTCGGCAGCCAGCGCAGGCCTGGCGACATCGCCAAAAGGCCCGATCGAAGCCGACAGACGTACCAAGTCGCGGGCTGGGCGCCCGTAGCGGAACAAGCGCGACACCGGCGGCGCCCGGCCTGGGAAGTCGTCGAGACTCACCTGCGCAGCCGCAAGATCAATCCAGCGCGCCGTAGACCATGTTCCGGTAGAGCTCGCGATAGTAGTTGCGCTGGTTCGGCGCCTGCATCATCCACACGGCGACCAGCCGCTCCTTTGGATCGATCCAGAAATAGGTGCCGCCGTATCCGGCCCAGTTGTAGTCGCCCGTGTTGCCATTGATGGCCGACAGACCATTCACCAATCGCACCGCGAAGCCGAGGCCGAAGCCGTAGCCGGGGCCTGGTCCGCGGATCGACCCGAGATGGTCGCTCGCCATGAAGTCCACCGTCTTGCGTGAAAGTATCCTCACCCCTCCCAGTTCGCCGCCATTCAGCAGCATCTGCGCGAAGCGCATGTAGTCCGCAGCGGTTGAAACCAATCCCTGGCCGCCGGCGAGATACTTCGGCTTCTGCCGCACGTTGAGCAGCTTGATATTGGCGTTCGAATCCGGGTCCGTGGCGAACGCCTCGGCAATGCGCGAGTGCTGCGCGGGTTCCGCGAAGAAGCCGGTGTCCTTCATGCCGAGCGGCCCGAGGATGCGCGCCTGCAAGTAGGCGTCGAGCGGCTGTCCGGTGGCGCGCTCGATCACGTGCCCGAGCACGTCGGTGGAACGCCCGTACTCCCAGGTCGTGCCCGGTTGGTACATGAGCGGCACCGTGGCGAGTTTGGCTACCAGTTCGGCGTTGCTGTGTTCGTCCGAGTCGACACCAACCTTGTTGTAGAGATCCTTGACCATCGACTTGCCGAAGACCCCGTAGGTGAAGCCAGAGGTGTGGCGCAGCAGGTCGTGGACGGTTGGCTGGCGCTGGGCAGCGACGATATCGAGCTTGCCGTCCTTCTCCACACCGACCTTGAGGTCCTTCAGTTCGGGAATGTATTTCGCCACCGGATCGGACAGCATCACCCTGCCGTCTTCCACCAGCATCATCAGGCCGACCGAGACAATCGGCTTGGTCATCGAGTAGATGCGGAAAATCGAATCCTCTTGCATCGGTGCGCCGCTTGCCGGGTCCTGCTTGCCGATGGTCTTGCTGTAGACCAGCCTGCCGTCGCGTTGCACCATCATCACCGCGCCCGGAATGCGCCCGCGGTCCACATCGGCGCTGATCGCTTTGTCGATGCGCGCCAGGCCTGCGCTGGAGAAACCCCGTTCAGGCGGTGACTGTGTCGCGCAACCGCAAAGCAGAACGACCAACGCGAGCGCGGCCCGCAGACTATGGTTCCCCGTCATGTCTCCCCCTTTTGGTCCAGCCAGCGCACCGCGCCGCAGCGCAGGACTTGCAGCGTACTCGAACGTCGACCAGGAGCGCAATTCGCTTAGGGCCTGTTAACACAAACGCAGTCCATCGGCGATCAGCGCGAAGCTGATGAAGCCGAGGAACATGACGTCGAGCTTCTCGAAGCGCGAGAAGATGCGGCGGTAGCCCTTGAGGCGGCGGAACAGTCGCTCGACCTCATTGCGGCGCTTGTACATCTCGCGGTCGTACTCCCAGGGCTCGATGCGTGTGCTCAGCGGCGGCACGACGGGAATGAAGCCCAGATCGAGCGCCAACTGGCGCGTCTCGTTGCCTTCGTAGGCGCGGTCCATGAGCAGGTGCAGCGGCCGGTTCGGCGGGCCCAGCCGCCTGCAGCAGCGCGCGGCCCTCGGGCGCATCGTGCGCCTGGCCCGGCGACAGCGAGAACGTTATGGCCGTTCGAGCATCCGCGGCAACCAGATGAATCTTGGTGTTCCATCCGCCGCGGGACTTGCCGATGGCCTGCGGGCCGTTTTTTTTAGCGCCCCGGTGCCATCCGGATGCACCTTGACGCTGGTGCTGTCCAGCGACACGGCCTCGATCTTGATGCGCACGACCTGCGCGCTGCTGCAACTGCTCGAACACTCGGTCCAGCACGCCCGACTTGGTCCAGCGGTTCATGCGCGTGTAGATCGTGTGCCAGTTGCCGAACCGCTTGGGCAGGCCGCGCCACTTGCAGCCGTGCTCGGCCACATACAGGATCGCGTTGAGCACCTGCAGGTTGGTCAGACTGACGTTGCCGCGCTGCATGGGCAGGCAGTGCTCGATCTGCGCGAATTGCGCTTGCGTGATCTCCATGCACGAAGTGTCTCGCGTTATGCGCATCGCTTCAATTAGTGTTAACACGCCCTAGACCGCAGTTGGCGACAAGGTCAACTTCCCGCCATGGCCGACGCCGGCCAAGACCATCCGAAGCCTTGGAATCACTGCGTTCTTCGTTCCAGTGATCCGTAGTTGGTGGGTTCGACATTGAAAGTTCAGACGGGATCCGGCCTGTGACTGCTGTCCGGATCTGAATTTGAATGGTCGGCTGACGGCTCAGGGTCGGGCTTTTCCGGTCCTGAGCGGGAAATCATCGCCTTGAAGCTGTCGTCAGCACTGACCCGAAAAAAAGCGATGACGGTGCCGCCGCGATGAAGTCGGGCCGGTCTACCAGTTCTCTTTCCAGGGGCGCAGCACCACCTCGAATGCCCAGGTCGATCGGTGCTGCCGATGAAGCTGCAAGTACATCTCGGCGATTCGATCCGGGTGCGCCAGGTTGTCATCCACGGCCTCGCCGGCAAGGCGATGTGCACGCGAGCCATCCGGTTGTTCCCAGCCGATTGCCGCATCGATCGGCACATGGGCCACGTGAATGCCCTGCGGCATCAGTTCCCGGGCCATGCTCTGAGCCAGGCCGGCCTTGCCGTGGGACGCCGCAGCAAACGCACCGCTGCGCGGATAGCCCTTCAGGGCCGCGCTGGCATTGGTGAAGACGATCGTGCCTTTGTGCCCGTCCCGGCCCTCCAGTGGAAGCATGGCTTTGGCCGCCTGCTGCCCCACAAGGAAGGCGCTGAAGGTGGAATTCGTCAGCGTTGTCAGCACCGCTGTCGGGTCCACCTCGGTGATCGACTTGCGAAACACTTCTCGCGGACGGCCGTCGATGTTGTGCACCACGAGCCTCGGCACGCCCAGCGTGCGCGACAGCTGGTCGAACATCGCGGCAACCGACTCAGGGACCGACGCGTCACACGCTACGAGGGTGACACCATGGTCTTGGGCGAGTGCCTTCAAGGGGGGCTTGTGTATGTCCCGCGCCGCGACCGCGACCTTCAGCCCCTGTTGCGAGAACAGCCGGGCGCAGCTGGCGCTGATGCCAGGTCCTCCGCCCACGATGAGTGCAACTTCTGATTCGTTCACCCTCGTCTCCCTCAGATGATCGTTCGCCACGGACCGTGTGCTCCGTGGACCGTGCACCTATCGCGTCCAGCTGCCCAGCTTGATCGCGCCGGCGATGATCAAGCCGTAGGCGGCCAGACTGATCGCGACGACGATGAAGAAGCCGCTCGCCGAAGCCTGCGGCACATGCACACAGACCCAGCCGCCCAGCGCCACGATCACCAGCCGGGCCACGCTGCCGGCCAGCGGCCAGAACATGCGGCCGGCGCCCTGCGAGGCGAAGAACAAGGCCAGACCGAGGCCGAACAGGCCATAGAAGGCGCCGACGATGCGCAGGTAGGACGCGCCGAACGCGCGCACCGCCGCATCCTGCGTGAACAGGTTCATCCACAGCGCCGGGGCGATCGCCGTGGCCAGCCCGATGCCGCCGGTGATCGCGGCGACGACGCCGCGCCGAGCCAGGCCACGCGCAACGCGCGCTTCGCATTGCCCGCGCCCATGTTGGTCGCGACCATCGCGGTCAATGCGGTGCCGAAACCGAAGGCGATGGGCACCAGGATGTATTCGAGCCGTGCCGCCACGCCGTAGCCCGCCAGCGCGGCGGTGCCGAAGCTGCCGACGAAGGCGGTGGCCACGGCGATCGACGCATTGCTGACCACCGGGCTCAGCGATGCGGGGATGCCCACGCGCAGGATGTCGCGCACCAGCGTCGCATGCAGCCGCCAGGGCGACCGATTGAGCGCTGCCGGCGCATCGCGGCGCAGCAGGTGCGCGGCCAGCACCAGCGCGGCGGCGCCGTTGGCGACGAGCATGCTGACGGCGGCGCCGGGCACGCCCAGGCCTGGTATCGGGCCCCAGCCGAACACCAGCGTCGGGCACAGCACCAGGTGGATCAGCGCCGTCAGCACCAGCAGCAGCGCCGGCAGCAGCATGTTGCCCGCGCCGCGCACCACGGCGCCCAGCACGTTGGTTGCCCAGATGACGATGGCGCCGCTGAACAGCACGTTGGAATAGGCCAGCGCCGCGTCGAGCGCCGCACCGCGCCCGCCCATGGCCGCGAACACATTACGGCCGAAGCCGAGCAGCACCAGCGTGAACGCGGCAGCGAACACGCCGGCGATGAACATCGACTGCTGCGCCAGGCGGCCGGCCTCTTCACCCCGCCCCGCGCCGAGCGCACGTGCGACGGCGGCGGTGACGGCGCCGCCGATGCCGCCGCCGGACATCTGCATCATCAGCATCGACAGCGGGAAAACCAGCGCAATGCCGGCCAGCGCGTCGGCGCCGAGCCGGCCGAGAATGTAGCCGTCGTAGCCGATGACGACGGTCATCGCGAACAGGCCGATCACATTGGGCGTGGCCAGGCGCAGCAGCGTCGGCAACAGCGGCCCGTGCAGCATCTGCTGCGTGCGTGATGTGGCAGGCGAGGCGGCAGGTGTGGCGGCGCCTGCGCCGCTGGGTGTGATCAGGGTACTCATGCGAGCCTCAGCCAGCGGCGCGTAGCGGGCGCGCCGGCGCTTGGGTCCAGCAAATACACGGCCGGCTCGGCCGTCAGCCCCTGCTTGATCTGTCGCGCCCGCTCGTCAGCCAGCACCTCTTCGGCACCCGCCTCCAGCGCGTCGAGGGTGCGCCGCACGATCAGCTCCGGGCTTGACTTCGGCAGATCGATGCCGCGTGTCAGGTCGGTATCGACGAAGCCGACATGCATGCCCAGCACCTGGGTGCCCTGGGCACGCAGTTCATGACGCAGGCCATTGGTCAGCGCCCAGGCCGCCGACTTGCTGGCACCGTACATCGCCAGCAGCGGCGCATTGATCCAGCTTGCCACCGATAGCACGTTCAGGATCGCGCCACCGCCGTTGGCGGCCAGCACCGGTGCAAAGGCCTGGCTCAGGCGCAGCGGGCCGAAGAAGTTGGTCTCCAGCTGAGCGCGTGCAGACTCGATGCTGTCGGCGGACATGAAACCACCGACCGCGGCGATGCCGGCGTTGTTGATCAACAGCGTCACGTCGGTGCAGCGGCTTGCCGCTGCGGCCACGTCCTCGGCGCGGGTGACGTCGAGCTGGATGGCCTCGACGCCGGGCAGCGTGAGCTTCGACGGGTCACGCACGCCGGCGTAGACCTTGCGCGCACCGCGGGCGAGTGCTTCACGGGCGAAGGCCAGGCCGATGCCGCGATTGGCGCCGGTGATGAACACGGTGGCGTTGTGAATCTTCATGGTTCAGGGTCTCATCGGTTACGGGGGGGGTTGAAGGATTTCGCCATGATGATCGTCATATTTGTGTGCGAGCTCATGGCGACAGGGTACGCAGGGATGGTTCAGTCGGAGGATTGGCGGTCGTACTGCGCCAGCAGCGCCCGGCGCGTTGCCTTCAGCAGCGCCTGACCCTCGGCGTTGTCGCCGAGGGCGCGGGCCAGTTGCAGCGCACCGACCAATTGGCTGGCGATGGCCGGGCCGCTGTCGGCCGGTGCGTCCTTGCGGCAGTGCGCGGCGCACGGCGGCAATCAGGCCACGCACGCGTTGCGCCGACGACTCGCGCACCTCGGCGGACTGGCGCGGCATTTCCGAGGCCAGCGCAGCCACCGGGCAACCGGCTTCGATGTCGCCGAGGTGGCGATCGGACAGGTAGCCTTCCACCAGCGCACGCAAGGCACTGGCGCCGCGCGCCTGGCGCGCGGCAGTGCCCTGAGCAACGCGGGCCGCGCTGTCCTGGCCTGCGCGCTCCAGGGCTTCGGCCAGCAAGGCATTGCGCGAGCTGAAGTGGGCGTAGAAGCCACCGTGTGTCAGCCCGGCTTCTCTCATGATGTCGGCAACGCCCACGCCATTGAACCCGCCTCGGCGGATCGCCCGCGCGGCGGTTGCGACGATGCGCTCGTGGGTGACTTCTTTGCGGCTGGGTGAGCTTTCCATGCTGTGCACTCTAGCAGATAATATGATGATCGTCATACAAAGCCGCGGAGAACCCCATGAACGAGACCGAAGGCCTGCCGGACGGACTGCAACAACTCCAGGCGCTTCTCGCAGGTGGCCTGAAGGCGCCGATCGGCCGCACGCTTGGCTTCGAGCTGGTTGAGGTCGAACGCGGACGCGTGGTCTTCGAGGGCAAGCCCGACCGCAGCGTCTACAACCCGCTCGGCGCGGTGCACGGCGGCTATGCCGCGACCTTGCTCGACAGCGCCTGCGGCATTGCGACGCATTCCAGCCTGGGGCCGAGACGCGGCCATACCACGCTGGAGCTGAAGGTCTCGTATCTGCGCGGCTTGAGCGAGGACAGCGGTACGGTACGTGCGACGGGGCGCGTGGTCACGGTCGGCAGGCGCGTTGCATTTGCCGAGGCCACGCTGCACGACGGTGCGGGACGGCTGTGCGCCACAGCGAGTTCGACGCTGCTCGTGTTCGACGTCGAGCCCGGACGTGGCGCGCTGCTGGGCTGACGAGGCGGTGACGACGATGAAGGCATTCGCCATCGATTCCCACAAGGCCGCGTTGCGCCCGCGCGAGTTGCCGGACCCGGTGGCCGGCCCGGGCGAGGTCGTGGTCGCCATTGCCGCGGCGAGCGTCAATCCGCTCGACGTGAAGCTGCGCGAAGGGGCGTTCAAGTTGATCCTGCCCTACTCGATGCCACTGGTCCTGGGTCACGATCTGGCGGGCACCGTCATCGAGGTGGGTCCGGCGACGCGCCGCTTCAAGGTGGGCGACGAAGTCTTCGGCCGCGCAGGCACGAAGCACATCGGCAGCTTCGCCGAGCGCATCGCGGTCGCGGAGGCGGACCTGGCATTCAAGCCTGCCACCCTCAGCATGGCCGAGGCGGCTGCGTTGCCGCTCGTGTCGCTCACGGCCTGGCAAGTGCTGGTCTATCGCGCCAGGCTTCGGCCGGGCCAGCGCGTGCTCGTCCATGCCGGCTCGGGCGGGGTCGGTACGGTCGCCATCCAGCTCGCCAGGCATCTGGACGCGCAGGTCGCGACCACGGTCGGGCCGGACAATCTCGTGCCGGAGCGCCAATTGCGAGTTTCGGTCTGGCGCATTGGCCAAACTTTCGACTTCCAAAAGTGCAGCGCAGGCAGGCCGCACAGAATGGCTCGTGGGTTCGAGAACCACATGTTGTTCCTGCACAACACTGGCGACCGCCGCGCGGGATTTAGGTTCGGTGGGATGCACGTTTCGATGCAGAAGTTGGATCACCTGGATGGATCACTTCGAACATCGGTCGAACTCAAAAGCAAAAGGCCTTGAAAATCAAGGCCTTAGGTGCACGGTGGTGGAGACGAGGAGGATCGAACTCCTGACCTTCGCATTGCGAACGCGACGCTCTCCCAGCTGAGCTACGCCCCCAATCCTGACCTTCGCATTGCGAACGCGACGCTCTCCCAGCTGAGCTACGCCCCCAACCAGCTTAAATTCTATCATCGGGCCTTCTGCGGGACGCGAAGCGGGCGTGCCCGTGCGCTCCCCATGCAAGCTCTTCGCTTACCGAAAGGACTTCGACCGTGACCCGTGCCGACCCCGTCTGGCTGAACGCGCAGTACAACAACCGCGAGCGTGTTCCGCAATACCCCAAGTTCCTCGCGCAATGGTCGGAGGCTTCGGCATTGAGTCGCGCCAACAGTGAATGCAAGCTCGATCTTCGCTACGGGGAGGGCCCGCTCGAAAGCCTTGACATCTTCTCCGCCACGCAGCCCGGCGCACCCGTGTTGGTGTTCATCCACGGCGGTTACTGGCGCGCGCTGGACAAGAGCGATTTTTCGTTCGTCGCGCCCGCCTTCACGGCCGCGGGCGCGATGGTGGTGGTGCCCAATTACGCACTGTGTCCTGCCGTGAGCATGGAGCAGATCGTCTGGCAACTGGTGCATGCGCTGG
Organism: uncultured beta proteobacterium; assembly: GCA_963743935.1. Taxonomy (GTDB): domain Bacteria; phylum Pseudomonadota; class Gammaproteobacteria; order Burkholderiales; family Burkholderiaceae_C; genus Rubrivivax. The sequence goes on along the minus strand of CAVURQ010000006.1, from coordinate 72,209 downwards.
AATGGGTGTGGCGCCATGCCGCAGAGCATGGCGGCGACCCGCAGCGCATCGTGGTGGCCGGACATTCGGCTGGCGGTCACTTGGCGGCGATGCTGCTCAGCTGCCGCTGGAAGCAGGTGGCCGACGATCTGCCGGCGCAACTGGTCGGTGGTGCGTTGGCGATCTCTGGGCTGTACGACCTGGAGCCGATTCGCCACACGCCTTTTCTCCAAGCGGATCTGCAGCTCAACCCGGCCTCGGTCGGGCGGCTGAGCCCGGCGTTCTTCCCCCGGCCCAAGGGCAAGCTGTATGCCACCGTGGGCGCGGCGGAGAGCGAGGAGTTCCTGCGCCAGAACCAGTTGATCCGCGACGTGTGGGGCCCGACGGCGGTACCGGTGTGCGAGACCGTGCCGCGCCGCAACCATTTCGACGTGCTCGAGAGTCTGGTCGACCCGGCGGGCCGGCTGCACGACCTGGCGCTGCGGCTGCTCGGCCTGCGCTGAAGGCGGAGCGAAGGAAATTGCCTGGCGCTATGGCCGGTATTGAAGCTTAGTATTGGCGCTGGGCACCTTGAGCTGATAGCGTTTTCTTTACCATCGCATGGCGGTGGGTCGTTCACCAACCAGGAGACTGAGATGGGCTTGAAAGGATCGAAGACCGAGCAGAACCTGAAGGACGCCTTCGCCGGCGAATCGCAGGCCAACCGCCGTTACCTCTATTTCGCGAACAAGGCCGACATCGAAGGCCAAAACGACGTGGCCGCGTTGTTCCGCTCCACCGCAGAGGGCGAGACCGGCCATGCGCATGGTCATCTCGAGTTCCTGGAGGCTGTGGGCGACCCGGCGACGGGCTTGCCGATCGGTTCGAGCCGGCAGAACCTGGCTGCTGCCGTGGCTGGCGAAACGCACGAGTACACCGACATGTACCCGGGCATGGCCAAGAGCGCGCGCGAGGAAGGCCACGACGAGATCGCCGACTGGTTCGAGACGCTGGCCAAGGCCGAGCGTTCGCATGCCAATCGCTACCAGAAGGCGCTGGACGCGCTGGTGGACTGATCCCCGCGGATCGGCAAGCGCAATGACAAGGGGCTTCGCGCCCCTTGTTCTTTTCAGGCACCCCGAAGGCACCCAGCATGCGCGAAGGCAACCTCGAAGCTCCCACGCGGCACCCGATCGCCTGGACGACACCGGACTTCTACGACGAGGCTTCGGCCTTCAAGGAGATGGAGCGTGTGTTCGACATCTGCCACGGCTGCCGCCGCTGCGTCAGCCTGTGCCATAGCTTTCCGAACCTGTTCGACCTGGTCGATGCCACCGCCGACGGCGAGGTGCACGGCGTCAACAAGGCCGACTACTGGAAGGTGGTCGACCAGTGTTACCTGTGCGACCTGTGCTACATGACCAAGTGCCCGTACACGCCGCCGCACCCGTGGAATCTCGATTTCCCGCACCTGATGCTGCGTGCCAAGGCCATCAAGTTCAGGCAAGGGGGCATCAAGGGTGCCGAGAAGTTTCTTGCCAGCACCGACGTGCACGGCCAGTTTGCAGGCATTCCCGTGGTCGTGCAGATGGTGAACGCGGTGAACAAGACCCGGTTCGCGCGCAAGCAGATGGACGCGATGCTCGGCGTGCACCCCGACGCCTGGATGCCGTCGTTGGCGACGCAGCGCTTTCGCTGGGGCGCAGCGAAGTCTGCTGCCACGGTGGTGACGAACGGTGAACGCACGCCCGGCAAGGTGGCGATCTTCTCCACCTGCTACATCAACTACAACGAGCCCGGCATAGGCCACGATCTGCTCAAGCTGCTGGCGCACAACGACATCCCGTATGTCATCGTCGACAAGGAAAAGTGCTGCGGCATGCCCAAGCTGGAACTGGGCGACCTGGATGCGGTGGCCGCGCACAAGGCGGCCAACATGCCGGTGCTGGCGCGTTATGCGAAGCAGGGCTACGCCATCCTCAGCGCGGTGCCGAGTTGCACGCTCATGTTCAAGCAGGAACTGCCGCTGATGTTTCCCGACTGTGCCGACACGGCGGCCGTCAAGGAGGCCATGTTCGACCCTTTCGAATACCTGGTCGCACGGCACAAGGACGGTTTGCTGAAGATCGATTTCAAGACGGCGCTGGGCAAGGTCAGCTATCACATCCCCTGTCACGGCCGCGTGCAGAAGATCGGCAAGAAGACCGAGGAGATGTTCAAGCTCATCGGCTCCAAGGTCGCGATCACGCTGAACACCGTGGAGCGCTGTTCCGGCCACGCCGGCACTTATGGCGTGAAGACGCCCACGCACCCGGTGGCCATGAAGATCGGCAGGCCGGTGTTCAAGGCCATGGCGAAAGACGAGCCCGATGTCATCGCCAGCGACTGCCCGATGGCCAGCCACCATATTGCCCAAGGCATGCAACAGGCCGGCGCGCCGGCCAAGGCGGTGTCGCATCCGCTCAGCCTCATGCGCCTGGCCTACGGACTGGAGTGAACCCATGACCATCACCCGCGACAGCCTGATGACACTGGAGGCGTATTCCAAGTACCGCAAGGCCCACAAGCCGCAGATCATTGCCCACCGGCGGCTACGCAGCGTGCAGCTCGGCGAGCACATCAACCTGCAGTTCGAGGACGAGCAGACGATTCGCTACCAGATTCAGGAGATGCTGCGCATCGAAAAGATCTTCGAGGAAGACGGCATCCAGAGCGAGATCGAGGCCTACGCGCCGCTGGTGCCCGACGGCAGCAACTGGAAGGCCACTGTGCTGATCGAGTACCCCGACGAGCACGAACGCAAGCGCGAGCTGGCGCGGCTGATCGGTGTGGAGGACCGCCTCTTCATCGAAGTCGAAGGTCATGCGCGCGTGTATGCCATCGCCGACGAGGACCTGGACCGCGAAAACGCCGAGAAGACCTCGGCCGTGCACTTTGCGCGCTTCGAGTTCACGCCCGCTGCCCGTCACGCGGTGCGTGCCGGTGCGGCTGTGCGGCTGGGCTGCGACCACGAACACTATCCGGCGCATGTGAGCATCCCACCCGAGACCCTGGCCAGCCTGGCCGGCGACCTGGCGGCGCTCTGAGCCGTTGTTTGTGTATCCATGCGTTGCAGCGATGTCGTGCGGATCGCACGGCAGCCCCCAAGTTCTTGGGGGGACTCACCCGTTCAGGGGATGACTCAGCCTCTTACAAGCTGAAAAATTGCTGTCACGCGCCACTGGCATTCTTCGGGATGGTGCGTCACCGCAGGCGCGCCTGCACGGAGAACCGGACATGCCGCAGACTTTCAACGTCGGATGCAGATCGCTTTTTGTCACGGTGACCGCCTGGGTGTTCATCGTGCTTGCGGCCATGGCGAGTGTGTCCGCGTTGCTGCAGAACGCCGCTGTGGCGTCGTTCCTCCCTGGCCTCAGCGTGGTCGGCAACGTGCAGCCACTGCCACTGCTCACTGGTCTGCTGCTCGGCTATCTGCCTTGGGTGGTGGGCGCCGGGCTGCTGATGTCACTCGCCACCTTGGCTTGCGCAGTAGGGCTGCTGGTGCGGCTTGAATGGGCGCGTCGCATCTTCATTGCGCTGCTGGTCCTGGCCATCGCCGCCAACGTGGCCGGCATCTGGCTGCAGCAGGAAATGCTGCAGTCCCTGGTCAGCAACACGCTCAGCCACGCGCCCTTGCCGCCGCTGGTGGCCAACGTCTTCGGCGGTTTCGTCACCGCCGCGCGCGTGACCGCGGTGCTGGTCACGCTGGGCGCCTGTGGGTTGCTGGTGTGGATCATCCGGCGGCTGATGTCGCCGTCGGTGCGGCAAGAATTCGCCTGAGCGGCAGCGCCCTGCGGCGCGCTGCCGTATGCTCGATTGGATGAGCATACCCATCTGCATTCTCACTGGCGCATCGCGCGGTCTCGGGTTGGCCATGGCGCGCCAATTGCGCGGCAAGGGATATCGTCTGCTGACGATGTCGCGACATCCGAATCCCGAACTCGAGGGTGCCGGGGTCGAACAATGGGCGGTCGATCTGGCGCAGCCGGCCGAAGCCGCACAACGTCTGCGCCCGTGGGTGGCGGCTCTGCCGCGTGCCGAGATCGCGTCGCTCAGCCTGATCAACAACGCGGCCGGCCTGGCCACGCTGGCCGACCTGGGCGACATCGATGCCGCCGACCTCAGTGCGTCGCTGCGCGTCGGGTTGGAAGCGCCGATGCTGCTGAGTGCGGCCTTCCTCGACGCCAGCGCCGACCTGAGCGTGCCGCGCAGGGTGCTCAACATTTCCTCCGGCCTGGGCCGGTTTGCGATGGCGGGAAGTGCGGTCTACTGTGCGGCGAAAGCCGGGCTCGATCACCTCAGTCGCGCCATCGCATTGGAAGAAGCGGCGCGGCCCAACGGCGCGAAGATCGTCTCGCTGGCCCCGGGCGTGGTCGATACCGACATGCAGCTGCAACTGCGCACGGCCGACCCGGCCGCGTTTGCTGGGGCCGCGCGTTTTGCCGGCCTGAAGGCTGAGGGCCAGCTGGACAGCGCGGAAGCGGCCGCCGCCAAGGTGCTGGCGTGGTTGGACCGGGCGGACTTCGGCAGCAACCCGATCGGCGATGTGCGCGATTCGAAGTAGGGCTTGAACGACCGGCCTCTCATGGTGCTTGCGCACCGTCGAGCTGGGCAGGCATCAGCGCGCCGCAGTAGAAATTCCGGTCAAGCCGCAGCGCGCGCCGCAATCACCGACTTCGGCCTGCGGCCGTGGGCAAAGTCGACGATGCAGCCGAGGCCTTCGCGTGCAATGGCGTCGAAACATTCATCGGTCCAGCACAGCGCATGCGGCGTCACCAGCACGTTGTCCATCTTCAGCAGCGCGTTGTCGGCGGCCACGGGCTCCTGCTCGAACACGTCCAGCCCGGCACCGGCAATCACACCTTGCGCGAGCGCGGCGATGAGCGCCGTCTCGTCGGCGATCGGCCCGCGCGACAGGTTGATGAAGTAGGCGCTGCGCTTCATCGACGCAAAGCGCGCGGCGTTCATCAGGTGATGGGTGTGCTCGTTCAACAGCACCGTGGCCACGACGAAGTCCGATGCCTGCAGCAACTGCGCCAGTGGCACGCACTCGGCACCCAACGCGGCCACGCTGGCCGGGTTCACGTACGGATCGGCGGCCAGCATCTTCCAACCAAAGGGCCGGGCCAGCGCCAGCAGTTCCTGGCCAATGCCGCCGGCGCCGATGACACCCAGCGTGCGCGTCGTCAGGCCCAGCCCCATCGCGCCGGTGCGCTCGTTCCAGCGCCCGGCGCGGGTCATGCGGTCCTTTTCCATCAGGCGGCCGGCGAGCGCGAAGATGAAGGTCAGCGCCGCCACCGCGACGGGGCGGCGCACGGCGACGGGGGTGTTGGTGGCGATCACGCCCTGCGCTGCGAGCGCGGCCACATCGACCGAGTCGTAGCCGACGCCGTGCCGCGCGACGAGCTTCACGCGCCGGTCCGCGCCTGCCACCGAAGCCGCCGTGACGCGTGGAGAGTTGACGTACAGCGCGTCGTAGCGCGCCGCAATCTGCGGCGTGATCTCGTCGGTGTTTTCGGGTAGGAACTCCCAGTCGATCTGCGGGTCGTCGTCCAGCAATGCCAGCGGTCCGCTGCCGAAGGACGGCACGCCTTGCGGCGTCAGCAGGTCGCGTGTCAGCCCGACAAAAAAGCGCGGCGCCTGGCTCATGACTTTGCGCCCTGGATCTGCGCGACCATGTTCTTCAGCGCCAGCTCCAACAGCCCGGTGTCGGTGCCGCCGGCAATCATCGTGAAGCCCATCTCGCGCGAGCGTTCGATCCAGGCCGCGTCGGTGGCCATGAAGCCCGCTGCCTTGCCATGGCGGCGGCAGGCCGCGACCACGCTGCGCATGGCCGCGTCGAAGCGCGGATCGTTGAACTGGCCGGGTATGCCCATGAAGTTGGACAGGTCGAAATGGCCAACCCAGAGCACGTCGATGCCTTCGACTGCGGCAATCCGATCGACCTGCTCCAGCCCGCGTTCGGTCTCGATCTGTGCGATGACCAGCGTGCGCTCGTTGTAGCGACGCACCTTCTCGCCGACATCGCCACCGAGGTAGTCGCATTGCGCGAAGCCGAACGCGGCACCGCGCCGGCCGACCGGTGGATAGCGGCACGACTGAACGATCGAGCGCGCCTGTTCTTCCGACTCGACCATCGGAATCATGACGCCGCGCGCGCCCAGGTCCAGCGCGCGTGCGAGCCAGGTGTATTCACCGCGCGGCACGCGCACCATCGGCTCGATCGGCAGGCCGCGGCAACTCGCGAACAACCACTTCAAGGTCTCGAAGCCCAGGCCGGTGTGCTCCATGTCGTAGAGCGCGAAGCGGCAACCGGCGTTGGCCAGGATGGCCGACATGCCGGGTGAGAAGAACTCGAAGACCATGGCGCCCGCCACGGGTTTGCCGGCCAGTACATCGTGCTTGATCGCATTGGGTTTCATCGTTGCCTCGTTGTTGGTTTGGGCCCTGGGGTGCGCGGTCGTCCGGCATCGCGAGCGCATGCCTGCATTGGGGTAAGCGAGAGCATGGACCGAGTGTTTGACGCTTCTCCGTGGCAAGCCTAACAGCTACCATGGTCTGGAACCCTCTTCGCCGCCGGCTCCGCTGACCCGAAGCCTCGCCGCGGCGCACATTCACATGAACCAGGAGACACCCGCATGCATATCTTGAAACTGGCCGCCAAGGGCATTCTGTTCAGCGCCGGTCCTGGGCTTCGCGCTGGGCGCGGCGCACGCGCAGACCGTGCTGAAGATGGGCTTTGGCCTGCCGGTCACTGCGCACTACGGCGTCGGTGCGGCCTATATGCAGCAGGAGATCGAGAAGCGCACTGGGGGGCGCTACAAGCTCGAACTGTTCCCCAACTTCGCACTGGGTGGTGAACGCGAGATGACCGAAGGCGCGCAGCTCGGCACCATCGATCTGGTCATCACTTCCACCGGCCCTGTCGGCAACTTCGTGCCGGACACGCTGATCACCGACATCCCGTTCCTGTTCCGCGACTACAACCACGCGCGCTCGGTGCTGGATGGTCCGATCGGTCAGGCGATCCTGGCCAAGTGCACGGCCAAGGGCCTGATCTGCCTGGCCTGGTCCGAGAACGGCTTTCGCCACATGACCAACAGCAAGCGCGAGATCAAGGCGCCCGAGGACACCAAGGGCCTGAAGATCCGCACGATGGAGAACCCGGTGCACATGACCGCCTTCCGCACCATTGGCGTGCTGCCCACTCCGATGGCTTTCCCCGAGGTCTTCGGCGCGTTGCAGCAAGGCACCGTCGATGGCCAGGAGAACCCGATCGGTGTCATCACCTCGGCCAAGTTGTTCCAGGTACAGAAGCATCTGTCGCTGACCGGCCACCTGTATTCGCCGGCGATGGTGCTGATGTCGCCGGCGGCCTACAACAAGATGAGCGACGCCGACAAGAAGACGATTCGCGAGCTGGCCCAGGAAGGCGCCAACATCACACGCAAGCGCGTGCAGCAGCTCGAAGCCGATGGCATCGAAGAGCTGCGCAAGTCGGGCATGCAGGTGAAGGTATTGACCATCGACGAGAAGGCGAGTTTCCAGAAGGCCATGGCACCGGCCTACAAGGAGTTCGGCGCGAAGTTCGGGCAGGCGAACATCGACGCCATCGGCAATTCCAAGTAGTCGCTCGCGGTGTCGGCATGGATCCTGGGCGCTGACCGCTGGGTCGGCAAGCTCGTCATGAGCCTTGCTTGCCTGGCGCTGGGCCTGGCCTCGGTGGTGGCGCTGTACCAGGTGGGCACGCGATTCATCCTCGAGCAACCGTCGGTGTGGTCGGAAGTGCTGACGCGCTTCCTCATCATCTGGTCGGTGTTCCTGGGGTTGTCGGCAACCATCCGCGGCGGTGCGTTGCTGTCGGTGGACCTGCTCTACCGCACGCTGGCGCGCACGCGCCACCTGCGCTGGCTGCAGGCCATGATCAGCCTGGCCACACTCGGCTTCCTGCTCATCATGGTCTGGCAAGGCATCGAGATCGTGCAGCGCGTGCGTTTCCAGACCCTGGCCGGGCTGGAGATCTCCATCTCCTGGGCCTATGCGGCCATACCGGTGGGCGCCGCATTTGCGCTGCTCGCGGTGGCGGCGCACTTCGTCGACCCGCGGCGCGGCGAGATCGAGACGCAGCAGTAGCGCGGCATGCCAGTCCCACACTCGACGCAGAAATGACCCCCGTCATCCTGTTCACCTTTCTGGTGTTGATGGCGCTGAGCGTGCCGGTGGCCATCTCCATCGGCCTGGCCTCCGTGCTCGGCGTTCAGTTCTTCAGCAACTCGCCGATGCTGGTCGTGGCGCAGCAGCTGTTCGTGTCGATCGACAAGTTCCCGCTGGTCGCGATCCCGTTTTTCATCCTCTCCGGCAACCTGATGGAAGCCGGCGGCATTTCCGAGCGGCTGGTGCACTTTGCGCGTTCGCTGGTCGGGGGCGTGCAGGGCGGGCTGGCGATGAGTTGCGTCATCACCTGCATGATCTTCGCGGCGGTCTCGGGCTCGAGCGTGGCCACCACCTTTGCCATCGGTGCGATCCTGATCCCGGCCATGGTCAAGCTGGGTTATCCGGTACCCAGGGCGGCGGCATTGCAGGCCACTGCGGCCGAACTCGGCGTCATCATTCCGCCGTCGATACCGATGATCCTGTACGGCGTGTCGGCCGAAGTCTCCGTGGGTGAGATGTTCATCGCCGGCTTCGGCCCGGGCCTGCTCATTGCCGGTGCATTGATGATTGCCGTGTACTTATGGTGTCGTTTGACCGGCCACGGCCAGCGCGACGGGGAAGGGCGGTTGACCATCGGCCCGGCCTTCAAGCAAGCCTGGCTGGCGCTGCTCATGCCGGTGGTCGTGCTGGGTGGCATCTACGGTGGCATCTTCACGCCCACCGAGGCGTCCGTGATCGCGGTGTTCTACGCGCTGCTTCTGGGCATGGGCGTCTACCGCCGCATCGGCCTGAAGGACCTGGGCCGCATCCTGCACAAGACGGTGGTGTCGACCACCGTGATCATGTTCATCATCGCCACCGCCGGGCTGTTTGCGTTTCTCATCAGCCGCGCCGGCATCCCGGCGCAGATCGGCGCCTGGATCGTCGGCAACTTCCACAGCGGGCTGACCTTCCTGCTCGGCGTCAACGTATTCCTGTTCCTCATCGGCATGTTCATCGAGACCGGCGCGGCCATCGTCATCCTGGCGCCGATCCTGGCGCCGGTGGCGGTGCAGTTTGGCGTCGACCCGGTGCACTTCGGCATCATCATGGTGGTCAACCTGGCGCTGGGCATGATCACGCCGCCCTTCGGCGTCAACCTGTTCGCCGCCTGCTCGGTGGCGAAGATCAGCTATGACCGCATCATCCCGCCGATCCTGCCCTTCGTCGTGGTCATCGTCATCTGCCTGGCCATCATCACGGCGGTGCCGCAGTTGTCGCTGTTCCTGCGCGACCTCGCCTACCGATGACGGCGAAGGACCCGTTCGAACAGCTGCCCCGCGGTGCGCAGCGCCCGCACATCGCCAACCCGGCGCCCGAGCGTTTCGACGATGTCGAGTGGCAACTGCGCGTGGAACTTGCCGCCGCATACCGGCTGATCGCCATGCTGGACATGGACGATGCGATCTTCACGCACCTGTCGTTGCGTGTGCCGGGCGATGTGCCGAGCTTCCTGATCAACCCCTATGGCATGCTGTTCGACGAAGTCACCGCCTCGTCGCTGGTGCGCGTGGGCAGCGACGGCCAGAAGATCGTCGTGCCGGGAGAAGCCTCTCCGTGGCCGGTCAATCCGGCGGGCTTTCACATCCACAGCGCCATCCACCTCGGCCGCCCCGACGCGCACTGCATCTTCCACACGCACACGCTGGCCGGCATGGCGGTGTGCGCCGACACGCTGGGGCTGCGGCCGCTGAACCAGATCTCGCTGCACTTCCATCGGCGCATCGGCCGTTATTCCTACGACACGATTCATTTCCCCGATCACGAGAAGCAACGTTTGCTCGAGCGCGCTGGGGCCGCACAAGGCGCTGATCATGGAGAACCACGGCCTGCTCACCTGCGGCGAGACCGTCGCCGAGGCCTTCTACCTGATGTTCTACCTGGAGCGGGCCTGCCGGCTGCAGATGCAGGTGCTGGCCACGCCCGGGCCGCACCTGCAGCCCGCGCCGGCGGTGTGCGAGGAAGTGGCCGCGCTCTTCGACAGCCGGCCGCGACAGAAGCAGGACTTCTGGATTCCGTTCCTGCGCCGCGCGCTGCGCCTGTACCCCGATCTCGCGAGCTGACACGCGCGCGCCCGGTCACGGCGGTGGATCAATCGAGCTCAAGCTCCCAGATCTCACCCACCAGGTCGTGGCCGAAGCTGTGGTGCGCCTCGCTGGCCAGCAAGCGGTAGCCGCACTTCCTGTAGATGCCGCGCGCGGCCAGCAGCAGGCTGTTGGTCCACAGGCGAATGCGCTTGTAGCCGGCCTGGCGCGCAAAACGTTCGCATTCGTTCACCAGCGCCAGGCCGAGGCCGAGTCCCCGTGCCGACGGTTCCACCAACAGCATGCGCAACTGCGCCGTGCCCGGCTCGATGGCCTGGGTGCTGTCGTCGCGCGCCTGCACCAGGAAGACGCAGCCGATGTTCTGGCCGTCGCGTTCGGCGATCCAGCAGGCCTCGCGCCGCGCGTCGAACTGTTCGACGAAGCGCGCTGCGATCTGCGCCACCATCGCCTCGAAGCGCATGTCCCAGCCGTACTCCTGCGCATACATCGCACCGTGGCGCGACACCACCCAGCCGATGTCGCCCGGCCGGTGCGCGCGCAACATGAAGGCTTGTGTCCTGGCGCGTGCACCGAGCAGCGTTTCGATGCGCGCCAGCGCCGCCAGCAGTTCCTGCTGCTGTGTGTCGCTCAACGGGGCGAGCAGGGCGGACGCCGCGTCCTGCGAGCGGCGGTCCAGCGGCGCGAAGGCGCGCCGGCCGGTCGCGCTGATCGACAGCCGCATCTGGCGCGCGTCGGTCTTCGAGCGGCTGGCCTTGATCAACCTGCGTTCCTTGAAGCCGCGCAGCAGGCGGCTCAGGTAGCCCATGTCGAGATCGAGCGTGCGCGCCAGCTCGGTGGCGGTGGTGTCCGGCGTGTGCGCCAGTTCCCACAGCAGGCGCGATTCGGCGAGCGAGAACTTCGTGTCCAGCAGGCCTTCGTGCAGCACGCCGATGCGGCGTGTGTAGAAGCGGTTGAACTGGCGCAGCGAAGCGTTGCGTTCGGCGGGGGTGGACATGGCGTCGAGATTCTAGTTTGCTGCGGTGTCAAGTGGATGCTTGCTTTTGGCAATCATTTGCGTCGACTTGGTGGTGGCCGAGACAGTGACAATACTTCGCACTGATATACTCGCGGGCTTTTCGGGCACGGTTTCTTCGTGCCATAAGCGGGCCGCGCCCGCAGGAGTCCACACATGGCAGTCCAGCAGAACAAGAAGTCGCCTTCCAAGCGCGGCATGCATCGCTCACACAACGCGTTGACCCAGCCCGGCACGGCCATCGAGCCGACCACGGGTGAAGTTCATCGTCGCCACCACATCAGCCCCACCGGCTTTTATCGTGGCCGCAAGGTGTTGAAGTCCAAGGCCGACGCCTGAGTTCGGTTCGCAATACGCCATGCATGGGTGTGGGATTGCTCGGCATGGGTGGGGACTTCGGCGCCTGAGCGCCTGACCTGCGCCGCATTGCCGGCCTCCCCGTGACCCACCCCATCGCACCCGAACCCTTAGGCGCGGTCTGCATTGCCGTGGACTGCATGGGCGGGGACCATGGGCCGTCGATCACGCTGCCGGCTTGTCGCGCCTTCCTTCAAAGTCATCCGCAGGCCCAGTTGCTGCTGGTCGGCAGCGCCGCTGCCCTGGTGCCGGCGCGCGACTGGCCCCGCTGCCGCTGCGTCGAAGCCAGCGAGGTGGTGACCATGGACGATCCGATCGAAGTGGCCCTTCGGCGCAAGAAGGATTCGTCGATGCGCGTGGCGCTGAGCCAGCTTCTCGGCACCGAGGGCGCTGCCGCCCCTGCGCAAGCCTGCGTCTCGGCCGGAAACACCGGCGCGCTGATGGCCTTGGCGCGCTACCTGTTGAAAACACTGGACGGCATCGACCGCCCGGCCATCGCGACCGTCATGCCGAACCGCGCCGATGGCTACACCACCGTGCTCGACCTGGGCGCGAACGTGGACTGCACGGCCGAGCACCTGCTGCAGTTTGCGGTGCTGGGCAGCGCGCTCGTGGCGGCGGTGGATGGCAAGGAGGAGCCCAGCGTGGGCCTGCTCAACATCGGCGAAGAAGCCATCAAGGGCAGTGACACCATCAAGCGCGCAGCCGAACTGCTGCGCGCCGCCGCCGCCGACGGCCAGCTCAATTTCTACGGCAATGTCGAGGGCAACGACATCTTCAAAGGCACGACCGATATCGTGGTCTGCGACGGCTTCGTCGGCAATGTGCTGTTGAAGTCGGCCGAAGGCCTGGCGACGATGCTCAGCGACTTCATCCGCCAGGAGTTCACTCGCGGATTCTTCAGCAAGCTGGCCGCGCTGGTGGCGCTGCCGGTGCTGAACCGCTTCAAGCACCGCGTCGATCCGCGCCGCTACAACGGCGCGGCGCTGCTCGGGCTGCGTGGGCTGGTCTTCAAGAGCCACGGATCGGCCGACGCCTTCGCCTTCGAGCAGGCGCTGAAGCGGGCTTATGATGCGGCGCGAAATCGCTTGACAGACCGTGTGCGCGACCGCATTGCGCTCAGCGGCGCCACGTTCGTGACGGCAGGCGCGCAGCCGGTCGAAGCCTCTGGCACCATTCACGCTGCATGAACCGAGCCACTCCCCGCTACACCCGTATCGCCGGCACCGGTAGTTATCTGCCGCCGCGCCGGCTGAGCAACGCCGATCTCGTGCGCCAACTCGGCGCAAAGGGCATCGAAACCAGCGACGAGTGGATCGTCGAGCGCACCGGCATCCGCGCGCGCCATTTTGTCGACGACGGCGTCAACGCCAGCCACCTTGCGCTGCACGCGGCGCGGCATGCGCTGGAGGCGGCGTCCTGCCGCGCCGAGGACATCGACCTGATCATCGTGGCCACGTCCACACCCGACATGGTGTTCCCCTCCACCGCCTGCATCGTGCAGCGCGAACTGGGCGTGCACGGTTGCCCGGCCTTTGACGTGCAGGCGGTGTGTTCGGGTTTCGTCTACGCGCTGACGGTGGCTGATTCGATGATTCGCACCGGTGCGGCCAGCCAGGCGCTGGTCATCGGCGCGGAGGTGTTCTCGCGCATTCTCGATTTCAACGATCGCGGCACCTGCGTGCTCTTCGGCGACGGTGCTGGCGCGGTGGTGCTCAAGGCCAGCGACGCGCCCGGCATCCTGGCCAGCGAGCTCCACGCCGACGGCCGCCATGTCGACATCCTGTGCGTACCGGGCACGGTCTCGGGCGGCAAGGTGCTCGGCGATCCGCTGCTCAAGATGGACGGCCAGGCGGTATTCAAGCTGGCGGTGGGCGTGCTCGACAGCGCGGCCCGGGCCGTGCTCGAGAAATGCGGCCGCAGCATCGAACAACTCGACTGGCTGATTCCGCACCAGGCCAACATCCGCATCATGCAGGCCACCGCGCGCAAGCTCAAGCTGCCGATGGACAAGGTCATCGTCACGGTCGATGCGCATGGCAACACCTCGGCCGCGTCGATCCCGCTGGCGCTGGACGTGGCCGTGCGCGATGGCCGCATCAAGACCGGCGACACGGTCATGCTCGAAGGCGTCGGCGGCGGCTTCACCTGGGGCGCGGTGTTGCTCGATTTCTGAACCCGTTCCTGAACCTCCTGGACCCGATTTCGCCATGGTTTCGTTTGCATTCGTCTTTCCCGGTCAAGGCTCGCAAGCCGTGGGCATGCTCGATGCCTGGGGTGAGCACCCGGCGGTGCGCGACACGCTGGACGAAGCCTCTGCCGCCCTGGATCAGGATTTGCGGCAGTTGATCCATGCCGGGCCGCAGGACCAGCTCGACCTGACCACGAACACCCAGCCTGTCATGTTGTGTGCTGGCATCGCCTGTTGGCGCGCCTGGCTGGCCGAGGGCGGTGCGCAGCCTGCCGTGGTGGCCGGGCACTCGCTGGGGGAATACTCCGCGCTGGTGGCGGCCGGCGTGCTGAGCCTGGCCGACGCTCTGCGGCTGGTGCGCTTTCGCGCGCAATCCATGCAGCAGGCCGTGCCCGTGGGCAGCGGCGCGATGGCTGCGGTGCTGGGCCTGGATGCCGCCAGCGTGGAGGAGGGCTGCGCCCGCGCGGCCGCGGAAAGCGGCGAGGTCGTCGCCGCCGCCAACTTCAACGACCCCCGCCAGACGGTGATATCCGGCTCCAGTGCCGGCGTCGAGAAGGGACGAGAGGTGCTCAAGGCAATGGGCGCGAAGCGCGTCGTCGCGCTGCCGGTGTCGGCACCTTTCCATTGCGAACTGATGCGCCCGGCCGCCGAGGCGCTGCGTCAGCGCCTGGCCGAGGTGGCGTTTGCCGCGCCGCAGATTGCGCTGGTCAACAACGTCGATGTCGCGGTGCAAAGCGATTCGCAGGCCATCCGCGATGCGCTCTATCGCCAGGCTTTCGGTCCCGTGCGCTGGGTCGAGGTGGTGCAGGCGCTGCGCGCGCGCGGGCTGACGCACGTAATCGAATGCGGCCCGGGCAAGGTGCTGGCCGGCATGGTCAAGCGCATCGACGCCGACCTGCAGGTCGGGGCATTGTTCAGCCCGGCTTCGCTGGCCGAGTGCATGGAACTGGTGGCATGAGCGAAACGGACAAGCCGGTGGTCGCGCAAGCGCAGGTCGCGCTGGTCACTGGCGCCTCGAGAGGCATCGGCCGGGCGATCGCGCTGACGCTTTCCACGCAGGGCTTCAAGGTCATCGGCACGGCCACCACCGAGGCCGGCGCGCAAGCCATCTCGGTGGCATTGACGTCCTTTCCGGGTTGCCGCGGCGCGTGCCTGGATGTCAACGACAGGCCTGCATCTGCGGCCTTGGTGGACGCCATCCAGACCGAACACGGCGCCCTGCACGTGCTGGTCAACAACGCCGGCATCACGCGCGACCAGCTGGCCATGCGCATGAAGGACGAAGACTGGGATGCGGTGCTGGACACCAACCTCGGTTCGGTCTTCCGCCTGTGCCGCGCTGCGATGCGCGGCATGATGAAGCAGCGTTACGGTCGCATCGTCAACATCACCTCGGTGGTCGGCGCGAGCGGCAACCCTGGCCAGGCCAACTATGCCGCGGCCAAGGCCGGCGTGGCCGGCATGACACGCGCCCTGGCGCGGGAACTGGGCAGCCGCAACATCACCGTCAACTGCATCGCGCCCGGCTTCATTGCCACGGACATGACCGACGGCCTGCCCGAAGCCCAGAAGAGCGCGTTGCTGCAGCAGATTCCGCTCGGTCGGCTGGGCACGCCCGAAGAAGTTGCGCACACGGTGGCCTTTCTCGCCAGCCCGCTGGCCGGCTACATCACTGGTGCCGAACTGCATGTCAACGGCGGCATGTTCATGAACTGAACCGTCACAGGGCCGTTCCGAAGCGTTTGTTCCCCGTGGGGGCGCTACGCCGGCGTGCTTGGCGTCGTCGAAGTGACCAGTGAAGGCCCCGCGGAGCCGGGCGGGCGCACCGGTAGAATCGCGCGGTTTATCTGAATCCACTCCTGGAGGAGTCATGAGCGATATCGAAGCACGTGTCAAGAAAATCATCGCCGAACAACTCGGCGTGCCCGAGTCCGACGTCACCAACGCCAAGGCCTTCGTGGCCGACCTGGGGGCCGACTCTCTCGACACGGTCGAACTGGTGATGGCGCTGGAGGACGAGTTCGGTATCGAGATTCCCGACGAAGAGGCGGAGAAGATCACCACCGTGCAACTGGCGATCGACTACGCCTCCAGCCATCAGAAGGCCTGAGGGCGCGGTGGTTTGACGCCTGTGCAATCCACATGACACGCCGGCGGGTCGTGGTCACCGGCCTGGGGCTGATCAGCCCCGTGGGCAACAGCGTGGCTGAAGGCTGGGCCAATCTGGTGGCCGGGCAGAGCGGCATCGACACGATCACCCGCTTCGACGCGTCGGCCTTCTCCTGCCGCTTTGCCGGTGAGGTCAAGGGCTTCAATGTCGAGGACTACATCCCCGGCAAGGAAGCGCGTCACATGGACACCTTCATCCACTTCGGCCTGGCCGCGGCGATGCAGGCGGTCCAGGATGCGGGCCTGCCGGTTCGCGAGGCCTTGAGCGAGGAAGCCGCCGAACGCATCGGCTGTCTGGTCGGGTCGGGCATCGGCGGCTTGCCGATGATCGAGAACACCAAGGCGGAGTACATGGAGCGCGGCCCGCGTCGCATCTCGCCCTTCTTCGTGCCGGCATCGATCATCAACATGATCTCCGGCCACCTGTCGATCAAGTACGGCTTCACCGGCCCGAACCTGGCCATCGTCACCGCCTGCACCACCGGCTTGCATTGCATCGGCGAGGCCGGGCGTTTGATCGAATACGGGGACGCCGATGTGATGGTGGCGGGCGGAGCCGAATCGACCGTCTCGCCGTTGGGCATCGGCGGATTTGCGGCAGCGCGTGCGCTTTCCACGCGCAATGACGATCCGAAGACCGCCTCGCGCCCCTGGGACACGGACCGCGACGGTTTTGTGCTCGGTGAAGGCGCCGGTGTGCTGGTGCTCGAGGAGTACGAGCACGCCAGGAAGCGCGGCGCCAGGATCTATGCGGAACTGGCTGGCTACGGCATGGGCGCGGACGCCTTCCACATGACCGCGCCGAGTGTCGACGGCCCGAAGCGCGCCATGCGCGCCGCTCTGCGCAACGCGGGCGTGAACGCCGACGAAGTGCAGTACCTCAACGCCCACGGCACGTCCACGCCACTGGGCGACCTGAACGAAACCAATGCCATCAAGCTGGCCTTCGGCGACCATGCCAAGCGGCTGGT
This sequence comes from uncultured beta proteobacterium, assembly GCA_963743935.1. Lineage (GTDB taxonomy): Bacteria > Pseudomonadota > Gammaproteobacteria > Burkholderiales > Burkholderiaceae_C > Rubrivivax. The sequence continues at coordinate 55,274 of CAVURQ010000006.1, read as the reverse complement.
CGTGAACTCCACAAAATCGATGACCGGGCACCTGCTGGGCGGGGCTGGTGGCATCGAGTCGCTGTTCACGGTGCTCGCCTTGCACCACCAGGTGTCGCCGCCGACGACCAACATCTTCCACCAGGATCCGCAGTGCGACCTGGACTACTGTGCCAACACGGCGCGTGACATGAAGATCGACTGGGCGGTGAAGAACAACTTCGGCTTCGGCGGAACCAACGGCACGCTGGTTTTCCGCCGGGCCTGAAGCGGCCGAAGACGCTGCCACCGCGCATGCGCGTTGCCCCTTCAGTGCAGGCCCTGTCCTGCGGCGCCGGGACATGGCTGTCGGTTCAGCAAGGGCTGTACGCGCTCAGCGCGTTCGTCCTGGTCTACTGGGCCGGCCGCCACATTGGCGCTGGTCCCTGGGGATCGCTGCTGGCCAGCCTGGGATTGGCCATCGCGGCCGCCATTCTGGCCGGGCGTGTGTTGCGCCAGCCGGCGCGGCAACTCGTCTGGGACGGTGCCCAATGGGCAGTGCTCCTGACGCCGGAGCATCGGCAGGCTGGGGCGGTGATGCTCATGCTCGACCTGGGCGGCTGGATGCTGGTCAAGTTCGCGCCCGCCGAGCCGTCCGCCGCGTCCAGTTGGCGCTTGCTCGGGCCGTCGCAATGGCTGGCACTGTCGCAGTGTGACAACGCAGCCGTCTGGGCAGCTCTGCGCGTGGCCTTGCATTCCTGGCGTCCGGTGCAGGGCAGCCCGGACGTGGCAAGCAGTTCGATGCCCGGCGCATGAACGCAGCCGACTCCGATGCCGTACTCGTCGAGCGTTTCAAGGGCGGCGATGTCCGGGCGTTCGAGATGCTGGTCGTCAAGTACCAGCGGCGCATCGAGAGACTGATCTCCCGCATGGTGCGCGACGCCGATCTGGTGCCCGACATCGCGCAGGAGACTTTCATCCGCGCCTACCGTGCCCTGCCGCAGTTTCGCGGCGAGAGCGCCTTCTACACCTGGCTGTACCGCATTGCAGTGAATTCGGCCAAGAAAGCGCTCAGCGACATGAAGCGCGACCCGGTCATCACCGAGGCGGCCTTTGCGCTGCGCGACGAGGATGACGAAAATTCCCGCGCCGCGATTGAACTAACCGACGGCGAAACACCCGAATCGTTGCTGGCCAGCAAGGAAATTGCGGCCGCCGTGAATGCTGCCATCGAAGCCCTGTCCGACGACCTGCGCCAGGCCATAACCTTGCGCGAGATCGAAGGGTTGAGCTATGAAGAGATCGCCGACGCCATGAACTGCCCGATCGGAACCGTACGCTCGCGCATCTTCCGTGCGCGCGAGGCCATTGCCGAAAGGTTGCGGCCGCATATCGAGGCCAAGGACGGGAAACGCTGGTAGCCAGACCAAGGAGCGAAGATGAATCCGCAATCCCCTGCAGATGCCGACGATGCGCGCCGGCTGATCTCGGCGCTGGCCGATGGCGAGGCCGACCCGGGCGAGTCTGCCCGTGGCATTTCCGCCTGGGCGGATGGCTCGTCCGAGGCGCGGCGCAGCTGGCACGTCTACCACCTGATCGGCGACGTGCTGCGCAGCGAAGACCTGGCCAGCGCCCCTGCGCGCGACCAGGTGTTCCTTGAGCGGCTGCGCCTGCGTCTGGCCGACGAGCCGGTCGTGACGGTTCCGCGAGCCCTGACGCCACCCGTCGATATCGGGGTCGAGCGCGCCAAGCGCAAGGCACGTTGGCTCTGGCCGGCAGCGCTCGCGGCCAGCGTCATGGCCTTGGCGACGGTATTGGTATCCACGCTCGGGCCGATCGGCGGTGCGGACTCGTCGGTACCACTGGCGGCAGCCCCGGCGACCGTGGTGGCGACCCGCGCCGAGGCGCAGCCCCCGGTGCTGCAGGCGTCTGGCCTGGGCAGCCGGGTGGTGCGCGATGCGCAGCTAGACCGCTACCTGCGTGCCCACCGCGACTACGGCACGGCGTTGCCGGGGTCCTTGCCAGGTGGGCCGGGGCGCAGCATTTCCACTGTGTCGCTCGATCGCTGAGTCGGCGGTGCGCTCAATCGCCCTCACTACGGCTTGGCTGCCGCTGTTCACGCTATGCGCCGCGTTGCTGGCGGCGCCCGGTGCGCGCGCTGGCGCGGCGGACTTGACGCCCAAGCCGTTGCTGTCCGCCGAGGCGCGCAAATGGCTGCAGCGCATTCACACCGCGGCGCAGGAGATCAACTATCAGGGCACGCTGGTCTTCAGTGCCGATGGGGCACTGTCCAGCGCGCGCGTGGCCCACTTCTTCGATGGTGCACAGTCCTTCGAGCGCGTCGAAGTGCTCGACGGGCGCCGCCAACAGACCTTCCGCCACAACGACCGGGTCTACACGCTGTGGCCGCAAAGCCGTGTGGCGGTCATGGAAGAGCGCGATCCGAAGCAGTCTTCGCTTCGGCAGGTGATCGAGCCGCGGGCTGAAGCCCTGTACGAAATGCGCGAACAAGGCAACGACCATGTCGCCGGCCGTGAGGCGCAGGTGCTGCTGCTGAGCCCGCGCGACGAGTTGCGCTTCGCGCAGCGCCTGTGGATCGACAGCCGCACCGGCCTGATGTTGCGCGCCGATGTGCTGGGGCCGCGGCATCAGGTGCTGGAATCCAGCGCGTTCTCGCAGGTGGAGATCGGTGTCAAGGCCAAGCCGCATAGCGTGCTGTATCCGATGAAGCACCTGGAGGGCTACCGCAAGGTGCGGCCCGAGCACGTGCCCACGCAACTCGAAAGCGAGGGCTGGACAATGAAGTCGCTGGTGCCGGGATTTCAGCTGATCAGCAGCACGCGCCGCATGCTCGACCCTGTGGAAGGGGCGGCGGCCCCCCCGCCAGTGTTGCAGGCGGTGTACTCCGACGGACTGACGAATATCTCGTTGTTCGTCGAGCCTTTCAATCCCGAGCGCCACAAACAGCCTTTGCTCACCCAGTGGGGTGCAACGCACACGCTGATGCAGCCGCACGGCAGCGACTGGTGGGTGACTGTCATGGGCGACGCGCCCGCGGCCACGCTGAAGCAGTTCTATCAGGCGCTTGAACGGCGGCGCTGACCCCCATATGCGTTGCACACGGACCGGCGTGTGGCGTCAGGTTTCTCCCAGGAGTTTGCATGCGTTCGAAAGTACAGTCCTTCCACACTGCCGCGCAGGCGCGCCTGCTGATGATCGGCGTGGCGCTGATGGTGGCGCTGGCCGCCTGGCCCAACCTGCTGCGCGCACAGGCCTTGCCCGATTTCACCGAACTGGTCGAGCGCGTCGGGCCGGCGGTGGTGAACATCCGCACCCTGGAGCGCGGCCGCATGGCGTCGGGACCCGGTGGGAGTGGCGGCGCTGAAGTCGACCCCAACGTCGAGGAGTTCCTGCGCCGCTTCGGCATCCCGATGCCCGGGCGGCCCGATCCGCGCCGCGGGCCGCGCGGTGGCGACGAGGAGCCGCAGCAGCGCGGTCTGGGCTCGGGCTTCATCCTCAGTCGCCGACGGTTTTGTCATGACCAACGCGCATGTCGTGGAAGGTGCGGACGAGGTGCTGGTCACGCTGACCGACAAACGCGAGTTCAAGGCGCGCATCGTCGGCACCGATCGGCGCACCGACGTGGCCGTGGTCAAGCTCGAGGCGGCGGGCTTGCCTTTCGTGAAGATTGGCGACAGCGACCGACTCAAGGTCGGCGAATGGGTGGTGGCCATCGGCTCGCCCTTCGGCCTGGAAAACACGGTCACTGCCGGCATCGTCAGCGCCAAGCAGCGCGACACGGGCGACTACCTGCCCTTCATCCAGACCGACGTGGCCATCAACCCGGGCAACTCCGGCGGCCCGCTGCTCAACCTGAAGGGCGAGGTGGTGGGTATCAACTCGCAGATCTTCAGCCGCTCGGGCGGCTACATGGGCATCGCCTTCGCCATCCCCATCGCCGATGCGATGCGCGTGTCCGAGCAGTTGCGCACCAATGGGCGCGTGGTCCGAGGACGCATCGGCGTGCAGATTGCACCGGTGACCAAGGAGGTGGCCGAGTCCATCGGCCTGGGCAAGCCGGCCGGTGCGTTGGTGCAGAACGCCGAGGCGGGTGGGCCGGCCGACAAGGCCGGTGTCGAGGCGGGCGACATCATCACCAAGGTCGATGGCAAGGTGGTCGAGAAGTCAGGTGACCTGCCGCGCCTGATCGGCAACACCAAGCCTGGCACCAAGACCACGCTGCAGGTGTTCAGGCGCGGCGTCACCAAGGACCTCAGCGTCACCGTGGCCGAGTTCGAGGCCGACCGTCCGGCGCGCCGCGCCAGCGATGAGTCTGCGCCGCCGGTGGCCAAAGGCGCACTCGGCCTGTCGGTCGCAGACCTCAGCGATGCGCAGAAGAAGGAGTTGCGCCTGCGCGGCGGCGTGCGCGTGGAGGCGGTCGACGGCGTTGCAGCCCGAGCTGGGCTGCGCGAAGGCGACGTCATTCTTTCGATGGACAACGTCGAGATCACTGACGTGAAGCAGTTCGTGCCATTGGCGCAGAAGGCCGAGAAGGCCAAGGCCGTTAGCGTACTCGTGCGGCGCGGCGAAGCCGTCAACTACCTGGTGATCAAGCCCTCGCGATGAGCCGTTAGCGACGATTGGCCTGGATCGCACTGGGGTGTTTCCACAATGCGGTAGTGTCAATTTCCATGCCAGTGCGTTCATGGAGCAGGTTCCGAGCGGCTTGGTTAGTGACCTTTCACTTCAATTCTGGTTTGATCGAGATTGCACCGCACGGCGGCTAGAATCAGCGCCTTTGCATCGTTCTTTACCGGCGGTATCGGCAAGACTCGATGGCCTTTTCCTGAACCCTCGAGTAGGCGAACAGACCTGTGGATATCTTGTTGACAAGATTCCATGTTGGCGCACCGCAACGGCCCAAAAACAAGCACTGGCGCGGCTTTCAGGCCGATCGTTTTGACTACAATGAAAGCCCAACAAGCAGTTGCCAAACGTTCTGTTGGAAGGCGCGTCAAGCATTCGACGTGCCTTTTTTTTAGCTTCAGCACGGCGCTTCGCGCCTTCACATCGCTACGCGATATGAGCTTGCGCTGAAACGGCTTCGCCGTTTTGACTACGGTACAAGCATCTGCATCCGCCTTCATGGATCACATTCGCAATTTCTCGATCATTGCCCACATCGATCATGGCAAGAGCACGCTGGCCGATCGCATCATCCAGCGCTGCGGCGGCTTGAGTGATCGCGAGATGGAAGCGCAGGTGCTCGACTCGATGGACATCGAGCGCGAGCGCGGCATCACCATCAAGGCGCAGACCGCCGCGCTGCGAATACACCGCGCGCGACGGGCAGGTCTACAACCTCAACCTGATCGACACGCCCGGCCACGTCGACTTCAGCTACGAAGTCAGCCGCTCGCTGTCGGCCTGCGAAGGTGCGCTGCTGGTGGTCGATGCCAGCCAGGGCGTAGAGGCGCAGACGGTGGCCAACTGCTACACCGCGCTCGAACTCGGCGTCGAAGTGGTGCCGGTGCTGAACAAGATGGACTTGCCGCAGTCCGACCCTGAACGCGCGAAAGAAGAGATCGAGGACGTCATCGGCATCGATGCCACCGACGCCATCCCCTGTTCGGCCAAGACCGGCATGGGTCTGGACGACATTCTGGAAGCGGTGATTGCGCGCATGCCGGCGCCGCGCGGCAAACCCGACGGGCCGCCGCGCGCGATGATCATCGACAGCTGGTTCGACAACTACGTCGGCGTCGTCATGCTGGTGCGCGTGGTCGACGGCTCGTTGAGCAAGGGCGAGCGTTTCCGCCTGATGGCCACCAACGCGGTCTACGGCATCGAGCAGCTGGGTGTGTTCACGCCCAAGTCGGTGCCGCGCGACCAGCTCAAGGCCGGCGAGGTCGGTTTCATCATCGCCGGCATCCGCGAGCTGCAGGCGGCGAAGGTCGGCGACACCATCACGCTGGAAAAGAAGCTGCCCAACAACGCCGGCCCGGCCAGCGAACCGCTGCCCGGCTTCAAGGAAATCAAGCCGCAGGTCTTTGCCGGCCTGTACCCGACCGAAGCCAGCGAGTACGAACAACTGCGCGACGCGCTGGAAAAGCTCAAGCTGAACGATTCGTCGCTGCACTACGAGCCCGAGGTCAGCCAGGCGCTGGGCTTCGGCTTTCGCTGCGGCTTCCTCGGCCTGCTGCACATGGAGATCGTGCAGGAGCGGCTGGAACGCGAGTTCGACCAGGACCTGATCACCACCGCGCCGAGCGTCATCTACGAGGTCGAGCTGAACGACGGCACGGTCATCGAGATCGAGAACCCGTCGAAGATGCCGGACCAGGGCCGCGTCAAGGAAATCCGCGAGCCCATCGTCACCGTGCACCTGTACATGCCGCAGGACTACGTCGGCCCGGTGATGACGCTGGCCAACCTGAAGCGCGGCGTGCAGTTGAACATGGCCTATCACGGCCGGCAGGTGCTGCTGACCTACGAGATGCCGCTGGCCGAGATCGTGCTCGACTTCTTCGACAAGCTGAAGAGCGTGTCGCGCGGCTACGCCAGCATGGACTACGACTTCAAGGAATACCGCGCCGCCGATGTCGTCAAGGTCGACATCCTCATCAACGCCGACAAGGTCGATGCGCTGTCGATCATCGTGCACCGTGCGCAGAGCCAGTTTCGTGGCCGCGCGGTGGTGGCGAAGATGCGTGAAATTATTCCGCGCCAGATGTACGACGTGGCCATCCAGGCGGCGATCGGTGCCAACATCATTGCGCGCGAGAACATCAAGGCACTGCGCAAGAACGTGCTGGCAAAATGTTACGGAGGCGATGTGTCGCGCAAACGCAAGCTGCTCGAGAAGCAGAAGGCCGGCAAGAAGCGCATGAAACAGATCGGCACGGTCGAAGTGCCGCAAGAAGCCTTTCTGGCCATTCTCCGCGTGGACGATTGATGAGTTCCCTGACCGCTGTGCTGTACGGCGCCCTGGTGGTGTACCTGGGCGGCTGGTTTCTGGGTTACTGGACCGGCAACTTCGCGTTGCTGCTGTTCACGCTCACCCTATTCACCTTCGCCTACTGGCTGGCCGAGCGCTTTCGCTTCAAGCCGGCGCGCGAAGCCGCCGCCGCCGCACTGGAAAGCCAGGACAGCGTGCGCCGCGCCGGCCTGGCCAAGATGGGCATCGACAAGGTCGACGGCAATGTGGCCGAAGCCAAGCACAAGCTGCTGGCGCAACCCTGGTGGCTGGACTGGACGGCCGGGTTGTTCCCGGTGATCCTGATCGTCTTCCTGCTGCGCTCGTTCCTGTTCGAACCCTTCAAGATCCCATCGGGATCGATGATTCCCACGCTGCTGGTCGGAGACCTGATCCTGGTGAACAAGTTTCACTATGGCGTGCGCCTGCCGGTGCTGAACAAGAAGATCGTCGCCAACCACGACCCCAAACGCGGCGACGTGATGGTCTTTCGCTACCCGGTGGACCCGCGTGTGGACTACATCAAGCGTGTCGTCGGCGTGCCCGGCGACGAGGTCGCCTACCTGAACCAGCGCCTCATCATCAACGGCCAGCCGGTGCCGACCAAGGCGCTGGGTGAGTTCTATGACGAAGACAGCCTGCGTTATATGCCGATGTTCAGCGAGTTGCTTGGTTCGGTCGAGCACAAAATCCTGGTCGATCCTCGCCGACCGGCCTTCTATGGCGGCGACGAGAAGCGTTTTCCAATGCATGAGAACTGCCGCTACCAGCCGGAGGGCGTGGTCTGCAAGGTGCCACCGGGCCACTACTTCACGATGGGTGACAACCGGGACAACTCGCAGGATTCGCGTTTCTGGGGTTTTGTGCCCGACGCGAACATCGTCGGCAGGGCGTTCTTTGTGTGGATGAACTTCGGCAACCTGGGCCGCATCGGGGCCTTCAACTGACGCGCACCGGCAGTGGTGCGACGAAAGGTGCAGATGATCCTCAGACAGATCTCTTCCAGAGCACGGGCCACGGCCCGCCCGCAGCGTGGCGTAAGCCTGTTCGGCCTGATGATGTGGGCCATCGTCATCGGCTTCATCGGCTACTTGGCGGTGCGTGTGCTGCCCACGGTGAACGAATACCTGACGGTTCAGCGCGCTGTCGATCGCGTGGCTGCCGAGGCGCCTGCTACGGTGGCTGAGGTGCGCCGGGCATTCGACCGGCAAAAGGACATCGAGTACTCCATCACCAGCATCTCCGGCAAGGACCTCGAGATCACCAAGGAGAACGATCGCCTTGTCATCCGCTTCGCCTACAACAAGGAAATCCCGATCGTCGAGCCGGTATTCCTTTTGATGAAGTACCAAGGCAGATCGAAGTAAGCTCTCGTCCATGACGATTGGCGACACCGCCCTTGAATCCCTGCAGAACCGGCTGGGTCACAGCTTTGCACAGCCGGCGCTGCTGGCGCGCGCGCTGACGCACCGCAGCTTCAGCGTCGAGCACAACGAGCGACTCGAGTTCCTCGGCGACTCGGTCCTGAACATGGCCGTGTCGGTGCTGCTGTACCAGCGCTTTTCCGGCTCCGATGAAGGCGACCTGACCCGCGTGCGCGCCCACCTGGTGCGCGAGGAAAGCCTGCACCGTGCCGCGCTGACCCTTGGGCTGCCGCAGGTGTTGCGCCTGTCCGACGGCGAAAGTCGCGGTGGCGGTGCGCAGCGCGCGTCCATCCTTGCCGACGCGCTGGAGGCGCTGATCGGTGCGGCTTTCCTCGATGGCGGCTTCGACGCAGCGCAGCGCGTGGTGCGACGCCTGTTCGGCGAACTCATCGATGGCACCGAGATCGACAACTGGAGCAAGGACGCCAAGACCGAACTGCAGGAGTGGCTGCAGGCGCGGCGCCTGGCGGTGCCAACCTATCGCATTGCTTCGACGCGCGGCCAGGCGCATGCACAGACCTTCGAGCTCGAATGTGTCGTCAGCGCCCTGGGCCTGGCCGAGCGCGGCGAGGGCCGTTCGCGGCGCAGTGCCGAACAACAGGCGGCCCGTCGCATGCTCGAAGTGCTGAAGGCCAGCGATCGGCCTGGCAGTCCGCTTCGTTCCTGAGACCCTGCACCGTGCCTGTAGTCGCATGAATACGCCCGCGGCGACGGGTGCACCCACCCGCTGCGGCATGGTGGCCATCGTCGGGCGGCCCAACGTCGGCAAGTCCACGCTGCTGAACGCACTGGTCGGGCAGAAGATCAGCATCACCTCGCGCAAGGCACAGACCACGCGCCACCGCATCACCGGCATTCGCACGCTCGGGCTCCACGCAGTTCGTGTTCGTGGACACGCCGGGCTTCCAGATGAAACATGGCACCGCGCTGCACCGCACGCTCAACCGCACCGTGCTGTCCTCGCTTTCCGAGGTGGATGCGGTGCTGTTCGTGGTCGAGGCCGGGCGCTTCGGCCTGGACGATGCCAAGGTGCTGGCGCTGCTGCCGCCCGACAAGCCGGCACTGCTCATCGCCAACAAGCTCGATGCGCTGAAGCGCCGCAACGAGGTGCTGCCCTGGCTGAAGAGCATGCAGGAGCGCCACGCCTTTGCCGAGTTCGTGCCGATGTCGGCACAGAAGGATGCCGACGTGCAGCGCCTGTTCGAGATCCTCGCGCCGCACCTGCCCGAAGGGCCCTGGTTGCATGAGGAAGACGCACTCACCGACCGCAGCGACCGCTTCCTGGCCAGCGAGATCATCCGCGAAAAGCTGTTTCGGCTGACCGGTGACGAGCTGCCCTACAGTTCCACCGTTGTCATCGACAAGTTCGAGGAAGAGGGTGGCACTGGAGGCGCCCAAGCTGCTGATTCGCAGTCGGCATCCCCGAAGGGCGGCTCGGCAGCTCCGGGCACCCGGACGCGGCCACTATGTCGCATTGCCGCGAGCATCATCGTCGAGCGCGATGCGCACAAGGGCATGGTCGTGGGCGCAGGCGGTGAACGGCTCAAACGCATCGGCAGCGAGGCGCGGCAGGAACTCGAGCATCTTCTGGGCACCAAGGTGTTCCTGGAGTTGTGGGTCAAGGTGCGTTCGGGCTGGGCCGACGACGAAGCGCACCTGCGCAGCTTCGGCTACGAATGAAGGCGGCGGCGGGCCGGGACTCGCCGGGTAAGCCGGGCGCGCGGTGGTAGTCGGCCGGCGCGGCGCGTCCGTGCCCTTGCAGGCTTATGTGCTGCACCAGTACGACTGGAGCGAGTCGAGCCTGATCCTGGACCTGTTCACGCGCGAGCGTGGCCGCATCGCCGTGGCCGCCAAGGGTGCCAAGCGCCCCTATTCGCAGTTGCGCGTGGTCTTGCTGCCGTTCCAGCGGCTGCAGGTCAGCCTCGGCCGTGCCAGCGACGACCAGGCTGCCGAGGTGCAGACGCTGCGCGCAGCCGAATGGGCCGGCGGCACGCCGATGCCCGGTGGCGGCGCGTTGTTCACCGGCTTCTATCTGAACGAGTTGCTGCTGCGGCTGCTGGCGCGGCAGGATCCGCACACGGACCTGTTCGACGCCTATGCCGACGTGTTGCCTGTGCTGTCGCAGGCCGACGACGCGGCGGCGCAGGTGGCGCTGCGTGCCTTCGAGTTGAGACTGCTGCGCGAGATCGGCGTATTGCCCGAGCTGAACTGTGTGACGCTGACGCTGCAGCCGGTGCAGGCCCAGGTGCACTACACGCTGCTCGCAGAAGCCGGCGTAATCGGTGCCGGTAGCAATGCAGGCGGAGCCGGCGGCGACGCCCCTTCATTCACCGGCCAGCAGCTGGTGGCGTTGCAGGCCGCGCTGGAGCACGGCAGTGCCGACGCGCTGCGCGCCGCCTGCATGGGTGCATTGCCGGCACTGCGCGGCAGCCTGCGCGCGCTGCTTCACTATCATCTGGGTTCACCGGGGCTGCGCACGCGGCAGGTGATGACCGACATGCGCAAACTCCTCGACCTGCCCTCAACCCGCCCATGAACCCGCTTGTCGCCCCCGAAGCCGGACGCGAGCGCGCGGCACACGATGGCACCGCGCTGTCAGTCAATGTGAACCGCGTCGCCTTGCTGCGCAACACGCGCCCGGTGGATATTCCCAACCTTCTGCACATCGCCACGCTGGTGTTGCAGGCCGGGGCCGACGGCATCACCGTGCATCCGCGCCCCGACGAGCGCCACATCCGCGCGCAGGACGTGCACGATCTGCATGCGCTGTTGCAGCGCTGGCCGCAGGCCGAGTTCAATATCGAAGGCAACCCCTTCCACAACCTGATGCCGCTGGTGCGCGCGCTGCGCCCGCAGCAGTGCACGCTGGTGCCCGACAGTGCCGAGCAGGCCACCTCCGACCATGGCTGGGACCTGCGCGCCGACGCCGCGCGGCTGCGTCCGGTCATCGCCGAGCTCAAGTCGCTGGGTGTGCGCGTGAGCCTGTTCATGGACCCGCTGCCCGAGGCCATGGCGCCGGCGCGCGAACTCGGCGCCGACCGCGTCGAGCTCTACACCGAGAGTTATGCGCGTGCACACGGCACGCCGCAGCAGGCCGAGCGGTTGACCGCGTACGCTCAAGCGGCGCGCGCTGCGCTGGCCGCGGGCCTGGGCGTGAATGCCGGGCACGACCTGAACCGGCTCAACCTGGCCGACTTCCTGCGCGCCGTACCGGGCGTGCGCGAGGTGTCCATCGGCCATGCGCTGATCGGCGACGCGCTGGAACTGGGCATCGCCGAGACGGTGCGTGCCTATCAGCGCTGTATTCGTGCTGCGCATGCGGGATGCCAATCCAGGCGATGGCGTTGCGCCATGATCTTCGGCATCGGCACCGACATCATCGACATTCGCCGCATCGAGGCCACGCTGGCGCGCCGCGGCGAACGTTTTGCGCAGAAGGTGCTGGGCGCGAACGAACTGCAGGTGTTCCGCGCCCGCGCCGAGCGCGTGCCGGCGCGCGGTCTGAGCTACCTGGCCACGCGCTTTTCGGCCAAGGAAGCCTTCTCCAAGGCGATTGGTCTGGGCATGCGTTCGCCGATGACCTGGCGGGCCTGCGAAATACTCAACGCCGGCAGCGGCAAGCCGGTCATCCGACTGCACGGTGCGCTGGCCGAATGGTTCGATCAGCGTGGCCTGGCGGCGCAGGTCAGCGTGAGTGACGAGAGTGACTACGCCGTGGCCTTCGTGTTGGTCGAAACCCAAGCCCCGCCCGCCGACGGCGGCCCGCGCGTGAACGAGGAGACGCTGCCATGATGTCCCATGCCCCGGTCGTGCTCGACATCGCCGGCACCACGCTCAGCGCCGCGGACAAGCGCCGCCTGAAGCACCCGCTCACCGGTGGGCTGATTCTGTTTGCGCGCCATTGGGTCGATCGGCGCCAGCTCGTCGAGTTGACGGCCGCCATCCGCCGCGAGCGGCCGGACCTGCTGATCTGCGTGGACCACGAAGGCGGGCGCGTGCAGCGTTTTCGCAGTGACGGATTCACCCATCTGCCGCCCATGCGCAGCCTGGGCGAGCTGTGGATGAAGGACCCGCTCGCGGCCACCGATGCCGCCACCGCCTGTGGTTATGTGCTTGCCGCCGAACTGCGCGCCTGCGGTGTGGACTTCAGCTTCACGCCGGTGCTGGATCTCGACTTCGGCGCCAGCAGCGTCATCGGCGACCGTGCCTTCCACCGCGACCCTCGGGTGGTGGCCTTGCTGGCCAAGAGCCTGATGCACGGCCTGTTGCTGGCAGGCATGGGCAACTGCGGCAAGCATTTTCCTGGCCACGGCTTCGTCAAGGCCGACAGCCATGTGGCGGTGCCGGTGGACCGGCGTTCGCTGAAGGCCATCCTCGCCGACGACGCGCTGCCCTACGCCGCCATGAGCACCAGCCTGGTCGGCGTGATGCCGGCGCACGTGATCTACCCGAAGGTGGACCACCGCCCGGCCGGCTTCTCGCCACGCTGGCTGAAGGACATCCTGCGCGGGCAACTCGGCTTCAACGGCGCGATCTTCAGCGACGACCTGAGCATGGAAGGCGCGCGCCATTTGGACGGCGGCCAACTGAGCTATGCCGAGGCCGGCGCGCTGGCCCTCGATGCCGGCTGCGACCTGGTGCTGCTTTGCAATCAGAGCCTGGGCAGCGGCGAGGCCGTCGACGAACTGCTGGCCGGGCTGCAGCAGCAGGCCGCCGCGGGCCACTGGCAGCCGGATCCCGACAGCGAACAGCGCCGCCTGGCACTGCTGCCGCTTCACGCCCCGCTGACCTGGGACGAACTGATGCACCAGCCGGCGTACCAGCACGCGCTGGAACGTCTGCCCTGAGCGCTCACCGCTGACCAGCGACGTCACACCCGACCGGGCCTGAGGCCCGGTCGATGCCCGTCAGGCCGAAGGCGGCCGTTGCTGCTGCTCGAAGGGCAGCTTCATTTGCGACAGGTCCTTGCGTGTTTCCACCAGCACCAGCGGGCCGTCGTCGATGATCACGCGTGGCCGCGGCACACGTGGCACGTGCGCCGGCTTGGGCTCGTTCGCCATGGCCTGCTGCACGACCAGGATGCGCTCGGCGTCCGAATTCACCCACTCCAACCCGGCGGTTTGGGCCAGCGCGCGCAGATCGTCGATCGGCAACTCGAAGCGTGCCTGTGCGGCCAAAGGCGGGTGCGACTGGGCAGGCGTCGGCGCCACTGACGGTGAGGATGCAGGCAGGGCTGCAGGCCGCGCCAACGGCTCGACCGGTGCTTGCACCGATGGCGGCGCAGCGAGCGGTTGATGGATCGGCTCGCGCTCGATCCATGTTGGCGCAGGCGTCGCCTGCTCCATCACGACGTCGGCCGCGACCTCCAGGGCGGGTCCGACTGCGGCGGATGCGAATGCCGGCTCAGCCTGCGGCCCTTGCATGGCCACCTGCGCGTCGGCGTCATTCGCGGCGCCTTCGCCATCACGCGACTCACGACGGTTGCGGTCGCGCCCGCGCCCACGGCGGCGTCCCCCTTCACGCTCATCATTGCCTTGTGCGCCACCCTCGGCACGCGCGGCCACGTCTTCGCCGACAGGCAGGCTCGGGTCCGCCAACAATCCAGGCGCGTTGTCGTTCAAGTCCGCGTCGACGTCGGCATTGCCTTGCGCCTGAGGCACAGGCGCCATCGGCCCGCGCGCCATCGCGGTCACGGCCACCGCGTCCGCCGCGGCGACGGCGACGCTGTCCCTCACGTTCGCTGTCGGCCGGTGCGGCCTCGGACGGAATGGTGTCGCTGAAGTTGCGCACCACGCCGGCATCCGCCGCCTCAGGCGCCGCGACGTCACGCTCGGTGCGTTCGCCGCGCTGGCCACGGCGGGAATCATTGCGCTCGCCGCGTTCACCACGCTCACTGCGATCCCCACGATCGCCACGATCGCCACGAGGCGTGCGTGCCGGCGCTTCGCCCTGCACTGCTGGGTTCAGCGGATTTTCGACCGAGCCCTCTGCTGTCACCTCATTGCGGCTCGCATCGCGGCCGCCGCGTGAGCCGCGGCCATCGCGTCCCTGGCCCTCGCCTCGGCCCTCGCGGGCGGGACTTTCGGGACGGGCTTCCCCCCGACCGCCACGGCCTTCGCCCTGGCGGCCGTTGCGGCCACCGCGCGCGCCACGTTCGCCGCGTTCACCCCGCTCGGAGCGACGACCATCGGCACGCGGCTCTCGGCCTTCGCGCTTGTCAACCGGCGCATCGAGCGCAGGACGCGTTGGCTGCGTGGCTGAAACAGGTGCGGGTGCCGCCGCCGGGCCGGCGCCAAACAGACTTTTCACCCAGCCGAAGAAGCCACTGCCGGCGGGCTGTGACGCTGCCGGCAGGTTCACCGGTGTGCGCTCCAGCGGCGCGGCGGCCACGGGTGCCGGCGTCGGCAGCTGTGCCGGCGCGGCGGGCGGCGGCGGCGCCGGCTGGTCGGGCAATACACCCTTGATCACCGGTTCCTGCTTCGGCTTGGCCGACTTCTCGCGGCGCGTGATGCCCACCTCGTCGGCCGGCTCCTCGATCATGGTGTAGCTGGCCTGCAGGCCTTCCAGCCGCGGGTCGTCCTGGCGCAACCGCTCGAGCTTGTAGTTCGGCGTGTCGAGGTGCTTGTTGGGCACCAGCAGCACGGTCACGCGTTGCTTGAGTTCGATCTTGGTGATCTCGGTGCGCTTCTCGTTGAGCAGGAAGCTGGTGACTTCCACCGGCACCTGCACATGCACCGCGGCGGTGTTGTCCTTCATCGCCTCTTCCTGCACCATGCGCAGAATCTGCAGCGCGCTGCTTTCGGTGTCGCGGATGTGGCCGGTGCCGTTGCAGCGCGGACAGGTGATGTGGCTGCCCTCGCTGAGCGACGGACGCAGGCGCTGGCGGCTCAACTCGAGCAGGCCGAACTTGCTGATGCTGCTGAACTGCACGCGCGCGCGGTCGCTGCGCAGCGCGTCGCGCAGGCGGGTTTCCACCTCGCGCCGGTTCTTCGATTCGTCCATGTCGATGAAGTCGACGACGATCAAGCCGCCCAGGTCGCGCAGCCGCATCTGGCGCGCGATCTCGTCGGCGGCTTCCAGGTTGGTGCGCGTGGCGGTTTCCTCGATGTCGCTGCCGCGTGTGCTGCGCGCCGAGTTCACGTCCACCGACACCAGCGCCTCGGTGTGGTCGATGACGATGGCGCCGCCCGAGGGCAGGTTCACCGTGCGCGTGAACGCGGTCTCGATCTGGTGTTCGATCTGGAAGCGGCTGAACAGCGGCGCATCGTCGCGGTAGCGCTTGACCCGCGACGCCGATTCCGGCATCACGTGGTTCATGAACTGCTGCGCCTGATCGTAGATGTCGTCGGTGTCGATCAGGATTTCGCCGATGTCGGCGGTGAAGTAGTCGCGGATCGCGCGGATGACGAGCGAGCTTTCCTGGTAGATCAGGAACGCGCCCTTGCCGGCCTTGGAGGCGCCGTCGATGGCGTCCCACAGCTTGAGCATGTAGTTCAGGTCCCACTGCAGCTCGGGCGCAGTGCGGCCGATGCCGGCGGTGCGCGCGATCAGGCTCATGCCCTTGGGGTAGTCGAGCTGGTCGAGGTTTTCCTTCAGCTCTTCGCGGTCCTCGCCCTCGATGCGCCGGCTGACGCCGCCACCGCGCGGGTTGTTCGGCATCAGCACCAGGTAGCGCCCGGCCAGGCTGACGAAGGTCGTCAACGCCGCGCCCTTGTTGCCGCGCTCTTCCTTTTCCACCTGCACGAGCAGCGAGTCGCCGTCGCGAATGGCGTCCTGGATGCGCGCGGAGCGCACCTCGGTGCCTTCACGGAAGTAGTTGCGCGAGATTTCCTTGAAGGGCAGGAAGCCGTGGCGGTCTTCGCCGTAGTCCACGAAGCAGGCTTCCAACGAAGGCTCGACGCGTGTCACCACCGCCTTGTAGATGTTGCCCTTGCGCTGTTCGCGGCCTTCGATCTCGTTCTCGAAGTCGACCAGCTTCTGGCCTTCGACGATGGCCAGGCGCCGCTCTTCCGGCTGCGTGGCATTGATCAGCATGCGTTTCATTCAGTCTCCTTTTTGCACCGCCATCGCTTGTTTGCAATGCGGCGGCGCAGCGTCATCACGCCGCACGGCTTGCGCCGCACGGCAAAACGATGCAGGGGAAACACGCGGCTGGAACCCGTGGCTCGAATCGCCCTGGACTGCGTGGTGAAGGCCTCAACCGGCCTGTCAGGCGTGCAGCGTTGGCGCGTGCGTGGTCAGCGAGGTGCTCGCGCGCGGCGCGGCGTCGGCCCGGGGCACTGCATTGTGCGCAGCGGCCATGAGGCGACCGGTTGGGCGGCGGCATGGCGCAGCAGGCAACGGTCGGACATGGGATCGGGTGACGGGGACGACATGCGTGGATTGCGTCGCTGGACGCGGGTGCAAGGCCGGATATTGAAGACCGTCTTGCACCGAAGATTTTCGGGTGCCCTTCCAGGCTGGGTTCTTTTTGGCGTGTCTCTTGTGCCAACCGCCTTGCGCCGCCGGGTCACTTGGGGACCACGGCCTACCTGGGGCGAGATGGCACTGCATCAACTGCGCAGGGCCTCGACCGAGACCCTGCGGCCTCACGCTCGAATTCGCAGTGCCCCGGGTTAAACTCCGGCAAATCAAGCACTTGGGTCATCAATCGTGGACCGGCGCATTATAGGGGGCAAGGGCCGTCCGGGCGTGCTCGCTGCGCTGCCCAAGCCTGCTGCAGTCAAGAGGCCGGGCGTGACGCCGATCACGCCTGCCGCCGCACCGCAGGTGCAGCATCTGCATGTCGACGAGTCATCTGCCGGGCAACGGCTGGACAACTACCTTCTGCGCCTGCTCAAGGGTGTGCCCAAGACGCACGTCTATCGGGTCATCCGCTCCGGCGAGGTGCGCGTCAACAAGGGCCGGGCCGGCGCCGACACCCGCGTGCAGGCCGGTGACGACATCCGCCTGCCGCCGGTGCGCCTGCCCGAGAGGACAGCCGCGCCCGCCGCGCCGGCACGCGAGTTCCCGGTGCTCTTCGAAGACGACTGGCTGCTCGCCATCGACAAACCGGCTGGCGTGGCAGTGCATGGCGGCAGTGGCGTCAGCTTCGGCGTCATCGAACAACTGCGCCGCGCGCGGCCGACGGCTAAGTTCCTGGAACTGGTGCACCGCCTCGACCGTGAAACCTCCGGCGTGTTGCTGCTTGCCAAGAAGCGCAGCGCCCTGACCGCGTTGCAGGACCAGTTTCGCGCCCGCGACACCGGCAAGACCTATTCGGCGCTGGTGCGCGGTCGCTGGCCAGACAAGCTGAAGGTCATCGATGTGCCGCTGCACAAGTATCTCCAGGCCGATGGCGAGCGTCGCGTGCGCGTCAGCTCGGACGACGACGCGCAGGCCAAGCGTTCGATCACCCTGGTCAGGGTGGCGCAGGTCTTCGAAGGCTTCACGCTGCTGGACGTGAGCATCAAGACCGGGCGCACGCACCAGATCCGCGTGCACCTGACGCACCAGGGCCACCCCATCGTCGGTGATCAGAAATACGGCGATTTCGATTTCAACAAGTCCCTGGCGCGCGGCGCGGCGCTGCCGGGCCATCATTTCGACGGCATGTTCCTGCACGCGCGGCGCCTGGCCTTCGAGCACCCTCAAAGTGGCCAGCGCATCGAGCTCGAAGCGCGGTTGCCCAGCGCCTGCGAGGCGCTGTTGCAGCATCTGCGCGTCTCACATGCGGCCGGCTGATGTGGCTTGCGCGACACTTGCACTCATGAACTCAGAGCACCGCGCGCGCCAATTCGACCTGATCGTCTTCGACTGGGACGGTACGCTGTTCGACAGCACCGGGTTGATCGTGCGCTGCATCCAGGCTGCTTGCCGTGATATCGGCGTGGCCGTGCCCAACGACATGCAGGCGGCCTATGTCATCGGGCTGGGGCTGATGGATGCGCTGCGCCATGCCGTGCCCGACCTTCCGGTGGAACGTTATCCCGAGCTCGGGCGGCGCTATCGCCACCACTACATGGCCTGGCAGCATGAGATCGTGCTTTTCGATGGCACCCTGGAGATGCTGCACGCACTGAAGACGCGCAACCACTGGCTGGCGGTGGCCACCGGCAAGAGCCGCGCGGGCCTGAACGAGGCGCTGGACAGCGCACAGTTGCGCACGTTGTTCGACGCCACGCGCACGGCGGACGAAACTGCCTCCAAGCCCGACCCGCTGATGCTGCTGGAGCTGATGGCCGAGTTGGGTGTGCCGCCGAACCGCACGCTGATGGTCGGCGACACCACGCACGACCTGCAACTGGCATTGAATGCCGGCGTGGCCTGCGTAGGCGTCAGCTACGGCGCTCATACGAGCGAGGACTTCCATCGTTTCTCGCCCTTGTTCGTCGCGCACTCCACGCACGAACTGCATCAAGGGCTGCAAGAACATGGCTGAACCGTGCGCTGACGGCGAGTACCTGTGCCGCGCCGTCGAGCTGGTCGAACGGGGCCAGGCGCTGGTCTTCGACGTGCTGCAGTACCGGCAGCCAGTGCGCGCCTTCGCATTGCGCTTCGACGGCGGCGTGGTCGCCTACCTGAACCGCTGTGTGCACGTGCCGGCCGAGATGGATTGGCAGCCAGGTGAGTTCCTCGACAGTGACAAGCGTTTCATCCTGTGTTCCACCCACGGCGCGGCTTATGAGCCGAGCGATGGCCGTTGCGTGGGCGGGCCGTGCGGGCGCGGCCGCCTGACCGCCATCGAGGTGGCGGAACGCGACGGTCATGTGTATTGGTATCCTTCCCGCGATATACGGCCGATCGCATTCGACGAACCGGCACCAGGGAGGAAGCCATGAGCACCCACGAAGACACTTCGTCGCCAGGCGCTGCGACCACAGGACCGACGCCCGCCGTCGCCGCTGCGTCGCCCGTGCCGACACGTTTCGAGAGCACGCTGGAGCTGGCCGCGCGCGAACTGCTGCGCGAGCGGCGCAGCGAGCGCCGCTGGCGCCTGTTCTTCCGCCTGGTCTGGCTGGCGCTGGCATTGGCCATCGCCTGGGCCTTGCTGGCGCAGCGCATGCACATGTCGTCGCCGGCCGGTCCGCACACCGCCTTGGTCGACGTGCGCGGCGAGATCGACAGCGAAAGCGAAGCCAACGCCGAATCGCTGGTCGCGGCACTGACCAGTGCGTTCGAAGACGCCGGCGCCCAAGCGGTGGTGCTGCGCATCAATTCTCCCGGCGGCAGTCCCGTGCAGGCCGGCATCGTCAACGACGAGATCCGTCGCCTGAAAGCACTGCACGGCAAGAAGGTCTACGCCGTCGTCGAGGAAGTCTGCGCCTCGGGTGCGTACTACATCGCCGTCGCCGCCGACGACATCTATGTGGACAAGGCCAGCCTGGTGGGGTCGATCGGCGTGCTCATGGACGGCTTCGGCTTCGTCGGCCTGATGGAAAAGCTGGGTATCGAGCGGCGCTTGCTCACGGCCGGCAAGAACAAGGGCATGCTCGACCCGTTCTCGCCGCAGGACGAGACGCAGCGCGCCTATGCCAAGGTGATGATCGACCAGGTGCACCAGCAATTCATCAAGGTGGTGCGTGAAGGCCGCGGCCCGCGCTTGAAGGAAAACTCGGAAACCTTCTCCGGCTTGTTCTGGAACGGCGAGGAAGCCGTCAGGTCCGGCCTGGCCGATCACCTGGGCAGCCTGGACTATGTGGCTCGCGAGGTCGTCAAGGCGCCGGAGATCATCGACTACTCACCCCGGGAGAACGTCGCCGAGCGGCTTGCCAAGCGCTTCGGCGCATCGATCGGCTCGGGTGCGATGCAGGTGCTACGCACGAGCACCGGGCTGCGTTAGGCAGCCGCGGCGCGCTCACATCGAAGGCTCAGACAGGCGGAATGCGCAGCATCTGCCCCGGATAGATCTTGTCCGGGTGCGACAGCATCGGCTTGTTGGCCTCGAAGATGACCGGATACTTGTTGGCGTCGCCGTAGAACTTCTTCGCGATCTTCGACAGGTTGTCGCCCGACACCACGGTGTGCCACTGCGCCTCGGGCGCAGGTTCGTTCACCACCAGCAGGTCGTTGACACCGGCCACGCCACTCACGTTGCCGCAGCACAGCAGGATCTTTTCCTTCGTTGCCTGGTCGCTGACCGAGCCGGAGACCGTCACCGTCGAACTGGGCGCATCGAAGGCAATGTCGAGCTTGTCTGCCGGCAATCCCTGGGTGGCCAGGTAATCACCGATGGCCTTGCCTGCCGCGGCGCTGAGCGCGGCCACGGTCTCGGGCGAAGGCTTGGCGGCGGCAGCTTCCTGTGCGGCCTTGGCTTCGCCCTTGCCGAACAGCTTCTCACCGGCTTCCTTGAAAAAACTCATGATGCCCATGTTGCTCACTCCTTGGTTGTTGGAGTGGCAACTCTAGCGCAGCAGACCACGTGTTTCGATGAATTCCACCACCTGCGCCAGACCGGCTTGGGTGCGCAGGTTGCTCATCACGTAGGGCTTGGTGCCGCGCATGCGTCGCGTGTCGGCCTCCATCACCTCCAGGCTGGCACCGACGTAGGGCGCGAGGTCGGTCTTGTTGATGACGAACAGATCGCTCTTGGTGATGCCCGGGCCGCCCTTGCGCGGAATCTTCTCGCCTGCAGCGACGTCGATGACGTAGATCGTCAGGTCGCTCAGTTCGGGGCTGAAGGTGGCGGCCAGGTTGTCGCCGCCGGATTCGATGAAGACGATGTCGGCATCGGGAAACTGCTCCAGCATCCGATCGACCGCTTCCAGGTTGATCGACGCGTCCTCGCGGATCGCGGTGTGCGGGCAGCCGCCGGTTTCCACGCCCATGATGCGTTCGGGCGGCAACGCTCCGGACACGGTGAGCAGGCGCTGGTCTTCCTTGGTATAGATGTCGTTGGTGATGACCACCAGGTCCCACCGCTCGCGCATCGTCTTGCACAGCATCTCGACCAGCGTGGTCTTGCCGGAACCCACGGGTCCGCCGACGCCGACACGAAGTGGTGGCAGCTTGCGCGTGCGTCCGGCGATCTGGTGAAGTGCACTCATGAGAACGATTATGCGGGCTGCACCGCGCGGGATCAGGATCGAAACAGCCGCGAGTACTGCGTCTCGTGCTGCGCGCTCAGGATGGCCAACATGGGCGTGAAGGCCTGCCGCTGCCCGTCGGGCAGGGCGGCCGCGCGCTGCACGGCATCGGGAATGGCCTCGATCAATCGCGCCAGGATGCGCTGGGCCGCGCTCTGGCCCAGCGGCACGCTGCGCATCGCGGCCTGCACCATGTTCTCGGCCCAGCCGAACGCAAAGGCCAGCAGCACATCCTGAGCAGGCGCGCCGGTCTGCGCTGCGGCCAGTGCAAAAGCCACCGGCCAGGTGGGCGCGGGCTTCAATGCCGCGAGGGCAGCCACGCGCGCGTCGGGCGGCTCGCGGTTCTTCAGCCATTCGGTCAGCGAGCGGCCCATCTGCTGCGTTTGCTGGCGTTGCTCGGCACTCTCGCGCGTGTTGCAGATCCAGTCGTTCAGCTCGACGATTCGCGCCAGGTCGTTCGCCTGCCAGGCGGGCAGGGCGCGCGCCAGCACCGGCAGCTCGGCGCGTTCCAGGCTCAGGCGAAGCTGGTCCAGCAACCAATCGCCGGCCTGCGTCTCGTTGCCGACCAGACCGTTCTCGACGGCGGCTTCCAGGCCTTCGGAGTAGCTGAAACCACCGACCGGCAGGGCCGGCGATGCCAGCTGCATCAGTTGCAGCAGCGCCGTCGCCGATGCTCGCGCCTCTGTCATCCGTGCTTGTGATCGTGTGCGCCGTGCTCGTGGCCGCAACCCGGACCATGCACATGCGGTGCTGAAGCCGCGGCCTGGGCTTGAGCGTGGGCCTCGCCCTTGGGGTTGGTCGTGCCGGTGCCCCTCAGTGTGTTCGTGTTCGTGCGCATGCCCGTGCGTGCCATGCCCACCTTGCGCGTAGGCGCCGGCCTCGGGCTCGAAGGCGGCGTTCTCCTCGCTGACGATCATGTGCATCTGCCGCAGCATGTCGGCCAAGACGTGATCGGGTTCGAGTTGCAGCCGATCGGCCTGCAACTCGAGTTGCACATGCCGGTTGCCCAGGTGATAGGCGGCGCGCAGCAGATCGAAGGGCGAGCCATGCTCGGGACAATGGCGCACCACCAGCACCGGCTGCGGTGCGGCACGCACGCGCACCAGCGAGCCGTCTTCGGCCACCAGCACATCGCCGCCACGCACGACCTGGCCACGTGGCAGAAAGACGCCCAGCGTGCGGCCAGCGGAATCGGTGGCATCGAAGCGGCTTTTGCAACGCACGTCCCAGTCGAGCTCGACATGGGCGGCGCGTTTCAGCAGCACCGGCGCCAGGCCGCGGCCCTGGGCCACGAGTTTGTTCACGCTCAGCATTGCGCGCAGCTCCTCAAGATTGGCGAGTCATCGGGACGTGAGTCAGTTTAGCGTCCGCCGTATCGCGTACTTATGGCGTGCCAGACGCGCGCTGTTCATCGTGTTCGGTCATTGCCGCGCGATCATCCGCCGGCGAGTTGTGGCAAGAAATGACGATCTCATGCCGTGACTGACGCCCCCGTTGGTCCGGCATGCACCGTTTGCGGGTGTTCGGTTGGACTGGCGCTGGTACGCACCACAACGTGCGTTTTGCGCCCGGCTTCGGTGCAGCGAGATCGAGTCGCCCCTCCGCGATTGGCAGCCTTGACGCAGCACGCCAGGGTTGGCACAGCCTTTGCTGAATCCCCTGTGGCCATCCCAACCCTTGCCCCGATCCAGGGCGCCTTCAGGAGATCAGAACATGCAACGTCGTTTCGCCCTAAAACTCACCACGGCTGCCTTGGCCGCTGCGGGGCTGTTGCCGCTGACGGCCCAGGCCCAGGACACCATCAAGGTCGGCGTGCTGCACTCGCTGTCCGGCACGATGGCCATCTCCGAGAGCGTGCTCAAGGACACGGTGCTGATGTCCATCGCCGAGATCAACGCCAAGGGCGGCCTGCTCGGCAAGAAGCTCGAAGCCGTGGTCGTCGACCCGGCCTCGAACTGGCCGCTGTTCGCCGAGAAGGCGCGTCAGCTGATCACGCAGGACAAGGTCGCGGTGACCTTCGGCTGCTGGACCAGCGTGAGCCGCAAGTCGGTGCTGCCGGTGTTCGAAGAGCTGAACAGCCTGCTCTTCTACCCGGTGCAGTACGAAGGTGAAGAGCTGTCGAAGAACGTGTTCTACACCGGTGCGGCGCCGAACCAGCAGGCCATCCCCGCCGTCGAATACCTGATGAGCAAGGAAGGCGGCGGCGCCAAGCGCTGGGTGCTGCTGGGCACCGACTACGTGTACCCGCGCACCACCAACAAGATCCTGCGTGCCTTCCTGAAGAGCAAGGGCGTGGACGAGAAGGACATCGTCGAGACCTACACCCCGTTCGGTCACAGCGACTACCAGACCATCGTCGCCGACATCAAGAAGTTCTCGGCCGGTGGCAAGACCGCGGTGGTCTCCACCATCAACGGCGACTCCAACGTGCCCTTCTACAAGGAACTGGGCAACGCCGGCCTGAAGGCCAAGGACGTGCCGGTCGTCGCCTTCTCGGTGGGTGAAGAAGAACTGCGCGGCGTGGACACCAAGCCGCTGGTGGGCCACCTGGCGGCGTGGAACTACTTCATGTCGATCAAGTCGCCGGCCAACACCGAGTTCATCAAGAAGTGGACCGCCTACGCCAAGGCCAACAACGTGCCCGGCCACAAGGACAAGCCGCTGACCAATGACCCGATGGAGGCCACCTACATCGGCTTCAACATGTGGGTGCAGGCGGTGAAGAAGGCCAACAGCCTGGATCCCGACAAGGTGATCGCGGCGATGGGCGGCCAGACCTTCCCGGCACCCAGCGGCATCACCTCGAAGATGGACGAGAAGAACCACCACCTGTGGAAGTCGGTGTTCATCGGCGAGATCCGTGCCGACGGCCAGTTCAACGTGGTCTGGAAGACACCCGGCCCGGTGCGCGCCCAGCCGTGGAGCCCGTTCATCCCCGAGAACAAGGGCAAGAAGGACGAGCCTGACGTCGATGGCGAAGAAGTAAGCGCAGGCAAAGGGCACAGAACGTGATGCGCTGGCTCGTTCTGTGTCTTGCTGCGCTGGTGCTTTGTGCGCCAGCGCACGCCCTGACGGCGGCCCAGGCGCGCGCGCTGGTGACCGGTGAGACGGCAGTCGCGCATTGCCGCGTTGAACGCGCTGATGGCCGCGCCGGACGAGAAGGCCATGGCGCTGATCCAGGCCATGTCCGACGACGCCGTGAAGTTCACCGACACGGCCGTGTTCGTGATGAAGGACGACAAGGGCTTCGACCCCGTCACGGGCGCCGAAGTCGCCGTGCCGCGAAGCGGCCGAAGACGTGATCAACAACAACCAGATGCGCACCGAACTGGGTGCCGCGCTGGCATTGGCGGGCCTGACATCCGCCGACGACAAACAACGTGCCGAGGCCGTCAAGACCTTGGCCAGCGACCCGAGCGAAGACAAGCTGCCGCTGATCGAGAAGGCCTACGCCGCCGAAACCGGTGCCGGCCATCAAGGCGGCGCTCGGCAACCTGCGCTTCGCGCTGCTGTTGGGCAGCACCGACAAGGCCAAGCGCCTGGAGGCGGCCACGGCGCTTGGGCGCCACCGGCACGCCCGCCACCAAGCTGCTGCTGACCGAGCGCCAGAAGGTCGAGACCGACCCGGAAGTCAAGGCCGCGCTGGGTGTGGCGCTGAGCTCGATCGAAGGCCGCCTGGCCTGGGGCGAGCGGCTGGGCGTGGTCTTCACCGGCATCAGCCTGGGCTCGATCCTGCTGCTGGTGGCGCTGGGCCTGGCCATCACCTACGGGCTGATGGGCGTCATCAACATGGCGCATGGCGAGCTGATGATGATCGGCGCCTATGCCACCTATGTGGTGCAGAACCTGTTCCGCACCTACCTGCCGGGCGCCTTCGACTACTACGTGCTCGCCGCCATCCCGGCCTCGTTCCTGGCCGCGGCGTTGGTCGGCGCCGTGCTCGAGCGCGGTGTCATCCGCTGGCTCTACGGCCGCCCGCTGGAAACGCTGCTCGCCACCTGGGGCATCAGCCTGATGCTGATGCAGGCGGTGCGCAACATCTTCGGCGCGCAGAACGTGCCCGTCGAAAACCCGGCCTGGTTGTCGGGCGGCTTCGCCGTGATGAGCAATCTGACCCTGCCCTACAACCGCATCGCCATCATCATCTTCGCCGCCCTGGTGCTGGCCGGCGTGGCGGCGTTGATCGCGCACACGCGTCTTGGCCTGTTCGTGCGCGGCGTGACGCAGAACCGCAAGATGGCGGCCTGCATGGGCGTGAACACCGCGCGCATCGACACCTATGCCTTCGCCCTGGGCTCGGGCATCGCCGGGCTGGCCGGCTGCGC
This sequence comes from uncultured beta proteobacterium, assembly GCA_963743935.1. Taxonomy (GTDB): domain Bacteria; phylum Pseudomonadota; class Gammaproteobacteria; order Burkholderiales; family Burkholderiaceae_C; genus Rubrivivax. Next base: position 29,527 of record CAVURQ010000006.1, on the reverse strand, counting down.
GCTGTCGCAGGTGGGCAATGTCGGGCCCGACCTGGGCCAGAGCTACATCGTCGACTCGTTCATGGTGGTCGTGCTCGGCGGCGTGGGCCAACTGGCGGGCACCGTCTACGCCGCGCTGGGCCTGGGCGTGCTGAACAAGCTGCTCGAAGGCTGGCAGGGCGCGGTGCTGGCCAAGATCATGGTGCTGATCTTCATCGTCATCTTCATCCAGAAGCGGCCGCAGGGCATCTTCGCGATGAAGGGTCGCAGCGCCGAAGCATGAAGCGGGAACGTCGATGAGCGCCGTGTTGCCCAACCCGGCCGCTGTGGCACTGCCGCCGCGCGGTTTCCTCAGCGCCAGGAGCTGGAGCGGGGTCCTTGTCGCGCTCATCGTGGTGGCGGTGCTCGTGCCCACGCTCAACCTGATGGTGCCGTCGGACAGCGTGTTCCACATGTCCGACTACGCCGTGCAGCTGGTCGGCAAGATCATGTGCTACGCCATCTGCGCGCTGGCGATGGACCTGATCTGGGGCTACACCGGCATCCTCTCGCTCGGCCACGGCCTGTTCTTCGCGCTTGGCGGTTATGCGATGGGCATGTACCTCATGCGCCAGATCGGCAGCGACGGCCAGTACCGCATGCCGATGCCGGACTTCATGGTGTTCCTGAACTGGAAGGAATTCCCGTGGACCTGGGCGGTGTCGGATTCCTTCGTGCTGCAGATGCTGCTGGTGGTGCTGGTGCCGGGCCTGGTGGCCTTCGTCTTCGGCTTCTTCGCCTTCCGCTCACGCATCAAGGGCGTGTACTTCTCGATCATCACGCAGGCGCTGACCTACGCCGCGATGCTGCTGTTCTTCCGCAACGAAACCGGCTTCGGCGGCAACAACGGCTTCACCGACTTCAAGCGCATCCTCGACCAGCCCATCGCCACGCCGAGCATGCGCATGACGCTGTTCGTCATCACCGGACTCACGCTCATCGGCTGCTTCGTGTTTGCGCGCTGGCTGGTCAACACCAAGTACGGCCGTGTGCTGCAGGCCATCCGCGATGCCGAAAGTCGCGTCATGTTCACCGGCTACAACCCCGTCGCCTACAAGCTGTCCATCTGGACGCTGTCGGCGGTGATGTGCGGCATTGCCGGCGCGCTGTACGTGCCGCAGGTGGGCATCATCAACCCGAGCGAGATGTCGCCCGCCGCCGGCATCGAGATCGCCATCTGGGCCGCCGTCGGCGGGCGCGGTACCTTGATCGGGCCGATCATCGGCGCCTTCTTCGTCAACGGTGCGAAGAGCTGGTTCACGCAGGCCTTCCCCGAGATCTGGCTGTACTTCCTGGGCGCGCTGTTCATCGCGGTGACCTTGTTCCTGCCCCAGGGCATCGTCGGGCTGCTGCGCAAGCTGCGCGGCAAGGGCAAAGGTGAAAGCGCATGACGCCCGAGCTGATGGAAGCCGGCTCGCGCGCGCGTGAAGCGCTGCTCGAGCGCCAGGCGCAGCAGCGGGCAGCCGGTGGCCGAGTGGCCGCGCGTGCGCAACTGCTGCAACAGCGCGCGCCCGATTTCACGCAGGGCGTGGCGCTGTACCTGGACGACATCACGGTCAGCTTCGACGGTTTCAAGGCGCTGAACGCGCTGACCATGACCATCCTGGTGGGCGAGCTGCGCTGCATCATCGGCCCCAACGGTGCGGGCAAGACGACGATGATGGACGTCATCACCGGCAAGACGCGCCCCGACGCCGGCAAGGCGTTCTTCGGCAGCACCATCGACCTGCTGCGCCTGCGCGAAAACGAGATCGTGCAGGCCGGCATCGGCCGCAAGTTCCAGAAGCCCACGGTGTTCGAGTACCTCACCGTGTTCGAGAACCTGGAGCTCGCACTGAAGGCCGACCGCAGCGTGCGTGCCTCGGTGCTTTTCCGGCTGACTGGCACGCAGATCGACCGCATCGGCGAGATCCTGACGCTGATCCACCTGAAGGACAGCGCGCAGCGCACGGCTGGGCTGCTTTCGCACGGCCAGAAGCAGTGGCTGGAAATCGGCATGCTGCTGATGCAGGACCCGAAGCTGCTGCTGCTGGACGAACCCGTGGCCGGCATGACCGACGAAGAGACCGAACGCACCGCCGAACTCTTCCTCACTCTGGAAGGCAGCCACTCGCTGGTGGTGGTGGAACACGACATGAAGTTCATCGGCGAGCTGACCGAAGGCAAGGCCAGCAAGAAGGTCACCGTGCTGCATGAAGGCAGCGTGCTGGCCGAAGGCACGCTGGCCGACGTGCAGGCCAACGAGAAGGTGGTCGAGGTCTACCTCGGCCGCTGACCGGGAACATTCATGCTCAAGTGCGAAGGCATCAACCAGTACTACGGCGGCTCGCACATCCTGCGCAACGTCAGCTTCGAAGCCAGGGCCGGTGAAGTGACGGTGATCCTGGGCCGCAACGGCGTGGGCAAGACCACGCTGCTGAAGAGCCTGATGGGCGTGATCCCTATCAAGACCGGCACCATCGCGCTGGATGGCGCATCGCTGAACAAGGACACGCCCTACGAGCGCGTGCGCAAGGGCGTCGGCTACGTGCCGCAGGGCCGCGAGATCTTCGGTCGGCTGACGGTGGAAGAGAACCTGCGTATGGGGCTGGCCTACAAGCCGGGCAGCACGCCGATCCCGCCGGAGCTGTTCGAGCTGTTCCCGGTGCTCAAGCAGATGATCAACCGTCGCGGCGGCGACCTGTCGGGTGGCCAGCAGCAGCAGTTGGCGATTGCGCGCGCGCTGGCGGCGGGCCCCAAGCTGCTGATCCTGGACGAGCCCACCGAGGGCATCCAGCCGAGCATCATCAAGGACATCGGCCGTGTCATCCGCATGCTGGCGGACCGCGGCATGGCAGGCGGCAAGCCGATGGCCATTGTCCTGGTGGAGCAGTTCTACGACTTCGCCGAAGAACTGGCCGACCAGTACCTGGTGATGGAACGCGGCGAGGTCGTGCAACGCGGCCGTGGCAAGGACATGGTGGCCGAAGGCGTGCGCCAGCGCATGTCGATTTGACCCGCCGCCCGGCAAAGCCGGATCCGCGGCGATCGCTTGGCGACAGCACAATGCTGGCCTTCAAGGCAACCATGAGCCTCGCTCCATGATCACCGTCCACCACCTGGAAAATTCGCGTTCGCAGCGTGTGCTATGGCTGCTGGAGGAACTGGGCCTGGCCTACGAGATCAAGCACTACCAGCGCGATCCGAAAACCTCGCTGGCGCCCGAGTCCTTGCGCCAGGTGCATCCGCTGGGCAAGTCGCCGGTCATCAGCGACGGCGCGGTGACGGTGGCCGAATCGGGCGCGATCATCGAGTACCTGGTCGAACGCCATGGCAAGGGACGGCTCGTGCCGCCCGCCGGCAGTGACGAATTCCTGCGCTACCGCTACTGGCTGCACTTTGCCGAAGGCTCGGCCATGCCGCCGTTGTTGTTCACGCTGGTGTGCGACAAGGTGAAGAACTCACCGATGCCGTTCTTCGTCAAGCCGATCGCGCGCGCCATTGCCGGCAAGGTGATGGACGGCTTCGTCAAGCCCAACCTGAAGAGCCAGCTCGACTTCATGGAAACAGAGCTCAAGCGCAGCCCGTGGTTTGCCGGCGACGAGTTCAGTGCTGCCGACGTGCAGATGAGCTTCCCGCTCGAGGCCGCGGCGCAGCGCGCCGGGCTCGACAGCGGCCGCCCCAAGTTGATGGCCTGGCTCAAGCGCATCCATGCCCGGCCAGCGTACAAGCGTGCGCTGGAGCGAGGAGGACCCTACAGCTTCGCCGAATAGAAGCTCAGGTTCGCCACACACGCGGCGGCGTCGCGCCCAAGCCCCAGGCAATGCTGCGCCAGGCGGTCCACACGCGCAGCAGCAACTGCATCGCAGGCTCCACCCGGTCGGCCAGTGCGCGCAGCACCACCACGCGCTCATGCGACGCGGTGGCGCCGGCGTGGCTGGCCAGCGCGCCTTGCTGCGACACTTGCGTGCGTGCGGCTTCCAGCAAGGCATCGCGCCGCGCCGGCCGCAGTGCGGCGCCACCGGCAAACCACATCGTCGCCAGCACGCGCCGGCCGGCCCAGCCGAGCGGTGAATCCAGCAGCCGCGCATCCGACGCGTCGACGCGGCCGCGTTCGAGCCAGGCACGAGGCAGCTCCAGCTCCTGCAGGAAGCTGCCCCGTTCGAAGGCCTGGCCGGCGGCAGGCAGGCCCAGTGCCAGCACGTCCCAGCCAATCATCTCCGCGCTGGGCGCGAGATCGAAGCTCAGCCGGTTGTGCGCCAGGCAGGCGTCGTAGGCAATGGTCTCCAGCGGCAGCCACTCCAGCCTTGCGCCTTCGTCCACTTGCGCGTGCACGCGCTGTTCGGCAAGCGCGCCGGCACTGCGGTAGAAGCGTGTCGCGCCGGGCGTGGTGATGAGCGCATGGCTGCCACGGTCCAACTGCGCGTCGAGCGCCAGCACGTCGCCGCCGACGATGCCGCCGGGTGGATGCACCAGCACATGGTGGCAGATGTCCGGGCCTTCCGGATACAGCCGGCGCAGCACACGCAGCGGTCCTTCGTGGCGATCGAGTGCGCCTGTGCCGTGGCTGTCGTGGGTGTAGTGCAGCTGAAGTTGCGCGTGCCAGGGCATCAGGCAGCCTCCGCGCTTCGCGCTACGGAACTAGACGCGACATCAAGAGTGCTTCGCACAGTTGTGAGTCTTCGCCGCAACTTCGTTGTCGCCTTGGGAACGGCCCGGTGGCTCATCGATCACCGCGTCTGCCAGAAGCGCCGGTGCAAGGCCGCGATCTCGTCTTCGACTTCCACGAACGGCCCCCACACGCGCAGCGCCTTCTGTCCGCGCGTGAACACCTCACGGCAGGGCAGGTCGAGCGTCGGGTTCTCGGCATGGTTGCCGGTGAGTTGCAGCAGCCGGCTCTCGCTCATGCCGTACATCAGCCGACCGATGTGCGCCCAGTATTGAGTGCCGGCGCACATCGCGCAAGGCTCGACCGTGGTGACCAGGGTGCAGCCCCACAACACGTCGGGCGCAAACTGGCGCGCGGCCTCCCGCGCGAGCACGCTTTCGGCATGGTTCACGCTGTCCACGTTGCGCTGTTCGAGCAGCACGGTCTCGTGGTCGGGGCCGACCAGCAGCGCGCCGAAGGGATGATGGCCCGCCTGCATCGCAGCGTGCGCCACCGCATTGGCGCGCTTCAGATGCGCCAACATCTGGGCGTGTGTCGGGTCGGCGCCCGACAGTGGCGGTGTTGCCGACAAGCTTGTTTGCGCCATGGTCAATGCCCCTGCGAGCCGCGGTGCGCCCAGCCGGTGGTGCGCCGCTCGATGACCGAGAACAACTCGTACATGGCCATGGCCATCGCGCCCACCACCACCAGGCCGGAGAAGGCCAACCCCATCTGCATCGAGCTGCCGGCGCTGATGAGCAGGTAGCCGATGCCTTCGTTGCTGGCGGTCATCTCCGACACGGTGGTGCCGACAAAGGCCAGCGTGATGGCCACCTTGAGCGAGCCGTAGAAGTAGGGCATGGATCGCGGCAAACCCACCTTGGTGAGCACGTCCCAGCGCTTGGCGCCGAGCACGCGCAGCACGTCTTCCAGCTCCGGCTCCAATGTCGCCAGGCCGGTCGCGATGTTCACCATGATCGGGAAGAAGCTGATCAGGAACGCGGTCAGGATGGCCGGGCCGGCGCCGATGCCGAACCACACCACCAAAATCGGCACGAAGGCCGCCTTGGGCAGCGCATTGAAGCCGGTCATCAGCGGGTACATGGCGTTGTAGGCCAGGCGCGAGCTGCCCATCAGGAAGCCCAGCAGCACACCCACCACGATGGCGATGCCAAAGCCCACCATCGTCACCCAATAGGTGCGCCACGCATGGCCCAGGATGGTCCAGCGGTGTTCCCAGGTCTGATCGACGATGCGCCAGGGGCTCGGGAAGATGAACTCGCTGACGTTGAAGGCGCTGCAGATGAACTGCCAGATCGCCAGCGTGGCCACCAGCAGGATGAGTGGGGCGAAGCGCTCCAGGCTCTTGTTCATTGAGCCACTCCCGCTGGCGAAATCGCGCCCACCGGTTTTCGCATCGCCCCGATGTGCCCACGCAGCTCATGCACGATGTCGGTGAACTGCGCGGTGTAGGTGATTTCCAGGTCGCGCGGGCGCGGCAGGTCGATCTCGCGCTTGACGACGATGCGCCCCGGGCTCTTGCTCATCACGTACACCGTGTCCGCCAGGAACACACTTTCGCGCAGGTCGTGCGTGACCAGGATGACGTTGAACTTCTGCGCCGCCTGCAGGTCGCGCATCGCGCACCACAACTCCTCGCGCGTGAAGGCGTCGAGCGCGCCGAAGGGCTCGTCCAGCAACAGCATCTTCGGCTCGTGCACGAGGGCGCGGCAGATGCTGGCGCGCTGTTGCATGCCGCCGGACAGCTGCCACGGGAACTTGTCCTCGTAGCCGCCCAGGCCGACGCTTTGCAGCAGCTTGCGCGCCTTGTCCACGTACTCGTCGCGCTTGGCGCGGAAGTTCGAGCGGTAGGGCTCGACGATCTCCAGCGGCAGCAGCACGTTGTCCAGTGTCGTGCGCCAGGGCAGCAGGCTCGGCGCCTGGAAGGCCATGCCGCTGATCTTCAGCGGCCCGGTCACCGGCTGGCCGTCGATGCGGATGCTGCCTTTGCTGGGCATGTTCAGCCCCGTGGTCAGCTTCATGAAGGTGCTCTTGCCGCAGCCCGAGGGGCCGACGATGGCGATGAACTCGCCCTTGGTCCATCTGCAGCGTGATGTCCTCCACCGCGAACTGGCCCTTGGCCAGCAACTCCTTGTTGTAGGCCAGCCAGACGTTCTTGAAATCGACGAAGTTCTTCATGCTGCATGGCGCCGCGAGGCGCATCTTTGAAGGTGGATCAAAGCAACCGGCGCGCCAACCCTTCGGCCGCGCTTCTCAGCGCATGGCGCATGGCTGCAGGGATAATGCCGCGGCTTCACCTGACGACCGCAACGCAGCGACCACCCAACCCATGAACCGTGCCCACGCCGCGCTGCTTGCGCTGACCTTCGTTGCCACAGCCACCAGCGCGCTGGCGCAGACACAGACCCCAACCTCGGCGGAAACGCTGGCGGTGGACAACGCTGCAGTCACCGAGCCGAGAAACACCGACGCCGACTACTGGCGCCTGGTCGGCTCGCCGTACACCTACCACTTCAGTGCCGATCCCGACCACGAGCCGGTCTATGCCATCGGCCTGGAACGCCAGCGCAGCGACAAATGGTTCTGGGGCGGCACCTATTTCAGCAACTCCTTCGGCCAGCCCAGCGCCTACCTGTACGTGGGCCAGCGCTATGGCAGCTTGTTTGCGATCGAGCCGCTGTTTGCACAGTGGTCGGCCGGCTTGTTGTACGGCTACAAGGAGCCCTTCGAGGACAAGGTGCCCTTCAACTACAACGGCTTTTCTCCAGGGGCAGTGGTCAGCCTGGGTTGGCAGTTCACGAAGCAGTTTTCCGCGCAGGCCAACCTGTTGGGCTTCTCGGCGCTGATGCTGCAGGTGTCCATCGACTTTCGCTGAAGGCGATCGTCCCGGGGTCGGCCGCGCCTACTTCTTCACCGCGGCAAAGATGTTGCGCTCGGCCTCGCTCGGCAGCAGCGTGCCGTTCCACACTGCCGTCGGGCTGACACGTTCCTTGGTGCCGAAGGAATCGGACACCTGGCTGGCCATCAGGCTCAGGCGTGGCGCGAGCGCGTTGCCGAAACCTTCTGCCTTGGCATCGGGCGTCAGCACGGTGGCGTCCAGCGCCAGCCTCAGGCGGCGCAGTTCCAGTTCTTCATTGACGATGCCGTCGCGTGCCTTGACCGTGGCGATGGACGGCCTTGGGATCGGCAATCGACGTCCTTCATGCCCTTGCTGAAGGCCTTGAGGAAGCGTTTCACCGCGTCCGGGTTCTTCTTCAGGAACTCCTCGCCGACGATGATGGCGTTGCCGTAGAGCTTGACGCCGTATTGCGGGTAGGGCAGCACGACGATCTCTTCGGCCTTGATGCCGCGCGCTTCCAGGTTGAGGATCGAGGTGAAGGAGAAGCCGGTGATGGCATCGATGTCGCCGCGCACCAGCATGGTCTCGCGCAGCGGCGGGTCCATCGAGGTCCAGGCCACGTTGCCTACGCCGTTGGCCTTGGCGAAGATCGGGAAGGCCTTGCGCCCGGCGTCGAACACCGGCGCCCCCAGCTTCTTGCCGTTCAGGTCGGCGGGGGTCTTGATGCCGCTCTTCTTCAGCGCCATCACCGCCGCCGGCGTGTTGTTGTAGACCATCATCACCGCCACCGGCTTGTTCGGCGCGGTCGGGTTGTTGGCGTGGAACTCCATCAGCGCGGCCAGGTCGGCAAAGCCCATGTCGTAGGCGCCCGAGGCCACGCGCGTGACCGTGCCGCCCGAGCCGTTGCCGGCATCGACCACGACGTTCAGGCCCTCGGCCTTGAAGTAACCCTTGGCCACGGGCACCAGGAACAGCGCCGCCGGGCCTTCGAAGCGCCAGTCGAGCTGGAACTTGACGGTGGTTTCCTGCGCCTGGGCGGCAGGCCACCAGGCAGCCGCAAGCGCGGTGGTCAGTACGGCCAGGCTGCGGCGGCGGTTCAGGGTCAGGAATTGCATCGTGGCTCCAGGGGGTTGATGGGGTTCGGTGTGCAAGCCTCATGCCTTGCATTGCCCGAGAGTGCAAATTCTGTGCGCAGACCACGCACCAGAGGAATCGGGTCAAGCGCTAATGTGGTGCATGCGCTCAGGCCAGAAGGTCGAACAGGGTGCGCGCCACCACTTTCGTGGCGCGGCGCAGGTCTTCCAGCTGGATGTGCTCGTCCGCGCGCTTGGCATTGCTTTCCAGCACCGTGCGCGGGCCGCAGCCGTACAGCGCGGCCGGGATGCCCTGCTCGCAGTACAGCCGCGCGTCGGTGTACAGCGGCGTGCCCGAGGCGCCGATCGGCTCGCCGAAGACGTCGCTGGCATGGCGGCACAGCGCGTCGACCAGCGGCTTGTTGCCGGGCAGCGGCTTCAGGCTGTTGGCCAGCAGGATGCGCTTGATGTCCACGGACACGCCCGGGCTGCCGGCGACCGCATCGGCGATGACCTGGCGCAACCTGGCCTCGACCTCGGCCGGGTTCTCCTCGGGAATCATGCGCCGGTCGAGCTTGATCAGCACCTTGCCGGGCACCACGTTGGTGTTGGTGCCGCCTTCGATGCGCCCGACGTTCAGGTACGGGTGGGTGATGCCGGCGACCGAGCTCGTGACCTGTTTGTAGAGCGTGTTCTGGTGGTACAGCGCGTTCAGGATCTTCGTCGCCGCCTGCAGTGCATCGACAGCGGTCTCGGGCACCGCGGCATGGCCCATCTTGCCGTGCACCGTGACTTCCATCTGCAGGCAGCCGTTGTGCGCGGTCACCACCTGGTAGCTGAAGGCGGCGGCGAGCAGCAGGTCGGGCTTGGTCAGCTTGTGCTTCAGCAGCCAGCCCGGGCCGAGCTCGCCGCCGAATTCCTCGTCGTAGGTGAAATGCAGTTCGATGCCGCCCTTCAGCGGCTGCTTCAGGGCTTCGAGCGCGCGCACCGCGAAGGTGTAGGTGGAAAAATCGCACTTGCTCACGGCCGAGGCGCGGCCGTAGAGCTTGCCGTCGACCACCTCGCCGCCGTACGGGTCGTGTGTCCAGCCCTCGCCGGGCGGCACCACGTCGCCGTGCGCGTTGAGCGCGATCGTCGGGCCCTTGCCATAGGGCCGGCGCACGATCAGGTTGGTGATCGACTCCAGGCCGTAGTCCTTCACCTCCTGTGCCGGCACCGCGTGTTTCTCCGCCTCGAAGCCGAAGCCGTGCAGCAGTTCGGCCGTGCGGTCGGCATGCGGCGCGTTGTTGCCCGGCGGCGTGTCGGTGGGCACGCGCACCAGTTCCTGCAGGAACTTCACCTGTTCGTCGAAATGCGCGTCGATCCAGGCGTCGAGGGCTTGGTATTGGGCTTGGGCTTCGTTCATTGGGTTTCGGTGGCCAGTTGGTCGAGCAGGTTCTGGAAGGCGCGCACACAAAGATCGGTGTCGTCGTTGGTGATCGATTCGAGCGGGTTGTGGCTGATGCCGGCGTTCAGCCCGCGCATGAACAGCATCGCCTGCGGCATCAGCTCGTGCAGCTTCATCGCGTCGTGGCCGGCGCCGCTGGGCATGTGGAACAGCGGCAGGCTCAAGGCGTCGACGGCACGCTCCCAGCGCTGCATCCAGGCCGCGTCGCTGGGCGCGGCCGCGGCACGGATGGTTTCTTCCAGCTTGAAATGCAGGCCGCGCCTTTCGCAGATGCGCGCCAGTTCGGCGCGCACGTCGGCGATGCAGGCGTCACGCACCTCGTTGGTGGTGGCGCGAATGTCCAGGCTGAACTTGCAGCGCCCCGGCACCACGTTGATCGAGCCGTTGGGCACTTCCAGCATGCCCATCGTGGCCACCAGGTTGGGCACGCTGCCGCCGCGCTTTTCCACGAACAGCGCCAGTTCGGCCGTGGCGGTGGCCGCATCGCGACGCCGGTCCATCGGCGTGGTGCCGGCGTGGCTGGCCATGCCGATGATCTCGCCCAGGAAACGCGCGTTGCCGTTGATCGAGGTGACGATGCCCAGCGGCAGGTCCATCTCGTTCAGCACCGGGCCCTGTTCGATGTGCACCTCGACGAAGCCCAGGTATTTGGCGGCGTCGCGCTTGAGCTTCGGGATGTCGTCGATGCACAGGCCGGCGTGTTGCATCGCTTCGCGCATGCTCACGCCATCGGCATCCTTCTGCTCGAGCCAGGCTGTGATCGAAATGTCCGGTCAGCGCGCCGGAGCCCAGGAACACCGCCTTGTAGCGCTGACCTTCCTCCTCGGCAAAACCCACCACCTCGATGCCGAAGGGCAGGCGCTTGCCGGCACGGTGCAACTCGCGCACGCAGGCCATCGGCACGAAGATGCCCAGCCGCCCGTCGTACTTGCCGCCGTTGCGCACGGTGTCGTAGTGCGAACCCGTGAGCAGTCGTTTGGCGTTGCGGTCCGTGCCGTGGTAGATGCCGACCACGTTGCCGACCGCGTCGATCTCCACCTCGTCGAAGCCGCAGTCGGCGCGCATCCAGTGCGCCAGCCGCTGCGCGCAGGCGCGGTGCGCGTCGGTCAGGTAAGTGACGGTGAGCTCGCCGCGTTCGGCATAACCGGGGTCGCTGTGCTGTGCCAGGCGCTCGGCCCAGTCCCACACCAGGTTGCCGAGCTCGGGCTGTTGGCCGAACTTGTCGTTCAGCCGGATCTCGGCCACGCGGTGGATATTGCGCAGGCTTTCGGCCATCTCGTAGTCGGGGTGGTTGTCCAGCCGGCGCTCGAAGGTGGCGATGATCTCGGCCTTGTTCAGCCCGGTGCCGCGCGGCCCGCGCACCGCCAGCATGAAGGGGAAGCCGAACTTCGCGTTGTAGGCGGCGTTGAGCCGCTGGATCTTCGCGAACTCTTCCGCCGTGCAGTCGGTCAGGCCGGCCTTGCCTTGTTCATGGGTGGATTCGGCGGTGAGCGTCTTGCTCACCATCGCCTTGCCGGCCAGTTCGGGGTGGGCGCGCATCAGCTTCAGCTGCGCCTCGGGCGTGGCCTCGCGCAGCACCTGCACCAGCGCCAGCTTCAATGCGCTGAGGCTCTTGAAGGGGCGCTTGCGCCAGGCGGCCTCGGCCACCCAGGGTGAATGTTCGTAGGTGCCATCGAGCAGGGCGATGAACTCGGCCTGTGACGCGGCATTGAGCTGCTGCAAGGTGAGAGTCATGTCGGCTCCAGGTTCATTTCCAGACGAAGGCGGTGGTCGGATCGAAGGGGTGCGTGGCCTTCCAGTGGCGCGCGATATCGATGCGCCGGCAGATCCACACACGCTCGTGCGACTGCACATGGTCCAGGAAGCGGCGCAGCGAGCCGATGCGTCCGGGTCGGCCGAGCAGCCGGCAGTGCATGCCGATGGACAGCATCTTCGGCCGGTTCTCGCCGCCCGGATCGCCTTCGGCATACAGCGCGTCGAAGCTGTCGCGCAGGTAGTTGAAGAAGTGCTCGCCGGTGTTGAAACCCTGCGCCTGAACGAAGCGCATGTCGTTGGTGTCCAGCGAATAGGGCACCACCAGGTGCGGCGCCAACGTGCCGTCGCTCTTGGCCACCTGCAACCAGAAGGGCAGGTCGTCGCCGTAGTAGTCGCTGTCGTACTCGTAGCCGCCCTGATCGACCACCAGGCGGCGCGTGTTGGGGCTGTCGCGGCCGGTGTACCACCCGGCCGGCCAGGCGCCGCCGGTCAGCTCCTTCAGCAGGTGCGTGGCCACGCCCACATGCCGGCGCTCGGTGCCTTCGGGCAGGTTCTGGTAATGGATCCAGCGCAGGCCGTGGTTCGCGATCTCGTGGCCGTGGCGCATGAACTCGGCCACCAGTTCGGGGTAGCGTTCCAGAGCGGAGGTCACGCCAAACACCGTGAGCGGCAACGAACGCTGCTCGAACTCGCGCAGGATGCGCCACACCCCCACGCGAGAGCCGTATTCGTAGATCGACTCCATCGTCATGTGGCGGTTTTCGTAGGCTTGCGCAGTGACCAGCTCGGACAGGAAGGTCTCGGACGTGGGGTCGCCGTGCAGCACGTTGTTCTCGCCGCCTTCTTCGTAGTTGAGCACGAACTGCAGCGCGATCTTTGCCTCGCCCGGCCAGCGCGCGTGCGGCAACTGGGGGCCATAACCTTTCAGGTCGCGGGCATAGGGCAGGCTTGCGGGGCTGGGCGCTTGGGCCATGGCGGGCTTCCTTGTTCTCGGATGGATGGCATCAGGCCGGTTGCAGCACCGTGGCCAGGTCGCTGATGCGTGGGTTCAGGCGCAGGTTGCGCTCGACATTGCCGAGGTGCGATTCGAGCAAGCGCACGGCAGCCCGTGCATCGCGCTTTTCCAGCGCATCGACGATCGCCACATGCTCGGACTGCGAATGTTCGGCCGAATGGGAGGATTGATACATCAGCGCGATCAGTGAGCTGCGCGTCAGCAGGTCTTCCAGCAGTTCGGCCAGCACCTGGTTGCCGAGCATGCGCGCCAGCACCACGTGAAAGTCGGCGAGCAGGCGGGTGCGGCCGCTGATGTCGGTGCGTGCCACGGCCAGCGCCTCGGCCTTGATGTGGCTGCGCAGCTCGGCCACCTGCGCATCGGTGATCACCGCACAAAGCTGCTTCACCATCGCCGCCTCGAGCATGGCGCGCACCTCGAACACCTGGCGGGCCTCCTGCACGCTGGGTTTGGCGACGAAGGCGCCGCGCGCCGGCTCCAGCGTCACCAGGCGGTCGCGGCTGAGCTGGTTGAGCGCCTGGCGCACGAGAGTGCGCGACACGCCGAAGATGTCTGCGATCTGCTGCTCGGCCAGCTTGGTGCCGGGCATCAGGCGGCGTTCGACGATGGCGGTGGTGATGGAATCGGCGATGCGCTGCGTCGGCCCGGCGGCGTTGCCCTCGGCGGCGGCCGGCAAGATGCCGGCACGCGCTTTCTTGCGCGCGGCGACGGCAGGCTTGGCGGGTCGGGGCATGGCAGCCTTTGAGTGTGCGGCAACGGCGAGGGGCTTGCGTTGTATCCTGAAGTGTATACACTTTGCTGTGTGACGCAAGCGATTTTGTAGCACCTGCAGGGCCGCAGCCCTGTCTTCAACCAAGGATGGCCTCATGGGACGACTGACCACCCACGTGCTCGATACGATGAACGGCTGCCCCGCTGCCGGCATGGCGGTAAGCCTGTACCGCATGGACGGCGCTGCTCCGTCCTTGCTGAAGCAGCTGAAGCTGAACGACGACGGCCGCGCCGACCAGCCGCTGCTGGCCGATGCCGCTCTTCTGCCCGGTCGCTACCGCCTGGTGTTCAGCGTGCTGCCGTACTTCCGCGGCCGCGGCGTGGTGCTGAGCGAACCGGCCTTCCTGGACGAGGTGCCGCTGGACTTCGGCATTGCCGACACCTCGCTGCACTATCACGTGCCGCTGCTCGTATCGCCCTGGAGCTACTCCACCTACCGCGGCAGCTGAACATTCCTGCTGTGCTGGCATGGCCATTGCGTCATGCCTCGTCGTGTCACAACCACCGCAGGAGAACCGCATGCGCACGAACCGATCCACCCGCAAGGCACTGATGGCGGCAGCGCTGCTGGTCGTGGCCGCGCCGGCTGTGCTGGCCGCCTACCCCGACAAGCCGATCCGCATCGTCGTCACCTTCGCCGCCGGCGGCGCCAGCGACATCGTCGCCCGCGTCATTTCCGAGCCGCTGGGCAAGGCGCTGGGCACGACGGTCATCGTCGACAACAAGCCCGGTGCCGGCGGCACGCTCGGCGGCCTGGACGTGGTGCGCGCGCCGCCTGACGGCTACACGCTGATGCTGTCGAACAGCACGCCACTGTCCATCGGCCCCTTCACCGTGCCCAAGCAGCCCTACGACCCGATCAAGCAGTTCACGCACGTGGCGCTGCTGGGCGTGGCGCCGGTGCTGATCATGGCCAACCCGAAGACCGGACCGGCCACGCTGAAGGATCTGCCCAAGGCCGCGGCCGGCGGCAACTTCAGCTTCGGCAGCGGCGGGCCCGGCTCCATCGGACACATCGTCGGCGAGATGAGCAAGAGCGCGATGAAGGTGCAGATGACGCACATTCCGTACAAGGGTGGTGCGCCGATGACCACCGACCTGATCGCCGGCACCATTCCGCTGGGCATCGATGTCATCACCGCCTATGTGCCGATGATGAAGTCCGGCCAGATCAAGGGCCTGGCGGTGACCTCGAAGGCACGTTCGCCGCTGGCGCCGGAGGTGCCCACCGTCATCGAGCTGGGGCTGCCGACGCTGGTGGCCGAGAACTACTTCGGCGTCTCCGGCCCGGCCGGGCTGCCCAAGGAGGTCACCGACAAGCTGCATGCCGCGCTGGACAAGATCATCGCCGACCCGGCGATCGTCAAACGCTTCGAGGAACTCGGCATCACGCCAGTGAAGGCCACGTCGGCCGAGTTCGCCGACCTGGTGACGAAGCAGGCGACCGAATGGGCGCCGATCATCAAGGCTGCCGATCTGAAATGAAGCCCCCAAGCTCACTTCGTTCGCTGCCCCCCGAGGGGGCGCTCAGTACCTTCGGAACGGCCGGGCGGTACTGAATGAAGCCCGCCGGCCACGCCGACGAACTGCTGCGCCGGCTTGCAACGGCGCCCGCCGTGCGCATCATCGTCAGCCGCGTGCAGGGCTCGGGCCCGCGCGAGGCCGGTGCCTGGATGGCGGTGTTCGCCAGCGGCACCGTCGGCACGATTGGCGGCGGCAAGCTTGAATTTGATGCCATCGCCGATGCGCGGGCGCTGCTCGCGCAGCAGCCGGTGGAAGCCGAGCGCCGCTTCGCGCTCGGCCCCTCGCTGGGCCAGTGCTGCGGCGGCGTGGTCTGGCTGCGCTACGAGCGGCTGCAGCCTGCGGACGTGGAACGCGTGCGCGCACAACTGAGCGAGACCACGCGCACGCACATGCCGGTGGCCCTGTTCGGCGGCGGCCACGTGGGCCTGGCCATCGTCAGCCTGCTGGGCGCGCTGCCGGTGCGCACGCACTGGATCGACAGCCGCGAGGAGGTCTTCCCCGGTGAGCTACCGATCAACGTGCGCTGCGAGCATTCCGAGCCGGTGCACGGTGCGGTGCCCACGCTCGAGCCCGACTCGCGGGTGCTGATCATGAGCTTCAGCCATGCCGAGGATCTGGACATCGTCGCGGCCTGCCTGAAGCGCGTGCGCGAGCGCGGTGACCTGCCCTTCATCGGCCTGATCGGCAGCAAGAGCAAATGGGCCACGTTCCGCCACCGCCTGGAAGCACGCGGCTTCAGCGCGGCCGAGCTCGACGCGGTCACCAGCCCGATCGGTGTGGCCGGCGTGGTGGGCAAGGAGCCCGAGGTCATCGCCGTCGCGGTGGCCGCGCAACTGATGCAGCAGCGCACATGACATCAGATTGCGGGTTTTCCCGAAGCACGGGACAGCATCAAAGTGTATACACTTTCGTGTACACGTCGCAGCGGCGCAGGCCGGCCCGGACCCTTCGAATGCCGGCCTTGTGCGCGACCCATGGCAACTGCTCAGAGCGCCCGCAGTGGTGAGCAGTCTGGAGTGATCGATGGACAGCTATCTCCTCGACTGGGTCAATCTGCTGCTGCGCTGGTTGCATGTCATCGTCGGCATCGCCTGGATCGGCGCGTCCTTCTACTTCGTTTTCCTCGACTTCAGCCTGAAGCCGCCGACCGATCCCGCGCTCAAGGCCAAGGGCGTGGACGGCGAGCTGTGGGCGGTGCACGGCGGCGGCTTCTACAACCCGCAGAAGTACCTGGTGGCGCCGAAGAGCCTGCCCGACCACCTGCACTGGTTCTACTGGGAGAGCTACTGGACCTGGATGTCCGGCTTTGCGCTGTTCGTCGTGCTCTACCTGTTCAACGCCAGCAGCTTCCTGGTGGACAAGAACGTGCACGACTGGTCGGCCGGCGCGGCGGTGGCCGCGGCGCTGGTCTTCCTGGCGGTGTTCTGGTTCGTCTACGACATCATCTGCCGCAGCCTGATGAAGAACGCAGAACGCCGACCTGATCGTCGGCGTGCTGGTGTGCCTGTTCGTCGTCGCCGCCTCCTGGGTGGCCTGCCACCTGTTCGCCGGGCGCGCCGCGTTCCTGATGGTCGGCGCGATGATGGCCACGGCGATGAGCGCCAACGTCTTCTTCTGGATCATCCCCGGCCAGCGCAAGGTCATCGCACAGATGAAGGCCGGCGAGCCAGTGGACCCGATCTACGGCCAGCGGGCCAAGCAGCGCAGCGTGCACAACACCTACTTCACGCTGCCGGTGCTGATCTCGATGCTGTCCAACCACTACGGCTGGCTGTACCAGGCCAAGCACAACTGGCTGGTGCTGGTGCTGATCATGCTGGCCGGCGCGCTGATCCGCCATTCCTTCGTGGCGCGGCACAAGGCGCTGGTGGCGGGCAAGCGCGTGCCCTGGGAATTTGCCACCGTCGGCACGTTGATCATCATAGGGCTGGCGGTGTGGCTGGCGCCGGCGCCCCGGCCTGCCGCTGCGCCTGCAGCGGCCGCGCCGGCTGCAGTGACCATGGCGCAAGTCAAGGCTGTGCTCGACCAGCGTTGCGGGCTGTGCCACAACGAACAAGTTCAGCAAAAGAACGTGGCACTGCACACGCCTGCGCTGATCAAGCAGCATGCGCAAAACGTCTATCAGCAGACCGTGGTTCTCAAGCTGATGCCGATGAACAACGCCACGCAGATCACCGACGACGAACGCGCGCTCATCAAGCGCTGGTACGAAGCCGGCGCGCCCTTGAACTGACCGCCGACCCGCACGACACACCGCCACCAGGAGCACGCGCTTGAACGCAACCGCCACCGCTGTCTCGACCGTTCACCCGGTTGACGAAAAACTGCCCCTCGGCCGCGTCACGGCCCTGGGCCTGCAACATGTGCTGGTGATGTATGCCGGCGCCATCGCGGTGCCGCTGATCGTCGGCCGCGCGCTCAAGCTCACGCCCGAGCAGGTGGCGCTGCTGATCAGCGCCGACCTGTTTGCCTGCGGCATCGTCACGCTGATCCAGAGTCTGGGCATGACGCGCTACTTCGGCATCAAGCTGCCGGTGATGATGGGCGTGACCTTCGCCGCGGTGGGGCCGATGGTGGCCTTCGCCAACGCCCAACCGGGCATGGACGGCGCGCGTGCCATCTTCGGCGCCATCATCGGTGCGGGCCTGATCTCGATCTTCATCGCGCCGCTGATGAGTCGGCTGCTGCGCTTCTTTCCGCCGGTGGTCACCGGCACCATCATCACCATCATCGGCGTCAGCCTGATGCGCGTGGGCGTGGGCTGGGCCATGGGCGGGCCGGCCTTCCTGGCGCAGCGCACCGACGTGCCCAAGCTGGTGGAGATGGTCGACAAGGCCAAGGCCACCGCGGCGGCTGCGTCGGCGCCGATGACGCTCGGGCCGATCCCGATGGTCGACAACCCGGCCTACGGCGCATTGGACAACATGGCCATCGCCGCCTTCGTGCTGGTGATCGTGCTGCTGCTGGTGAAGTACGCCAAGGGCTTCGTCGCCAACATCTCGGTGCTGCTGGGCATCGTGGCCGGCTGCGTGCTGGCCATCGGCATGGGCAAGATGAGTTTTGCGCATGTGGAAAAGGCCAAGTGGTTCGATATCGTCACGCCCTTCGCCTTCGGCTGGCCCACCTTCGACGCGGTCATGATCCTGACGATGACGTTGGTCATGATCGTGGTGATGATCGAATCCACCGGCATGTTCCTGGCGCTGTCGGACATCACCGGCAAGAAGATCAGCCAGCCCGAGCTGGCAGCGGGGCTGCGCACCGACGGCCTGGGCACGGTCATCGGCGGCGTGTTCAACACCTTTCCGTACACCAGCTTCAGCCAGAACGTGGGACTGGTCGGCGTGACCGGCGTGCGCAGCCGCTATGTCTGCGTGGCCGGCGGCATCATCATGCTGGGCCTGGGCATGCTGCCCAAGATGGCGGCCTTCGTCGAGGCCATCCCGCAGTTCGTGCTGGGCGGGGCGGGGCTGGTGATGTTCGGCATGGTGGCGGCCACCGGCATCCGCATCCTGTCCACCGTGGACTACAAGGGCAACCGCCACAACCTGTACATCGTGGCGCTGGCCATCGGCTTCGGTCTGATCCCGCTGGTGGCGCCGCGCTGGACGCAGCAGATGGCGCATGGCCTGCACCCGCTGCTGGAGTCCGGCATCCTGCTCACCGCCATTGCCGCCGTGGTGCTGAACCTGTTCTTCAACGGCGCCAAGGGCGATGCCGCCGGTGCCATCGAGGCGGCCAAGACGGCGGAAGCCCATTGAGCACGCTGCTGATCCGCCACGCCACGCTGCTCGTCACGATGGACGCGCAGCGGCGCGAGATCGCCGACGGCGCGGTGTTCGTGCGCGACGGCGTGATCGAAGCGGTAGGCGCCAGCGCGCAACTGCCGACCACGGCCGACGAGGTGATCGACGCGCGCGGCCAGGTGGTGATCCCCGGGCTGGTCAACACCCACCACCACTTCTACCAGACGCTGACACGCGCGGTGCCGGCCGCGCAAGACGCCGAACTCTTCACGCTGGCTGAAGACGCTGTACCCGATCTGGGCGCAGCTGACGCCAGAGATGGCGCACGTGTCCACGCAGACGGCGATGGCCGAGCTGCTGCTGTCGGGCTGCACCACCAGCAGCGACCACCTCTACCTGTTCCCCAACGGCACGCGGCTGGACGACACGCTGGAAGCGGCGGCGCAGATCGGCATGCGCTTCCATGCGGCGCGCGGCGCGATGAGCGTGGGTGAATCCAAGGGCGGCCTGCCGCCGGACAGCGTGGTCGAGGACGAAGCCACGATCCTGGCCGACACGCAGCGCCTGATCGAACGCTGGCACGACCCGAAGCGCCATGCGATGCAGCGCATCGTCGTCGCGCCCTGCAGCCCCTTTTCGGTGAGCCGCGAGCTGATGCGCGACGCAGCGCTGCTGGCACGCGAGCACGGCGTGTCGCTGCACACGCACCTGGCCGAGAACGACAACGACATCGCCTACACGCGCGAGAAGTTCAACTGCACGCCGGCCGAATATGCCGAACAGCTGGGATGGCTCGGCTCCGACGTCTGGCACGCGCACTGCGTCAAGCTCGATGCCGCCGGCATCGCGCTGTTCGCCAGCACCGGCACCGGTGTCGCCCACTGCCCGGGCAGCAACATGCGGCTGGCCTCGGGCACCGCGCCGATCCGTGCGATGCGCGATGCCGGCGTGCCGGTGTCGATTGCGGTCGACGGCTCGGCCAGCAACGACAGCGGCCACATGCTGGGCGAAGCGCGGCTGGCGCTGCTGCTGCAGCGCGTGGCGCACGGCCCGGTCAAGGGCCCGTCGGCATTGACCGCGCGCGAGGTGCTGGAGATCGCCACGCTCGGCGGCGCGCAGGTGCTGGGCCGCGACGACATCGGCGCGCTGGCGCCGGGCATGAGCGCCGACATCGTGTGCGTGCCACTCGACGACATCGGCGTGGCCGGCGCCTTGCACGACCCGCTGGCCGCGCTGTTCTTCTGCCACGTGCCGCGCGTGAAACACAGCGTGGTCAACGGCCGCGTGGTGGTGCGCGACGGACGGCTCACCACGCTGGAACTGCCGCGGCTGATCGAAACCCACAACCGGCTGGCGGCCCGCCTGGTCGCCGCAGCCTGATGCAACTGCCGATCCGTCCGATCAGCGCGGCCGAGTTTGCGCCCTACGGCTGGCTGGCCGACGCCGATGGTGCGGCGGGCCGTCCCATCAACGACGGCAGCAGCCAACGCATCGACGGCGTGGGCGAACTGCAGCTCACGGCCGAGGGCGGCTCGCCTTGCCTGGCGCTGTTCCGGGCCTCACCGCGCGCTGCACGCGGGCCCTGGCAGCAACTGGAGCGGCATCGCCTGGGCACGCAGACCTTCGTGCCGATGGGCGGTGCGCGCTACGTGGTGCTGGTCGCCTTGGGCGACGCGCAGCCCGACATGTCCACGCTGGCCGCCTTTGCGGTGGCCGGCCAGCAGGCCGTGACCTTGCGCGCGGGCACCTGGCACCACGGGCTGATCGCGCCGCAGGGCGGCGACTTCGTGGTCATCGAACGGCAGGCCGACACCGTCGATTGCGACTTGGCCATGCTGGACGCCGCCGTGACGCTGGCCTGAAACCAGCGACGAGTCGGCGTTCGAACGAAGACATCGAGCGGCCGGTGGCGGCTGGGTTGAGGGAGCCGCACTTCGATCTGCTCGCAACCCTGTCGCAGTCCCGGGGGGACTGCGTCCCAGCAAGTGTTGACCGCTTTTTTCGCAGCACTGCAAGGTGTGCCGGACGCCTACCAGAATGGGGATTGACATGGTCCGGGCAAAGTCGCCAACTCGGTCCCCGCTTTGCGTTTGCTGGCGGACTTTGCAACTTGAGGAGACGACCATGCCTGCGGCAATTGTTCAGTACGTCTTTAAGCCGAACCCTGGGTGCGACCCGCTTGCGTTGTTAGAAATGGCAAAGGAAGGAGCAGCCATCTGGCGCAAGCACGGCGCGCAGGTGAGCCTGTGGAGCGTGCAGGTCGGAGAGATTGGCAACCTCGCATTCACCGCGCGTTTCGACTCGACCGCGAAACTCGGCGAGACCCTCGAAGGGCTAAACAACGACCCCGTCATGGCCGCTTGGCGCGTGAAGAACGCCAAGGCAAACCTGGCCTCGTGGGTGCGCAGCAACCAAGCCTACGAAATCCTGATCTGATCGATGGCTTGCGTGGGCAGTTGGAGCGGGCCAGCGCGCATGTTTGCTCCCAAAAGATCCAGCGTGCTTCAACCCACGATGCGCTGCGCCAGCGCCACCAGGCCACGATCGCTGCCTGGTGGCCCGACCAAGCTCAGGCCCAGCGGTGCGCCCAGCCGCGTGGCCCACGGCAGGCTCAGTTGCGGCAGCCCGGCCAGGCCGGCGATGCACAGCATCTGCAGCGCGCGGTTGCGGTAGCTCTCCAGCCCGGCTTCGTCGTCGCTGATCAAGGGTGCGATGTCGGGCATGGTCGGCATCAGCAGCACGCCATCGGTCCCGAGCAGCGCCGCCATGTGCGCACGGAAGCGCGCGCGGTAGGCCTGGCCGTCGGCCAGCTTCTGGTCGGGGATCTCGCGCGCCCAGGCAAAGCGCTGCGCCACGCCCGGGCCCAGCGGCGGGTGGTACTTCTCGATCAGCGCGCCGTCCACCGTCCAGGCCTCGTGGCCCTGCACATGGCGGTAGTGCCAGTACATCGCGTCCAGGCTGTCCAGCACCACTGTGGTGGGGATCGCAGGGCCGAGTGCGGCTTCGACCTTGGCGCAGGGTGCGGCGAAGGCCTCGATCACCTCCGGAGACAGCAGCGCCCAGATGTCGGTGGGACGCAGCAGCCGCAGCGTATCGCGGCATCGGCGTCGGTGTCTTCGCCCAGCAGCACCTCGGCCACACGTGCAAAGCTGTGCAGGTCGCGCGTGAACCAGCCGCAGGTGTCGAAGCTGGGCGACAGGTCGAGCACGTCCTGCAGGCTGATGCGGCCGTGCGTCGGCCGCAGCCCGTACAGGCCGCAGTGGTTGGCCGGCCCGCGCACGCTGCCGCCGGTGTCTGAGCCCAGCGCAAAGTCGCACAGGCGGCTCGATACCGCAGCGGCCGAGCCCGAAGACGAGCCGCCGGTGATGCGCTCGGGTGCCGCGCCGTTGATCGGCGAGCCGAAATGCGCGTTCTGCCCGTTCATCGAAAACGCCAGCTCGTCGGTGATGGTCTTGCCGACGAAGCGCGCGCCGGCGTCCAGCAGCTTCTGCACCGTGGGTGCCGTGTGCGTCTTGATGCCCGACAGCGCCAGCACGAAGGGCTGGCCGCCGCTGGTGGGGTAGCCGGCCACGTCGAACAGGTCCTTGACCGCGAAGCTCAGGCCGGACAGCGGCCCGCTGCCGGCGTTGGGCACGGGCGTTTCGGGGTAGGGCATGAAGGCTTTCGCCGTGTCGTGGACCAGGGGCATGGCGGCTCTCGGGGTTGGTGATGGCCGATTCTGCCGTGCTGCCGCTGCGCTGTGCCCGGCAGGCGGGCCCGGATCCCAGGCCCGATGCCTGCGCGCGTCAGAGCTTGCTGGCCTGCGTGGCGTAGATGGTCTTCCAGTTCGACTCGCCCTTGCGGATGGTGCCGGCGGTGTCGCCCAGGAAGAGCTTGTTGTGTGCAGCGTCCGAGCTGTTCAGGTACAGCTGGCCGTCGACCACCGCCCAGTACTCCGGCTTGGTCGCCACCTTCTTGCCTTTGCTGGCGCCGGCCGAGCACCAGCCGCCGTAGGCCGGTGCGTACTTGGCGGGGTTGGCGACGAACAGGTCGCGGTGGGCGGCCGATGCAAACTGCCACGTCGCGCCCTGGTATTCGGCCGTGAACTGCGCATTGCCGGGCACGGGCTTGGCGTCGGTATGAAAGGCCACCGTGTCGTAGCCGCCAATGGCCGCACCGTCCTTGATGTAGTGTTCGTCCGCAGCCATCGCCGCGCCCATGGGCAACACGGCGACGCAGGCGGCGAACGCGAAGCCGCGAATGAAGTTTGATTGAGAAGCAGACATGCGATCGTTCCTCGAGCTTGAGTCCCCCCGCCCGATGCCGGGCGGGTGACGAGCCAGGATGGGCTCGACCGCAATGAGTCGACGCGCTCGGGCCGGCACTTACATCACAAGCACATCACATTTGCGCCGCGCCGCGCCGCGCCGGAGCCAGAGGCAGTCTGCAGGTTCAGCCGACGGTGACCGTCGAATCCGCCGTGGCGTCGGTGCGCAGGCAGCGCGCGCCGTGGTCGGGCGCGATCATCACCACCTCGGGCGTGGTTTGTCGGCAGCCGTCGGCGGCATAACTGCAGCGTTCGGCGAAGGCACAACCCGGCGGCAGGGCCGACAGGTCGGGCGGCGCGCCGCCGATGGTTTCCAGCCGCGAGCCCTTGGCCAGCGCGCCGTGCGCGCGGCTCTTCAGCAGCGCCAGCGTGTACGGGTGTCGCGGCGTGCGGATCAGCGCCCGCGCCGAGCCCACCTCGACGATGCGTCCGGCGTACATCACGGCGATGCGGTCGGCCACCTCCAGCGCGGCGCCGATGTCGTGGGTGACGAAGATCACCGACAGGCCCATCTCGCGCTGCAGTTCGCGCAGCAGCAGCAGGATCTGGATCTGCACCGTGGCATCGAGCGCCGTGGTCGGTTCGTCGGCCAGCAGCAGCTGCGGCTTGCAGGCCAGCGCCAGCGCGATCATCGCGCGCTGGCGCATGCCGCCGCTCATCTCGTGCGGGTAGGCCGCCAGGCGCCGCTCCGGGCTGGGGATGCGCACGCGCTCGAACAGCTCCAGCGCGCGCTTGTGGGCTTGCTCGGCGCTGACGCTTTCGTGGCGGCGGATGCTCTCGACGATCTGCGCGCCCACGCTGTATACCGGGTCCAGCGCCAACAGCGGCTCCTGGAAGATCATCGACGCCACCTTGCCGCGGTAGTCGTTCAATTGCGACGACGACATCTTCAGCACGTCCTGCCCGCCCACCAGCAACTGCCCGCCCATCTGCGTGCGCCGCGGTGGGTGCAGCCGCAGCAGCGAGCGCAAGGTGACGCTCTTGCCCGAGCCCGACTCTCCTATCAGTGCCACGACCTCGCCGCGCTGCACCTGCAGGTCCACGCCGCCGACAGCGCGTACCGGCTTGCGCCCGCCGGTGAAGGTGACGGTGAGATTGCGGATATCGACGTAGGGGTCGGTCGCTGCGCCGGGGTCAGGCGCACCCGTCGGCCTGCGGCCTGTCCCGCCAGGCGATCGCCCTTGGGCGGCCGGCGTGGTCATGCCGCCTCCTCCGCGGCAGGCGCCGCTGTGTGGCCGCTGCCGGGCTCGTACATCAGGCAGGCCACCGGATGCCCGGCCGCGCCGCCCACCAGCGTGGGCACGCGTTGGCTGCACACCGCTTCGGCACGTTCGCAGCGGGTGTGGAAACGGCAGCCCGAAGGCGGGTTGATGGGGTTCGGCGGGTCGCCGGCCAGCGCGGGCTTCTCGGTGCGGTGGTCCGGGTCCATCGACGGGATGCTGCTCAGCAGCGCGCGCGTGTACGGGATGGCGCGGGTCTTCGAAGAGCTTTTCGCTGTCGCCGATCTCGACCACCTGGCCCAGGTACATGACCATCACGCGGTCGGAGATGTAGCGCACCACGTTCAGGTCGTGGCTGATGAAGATGTAGGTCAGGCCGAACTCGTCCTTCAGGTCGAGCAGCAGGTTCAGCACCTGCGCTTCCACCGACTTGTCCAGCGCCGACACGGCTTCGTCCAGGATGATCAGCTTGGGCTGCAGCGCCAGCGCGCGCGCGATGTTGATGCGCTGGCGCTGGCCGCCCGACAGCTCGTGCGGGTAGCGCTCGGCAAACCGTTGCGGCGCCAGGCTCACGCGCGCCAGCAGGTCGCGCGCCCGCGCTACCGCTTCGGCGCGCGGCGTGCCGTGCACCTGCGGCGCGAAGGCGATGCTGTCCTCGATGGTCAGGCGTGGGTTCAGCGACGCGTAGCTGTCCTGGAACACCATCTGCACCTGGCGGCGGTAGTCCTTCAGAGGAAGCTCGCGGCCGCCGACGGCGCGCGCGTCGAAGACGATGTCGCCCTTGTCGGGTTCGATCAGGTGCATCAGCAAGCGCGCGGTGGTGCTCTTGCCGCAGCCCGATTCGCCGACGACGCCCAGCGTCTCGCCCTTGTGCACAGCAAAGCTCACACCATCGACCGCGCGCACCACGCCGCCGCCGCGGCCCAGCATGTCCTTCTTCAGCGGGAAGTGCTTGACCAGGCCCTGCACTTCCAGAAGCGGCGTTGCAGCCCCACTCATTGCTTGATCTCCATCGCCGAGCGCATGCCGTCCGACAGCAGGTTGAAGGCGATCGAGGTGAAGAAGATCATCACGCCCGGCAACGCCGCGATCCACGGCTGAACATAGATCGCTGTGCGCAGCGTATTCAGCATCAGCCCCCATTCGGGCTCGGGCGGCTTGACGCCCAGACCCAGGAAGCTCAGGCCCGACGCCAGGATCATGCTCACCGCGATCAGGCTGGTGCTGTAGACGAAGATCGGCCCGAGCACGTTGCCCAGCACATGCACACGCACGATGGTGAAGGCGTTGGCGCCGCTGGCGCGTGCGGCTTCGACGAAGTCGCGGCTGCGGATCTGCGTGGTCACGCTCTCGGCCACGCGCGCAATGGGCGGGATGAACACCACCGTCAGCGAGATCAGCGAGTTGGTGATGCCCGCCCCCAGCGCACCGCTCAGCGCGATGGCCAGCAGCACCGACGGGAAGGCATAGAACACGTCGATGGTGCGCATGATGCCGGTGTTGACAAAGCCGCCGGCGTAACCGGCCACGATGCCGACGGTGGCGCCGATGGCAAAGGCAAAGATCACCGGCGTGATGCCCATGAACAGGCTCAGCCGCGCGCCGACGATCAGCCGGCTCAGCATGTCGCGCCCCAGCTCGTCGCTGCCCAGCGGGTAGTCGGGCGTGCCGATGGGCTTGAGGCGGTTGAGCATGCTTGACGCATAGGGGTCGGCCGGCGCCAGCCAGGGGCCGAACACCGCCAGGATCATCAGGAACAGGATCATCGCGCCGGCCACCAGCGCGGACGGGTCGCGCAGCAGCCGCCGGCCCACCGTCTGCCAGTAGCCGGGGCTGCGCTCGACCGGCAGCGCCGGCACCTTGGCGGCATCGACAGTGACGTTGAGCATGTTCATCGTGCGATGCGCGGATCGAGCGCGCCCTGAATCACGTCGACCAGAAGGTTCAGCACGACGAAGAACATCGCCAGTACCAGGATCGTGCCCTGCAGCAGCGGCAGGTCGCGCTGGAAGATGGCGCTGTTGAGCAGGAAGCCGGCGCCGGGCCAGGAGAACACGGTTTCGATGAGGATGCTGCCGCCGAGCAGGTAGCCCAGCTGCAGGCCCATCACCGCCAGCGCGGTGGGTGCGGCGTTCTTCACCACGTGCTTGAAGATGCCGATGTCGGTCAGGCCCTTGGCGCGCAGGCCGACGATGAACTCTTGCGCCAGGATGTCGGCCACCAGCGCACGCACCGTGCGCGCGATGATGCCCATCGGGATCACGCTCATCGTCACGGCCGGTAGCACCAGGTGCTGCATGTGCTCCCAGTTCCAGACCCAGTCGCCCGAGCCGCCCGGCCCGGCGCCGCCCGGCGGCAGCCAGCCCAGGATGACGGCGAAGACGATGACCATCACCATGCCCAGCCAGTAGTGCGGCACGCTCACGCCCAGCACCGCGGTGACCGAGGCCGCCTTGTCGACCCAGCTGTTCTGGAAGTAGCCGGCCACAAAGCCGAACAGGCAGCCGAAGATGAAGCCGATGAGCGTGGCAAATACCGCCAGCCGCAGCGTGTTGCCCACCGCCTTGAGCACTTCGTCGGTGACCGACCG
Source organism: uncultured beta proteobacterium (assembly GCA_963743935.1). Classification (GTDB taxonomy): domain Bacteria; phylum Pseudomonadota; class Gammaproteobacteria; order Burkholderiales; family Burkholderiaceae_C; genus Rubrivivax. The sequence goes on along the minus strand of CAVURQ010000006.1, from coordinate 2,575 downwards.
TCCGCTGGCGATGCTGGTGCCCAGGTCACCCTGCACCGCGCGCCACACCCAGCTGGCGAACTGCTCCGGGTAGCTGCGGTCGAAGCCGTACAGCGTGCGCATCTGCGCCTGCATCTCGCCCGATGCATCGGGCGGCAGGATCGACACCAGCGGGTCGCCCGGCGCCAGGTGCACCAGCGCAAAGCACACCAGCGCCACGCCCAGCATGATGGGCAGCGTGTAGACCAGCCGTCGCAGCAGGAAGGCGATCATGTTTGATGTTCACCAAGCGGACGCCGCGGAACCGGCTTTGCCGGGCCGCCAGCGGCGCCCGCCTTGAAGGGCGCAGCGCCGCAGGCGTTCGGGTGTGGTCACTCGATCGACATCGGCGCGATGTCGATGAACCAGCTTCGCGGCTGCACCACGCCCTTGACCTTGGCGTTCATCGCGCGCGGGCCCACGTCGTGCGCGATCCACACGAAGGGCGCTTCTTCGACGATGCGCGCGTGCAGCTTGGCCAGCGCCGCGTCGCGCGCCGGGCCGTCGAAGCTGGTGCGGGCGTCGGCGATCAGCTTGTCGATCTCGGCGTTGCCGTAGTAGCCCCAGTTGTTGCTGACCGGCGGGAAGGTCTTGGTGCTGGTGAAGCGCACCATCGCGAAGAACGGGTCCATCGCCGCGAAGCTCACGTTGGTGGCATTGGCGCCGTTGGCCGACGGATCCTTCGCGCCTTTGCGCCAGTTGGTGAACAGCGTGTTCCACTCGATGACGTCGAACTGCACGTCGATGTAGCACTGCTTCAGCGACTGCTGCACAAACTCGTTCATCGGCAGCGGCTGCATCTGGCCCGAGCCGCTGGCGCTGATCTGCACCTTCACCTTGACCGGCTTGGCGGCGCTGAAGCCGGCTTCGGCCATCAGCTTCTGCGCGGCGGGCACGTCGTAGCGGATGTCGAACTTGGGGTTGCCCCACCACGGGTGGCCCGGCGGCACCGTGCCCTTGGGCACGGCCATCATGCCGCCGCAGCAGCTTCATCAGGCCCAGGCGGTCGACGCACAGGTTGGCGGCGTGGCGCACGCGCTTGTCGAGCCAGGGCGAGCCTTCGGCGAAGCTCAGCTGCCACGGCCACACGTGCGGCTGCTGGTTGAAGTAGACCTTGTGGACCGCGCGCCTGGATCGTGCCCATCGCGTCGGGGGAGGGCGCTTCGATCCAGTCGACCTGGCCGGACAGCAGCGCCGCCGTGCGCGCGTTCGCCTCGGGCATGGGCATCAGCACCACGCGGTCGATCTTGGGCGTGCGCTTCGGGTCCCAGTAGCTCTTGTTGGCGACCATCTCCAGCCGCTCGCGCGGCACGAAGCGCGCCATCTTGAACGGGCCCGAGCCCGACGGCGTCGGCGGCGAAGGCGATCCACGCCGCCTTGGACTTGTCGGCCGGCGTCGGCGACCCGGGCGCGGCGTCGAATTTCTTCTGCCAGTGCGCCGGGCTGGCCATGAACAGGTTGGTCAGGTTCAGCGGCAGGAAGGCGTCGGGCTCGGTCGTCGTCAGCTCGACCGTCGAGTCGTCGATCTTGCGCGCCGTCTTCAGCGTCGGCATGCGCGAGGCGGTCACGCCCACCTGGCTGGCGTCGAACTGCACCGCGTCCTTGTCCAGCACCTTGCGCACGTTCCACACCACGGCGTCGGCGTTGAAGGCGCTGCCGTCGTGGAACTTGACGTCGGTGCGCAGCTTGAAGACCCACTTGGTCTTGTCCTTGGCGTCCACCGCCCAGCTGGTCGACAGCGCCGGGATCAGCACGCTGGCGGCGTCGGCCTTGGACAGGTCCCACTGCGTCAGCGAGTCGTACATCGGGATGCCGGTGAAGCGGTTGCCCTCGAAGCCCTGGTCGGGCTGTCCCAGCGTGCGCGGAATGTCGGCCGCGGTCATGGCGATGCGCAGCACCTTTTCCTGTGCGGCGGCGTTGCCGCAGGCCAGCAATGCGGCCGCCAGCAGGGCGGCGGGCACGAAGGGACGGGACAGAGGCTTCATCGTGACTCCTGATCGGGTTTGGGTTGGAGGTGGGCGGCAGGGCCGCAAGCCCCAGATACCGCAAGTGACATGCCAACGGTCGTCGCGCACCGCGTTGGCAGGCGCGGTGCTTGCAACATGCTGCAGCAGGCCTGCAGCGTGTGCGACGATGCACGTTTTACAGGCACGGTGCACCATTTCGAACTCGGTAGAAACCATGAAACTGCTGCTCATCAACCCCAATACCTCGGCCGCGATGACTTCGGGCATGGTCGAGTCCGCGCGTGCCGTGGCCGCGCCCGGCACGGTGGTGGCGGGCTGCCAACCCAGCTTCGGGCCGGTGTCGATCGAGAGCCATTTCGACGAGGTCTTCGGTGCCGCCGGCGTGGCCGAGCAGCTGCGCCTGGCCGCGCCCGACAGCCATGACGCCGTGGTCATCGCCTGCTTCGGCGACCCCGGGCTCGATGCGGCGCGCGAGCTGACCGATGCGCCGGTGCTGGGCATTGCCGAGGCCGCGTTCCATGCGGCGTCCTTCGTCGCCACCGGCTTCAGCGTGGTGACGACGATGACACGCACCTGCGGCATCGCCGAGC
>CAVURQ010000005.1:0-134727 GCA_963743935.1 uncultured beta proteobacterium | reverse complement strand
GGGTGCGCGACGCCGAGGCGGCCACCGGCACGCTGGCCAGCGAGCGCTTCGACCTGGTGCTGCTGGACCTCGGCCTGCCGCGCGGCAACGGGCTGCGAGGTACTGCGTGCGCTGCGCGCGCGCGGCGATGCCACGCCGGTGATCGTGCTCACCGCACGCGACGGCCCGGGTGACCGGGTGGCCGGCTGGACGCCGGTGCCGACGACTACATCGTCAAGCCCTTCGAGCTGGATGAGCTAAACGCGCGCATCCGTGCCGTGCATCGTCGCCAGGCCGGGCGCGCCATGCCGCGGCTCACCCACGCCGGTTGTCAGCCTGGACCCGGCCACGCGCCGAGTGCACAAGGGCGGGCAGCCGGTGCTGCTGTCGGCGCGCGAGTACGCGGTGCTGGAGCTGCTGATGCAGCGGCCCGGCGCGGTGCTGTCGCGCGCGCAGATCGAAGACCGGCTGTATGGCTGGGGCGAGGAGATCGAGAGCAACGCCGTGTCGGTGTACGTGCACCAGCTGCGCAAGAAGCTGGGGCCCGAGTTCATCCGCAGCATGCGCGGCGTGGGCTACTTCCTGGATACCGGCAAGGGCGCGGTGGCGTGAGTTCGTCGATCCGCGCGCGCGTGCTGCTGGCGGTGCTGGGCCTGCTGGCGCTGACGGCGCTGGGCGTGGGCACGGTCACCTACCGCAGCGTGCGCGCCGAGACCGAGGCGCTGTTCGACTACCAGCTGCGCCAGATGGCGCTGTCGCTGCGCGACCAGGGCGAGGTGGCGCCGGCCCAGGCCAGCGCGCTGGTCGACCAGCAGCTCGATTTCGTCGTGCAGGTGTGGACGGCCGACGGCCGCGCCATCTACGCCTCGCGCGCGCATGCCGCGCTGCCGCAGCGCGCGCAGCTGGGGCTGGCCGACGTCAACGTGCGCCGGCCAGGTGTGGCGCAGCTTCAGCGTGGCCATGCCTTCGCGCGTGATCCAGGTGTCGCAGCCGCTGGCCATCCGCCGCAAGTTGGCGGCCGATGCCGCCTGGCGCGCGGTGCTGCCGCTGCTGCTGGTCGCGCCCTTCATGGCGGCCGCGGCCTGGTGGCTGACGGCGCTGGCGCTGCGACCGCTGCAGCGCGTGGCCGCTGGCGTGCGCCAGCGCGACGAGCAGTCGCTGGAGCCACTACCCGCCGCCGGCTTGCCCGACGAGGTGGCGCCGCTGGTCACGGCGCTGAACGCGCTGCTGCAGCGCCTGGGCCAGTCGCTGGACACGCAGCGCGCCTTTGTCGCCGATGCGGCGCACGAGCTGCGCTCTCCGCTGACGGCGCTGAAGCTGCAGTCCTGCAGCTGCTCAAGCGTGCCGGCAGCGAAACCGAGCGCGCCACCGCCGCCGAGGCGCTGGCCGCCGGCATCGAGCGTGCGGCACGGCTGGTGGAGCAGCTGCTGACCCTGGCGCGCACCGAGCCCGGCGCCGAGGTGACGACTCAGCGCCTGGACCTGAGCGAACTGGTGCGCGCGGCGGTGGCCGACACCGTGCCGCTGGCGCTGGCGCGTGGCACGCGCTTCGAGCTGCGGGCCGATGCGCCGGTGCCCATCGACGGCGACCGCGCCGCACTCAGCGCGCTGGTGCGCAATCTGGCCGACAACGCGGTGCGCTATTCACCGCCGGAACGCGCGTGTCGAGTTGCGCGTGTCGCAGAAGGACGGCGTGCCCACGCTGCAGGTCGACGATGCCGGCCCCGGCATCCCGCTCACCGAGCGCGAGCGTGTGTTCGACCGCTTCTACCGCCGCGGCCTGGCCGACGAGCCCGGCACCGGGCTGGGCCTGGCCATCGTGCGCAGCGTCGCGCAGCGCCACGGCGCCACCGTCGCACTGGACGATTCGCCGCTGGGCGGGCTGCGCGTCACGCTGCGCTTCGGCGCGGCGGCGCCCACCTGAGCCGTGTCCCGATGTCTGCGCAGCCGTTGACCCACCACGAGATCATCGAGCTGGTCGAGCCGTTCGCGCGCCAGGGGCTGCGCCTCGACCTGGCCGCCAGCGACCGGCTGCAGCGGCGGCTGCTGTTCCACAGCGTCGAGCCTGCGGGCGAACCCGCGGTGCGCGAGACCTTGCGGCTGGACGGCAGCGGCAAGGACTGGTGGCAGCTGACGCGCACGCTGGTGGTCATCGACAGCGCCGACGCTGCGCAGGCACAGGTGGTCTCCAGCGGCACGCGGCCCGGCCAGCTGCTGGCCGCGGTGCGGTCGGTCGATGTCGCTCGCTGCTTGCGCATCGGCTCCGGCGGCGTCGTCGCCCGAAGCTACTGGCTGGCGCCGAGTCCCGGTGCCGAGCCGGTGCTCACCGAAGGCAGAGTGCGGCTCGGCGAGCTCGGCCTGGACATGAGCGTGCCCTCGACCTCGGGCGTGGCCGCGTCGATCGTGCTGACACCCGCGGCCGGCGAAACGCTCGCGCTGCCGCAGGACCTGCTGGCCGTGCTCGGCTGGAACTGGGCACCGCTGCAGCGCAGCGGCGGCGGCTGGAAGTCGCGCGTGCGGTTGCGCCGGCGCGGCAGCGCGCGCACGGCCGATGCCGAACGTGCGCTGGACCGCGTCGCGCAGCACCTGGCGCACACGCTGGCCGCGCCGCCGGGTCGATTCCACGAACAGCACCGGCGTGCGCGCTGGGGCGTGGTGTTGCGCCGCGCGCTGCCCACGCTGACGGCCCTGAGCCTGCTGGCCACCGTGTCGCTGCTGCCGCGGCTGGGGTCGGACAAGATCGAAGGCGCCTGGACGCTGCTGTACCACGTGCCCACGCTGCTGCTGGCCGGCGCCTTCATGCTGCAGGAGATGCCGCGCTTTGAGATCCCGCCGTGGCCGAAGCTATCTTTGGCGGCTGACTGGCGAGCCTAGTCGCAGGCGCCGCGCCGTGGCGTGGGCGGATCGCGTACGTAGGTCTGAAGCCGTGCTCCTGCCGATTCGCGGTTGCAGGGCTCGGAAGTCGGAGTGAGCTTAAGGCGCTGTGCCGTCGTTCATGGCGACCGGTCGGACGGCAGCAGAAGACTGGGTCCGGTCGCACATCCGTTCGATCGGCCCACTCCAGAGCGGTCGTTCGAGGTGCGCGCCGGCAGTCAGGAATGTGGCGATGAAATCGACAAATGGAGCACTCGCAACCGGCCAAGAGCAGCAGGCCTTCGGCGTCAGCTTTCCGGCCAGGCGAATGCATGTGGGAACTGCGTCACCCAGCGCAAGGATGCGGATGCTTCGGGCAAGGGGCTAGCCGATGTCTAGCCGCTGGCCGACGAATGCACCAACAGCCACAATAGGCGCCGCCGCCCGATGCCATGGGGAGCCCATTGTCCACACGCCTGTCATTCGACGATGTCGAGATCAGCCCCGATGAACGGCTGGTGCTGGTGAGCGGCCGCCCAGTCGCGGTGGGCGCACGCGCATTCGATCTGCTCATGTGCCTGGTTGAGCACCGCGAGCGCGTGGTCGACAAGGACGAATTGCTGCAAGAGGTGTGGCCTGGCCTCGTGGTCGAGGAAAGCAACCTGTCCGTCCATGTGGCGGCACTGCGCAAGGTGGTGGGCACGCAGGCCATCACGACGGTACCCGGGCGCGGCTACCGCTTCACCGCAAGCCTGAACGAGGCGGCCTCCTCGACGAACGCGCAAGTGCCAAGTGCGCCGGACGCAGCGGCGATGGGCACATCGGCGGCCCGCAATCTGCCCGACAAGCCGACCATTGCGGTGCTGCCCTTCGTCAACCTCAGCGGCGACGAGGATCAGCGCTGGTTCTGCGATGGCGTCACCGATGACATCCTCAGCCAGCTGACGCGCTTCAAGTCGCTGTACGTCCTCGCGCGGGGCTCCTCCTTCGACTACCGCGACACGGCTACCGACGTGACCCAGGTGGCGCGCGAACTCGATGCCCATTACGTGCTGCAAGGCAGCGTACGGCGCTCGGCGGAGCGCGTACGCCTGTCGTGCCGCTTCGTCGATGCGAGCAACGGTGCATGCGTCTGGGCGCAGACCTACGAGCGGGCGCTGGAAGACATCTTTGCGGTGCAGGAAGAGCTGAGCGCAGGCCATCGCGGCCACGGTCACGCCGCAGTTCGAGGCGGCAGAACTGAAGCGAGTCAGTCGGCGCCGCCTCGGTGATCCGGGTGCCTATGAGCTGGCCGTGCGCGCGTGGTCGAATGTCAACGACGCGTGTTTCGCGGCTGCGCAGCCCGAAGCCTCGCTGAATCAGGCGTTGGCGTGGGCGCGACGGCGTTGGCCATCGACCCTGACCACACGTGCGCTCGTTGCTCGCAGTTGCGGTCGCACAGAGCTTTTGCTTGTGCAACATGATGGCGACCGATGCAGAAGCGGCTTCCGTAGAGGCTGTCGACGCCGCCTCACGCGCCCTTGCGATCGACCGCGACGACGCGCTGGCGCTGGCCACCAGGGCGCTGCCGGAAGTCTTGCGCGGGCCTTCGGAGAATCCGACCCGGTGGCTGAGCAACGTCGCCAGGGCGATCGAGCTCAACCACTGTGACGGCTGGGTCCTGACGTTCGGAGCATTTGTGGAAGCGCTGTGCGGTGAGGGCGCGCTTGCCACCGAGCACATTCGTCTACACCGCCGACTCAATCCGCGTGCCGCAGAACCGCGACTCATCGAGAACGTCCTGACCATCGCGGCCTTCGTGAGCAGGGACTATCGGCAAGGTGTCGACTCCGGGCAACGCGCGGCGCATCTGGCGCCACAGTTGCCGCCCTTGAGGATCAACTGGATCCTCAACCTCGTCGGCGCTGGCGATATCGAGCGCGCGAAGGCTGAGTTCCGCCGCTTGCAGCAACTTGCCCCGGCATTTGCTCGCTCGCGACTGGACGGCCACTCCATCTATCAACGTGCCAAAGACCGCCATCGGCAGCTGATGTTCCTGCGCGTCGCCGCCGGGCTCGAGGTTCCCTCGACGGCAGACGCGCTGCGCTAGCGCGCTGCCGCCGGAGCGTAAGGCACTATGCACCCTTGTGGTCGATAAGCTGGCTCGAAAAACGCAACTCGCTTTTCAGATCAGCCTGCACATACAGGTGCCGGGCACAGTCGATGTGCATGCATTCGCCCTGGACGAGAAGTCGGTCGTGCGCATCGCCATCGCGCGTGACCACCACGCGCCCGTGCAGGCAGTGCAGAAGGAGGTTGCGGGGCCGCACGATCGACAACCAGTCGTTCGGCTGCAACGCGACATGCTCGTCGCACTTCGGCACCGTCGCGTGACGCAACAGCCCCGCAGTGACGAAGCGGAGTTGCCGATCAAGAATCCAGTTCTTAAGCAGGGCGATCATCGAAGCCTCCCTTGGCAGGTCTGCCGATGACTGCACTCTGAAAGGACACCTGCCTTCGTGTCCCTAAGGGACCCGAAAGGTTGGGAAGCATGCGCTGAAGAATGCCGAAGGTTGCGAGTGACCGTCAGATGTCTGGTCCTGACCAATCGCCACATCGCTGGATAAAGGACGCGGCCAAGCCTCCCATCAACGGCCAGAAACCTGTACTGGCAGACGACAGCTTCACGGCTGCGAGTCGCTTCGACCGCATGCCCGGTTTGAGTCGATCGCCGGCCTACGCGAACAGCGGCTGACCGGCTTCACGATTCACGAAGCTGGACCGCCAGGTACTCGCCACCGGCCCCTTCCGCTGCAGTGCCGCCGGCCAGTTCATTAGGTCGAATGACTTCAAGGCCACCGAAAACAGTCGCTCATTTCTCGGCGTCAATTGCAGGTCTCGATCAGTCCTCGATCGCAAAGCTCAAGCCGGCGCGCGCCTGCAGCCGCCGCACCAGCGCTAGGCCCATCGCCGCGCCCGGCGTCCAGATGCCGCCTGGGCACATCGCCTGGCTGGTGTCCTGCACCAGGCACAGCGCGCTCTCGCTGATGAGCTTGCAGGTCGACCCGTAGCCCGGGTCGCGGTCGCCGCGCACCACCGCGCTCGCTCGCTCGCCCTGCGCGGTGTCGCCGATGAACAGCACTTCGTAGCGGCCGCTGTCGCGCTCGCGCCGGCCCGGCCCCTCGCCCGGTTGGGGCAGCACGAAGCGGCGCAGCAGTTCGCGCGCGACGGCGTTGCCGAGCGCCGCGGTCTGCAGCCTCGCGTTGCGCGCCAGCGACCTGGCGTGGCCTTCGCTGCGGGCCAGCATGCGCTCGTCGTAGACGAAGTCGCTGCCCCAGGGGTGGCCGCGCAGCGCATTGCTGCGGTGCACGTTCTTGGTGTTGATCGCGGCCATGACGAAGGGCCCGGTCCAGGCTTCGGCGGCCTCGTCGTAGGCGGCGGCATCCGACGCGGGCTGTGCCGGGCCGCGGAAGCCGGGCGTCAGCGCAAACGGGTCGGCGAGCACGCGCGCCAGACTGCGGTCGCGGCCGATCGCCGCAACAGTGGCCAGCGCGCTGGCCATCGTGCCGCCGGAGAAGCCGCCCTTCATCACCCGCACGCGGCCGCGCACGCGTCGCAGCGGCCGGCCGAAGCGGCGTTGCGCCTCGGCCTGCAGGAACACCACGCCCAGGTCGAAGGGGATCGAATCGAAGCCGCAGGAGAACACGATGCGCGCGCCGCTGGCCTGGGCCGCGGCCTCGTGCCGGGCGATCATCCGCGCCATCCACAGCGGCTCGCCGCACAGATCCACGTAGTCGGTGCCGGCGTCGGCACAGGCGCGCAGCAGCGGCTCGCCATGCAGCTGGTACGGCCCGACGGTGCTGATCACCACCCGCGCCTGCCGCACCAGCACGGCCAGCGACGCGGCATCGCCGGCGTCCGCCTGCAGCAGCGGCAGCGCTGGCGGCGCGCCGATCTCGGCCCGCACGCTGGCCAGCTTGCCCGGGTTGCGCCCGGCCATGGCCCAGGCCAGCGTGTCGCCGCTCCCGTACGCCTGCAGCAGGTATTCGGCGACCAGCCGGCCGGTGAAGCCGGTGGCGCCGAAGACGATCAGATCCAATGGCTTTTGCATGGTGCATCGTCGCACGCCTGGCCGGCGTGTAGGCTGCGGCCATGTCGAAGCACGGGGACGATGGGCTGAAGGCGGCGCGCGACCAGTGGGTCTGGCGCGGCCGCTCGCGCCCCGCCTTTGCGGTAGTGCCGGGGCCGGGCCAGGTGTCGGTGTGGGATTTTCCGCGCCCGCCGCGGCTGGAGCGCGAGCCGCGCGAAGTCAGCGTGCGCTGGGGTGACCTGCCGGTGGCTTTGACGCAACGTGCCTGGCGCGTGCTGGAGACCGCGCACCCGCCCACCGTCTACATCCCCTGGGACGACGTCGATCGCGCGCTGCTGCGGCGCGCGGCCGGCAGCTCGTTCTGCGAATGGAAGGGTCCGGCGCGCTATTGGGATTTGGTGCAGGGCCCACGGCGGCTGAGCGGCGTGGCGTGGAGCTACCCCGAGCCGCTGGCCGGGGCCGAAGCGCTGGCCGATTGCGTGGCCTTCTATCCGGCCGCGCTCGACTGCCGCGTCGGTGGCGCGGCGGTGCGGCCGCAGCCCGGCGGCTTCTACGGCGGCTGGGTCACGCCCGAGCTGGTCGGGCCGTTCAAGGGCGACGCCGGCAGCGCGGGCTGGTAGTCCGCGGGCCATCTCGCCACGCGGAGCAGGCCGTTGACCACGACCATTGCGATCTACCTGATATTCGGCGCCGGCTTCGGCCTGGCCACCTTCTCGAAGCGGCATCTGTTCAGCGAAGGCCCGACGCAGCGCGACGATGCGGCTTCCAGCCACGGGCTCAAGACGCGCCTGTTCTGGGCGCTTATCTGAACCTGCCTGTGGCCGGAGATGGCGCTGACCGGGCTGCACTCCTGGTGGACCTGTCGCGGCGGCGTGCGCTGGCCGAGCGCGAACGGCGCGACTGACGCCACCCGTGCTTCCACCGTGGCCGGGCGCCGCGAGCCCCGCCAACAATGTCGCCCAAGGTCATCAGTACGAGGAGCAGCGCATGCCCGCATGGCAGATCCAGGGGCCGACCCGCGGCACCGCAAAGTCCTGGCGCGAGCTCTACCCCGAACTCGGCGCGAAGGTCGAGCGCATCAACGCGCCAAAGGGGCGCGGCATCGCCTGGGAAGGCACCGAGATCTGGGCCTGGCGGGACAGGCCGGGCGACATCGCTGGGCTGCTGGCGGCCAACGTGGAGCGCTACCCCGAGCGCGAAGCCTATGTGTTCCACCCCGGCGGCCAGCGCCTCACCTGGCGCCAGGTGGGCGAGCAGGTGCAGCGCGTGGCCGCGCGGCTGCGGCGCGAGCACGGCCTGCGCAAGGGCGACCGGCTCGGCCTGCTCACGCTCGGCTGTCCGCAATACGTGATCGCCTACCTGGCGACCGTGTCGCTGGGCGCGATCGCCGTGCCGGTGAACCTGGGCCTGACCGCCGAGGGCCTGGCCGCGCAGATCGACAAGGTCAAGGCCCGGCTGCTAGTGGTTTCGCCAGAGATCTGGGCCGGCAAGCTGGAAGCGGTGCGCAGCCGCCTGTCCAGCGTGGAGGCGGTGTTCATCACCGGCGATCAGGCGGTGACCGGTACGCCTGCCGTTTGCACGACTCGACCGCGACGGTGCCGAAGCGCCCGTGTTCGAGGCCATCGACGAATGGGATGTGTGCGCCATCTCCTTCACCTCGGGCACCACCGGCGTGCCCAAGGGGACGATGGCGATGCACATCAACGCCATCGGCTGCGCGATGAACATCATGCACGCGGCCAAGGGCTTGAGCGCTGACGACATCAACATCTGCATGCCGCCGCTGTACCACAACACGGCCGTCTATACCGACTTCATGCCCGCACTGCTGACGGGCGGCAAGTGCGTGGTGATGAGCGCCTTCGCGCCGCTGGACGCGATCGAACTGGTCGAGGCCGAGCGCTGCACCTGGGCCGTGGCCGCGCCGATCATGCTGTGGATGATGATGAACCACCCCGACTTTGCGCAGCACGACTGCCGCACGCTGAAGAAGATCCTGTTCGGCGGCCATGCCGCGTCCGAGACCTTCATCAACCAGCTGAAGCAATGCTTCGAGCCGGTGGCGATGGTCAACGGCGGCAGCGTGTCGGAGAGCACCGCGCTGGGCTTTGCGCTGCCCACCGAGGACGCGATCCGCAAGATCACCAGCTGCGGCCTGGCCACGCCCAATACCGACATCGCCATCTTCGACGACGATGGGCACGAGGTGACCACGCCCAACGTCATCGGCGAGGTCGCCTACCGCGGCCAGCAGACCAATGCCGGCTACTGGGACGAGCCGGGCAAGACCGCCGAGGTGTTCCGCAAGGACGGCTTCGTGCTCAGCGGCGACTGGGCCAAGATCGACGAGGACGGCTACCTGTGGCTGCTCGACCGCAAGAAGGACATGGTGGTGCGCGGTGGGCAGAACGTGTATTGCATCGAGGTCGAGAACAAGCTGTTCCTGCACCCGGCCGTGCTGCGCGCGGCGGTGGTCGGCGTGAGCGACCATGTGTTCAGTGAGCGCTTGAAGGCGGTGCTGGTGCTCAAGCCCGGCCACACGCTGACGCCGCAGCAGGTGCGCGAGCATTGCGCCTCGCACCTCGCGCCCTACGAGGTGCCGGAGTACGTGGTCTTTGCCGCCGCACTGCCCACCAACGCCGCAGGCAAGACGCTGAAGCCGCCGCTGGTGGACTTCTGGGGCGACGGGCTGGACGATGCCGTGGCGCGCCTGGCCGCCTTCTGCGCCAGCCAGCCCGAGCCGCTGCTCGACCGGCCGCAGCTGCGCCTGGATGGCGAGTCGCTGACGCCGCGCCAGGCGCTGGCGGCGTTGCGCTTTGGCGATGCGCTCGGGCTGCGCCTTGCGGCGGCCATCGACGCGGGCGGCATCGTGGCCCTGACGCGGCCCGACGAAGCGCGCTTCAGGACATGAGCGCCGACGTCATCGCTGCCGACAGCGTGTATGCCCGGCTCGGCGGCGAGGCGGCCGTGCGTGCGCTGGTCGAGCGCTTCTATGCGCTGATGGACACACTGCCCGAGGCGCAGGACGTGCGCCGGCTGCACCCGCCCCGCCTGGAGCGCAGCGCGGACAGCCTGTTCAAGTTCCTCAGCGGCTGGTTCGGCGGGCCGCCGCTGTACATCCGCGAGCGCGGCCATCCGCGCCTGCGCATGCGCCACCTGCCGTTTGCGATCGGCCGCGCCGAGCGCGACCAGTGGCTGCTGTGCATGCGCCAGGCCCTGCACGAGCAAGTGGCCGACGCCCCGCTGCGCGCCGCGGTGGAACAGGCCTTCGTCGGCATGGCCGATCACATGATCAACCGCGACGAGCCGGCCTGAAGCGGGTCGTGCTCTTCATGCTCGCTTAACGCCGCGCTAACCGAGCGCTAACGCCGCGTCCCTATCTTCCCCGTCATGCGGAATCTCCCGCGCTGCGCCGAAGAAGGAACACGATGAAGACCAAACCCCTGACCACCGCCCTGATCGCTGCCGGTGTACTGGCCGTCGGCACGGCCGGTGCCTTCAGCCTCAAACCCGAATGGCTGGACAAGGCCAAGGCCGAGATGCTGCCGGTGCAGGCCGTGGCCACGCAGTCGTCGGGCGATGTGCAGGTGGCGGCATTGACCACGACAGCCGCACCCGCGCTGGTGCCGATGATCGCCGGCAACGGCCAGGTGCCCAACTACCGCGGCATCGTGCAGCAGTTCGGCCCGGCCGTGGTCGGCATCACCGTGGCCGGTACGCAGAAGCCCGAAGGCCCGCAGCAGGGCCGCGGTCTGCCGCCGGGCATGGAGGACGACCCCTTCTTCCAGTTCTTCAAGGGCATTCCCGGCTATGGCCAGGGCCAGCGCGGCGGCCAGCCGCAGCAGCCGTTCCGCGGCCAGGGTTCGGGCTTCATCATCAGTGACGATGGCCTGATCCTGACCAACGCCCACGTGGTGCGCGACGCCAAGGAAGTGAGCGTCAAGCTCAGCGATCGGCGCGAATACTCGGCCAAGGTGCTGGGCACCGACCCGGTGACCGACGTGGCCGTGCTGCGCATCGAGGCCAAGGGCCTGCCGACCGTGCGCCTGGGCGACCCGAAGCAGCTGGCCGTGGGTGACCCGGTGCTGGCCATCGGCTCGCCCTTCGGCTTCGAGCAGACGGCCACGCAGGGCATCGTCAGCGCCAAGGGCCGATCGCTGCCTGGCGACGCGGTGGTGCCCTTCATCCAGACCGATGCCGCGGTCAACCCCGGCAACTCCGGCGGCCCGCTGTTCAGCGGCAACGGCGAGGTCATCGGCATCAACGCGCAGATCTATTCGCACACCGGCGGCTACCAGGGCCTGGCCTTCGCCATCCCCATCGACGTGGCGCTGAAGGTCAAGGACCAGATCGTCGCCACCGGCAAGGCCAGCCACGGCCGCCTGGGCGTGACGGTGCAGGACCTGAACCAGGACCTGGCCGAGTCCTTCGGCCTGAAGCGCCCCGACGGCGCGCTGGTCTCGCAGGTGGCGCCGGGCAGTGCCGCAGCCGCGGCCGGTCTGAAGGCGGGGGACGTCATCACCCACGTCAATGGCGAGGCGCTGGCGCGCTCGGGTTCGCTGTCCAACGTGATCGGCATGTCCGCGCCAGGCGAGAAGGTCAAGTTGAGCGTGTGGCGCGAGCAGAAGGCCCTCGACACTCGAGGCCAAGCTGGGCGGCGCGACGCCGGCCGACGAGGCCGTGGCCGATGCCGGCGACGCCGCGCAGGGCCCGCGCCTGGGCCTGTCGCTGCGCGCGCTGCAGCCGCAGGAGAAGAGCCAAGCCAAGCTCGACGGCGGCCTGGTGGTCGAACAAGTCAGCGGTGCGGCGCAACGCGCGGGCATCGAAGCCGGCGACGTGCTGCTGGCCATCAACGGCAAGCCGGTGAGCTCGATCGAGCAGATCCGCGGCGTGCTGAAGAGCCAGCCGAAGAGCGTGGCGCTGCTGGTGCAGCGCCAGGGCAACCAGATCTTCGTGCCGGTGCCGCTCGGCTGAAGACGAGACCATCCCGTTGATGGGGGGAGGTTCTGGCCATACTCCTGGCCATGACGGGCCGAAGTCCAACCCTCAGCTCCCCACAGCGCCGCGCACTTGCCGCGGCGCTGTGCTTTGTGCCATGGGTGGCGCTGGCCCAGTCTGCGCCTGACGACGCTTGGCGCAGCGCGCCGGCCAGCGCCCGCATCGGCTACGAGACCATCGACCTGCCGGGCGGCGAACGTTTGGGCCTGGTGGGCACGACCTATCTGGTCGAGGTGCGGCCCGGCCTGTGCCTGGGGCCGGCGGTGTACGGTGCGGCCAGTGGCCAGCGGGGCGGCTTTTTCACCATCGGCGCAGAAGCCGCCTGGTGCACGCGCCTGACAGGGCCTCTGAGCCTGCAGGCCGGCCTGTACGTGGGCGGTGGTGGCGGCGCCGGCGCACCGGTGGGCGGCGGCCTGATGCTGCGCCCGCATGCCGATCTGCTGTGGGACTTTGGTGCCTTTCGCGCCGGCGTGTCGGTGTCGAACGTCTACTTCCCCAACGGCGAGATCAACAGCAACCAGTTCGGCCTGGTGCTCGACGTGCCGATGAGCTTCAACTACCTGCCGGTGGGCAGCGACCAGCCGGCGCGCCTGGGCAGCCCGCGCAGCGGCATGGGCTTCGACCGATTTCTCGCCGTCGCCGGCGTGTACCGCCCGCGCAGCGGCAGCCTGGGTGTCAGCGGCGCGCCGCTGCCTTCGAACATCGGCTACGTCGGCGCGCGCGCCGAGTCCTTCCTGTGGCCGAACCTCTATGCCGGGCTCGAGGCCAACGGCGCGGCCAGCGGCGGTGTCGATGGGTATGCAGAGATCCTGGGCACGCTGGGTGCGGAAATGCCGCTCGGCGACAGCGGCGTGCATGTCGGCGCGCGGCTGGCCTTCGGCATGGGCGGCGGCGGCGACATGCCCACCGGCGGCGGCCTGCTCGGCAAGGCGGCGGTGGACCTGAGCGTGCCGCTGTCGCGTGACTTCAGCCTGGGCTTCGAAGTCGGCTGGGCCAGCGCGCCGCAGGGTGACTTCAGCGCGCCCTTCGGCTCGCTGGCGTTGCGTTGGGCGCTGGACCCGCTGCCCGGCGTGGAGCCGGTGCGCGTGCGTGAGGAATGGTCGGCCGGCGTCGAGCTGTACCAGGATGCCGCGCGCAAGGACGGCAGCTCGAGCAGCATGCAGAACGTGAGCTTCAAGTACACCCGCTTCCTGGGCGAGACGATGTACCTGACGGGCCAGGTGCAGAGCGCCTACCAGGGCGACGCCGGCGCCTACTCGGTGGGCTTGTTCGGCGTCGGCGGGTTATGGCGCTTCGAGCAGGGCCTGCTGGCCGGCGCCGAAATGCTGGCCGGCGCGGCCGGCGGTGGCGGCGTCGACACCGGCAGCGGCGCCATCGTCAAGCCGATGGCCTACGTGGGCGCGCAGTTGTCGCCGCCGCTGTCGCTGCGTCTGGGTGCGGGCTGGGTGAAGGCCGTCAACGGCGAGCTGAGCAGCCCTGCGCTCGACCTGACGCTGGTCTTTGCCTTCGACGTGGCCGGCCGGCCCTGACTCCTGCGGCGGACCGACAATGTCGCGTGCATACAGCGATGGAGAGCGCATGACCCCCACCCTCTTGATCACCGGCGGCAGCCGCGGCATCGGCGCCGCTGCGGCCATCCTGGCGGCCCGCCGCGGCTGGGACGTGGCCGTCAACTACACCCGCGACGCCGCGGCCGCCCAGCAGGTGGCCGAGCAGGTGCGCGCACTGGGCCGGCGTGCGCTGGTGATCCAGGCCGACGTGGCCGACGAAGCCCAGGTGCTGGCCATGTTCGCCACCGTCGACAAGGAGTTCGGCGCGCTGCGCGGCCTGGTCAACAACGCCGGCGTGGTGGACCTGCCTTCGCGCGTGGACGAGATGAGCCTGCAGCGGCTGATGCGCATGTTTGCCATCAACCTGACGGGCTCGTTCCTGTGCGCGCGCGAGGCGGTCAAGCGCATGAGCACGAAGCACGGCGGCAGCGGCGGCGTGATCGTCAACCTGTCGTCCGCCGCCGCCAAGCTGGGCTCGCCCGGCCAGTATGTGGACTACGCCGCGGCCAAGGCCGGCATCGACACCTTCACGCTCGGGCTGGCGCGCGAGGTGGCCACCGAAGGCATACGCGTCAACGCCGTGCGCCCGGGCATCATCGACACCGACATCCACGCCAGCGGCGGCCAGCCCGACCGCGCCCGGCAAAGCGCGCCGATGGTGCCGATGCAGCGCGCCGGTTCGGCCGAAGAGGTGGCGCAGGCCATCGTCTGGCTGCTGTCGGACGATTCGAGCTACAGCACCGGCGCCGTCATCGACGTGACCGGCGGACGCTAGGTCTAGACGCCGCGGCGTCGGCTGCGGATCAGCAAGTCCACCCGCTCGCCCAGCGCGCGCGGGCTGGAGGCCTTGGGCACGAACGCGTCGAACTGGTCGAATCCGGCGCGCACGGCTTCCTCGCCGACGCTGCTGTGCATGGCGATCATCGCCGACGCCGTTCTCGGGTCGTTGCGAAGCGCGCGGCCGACAGCCATGCCATCCAGCCCGGGCATCTCGACATCGAGCACGATCGCGTCGAATGACACCTCGCGCGCCACCTCCAGCGCAGCCCAGCCGCTGTCGACCGCCTGCACGCTGTAGCCGAAGGATTCCAGCGACGCCTGCATGACCAGGCGCATCGTCTCGCAGTCGTCCACGGCCAGTACATGACCTTTGGGCGGGCTGTCGGAACGCGCGTGCATGGACCACAGACTAGCAGCCCGATGGCCGATCGAACAGCGGCTGGCGCGCCGAAAATGGCACTCGAACGGCGTTGCCTGAAATGTAGGCAGCGTGCGTTCCGAGGGCGGCGCCATGTGCACATCCACGCCTTGCCCTCAGGTTATGCACAGAGTTGTCAACGGGCGCGGGCTGCAAATATTTTTTGGGGGATGGCGGCGAGCAGCTCAGTTCAGCAGCGTCTTGTATTCGTCGAGCAGCGCGCGCAGCATCTTGCCCTGCCACTGCCAGGTGTCCTGCATCCACTGGGGCGCGTCCAGCGCGCGCAACTGGCCCTCGTAGCCGGCCAGTGCGACCGTGTCGCCGGTGCCCAGCGCGGCCTCCCACAGCGAGGCCAGGACCCAGTAGCGCTCGTCACTGAAATCGTCCGGAAGGCGTTTGAGGTGGGCCAGCGCAATCTGCGTCACGTCCTTGCGCATGCGGATGGCCAGCGTGTGGTCGGTGACGGCGTCGTCGTGCTGGCCGGCCTTGATCGCCTCGCGCGCGCGCAGGTCGAGCAGGAAGGCGAAGTTGATGCCGGTGTAGTGGTCCTGCTTCAGCGCAAAGCCGCGCGCGTAGGCGGTGATGCCGATGTCCAGCAGTTGGGGCTGGGGGTCGATCTCCCACAGCCGCTTGTGGATCGCGCCCCACAAGCCCAGCGTCTCGGGGTTGTTGCAGGTCTCGGGCTTGAGCACGCGCAGCACCTCGCGCGCGTCGTTCAGCGCACTCACCGGATCGGGCAGCTTGCTCTTGTACACCGCCAGCGCGAGGCGCTGCAGCACGAAGCTGTCGGTCGGGCGGCGCTTGCGCGCTTCTTCGAGCAACATGCGCGCACTGGCGAAATCGCTTTGGTTGATCTTCTTCTGGGCCTGTTCGATCAACTGCTTGGTGTTCAGATCCACCGTTTCGGTGTCGCCGCCGGCGTCCTTGGACATCATCGCCGCGGGCGGTGGCAGGTTCTCGGGGCCGGCCGTCGGCAGCGGCGCAAAGGGCGCGAGCACCTCGTCGTCGACGGCTTTCTGGTCCACCGGCGGCTTCAGGTTCGGCAGGAAGGTGTAGATCGGGCTGTCGATGCGTCGCTCCGCGGCGATGGCCACGATCGCCTCTTTCAGCTCGTCGCGGAAGCGCCGCGCCTCCTTCGCGCCGATGTCCTCGCCCAGGTGCTTGTAGCGGCGGATGGCGATGTTGTTGAAGTCGAAAGGGTTCTGGAACAGCTCCTCGGCGACGATGATCGTGGCATGCGGGCGCAGTGCGTAGCGCACGCCGAGTTCGAACACCGCGTTCACGTTGTAGGTGGACAGGTCGGCCACCACCAGGTCGGCGTTGAGCAGCCACTCGTACATCGGCAGGTCGATGGTGCCGGAATGCTGGATCTCGTCGGCGCGAATGCACTTCAGCCCCGCCGCTTCGACCGCGTCCTTGATGATCGCGTAGGACGCATCCAGGTCGAGCACGCGGCCGTCGCGGTAGTCGGTCTTGCGCCCGTAACCCTGGATGACGAAGCAGCTCTTCATGTCGTTCGGTTCACAAGGTTCGGGTGTCGATCCAGGTCACCTGGCCGGTGCGGCGCCGGACCTCGAACTGACGCCTGGCGCACCTGCCGCGCTTCAAGTCGACGGGCATGGCAATGGCAGTGTGCGGCCTCATGCGAGTGGTGTGGCGCAACCGGACTCAAGCGTTCATCGCTTCGGCCGGCCGGGCCGCTTCGCCGCCGCCTTGGCCGGCGTCGAAGTCTTGCGCGGCTTCGCCGAGCTGGCCGGGGCTTGCCCGCCGACGCGGCGGCCGGCGGCGCGGGACGGTCGTTGCGCGGACGCTTGCCCGGGTGGATGCGCCGGCTCAACTCCAGCAGCCGGTCGGCCGTGCGGTACAGCGCGGCGTCGCCACCGCTGCGCCACAAGGCATCGCAAAAGCGCGACAGCAACTCCATCTGCGTCACCACCGAGTCCAGCTGCGCCGGCGTGAGTGTCAGATTGACCAGCGTCGAGGCATAGCTGGCCGCCAGCGCGTCGAAGGCCACTTGCCCGGGCTCGTCGGTGCGGCCCAGGCTGCCCAGCAGCAAGGCTTCGACGAGCACGGCTTCGGACTGCATCACCGCGCTCCACGGGCTGCCTTGCTTTGCGTAGCGTGCCTCGGCATCGCCGCGGCACTGCCTTGCCAGGTCGATGGCCCGCGCCTTGTCGGCCGCCGCGCTGCCGGCCGGCCAGGGCAGCAGCGCCTGCAGCGCCAGGCGGTTCAGCACCAGATAGCTGTCGAAGTGGCCGGTACCGGGGTGGCCTTCGTCGCGGCCATAGGCCTCGATGCTGTGCTGCAGGGCCTCGCGCATCACCTTCGCGGCGGCCTCGCGCCGGGCGGCGTCGCGCGCGGCCAGCACGGCGCGCGATTTCACGCTGGCCAGGCGCTTGTAGGCGCTGCCGAGCAGGGCGCTGCGTTCCGGGTTGTGCAGCGTGCCGCCTTCCGCGGCCACCAGTTGGTCGAGCGTGCGCAGCCGCCCGATCGCCAGCCTGATCAGCGTCTCCCCGGCGTCGTCGGGCGCCGCGGCGTCCTTGCGCTCGACCTCGGCCAAGGCCTGGCGTTCGCCCAGGCGCGCCTCGACGTTGGCGAGTTTTTCGATGTCGTGGATCGGCACCGTGCCCTCGCGGTCCTCGGCCTGCACCGCCGCCAGCAACGCGCTGCGCGCCTTGTCGAACTGCCCCAGGTCGAGCCAGGCCCGGCCCAAGCGCCGACTGCAGCGCCGGCGCCTGCAGCCAAGCCGGGCGGGCAGCGCTTCTTCAACAGCGTCTCCAGCGCCGCGACCTGCGTGCGCTGATCGCGCTCGTTCATCAACGCGCTGCGGCGCGACAGCTCGGCGCGGATGCGTGCCAGCTCGTCGAGCAACTCCTCGGGCGAGGCGAACGGCGACGACGCATCGGCCGCCCCGGCCTGCGCGCGCGGCTCGGCGCGCCAGGCCGGGTCGCCATAGGCCTGGAACGCGCCCCAGGTGATGTCGCTCGGCTTGGCCTCGTACACCGCCTTGCGCGCCAGGAACACCGCTTCGCCGAAGGGGCGGCGGCGCAGCAGCAGTTCCTCGTAGAAGGCCTCGCCGAAGCGCTGCGCGCCGCGGTCGTCGACGGCCCAGCCGGCGACGACGATGCAGCGCACGCCGATGTCGATGAGCTCGCGCGCGATGCTCGCCGCCAGCTTGTTGCCCTGGCGGCCGGCGTCCACCGTGCCCAGATGGCAGCAGTTCAGGAACACGACCTCGGGCACCATCTCCATCGAGCCGATCTCGGCGGCGGTGATCAGCAGCCCGTCGGACAGCAGCACGCCGCTGCGGTGGCGGCCGTCGGCATGGCGCAGGCCGAAGATGCCGTGCGCCGAGATGTGCAGCATGCGCCACGGCTGGTGGAACAGCGTGGCCAGCACGCTCGACGCGCTTTCGCCCTGGGTGACCGCAGTCACCTTGTAGCCCACGGCGGACAGCAGTGCCGCCACCGCCTCGGCCTCGGCCTTGGCGCCGGGCAGGTCGGACGGATCCTCGCCGTACTTGCGTGGTCGGCGTGCGTGAACGCTTCCTTGAAACCCTTGGTCGACGGATTGCCGATGACCAGCGCGCTGCGTTCGATGGTCTGGCGCACCTGGCGGCGGTACTGCAGCGACGTCAGCTGGCGCACCGAGGCCATGCGCAGGGCCAGCGGGCGCTTGTCGCCGTCGTCGCGCGACGGGTCGTCGGCCAGCATCAGCTCCCAGGGCAGGTTGGCGGTGGTTTCGTCGACCACCAGCACCACCTGCTCGAGCTGGCGCCCCAGGTCCTTGAAGTCGTGCGGCACCATCAGCTGGAACAGCATGCGGCCGAAGTCCTCGTTCCAGACCGGGTTGTCGATCTGCTGGCGCACCAGGCGCTCGATCAGCCCGGGTTGGCGCTGGTGCAGCTGCGACTCGGCGCGCGCGCGCTGTCCGATGTAGAGGAACTTGCAGCGCATCGGCCAGCACGGTGGCCGGCGCCGCGTCGGCGCTGGCCTCGGGCTGCGGCCGCGGCGCTTTGCGCCGCGGTGATGATCAGGCGCGGCCAGTAGCTGCCGGCGCCGGCGTCGAACAGCCGCTGGCGGCGGCCCTCGCCGCGCTCCAGCGCCGGGCTGCACACCAGCTGGGTCTGCAGCCGGTCGGCCAGCGCGGACAGCCGGCCTTCCATGCGGCGCAGCGCATACACGGCGGTGATGGCGGTGTCGATGTACAGCTCGACGATGTCCAGCCGGCCGATGCGGATGTTCAGCCGCGTGGTCTCGAAGAACCGCGCGTTGGCCTCCATCACGCCACGCACCAGCGCCTCGACCGAGGCCTCGACGGTGAGGTTGGCCGACGAGTTGTAGCCCAGCAGCAGCGTGGCCAGCGACACCTCGCGTTCGCCCTTGCCGAGCACGTCGACCAGGTGCAGCAGGTAGCGCAGCGCACCGGCGCGCACCGCTTCGGTCAGCGTGTTCACGCTCAGGCCGCCGTCGTAAGGCCCCAGGCCGGTGACGATGGCGCCGCGCAGGCTGCCGCGCGCGCGCTCGAGCTCGTTGGGCGTGCGCAGCACCACCGTGGCGGTGCCCAGCGGGCCGGCGTACAGGCCCAGACCGTGGCGCTGGCTCAGGTCGCCGTCGAGCAGCTCGCTGTCGATCAGGCGCTGCGGCCCGGCGATCGGATCGCGCTCGTAGTGCCCGACCAGGATCGGCTGCGCCAGGAAGCGCAGGTCCTTGGCCTGCACGCGCACCTCGAGCCGGCGCTTGCGCCGCAGCGGCATGCGCCCGCGCGGCGAACCGCCCAGCAACGCGCGGCCCAGCATGTCGGGGTCGTCGGCGCTCGGCGGGCCGGCGTCGTAGCTCAGCGGCTGCGGCGCCTCGATCGCGCGCGTGGCCGGCGGCACCGTCGCCAGCCGGCCGGTGCTGCCGGTGGTCAGCAGCTCGACCAGCGCCGGGAAATGCTCCTTGGTCGCCGGCAGGTCGCCATGCTCGGCGGGCATGTAGAAGAACTGCCCGATGCCGCCGATGCGCCCCGACGCCCAGGTGACGGTGCCGTCGCCGTGCGCGGTGCCGACCATGCGCAGCCGGCCGCCCTCCTCGCGCACGCCGCAGGGCGTGTTGCGCGCCACGCCGAAGACGTAAGCGCTCTTCTTCTCGTAGTCAGCCGGCAGCGACGGCGTGGCCGTGCCGTCCTGCGTCCACAGCCAGGCGGCCGAATCGAGCACGTCCTGCGCCGGCTTGCCGACCTGACCGTTGCCGAACCAGAAGTCGCGCACCTTGGGAGCGAAATCGATCCAGGTCTGTGCCTTCTGGTAGTCGTAGAAGCCGCCGCCGTCGTTCTGGCCCTGGAACATGTCCTTGAAGCCGGGCCGCGGCAGCAGCTGCAGCGCGCCGCGGAAGCCGGCGACGATGTCCAGCACCTGCTGCATCGAGTGCGTCACGTCCAGCCGCACCAGCGTGCGCAGGTATCGCCCTTGCCGAGCAGGTTCTCGACCATCGAATGCGCGCCCTGGTTCGGCGTGCCCAGCATGACCAGGCGCGCTCCGTCGCGCGCCATCAGCGCATCCATCACCGGCCGGCGCTGGTGGATGCAGGCGCGCACCACCAGCCCGCCCATGCTGTGGGCCAGCAGCCGGATCGGCTGCTGCGTCTGCTTCATCAGCCGGTCGAGGAACTCGCCCAGCCGCTCGCCCAGCACGTCCAGCGGCTGGCGCCAGTCGTAGGCGAAGCGTTCGACGCGATGGCTGTCGGCCAGCCGTTCGGACAGGTCGCCGTAGAACATGCCGAACAGGTCTTCGGCCTCGACGCCGGGCTTGCCCCAGGCGATCTTGGCCAGCCCGCCGCCGGCGATGTCCAGCGGATCGAACCAGACACGGTCCTTGCCGCCGACCTGCAGATGCGAGCCCATCACCCCGGGCAGGATCACGACCACCGGCCTGTCTTTCGAACCCACATCGCGCGCGGCGGCGGCCAGCGCCGCGGCATAGGCGGTGGGGTCGGGCAAGGGCTGGAATGCTTCGATCGTGGCCGGGCTCGGCTCCACCAGCCAGTCGCGCAGCGCCGAGCGCGTGCCGACGTTGGCGAAGTAGCGGAAGTGCGAGACATCGGCGCCGCGATCGAACAACACGCGCGAGCCGGCACGCGGCGCGATGCCGGCCAGCATGGCGGTGGTGTTGACGACCAGGTCGTTGTCGTCGCGATCGAACAGCAGGAAGTCGGTGAGCAGCACGCCCAGGCGCACCAGCAGGTTGCCGCCCTGGATGTCGCCGGCGATCACCGCCATCGCCATGCCCGGGCGCACCGGCGCGTCGCGCAGCAAGCGCGCGGTCGGCGAATCGGGCAGCATCGCCTCGATGCCGGGCACCAGGTGCGCGTTGGTGCGGTTCTTGGCGATCTCGATCACCACGCGCTTGAAGGCGGCATAGAACGGGCTGCCGAAGAAGAACGGCACCTGGCCGATCAGCGTCAGCAGGCCCGACAGGAACAGGTCGAAGTTGCCACTGGCCAGCCGCGTGCCATTGGCCGGGCTGGCGGCGCGCACATAGCGCTGCACCACGAACTGCTTGTCGCGCAGCAGCGCCGCCAGTTCACGCAGCAAGGCGCGGTGCTCGGCATAGGCGGCGTCTAGCTGTTCAGCCAGTCGCTTCGCCTCGGCGCTGTCGGGGTCGGCATCGCCGCTGCCGGGCATGTTGGCGGGCCGGCCGAAGCTGTCGATCTGCGCGTCGAAATCGCCCAGGCACAGCAGGTCGGCGACCAGGCCACCGCGTGAATGCGACACCAGGTTCAGGCACGCGCCCTTGGGCAGTTCGCGCGCCAGCTGCAGGGCGTTCTCGATCGGGCTGGCCGACAGCGTGTGGTGCTCGAAGGCGAAGATGTTGTCCCCGAACTGCGCTTCGAGCGCGGCCCACAGGTCGCGGTCGCCGGCGCGCAGGTCGCCGAAGCTGCCGAGCGAGCTCGAACCGGTGCCGTGCACGAAGACCAGCAGCGGCCGCTGGTCGGCTGCCGCGCGCGCCAGATCGTCGGCTTCGGGTGGCTGCAGATCGGTCGCCTGGCCGCTGGCGCCGACCCAGCGGTACAGCCGGCCCGGCGCCTTCATCAGCCGGCTTTCGATGGCCCACATCAGCGCGCGCGTGCCGGCCCAGCTGATGCCGAGCTCGGCCGGGGCGAGGCCCTTTTGCTTCAGCCAGTCGAGCGCGGCGTCGATGATCGCGTCCTTCTTCTCGCCGGCGACCAGCGTGAAGACCTTGCTCACCAGACCGCCCACCGCCTCGCCGAAGCCGCGTTGCGCGACCGCACCTTCGGCGCGCAGTCTTTCGAACGGAATGGCGCCGTCGGCATCGAGCCAATCGGGTTGGCTGCGCGCCAGCGAGTCGCGCAGCCGCTGCGCGCTGGTGATCAGCGTGCCGCCGTCGGCGAGCTCCAGCACCACCACCTCGTCGGCCCGCGCGTCATGCTCCAGGGCCGCGGCACCCTCGATGCTGCGTGCCGCGGCGCCGACGTCGAAGGTGCCGGTGGGCCGCAGGTAGTCGCGCGGCAGGAACGCGTCGCTCTGGCCGTCGACGGCGCGGCTGGTGCCGCTCAGCAGCGAAGGCAGCGCCGGCTCGTCCGCACGTCCCGTCAGCTTGATCGGGATGATGTCAGGCATTTGGGGGCTCCTGGCTCGCTGCCGTCAAACGGTGAAGGGCTTCTGCTTCAGGAAGGTGACCACCGGCCCCATCGTGAACAGGTTCGGCGTCTGGATCGGCGGCATGCCGCCCTTGATGTGCGCGTGGAAGGTGGCGTAGTTGCCGTCGAAGTTGCCGCGGTTCCACACGGTCAGCAGCCGGCCGGTGAAGGCGCCGTTGTGCTGGCCGTCGTAGCTGCTCTGGTTGTCCTGGCAGCCCGAGATGAGGATCGCTCGCGCCTTGAAGCGCTTGGCGATCTTCGTCAGCCGCGTGCTCACCGCCAGCCCGGCCAGCGCCTCGTCGGGGTCGATCTGCACGCCGCTTTCGGCCTTGGCCACGTCCATCTGCAGCTTGTCGTAGAAGGCCTTGTGCGCCTCGTAGGTGCGCATGCCCACCGAGGGCGGCATCATCTTCGAGCGCAGCTCGGGCGCTGTGATGCCGAGCGCAGGCGGACCGGCGCGCACCACGGTGCCGCTGTGGCAGCTGTCCGACAGCACCAGGATGCGCACGCCCGTGGCGAACTTGCCGAGCTCCTGGTACAGCTCGTCGTCGATCAGCTGGCCGTCGTACAGGCACCAGGTCTCGTCCAGCTTGTCGGCTTCTTCGCCCGACACGTCGGGCACCTGGCCGCCGTGGCCGGAGAAGGTGAGGAAGAAGAAGTCGCCCTTGACCAGCGCCTTGGATGCCGCGCGCAATGCGGACAGCACCTTGGCGCGCGTCCCATCCTTGGTGAGCAGCACGGTGGTCTTCATGCCGCGCCCGGTGGCCAGCGCCGCCATGTCCTTGGCATCGAACTCGCAGGCCGCCAGCGGGCCGGTCCAGCCGCCATAGTGGCTGGCGCTGACGGTGTTCAGGCCGATGTGCAGGGAAAAGGCACGCGCCTTGGCGCTGGTCGGGGGCTTTGAGGCCATGAAGTCTCCTTCTGCAGGCCGCGCGACGGCACGGCTCGGGTCAGGCACTTTAGGCGCTAACGTGGTGCAACGGCACACCTAGGATGAAATGCTGTTGCATGGCTGCGCCACGACGCGGCCCCGCCAGCAGCGCGTGTTCTGGAGACCGGGCCTCAGCGTCGATGCAGAACCAGCGGCTGCACGTCGGTCGTGCCGCGAATGCGCTCGGCGGTGCTTTGCGCCTCGCTGCGCGATGCAAAGGGGCCGGCCTGCACCTTGAACAGCGCGCGGTCGTCGAAGACGGTCAGCCACGGTTCGAGCCAGGCCAGCTCGCGCATCAGCCACTGGCGCAGATCGAAGGCGCTCTGGCGTTGGCTGAAGGCACCGAGTTGCACCCAGAACCCTGGCGCGGCCTGGGCTGCTGCGGGCGAGGGCGCCAAGGTCGGCACTGGCACCGGCACCGACGCAGGTGCAGGTGCAGGTGCAGGTGCAGGTGCAGGTATCGACGTCGATGCCGACGTTGCCACTGGCGTCGGCGGCTCGGTGGGCGGCCCAATCGCCAAGCTCGGCGCTGCGGCTTCGCTCGGCGCTGGCGCCGCGGCCAGCGCCACTGCGGTCTCGCCGCGCCAGCGCGCGCTGCGGATGTCATCGTGAGTCAGTCGACGCACTTCGACGGGCGCCACACCGCGCAACACACCCAGCTTCAGCGCCGCGGTGTAGCTCAGGTCGATGATGCGATCCGCGACGAAGGGGCCGCGGTCGTTGACGCGAACCACGATCTCGCGGCCGTTGGCCGGGTTGCGTACCAGCGCGTAGCTGGGTATTGGCATGGTGCGGTGCGCCGCGCTGGAGGCGTACATGTCGTAGATCTCGCCACTGGCCGTGGGTCGACCGTGAAACTTGCGGCCGTACCAGGAGGCCAGGCCTTTCTCGGCCACCGGCGCATCGGCCGACAGCGGCGTGTAGCGCTGACCCAGCACTTCATAGGGCTTGTTCGGGCCGCCGCTGCGGATGGGCTCGACGCGCGGCTCAGGATCGGGTCGCTGGGCCAGATCGGCCGGCGGGTCTGCAGGCGGACCATCGCGCGAGGGATCCGCCGTGGCGCTCGGCGGCCTGTCAGGTGAGGTGCCGGCGCTGCGGGGTGCGCTGCCGCAGCCCGCCATCAGCGACAGCGTCAGCAGCGCACCACGCGGCCAGCGCGGTGTGCCCTCGCCGGCCCGCCGCCATGGCTGCTCACCCGATCAGATCAGGCCGTCCTTGGCCATCGAATCGACGATGAGCTTGCTGAACTGATCGAACAGAGATGCCGTGCTGCCGCCGCTGGGCGTGGTGTTGGTCGAGGCCGACCAGATCAGGCTGAAGTTGCTGGCTTCGAACAGCCGCGTGTCGGCCGCCACGTGCTGCGTGGTGTACACCTGGGGCGGCATGTAGTAGCTGCTGGCCCACATGCCGCCGTAGTAGCCGTAGAAGCCACCGAAGCCATAGCCCATCGGCGGGCCCATGACCATGCCCGGCGTGACGTTGACCTGCTCGGTGATGTTGACCACACGCGTCAGCAGCACGCCGGACACGCCGGCCTGCTTGACGGCCTGCTCCAGTTTGACCTGCTCGACCGCGCCGGAATCGGGCGCGAAGTTGTACGAGGGCACAGCCTTGACGCCGCGCGTGGCGAGCTGCGCAACCATCTGGTCTTCGAAGTTGCGGCGGTTGTTCGGGTCCTTGGTGATGCCCATCACCAGAATCGAGCGCATCGGTGGCTTGCCTGCGAACTGCGGGTTGAGCCACTGCGTGTTCAGCACGGTGGGCGCGGCGCAGGCACAGAGCACCAGCGCGCCGACGATCAACGCGGCACGCCGCAGGCGAAGGGGATTCAACGCGATCATGGAAGCTTCCTCGTGGTGGCTGGGCCGGCCGCGCAGGGAACATGCGCTTGGTGCGGCTGGCGGGGATCGAACCCACGACCCTTGGCTTCGGAGGCCAATACTCTATCCACTGAGCTACAGCCGCGGCGCTGGGAGCGGCGGATTCTATCAGCGCAGCCCCACGCAAACGGCGTGCCATTGAGAGCGACGACCGGAGTGTGCGAGGGGCGCCGCTATAATTTTGCGGTTTTGCCGGCACGCCCTTCGGCACCGCCGCGACTGAAGGACTTCATGAGCGACCCCCAAGACCAAGACGCCTCGCACGAGGGCCCGATCAAGACACCGAAGCAGCTCATCGTGACGGTGGCGGCATCGTTCATCATCCCCATTGCCATCATCGTGCTGCTGGTCAATTTCGTGGCGGCGGGCGACCGGTCCGGCGCCGGCAGCGAGGGCATGAGCGAGCAGGCCATTGCACAGCGCATCCAGCCCGTGGGCATGGTCACGCTGAAGGACGCTTCAGGTCCCGTCGTGGTGCGCAGCGGCGAGCAGGTCTATGCCGCTCAATGTGCGGCCTGTCATGCCGCCGGCCTGGCGAATGCACCGAAGCTCGGCGACGAAGCCGCCTGGAGCCCGCGTGTCAAGGCGGGCTACGAGGCGCTGCTGACTTCCGCGCTCAAGGGCAAGGGCGCCATGGCAGCGCAGGGCGGCGGCGAGTTCTCCGATCACGAGATCGGATTGGGGGTGGTGTACATGGCCAACAAGGCCGGCGGCAAGCTGGCCGAGCCGAAGGCACCTGCGGCGGCCGCATCGGCTGCCGATGCCGCGGCCAGCGCCCCGAAGTAAAGCGCCAGTCCGAACCGACAAAGAGCCGCCCGAGGGCGGCTCTTTGTTTGGCGTGAGCGCGATGGGCGAGCAATGCGGCCCACCGTGCATCGGCCCACCGTGGTTTATGTCCGCTGACCCCGCGCCAGGACACCGTGCGCTGCATCCGCCTTGCGCAGGCCCGCGTATCGGCTGGGATGCGCGCTTCAACCTCCCGGCGCGGGGCCAAGACCCTGCGGGCTCAGCACGTAGCCGAAGCGCCGCGGCATGAGTGCGAACGCCATCTCGGTCACCTGCCAAGCGCCCGCGTCCAGGGCCGCCGCGGCGATGCCGGTGTCCAGGCTGTGCACCAGGCCGAAACCGATGTCGCAATCGATGAACAACCGGCCCTGATCGTCGAGCCAAGCGCCGCGGTAGCACGCGCTGCGGCCGCCTTGCGCGCTGACACGCCAGTCAGGGCCGAGTCCGGCCGCCTGGGCATCGGGTGCGTCCAGCCGCAGCACCCATGGCGCGGCTTCGAGCTCGACATACACACGCTGCGGTCCGTTCTGGAAGTACCAGCAGCCGCGCGCATCCACTTCGTAGTTGCGCTCGATGAAATCGCGCAGGCGGACATGCTCGATGCGGCTGCCCTTGACACGGGGGAATGGCCCCGCCGCCTGCGCCGGCTCGTCGCGCAGATACCAGTCGCCGCGCGCGTCGAGCGCCAGCCAGCCGTAACAGTGCGGCACCGTCGGCCACTTCAACATCGCCGCCTTGACGATCTCGTCCATGGCCCGGACCTTAACCGCTCGGCTCGGCTTTCAGGGCGCCATGTGGCGCAACCAGCCGGTCACGGCTTCGGGCAGGCTTTGCACCTGGCCGGGAAAGCGACCCTGCGCAAAGCCGACGTGGCCGCCATGCGCCGGCTGCCACAGCGTGACGAAGCGACCGACCTCGTGCACCGCAGGCAGGCAGGATGCGGGCACGAAAGGGTCGTTGCGCGCATTCAGCACCAGCGCCGGAATGCGGATGCGCTGCAGGTGTGGCTTGGCCGAGGCGCGCGCCCAGTAGTCGTCGGTGTCGCGAAAGCCGTGCAGCGGCGCGGTGAAGACGTTGTCGAACTCATGCAGTGTGCGCGCCAGGCGCAGCCGCTCGCGGTCGAACAGGCCGGGATGCTGTGCCCACTTTCGCAGCGCCTTGGGCTTCATGGTGCGCAGGAACATGCGTGTATAGACCTGCCGGTTGAAACCGCGCCCGATGGCATGGCCGCCCGCCGCCAGATCGATGGGCGAGGACACGGCCGCCACCGCGCGCGCTGTGACGGCGGCGGATTCGCCCGCTTCCTCGGCCCAGCGCAGCAGCGCGTTGCCGCCCAGCGACACGCCCACCACGTACAGCGGCGCGCCTTGGCGCTCACGCAGGCGCCGCAGGATCCAGCCGATCTCCTCGAAGTCGCCGGAGTGATAGGCGCGCGGCCCGCGGTTCAGCTCCCCCGAGCAGCCGCGGAAGTGCGGTACCGCATAACCCCAGCCGAGCGCGGCGGCGCGGTGCGCGAAGGCCTGCGCATAGTGGCTCGACGACGAGCCTTCCAGGCCATGAAACAGCACCAGTCGCGGCGCGGCCGCGCTGTCGCCCGGCGCGTCGGCGAAATCCACGTCGACGAAGTCGCCGTCCGGCGCGGTCCAGCGTTCGCGCCGGTAGATTGGCGGCGGCCGTGGCGCGGGCGTCGAGAACAATGCCGGCCAGATGGTCTGCAGGTTGCCGCCGGGCAGCCAGCGCGGCGCGCGAAACGGGGGCATCGCTTGCATCGGCTGCGTTGCGCCCGGCCGGCCTTTCAATGCAGGGTGCTCGGCGTCTCGCCCGCCGGCGGCTCGGCCTGCTCGCTGCCCGGGCTGGCGTGATGCACCACCAGACGCCAGCCCGCAGTGGTCTTCACGAACACATTGGTGGCCAGCACCCAGGCACTGCGATTGCCCTGCGCGTCGGCGATGGTGACGCGCTCGGTCAGGTGGTGCACGGCGCAGCCCAGGCCCACGACGCGGCGCACGCCCTGCGGTTGCAGCGGGATCGCGCCGTTGGCAAAGATGGCTTCGAAGCTGGCGCGGATGGCGGCATGGCCCAGCACCCGCGGCCCGCCCGGGTGCACGCAGGCGATGTCGTCGTCGTCGGACCACACGGCCATCAACTTGTTCAGGTCGGCCTGCTGCAGCGCCTCGTAGAACTGCGCCTCGACATCGTCGGGCGAGGCGAGCAGGGCGGCCGTGTGGGCTTTGGCGCGGGACATGGGTGCTTTGTCTGGCTAGCGGAAGATCACGCTCTTGTGGCCGTTCATCAGCACACGGCGCTCGACATGCCAGCGCACCGCGCGCGCCAGCACCGCGCACTCGATGTCGCGGCCCACGGCGGTGAAGTCCTCGGCCGACATCGCATGGTCCACGCGCTGCACGTCCTGCTCGATGATCGGGCCCTCGTCGAGCGCCGGCGTGACGTAATGCGCCGTGGCGCCGATCAGCTTGACACCGCGTGCATGCGCCTGGAAATACGGCCGCGCGCCCTTGAAGCTGGGCAGGAAGCTGTGGTGGATGTTGATCGCGCGGCCCTTCAGCGCGCTGCAGAACTCGGCGCTCAGGATCTGCATGTAGCGCGCCAGCACCACCAGCTCGACGTTTTCGCGCTCGACGATGGCCGCCACCGCCTGCTCTTGCGCACGCTTGGCCGCCGCGTCGCTGCCTTTGGGCAACGGCAGGTGGTGGAAGGCGATGCCGTAGCCTTGCGCCAGCGAAGCGAAGTCCGGGTGGTTGGAGACGATCGCGGCGATGTCCACCGCGAGCTGGCCGCTGTGCCAGCGATACAGCAGGTCGTTCAGGCAATGCCCGTGCTGGCTGACCATCAACAGCAGGCGCGGGCGTTGCGCCGCAGCGTAGAGCTGCAAGTGCATGCCGAACTGCTGCGCCGTGTGCGCAAACAGCGTGTGCAGCGCCGCCGTCGTGGCCAGGTGCGGCGGTGCCGCGAAGTGCACGCGCATGAAGAACAGGCCGGTGGCATCCTCGCCCTGCAGGTCACCGAACTGCTGCGAATCGATGATGTTGCAGCCACCCTGGTACAGCAGACCGGACACGGCATACACAATGCCGGTGGTGTCTCGGCACGACAGCGTCAGGATGAACTCTTGGTCATGCGGCATGGCCGCGCATTGTAGGTAGGAGCGCCGATGAAGATCGACCCGCAGGACTGGTCCGAACGCAGTCAGGAACTGGCGCACTTGCTGGCGCGCAGCGGCCTGGGCGATCGGCAGGCCTTTGCGCAGTTGTACGAGCGCACCAGCGCGCACCTGTTTGCGGTGGTGCTGCGCATCCAGCGCGACCGCGCGCAGGCCGAAGAGCTGTTGCAGGAGATCTATGTCGGCGTATGGAAAGCGGCGGCCGGCTTCGATGCCGCGCGCAGCCAGCCGCTGACCTGGCTCACCGCCATTGCGCGCAACCGCGCCATCGACAGCCTGCGTCGCGCCACGGCGCAGCCGCAGGCGGCGCTGCATGTCAAGGACGACGAGCCGGACGACGTGGACGAAGGTCCGGCCGACGAAGGCCCCGGCCCTCTGGACCTGCTGCAGCGTGCCAGCGATTCACGCGAACTCACGCGTTGCATGCAGGACCTGAGCGCGCCGCAGCGCCAGAGTGTGGCGCTGGCCTTCTTCGATGGCCTGTCGCATGCCGAGGTGGCCGAGCAGTTGCGCCAGCCGCTGGGCACGGTGAAGAGCTGGGTGCGCCGCGCGCTGATGGTGCTGAAGAGTTGCCTGGAGCGCGGTGTCATCGATGACGCCGCCGCCAGCGGCGCCAGAAAGGGGGCCTGAACATGGACTACGCCCGTCCCCCTCTGGCCGACTCACTCGCCGCGCACTATGTGGCCGGCACCCTGCGCGGTGGCGCGCGGCGGCGCTTCGAGGCCTTGCTGCCGAGCCACCCGGCGCTGCGTGCGGCAGTGCAGTCCTGGCAGGCGCGGCTGATGCCGCTGACCGGTGTGCTCGAACCGGTGAGCGCGCCGCCGCAGGTCTGGCGCGCCATCGAGGCGCGCTTGTGGCCGGCGCCCGCCGCTGCCACTACTGCAAGCTGGCGCACCTTGGCGTTCTGGCGTGGCTTGACGGCGTTCGCCAGCGTGGCCACGCTCGGCCTGGCGCTGCTGCTGCTCAACCCCGGGCCCATGCCGGCGCCGATCGTCATCGTGCTGCAGCCCACGCCGGACGCCGCGCCAGGCGGCAACGCCTTCGTGGCCAGCGTCAATGCCGACGGCAGCGCGCTGGTCACGCGGCCGTTGCAGACGGTGGCGTTGCAGACCGATCGCGTGCTCGAGCTTTGGTCGGTGCCGCCCGAGGGGGCGCCACGCTCGCTCGGCCTGATCTCGGCCGATGGCAGCACCGTGCTGGCCCGCAGCCGGCTGCCGCAGACGCTGTTGAAGGGTGGCACCGCCGCCTTGGCGGTCAGTGTGGAGCCGACAGGCGGCTCACCCACCGGCGCGCCCACGGGGCCGGTGGTCTATGCCGGCAAGCTGCAGCTCTGAGAATCTTTCGCACGGCGGATAGGCGCCGGACACTGCGCTGTCACGCACTGGCGCATTCAACGCGCATCCAGCGCCTCGGCCAGATGCTGCAGCATCGCAGCGCCGTCGCCCTGCCACGCGCTGCCGTGCATGCAGGCCAGTGTCTTCGGCTGCTGCTCGGCCAACCGGCGCAGCACCGCGCCGGTGTGCGGCGCGTGTGCGTAGTAGTCCATCGGGCGGCGGAACGCCTCGCTCGGGCCCAGGATGTCGCTCTGCGTGAGCGCCGTCTCGCCCCGACCGCCCTGGGTGAGCAGGTCGCCGCAGAAGAAGGTCTGCGTGCTCGTGTCCATCAGCAGCCCGCACTCCCAGCCGTGCGGCACGTGCGGCGTGTCGAACCACTGGATCTCGTGGCGGCCGAGGCTCAGCCGTTCGCCGTCGGCCATGGCGCGAGGGGCGCGGTCAGCCACGTCGCCGACCGACACCATCGCCGCGACCTGGCCGCACAGCGGCTGCGCCTGCGGCGCCAGCGCGAGCCACTGATTGAGCGAGCCACATTCGTCGGCCTCGAAGTGCGACAGCCCCACATAGCGCAGCCGCTCGACAGGCAGTACCGCCGCCACCGCGTCGCGCACCAGTGGGAAAAGCTGGCGCGGGCCGGTGTGGAACAGCAGCGGCGCGTCGTCGACCAGCAGGTATTGGTTGAAGCTGAAGGCCTGCCCGTCCGGCAGCGGAACAGGCGTGTTGATGCGATAGATGCCGTCGGCGATCAGCTGGATGTTGGTGCCAGAGTCGCTGTTCGTGATCATGGTGCGCTTCTCCTTCGAGTAGGTAACGCTGTTGTGGCGCGAGCGGCGGCAGCGTCACGGACAAATTCTGGCATCGGGTCGGGTCGGGCACGGGCCGCATGACGGTGATCGAGCTGACGGCGCGCCATCGAGAACGCGGCTGCCCCGTCCAGATATGCACACGCCTCAGGTGATGACCGTCGGCCGCTCCCGCCCGCTGCGCGCCTTGAGACCGGTCAAGGCCTCGGCCGCGTCGATCAATGGCTGCAGCGCCGCCTGGGTCTCGATGCCGTGCCGCGTGGCATCGCCCTCGTAGCGCTCCAGATATAGGCGCAGCGTCGCGCCCTCGGTGCCGGTGCCCGACAGGCGCAGCACGATGCGCGAGCCATCGTCGAAGAACACGCGCAGCCCCTGGCCGCGGCTGACCGAGCCGTCCACCGGGTCGGTGTAGCCGAAGTCGTCGGCGCGGCTCACCGTCTGGCCAGCCACGACACGCCGCGGCAGCGTGGGCAGCGCGGCGCGCAGCTCGTCGACGATCTGCTTGGCAAGCACCGCGTCCACACCCTCGTAGTCGTGGCGCGAATAGACGTTGCGCCCGTAGCGCTGCCAGTGCTCGCGCACGATCTGCTCCACCGAGCCGCCACGCACCGCCAGGATGTTCAGCCAGAAGAGCACGGCCCACAGGCCGTCCTTCTCGCGCACGTGGTCCGAGCCAGTGCCGGCGCTTTCTTCGCCGCACAACGTGCACAGACCGGCGTCGAGCAGGTTGCCGAAGAACTTCCAGCCGGTGGGTGTTTCGTAGCAGGGGATGTTCAGCGCCTGCGCCACGCGGTCGACCGCGCCGCTGGTCGGCATCGAGCGCGCCACGCCCTTCAACCCCACCGCATAACCCGGCACCAGCGTCGCATTGGCCGCCAGCACCGCCAGACTGTCGCTGGGCGTGACGATGAAGTGCTGGCCGACGATCATGTTGCGGTCTCCGTCGCCGTCGCTGGCGGCGCCGAAATCGGGCGCGTCGGGGCCGAACATGCGAGCGATCAGTTCGTCGGCGTAGGTCGGGTTCGGGTCAGGGTGGCCGCCGCCGAAGTCGGGCAGCGGCACGCCATTGATCACGCTGCCCACCGGCGCACCGAGTTGGCCTTCCAGGATGGCGTGTGCATAGGGCCCGGTGACGGCATGCATCGCATCGAAGCAGATGCGAAAACCCGGCCGCGCCAGCAGCGCGCGGATGCGCTCGAAATCGAACAGCTGCTGCATCAACCGCGCGTAGCTTTGCACGGGATCGACGATCTCGACCTGCATCGCGCCCAGTGTTGTGGTGCCCAGGCGGCCCAGGTCGATGTCGGCGCTGTCGAGCGTGAGGTAACGGTCGATCACCAGCGTGCGCTGGTGGATGGCGCTGGTGAGCTTCTCCGGCGCTGGGCCGCCGTTGCCGATGTTGTACTTGATGCCGAAGTCGCCGTCGGGCCCGCCCGGGTTGTGGCTGGCCGACAGCACGATGCCGCCGAAGGCGCCGCGCTGTCGGATCAGGTCGCTGAGCGCCGGCGTCGACAGGATGCCGCCTTGGCCGACCAGCACCCTGGCCACGCCGTTGGCCGCGGCCATGCGCAGGATGGTCTGGATGGCCACGTCGTTGAAGAAACGGCCATCGCCACCGAGTACGAGCATGCTGCCGGCAATGCCGGGCAAGGCATCGAAGATCGACTGCACGAAGTTTTCGAGATAACCGGGCCGCTGGAACACGGCGACCTTCTTGCGCAGGCCGGAAGTGCCGGGCAGCTGGCCTTCGATGGGCTGGGTGGGACGGGTCAGGACCTGCATCGCGGTTCTCCGGGCGGGCGCATCGCGCCAGGCTTCAACTTTCGAGTTTCAGGAACAGGTCGCTGTCGGGCGCGTAGGCGGCATACAAGGGCACCAGCGCGCCACCAATGGCGCGTGCATCCGAGCCGATGGTACCGGCCAGCAGCGTCGGGCGCGTCACGCCTTCCCAGTTCAGGCGGCCCAGGCTGGTGTCGATTTCAGCCAGCAGGGCGCCCAGCAACTCGCGGCCGAAGGAGCCGTCGAGGATCACGCCCTCCAGATCGAGCAAGCACGCCGCATCGTGCACTGCCTGCGCGATCGCGGGTGCGGCCTGGCCGAGCCAGATGTGCGTGAGCTCGCGCCAGGGTGGCTGCAGCGCACGCGCATCGGCCAGCGCACGGGTATCGAGATTCGATTTCCGGTACAGCGCTTCCAGGTTGATCAGCGAGGCCACGCCCAGCAATTGCGCGCCGGTTCCGTGGGCCGGCGCGGTACCGCGGCCGATGGTCATGGAGCCCACCGCACCGGCGTTGCCATGATGGCCGCCGTGCAGGTGGCTGTCGATGACCAGGCCGCCGCCGATGAAGGTATCGACAAAGACATAAAGGTAGCTGCGCATGTCGCGTCCGCGCCCGGCGACCAGCTCGGCCACGCAGGCCGCGGCCGTGTCCTTGACCAGTTGTACCGGCAGCCGGGTGCGCGCGGCCACACGCTCGCGGATGTCGATGTCCTGCCACTTCGCGGCCTGTGCCGGGGCCACGCCGAGCAGCGTCTGCCAGCCACCCAGCGACAGCGGCGCGGCGATGCCGATGCCCTGGATGCGCGGCGCGGCAGCGCGCCCCAACTGCTTGAGCAGCGCCTTCAGGCGCAGGTCGATCGCGTCGAACAGCGTGTCCGGGTCGGGAAAGGGGTAGTCCAGGCTCAGCCGCTGGCGCGACTGGCCGGTGAAATCAACCAGCAGCACGTCCAGGCTGCGCCGGCCGATCTTGATGCCGATGGCATAGGCGCCATCCGGGTTCAGCGCCAGCGGCTGCGACGGCTGGCCGACCTTGCCGCGCAGCAACTGGCCCTTGCGCAGCAGGCCGTCGTCGAGCAGCCGCTTGGTGATGAGCGAGATGGTCTGCGCCGTCAGGTGCGTCAGACGTGCGATCTCCGCGCCGCTCAAGGGCCCGTGCAGGCGCAGCGCCTGCAGCACCACACGCTCGTTGTATTGGCGCAAGCCCCCTTGGCTGGAGCCCCGCGGCTTGAGGCGCGCGCCGCCGGAGGCGCCCGGCGCCCGGGCTTCCGCCGCGAGCGCAGGATCTTCAGCGCGGGGCAGCGGATTCTTGGCGTCGAGCATGCGTGCGCCCTCGCTCAGTGCGCCAGGCATTCGGCCGGGATGGCCTCCGGCGGCATGGCGCCGGTCATCACCGCGACGGTGTCGCTCATGCCTATCTTCTTCGGGTTCAGCACCGCAGCGCGCTTGCCCAGGCGCGCAACGTGGATGCGGTCGGCGATCTCGAAGACGTGCGGCATGTTGTGACTGATCAGGATCACCGGCAGGCCCTTGTCGCGCACGCGGCGGATCAGTTCCAGCACCATGTTGCCTTCCTTCACGCCGAGCGCGGCGGTGGGTTCGTCGAGGATCACCACATGCTCGGCAAAGGCCGCGGCGCGTGCCACCGCCACGCACTGGCGCTGGCCGCCGGACAGCGTTTCCACCGCCTGCGTCATCGAGCGGATGCCGACCTTCAGGTCGTTCATGCGCGCGATGCTGATCTCGAGCATCTTCTTCTTGTCGAGCATGCGCAGCACGTTGCCGAGGAAGCCTTGGCGGCGCATTTCGCGACCGAGGAACAGGTTCTCCGCGATGGTCATGGCCGGGGCCACCGCCAGATCCTGGTACACCGTCTCGATGCCCACGTTGCGCGCATCCATCGGGCTCTTGAAGTGGATCGGCTTGCCGTCGAGCCAGATCTCACCTTCGTCCGGAATGGTCGCGCCCGACAGGCACTTGATCAGAGAGGACTTGCCGGCGCCGTTGTCGCCGATCACGGCCAGGATTTCGCCGGCGCGCAACTCGAAGTCGGCGCCGTCGATCGCCGTCACCTGGCCGTAGCGTTTGACCAGTCCCTTGGCCTGCATGACGATTTGTTGTGTTGCCATGATCAACGCCCTCCCTTGCGCGACAGTTGGTCGATAGCCACCGCCAGGATCACCAGGATGCCGGTGATCAGCACCTGATAGACGGACGACACTCCCATCAGCGTCAGGCCGTTGCGCAGCACGCCGACAACCACCGCTCCTATGAGGGTACCGAGGATCACGCCGCGCCCGCCGAAGAGACTGGTGCCGCCGAGCACCACCGCGGTGATGGCGTCCAGGTTCTCGGTCTGCCCGGCGTTCGGGTCGCCGACCCCCGTGCGCGACACCGCCAGCAGCGAGGCGATGCCGTAGAACACGCCTGCCAGCACGTACACGCCGAGCAGCACGCGTTCGGTCGGGATGCCGACCAGGCGCGTCGCCTCGGGGTTGTTGCCGACTGCATAGACGTGCCGGCCGGCGGCGGTTTCGCGCAGCCAGAACCACATACCCAGGTAAAGCAGGATCATCAGTACCGTGCCGTACGCAACGGACGTGCCGCCGAGCATGAAGGTGCTGCCCAGCCACGTCATCATCGGCGGCACGTCGGTGATGGTCTGCGCGCCGGAATACAGCTGCGTGATGGCGAAGGCGATATTGAAGGTGCCGAGCGTGACGATGAACGGCGGCAGCTTGATGCGCGTCACCAGCAGCCCGTTGACCAGACCGAAGCCGGCCGTCACGGCGATGCCGCACAGGATCGCCAGCGGCGCCGGCACGCCCAGGTCGGCGGCGAACTTGGTCATGACGATGCTGCCCAGGGCCATGACCATGCCGCAGGACAGGTCGATGCCGGCGGTGAGGATGATCAGCGTCTGGCCGATGGCGATGACGCCGACGACCATCACCTGCTGCAGGATGAGCGAGAAGTTCTCGCCGCTGAAGAAGCGCTCGGTGGTGCTGCCGAAGATCGCGCAGGCGATGATCAGCGCAATGAAGGGGCCGAGCTGGCCAATCGGTGGAAGTTTCATGTCGATTGCCCCTGGCGGAGAGGGTCAGCGCAACGCGCGTCGATTCGAGCGGACGCCGCGGCACCGGCTTCGCCGGGCCGCTGGCGTCGCCCCCTGGGTGGGCTGGGCGGTGACGAGGAGCAGTCCTTGCCGACTGCTCCTCGCCCGCGCAGGGCTGGCGGCATGCTTGCCGCCAGCCGCGGCCAAGCCTCGGGGGCTATTTGTTCCCCCAGCACATGTCGGTGCCGGCCTTCACGTCTTTGCTCTCGACGCCGGCCACCGGCTTGGCGGCGATCAGCGTGACGCCGGTGTCGGTGTAGCCGCTGACCTTCTTGCCCGTCTTGGCGTATTCGACGCCGGCTTCGACGCCCATCGAGGCCATCTTCAGTGGGTACTGCTGGCTGGTGGCGGCAATGACGCCGGCGCCCACGTCCTTGATGCCGGCGCAGCCGCCGTCTACCGAGACGATGATCACGCCCTTTTCCTTGCCGGCCTTCTTCAGCGCGTTGTAGGCACCGGCGGCGGCCGGCTCGTTGATGGTGTAGACCACGTTCACCTCGGGTGCCTTCTGCAGGCAGTTCTCCATCGCCGTCTGGCCCTTGGCGCGGTCGCCGAAGCTGTCGGCCATGCAGACGATGGCTGCATCCTTGCCGAGCTCGTTGCTCTTCGCGTCGGGCGCCGGCAGGCCGAAACCCTTGAGGAAGCCGTTGTGACGCTGCGCGCCCACCGGATGACCGGGGAACAGGTCGAGCGTGATGATCTTCGCCGGCTTGTCGCCCAGCGCGGCCTTCGCATACTGGCCGATCAGTACGCCGGCCTTGTAGTTGTCTGTCGCGAAGAGCGCGTCGGTGGCGTTGGCCGGGTCGGTCGGGCTGTCCAGCGCGATGATCATCACACCCTTGTCGCGCGCCTTCTTGATGGCCGGGATGATGGCCTTGCTGTCGCTGGGCGTGATCAGGATGGTCTTGGCACCGGCGGCGATCATGTTTTCCATCGCCGTCACCTGGCCGGCGTTGTCGCCGTCGGTCTTGCCGGCGCCCGAAAGCAGCTTGGCCCCTTTGGCCTTGGCTTCGGCG
Organism: uncultured beta proteobacterium; assembly: GCA_963743935.1. GTDB lineage: Bacteria > Pseudomonadota > Gammaproteobacteria > Burkholderiales > Burkholderiaceae_C > Rubrivivax. The sequence continues at coordinate 97,618 of CAVURQ010000005.1, read as the reverse complement.
TCGGCGCCTTCCTTCATCTTCACGAAGAAGGGGTTGGTCTCGGTCTTGGTGATCAGGCCGATCACCACGGTGTTGGACTGCGCCATGGCGCCGGTGGCAAATAGGGCTGCGGCGCACAGCGCGGCGGGGGTCATTCTTTGCATGCTCGTCTCCTGGTGGGTCATGAGTCGGCGCGCTATGGGCGCCGGGGTGGCGGACAGCGTCATTCTGGTTCATGTTTTTTAATAAATCAAGTTGATTGATTAATGGAAAACCCTGTGGAAGAACGCCACCCATTGCGCGATCCTCCCAGGACCCGCACCGGGTGTGCTCGCCCCCAAAGGCAAAGGATCGTCGATGTTCGTGGTTTGTGGTGAAGCCTTGATGGACGTGTTTGGCGGTGCGGACCACGCGCACGGCCTGATGCTCGACGCCCGCATTGGCGGCTCGCCGCTCAACGTCGCCATCGGGCTGGCCCGCCTGGCGCAGCAGGTGGCCTTCTTCGGCGCGCTGTCGAGCGGATTTCTTGGCCAACGCCTGCATCGCGCACTGCGCGCCGAGGGGGTGCTCACGGATGCCGTGGCCACACTCGACGCGCCGACCACGCTCGGGCTGGTCGGACTGGACGATCGTGGCGTGCCGTCGTATGCCTTCTACGGCCACGGCTGCGCAGACCGACTGCTGCCGATGGCCGCGCTAGCCCAGGTGCCGGCCGCGGCCCGCGCCTTTCACCTGGGCTCCTATGCCATGGTGGTCGAGCCGGTGGCCACCACGCAGCGCGCCCTGGTCGAACGCGAGCATCGGCGCAGCCTGATCTCCTACGATCCGAACATTCGCCTGAACGTCGAACCCGAGTTGGCGCGCTGGCTCGATGCGCTGCACTGGATGCTGCCGCGCACGCACCTGCTCAAGGTCAGCGAGGAGGATCTGGACCTGCTGTACCCGGGGCACGAACCGCAGGCTCTGGCACGCGCATGGACGGCGATGGGGGTGGCCTGGGTCGTGGTCACGCACGGCGCAGCGGGCGCCAGTGCCTGGAACGCCACCGAGCATCTGCGCATCGACCCGGTACCCGTGGCGGTGCTCGATACCGTCGGCGCGGGCGATACCTTTCAGGCCGCCCTGCTGGCCGCGCTGGCCGAGCGCGATGCGCTGGAGCCGGCGTTGCTGCGCCGCCTGAGCGTGCCCCTGATGCGCGAGGCGCTGGAGTTCGCGGCGCGGGCGGCGGCGATCACCTGCTCACGCCGCGGCGCCGACTTGCCGCGGCGGCATGAACTGAACTGAAGAGTGAGGCGGAGCCTTGACGCCCTTGGCGCAAGACTTCAGGCCGCGATCGCGGCAGTGGCCGCCGCAGCGTCCAGGCACTTGTTGCACTTGCCCAAGCCGGGCAACCGCGGGTCGGGCTTGCCATCGCCCGTCTTGAAGTTGGCCTGGCAGCGGCGGCAGACATACATCTTCGAGCTGGACATCATCGGCTTGGCGCCGGGCCCGGTCGACGGCCGGGCCGCCGTGTACTCGGCCTGGGTCTGACGCAGGCGCTGACCGGTTTCTGAAACAGCAGGTGCAGATGAACGTTTTGTGGCCATGAGCTTGTTCCCGGAATGTTCCTGATTTTAACGGAACATCGCGCCGCGCGCCCATCGGGGGAAACCGGGGCTGCGCCGATGGCGCTTGCGCGCCCTGCGGCCTGCGCGGGCCGCCCCTCAGAGCCGTCGGTGCCCCAGCGCCGGAAGCTGCGCGCGCACCGACTCCAGCCGCTTCGCATCCACCACGGCCATGACCACACCCTCGCCTTCGGCCTGCATCGCCAGCACCTCGCCCCAGGGGTCGACGATCAGGCTGTGGCCCCAGGTGCGCCGGCCGTTCTCGTGCGTGCCGCCCTGCGCCGGCGCGAGCACATAACACTGGTTCTCGACCGCGCGGGCGCGCAGCAGCAGTTCCCAGTGCGCCTGTCCCGTCGTGTAGGTGAAGGCCGCGGGCACGCACAGCAGATCGCAGGGCGGACGCATCAGCGTGCGATACAGCTCGGGAAAGCGCAGGTCGTAGCACACGCTCAGGCCGACGCGCAGTGCACCGGCCTGCAACGCCACCAGCTTGTCGCCCGGTTCGAGCACACGCCCTTCGTCGTACTGCTCGCGGCCGTTGTCGAAGGCGAAGAGATGCATCTTGTCGTAGCGCGCGGCCTGGCTGCCGTCGGGCGCGAACACCAGGCAGGTGTTGCGCACGCGGGTCTTGCCCGGCTCGCGCAGCGGCAGGGTGCCGCCGACGAGCCACAGGCCGTGCTCGCGCGCCTGATCGGACAGAAAGCGCTGGATCGGTCCGTCCCCCGGCGCTTCGGCGACGGCCAGCTTGTCGTCGTCGCGCCGCCCCATCAGACAGAAGTATTCGGGCAGCGCCGCCAGCTGCGCGCCTTGCGCCGCGGCGCGCGCCAATCAGCGCGGCGGCGGCATCGAGGTTGCGTGCCACCTCCGGGGTGGAGACCATCTGCAGGGCAGCGATGTTCATGGGCAAATCCTTGGCTTCGGCGGGCGCGGGTGCGGTGCGCCCTGCCGCGTGCAGCTTGGGGCGCTTTGCGCCGATTGTGCAGGCGCGCTGGGTCATCAGGCAGGGGTCCGCCTTGCCTTCGTTCGCAGCCCTGGCGCAAGCCCGACGCCTTGTCTCGATGTGCGGCAGAATCGCCCAGCGCCGCGCCCCACCCCGCCATGACGAACATGCTCTTTGCCCGCCCACCGCAGTTGCAGGCATTCGCGCCCTCCGCATGACTTCAACGCCCCTTCGTCAGGTCGAGGCGGCGCACAGCCGCTTCGTGCAGCGGATACGGCGGCGTTATGTCGATGAGTTGCCCTTGCTGCCGCCGGGCGCGCCCGACAACGCGGCCTTGACCGCGCTGGTGCAACGCCTGCAGGACGGCGGACGCACACTCGGCTGCGCCATGCGCGTGGCGCGCCAACTGTGCCTGGAACGGCTGGCCTGCCTGGACATCGAGCAGGACGCGCCGCTGGACACCATCACCGGCTGCATGACGGCACTCGCCGAGGCGACCCTGGAGCTGGCACTGGCGCAGGCGCTGGCCGATGCACAAGAGCGCCACGGCGCACCGCTGGACGCGCAGGGCCGGCCCATCGAGTTCTGGATCGTCGGCATGGGCAAGCTCGGCGCGCGCGAGTTGAACGTGTCCTCCGACATCGACCTGATCTATGTCTATGAGGACGAGGGCGAAACAACCGGTCCGCAGCGCATCAGCGCGCACGAGTTCTTTGCCGGCGTGGCCAAGCGGCTGTACACGCTGATCGGCGAGACCACCGACGACGGCTTCGTCTTTCGCGTCGACCTCGCGTTGCGCCCCAACGGCAACTCCGGCCCGCCGGTGTGCAGCCTGCAGATGCTGGAGGAGTACCTTCAGGTGCAGGGCCGCGAGTGGGAGCGTTTTGCCTGGCTGAAGAGCCGCGTGGTGGCCCCGCGCGCCAGCGTGGTCAGTGGGCGTGCGCTGGCGCTGCGCGAACTCGTGACGCCCTTTGTCTATCGCCGCTATCTGGACTACGGCGTGTTCGAAGGCCTGCGCCAGTTGCACCGCAAGATCCGCGACGAAGCACAGCGCCGCGCCGCCGGGCGGCCCGAGCGCGCCAACGACGTGAAGCTGTCGCGCGGCGGCATCCGCGAGATCGAGTTCATCGTGCAGTTGATGCTGGTCGCGCGCGGCGGGCAGTTCCCCGAAATCCGCACGCGTTCGACCTTGAAGAGCCTGCAGCGCCTGGGCGCGCGCGCGCTGATGAAGCCGGCCACCGCCGAGCGTCTGGCCGAGTGCTACATCTTCCTGCGCCGTGTCGAGCACCGCATCCAGTACCTGGACGACCAGCAGACGCACCTGCTGCCGACGGTCGATGCCGACTTGAGCTGGATCGCCGGCAGCCTGGGCCCATCCGGCCCCGGCGATGCCTGCCAGCTGCTCGACCGGCTGGGCGAAGTGCGCGAGTTCGTGGCCACCGAATTCGATGCGCTGCTGCACGACGGCCAATCCTCCTCCAGCGCTGTCGGCGCTCGCAACGGTTGTGGGTCCTGCGGCACGGCGGCGTTGCCGGTGGACAGCGAGCAGCTGCTCGACAAGCTGCCGACGCGAACTGGCCGAACGTGTGCGCCTTTGGGCCCAGCACCCGCGCGTGGCCGCGCTGCGCGACGAAAGCAAGCTGCGCCTGGGCCGGCTCGTCACGCGCGCGGCCGAATGTGTGGCCGATGGGCGCTGCACCATCAGCGCGGTGCTGCGCTTCATCGACTGGATCGAGCCGCTGCTCAAGCGCGAAAGTTATCTGGCGCTGCTGGTCGAGCGCCCCGCCGTGCAGCAGCGGCTGCTGCGGCTGCTGGGCATGGCGCGCTGGCCGATGCAATACCTGATGCGCCATCCGGGTGTGATCGACGAGTTGGCCGACGAGCGCCTGCAGCGCGGCCGCTTCGACGCGGCGCTGTTCACGGCCGACCTGCAATCGCGCCACGAAGCCTGGGCGCGTTCCGGCCAGGCCAGCGAAGAGTGGCTGATGGACACGCTGCGCCACGCGCACCATGCCGAACTGTTTCGCACGCTGGTGCGCGACGTCGAGCGCGATTTGACGGTCGAACAAGTCGCCGACGACCTGTCGGCGCTGGCCGATGCGGTGCTGCAGACCACGCTGCGCTGGGCCTGGGAACTGCTGCGGCAACGCCACCGCGAGACGCCGCGTTTTGCCGTCATCGCCTACGGCAAGCTCGGCGGCAAGGAGCTGGGCTACGGCAGCGACCTGGACGTGGTCTTCCTCTACGACGACAGCGACGAAGAGGACAAGGACCGCGCACAGGAGGTCTACGGCAACTATGTGCGCAAGCTCATCTCCTGGCTGACGCTGCGCACCGCGGCGGGCGAGCTGTTCGACATCGACACCGCGCTGCGGCCGAACGGCGGCTCGGGGCTGCTCGTCACCTCGATCGAAGCCTTCGAGCGCTACCAGTCCGGTCGCGGCAGCAATACCGCCTGGACCTGGGAGCACCAGGCCATCACGCGGGCGCGCTTCTGTGCCGGCACACCCGAGCTGGCGGGGCGTTTCGAAGCCGTGCGCCGTGTGGTGCTGGGTGCGGCGCGCGATGCCGCCGCCTTGCGCGACGAGATCCGCGTCATGCGCGAGAAGGTGCGCAGCGCCCATCCGGTGCGGGCCGGCGTGTTCGACGTGAAGCACAGCCCCGGCGGCATGATGGATGTGGAGTTTGCGGTGCAGTACCTGGTGCTCGCCAAGGGCGCCGAGCAACCGGGGCTGCTCGACAACGTCGGCAACATCGCCTTGCTTCAGCGTGCCGAAGAGGCGCGGCTTTTGCCCGCGGGTGTGGGCCAAAGCGCTGCAGACGCCTACCGCGAGCTGCGCCGCGCGCAGCACATGGCCAGACTGGATGAGCAGCCGACCCAGTTCGAGCCGAAGACGCTGGCGCCGCAGGCCGACGCCGTGCTCGCGCTGTGGCGCGCCGTCTTTGGCTGAGGCTTCGCTGGGCCGTTGGCTGCGCGTGCGGCGGCGGCCATCGCCGCCACGACGGCATGATCCGGGCGTGACCGCTTGACGCCCGCTGTGGATGCCCGCGTGGCAGCGCTGGCCCGTCCCGGCGCGCTGTGGTTGCTGCTGTCGGCGCTGCTGGCCGCGGGCGCGGTGCTGGCCTGGTGGACGGACAGCGGCGCCATCGATTGGCAACCGCAACTGGCCTGGGCCGAACCCTGGCGCTGGTGGAGCGCGGCGTTTCGTGCATTGGTCGGTAATGCACCTTCTGGCCAACCTGCTGGCCACCGCGCTGGTGGCCGCCTACGGCTGGGCCGCGCGGGTGCCGCGTGCCGTGGCATGGGCCTGGCTGGCGACCTGGCCCTTCACGCACCTGGCACTGCTTGCCAAGCCCGAGCTGGCGCATTACGGCGGACTGTCCGGCGTGCTGCATGCGGGCGTGGCCGCAGCCACGGTCTGGCTGGTGATGCGCGGCCAGGGCGCGCAGCGCACCATCGGCTGGATGATGCTGATCGGCCAGGGCGTCAAGCTGCTGGTCGAAGAACCCTGGGGCGCGGCCCTGCACCCGCCGACGGAACTGGACGTGGCCGTGGCGCCGCTGGCGCATGCCAGCGGCTCGATCGCCGGCGCCGTGTTCACGCTCGTCACGCTGCTGGCGCTTCGCCACCGGGCCCGGCCGCCTCCGCCTTAGACTGATCCACCCCCAACACAAAGGAGACTCACATGATCACGCTGTGCGGCTTTTCGCTGTCCAACTACTACAACAAGGTGAAGATGGTGCTGCTCGAAAAGGGCATCCCCTTCACCGAAGAGCGCGTCATGACCAAGTCGAAGGACGAGGCCGTGCTGGGCTGCACGCCGCTGGGCAAGATTCCGTACATCCGCACCGAGCAAGGCGCGCTGTGCGAAAGCCAGGTCATCGTCGACTACCTGGAGGCGCTGTCGCCGCAAAACCCGCTGACGCCGGCCGATCCGTGGCAAGCGGCCAAGGTGCGCGAGCTGGTGACCTTCATCGAGCTGCACCTGGAACTGGTGGCGCGCGAGCTGTATGCGCAGGCGTTCTTCGGCGGCACGGTCAGCGAGGAGACGCGCGAACGCGTGCGCAAGCTGCTGCCCAGGCACATCGCCGGCTTCAAGCGCCTGGCGAAGTTCTCGCCCTACCTGGCGGGCGACACCTTCACGCAAGCCGACTGCGCCGCCTGGGCCAGCCTGCCGGGCGTGGCCATGGCGAGCAAGGCGGTGTTCGGCGAAGACATGCTGGCCGCCGCCGGCATCGACTGGAAAGCCTACGTCAAGCTGGTTGGCGAGCGCCCCAGCGCGCAGCGCGTGGCGGCCGACCGCAAGGCCGATGCCGAGCGCATGGCGGCCGAAGCCGCGAAGAAGAGCTGAAGCTCGCGCCGGGCTTCAGCCCGGCTGCGCCTGCGTCGTCGGCGGCAGCGCCGCGGCGGCCGAGGCCAGCCGGGCAGTGACTTCCTTGCGGTAGCGGTTCAGTTCCTGCACGCTGGCGAAGCTGCGTTCGAGCAGCAGGCTCATGTTGTGCAGGATGCGCTCGACCACCTTGGTCTCCCACACCGCGTCGAACTGGATCTGCTTGTCCAGCCAATGTTCCAGCCAGGCCGGGTCGGGCAGCCGGCTTTGCACCGTGTCGCGCGGGAACAGTGAGGCGTTGACGTGCAGGTTGGTCGGGTGCAGCGCCTGCGCGGTGCGGCGCGCGCTGGCCATCAGCACGCCCACCTTGGCAAAGGCGGCGCGCGCCTCGTCGCCGAATCGATGCATCGCGCGCTTCATGTAGCGCAGATAGGCGCCGCCGTGGCGCGCCTCGTCCTTGGCCAGGGTTTCGTAGATGTGGCGGATGACCGGCTCGGTGTGCCATTCGGCCGCGCGCCGATACCAGTGGTTGAGCCGGATCTCGCCGCAGAAATGCATCATCAGCGTTTCCAGCGCCGGCGCGGGGTCGAACTCGAAGCGCACCTCGTGCAGCTCTTGCTCGGTGGGCACCAGCTCGGGCCGGAAGCGCCGCAGGTACTCCATCAAGACCAGCGAGTGTTTCTGTTCCTCGAAGAACCACACGCTCATGAAGGCGCAGAAATCGCTGTCGCCACGGTTGTCGCGCAGGAACATCTCGGTCGCCGGTAACGCCGCCCATTCGGTGATGGCGTTCATCTTGATGGTCTGCGCCTGCTCGTCGCTCAGGCTGGCCGCGTCGAAGCGATCCCACGGAATGTCCGTGTCCATGCTCCAGCGCACGGCTTCGAGTTGCTTGAAGAGTTCGGGATACAGCATGGCGCAGACCTGAAGGCGATTCAGCCCATTCTATGGACCATTGTCCGCATTGGGCACCGCGACCTTGGCCCTTCAAATGCAAGGGATACCGAGTTACCAGTAGAGACAAATCGCGCCCGATGAGTTCAGAATATATACTCTACAGTTCAAATCAACTCTTCGGCCTGTCATTCGATCATGCCTCGTGTTCACTGTGTCCATGGCTCGCGGGCGAGCGCCCAGCGCTGCAGGGGCTGAAATGTTGGCCCTGCGTCGCATCGCCGTCGTCGGCTCGGGCATCAGCGGCCTGTCGGTGGCGCACGCGCTGGCACCGAGCTCGCAGCTCACGCTGTTCGAGGCCGGCGAACATTTTGGCGGCCACAGCCATACCGTGGATCTGCGCTTGAACGGCGTGCGCCACGGCGTGGACACGGGGTTTCTGGTCTTCAACCACCGCACCTATCCGCGCCTGGTGGAACTGTTCGACCGGCTGGGCGTGCCCACGGTCGCGTCGGAGATGTCCTTTTCCGTGCAGGTGCCGCAGCAGGACATCGAGTGGAGCGGCTGCGACCTGAACACCGTGTTCGCACAGCGCAGCAACCTGCTGCGGCCACGTTTCATCGGCATGCTGGCGCAAATTCTGCGCTTCAACCGCCTGGCCCGCGGCCTGGCGGAAGGAGGCGACGACGTGTCGCTGACCGAACCGATCGCGGACTTTCTCGACCGACACGCCTTCGGCACGGCCTTCCGCGATTGGTACCTGCTGCCGATGCTGGGCTGCATCTGGTCATGCCCGACCGACCAGATGCTGCGCTTTCCGGTGGCGACGATGATTCGCTTCTGCCACAACCACGGGCTGATTCAGGTCAGCAACCGGCCGCAGTGGTTCACCGTGGCCGGCGGATCGCGTGTGTATGTGCGCAAGATGCTGGCGGGCATCGCCGACGCGCGCCTGCGCAGCCCTGTGCGCAGCGTGCGCCGCGTGCAGGGCGGCGTGCGCGTGAGCACGGATGCCGGCACCGAGCAGTTCGACGAACTCGTGCTCGCCTGCCACAGCGACCAGAGCCTGCAACTGCTGGCCGACGCCAGCGATGCCGAGCGCGCGGTGCTGGGCGCCGTGCGCTACCAGCCGAACCGCGCGCTGCTGCACACCGACACCACTGTGCTGCCCAAGCGCCGCCTGGCCTGGGCCGCATGGAACTACGAGCGCGCCGCCGCGGCCTCGCAGGAGCAATCCGCCGTGTGCCTGCACTACCTGATCAACCGCCTGCAACCGCTGCCGTGGAGCACGCCTGTGGTGGTGTCGCTGAACCCGGCGCGCCAGCCCGACCCGGCCAAGGTCGTCGGTGAATACGACTACAGCCACCCGGTCTTCGACGCCGCTGCCATCGAGGCGCAGCAGCGCCTGCCGCAGATCCAGGGCCGTTCGAACACCTGGTTCTGCGGCGCCTGGACGCGCTACGGCTTTCATGAAGACGGCCTGATGTCGGGTCTGGCGGTCAGCGCGGCGCTGCACGAGCGCATGGCCAGCCACCCGGCCATGGCGGTGGCGGCATGACGGCGCCGGGCAACGACATTGGCCAAGCTGCGTCCAGCGTGGCGAAGGCGCCGCCCTGCGCGTCGATCGCAACCGGCGTGGTGCGCCACCGCCGCCTGCGCCCGGCCGCCAATGCCTTCGAGTACCGCACCTACTTCCTCATGCTGCCGATGCGCCGCCTGCGCACCCAAGCCTGCGCCGAGCTGCGGCGCAACCGCTTCGGCCTGCTCTCCTTCCATGACCGCGACCACGGCGACGGCCGCGCGGACGCGCTGGCCTGGCTGGACGAGGTGCTGCACGCCGAGGGCATTCACGACGCCGATGGCGAAGCCTGGCTGCAGACCTACCCGCGCGTGCTGGGTTATGTCTTCAAGCCGGTGAGCTTCTGGCACTGCGAGCGCGCCGACGGCTCGCTGGCAGCGATCCTGGTCGAGGTCAACAACACCTTCGGCGAGCGCCACTGCTACTTGCTGGCAGGCGAGCACCTGGCCTACGGGCGCGACCTGCAGGCGCGCAAGGTGTTTCACGTCTCGCCCTTCAGCCACGTCACCGGCAGCTACCGTTTCCGCTTCATGCGCGCGCCCTCACCCGATGGTGCGCGCTGCATCGCCCGCATCGACCATGAGGACGCCGGCGGCGCGCTGCTGCAGACCAGCCTGTCGGGCCGGCTCGCGCCGCTGACGCGTGCCAGCGTGCACCGCGCGTTCTTCGGCATGCCGATGATGAGCTTCGGCGTGATCGCACGAATCCACTGGCAGGCCCTGCGCGTATGGCTGAAGCAGGTGCCGTATGTGAAGAAGCCGGCACCGCCCGAGGACTTCGTCACGCGATGAAGCCATCCACCCATCGACCCCAAGCATTCAGCCACCCGACATGAGCCGTAGCACCACCGCCCCGCCCCTGTCATTGCCCGAATCGGCACCGCCATCCGCACGCGCCGCCTTCGGCTTGTTGCGCCAGTTGCGTACCGGCACGCTCGACCTGCAACTGCCCGACGGCGCCTCCGCGCATTTCGGCAGCGGCGCCGATCATGAACCGCGTGGTGCGATGCGGCTGCGCAACTGGAAGGTCTGCAGCGCGGCTTTGCGCAGCGGCGACATCGGCTTTGCCGAAAGTTTCATCGACGAGGACTGGAGCTCGCCCGACCTGGTGGAACTGCTGAAGGTCTTCATCGCCAACCGCGACGCGGTCGAATCCGCCATCTACGGCAGCTGGTGGGGCTCGCTGCTGTACCGGGTGAAGCATCTGCTCAACGGCAACTCGCGGCGCGGCAGCCGCAAGAACATCCATGCCCATTACGACCTGGGCAATCCGTTCTACAAGTTGTGGCTGGACGAGACGATGAGTTATTCGGCCGCCTGGTTCGAGGGCGATCCGAGCCGCGACCTCGCGCAGGCGCAATGGGCCAAGGTCAAGCGCGCGCTGGACGAATGCCAGGTCCAGCCCGGCCAGCGTGTGCTGGAAATCGGCTGCGGCTGGGGCGGCCTGGCCGAGTACGCCACGCGCCACTACGACGCCCGTGTCACGGGGGTGACGCTGTCCGTCGAGCAACTCGACTTTGCGCGTTCGCGCCTGCAATCCCAGGGCCTGGATCACAAGGCCGAGCTGCGGCTGCAGGACTATCGCGACCTCGGCGACGGGCCCTACGACGCGGTGGCTTCGATCGAGATGTTCGAGGCCGTGGGTCGCAAGTACTGGCCGGGCTTCTTCGCCAAGCTGCATCAGCTGCTCAAGCCGGGCGGCCGCGCCTGCATCCAGAGCATCACCATCCGCGACGACCTGTTTGCACGCTACGTCGATTCCACCGATTTCATCCAGCAGTACATCTTCCCCGGCGGCCTGCTGCCCAGCGCGTCGGCCTTCCGCGAACAAGCGGCGCGTGCCGGGCTGCGCATCGTCAACGAACTGAGCTTCGGCGAGGACTACGCGGAGACGCTGCGCCGCTGGCGCGTGCGTTTCCTGGCGCAGGAGGCCGCCGTGCGCCGCTTGCGCTTCGATGCGCGCTTCATGCGCATCTGGGAGTTCTACCTGGCCTATTGCGAAGCCGCGTTTGCCACCGGCAACACCAACGTCATGCAGTTCACGCTGCAGCGGGATTGAAGTGACACCTCCCGTAGCGCCTTCGGCCCGCCAGCCGGCAAGCATGCTGGCTGGTGGCGTGTCTCGGCGCCGCGCCGCGCTGGCGCTGCTGCTCGCCGGTCTGCCGTTGCACGCGCCTGGCCAAGCGCCATGCGCTGCCCAGCGAGGTGTCGAGCGAACTGCCCGGCGCCACGCTGCTCGGCCAAGGTCGGCTGCGCTTCCTGGGCATGCTGGTCTACGACATCCGCCTGTGGGGCCAGGGCCCCGAGGTGCTGCGCGACCCGAAGGCGGCGAGCCTGGCGCTGGAGCTGGAGTACGCCCGCGCCTTGAGCGGCCGTGCCATCGCCGAGCGCTCGATCGAGGAGATGCGCGGCATCGACACCGTCGCCTCGGCGCAGGCCGAGCGCTGGCTGGCGCAATTGCAGCAGATCTTTCCCGACGTCAAGGCCGGCGACCGCATCACCGGCATCCAGCGCCCGGGTGAGGCGACGCACTTTTTCGTCAATGCGAAGTCGGTGGGCGAAGTGCGCGACGCGGAATTCACCAAACTGTTCTTCGGCATCTGGCTGTCGCCACGCACCTCGCAGCCGCGGCTGCGCGAGGCCTTGCTGGGGTCCCGCGAGGCGGCTTCGTGAGCAGCGCACTCTCGGCAGCGCCGAGCCATCTGCCGCACGCGTCGCCGTCCAATGCCTGGAAGGGAGGTTGGCGCGACGGCCTGAGCTACGGTGCGCTCGGCCTGCCGCTGGCCTTTGTCGCGCTGCCGCTGTATGTGGTGCTGCCGAACCATTACGCGCAGACCTTTGGCGTGCCGCTGGCCTGGCTCGGGTGCACTGCTGCTGGCGGCACGGCTGCTGGACGCCTTTGTCGACCCGTGGATCGGCCGGCGCTGCGACGCCTGGTTCGCGCGTGCAACGCCCACCGTGCTGCGCGTGTGCGCGCTGGCCGCGCTGGCGCTGGCGCTGGGTTTCGTTGCGCTGTTCCACCCGCCCATGCGCGACCTGCCCGGCCTGCTGGCCTGGTGCGGCGCGACGCTGGTGTTGAGTTACCTGAGCTACAGCGTGCTGAGCATCGTGCACCAGTCCTGGGGCGCGCGACTGGGTGGCGATGCCAGCCAGCGCGCGCGCATCGTCTCCTGGCGCGAAGCGCTGGCGCTGGTCGGTGTGCTGCTGGCCAGCGTGCTCAGCTCGACGCTGGGCGCGGGCGTGACCAGCGCGGTACTGGCCGTATCGCTGGCGCTGGCACTGGCCTTGTTGTGGCGTGCGCCACGCGCGCCCGCTGCCGTTGCAATGGTGCACGCCGGCGCGACGAAGGCCGCCCTGGCCAACCCCTCGTTCCGGCGCCTGCTGTCGATCTATCTGGTCAACGGCATCGCCAGCGCGATTCCGGCGACGCTGGTGCTGTTCTTCATCCGCGACCGTTTGCAGGCACCGGCCTTCGAGCCCTTGTTCCTGGGCAGCTATTTCCTCGCGGCTGCGCTGTCGATGCCCTTGTGGGTGCGTGCGGTGGCCCGCTTCGGCCTGGCGCGAAGCTGGCTGGCGAGCATGCTGCTGGCCATTGCCGCCTTTGCCTGGGCCGCCTGGCTGGGCCCCGGCGATGTCATCGGCTTCACGCTGGTGTGCCTGGCCAGCGGCGTGGCGCTGGGTGCCGATCTGAGCCTGCCCGGCGCGTTGCTGGCCGGCGTGATTCGCCGCGCGGGCCACGGTGGTCAGTCCGAGGGCCTGTACTTCGGTTGGTGGAACTTCGCCACCAAGCTGAACCTGGCGCTGGCCGCGGGCATCGCCTTGCCACTGCTCGGCCTGTTCGGCTTTGCGCCGGGCAGCCGCGACCCCGCGGCGTTGACCGCGCTGACCCTGGCCTATTGCGCCTTGCCCTGTGTCTTGAAACTCGGCGCCGCCGCGATGCTGTATGCGCGCTGGCTGCGCAGCCCTGAAGGATCGCTGGAATGACGACGAGACGACGCGCTTGCCTCGCGGGCGCCATGGCCTTCGTGCTGGGGGGCTGCGCCGCACCGACACCGGCGGACTACGCGGGCGAAAAGCCGGTGCTCGACCTGAAGACCTACTTCAACGGCGAGCTCGTCGCGCACGGCCTGTTCACCGACCGCAGCGGCCATGTGCAGCGCCGCTTCGTCGTGCAGATGACAGGCACCTGGCAGGGCAACCAGGGCACGCTGGACGAACGCTTCACCTACAGCGACGGCAAGCACCGAGCGCCGCGTCTGGCGCCTGACCGACGAGGGCGACGGCCGCTACAGCGGCCGCGCCGACGACGTGGTGGGCGTGGCCGAGGGCCGCGCCGCCGGCAACGCGCTGAACTGGCGCTACACGCTGCGCCTGCCGGTGGACGGCACGGTCTACGAGGTGCAGTTCGACGACTGGATGTACCTGATGGACGAGCGCGTGATGCTCAACAAGGCGGTGATGAGCAAGTTCGGCATCCGGCTCGGCGAGGTCACGCTGGCCTTCTACCAGAAGTGACGCTCCCAATGTCCCTGAACCCGCGCATCACCGACTGGCAAGGGCGGATCGTCTGGCTGGTGGGTGCGTCCACCGGCATCGGCCGCGCCACTGCGCGCGCTGCTGCACGCGCGGGCGCCAAGGTCATCGTCTCGGCGCGCACCGCTAGCGCGCTTGGACGAGTTTCGTGCGCGCGCACCCGGGCAGCGAGGCGCATGGCGCTGGACGCCACCGACCGTGCACGGCTGCACGACGCCGCCGCCGACATCGTGCGCGCGCATGGCCGCATCGACCTGGTGGTGTACTGCGCCGGCACCTACAGCGCGATGCGCGCCACCGCCTTCGACCTGGACGAGGCGCTGCGCCACCAGCAGGTCAACTACGTCGGCGCGCTGTACATGCTGGACGCCGTGCTGCCGCAATTGCTGAAGCAGGCCGCGGCCGGCCAGGGCGGCCACCTGAGCCTGATGGCCAGCGTGGCCGGCTACCGCGGCCTGCCCAATCGCTGGCCTACGGGCCGACCAAGGCGGCGCTGATCAACCTGGCCGAGACGCTGTATCCTGGACCTGAGCCCGCGGGGCTCGGCGGTGTCGCTGGTCAACCCGGGCTTCGTGCGCACGCCGCTGACCGACGCAGAACGACTTCCAGATGCCGGCGCTGATCGTCGCGCCGAGGAGGCAGCCGAGGAGATGGTGCGCGGCTGGGAGGCGGGGCGATTCGAGATTCACTTCCCGAAGCGCTTCACGCTGTGGATGAAGGCGCTGCGCCATCTGCACGACGCGCTGTACTTTGCCGGCGTGCATCCGCCGCAGCACGGCGCCATGTGAGAGCGCCACGCCGATGCGCGCGTGCGCGCGCGTGGTCGAGTTCTTCGAGGCGCCTGCGCGTCGAGGACGCTGCGCGCACTGGCGCGCCTGTACAGCGCCGACGCGCGCTTCAAGGACCCGTTCAACGAGGTGCAGGGCGTGGCCGCGATCCAGCGCATCTTCGCGCACATGTTCCGCTGCGCTGAGCGAGCCGCGCTTCGTCATCCGCGACGTCGTCGTCGCAGGGCGACCAGTGTTTCCTGAGCTGGGACTTCCGTTTCGCCATGCGCGCGCTGCACGCGCCGACGAGATGCACATCCGCGGCGCGTCGCACCTGCGTTTTGCCGGCGACGGCCGCATTGCCATGCACCGCGACTACTGGGACGCGGCCGAGGAGCTGTACGAAAAGCTGCCGCTGCTGGGCGCGCTGATGCGCTGGCTGAAGCGCGCGTGCGCCAGAGGCTGAGGCGCGCTACAGCTGGCCTTCGGTCAGCGGTGCGCACCTGGAACTGGCCCGACTTGTCCACCAGCCAGATCTCGACGTAACTTGCACGCGGCCCATGCGCGCCGGCGGCGGCAGCGGCGAGGCACGCCGGATCATCGACACCACCCAGGGCGATGACCTCGCGTCGCCGAGGACGGCTGGCGCACGACGCGCACGCTGAGCACCTTGCCGCGTGCGTCGATCTCGGTCTCGGTGACCACGATGGCATACACCAGCGGCGGCACCTTGCCCTTGAGGACGCGCGACGGATAGGCGGCGTAGACGTGGCGCGCTGCGTCGCTGCGGTAGGCCTTCTCGTTGCGGCGCGTCGGACGGCAGCAGCGCGTCGGGCGTCTGCGGCTGCGGCGCAGGCTCGCGAACTGCGCGCTCGCCGGCCGCCGGCAGCAACACACGGCCGCAGCCACGCCAGCGCCGTGACATCCCGCAGGCGCAGTGGCGAAGCCATGCCGAGCGTACGCGCCACACGACCCTGTCGTGCATGGCACGCGAGCTGACGTCCGGCTGGCGCCCGTGCGTCAACGCAACCAGCCCTTGCGCCGGAAGTAGATGAAAGGCGCGGCCACCGACGCCGCCATCAGCCCCAGCGCAAACGGGTAGCCACAGGCCCAGTCCACCTCGGGCATGAAGCGGAAGTTCATGCCGTAGATGCTGGCGATCAGCGTCGGCGGCAGCAGCGCCACGCTGGCCACCGAGAAGATCTTGATGATCTTGTTCTGGTTGATGTTGATGAAGCCGACCGTCGCGTTCATCAGGAAGTTGATCTTGTCGAACAGGAAGGTGGTGTGGCTGTCGAGCGAGTCGATGTCGCGCAGGATCTGCCGCGCCTCCTCGAACTGCTCGGCGTTGAGCATGCGGCTGCGCATCATGAAGCTGACCGCGCGGCGCGTGTCCATCACGTTGCGGCGGATGCGGCCGTTCAGGTCTTCCTCCTTGGCGATGGCCGACAGCGCCTCGCCCGCGGCCTGGTCGTTGACGCCTTGCTTGAGCACGCTGGCGCTGACCTTCTCCAGGCTGTCGTAGATGCCCTCCAGCGCGTCGGCCGAGTATTCGGCGTCGGCGTCGTACAGCTTGAGCAGCACGTCCTTCGCGTCCTCGATCAGGGACGGGATGCGCCGTGCGCGCAGCCGCAGCAGGCGGAACACCGGCAGGTCTTCGGCATGCACCGAGAAAAGCATGCTGCGCCACAGGATGAAGGCCACGCGCACGTTGCGCGGCGTGATGTCGTCGTCGATGAGAAAGTCGGAGCGGATGTGCAGCTCGCCGTTGTCCTCTTCGTAGAAGCGCGCCGATTCCTCCAGGTCGTCGTCGACGATGTTGTCGGGGATGGTCAGACCGAACTGCGCCGCGACCCAGGCCTTCTCTTCCGGCGTGGGCGCTTCCATGTCCACCCACACCGGCGGCACTTGGCCCGGCAGGTCGAGACGGTCGACTTCTTCCTGGAAGATGCGACCGCTCAGGCGGCCATTCTCCAGCGTAAACACATTCAGCATCGGTGACTCCGTCGCGCTCGGGCGGCTGCTCGACCAGCGCCATCGGGATTACGGGGAAGGATCGGTTTCGACCGCCTCACCCCGCGGGCATTCTGCAAGCCACCACGTGGCTTCACCGCCGGAGTGGACGGTCACCGAGGGTGACTCTGGTCCAAGATTGCCTCTATCGAAATCGGAGCCCTGAATTATCACACCGGCAATGCACGCTGCCGCACACGGCCTGCGCATGAAGAACGCGATTGCGGCGTGCGCCGCACGGATTCGAGCACTTGCACACACCTTGACGGATGCGCCTGCGTCCAGGCCACCCCTCGGGCACCAGGGATCGCTTGTCAGGCCCTGCTTTCGGTAGCACACTGCCATCAACGCCTTGCGTGCTCCGGCACCGCCTCTTCCCCCCACCCCACCCTTCCCACCACCCCCGAAAAGGAGGCACTGATGAACCTGACGATCAGCGGACATCATCTTGAAGTCACCCCCGCCTTGCGCGAGTACGTGCTCGCCAAACTGGAACGCGTGACTCGACATTTCGATCAAGTTGTGGATGTCAACGTCTTGCTGACCGTCGAGAAGCAGAAGGAAAAGGACCGCAGGCAACGCTGCGAGGTGACATTGCACGTGAAGGGGCGCGACATCTTCGTCGAACAGGCGAATGAGGATCTGTACGCCGCCATCGACCAGTTGATGGACAAGCTCGACCGACAGGTCGTGCGCCACAAGGACCGCACCCAGGAACACCACCACGTCGCGGCCAAGCGGCTGGACATCGGCGCGGTTTGAGCCGCACGCGGCCGCTTGCCGCGCCGCTCGAAGGCCCCGGCAAGGCGGCCGGCAGCCCCTGCGTTGGAGGCTGCTTTGGCACAACCGTTGCTGCGGCGCAGCACACTGGGGCCAATCCCCTTATTTCCGGGGTCATTAGCCCTGCTGCGCAAGTGGGCCCGTTTCTATAATTCACATCTCTGCAACAAACCCGTTCCGCGCGCCGTTGTCTTATCGGCGCATCGGGTGGCGCCATCGACATGAACCGTCTCGCTGCCATATTGCCGCCCAGCAACGTGCTGGTCGACGTCGATGCCTCAAGCAAGAAGCGGGTCTTCGAGCAGGCAGGCCTGCTTTTCGAGAACCAGCACTCGATCGCCCGCGGCACCGTCACAGACAACCTGTTCGCGCGAGAACGCCTGGGCTCCACCGGCCTGGGGCATGGCGTGGCCATTCCGCATGGCCGCATCAAGGGCTTGAAGAACCCGCTGGCGGCGGTGTTGCGCACCAATACGCCGATCGGTTTCGATTCCCCCGATGACGCGCCAGTCAGCCTGTTGATCTTCCTGCTGGTGCCCGAGGCGGCGACGCAGCGGCACCTGGAAATACTGTCGGAAATCGCCGAAATGCTCTCCGACCGCGAACTGCGCGAACGCCTGGTCAGCGAGCCCGATGCGCTGGCCGTGCACCAGCTCATCGCCAACTGGCAGGCGCAGAAATCGGCTGCCTGAGCGCACGCATGCCGGCCCTGCCGAGTACCGGGCACGCGCACAGCGCATGAAACCCAGCACCATCAGCGCCGAAGCGCTGTTCGAGGCGCACCGCCTGGCCATGCGCTGGGAATGGATCGCCGGCCACGCCCACCCCGAGCGCCATTTCAACGACGACGCGGTGCGCGATGCGCGCTCGCCGGCCGACCTGGTGGGTTACCTGAACTACGTCCACCCGTACCGAGTGCAGATCGTCGGCCGCCGCGAGGTGGCTTACCTGCATGCGTCGGCACCGGAAGACCAGGAGCGCCGCATCTCGCGCATCGTCACGCTCGAGCCGCCGGTGCTGATCGTCGCCGACGAGCAGGTGCCACCGCCGCGGCTGGTGGCGATGTGCGACCGCGCCGAGATCCCGCTTTTCCAGACGGCCGAATCGGCCGGCCATGTCATCGACGTGGTGCGCACCTACCTGGCGCAGCTGTTTGCCGAGCGCACCACGCGCCACGGCGTGTTCATGGACATCCTGGGACTGGGCGTGTTGATCACCGGCGAATCCGGCCTGGGCAAGAGCGAGCTCGGGCTGGAACTCATCTCGCGCGGGCACGGCCTGGTGGCCGATGACGCGGTGGACCTGTACCGCGTGTCGCAAACCTCACTGGAAGGGCGCTGCCCCGACCTGCTGCTGAACCTGCTGGAAGTGCGCGGCATCGGCCTGCTCGACATCAAGGCCATCTTCGGCGAGACCGCCGTGCGCCGCAAGATGAAGCTCAAGCTGATCGTGCACCTGGTGCGCAAGGAGACGATGGAACGCGAGTTCGAGCGCCTGCCTTACGAGCCGCTGTACGAAGACATCCTGGGCATCGGCGTGCGCAAGGTGGTGATCGCGGTGGATGCCGGGCGCAACCTGGCGGTGCTCGTCGAGGCCGCCGTGCGCAACACCGTGCTGCAGCTGCGCGGCATCGACACCTACCAGGAATTCATCAAGCGCCACCAGAGCGCGATGGACGATCAGTAGCGCGCCTCGAACCGAGCCGGTTCTTCACCCGGCGCGCGCTGCGAGCACCTCGCCGCGGCATTCACCGAAGCCGATGCGCGTGTGGCCCGGCCTCTCGCACCAGCCGCGCAGGATCACCGCATCGCCGTCCTGCAGGAACGTGCGTTCTTCGTTCGAGCCCTCCAGCTTCAAGACCTTGCGCCCGCCTTCGCTGAGCTCGATGATCGCGCCGGCTTCCCCCGCAGAAGGGCCTGAGATGGTGCCGGTGCCCAGAAGGTCGCCCGGCTGCAGATTGCAGCCGCCGACGGTGTGCTGCGCGACCATCTGCGCGATGCTCCAGTACTGGTGGCGAAAGCTGGTGCGCGACAGCGGTGCCGGCGCCACACCCATGGCGCGGCGCTGCGCGGTGTCCAGCCGCACGTCGAGCTGGATGTCCAGCGCACCCGCGGCGCGGTTGGCGGCCGATTCGAGGTAGGCCAGTGGCTGCGGATGATCCGCCGGTCGCGTCCACGGCAGCCGATACGGCGCCAGGGCTTCCAGCGTGACGATCCACGGCGAGATCGTGGTCGCGAAGTTCTTGCCGAGGAAGGGCCCGAGTGGCGCCATTTCCCAGAACTGATGGTCGCGCGCCGACCAGTCGTTGAGCAGGCACAGACCGAAGATGTGTTCTTCGGCCTGCGCCAGCGTTATCGGCTGGCCTTGCACATTGCCTTGTCCGATGAACACGCCCAGTTCAAGTTCGTAGTCCAGTCGCGCGCAAGGCCCGTACGTAGGCGCCGTGGCACCCGGTGGCATGGCCTGGCCCATCGGCCGGTGGAACTTCTGCCCGCTGACGCCGATGCTCGAGGCGCGCCCGTGATAGGCAATCGGCAGCCAATGGAAGTTGGGCATCACCGGCAGCGGCGGGCTCATCAATTTGCCGACGTTGGCGGCATGGTCGAGCGAGGTATAGAAGTCGGTGTAGTCGCCGATGCGCAGCGGCACGCGCATGTTCGATGTCGGCCAGCGGCACCAGCGCGCAGCGCAACGCCTGCGCCGTGGCCGCATCGGCATCGCTGCGCAGCGCAGCGAACAGGCCGTGGCGCAGCGCCTGCCAAGCGGCAGGGCCGAGTGCGAAGAAGTCGTTCAGTGCCGGCTGTGCACACGCGGCGGCGGCCTGGGCACACGCGGCACCCAAGTGCGCGCTGGCCGCGCCCAGATCCAGCACCTGGTCGCCGATGGCCACGCCGCCACGAAAGGCTTCGTCGCTGCCCTTGCGGCGAAACACCGCCAGTGGCAGGTTCTGGATCGGAAAGTCGCCACCCTCGCGGTTGGCCGCGTCGAGCCAGCAGCGAACCGCAGGGTCGTGTGTGTGGTTCAGCGCCATGTCTTCAGGCCTTGGCCAGCAGCCGCTCGTCGAAGATCGCCACCGCACGCGTCCAGCCCGCCGAGGCGCCGCGAATCTTGTGCGGGAAGCAGCTGATGGTGAAGCCGGTGGCGGGCAGCGCCTCCAGGTTATGCAGCTTTTCCAGGTGGCAGTAGCCGATGTCGCGGCCGGCCTTGTGGCCTTCCCAGATCAGCGACGCGTCCTTGGTCTCGCCGTACTTCTTGGCGGTGTGCACGAAGGGCGCGTCCCAGCTCCAGGCGTCGGTGCCGGTCAGGCGCACGCCGCGTTCGAGCAGGTACATCGTGGCCTCGTAGCCCATGCCACAGCCGGAGGACACGTAGTCGGCGCTGCCATAACGCGAGCCGGCACGCGTGTTGACGACGACGATCTCCAGCGGCTCGATCGTGTGGCCGATGCGCTCCAGCTCGGCCTGCACGTCGGCGGCGGTGACCACATAGCCATCGGCGAAATGCCGGAAGTCCAGCTTCACGCCCGGCTGGAAACACCATTCGAGCGGCACCTCGTGGATCGCGATGGCGCGCTCCTTGTGGCCCAGCGCCTTGTTCATCGTGCTGTGGAAGTGGTACGGCGCATCCAGGTGCGTGCCGTTGTGCGTGGACAGGTTGACCAGCTCCACCGCCCAGCCTTCGCCGTCGGGCAGGTCTTCCTTTTTCAAGCCGGGAAAGAAGGGCTCGATCTGTTCGTAGGTGTTGTCGTGGGTGAAGTACTGGATCTTCGGCGCAAAGGCCGGCGGATCGCTGAGCACATCGTTTTCGAGATAGATCGACAGATCGACGAACTTGCGCGGCATGGTGAACTCCTTGGTTGACAGGTGGCGTGCTCAGTGGGACTCGTGCCAATGCACCATCGGCAGCCCGGCCACGGGCGAGCGGAAGCTGGGGATCGTCGTGCCCATCAGGCTGCCGAGATAGACGGTTCGCAGGTCTGCGCCGCCGAAGGTGATGCTCGCCATCCAGGGCGCCACCGTGCCGCGTGCACGAAGCATGTCCTCGGGCGTCGAGCTGCCGTCCTTCATCTTGCGCAGCAGGTTCTGCGACGCGGCGGGATCGCCGTCGTCGAGCAGCAGCAGCTTGTCGCCCTGCGGCGTCAGCGCGATCAATTGATCGACCATGACCAGCGTGCACCACAGGTTGCCGAAGGCGTCGAAGGCGATGCCGTCGGGTGGACCCCCCAGGTCGGTGGGGCCGAAGACTTCGCGCTGCGCCAGGCTCACACCCCGTGGCGACTCCACCAGGCGCATGCGGCTGATGCACGGGCCGGTGGTCTCCACGATGTACAGCCACTCCTCGCGCGCATCGAGCCGCACTTCATTGGTGAAGCTGAAGCCGTCGGCGACGACACGCAAGCCGTGTTCGTCGAGCACGACGATGAAACCGTCGCGCACGCGGCTGGCCGAGGCCTTGGTCCACGGATTCACACGCGTCGACACGGTGATCCACAGCCGGTTCTTCGAATCACGCAGCACGAAGTTGACCTTGCCGATCGGCTGGCCGTCGATGCGGTCGTGCAAGGTGCGCGTGGCGCCGTCGCGTGTCATCACTTCGAGCAGGTCGGTGCCGAAGTTGGCGATCAGGATGTCGCCGTTGGCGGCAAAGGCCAGGCCGTTGGGCAGCGTGCCCTCGGTGAACTTGTGTTCCATCGCCTCGGCCGTGCCGGCTTCGAGCTTGCCGAAGCGCTCGCTGGCACGTTGGCCGATGAAACGCTGGCTGCCATCCGCGGCGATGCGCATCACGCCGCCGCGTGCATCGGCCGACCACAGCGTGCCGTCGCGTTCGGCCAGGATGCATTCGGGGCGCTGCAGCTCGTGGCCCACATTGACGATCGCCGAGCGCTGCACTTCGAAGCCGGCCAGCGGGTTCTTGGACATTCAAGTCTCCTACTTCAACAGCACCAGGCTGAGCTGTGGAAAGGCCATCAACACCAGCAGCACGATAAACATGATCAAAGTGAAAGGTGCGGTGCCGCGAAAGATGTCGCCCAGCGAGATGCTCGGATCGTTGAGCGTGCTCTTGATGACGAACACCGACAAGCCGAAGGGCGGCGTCAACAGGCCGATCTCCACCGCCACGACGGTGATCACGCCGAACCACACCAAGTTCATGCCGAACTGCTGCGCAATCGGCAGCATCAGCGGCAGCACGATGAGCATGATCGACGAGGAATCGATGATCGTGCCGAGTGCGATGACCACCGCCACATACAGCAGCAGAAAGGCCACCTGCCCCAAGCCCGCGGCGGCCATGCTTTCCACCAGGAACTGCGGCATGCCTGACATGGCCAGCATGCGCGTGTAGATGCTGGCGCAGATGATGAGGAAGCTCACCGCCACGGTCACATGGCCGGTTTCGGTGAGCACGGCCCACAGGCTGCGCGCGTTCAGCTTGCGCTTGAGCACGGCGATCAACAGCGCCAGCGCCGCGCCCACGGCGCCCGCCTCGGTGGCGGTGAACAGCCCGCCGTACAAGCCGCCGAGCACGGCGACGATCATCACGACGCTGGGCAGCAACTTGACGAGAAGTTCGCCGACGGGCATCAAGGCCTCGGTCTCGACCGGCAGCGCCCGTCCGCCCACAAACACCATGCCGGGTCGAAGATAGGCCAACAGCACGATGCCTACCGCGTAAGACAGCGCCAGCAGCAGGCCCGGCACGATGCCTGCGGTGAACATGTCGCCCACCGACTGGTTCGACAGGAAGCCGTACAGGATCATCAGCAGGCTGGGTGGAATCAACATGCCCAGCACCGACGAGCCCGCCACCACGCCGGTGGCAAAGCCACTTCGGTAGCCAAAGCGCTGCATCTGCGGCACCGCCACGCGCGTGAACACCGCGGCCGAGGCGATGGAGATGCCGGTGATCGCCGCGAACACGGCATTCGCCGCCACCGTGGCCACGCCGAGCCCACCGCGCAAGCGCCTGAACAACTGGTTGGCCACCTCGAAGGCGTCCTTGCCGACATCGGCAGCGGCCACCAGGAAGCCGGTCAACACGAACAGCGGCACGACGCCGAAGATGTGGCTGGCGACCGCGTCGCTGGCGCCTTGCGCCAGCAGATTAGCCGCCACTTCGACGTTGCCCTTGATCAGCCACACGCCGATGAACGACACCGTGGCAAGCACCACGGCCACGTGCATGCCGCACCAGATGAGCAGCAGCATGGCCACCAGCGACAGCGAGGCGATCAGCGCCGCGGACATGTTCAGTCTGCGCGCCGTGTGAACCAGGCCCCGCGCACGCCGCAGGTCGGCAAAGGCCAGGAACAAGAAGGTCAGCAAGGTCACCGCCAGGCCGATCAACATGATCAGCCTCACCGGCCACACCGGCGCGGTGAAGTCGCCGATGGCGCCGACGTATTCGCGGATGCGGATCGATTCCACCAGTGGTGTCCACGCGGCCCAGAGGATCACCGCCATCAGCGCCGCGCCCGTCAGATGGAACGTCGCCTGCAGGCGCGCCGCGGCGACGGGACGGTTGCGTTTGAGCCGCTCCAGCAGCACATCGGCGCGCGTGAAGCGGCCGCTGTAAAGCGTGTCGGCGAGTTGCAGGAAGACGATGCCGACGATCGACAGCGACACCAGTTCGGTGACACCGCGCACCGGCGCGCCGAGGCATGTTGCGGCCCATCACGTCGGCGTTGATAAGCAGCATCAGCGCCACGATCCACAGCGTGCCCAGTGCGTTCATGGCCCGCCCCAGGCGCTCGAAGCCACCCGGCAGCGGCGTGCCGTAGGCATCGCTGGGCGCCGTCGCGGCAACTTCAGAGGGCGCCGCGGCGGCCCGTGGCGTGTGCTCGGCTTGCATGCCCGAGGCGCTCAGTTCACGGACCAGTCGCGCGGCAGCTGCGTGCCGGCCTTGCGCAGTGCGTCCATGTAGGCCTTCAGCACCTCGTTGCCCGGCCCGCCCTTGGCCGTGACGTCGGCGGCCCAGGTCTTGGCCACGGGGCCGAGCGAGTCGGCCCAGCGCTTGCGTTCGGCCGGGCTGAGTTCGCTGATCTTGGCACCGGCGCCGGCCATGTTCTGCAGCACCGTGGCGACGGCCGCGCCCTGGATCTTCACGTACTGCTGGGCCCACACGTCGGCGGCTTCGCGCAGCGCCTTCTGCACTTCGGGCGGCTGCTTGTCGAAGACGGACTTGTTCATCGCCAGGCCGCCGGCGAACATCGCGCCGAAGTTCACCTTGGTGATGTAGGGCGCCACTTCGTGCAGCTTGGCGCCCCAGGCGCCCGTGGCGAAGACCAGCGCGCCGTCGGACACGCCGGACTTGATGTCCTCGTAGTAGCTGTTCAGCGAGCCGGCCACCGCCACCGCGCCGGTGCCCTTGACCCAGTTGGCGGACGGCCCCGGCGCGCTGAGCTTCTTGCCCTGCAGATCCTCGATGCGCGTCACCGGGAACTTGGTCCAGATGTGATACGAATCGAGCGCCATGCCGTTCAGGAACACCAGCCCGTTCTTCGTCCACGCATCGGCCATCGCCGGAATGCTCTTCTGCAGATCGAGCATGGTCTGGTTGATGACGCCCACGTCGTCGGAGCCGAAAGGCGTGTAGTAGGTGACGTTCTGCAGCGGAAAGCGTGCGGCTTCGAAGATCGTGCTGACCACCGCGATGTCCGCCACGCCGTCGGCCACGCCTTTCGATTCGGTGCCCAGTTTCAGCAGCGTGCCACCCCAGGCCTTGGTCCAGTCGATCTTGTACTTGCCACCCGCGGCCGCCAGGCGTTTGTCAACCTCGGGGATGAAGACCTCGTCGGTCAGCTTGACCCAAAGGAACACCGGCGGATGCCCGGCGGCGACGCTCATCTTGATGACCTGCTGGGCCATCGACGGCGCGGCGGCCGCCAGACCAAAGGCTGCGGCGCAGGCGGCGTGAAGGAAATGTCGCTTGATCATGGGTGTCTCCTCGTTCGTTGGGGTGGGGTGGTGGCGTGAGGCCTTGGGTTGGAGCACGGCGCCGACGCCGGCGACGACGAAGTCGATCAACATGGCGCCCGCATGCGGATCGTTGGGCGTGTTCTTGCCGCGCGACAGCCTGGCGATGCGATGGTCGTTGATGTGGTGGATCAACGCGCCCAGCGCGAACTGGTAGGCCCAGGCCGCCTGGCCACGTGTGCAGCCCGGGCTGGCGGCGTGCAGCGCATCGATGAATTCATGCGCCATCGGGTCGAAGAAATCGCCGAGCACGCGGTCGATCTCCGGCGATCGATAGGCCAGCTCGCGCGACACCAGCAGCGCGTAGTACTCGCCTTCGGCGCTGGCGCGCAGGTGCAGCACCGGCTCGACGAACGCGCCGACGATGCGGCGCAAGGCGGCGATGCCCGATCGGCCCGCCTGCGCGGCGCGCAGCCGCGCGATGCGCTCGTCGATGGTGTGGCGCCAGTGTTCGAAGATGGCGTGGAAGAGCTCGTGTTTCGGGCCGAAGTAATAGCCCACCAGCGCCAGCGGCACCTGCGCTTCCTCTGCGATCTGGCGGATGGTGACGCTGCGGTAGCCGTGTTGCGCGAACAGCCTTTCCGCCGCCAGCAGGATGGCCTGGCGCCGCTCGCCGCGTGGCGCCGCAACTGCGCGCGGGCGCGAGCGCGTGGGCGGCGTGGGGCTCGGCGTGACGCTGCGGGCATGTGCATGCTGTCTTGTACGATCGTACAAACAATTTGCACATGCGTGCAAACCCTGGAGGGCCGTCAGCGCTTGCGTGCCAGCTTCGGATCGAGCAGATCGCGCAGCCCGTCGCCCATCAGGTTCAGCCCCAGCACCGCCAGCGCGATGGCCACCCCGGGGTAGATGGCGAGTTGCGGTGCCTGGAACATCTGCGTCTGCGCCTCGTTCAACATCCGCCCCCAGCTGGGCATCGGCGCCGGCGTACCCAGGCCCAGGTAGCTGAGCGCGGCCTCGATGATGATCGCGCCGGCGAACTGCACCGAGGCCTGCACGATCAGCACGCTGGCAATGTTGGGCAGCACATGATCGATGCTGATGCGCCAGGGCCCCAGCCCGGCGGCGCGCGCTGCGAGCACGTATTCGCGCGCCCACACCGCATTCGCTGCGGCACGCGTGGTGCGCGCGAACACCGGAATCATGAATATGCCGATCGCGGCGATGCCGGTGGCCAGGCCGGGGCCGTAGATCGCGCCGAGCATGATGGCCAGCAACAGGGCCGGGAAGGCGAAAGTGAAGTCGGACAGGCGCATCACGCCTTCTTCGACCCAGCCGCGGCGCGCCGAGGCCAGTGCGCCCAGTGCGACCCCGACGCCCATGCCGATGAGCACGGCCACCACGCCGACCATGATCGAGGTGCGCGCCCCCACCAGCAGTTGCGATGCGATGTCGCGCCCCAGGCTGTCGGTGCCGAGCCAGTGCGCGGTGCTCGGCGGCGCCAGCTTGTTGGGAATGTCGATCTCGGTGGCCGGCCACGGCGTCCACACCAGCGACAGCAGCGCGCTGGCGACGAACAGCGCGGTCAGCACGCTGCCGAGCACGAAGCTCGGGTTGCGCCGCGCGCGCGACCAGAAGCCTTGCTCACGCATCGCTGGATTTCAGCCGCGGGTCGATGACGGCATAGAGCACGTCGACGACGAAGTTGACCACCACGACCATCGCCACCAGCAGCAGCACCACGTCGCGCACCACCACCAGGTCGCGATTGGCGATGGCCTGGAACACCAGCCGGCCCACACCCGGCAGCACGAACACCTGCTCCACCACCACGGTGCCGCTGATGAGAAACGCGAACTGCAGGCCCATGATGGTCAGCACCGGGATCATCGCGTTGCGCAGCACATGGCCCCACAGCGCCTGGCGCCGCGACAGGCCCTTGGCGCGCGCCGTCCTCACGAAGTCCTCGCGCATCACCTCCAGCACCGCCGATCGTGTCCAGCGCGCCAGCACCGAGGCTTGCACCACCGCCAGCGCCACGGCCGGCAGCAGCAGCGCCTTGATGCCCTCCCACGCGCCGCCGCCATCGTCCTCGCTCCAGCCCGGGAAACCGCCTGCGCTGACCCACTGCAGCTTCACCGCGAACAGCAGGATCAGCAGGATCGCAAACCAGAAACTCGGGATGGCGATGCCCAGCTGGCTGGCCGTCATCACACTCACGTCGCCCAGGCGGTTGTGGCGCGACGCGGCGTACACGCCGGCGACCAGCGCGACGACGACCGTCAGCAGCATCGACATCGCCGCCAACGGCAGCGTGACGAGCAGACGCTCGGCGATGAGCGTGCCGGTGGGCGTGTCGTAGGAAATGCTCATCGCCGTGCGCCCCTGCGCCAGAGCCGCCGATCCACTCGCCATAACGTTGCAGGTGCGGCTTGTCCAGGCCGAGCTTGGCCTGCAGCGTGGCGATGGACTCGGGCGTGGCGGTGTCACCGAGGATCATCTCGGCGGCATTGCCCGGCAGCATCTCGAGCACCGCAAACACCACCATCGACGCCACCCACAGCGTGATGACGAGGGTGGCCAGGCGCTTCAGCAGGAACAGGCTCATGGATCGGGTTCGGGCTGCGCGCGGCGCTGTCGCTCTTGGAAACGCGCCCGGCGGGCGCGCTGGTTCTATGATGCCTTACGACCCCGGCCCCGGAGCATTGCGCATGGCTTCCATTCCCTTCGACAGCAGCGGTGTGTTCATCGACGGCGCCTGGCGCGCCTGCGCCAGCGGCGAGACCCTGCCGCTGTTCAACCCCTCCGACGGCAGCTTGCTGGCGCAGATCGCGCGCGGCGCGGCGGCCGACATCGACGCCGCAGTGATTGCCGCACAGGCCGCGCTGGACGGACCCTGGGGCCAGCTCAGCGCCGCCGAGCGTGGCCGCGTGCTGCTGCGCATGTCGGCCAAGGTGCTGGAGCAGGCCGACGAGCTGGCGCGGCTGGAAGCGCTGGACGTGGGCAAGCCGCTCAAACAAGGGCGTGCCGATGCGGTGGCGCTGGCGCGCTACCTCGAGTTCTATGGTGGCGCGGCCGACAAGGTGATGGGCGAGACCATTCCCTTCGCCAACGGCTACACCGCGCTGACGCTGCGTGAGCCGCATGGCGTCACCGGCCACATCGTGCCGTGGAACTACCCGATGCAGATCATCGGCCGCAGCGTCGGCGCGGCGCTGGCCATGGGCAATGCCTGCGTGCTCAAGCCCGCCGAGGAAGCCTGCCTCACCGCACTGGCCTTCACACGCATTGCGCATGAGGCGGGCTTGCCCGCCGGCGCGTTGAACGTGGTGCCCGGCCTGGGCGAGGAGGCCGGCGCCGCGCTGTCGGCCCACGCGGGCGTGCAGCACCAATCCTTCACCGGCTCGGTCAGCGTGGGCCGCATGATCCAGACCGCCGCTGCGCGCCACACCGTGCCGGTGACGCTGGAGCTCGGCGGCAAGAGCCCGCAGATCGTCTTTGCCGATGCCGACCTGGACGCGGCGCTGCCCTTCCTGGTGAACGCGGGCATCCAGAACGCCGGCCAGACCTGTTCGGCCGCGTCGCGCATCCTCGTCGAGCGCGCGGTCTTCGAGCAGGTGAAGGCGCGCATGGCCGAGCGCTACCGCGCGCTGCGCGTCGGCGCGGCGCTGGACGACCTGGACGTTGGTCCGGTCATCTCCGCCCGGCAGCGTGATGGCATCGAGGCCTATCTGGCGCTGGCGCGCAGCGACAACCTGGAGATCGTGGCGCAGGCCTCGCTGGCCGATGGCGCCGCGGCGGGCGGCTACTACGTCAGGCCGACGCTGGTGTCGGGGTTGAGTGCCTCGCACCGCCTGGCGCAGGAAGAAATCTTCGGCCCGGTGCAGGTGCTGATCCCTTTCGACGGCGAGGCCGAGGCGCTGAGCATTGCCAACGGCACCGCCTTCGGCCTGGTGGCGGGCGTGTGGACACGCGACGGCAGCCGCGCGATGCGTCTGGCGCGCAAGCTCAAGTGCGGGCAGGTGTTCATCAACAACTACGGCGCCGGCGGTGGCATCGAACTGCCCTTCGGCGGCGTCAAGGCCTCGGGCCACGGGCGCGAAAAGGGCTTCGAGGCGCTGTACGGCTTTTCCACGCTGAAGACGGTGGCCATCCACCACGGCTGAGGGCAAGTCAGCGAATGCATTGGCGCGGCCATCGCTGCCCGGGCACGTGAGCCCGACGCATCGCTCGTTGCTGAAAGAATCACCACCGTTCAAGAACCTGCTGGAGGCTGCATGAGACTGAAGGACAAAGTGGCGCTCGTCACCGGTGGAGGCTCCGGCTTCGGTGAAGGCATCGTCAGGAAATTCGTCGCCGAGGGCGCGAAGGTGCTGGTCGTGGACCGAAATCTCGAAAGCGCGCAGCGCGTCGCCGCAGCCATGGGCCCCGGTGCCGCCGCGCATCGGGCCGATGTCAGCGTGGCCGCCGACGTGCGCGGCATGGTCGACGCGGCCGAGGCGCGCTTCGGCGCGCTGGACATCCTGATCAACAACGCCGGTGTGTCGCATGTACCGACACCGACCGAGAACGTCAGCGAAGCCGATTTCGACCTCATCTTCGCCGTCAACATGAAGGCCATCTACCTGGCCGCGCGGGAAGTGGTGCCGCGCTTCAAGGCGCGTGCGGCCGGGGCGAACGGCGGTCGCGGCGTGATCCTCAACATGGCCAGCACGGCCGGCGTGAGCCCGCGCCCACGCCTGAGTTGGTACAACGCCAGCAAGGGCTGGGTCATCACCGCCACGCGCTCGATGGCGGTGGAACTGGCGCCCTTCGGCATCCGCGTGGTGGCGCTCAACCCGGTGGCGGGCGAGACGCCGCTGCTCAAGACCTTCATGGGCGAGGACACGCCCGAAATGCGGGCCAAGTTCCTGTCCACCATCCCGATCGGCCGTTTCTCGCAGCCCGAGGACCTGGGCAATGCGGCGTGTTTCCTGTGCAGCGACGAGGCCTCGATGATCACCGGCGTGGCCATGGAGGTGGACGGCGGGCGTTGCATCTGATGGGCCGGCGCATCGACGGCCTGCGCCGCGCTTGCGGCCTGCGTCTTGTCCTTGGGCTGGCACTGTGTCTTGGCGCGGCCGGCGGTGTGCGCGCGCAGGATGAGGTGCCGTTTGTCGTCACCCCCGACAACGTCACGCTGGCGATGCTCGAGCTGGCGCAGGTCGGCGCGAAGGACTTCGTGCTCGACCTGGGCTCGGGAGACGGCCGCATCGTCATCCTGGCGGCGCGGCGTTTCGGCGCGCGCGGCCTGGGCGTGGAGATCGTGGCCGAGCTGGTGGAGCGCAGCCGCAAGAGCGCCGAGAAGGCGGGCGTGGCCGATCGTGCCCGCTTCGTCGAGCAAGACCTGTTCAAGGCCGATCTGGCGCAGGCCACGGTGATCACCATGTACCTGCTGCAGGAGGTCAACCTGCAACTGCGCCCGGCGCTGCTGGCGCTGCAACCCGGCACGCGGCTGGTCTCGCACGACTGGGACATGGGCGAGTGGCAGCCGGATCGCACGATCGTCGTGGACGCACCCGACAAAGCGGTGGGCCTCGAGAAACGCAGCCGCTTGCACTTGTGGGTGGTTCCCGCCAGGGCCGAAGGCCTTTGGTGCGGCACGGGGACGCACCGCGGCGCGCGCCTGCAACTGACGCAGCGTTTCCAGCGCTTCGACGGCAGCCTGGTCGCCGCGGGCACCACGGTCGATCTGGCTGGCCGCATCGAGGGCGCGCAACTGCGGGCCGCGAGCGGCTTTCACGCCACGATCGACGGCTCGCGGCTGCGCATATCGCAGACCGGCGCGTCGCCGGCGCCGCTTCAGGACGCCGATTTCGAACGCTGCGCCGGTTGAGGGCGCAGCGCCAAAGCGTCAACCGGCGTCGTGCAGGCGCTCGTGGCGGTCGGCCGCCGCGTACAACTCCGCCGCAAAGCGCGGATCGGCTCGCTGCCAGCCTTGCGCCATCTCACGCACCTCCTGCGCTTCCTCGGCTGCGCTCTTGACGCGCGGCGGGGCGCGGCGGCCCAACCACTCCAGGGCGCGCCATAGTGCGACGAATACCGCTGCGCCCAGACGCGCGCCGCGGGGGTTGGCCGGGCCGACGCGGGGTGCAACCTGCAGACGAATGGTGGTCATGACGCGCTCCTTTCAGCAGCCTTCTTCATGGGGGCAGGGTTGGCCTCGCGACGGCACTCGGCCGCGGCTTCGCGCAGTTGACGCGCCAGCACCGGGTTGCCCAATGCGACCCGATCGGCCTGTGCATCGAGTTCCCAAGCGGCACGCCGTTGCCCCACACGGTGCAAGAGCAGCCATGCACTGACGGCAAAAGCCGGCATGCGCCACTGAAATGGCGCCTTGGCGCGCTGCCGGAGCGGCGCGTCTGGGAAGTTCCTGATGGCAGTCATGTTGATTCCTCTCCTCGCCTTGTGGGCGTTGCATCGGCGAATCGGCCGATGGAGCAAATATCGGGTTAACCCTTATATTTATCCAATGAAAACTATCTATGTAAGCTATAAATGATGTGCATATTGAGGGCAGGCCATGAACTTCCGAACACTCGATCTGAACTTGTTGCGCGTCTTCGACGCGGTCATGGCAGAAGGCAGTCTGACTCGCGCTGCAGAGGTGTTAGCGATCACTCAGCCAGCAGCCAGCCACGCGCTGAAGCGGCTTCACGAGTCCGTCGGCGAAGCGTTGTTCGTGCGCAGCGCCTTTGGCATGACGCCCACTCCGAAGGCTGAGGCGCTGTGGCCGCAGGTGCGCGCCGCGCTGGCCGGCCTGCAACAGGCGCTGGCGCCGGGCGAGTTCAACCCGCAGACCCAGGTGGTGAACTTCCGCCTCGCCATGACCGACGCCACCGCCGCGTTGCTGACCCCCACGCTGGTGGCCGGCATCGAGCGCGACCGGGCGCAATGCAACCTGCGCGTGCTGCCGCTGACGACGCGCGAGCCGCGCCAGTTGATCCAGCAAGGTGACGCCGACCTGGCCGTCGGCCACTTCCCCGAAACCGTGACCGCGCTGCTCGCCGCGGGGCGCGATTCAGCACTGCGCCACGCCCGCCTGTACGACACGCGTTATGTCTGCGTCATGCGCCGCGGCCACCCGCTGGCCGCCCAGCCATTGACGCTGGATGCCTATTGCGCCGCCCACCATCTGCTCACCAGCTCCACCGGCCGGCCGCAAGGTTATGTCGACCAGGCGCTGACGGCACTGGGCCGCCAGCGCCGCGTGGTGCTGAGCGTGAACCAGCATTTCACCGCCGGGCGGGTCATCACGCAATCCGACCTGCTGACGGTGCTGCCGCAGGTCTTCTTGCCTGCTACAGGCCATGAAAATGAGCTGGCGGTGCGCGAACTGCCCTTCGACCTGGGCGCGATGCAGGTGAGCATGCTGTGGCACATGCGTCGCGACGCCGAACCGGCGCACCGCTGGCTGCGCGAGCGGGTGCTGCAGGCCGTTGGGGGGCAGCCCTAGCTGTGGCGAGGCGACGGCTCCGCCACAATGTCGCGCATGGCCGACACACTCATTCCCACGGCAGCGCTGCGGCGCTGGGTTGAACAACTCTGGCTGGCTGCGGGCTGCAGCGCCGACGAGGCCCGGCTCACCGCCGAGCATCTGGTCGGCGCCAATCTGGCGGGCCACGATTCACACGGCGTGGGCATGGTGCCGCGCTACGTGAAAAGCTGGCTGGCCGGTGAGCTGCAGCTGAACCAGCATGTCGCGATCACCAGCGACAGCGGCGCCATGCTCAGCCTGGACGCCCAGCGCGGCATGGGCCAGAGCACGGCCTATGAAGCCATGAATCTGGCGATCGAACGCGCCCGCACCCACGGCGTGTGCGTCATGGGCCTGAAACACGCGCACCACATCGGCCGCATCGGCCACTGGGCCGAGCAGGCGGTGGCCGCCGGCATGGTGTCGGTGCACTTCGTCAACGCGCTGAGCAAGCCGGTGGTCGCGCCCTTTCGCGGCATCGAGGCGCGCTACGTCACCAATCCCTTCACCGTCGGCATCCCCGTGCCGGGGCGCGAGCCGGTGGTGCTGGACTACGCCACCAGCGCCATCGCCATGGGCAAGGTGCGTGTCGCGCACCTCAGCGGCAAGAAGCTGCCGCCGAACCTGATGCTCGACGCGCAGGGCAACTACACCGAAGACCCGTCCAAGCTGTTCCCGCCGGACGGCGAGGCCGGCGGCGCGCTCGTGCCCTTTGCCCAGCACAAGGGTTATGCGCTGGCCATGGTGTGCGAAATGCTCGGCGCCGCGCTGACCGGCGGCGACACCACGCGCCCGGCGCACCTGACGGCGCAGCATGCGGTGTGGAACAACATGCTGGCGATGGTCTTCGACCCGGCGCGGCTGAGCGACCAGCAGATGTTCGGCGCCGAGGTGAACGCCTTCGTCGAATGGGTGCAGTCCTCAAGGCTGCGCGACGACGCCGAGCCGATCCTCGTGCCGGGCGATCCGGAACGCGCCTCGCGCCGCGCGCGGGCGGTGAGCCTGCCGGTGGATGGCGGCACGCTGGCCGAGTTGGACGAGGCCGCGGCCGCGGTGTCCCAGGCGCGTGGCGTGGTGCTGGCGCCGCTGTCTTCGTTGGCGGCCTGAAGGCGGGCGCCGCGCAGACGCGCGGCTCGCGACGGGCATTGGCGCAGCGTCGCGGCCCGATCAGCACAACAACTGCTTGCGCGCCCGGTGCAGCCGCACGAAGAGGTTCTCCTCGCTGATCTGCAGCGCCTTGCACACCTGCTCGGTGGGCTGGTCGTTGAGCACGCGCAGTCGCATCGCGTCGCGCAGGCCAGCGGGCAGGCCCTCGATGCGCTGCAGTGCCTGGCGCAGCAGCTCGCGCTGCTCGGCAATCTCGTCGGGCCGCGGCTGCGGGCATTCCAGCGCCAGCGCTTCGCCGTCGTCAGCCTCGTCGTCCAGGCTTTGCATGCAACGGCGCTGGCGCACCAGGTCGACGATCTTGTGCTTGAGCACGCCCGTCAGCCATGAGCGCAGCGCCGACTGGCCGGCGAAGCGCGCGCGACCGGACAGCACCGCCTCGAAGACATCGTGCACCACATCCTCGGCCAATGACGGGTCCTGCAGCTTGCGCTGCGCAAAGCGCACCAGGTAGCTGCGCTGCGCCATCAGCTCGGTCCAGGCCACGTCGATGGCGGCGGGGCGCGGTGCGTGGGCCGCGGTGAAGGAGGCGGCGGCGGCGAGCGCAGCGGTGTTCCCAGAGGCGGTGGCGGCGGCAGCGTGCATGTGGGCTCCAGAGGCGGGGTCGATGCCTGCACTGTGGCCGCCGCACATTGCGCAAAGCTCGCCAAACATCACAGCCAGATCACATTTGCGTAAGCCCGCCGCGACGCGGCACGACAATGGCGCATGCCCTTGCACATCCTGGTGGCCGAGGACCAAGCCGACATCCGCGACCTGCTGGTGATGAACCTGCGCGGCGCGGGTTACGAGGTCGGCGCCGTGGCCGACGGGCTGGCCGCCCTGGCCAGCCAGGAAGAGCGCGCCAGCGACCTGCTCATTCTCGATCTGATGATGCCCGGCCTGGGTGGGCTGGAGGTGTGCAAGGCGCTGCGCGCGCGCGGCCACGGCACCCCCATCCTGATGCTCACCGCCAAAGCCACCGAGCTGGATCGCGTGCTCGGCCTGGAGCTGGGTGCCGACGACTACCTGACCAAACCCTTCTCGCTGGCCGAGCTGCTGGCGCGCGTCAAGGCGCTGCTGCGCCGTGCGGAGATGCACCGCGCCGCGTTGGGCAGCGGCGCCGCGTCGGCCGGCGTGGTGCGCAACGGCAGCCTGGAGATATTGCCCATCAAGCGCCAGGTGCGCCATGGCAGCAAGGCGGTGGACTTCACCGCGCTGGAGTTCGACCTGCTGCTGCACTTTGCCCAACACCCAGGGCATGTGTTTTCGCGCGCGCAGCTGCTGGATGCGGTCTGGGGCTACAGCCACGACGGCTACGAGCACACCGTCACCACGCACATCAACCGCCTGCGCAACAAGTTGGAAGCCGACCCGATGCGCCCGCAGTTGATCCTCACCGTGCGCGGCGCGGGCTACAAGATGCGTGATTTGTGACCCCCCCCGCAGCGGCTTCGCCGCTCCCCCCAGGGGGCGCCACGTGTGGCCCGGCAGAGCCGGTTCCACCGTGTCCGCTTGATCGCAGTCCGTCGCCAGCCGCGCAGCACCGCGAAGCCGAGGCA
The DNA here is from genome assembly GCA_963743935.1 of uncultured beta proteobacterium. GTDB lineage: Bacteria > Pseudomonadota > Gammaproteobacteria > Burkholderiales > Burkholderiaceae_C > Rubrivivax. The sequence continues at coordinate 62,062 of CAVURQ010000005.1, read as the reverse complement.
GGGGTGGGCCGATGACGGTGCGCTTCAAGATCGCGCTGACGATCTTCATCACCGGCGCGCTCACCGCGCTGGGCGTGGTGCTGACGGTGCTGGCCGCGTTCGAACGCTTCGAGCATGAAAGCACCTACTACCGCGCCAGCGGCTTTCTCGGCCGGGTGGTGCAGGAGCACCCCGACCTGCTCGACCTGCACCAGCGCCACCCCGAGCAGTTCACCGAGTTCCTGCGCAGCCTGGTGCTGTTCGAGCCCGACACGCAGTTGTACCTGCTGGATGCGCAGGGCCAGGTGCTGGCCAGCAGCAGCCCGATGCGCGTGCCCGCCGGGTTCAAGGTGGCGCTGGCGCCAGTGATGCAGGCGGCCAGCGCCGAGCCGATGCCCTATGTGATGGGTGACGACCCGCAAGGCATGGAAGGCGACGCCGTCATCGCCGCGCGCGCCTTGAGCCGCGCCATCATCCGCAAGGACGATGTCGCTGCCGGCTACCTGTACCTGGTGTGCCGCAAGCCGGCGCTGCCCGAGGGTCGCATTGCCGCGCTGCGCAGCAGCTTTGCGCTGCCGGCGCTGGGCTTCATCGTCGTGCTGGTGGCGCTGACCACCTTGCTCGCGGCCTGGATCATCGGCGTGGTCACGCGCCCGCTGCGCCGCTTGAGCCAGGCCGTGGCCGCGGTCACCGCCGAGGGGCTGGATGCCGGCGCGCCCGGCAAGACCGTCAGCGCCTGGCCCGACATGCCGGCGACCGACGAGTTCGGCCAGTTGAGCCAGGGTTTCCGGCGCATGCTCGAAGCGCTGCGCCGGCAGTGGGAGGCGCTGCGCCGGCTCGACCACTTTCGCCGCGAAGGCGTGAGCAACCTGTCGCACGACCTGCGCTCGCCGCTCACCGCCACCACCGCCTGCCTGGAAACGCTGGACGCGCGCTTCAGCGGCGATGCCGCACGTGCCGACGACCGGCAGTTGGTCGAGGTGGCGCTGCGCAACACGCGCAACGCCGCGCGGCTGGTGCAGTCGCTGGGCGAGCTGTCGCAGCTGGACGAGCCGCAGTTCCAGTTGCGCAGCGAGACACTGCCGTTGAGCGAGCTGCTGGACGACATCGCGCTGCGCTTCGCGCCGCGCGCCGCGGCCCTGGGCGTGACGCTGGTGGCCGAAGCCGCGCGGGCGAGCCTGCCGTGGCGGCGGTGGATGTGGAGCTGTTCGAGCGCGCGATCGCCAACCTGGTGGACAACGCGCTGAAGTTCTGCCCGAGCGGTGGACGCATCGTGCTGCGCGCGCAGCGCGAAGGCGGCCAGGTGCGGGTGAGCGTGTCCGACACCGGCGCGGGCATCGCCGAGGCCGATCAGCCGCACCTGTTCGACCGCTTCTACCAGGTGCGGCAGAGCGTGGCACCCGCCACAGGCGAAGGCGGCAAGGGCCTGGGCCTGGCCATCGTCAAGCGCATCGCCGAGCTGCATGGCGGCAGCGTGGCGGTGAGCAGCCGGCTCGGCGAAGGCACCACGGTGACCTTGTCGCTGCCGGCGGCGGCAGACACCTGAGGTGCGCTCGCGCGATGGCCCCTCAGCCCGCCATCACCTCGGCCATGGCCTGCGCGCTGCGCTCGACATTGCCGCTGTTCAGACCGGCCACGCAGATCCGGCCCGAACGCACCAGGTACACCGCATACTGGTCGCGCAAGCGGTCCACCTGCGTGGCGCTCAGACCGGTGTAGCTGAACATGCCGCGCTGCGTGAGGAAATAGTCGAAGTTGCGCCCCGGCACCTTGGCGCTGATGACTTCATGCAGCGACTTGCGCATCGCCAGGATGCGCATGCGCATCGCCGCCAGCTCGGCCTGCCACATCGGCCGCAGGTCGGCATCGGCGAGCACATGGGCGACGATCTGGCCGCCGTGGATCGGCGGGCTGCTGTAGTTGCGCCGCACGGTGAACTTCATCTGCCCGAGCACGTTCTCGGCCTGCTTCGCGTCGGGGCAGACCACGCTGAGCGCGCCGCAGCGTTCGCCGTACACGCTCATGCTCTTGCTGAAGGAGTTGGCGATGAAGAAGCTGGCGCCTGAGGCGGCCAGCGCGCGCACCGCGTAGGCGTCCTCCTCGATGCCGTCGCCAAAGCCCTGGTAGGCCAGGTCCAGATAGGGGATCAAGCCACGCGATTTCAGCAGCGGAATCAGCTCGTCCCACTGCGCGCGGCTCAGGTCCACGCCGGTCGGGTTGTGGCAGCAGGCGTGCAGCAGCACCACGCTGCCGGCGGGTACCTTGTTCAAGGTGTCCAGCATCTCGGCGAAGCGCACGCCGCCGCCGGCCGCGTCGTAGTAGGGGTAGGTGTTGACGGCGATGCCGGCGCCTTCGAACATCGAGCGGTGGTTGTCCCAGGTCGGGTCGCTGACCCAGACGCCGCTGTTCGGAAACCAGCGCTTGATGAAATCCGCGCCCACCTTCAGGCCACCCGAAGAACCCACCGACTGGATCGTGGCCACGCGTTTGGACTGCAGCGCCTCGTGCGCCGCGCCGAACAGCAGTTGCTGCACGCCCGAGCGGAAGTTGGCCGCGCCCTCGATCGGCAGGTAAGGCTTTGGCCCGCCCTGCGCCACCACGCGCTGCTCGGCCAGCTGCACCGAGCGCAGCACCGGGATGCGGCCCTGCTCGTCGAAGTAGATGCCGATCGACAGGTTGACCTTGTGGGGCCGCGGGTCGGCGGCGAAGACCTCGACCAGCGCCAGGATCGGGTCGCCTGCGAAGGGCTCGACGTGTTCGAACATGGCGTGCTCCTCAGGCCTTGACCGCCAACGCGGCTTCGATGTCCTTCTTGAGTGAAGCCGGCGTGTCGGTGGGCGCATAACGCTTGATCACCTTGCCGTCGCGACCCACCAGGAACTTGGTGAAGTTCCACTTGATGGCCTTGCTGCCCAGCAGCCCCGGGGCCTCGGTGCTCAGCCACTGCCATAGCGGATGCGCGTGCGGGCCGTTGACATCGACCTTGGCCATCATCGGGAAATTCACGCCGTAGTTCAACTGGCAGAAGGACGCGATCTCGTCGTTGGCGCCCGGGTCCTGGCCGCCGAACTGGTTGCTCGGAAACCCGACCACCACCAGGCCCTGGTCGGCGTAGGTCTTCCACAGCTCTTCCAGCCCGGCGAACTGCGGCGTGAAGCCGCAGGCGCTGGCGGTGTTGACGATGAGCAGCACCTTGCCGCGCTGTGTGCTCAGGTGCGCCGGCTTGCCGGTGATGGACAGGGCTTCGAAGTCGTAGACGCTGCTCATGACGCCGCGGCCCGATTGAATGGTTGCGAGGCAGGTCGATGCATGGTGTGTCCTGGGAGTGGCAGCGGCTTTCGATAATATCCGCAGCAGACTTGGCGCGCTGCTGTGTGACGCCGGCCCGTCGCCGAACCCACTTTCCATGACCCCGGCCCTGCGTGTCGCCCTGTACGGCTTCAGCGATTTCGAGCATCGTGCCCTGGGCAGCTTCTTCCGGCTTGCGGCGTGACTGGCGCTGCGCTCGCATCCGCTCAGCGCCCCGCTCAGCGCTCCATCACCGACAGCAGCGCCGCGGCCACGATGCAGGCGCCGCCGAGGATCAGCGACAGACTCAGCTGACCGGCGCCCAGCGCCACCGCCGAGACGCTGGCAAACAGCACCTCGGTGACCATGACCACGGCCGTGACATTGGCGCTCAGGCGCGCCGCGCCGTACTGCAAGCTCAGGTTGCTGAGCAGGAACAACACGCCCAGGCTGAAAGCGCCCGCCATCCAGAGCGGCGCCGGTGCGGGCGGCGGCGGCACCAGACCCTGCGTCCCCAGGGCAACTGCCAGCGCACCGGCCACCACCGCGCCGCCCACGAACATGGCCAGCGCGCGCGCCAGCTCCGGCTGGTGCGACTGGTGTCGCAGCATGACGTTGTTCAAGGCGAAGGCAAAACCGCCGAGCACCCCCAGCGCCTCGGCCAGGCTGCGCGGCAGCGGCGCTGCGCCACCATCGGCTGGCCACAGCACGATGGCCGCGCCGCACAGCGCCAGCGCGACACGCGCCAGTGCCAGCGCCGTCAGCCGCTCGTGCAACAACAGCCTGGCCAGCAACACTGCCCACAGCGGCATCAGATAGAACAGCAAGACCACGCGCACCACGTCGCCGATCGTCACGCCCCAGTTGAAGGCGGCGTTGGTCGTGCCCGAGGCCAGCACCAGCACCCACAGCGCCGGCGCGCGCCACAAGTGCGCCCAGCTGCGCGGCCGCCAGACGCTGATGCACAGCACCGCCAGCGTGTAGATCAGCGCGGTCGCCCAAAGAGGATGCAGGCCGAGTTGTTCGAGCTGGCGGAAGGGCCACCACGACACACCCCAGGTGAAGGCGTTGAAGACCAGCGCCAACGCCGGCAGCAGCGCAAGGCGTGCGGCGGGCGCCACTGCGGAAGGCACGGCCGTCATGCCGCGTCAATGTTTGTCGGAACGGGCAATGGCCAGCAGGCGCTCGACCTCGTCGAAATGCTGCACGCAGTTGCGTTGATGCCAGCTGCGGATGAGCCACATGACGAAGGCCACGCCCAGCCCGAGTGCGGTGATCACGCCGAAGGCCGTGACGCCGAACTTGGTCATCGCCGCATACAGCGCGCTCAGGCCGAGGATGCAGGCCTGCTCGTTGAAGTTCTGCACGGCGATCGAGCGCCCGGCGCCCATCAGGTTGTGCCCACGGTGCTGCAACAGCGCGTTCATCGGCACCACCAGGTAGCCGCTGACGGCGCCCAGCAGGATGAGGAAGGGCACCGCCACCCACACGTCGGTGACGAAGTTCAGCCCGGCGATGAGCAAGCCCATGGCAATGCCCATCGGAATGGTGCCGGTGGCCTTGTCCAGCCGCGTGCGCAACGCCGCCAGCACGGCACCGGCCGCCGTGCCGATGGCCACCACCGCACCGAGCGTCGAGGCCTGCGTGACGTTGTAGCCCAGCGCCACCGCGGCCCAGGGGAAGACGATGACACGCATGTTGCCGCCAATGCCCCAGAACAGCGTCGTCGTCGCCAGCGAGATCTGCCCCAGCTTGTCGTTCCACAGTCGCGCGTTGCACTGCGAGAAATCACGCACCAGCGAAAACAGTCGGCGCGGCAGCGGCTGCAGCGGCGATTCGGTGCGCGGGATGTACAGATTGAACAGCGCCGCCACCAGGTACAGCAGCATGATCACCGCGATGGCACCCTCGGCCGGCGTGTCGATGCCGGTGTCGATAACGGGCAGGTCCATGCCGAGCAGCATGGCTGAGACGCGGTTGCCGACCAGCTGCCCGCCGAGCACGATGCCCAGGATCACCGACAGGATCGTCAGGCCTTCGATCCAGCCGTTGGCACGCACCAGCTGCGACGGCGGCAGCAGCTCGGTGAGGATGCCGTACTTGGCCGGCGAATAGGCCGCCGCACCGAGGCCGACGATGGCGTAGGACAGCAGCGGGTGCGCGCCGAACATCATCATCAGACAGCCGACGACCTTGATGGCGTTGGCCACGAACATGACCTTGCCCTTCGGCACCGCATCGGCAAAGGCGCCGACAAAGGGCGCCAGCAGCACGTAGAACAGCGCAAACATCGACGGCAGCGCGGCGACATGCCAGGTCGGCGCCTTCGAGGCGTTGAGCAACTCGATGGCGGCCACGAGCAGCGCGTTATCAGCCAGCGAGCTGAAGAACTGCGCCGACATGATGGTGGAGAAGCCTTTTTTCATCCGCAACGCGCTTGTGCTCGCACTGCGCCGTGGCCTGCGGCGCGCGACTTGTCTCCAGTAGGGCAGCGGTTTATAGCACGCACCCCTGGCGCGAACAGCACCCGGATGCGGGGTGCGCGAAGGGAGCAGAATGCCCGCCGAAGCGCCTGCGCGAAGGGAATCCAGTGCCGCGTCCGATCGAAGCCCTGATCCACACCGACGCCCTGGCGCACAACCTGGCGCGCGTGCGTCGCGCCGCGCCGGATGCCAAGGTCTGGGCCGTGGTCAAGGCCAACGCCTACGGCCACGGCATCGAGCGTGTGTTCGGCGGGCTGCGCGGCGCCGACGGCTTTGCGCTGCTCGACCTGAATGAGGCCGAACGCGTCCGCGCGCTCGGCTGGCGCGGGCCGGTGCTGTTGCTGGAAGGCTGTTTCGAGCCGCGCGACCTGGAGCTGTGTTCGCGCCTGAACCTGTGGCATGCCGTGCACCGCGAGGCGCAGATCGATTGGCTGGCCGCGCACAAGACCCAGGCGCCCCACCGCGTGTTCCTGAAGATGAACAGCGGCATGAACCGCCTGGGCTTTGGCGCGGCGCCCTTTCGCGCCGCCTGGGCGCGCCTGAACGCGCTGCCGCAGGTGGCGGAGATTTCGCTGATGACACACTTCTCCGACGCCGACGGCGCGCGCGGGATCGCCCATCAGCTGGCCGCCTTCGAGGCCGCCACGCACGACCTGCCGGGCGAACGCAGCCTGAGCAACAGCGCCGCCACCTTGCGCCACGCCACGATGGCAAACGTTGCGGCCGACTGGGTGCGCGCCGGCATCATGAGCTACGGCAGCGCACCGGACTACCCGCAGCACGACATCGGTCACTGGCAACTGCAGCCAGCGATGACGCTGCGCGCGCAGCTCATCGCGGTGCAGTCCTTGTTGCCGGGCGACCGTGTCGGCTACGGCAGCAGCTTCGTGGCCGAGACGCCGATGCGCATCGGCGTGGCCGCCTGCGGTTACGCCGATGGTTACCCACGTGCGGCCGCCACCGGCACGCCGGTGCTGGTGGACGGCGTGCGCACGCGCACCGTGGGCCGCGTGTCGATGGACATGATCACCGTCGATCTGACGCCGCTGCCGCACGCCGGGCCGGGCAGCGAGGTCACGCTGTGGGGCCACGGGCCGAACGCCAGCCTGCTGCCGATCGACGAGGTGGCACAAAGCGCGGGCACCATCGGCTACGAGCTGATGTGTGCGCTGGCGCCGCGCGTGCCGGTGTCGGTGGTGGCGGCGAGCTGAGCGCCAAGCCTGTATCGTTCGGCCGTCTCAATCACGAAGGAGAAAAACCCATGGGCATCATCGGAACCATCCTGGTTGGCCTGGTCATCGGCGCGCTGGCGCGTTTTGTCATGCCGGGTGAACAGAAGATGGGCTGGATCCTGACCATCCTGCTCGGCATCGGCGGCTCGATGCTGGCCGGCTTCATTGGCGGCGCCTTGGGCTGGTACCAGCCGGGCCAGGGTGCGGGCTGGATCGCGTCGGTGCTGGGCGCGGTGCTGCTGCTCTTCGTCGTGGGCAAGCTGCGCAGCAACAAGTGAGGCCGCGCCGGCAGGTAATGGCATTGCGATGGCGATGATCGACGACGACTCGCTGGCGGCGCTGCTGGAAGCCGAGTCGTCCTTCACCGCCATCCGCGCGCAAGGCGCCGGCGGGCAGAACGTCAACAAGGTGTCGAGCGCGGTGCATCTGCGCTTCGACATCGTGGCCTCGTCGCTGCCCGAGGATGTGAAATCGCGCTTGCGCGAACGGCGCGACCAGCGCATCACCGACGAGGGTGTGGTTGTCATCAAGGCACAGGCGCACCGCAGTCAGGACATGAACCGCGCTGCCGCTCTGCAACGGCTGCTCGACATGGTGCGCGACGTGGCCCTGCCGCCGAAGGCACGGCGCGCCACGCGCCCCAGCTTCGGTGCCAAGCAGCGCAGGCTCGAAGGCAAGAGCCAGCGCGGGCAGCTCAAGGTCGCTCGCGCCAAGGTCGCGACGGAGTAGGGCGACGCTACGGCATCGCAGTGGCGACGGCGACAATGCCGGCCATGGCCAAGGACAAGACGCAGTTCATCTGCAGCGATTGCGGCGGCGCCAACCCGAAATGGCTGGGCAAGTGCCCGCACTGCGGCGCCTGGAACACGCTGCAGGAAGCGCGCGCCGAAGCGCCGTCGTCGCATCGATTCCAGTCCCTGAGCGGCACGCAGCCGGTGGCCACGCTGAGCGAGATCGTCGTCGCGGAGATTCCGCGCACGCCCACCGGGCAGGACGAACTGGACCGCGCCCTGGGCGGCGGCATCGTCAGCGGCGGTGTGGTGCTGATCGGCGGCGACCCCGGCATCGGCAAGAGCACGCTGCTGCTGCAGGCGGCAGACAGCTTGTCGAGGAACATGAGCGTGCTCTACATCACCGGCGAGGAAAGCGGCGCGCAAGTGGCGCTGCGCGCGCGCCGCCTCGGGCTGGACGGCAAGCAGGTGCGTGTGCTTGCCGAGATCCAGCTGGAGAAGATCGTCCACGCCCTGCAGGCCGAGGCGCCGGCCTTCTGCGTCATCGATTCGATCCAGACGCTGTACTCGGATCAACTGACTTCGGCGCCCGGCTCGGTGGCGCAGGTGCGCGAATGCGCGGCGCAGCTGACGCGCCATGCCAAGGCCAGCGGCACCAGCATCGTGCTCGTCGGCCATGTCACGAAGGACGGCACGCTCGCCGGCCCGCGTGTGCTGGAGCACATCGTCGACACGGTGCTGTACTTCGAGGGCGACACGCACAGCAGCTTTCGGCTGGTGCGCGCCATCAAGAACCGCTTCGGCGCGGTCAACGAGATCGGCGTGTTCGCGATGACCGAGAAGGGGCTGAAGGGCGTGGCCAACCCGTCGGCGATCTTCCTGTCCACACATGGCGAGCCGGTGCCGGGTTCGTGCGTGCTGGTCACGCTGGAAGGCACGCGCCCGCTGCTGGTGGAAATCCAGGCGCTGGTCGACTCGGGCGGGCCGAGCCCGCGCCGCCTGTCGGTGGGGTTGGAGCGCGACCGGCTGGCGATGCTGCTGGCCGTGCTGCATCGGCACGCGGGTGTGTCGTGCATGGACCAGGACGTGTTCGTCAATGCGGTGGGCGGCGTGCGCATCAGCGAGCCGGCCGCCGATCTGGCGGTGTTGCTGGCGATCCACGGCAGCCTGCGTGGCAAGGCGCTGCCACGTGGTTTCATCGCCTTCGGCGAGGTCGGTCTTGCCGGTGAGGTGCGTCCCGCACCGCGGGGCCAGGAGCGCCTGAAGGAAGCCGCCAAGCTGGGCTTCAGCGTGGCCGTGGTGCCCAAGGCCAATGCGCCGAAGAAGCCGATCGAGGGCCTGACCATCCACGCGGTGGAGCGCATCGAACAGGCCATCGAGGCGGTGCGGGGATTGACCTGATGAACCCGATCCTCGGCTGGGGTCTGGCTGCAGCGGGCATCGCCGCGGGTTTCGTGGGCTGGGGTTGGCCGGGCGTGGTGCTGGCCGTCACGGTGGTCGTGTTCTGGCTGCTGCTGCAGTTCAGCCGTTCGCTGCGCGTGCTGAAGAACGCCAGCGGCGCACCGATCGGCCATGTGGACAACGCCGTCATGCTGCACAGCAAGCTGAAAACCGGCATGACCTTGATGCAGGTGTTGGTGCTGACACGCAGCCTGGGCACACGGCTGGCCGAATCGCCCGAACGCTGGGGCTGGGTCGATGGCGGCGGCGACCAGGTGCAGCTGAGCTTCGATGGCGGCAAGCTGCAGTCGTGGACGCTGCATCGCAACGAGTCGGATGGCGCTGCCACGCCACCGGGCCCGTGAGGCGCGACTGATGAACGCCTGCGCCTCGCGCGGGTTGGCGCAGGGGCCACATTCGCGCCGGGGCGCACCGTAGAATCATTTTTTCTCATCCCTTTCGAGGACACCCCATGTCCATGTCCGACCGCGACGGCAAGATCTGGATGGACGGCAAGCTGGTCGAATGGCGCGACGCCAAGATCCACGTGCTGTCCCACACGCTGCACTACGGCTGCGGCGCCTTCGAGGGCGTGCGCGCCTACAACACCGTGCAACGGCACGGCGATCTTCCGGCTGCAGGAGCACACCGAGCGGCTGTTCAACAGCGCCAAGATCCTGCGCATGAAGATCCCCTACACCTTCGAGCAGGTGGTGGACGCGCAGCGCGAGGTGGTGCGCGTCAACAAGCTCGAGAGCTGCTACCTGCGCCCGCTGGTGTGGATCGGCAGCGAGAAGCTCGGCGTCAGCCCCAAGGGCAACACCATCCACCTGATGGTCGCGGCCTGGCCCTGGGGCGCCTATCTGGGTGAAGAGGGCCTGAAGCGCGGCATCCGCGTCAAGACCAGCAGCTACACCCGCCACCACGTCAACATCACGATGACGCAGGCCAAGGCGGTGAGCAACTACACGAATTCGATCCTGGCCAACATGGAGGCGCTGGACGACGGCTACGACGAGGCGCTGCTGCTCGACGCCAGCGGCTTCGTCTCCGAAGGCGCGGGCGAGAACCTGTTCGTCATCAAGAAGGGCGTGGTCTACACGCCCGACCTGTCGGCCGGCGCGCTGAACGGCATCACGCGCGACACCATCTTCGCCATCTGCGCCGACCTGGGCTTGAAGCTGGTGGAAAAGCGCCTCACGCGCGACGAGGTCTATATCTGCGACGAGGCCTTCTTCACCGGCACCGCGGCCGAGGTCACGCCGATCCGCGAGCTCGACCGCATCGAGCTGGGCCAGGGCTCGCGTGGCCCCATCACCGAGAAGATCCAGTCGGCCTTCTTCGACATCGTCAACGGCCGCAACCCGAAGTACGCCGAATGGCTGAGCCGGGTCTGAGGGGCAGGAAGATGAGCGACAACAGCCCGGTCATCGAGGTCCTGGCCAAGGACCTGCAGGGCCCCGGCGTGGTCTTCTGCCCGAACCCGGCCATGCCGCTGTGGAGCAACCACCCGCGCGTCTTCATCGACGTGGTCACCACCGGCGAAGGCAAGTGCCCCTATTGCGGCACGGTCTACCGGCTCAAGGCCGGCGAGAAAGTGCACGCCGCGCATTGAATCTCCCGGCCATGACGTTCGACGCGCCCGGCAGCGACGCCGGCGAATGGCACGCGCTGGCCCATGTGGCCTTGCTCGACCACGTGAACCGCGGCGATGCGCGCCATGCGTTGCAGATGCTGCTGAGCGCATTGGCGCAGCGCCTGGGCCAGGCTTGCCATCTCTTCGCCCAACATGCCGACGGGACGGCGCGCTGGGACATGCAGGCCTCGCCGGGACTGCCTTCGCAGCACTCTGTGACTCCCGCCGTGCAAGCCGTGCGGCTGCCGCTGTCGCGCCTGGGGCAGCATGTGGGCACACTCGAGTTGCGCTGCCAGGCGAGCGATGCGCTCGCGCTGGCGCAAGCGCTCGAGCCGGTGTGCGTGGCAGCGGCGGCGCTGCTGCTGAACGAAGCGGCCGCGCAGCAGGCCCCGCCGCGCGCCGGCTACATCGAGATGATCCGCAGCGCGCTGCAGGGCGCCGGTACCTTCGTGTGGGAATGGGACATCGACTCCGACAGCTTGAGCGACATCGATCAGGGTCTGGAACAACTGGGCTACGACACCGCCGAGCTGGGCCGCACGCAACGCGACTGGGACCGCCTGATCCATGCGGACGATGTGGCAGGCAACCACGAGGCCTACCTGCGCCACGCGCGCGGCGAGGTGGACGTGTACGAACACGCCTACCGCATCCGTGCGCGCGACGGCCGCTGGCGCTGGTACCAGGAGCGCGGGCGCATCGTCGAATGGCATGCCGACGGCCGGCCGATGCGCATGGTGGGCACGCAGACCGACATTTCCGAAGAGCGCGAGCGCGAACATGCGGCCTCGCAGGCCGCGGCCCGGCTGGAGCGCATTGCCCAGCACGTGCCGGGCATCCTCTACCAGTTCGAGCTGGACGCCGACTTCACACCGCGATTCCCCTACATGAGCGAACGTGCACGCACGCTGCTCGGGCTGGACCCAGCGCTCGCAGCGGTGAATGCCGCAGAGCTGATGAATCGCATCGACGACGCCGACCGCGAGAGCGTGACCGCCAGCATCATCGAGTCGGCACATGCGCTGTCGCTGTGGCAATGGGAGTTTCGCGTCAACGTGGGCGCCGACGGACCCCGGTGGATGCGGGCCACGTCATCGCCCTCACGCGCTGCCGACGGCAGCACGGTGTGGCACGGCTACATGCACGACGTGACCGAGCTGCGCGAGCTGGAACGCGCGCGCCAGGACAAGGCCGCCGCCGAAGCGGCGAACCGCGCCAAGACCGAATTCCTGTCGCGCATGAGCCATGAACTGCGCACGCCGCTGAACGCGGTGCTCGGTTTTTCGCAGCTGCTGGAGATCGATCGTGCTGAGCGCTTGAGCGAAGGCCAGCGCCGCCGCGTGAAGCTGATCCGCGAAGCGGGCGAGCACCTGCTGCAGATGATCGGCGACCTGCTCGATCTGACACGCATCGAAAGCGGCACGCTGCAGGTGCAGATCGATGCGGTGCCGATGCGCGCGCTGGCGGACGAAGTCGTCGACATGTTGCGCCCGCTGGCCGAGGCGGCGAAGGTGCGCGTGAGCCTGCAGATCGACACCAAGGACTTGGCCGCGCGCGCCGACCGTACGCGGTTGCGTCAGGTGCTGCTGAATCTGCTGTCCAACGCCATCAAGTACAACCGCAGCGGTGGCAGCGTGGAATTGCTGATCGCCCAGGCGGCCCCGGTCGACGGCCAGGCGAGACTGTCGGTTCGTGTGCACGACACCGGCGTGGGCATCGACGCGGCCGACATGCCGCACCTGTTCGAGCCCTTCAACCGCCTAGCGCAGGCGCGCGGCGGCATCGAGGGCACCGGCATCGGCCTGAGCGTGACGCAGGCGCTGGTGACACTGATGCAAGGGCGCATCCAGGTCAGCAGCGAAAGTGGCGTCGGCTCCACCTTCACCATCACGTTGCCACGCGCTTGATTCGAAGCCACGTTCTGGCTGACCCGTGCCATCGTCGTGAGCTGCGTGCAGCGCTTGACTGGTCGCCGCAGTGATGCTCTACCGAACTCAACGATTGGCCTTGACCGCGGCGTAGCGCTGCAAGGTACGCTCACGCGCCGCGTCGTGCATCACCACCGGCATCGGATAGTCCTTGCCCAGCGCGACCTTGGCTGCAGCCAGGTCGATCGGCCGCGCCAGCCATGGTGCATGGACCGCAGAGTCGGGCAGGGCGGCCAGCTGCGGCAGGTAGCGGCGGATGAACTTGCCCGCGGCGTCGAACTTCTCGCTCTGCGTCACCGGGTTGAAGATGCGAAACCACGGCTGCGCGTCGCAGCCGGTGGAGGCCGCCCACTGCCAGCCGCCGTTGTTGGCCGCCAGGTCGTAGTCGTTCAGGTGCTCGGCGAAGTAGGCCTCGCCGCGTCGCCAGTCGATGCCCAGATCCTTCACCAGGAAACTGGCCACCACCATGCGCAGCCGGTTGTGCATGTAGCCGGTCTGGTTGATCTGGTGCATGGCCGCGTCCACCAGCGGGTAGCCGGTGCGGCCCTGGCACCAGGCGCTGAAAAGCTCGTCGGCGTGCTTGCCGTGTTCCCACTTGATGCGCTCGAACTCGGGCTTGAAGGCATGGCCGACCACATGCGGGTGGTGGTGCAGGATCTGGTGGTAGAAATCGCGCCAGATCAGCTCGGACAGCCATGTCGCCGCGCCGCGTGTGTCCGGCCCTGCGTGGCAACGCTGCCAGGCCTCGCGCGCCAGATGGCGGATCGACACCGTGCCGAAGCGCAGGTGCGTGCTCAGATAGCTCGGGCCCTTGACGGCTGGAAAGTCGCGTGTCTCGTGGTAGCGGCCGATGCGCTCGGGCAGGAAATCGTCCAGCAGTTCCAGTGCGCCGACGCTGCCGCTCGGCAGCTTCAGTGCGTGCAGGTTGCTGGGCTCGAAGCCGATCTGCGCCAGCGTGGGCAGCGCCGGGGCCAGGCCATCCGGCAGCGCGGCCAGCGCGCCGGCATGGTGCGCCACAGGGTAGGCCTTGAGGTAGAACGGGTCGACCTTCTTCAGCCAGGCATTCTTGTAGGGTGTGAACACGCTGTAAGGGTTGCCGCCGAGTGTGAGCAATTCGCCGCGTTCGAACACCACGTGGTCCTTCGAGGTGTGCAGCGCCACGCCGATGTCCGCCAGCTTGCCGCGCACCTTGGCATCGCGCGCCAGCGCCGCCGGGTCGTCGTCGTGGTTGGCGTAGACCGCCTGCGCATGCCACTGCGTCGCCAGCGCCGTGATCTCTTCGACGGCATGGCCATGGCGCACGATGAGCCCGGCGCCGTCGATGCCGTGCGCACCGGCCAGTGCGCGCAGTTGCGCATCCAGCCCGACCAGGCTGTCGCGGATGAATTCCACGCGCCGGTCCTGGCGCGGCAGGGCATCGAGAATGTCGCGGTCGAAGACGAACACACAGGCCACCTGGCGGGCGGCGCGCAAGGCGTGGTAAAGCGCGGCATGGTCGTCGGCGCGCAGATCGCGCCGCAACCACACCAAGGCGCGGTCGAGGGGTTTGTTCACGTCGGGCTGGAGGGGTTCTCAGCTGAAGTGCGCGAGTTTGATTCATCTGTCCACAACCCCGGGCGGGCCGCGGGAATAAAATGCGTACATGGAGAGCGGTACTTTCAACCTCAGCAACCAGTTCCTGATAGCCATGCCCGGCATGCTGGACGACAGCTTTGCCGGCACGGTGGTGTACCTGTGCGAGCACAGCGAACGCGGTGCGCTCGGGCTGGTCATCAACAAGCCGATCGACATCAACGTGAAAAGCCTGTTCGCCAAGGTCGAACTGAGCCTGGAACGCGAAGAGCTGGCCGTGCAGCCGGTGTTCTACGGCGGCCCGGTGCAGACCGAGCGTGGCTTCGTGCTGCACGACAAGCGCGGCGCCGACGCGGCGCAATACAACTCCACGCTGTCGGTGCCGGGCGGGCTGGACATGACGACCAGCAAGGATGTGCTCGAGGACCTGGCCAACGGCACCGGCCCGCGGCGCATCCTCATCACGCTGGGTTACAGCGGCTGGTCCGCCGGTCAACTCGAAGACGAACTCGGGCGCAACGGCTGGCTCACGGTGGATGCCGATCCGGCGGTGATCTTCGACACGCCCATCGAGCAGCGCTACGAGCGCGCACTGTCGCTGCTGGGCTTCGACCCGCGCATGCTGTCGCAGGAAGCCGGGCACGCATGAGCGGGATGACTGCCGCGCCTTCGCGTCCGCAGTCCTTTCTGGCCTTCGATTTCGGCATACGCCGCGTCGGCGTCGCGGTGGGCAACTCCATGCTGCGCCGCGCGCAGCCGCTGAAGACGGTCGCGCTGCAGGGCGAGGCCCGTTTTGCCGCGATCGAGGCGCTGGTGCACGAATGGCAGCCGGCGGCGCTGGTGGTCGGCGTGCCCTTTCATCCGGACGGCGCGGCGCACGACAACACACAACGCGCGCGCCGCTTCGGGCGCCAGTTGCAGGGGCGCTTTCAGCTGCCGGTGAGCGAGGTCGACGAGCGCTACAGCACCACCGAGGCGCTGAGCCAGGGGGCCACCGACGTGGATGCGGCCTCCGCGGCGGTGATCCTCGATCAATTTCTGCGCACGTTGCCATGAGCGCCCTGTCGCTCGATGCCGAGGCGCTCTATGTCGAGTTGCTGGCCGGCGTGCGCGCGCTGCTCAAGCCCGAGAGCGTGCTCGTCGGCATCTGGTCGGGCGGTGCCTGGCTGGCGGAGCGGCTGCAGGCCGACCTGGGGCGCCCGGGCGCGGCGGGTGTCATCTCCAGCACCCTGCACCGCGACGACTTCAGCTCCCGCGGCATGGCCGCCGGCACCGACGCCACCAAGCTGCCTTTTGCCATCGACGGCAGCCACATCCTGCTCATCGACGACGTGCTCTACACCGGGCGCACCATCCGCGCGGTGATCAACGAGCTCTACGACTTCGGCCGCCCGGCCAGCGTGAGCCTGGCGGTGCTGGTGGACCGTGGCGGGCGCGAACTGCCGATTCAAGCAGCCTACGCTGCGGCGCGGCTGGTGCTGCCGGCTACGCAGAAGATGACGCTGGCGCGCGATGCGGCAGGCCGCTTTTCCTTCAGCGTCAAGGGTCAAGCCTGATGCTCCAGCGCCGCAACCCACAGCTCAACGCCCATGGTGAGCTGATCCACCTGCTGTCGATCGAAGGCCTGCCCCGCGCGGTGCTGACGCAGATTCTCGACACCGCCGGCACCTTTCTCAGCGTCAACGACCGCGAGGTGAAGAAGGTGCCGCTGCTGCGCGGCAAGAGCGTGTTCAACCTGTTCTTCGAGAACAGCACGCGCACGCGCACCACCTTCGAGATCGCCGCCAAGCGGCTGAGCGCCGACGTCATCAACCTGGACATCGCGCGCAGCAGCGCGGCCAAGGGCGAGAGCCTGCTCGACACCATCGCCAACCTGTCGGCCATGCATGCCGACATGTTTGTCGTGCGTCACAGCGAAAGCGGCGCGCCCTACCTGATCGCGCAGCACTGTGCGCCGCACGTGCACGTGGTGAATGCCGGCGACGGGCGCCATGCGCACCCGACGCAGGGGCTGCTGGACATGTACACCATCCGCCACTACAAGCAGGATTTCTCCAATCTGGTGGTGGCCATCGTCGGCGACATCGTGCATTCGCGTGTGGCGCGTTCCGACATCCACGCGCTGACGACTTTGGGTGTGCCCGAGATCCGCGCCGTCGGGCCGAAGACCCTGGTGCCCGGCGACCTGGCCGCGATGGGTGTGCGGGTATGCCACGACATGGCCGAAGGCATCGAAGGGGCCGACGTGATCATCATGCTGCGCCTGCAGAACGAGCGCATGAGCGGGGCCATGCTGCCCAGCGCGGCCGAGTTCGCCAAGAGCTATGGCCTGAACCCCGACAAGCTGGCACGCGCCAAGAGCGACGCCATCGTCATGCACCCGGGGCCCATCAACCGCGGCGTCGAGATCGACTCGGCGGTGGCCGACGGCGCACACAGCGTGATCCTGCCGCAGGTGACCTTCGGCATCGCGGTGCGCATGGCGGTGATGTCGATCATCGCTGGCAACGAGGCATGAAGATCCTCATCCGAAACGGGCGCGTCGTCGACCCGGCCTCGGGCCGCGACGAGGTGGCCGACCTGGCCATCGCCTCGGGGCGCATCGTGGCCATCGGCCAGATCATCGAGTTCGGCGCCGAGCGCGAGATCGACGCCACGGGCCTGGTGGTCGCACCCGGCCTGGTGGACCTGGCCGCACGGCTGCGCGAGCCGGGGCGCGAACACCAGGGCATGCTGGAGAGCGAGCTGCAGGCTGCGGCGGCCGGCGGCATCACCAGCCTGGTGTGCCCGCCGGACACCGAACCGCCGCTCGACCAGCCCGGGCTGGTGGAGATGCTGAAGTTCCGCGCGCGCAAGTTGAGCCGCTGCCGGCTGTTCCCGCTGGGTGCGTTGACGCGTGGCCTGGCCGGCGAGGTGCTGACCGAGATGGCCGAGCTCACCGAAGCCGGCTGTGTCGGTTTTTCCCAGGCTGACGTGGCACTGGCCGACAACCTGGTGCTGCAGCGCGCGCTGCAATACGCCGCCACCTTCGGCTTCAGCGTCTGGCTGCGGCCGCAGGATGCGTTTCTCGGCAAAGGCGTGGCGGCCAGTGGCGCGGTGGCCACGCGGCTGGGCCTGTCGGGTGTGCCGGTGGCGGCCGAGACGATCGCGCTGCACACCATCTTCGAGCTGATGCGTGCCACCGGCGCGCGTGTGCACCTGTGCCGCCTCAGCAGCGCCGCGGGCGTGGCGCTGCTGCGCGCGGCCAAGGCCGAGGGCCTGCCGGTCACGGCCGACGTGAGCATCAATTCGCTGCACCTCAGCGATGTCGACATCGGCTACTTCAATGCCGACATGCGCCTGACGCCGCCCCTGCGCCAGGGCGCCGATCGCGACGCGCTGCGCAAGGCGCTGGCCGATGGCACGCTTGACGCGCTGGTGTCCGACCACAACCCGGTCGACGACGATGCCAAGACCCTGCCTTTCGGCGAAGCCGAGCCCGGCGCCACCGGGCTGGAGTTGTTGTTGAGCCTGGCGCTGAAGTGGGGTGACGATGCCGGCCTGTCCTTGGGCGACACGCTGGCACGCGTCAGCTGCGGGCCGGTGCGTGTGCTCGGCGACGCGCTCGGCTCCCTGTCCGCCAGCGCGGGCAGGCTGGTCGAAGGGGGCGTGGCCGACGTCTGCGTCTTCGATCCGGCCACCGTCTGGCGTCTGCAGCCGGGCATGCTGAAGAGCCAGGGCACGCACACGCCCTTCAGTTTTGCAGGCACCGGCATGGCGCTGCCCGGCCGTGTGCGCGCCACGCTGGTGGCCGGGAGCGTGGCCTACGAAAACGCTGCGTCCTGATGCGTGGCCCGATGCGCAGCCTGCGCGCGGCCTGGCGCATCGTGCGCATGCTCGTGCACCTGCTGCACGGCATCGCGGTGATGGCCCTGCGCTTCCCATCGCTCGATGCGGCAGGGCGCCAGCAGCGTATCCAGTGGTGGTCGGCCAAGCTGGTGCGCGTGGTCGGCCTGCAACTGCAGCTCAGCGGCACGCCGCGTCCGGGTGCGACCTTGCTGCTGGCCAATCATGTGTCCTGGCTCGACATCGCCGCCATCCACGCGGTGGCGCCGCAGGCGCGCTTCGTCTCCAAGGCCGATGTGCTGGCCTGGCCGCTGCTCGGCTGGTTGATCAAGGGCGCGGGCACGCTGTTCATCGAGCGCGAACGCAAGCGCGATGCCTTGCGCGTGCTGCACCAGGTGGCCGAATCGCTGAAGGCGGGCGACACGGTGGCGGTGTTTCCCGAAGGCACCACCGGCGACGGCGCCATGCTGTTGCCCTTTCACGCCAACCTGCTGCAGGCGGCGATCGCCACCGGCACGCCCGTGCAAGGCGTCGTATTGCGCTACAGCCAGCCGGGCCATCGATTCAGCCCGGCGGTGCAGTTCGTGGGCGACACCACGTTGCTGCAGAGTGTCTGGCGCATGGTCTCGGCACAAGGCCTGGGCGTGCACGTGGAACTGCTGATGCCGCAGGGTGCGCGGCACGCCGACCGACGCGCGCTGGCGGTGCACCTGCGCGAGCAGATTCAATCGCGGCTGGATCCTTCCGCGCCGCCTCCTTCGCCATGAAAGCCCTGCGATGACCGACGTGCTGCTGGCCTTCGACGACGAGCGCGCCCTGGCCGAGCCGTTGGCCGTGGCGCTGGGCTGCCCGTTGCACTGGGTCGAGCGCCACCGCTTTCCCGACGGCGAAAGCAAGCTGCGCCTGCCTGCGAGGCTGCCGTCGCGCGTGGCACTGCTGCGCGGGCTGCACCGGCCCAATCACAAGCTGGCCGAGCTGATGATCGTGGCGCCCGCAGCGCGGGAACTGGGCGCGGCCCTGCTCACACTCGTGTGCCCGTACCTGGCCTACATGCGCCAGGACATGGCTTTCCAGCCGGGCGAAGCCGTGAGCCAACGGCACGTCGGACAGGCGCTGGCGAGTTGGTTCGATGCCGTCATCACCGTCGATCCGCACCTGCACCGCGTGGCCACGATGGACGAGGTGCTGCCTGGCCGACGCGGCCTGGCACTGTCCGCCGCGCCCCTGCTCGGTGCCTGGGCGGCACGCCATGCACGAAGCCCGATCCTTCTCGGGCCCGACGAAGAAGCCGCGCCGTGGGTGCAAGCCGCGGCTAAGGCGCAGGGCCTGCAGCATGGCACCTGCGTCAAGCAGCGCAGCGGCGATCGCGAGGTGCGCGTCGCGTTGCCCGACATGTCATTCCAAGGCCGCGAGGTGGTGCTCATCGACGACGTGGCCAGCACCGGGCGCACGCTGGCGGTGACCGCCGCCGCGCTGTTCGAACAAGGCGCTGCCAGCGTCGACGTGGCGGTGACGCATGCGCTGTTCGTCGACGACGCCATCGCACAGCTGGCTCAGGCCGGCGTGCGCCATGTCTGGAGCAGCGACAGCGTGCCGCACCCGAGCAACGTGGTCTCGCTGGTGCCGCTGCTGGCGGCGGCGCTGCGCGCGGGCTGAGCCCGCGCGCCGCCCACCGAGAACTTCCGCACGCCGCAGCGCAGCCCGCGTGGCAGGCGTCACGGTGGGCGCATGCCGCGCTGCCGGCGTGCCGGTTCAAGTCCTCGCGCCCGTCTGCCGAAAAGACAAGGGCAGACCGGGCGCAACACCGCGGCCCGGATCCACAGGAAGCTTGCGATGTCGGGCAAGATCGGCGTAGACGAATTGCGCGTTGGCATGTTCATTCACCTCGACCTGGGGTGGATGAAACATCCGTTCCCGGTGAGCAGCTTTCGCATCACCCATGCGCAGCAGATCGAGCGGATCCGCAGTCTCGGGCTGCGCCAGTTGCGCTGGAGCCCGGACAAGAGCGAGCTGGCGCCGACACCCGCCTCGCGCGCCGACGACGAGCCACCGCTCAGCCAGACGCCGGCGCCCAAGGCCGTCCCGCAGGTGTCCGCGCAGGAGCAGGAGCGCCGCGCCTTGCTCGCGGCGCAGCGCGACTCGGCCCTGCTGTGCCAGAAGCAGTTCGACGAGGCCGGCCGCGCCTGGTGCGCGGCCCAGGACCGCGTCGTCGCCATGCCCGAACAGGCGCGCCGCGACACCGAAAACCTGACACGCTCGCTGCTCGACAAGATGCTGGTGGATGGCGACATGTGCATCCGCCTGCTCAGCTGCAATGCCGGCGATGGCGCGAGTGCGCACGCCATGAACGTGACCGTCATCTCCTTGCTGATGGGCCGCGTCTTCGGCCTGGACGACAACGAGATGCTCGATCTGGGCACGGGCGCGCTGATGCACGACGTGGGCAAGATCGATCTGCCCGAACGGCTGCGCCACGCCGACGAGCGCAGCCGCAAGGAAGACGTGATCGGCCTACCGCGAGCACGTGGCCCACGGCGTGGTGCACGGCAAGCGCATGGGCCTGGCCAGCGGCGCGCTGCTGGTGCTGGCGCAGCACCATGAGCGTGCCGACGGTTCGGGTTTCCCGCTGCGCCTGAAGGCCGAGCGCCTGTCCGTCGCGGCGCGCATCGTCGCCCTGGTCGACCGCTACGACCGGCTGTGCAATCCGCCGGTGCTGTCGCAGTCCTTGACGCCGCACGAGGCGCTGTCGCAGTTGTTCGCACAGTCGCGCGCGCAGTTCGATTCGAGCATGTTGAACTCCTTCATCCGCATGATGGGCGTGTATCCGGCCGGCTCGGTGGTGCAGCTCACCGACGACCGCTACGCGCTGGTGATGAGCGTCAACTCGACGCGTCCGCTCAAGCCGAACGTGCTGGTGCACGACCCGAAGCTGCCGCGCGACGAGGCCGTGCACCTGAACCTGATGGCCACGCCCGACCTCGGCATCCGGCGCAGCCTGAAGCCCGCGCAGCTGCCGCTGGAAGCGCTGGACTACCTGGCGCCGCGGCCGCGCGTGGCCTACTTCTTCGAACTGGCGCGCACCGGCATGGTGGCGGACGAAGACGTGGTGCCGGCGTGAACGTCGCTTCGGCAGCGCATGCGGTGGATCACACGGCGCTGTTGACCGCCTGGCGGCCTCTTGTCGACAGTCTTCCCGACGCCGCCTGGATCGTCGATGCACAAAGCCACCGGGTGGTGCTGGACAACGCCGCCGCGCAAGCATTGCTGGGCCGTCGCGGCCAGAGCCTGGTGGGTGCGAACGCCGAAGCGCTGATCGCCACGCCGGAGGATCTGGCCTTCTGGGATGCCGCCGCATCAGGTGCCTGTGGCGCGCTGCAATCGGACACGACGCTGTGCGGCGCGGACGGTCACCCCCTGCACGTGACGCGTTGCATCCGACCGCTGGACGCCGGCGACGATGTGCGCGCAGGCCAGGCCAAGGCGCCGCGCCACTACCTGGTGGTATTGAGCGACCGCAGCGCGATGCGCCGTGCCGAGGACGCGCGCGAACAGGTCGTGGCCGAGCTGCAGGCGACGCTGGAATCCACGGCCGACGGCATTCTGGTGACCGATCTGGTGGGCCGCATCCGCGCCTTCAACCGCCGTTTCGCGGCGCTGTGGGCGATTCCCGAAGACCTGCTGCACACGCGCCAGGACGAGGCCGTGCACGACTGGATGCGCCGCAGCGTCAGCGACGGCGAGTCCTACCAGCGCACCCTGCGCGCCTTGCAGGAGGCCACGCTGCTCAGCGCCACCGAGCGCATCACCTTGCATTCGGGACAGGTGCTGGAGCGCGTCGCGCGCCCGTTGTGGTGTCGCGGCCAGCCCATGGGCCGGGTGTATTCCTTCCGCGACCTGAGCCCGCAGCTCGCGGCGCAGCAGCGCATCGAGCAGCTGTCGCTGACCGATGCGCTGACCGGCCTGCCCAACCGTCGCCAGTTGGCCGAGCACGCGGCCAAGGCCTGCCAGCGCTCACGCCACGAAGGTGGCGGCTTCGCACTGCTGAGCATCGACCTGGACCGCTTTCGCCAGATCAACGACAGCCTGGGCCACGAGATCGGCGACCGTGTGCTCATCGACGTGGCGCAGCGCATTCGCGCGTGCATGCGCGCGGACGACCTGCTGGCGCGCACCGGCGGCGACCAGTTCGCGCTGCTGGTCGACGGCGCCGACCACCCGGCCGCCGAACGCAGCGCGCGGCGCGTGCTCGACGCGGTGGCCGCGCCCTACAACCTGGACGGCGCGCAGTTCACGCTCACCTGCAGCATCGGCGGCGCGCTGTGCCCGGACAACGGCCACAGTGCCGATGAGCTGGTGCGCCATGCCGAGGCGGCGGTGTCGGCCGTCAAGGAAGGCGGCCGCGGCCATTACCGCGTGCACAAGGGCGGAGGCGGCGGCGACCGCCGCGCCGACATCGAGCTCGACCACGCCATGCGGCAGGCGCTGGCGAGCGGGCGTTTCAGGCTGCACTACCAGCCGCAGGTGGCGTTGGCCGGTGGCGCCGTGGTCGGTGCCGAGGCGCTGATCCGTTGGCGCGACCCGGCCCTGGGCGAAGTCGCACCCGCGCGTTTCATTCCCGTGGCCGAAGACTCGGGCTTCATCGTCGCCCTGGGCGACTGGGTGCTGGCGCAGGCCGTGCGCCAGGGCGCGGACTGGTTGCGGCGCGGCTTGCCCGTGCCGATTGCCATCAACGTGTCGGCATTGCAGTTCCAGCAGCCGCAGTTCGTCGAGCGCGTCGCCGCCGTGCTTGCCGAGAGCCGCCTGCCGGCCCACCTGCTGGAGCTGGAGCTGACCGAATCGATCCTGGTGCGCGATGCCGACGAGGCGCTGCAGCGCCTGCAGGCGCTGGCCCGCATCGGCGTGCGCTTGTCGATCGACGACTTCGGCACCGGCTATTCGAGCCTGGCCTACCTGAAGCGTTTTCCGATCGACAAGCTGAAGATCGACCGCAGCTTCATTCAGGGCCTGCCTGGCGAGGACAGCGATCGCGCCATCGTCGTCGCCATCCTGCAGATGGCGGATGCCTTGGGCATGAAGGTCATCGCCGAGGGGGTCGAGTCCGAAGCACAGCGCCAGTTCCTGCAGAGCAATGGCTGCCACGAGTTCCAGGGTTTCCTGTTCGCGCCGGCCCTGGACAGCCTGAGCTTCGAGAAACGCCTGCGACTCTCGCAGGCGCAAGGCGCCGGCGAACCACGCCGCGTGCGCCTGGTCAGCGGCTGAATCGCGCGCTTCGCCGACCCCGAAGGCGGGTCACATGCGCCGGTGCGAACCTTGGCTTATGGCGCTCACGCGATGACCGGCCAAGCGCCACAAGCGGGTGGCTGCGTCGACACGGTAGGAAGCGAAGCCGCAGGCAGGCCTACCTCGAGCCGAACATCATGCGTCGCGCCAGCAAGGACTTCAGCGGCCCGGCCGCCTGCAGCGCGGCCAGCCCCAGGCCGCGCGCCGCGGTCAGCCCCGGCAGCTGCCAGGTGAAGCTGCGTGCCAGGAAATCGGTGGCGGCGATCATGCTCCAGCGGTCCGCGGCACGTGCCCATTCCACACGCCTGAGCGCGGCGTCGATGTCGCCCTGGCTGCGCAGCACCTGCACCAGCTCGAAGGCATCGCGCAGACCCAGGTTCAGGCCCTGGCCCGCCACGGGATGCAGTGTCTGCGCGGCGTTGCCGATGCGCACGCTGCGCCCTTGCACGAGCGTGCGCTCGGCGTTCAGGCCGAGGGCAAAATCCTTCAACGCCGACAGGCCGACGATGCGCCCGGCGACCTCGGGCAGCAGTGTGTTGAGCACCGCCTGGCGCTGCGCTGCGTCCAGCTCGCGCACCGGGTCGTCGGCGCTGTCCACACACCACACGAGCGCGGCGCGGCGTGTGGCGGTTGCTGGCCCCCGCGCCGCGCCGCGGCCCTGAGCCCGGGGCGCCGAATCGCCGGCCGAACGTAGCGGCAACAGGGCCAACGGCCCGTGGCGCGTGAAGCGCTCGATGGCCAGGCCCGGCGCGCCGCCGTCGAGCGTGGCGCTGCCGACCCACGCGGTCTGACCGTAGTCACGCGCCAGCGCCTTGCGCGCCTGCTGCGCGAACACGCCGCCTTCGGCGATCACACCCAGGTCGAAGCGCTCGGCGATGCCGGTGTCGAGTTCCACGCCATCGTCCAGTGCCTTGAGGTCACTCACCGAGGTGCCAAAACGTGCCTGCAGTCGATGCGGCTGCTGCTGCACTGCCTGCAGCCAGGCGCGCTGCAACGGCGCCACCAGCTGGCCGTAGCTGAGCACCGCGCCGAGCATCGGCACGCCCTCCTCTGCGGCGTGGATGCACACCTCGGGCGCGCCGAATGCGCCGAGTACCCCCAGCGATGGCAGCGTCTGCAGCACCTGCGACACGTGCACCTGCGCAATCGGCTGTGCCGCATCGGCCGGCCAGGCACCCAGGCGCTGCAGCAGCTGCACACTGCCCAGCGACAGCGCCAGGGTGCGCGGGTCGGCGCTCACGTCCTGCGCCGCATCACGCTGGTCGAACAGGCTCACGCGCGCATGCGGCAGCACACGCGCGGCGTGCAGCGCCAGCGCCAGGCCTACAGGGCCGGCGCCGATGACCGCGATGTCGATGGACGTGGCATTCATGCGCTGCAGCCTTCGAGAAACTCCACCGCCGGCACCAGCCCGCCACGCAGCGTGACGATGCGTCCGCTGTCGTTGCTTTCCATGACCAGCGCGAATTTTCGGTTCGGCGAATACACCGTCAGCATCAGCCCGCCAGCAAAGTACACATGAGGCGCGACGCTCAAACGCTGGCCATAGATCTGTTTCACGCGTTTGACCTCGTCGCCGACACGCACGCCAGCCACGGTGAGGTAACGCTTGTCGCGGGTTTCCATGCGTGTGACCACGCCCTGGTTGACGATGTAGGCCACCCCGGGTTGCGAGGCCGCGCTGCGCGTGTGGCAGGCGTTGCTGTCCTTGGGCACCGGGGGCGCGATCTGCAGCGGCGCGCCAAGCGCTGCTTCGGTCTGGGCCAGGGTCTGGCCGGCTTTGGTCGGCCCCAGGCCGAGCCAGCCGAATCGTCCCTCGCCAGCGGCCTGCGCGGTCGTCGCGGCGCACATCACCACGCACCAAGCTGCCATCGACTGCGCCGCGTGCATCAACTCTCCTTGCGCTGAACGTTTGCGCCCACTTGCCCTTTGCCCACCGGCCCGCCAAGTCTGCCTTTGGTGCCGGCCGCACGATAGCCGATGCGCCTTTGGCGGCGGGCTGCCCAAACCCTGGGCTGTGTCTTCACGTTGACCACCAGCTCGAACTGGGTCGGTCGGCTGACCGGCATGTTGCCGGGGTTGGCTGCGTCAGGCCGCGGTGTTCAGCGCTTCGAGCTGCGCCGGCGTGCCCAGGTTGTGCCATGGGCCGTCGAGCACGCGGCCGGCCAGACGGTTGGCCGCAGCGGCGTCGAACAGCAGTGGGCCGAGCGGCGCGCGCTGGCCGAGTGGCAGCGATGCCACCAGCGCCGGGCGCAGCAGCGCCACGTTGGCGTAGGTCCAGGCGTGCGGCGCAGCCGCCGCGCCGCGGCGCAGTCGTGTGCCGTCCAGGTTGAAGTCGCCGCGCTCGTGGAAGCCGGGGTTGGGCACCAGCCACAGCAGGCCCAGGTCCGTGCTGGCGGCGAAGGCCGCGGCCAGCGCGGCATCGAACTCGAAACCCGGCATGAAAATGTCGCCCGACACCACCCAGAAGGCTTCGTCGCCGCGCGGCGCCAACCACGGCAGTGCCTTGCGGATGCCGCCGGCCGTTTCCAGCGCGCCGCCGTGGTCGCGGCCTTCGGTGGAATAGTGGATCGACAGACCCCAGCGCGCGCCGTCACCCAAGGTGGCTGGAAATTGCTCTTCGAGCCAGGCGGTGTTGAGCACCACCTCGCGCACCCCGGCGCGTGCCAGCCCTTCGAGGTGCCATTCGACCAACGCCTTGCCATGCACCTGCAGCAGCGGCTTGGGCGTGGTGTCGGTGAGAGGGCGCATGCGCTCGCCGCGGCCGGCGGCCAGGATCAGGGCTTTCATGCGGCGCGAGTGTAGGGCGTGAGCGTGCTGCGCGCCCGTGGGCGCGTGGCCGTGCTTTTCAAGCCCCTGCCTCCTGCCTGCCAGCCATGCTGGCAGGCAGGAGGCAGGCTCTAAAATCCGCGCCTCGCCCCTCCCCGAATCCGCAACTCCAAGGCTCCCTCCACATGCCAACCCCATCGAAAGAAGACTCTTCGCTGATGGCCAACGCCATCCGCGCCCTGGCGATGGACGCCGTGCAGCAGGCCAATTCGGGCCACCCCGGCGCGCCGATGGGCATGGCCGAGATCGCCGTCGCGCTGTGGGACCGGCACCTGAAGTACAACCCGCGCAACCCGCACTGGACCGATCGCGACCGCTTCGTGCTGTCCAACGGCCACGGTTCGATGCTGCAGTACGCGCTGCTGCATCTGACCGGATTCGATCTGGGCATGAGCGAGTTGCGCAACTTCCGCCAGTTGCACAGCCAGACCCCGGGCCATCCGGAGGTGGACGTCACGGCGGGTGTGGAAACCACCACCGGGCCGCTCGGCCAGGGCCTGGCCAATGCGGTCGGCATGGCGCTGGCCGAAAAGCTGCTGGCGGCGCAATTCAACCGCCCCGGCCATGCGGTGGTGGACCACCGCACCTATGTCTTCATGGGCGACGGCTGCCTGATGGAAGGCATCAGCCACGAGGCCTGCGCGCTGGCCGGTGCCTGGAAGCTGAACAAGCTGGTGGGCCTGTACGACGACAACGGCATCAGCATCGACGGCGCCGTCAAGCCCTGGTACATCGACAACGTCGCCCAGCGTTTCCAGGCCTATGGCTGGGAGGTCATCGGGCCAATCGATGGGCACGACGTGGCCGCGGTCGACGCCGCCCTGAAGCAGGCGCAGGCCTCGGCGACGCGGCCGACGATGATCATCTGCAAGACGACCATCGGCAAGGGTTCGCCAAACCGTGCCGGCACCGCCAAGGCACACGGCGAGGCGCTGGGCGCGGAAGAGATCGCACTGACACGCGCGGCCCTGGGCTGGAGCTTCGAGCCCTTCGTCATCCCCGAGGCGGCTTATTCGCTGTGGGACCACAAGGCGCGGGGCGACGCCGCCGAAGGCGAATGGAGCGCGCGCTTCGCCGCCTACCGGGCGGCGTTTCCGCAGCTCGCCGACGAACTGCAGCGCCGCATGCGCGGCGAGCTGCCGAAGGATTTTGCGCAGACGGTGGTGGATGCGGTGATCGCCGCGCACACCAAGGCGGAAACGGTGGCCTCGCGCAAGGCCAGCCAGATCGCGCTCGAGGCCTTCACCAAGGCCCTGCCCGAGCTGCTGGGCGGGTCGGCCGACCTGACCGGCTCGAACCTGACGAACACCGGCTCGACCCCGGCGCTGCGTTTCGGCGACGACGGCGCACCGAAGCTGGGCGACGACGGCAAACCGGGGCGCCACATCAACTACGGCGTGCGCGAGTTCGGCATGGCGGCCATCATGAATGGCATCGCGCTGCACGGTGGCTTCATTCCCTACGGTGGCACCTTCCTGACCTTCAGCGACTACAGCCGCAATGCCATCCGCATGGCCGCGCTGATGAAGCGGCGCGTGATCCATGTCTTCACGCACGACAGCATCGGCCTGGGCGAGGACGGGCCCACGCACCAGAGCGTGGAACATGCGGCCAGCCTGCGGCTGATCCCCGGGCTGGATGTCTGGCGCCCGGCCGACACCGCCGAAACCACGGTGGCCTGGGCCTGCGCCATCGGCAACGCGCAGCGGCCGAGCGCGCTGCTGCTCAGCCGCCAGAACCTGGCCTATGCGCCGAAGGCCGGGCTGGACGAGATTTCCAAGGGTGCGTATGTGCTGTCCGAGCCGGCCGAGGTGGGCCTGAAGCGCGCCGCGCGCGCGGTCATCATCGCCACGGGCAGCGAGGTGCAACTGGCGCTGCATGCGCAGGCCGACCTGGCCAAGGACGGCATCGCGGTGCGCGTCGTCAGCATGCCCAGCACCAGCGTCTTCGACCGCCAGAGCGTGGCCTACAAGAGCAGCGTGCTGCCGCCCAGACTGCCGCGCATCGCCATCGAAGCCGGCGTCACCGACGGCTGGTGGAAGTACGGCTGCGCGGCGGTGGTCGGCCTGGACCGCTACGGCGAGAGCGCGCCCGCCCCCGCGCTTTTCAAGCTCTTCGGCTTTACGGCACAGAACCTGGCGGACACGGTACGCAAAGTGCTTGCCGGCTGAGCACAATCTTCATCGAGCTTTTTTATACAGGGAGAGCGACAAATGACCCTCAAGATCGGCATCAACGGCTTCGGCCGCATCGGGCGCATGGTGTTCCGCGCGGCGGCGAAACACTTCGACGACATCCAGATCGTCGGCATCAACGACCTGCTCGAACCCGACTACCTGGCCTACATGCTCAAGTACGACAGCGTGCACGGCCGCTTCAAGGGCGACATCCAGGTCGAGGGCAACACGCTCATCGTCGACGGCAAGAAGATCCGCCTGACGGCGCTGAAGGACCCGGCCGAGCTGAAGTGGGGCGATGTCGGCGCCGATGTCGTGGTCGAGTCCACCGGTCTGTTCCTGAGCCTGGACACCGCGCAGAAGCACATTGCCGCCGGCGCCAAGAAGGTCATCATGTCGGCGCCGAGCAAGGACGACACGCCGATGTTCGTCTACGGCGTGAACCACGACAAGTACGCCGGCGAAGCCATCATCACCAACGCCAGCTGCACCACCAACTGCCTGGCGCCCATCGCCAAGGTGTTGAACGACCACTGGGGCATCAAGCGCGGCCTGATGACCACGGTGCATGCCGCCACCGCAACGCAGAAGACGGTGGATGGTCCGAGCAACAAGGACTGGCGCGGCGGGCGCGGCATCCTGGAAAACATCATCCCCAGCTCCACCGGCGCCGCCAAGGCGGTGGGCCGCGTCATCCCCGAGCTGAACAAGAAGTTGACCGGCATGGCCTTCCGTGTGCCGACTTCCGACGTGTCGGTGGTCGACCTGACGGCCGAGCTGGTGCGGCCGGCCAGCTTCGAGGAAATCTGCGCAGCCATGAAGGCCGCATCCGAAGGCCCGATGAAGGGCGTGCTCGGCTACACCACCGACAAGGTGGTGGCCACCGATTTCCGCGGCGAGAGCTGCACCAGCGTGTTCGACGCCGAGGCCAGCATCGCGCTGGACCCGACCTTCATCAAGGTCGTGTCCTGGTACGACAACGAATGGGGCTACTCCTGCAAGGTGCTGGAGATGGCGCGGGTGATGGCACGCTGAGCCTTGCGGCCAGGCTTGGCCTGGCCTGTCGCTCCGAATCCGCCCTGAAATTGCACCCCAGCCGCACCGAATCCGGGTCTGCCGTGCGATGAATGTCTGCTGCGCCCGCCAGTTGCTGCATGCCGCCAGGGCACTGGGCATCGTGCTGGGCTGTGGCATGGCCTTCTCCGGCCAGGCCCAGACCGACTCACAGCGCGGCGGTGCAACCGCATCCCCGGCATCGGCCCGGGTCATCGTCACCCTCAAGGCCGACGCGCCGCTGCTGCGCGAACATGCGATGTCGGCGCGCCAGTCAGCCCCGGTGGCCGCAACGATGGCGCAGCGCCGCGCCGACCGGCTGGCCGCGCGCGCGGGGGTTGCGCTCAGCGCCGGCCTGGCCATCAGCGAGCGCTCCCAGGTGTTGACGGCGAGCGGCATCGATGCGCAGACGCTGGCGCGCCGGCTGGCGGCCGACCCGGAGGTCTTGCAGGCCGTGGTCGACCAGCGCCGCCGTGCGCTGCTCGTGCCGAGCGATCCACTGTTTGCCGGTGGCCCGAGCACGGGGCGCGGCCCGGACGCCGGCCAGTGGTACCTGCGCGCGCCGTCCGGCGAGGTGCGTTCTTCGGTGAATGCCGAGGCTGCGTGGGACCTGATCGCCGGCAGCGCAGGCGTGGTCGTGGCCGTGCTCGACACCGGCGTGCTCGCCGACCACCTCGATCTGGCTGGCGTGGTGTTGCCGGGTCACGACATGGTCTCGGATGCGGACACCGCCAACGACACCGAGCCTGGCCGCGATGCCGACGCCTCCGACCCTGGCGACTGGATCACCGCGGCCGAGAACAGCGCTCGCGGCGGCCCCTTCCACAACTGCGGGGCCGCCGGCAGCTCCTGGCACGGCACCAAGATCGCCGGCATCATCGGTGCGGCTGCGAACAACGGCCAGGGCATGGCCGGCACCGCGTTTGGCGTAAAGATCCTGCCGGTGCGCGTGCTCGGCAAGTGCGGCGGTTTCGATTCCGACATTCAGGCCGGCATGCGCTGGGCTGCCGGCTTGAGCGTGCCCGGCGTACCGCTCAACCCGAACCCGGCACGCGTCGTCAACCTGAGCCTGGGCGGCAACGGCAAGTGCAGCGCAAGCGGCTACCCGCGCGTTATCGCCGAACTGCAAGCGGTGGGCACGATCGTTGTCGCCGCAGCCGGCAACAGCGCCGGGCACGCGGTGGAACTGCCGGCCAACTGCCCCGGCGTCATTGCCGTGGCCGGGTTGCGCCATGCCGGATCGAAGGTCGGCTTCTCCGACCTGGGTCCACAGATTTCGATCAGCGCGCCGGCCGGCAACTGCATCAACATCGGCGCTGGCGAGCCCTGCCTGTACCCGATCCTCAGCAGCAGCAACTCGGGCACGCAGCGGCCGAATGCGGGCGGCTCGATCTGGACCGACAGCTACGACTTCAGCGTCGGCACGAGTTTTGCGGCGCCTATCGTTGCCGGCACGGCTGCGCTGATGCTGTCGGCGCAGCCGCAACTGCTGCCGGACGAGCTGCGACGCCTGATGCAGGCCAGCGCCCGCAGCTTCCCGACCAGCGGTGCGGGCAACGACGAATATGGACAGCCGGTACCGATGTGTCGCGCGCCCGACGGCACCGACCAGCTGCAGTGTTATTGCAGCACCGCACTCTGCGGCGCCGGAATGCTCGACGCGGCGGCCGCCGTCAGTGCCGCCGGCAGCACGCTGGCGCGCCTGAGCAGCGAGCCGGCGGTGCCGGTGGTCGGCGACACCGTCAGCCTGAGCGCAGCCCCCAGCCTGCCAGGCAGCGGGCGCAGCGTGGTGGCCTACGCCTGGTCATTGGTGGGCAACCCGGACTCGGTATCGGCTTTCAGCGGCGCGGTCGATGCTGCGCAGGCGACTTTTCAGGCGACCCGTGTCGGCAAGGTAACGGTAAACCTGTTGATCACCGACGATGCGGGTCACCAGTCCAGCGTGCAGCGCAGCATCGAGATTGCTGCGCCCATGCCACCGGCGCCCGACCTGGAGGCGCTGAGTGACGCTTCCGCTGGCGGCGGCGGCGGTGGCGGTGGCAGTGGCGGTGGCGCCTCGTCGGCGCTGTGGGTGGCGCTGCTGGGCCTCGCAATAGCCGCACTCCTGCACACGCGCCGCCATAGACAGATTCTGGCGGGATCGCCGCTGCAGCGATAATCGCGCACGTTTTACGCTACGCCTTGCCGCTTTGCAGCGGTGTCTCTGCTGACTTTGTTTGGCCTGCGCGTCCTGTGCAAAAACCCCTCCCCTCGATCGCGCCGCCATGAGCCGTTCCCGTTGGCCCAGCCTCCATGTCCTGACCCTGGCCGGCGCGCTGGCTGCGCTGCTTGTTGCGATGCCGCTTGGCGCGCAACCGGACGCGCAAACGGTGGCGCGATCGGTAGTGGCGGAAGCGCCCCCGGCGCACGGCCTGATCGTGCGCCTGAAAAGCCCGCCGGCGCATGCAGACATGAATCCCCGTGCCGCCAATCCACGGATTCGCGAAATGGCGCTCGGCTTGTCGACCCGCGAATCGGCGCGTTGGGGCCGTGTGCTGGTCGATGCCGGGCTGTCGGCAAGCTCCGGCCGGCGCGAGCCGCGTTTGCGTCCGGTGGGCCGCGACCAGCAGTTGCTGGAGTTCGAACGTCCGCTGTCGCGCGCCGAAGCCGAGCAGATGCGCGACAAGCTGCTGCAACGCCCCGACGTCGATTGGGTCGAGCCGAACGTGCGCGAGCGCAGGTTGCAGGTGCCGCCGACCGACCCGCTCTTTGCGCTGCAGTGGTGGCTGCAGCCCGTGAGCGGCAGCAACCAGAACGCGAAGGAGTCCCGCCTGCGTGGCGTCGCCAACTTCCAGAACGCCTGGCTGCGCATGGGCACGGCGCCGGTGGTGGTGGCCGTCCTGGACTCCGGCATCACCGCGCACCCGGACCTTCAAGGGCGTGTGCTGCCGGGATACGATTTTGTCAGCGACAGCGATTTCTCGAATGACGGCGGTGGCCGGGACGACAAGCCTGAAGACCCAGGCGACTACGTCAGTGCGGCCGACCTGGCGAACCCGAACTTCGCTGGATGCAGCCTTCAAGAGAGATCCTCCTGGCACGGCACCATCACCTCCGGCATGGTCGCCGCGAACATCAACAACAACGAGGGCGGCGCAGGTATCGCCTGGGCGGCGAACGTCCTGCCCGTGCGCGTGGCCGGAAAGTGCGGTGCCGGCGTGCCCGACATCATCGACGGCATGCGCTGGGCCGCCGGCCTGGAGGTCGCGGGTGTCGCGCGCAACCCCAACCCGGCGCGCGTCATCAATATCAGCTTCGGCGGCAGTGCGGCCTGCGGGCCGGCCTACCAAAGTGCAGTGGATGAGTTGCGCAACATGGGCGTGGTCGTGGTGGCCGCCGCCGGCAACGAGTGGCGTGCCCCCACGCGCCCGGCGAATTGCCCAGGCGTGGTCGGCGTGGCCGGACTGAACCGCGACGGCTTCAAGGCCAACTATTCGAACTTCGGCACACAACTGACAGGCCAGCGGCATCGCCACCGTGGCCGGCGACGACGAGGATGGCGCCTGGGGCCGCTACTTGGCCGACACCGGTCTGGTGACCTTGACCAACCCGGGGTTCACGGCGCCGGCGGCCATCAGCGGCCTCGATGGCTATCGGCGCCTGTACGGCACCAGCTTCGCCGCACCGCAGGTGTCCGGCGACGATCGCCTTGATGCTCGGCATGAACCCGCAGTTGAACCACGCGCAGATCCTCGAAGGCCTGCGCCTGAGCGCACGGCCGCACGTCACTTCAGCGAAGCTCGCCGCATGCTCCGACGCCAACCCGGGGCGCTGCATCTGCAGCACGCAAAGCTGCGGTGTCGGCATCCTGGATGCGGAGCGCGCCCTGATGTACGCCGGCGGACTCGTGCTGCCGGCGGTACAGGCGGCGGTGATCGACAACGCCGACATCGACAGCGCGCTTGCGCTGGCGCCACAGGACCGTGCGGCCAACACGGTCGCAGCGCCATCCGGCGGCGGCGGCGATGGGGGAGGTGCCTTCGGCGCCTTCTGGCTGCTGGCACTGGCCACGGCGGCGATTGCCTTGCGCTTTGTCTTGTTGCCCGCCCGCCGCAGCTGAACCTGCGCTGCGGCCTGCGCAACGCCGCAGGCTGCGCGACGACACTACGGACAGGACTGGAAGCCTTGACCGGCCTGGCCCGGCGTCAGGCTCAGCAGGCGCTCGCGCTGCGCCGCATCGGCGGCGTCCACGCGCAGCCAGAACGCCCCACCAGCCGACCCCGGCGCCGAAGCTGAACGCGCCAGCGGGGGCGGAGCGGCCTCCACGCGCCGCCACACCAGCCCCGGCCACTGCGCCGCCGCCAGCGCGGCTTCGGCAGCGTCGATCTGTTTGGCGGTGAACGGGCCGGCCTGCACGCACTGCGACGCGTTCGACGTGTCGATCACCGCGCTGCCGGCGGCATTTGCGTCGAGCACGCGCACCGAGTCCGGGTTCAATTGCGCCGCCAGGCGCTGCGGCTCGCGCTCGTGCTGCGTCGACAGGCCCACATAAGGCTCCAGCCAGCCGCGGGTCAGCGCGAAGAACGCTACGTTGGCCAGCAGCAACAGCGCGAGCAGCGCGCGCATGGGTCAAGCCCCTGACGGCCGTACGCTGACTTCGCCGCTGACGACCGCGTGCATCGCGCCGGCGCGCACGCGCAGGGCGCCTTGTTCGTCGACGCCCTCGGCGACACCTTCGCTCACGCCCGGGTAGGTGGTGATGACGTTCTGGCCCAGCAGCAGATCGCGCCGCCGATAGCCCGCCACGAAAGGCGCGAACCCGTCGCGCTCGAACTGCTTCAGCGTGCGCACCAACGGCAGCGCCACGAGCTTCAACGCCGTCGGCGCGTCGATGCCCGGCTGCAACTCGCTCAGGCTGCCGTAACCGGAGCTCATGTCCTGTGCGCTGCGTTGTGGCAACACGTTCAAACCCACGCCGACCACCGTCATGCGCTGCTCGCCCACGGCCACGGTTTCGATGAGCACGCCGCCCAGCTTGCGGCCACGTCCCGGTGCATCCGACAGCCACAGGTCGTTAGGCCACTTCAGGCCGATGCGTGGTGTGGCATCGCCGGTCAACGGCTCCAGCGCATCGGCCAAGGCCAGGCCGACCGCCAGCGACAGTCCCGACCAGGTCGGCGGGCGCAGTGCCAGCGCCAGCGAAAAGGTCAAGGACACACCGGCGCTGGAATGCCAGACACGGCCCAGCCGGCCGCGCCCGCCGGTCTGCGTTTCGGCCACCAGCAGGCAGGGTTGCGTGTCGTCGTTGCGCCGCCCGTGGGGCGTGGGCATGTCGCCGACGGCATGGGGTGAATCGAGCTGGCCCGGCGTGGTGATCGGGGCGTTGCGCCTGCCGCTGGAGATGCGCGCACGCTCGATCAGCCGCGTGTTGGTGGAGTCGGCGCTGGCCACGACCTCGACGCTCAAGCCGGGCAGCAGCGCGCCAAGCTGCGTCCACAGCGCCTCGGCACCCCAGTGCAGGATACGGCTGTCGGACATCGGCGGACCGCCCTTCGCTCAGCGCCCTGCCCGGGTGCCCCCGGACTTGCCCTGGCGCGCCGCGCCACCGCCCTTGTCGCCAACACCGGCACCACGCGTCACAGCCGTGGCCGAGCGCGAGCCGCTGCCCTTGGTCTTGGGCGCGAGCATCGTGCCGCGGCAGCGTGGGCTGCCGCAGTGGCAGGCGTATTCCTTCTTGAGCTTGGCGGTCTGGCGCTCGTCGATCACCAGGCCGTAGTCGTAGAACAGCTCCTCGCCCGCGGCCACGTCGCGCACGGTCTTGATGAAGATGCGGCCGTCCACCTCGTCGGCCTCGCAGTTGGTGTCGCAGGCATGGTTGATCCAGCGCGCCGCGTTGCCACCGACGTTGGCATCGATGACATGTTGGTCGTCGATGTGGAAGTAGAAGGTGTGGTTCGGCTGCGTCGGGTCGTGCGGGTGGCGGCGCAGCGCCTCCTTCCAGCTGATGCGCTCGCCGGTGTATTCGAGGAGGGTCGCGCCGGCGCGGATGTCGCGCAGCGCGAACACACCCTTGCCGTGCACACCGCTTTCGCGCACCTGCACGCGCCGCCCGGCGGCTTTGGAATTTGCCGCACTCGCGGCGGCCACTTGCGCGCTCTTCGTCATTGGGTACATTGAAATGTGTGCGTGCGCGCGTGTGCGTGTGCGTGCGTATGCGTGCATGCAGGCGCGCGAGAAGGATGCGATTGTAGGCACGCCTCGCGCGGCATCGATCAGACAGACAAGGACGACATGAGCAAGACGATCATCATCGCGGAAAAGCCCAGTGTGGCGCAGGACATCGTGCGGGCGCTGACGCCCGTCTCGGGCAAGTTCGAGAAGGAGGCCGAGCACTTCGAGAACGACGCCTACGTCGTCACCTCGGCCGTGGGCCACCTGGTGGAAATCAAGGCGCCGGAGGAGTACGACGTGAAGCGCGGCAAGTGGAGCTTCGCGCACCTGCCGGTGGTGCCGCCGCACTTCGACCTGGCACCGATCGAAAAAGCCAAGTCGCGGCTGAATGCCGTGGTCAGGCTGGTCAAGCGCAAGGACGTGACGCAGCTCATCAACGCCTGCGACGCCGGGCGCGAGGGCGAGCTGATCTTCAGGCTGATCGTGCAGTACGCCGGCAGCGAGAAGAAGCCCATCGACAAACCGATCCGCCGCCTGTGGCTGCAGAGCATGACGCCGCAGGCCATCCGCGACGGCTTCGAGCAGCTGCGCAGCGACGAACAGATGCAGGGCCTGGCCGACGCCGCGCGCAGCCGCTCCGAGGCCGACTGGCTGGTCGGCATCAACGGCACGCGCGCGATGACGGCCTTCAACTCGCGCGACGGCGGTTTCTTCCTGACCACGGTCGGCCGCGTGCAGACACCGACCCTGTCCATCGTGGTCGAGCGCGAGGAGAAGATCCGCAAGCACGTGTCACGCGACTACTGGGAGGTGCGTGCCAGCTTCGATGCGCAGGCCGGCCAGTACGACGGCAAGTGGTTCGATCCGGCGTGGAAGAAGAGCCCCGACGATCCTGAGCTGCGCAACGACCGGCTGTGGGACGCGCGTGCGGCGCAGGCCATTGCCGACGCGGTACGCGGCCAACCGGCCAGCGTGAGCGAGGAGTCCAAGCCCACCACCAGCAGCTGCCCGGCGCTGTACGACCTGACCACCTTGCAGCGCGAGGCGAATTCGCGCTTCGGCTTTTCCGCGAAGACGACGCTGTCGATCGCCCAGGCGCTGTACGAAAAGCACAAGGTGCTGACCTACCCACGCACCGATTCGCGCGCGCTGCCCGAGGACTATGTGGCGGTGGTCGAAGAACACCTTCGAGATGATCGCCAAGGAAGACCTGCCGGGTCCGCTGCGGGCGCTGGCCGCGCACGCCAAGCTGGCCCTGAAGGACGGCTACGTCAAGCCGATCAAGCGCATCTTCGACAACGCCAAGGTGTCGGACCACTTCGCCATCATCCCGACGCTGCAGCCGCCGCGCAGCTTGAGCGAGATCGAGGCCAAGCTCTACGACCTGGTGGTCAAGCGCTTCCTGGCGGTGTTCTATCCGCCGGCCGAATTTCTGGTGACAACGCGCATCTCCACCGTCAAGGCCGATGCGAAGGAGCACAAGTTCCAGACCAACGGCAAGGTGCTGGTCAAGCCCGGCTGGCTGGCGGTGTACGGCAAGGAGGCGCAGGAAGACGACGCCAACCTGGTGGCGGTGGCCCCTGGTGAAGTGGTGCGCACCGAAAGTGTCGAGGTCGCGGCGCTGAAGACCAAGCCACCGGCGCGCTACACCGAAGCCACGCTGCTGTCTGCGATGGAAGGCGCGGGCAAGCTGATCGACGACGACGAGCTGCGCGAGGCCATGGCCGAAAAAGGCCTGGGCACGCCGGCCACGCGCGCCACCGTCATCGAAGGCCTGATCTACGAGAAGTACATGTACCGCGAAGGGCGCGAACTGGTGCCCACCGCCAAGGCCTTCCAGCTGATGACGCTGCTGCGCGGCCTGGGCGTGGAAGACCTGACGCGCCCGGACCTGACCGGCAACTGGGAGTTCCAGCTGTCGGAGATGGAACACGGCCGCCTGCAGCGCAGCGCGTTCATGGCCGAGATCGCGAAGATGGCCGAGCGCATCGTGCGCAAGGCCAAGGAATACGACCGCGAGACCATCCCCGGCGACTACGCCACCCTGGCCACGCCTTGCCCCAACTGCGGCGGCGTGGTCAAGGAGAACTACCGCCGCTTCGTCTGCACCGGCGCGGCCGGATTGGCCGAGGACGCCGGCTGCGGCTTTTCCATCACCAAGATTCCGGGCAGCCGCAGCTTCGAGCTGGCCGAGGTGGAAACCTTCCTGCGCGACAAGAAGATCGGCCCGCTGGAGGGCTTTCGCTCCAAGGCCGGCTGGCCCTTCACCGCCGAGCTGAAGCTGGCCTACGACGAGGAAATCAAGAACTGGAAACTCGAGTTCGACTTCGGCGAAGACGCCAAGCGCGAAGGTGAATCGGGCGAGCCGGTGGACTTCTCGGCGCAGCAGAGCCTGGGCGCCTGCCCCAAGTGCCAGGGCCACGTCTACGAACTCGGCACGTCCTATGTCTGCGAGCACGCCGTCGGCGCGCACGTCACCTGTGACTTCAAGAGCGGCAAGATCATCCTGCAGCAACCCGTGGCGCGCGAGCAGATGAGCAAGCTGCTGGCCACCGGCAAGACCGAGCTGCTGGAGAACTTCGTCTCCAACAAGACGCGGCGCAAGTTCAAGGCCTACCTGGCCTACGACAAGAAGGAAGGCAAGGTGAGCTTCGAGTTCGAGCCGCGGCCCGAGCGGCCCGGCGCCAAGGGCGCTGTGGCGGCCAAGGCGGCGGCCGGCGCGCCGACCAAGACCGCGAGCAAGGCCGCCAGCAAGGCGCCGGCCGCGAAAAAGGCCACGACTAGGAAGGCGGCGTAGGCCGCGATGGGCATGCCAGGCGACGGGTGCTGCCGCACAATTCGCAGCGATGAACATCCCATTGCTGCGCCTTTGCGCCACGCTCGTCCTGGCCGCCGCCTGCGGGCTGGCCCAGGCCAACCTGGTCTTTGCCATCAACGAGGGCGTGACCTACCGCGTGCCCAACGACGAGATTCGCGCGCGTTACGCGGCCATCGCCGCCGACCTGAGCAAGCTGCTGAAGCAGCCGGTGCAGATCGAGCCGGTGGCCGACTACCCGAGCCTGCGCAAGGGCCTGGCCGACAAGAGCTACGACCTGGCGCTGGTGCATCCGGCGCATGTCTCGATCGAGGCGATCAAGAAGTCGAACTACAAGCTGCTGGTGGTGACCAAGGGCTTCCAGGACTACAAGGCCAGCTTTCTGGTGAATGCCGATTCGCCGCTGAAGACGCTGGCCGACCTGAAGGGACGCAAGCTGGGCGCGCCGGACGAGGATTCGATCACCGCATGGATGGTGCGCGCCACCCTGCGCGACCAGCTCGGCGATCCGAAGCAGGTCGCGTATGTGTACACGCGCTACCAGGACGCAGTGCCGTTCTTCGTCGAGAACAGCCTGACGCTGGCCGGCGCCACGGCGGCCAACGCCGTGGTCAAGAACTGGCAGGCCAAGGGTGGCAAGGTGCTGGCCACGTCGAAGGCGGTGCCGATCAAACACGTCATCGCCAGCCCGAATCTGCCGCCGGAGCAGGCCGAACTGGTGCGCGAGTACCTGCTCGGGCTGGACACCACGGACGAGGGCAAGAAAAAGCTCGAGCCGACCAAGTGGAAAGGCTTTGCGCCCTACGACAACGCCGCGATGATGGCGCTGGGCGCCTGGCTCGGGCTGTAGTCCCCACGCCTTTGTCCCCCGCCCTGGCAGGGCGGACCTGAAGACATGTCCGCCGCCGTGCTGGGCAAGCTGCTGGCGATCATCGTCACGGTGGCGCTGGGCTGGCTGGCCGGACGCCTGCGCTGGCTGGGCGATGCCAAGGCCGACCCGGCGCGCGTGCTCAGCAATGCGGCCTTCTACATCTTCGTGCCGGCACTGCTGTTCCGCACCACCGCGCGCGTCGATCTGGCCAAGCTGCCGGCAGACCTGCTGGTGGCCTACTTCGTGCCGACGCTCGCGCTGCTGCTCGGCGTGTACGGCGTGCAGCATCTGCGCCAGCGCCGGCTGGCCGCGGCCGAGCCGGCACTGCCGGCGGTTCGAGCCATCTCGGTGGGTTATGGCAACGCGGTGCAGATGGGCATCCCGATGTCGGCGGCGATGTTCGGCGAGGCCGGCTTGGGGCTGCACCTGATGCTCGTCAGCGTGCACGGGCTGATCCTGCTGTCGCTGCTGACGGCGCTGGTGGAGATGGACCTGGCGCGCAGCAAGGCGCGGCACATGGGCAGCGCCGGCCTGTGGCTCTTGCTGCGCAGCACGCTGCGCAACACGGTGATCCATCCGGTGGTGCTGCCGGTGCTGCTGGGGCTGGCGTGGAATCTGCTCGGCCTGGGCCTGCCCGGCCTGGTGGACGAGGTGCTGCAACTGCTGGGCAGCGCGGTGGTGCCGCTGTGTCTGGTGCTGATCGGCCTGTCCTTGGCCTACTACGGCTTGCACGGCAGCGTGCGCGGCGCACTCGGTGTGACGCTGCTCAAGCTGCTGGGCCTGCCGGCGCTGGTGCTGGTGGTCGCACACTGGGGCTTCGGCCTGTCGGGGCTGCCGCTGTCGGTGCTGGTCATGCTGGCCGCGCTGCCGGTGGGCAGCAACGCGCTGATCTTCGCGCAGCGCTACAAGACGATGCAGGCCGAGGCGACGGCGGCCATCGTCTTCTCCACGCTGGCCTTCGTGCTGACCGCGCCGCTGTGGCTGGCGGTGCTGGCGCGGCTGCCGGCCTGAAAGGGCGCTGCGGGCCGTCACCGCCGCGATATTTGGGACAATGGCCCCCTGATGAACCCGACCGACATCCCCGCTTACATGGCCCACGTCGGTGTGGCTGCGCGCGCCGCGTCCACTGACATGGCGGCCGCCTCCACGGCGGCCAAGAACGACGCGCTGCGCGGCTTGGCGGTGCGGCTGCGTGCAAACTCCGCGGCGTTGCAGCAGGCGAATGCGCTGGACCTGGACGCCGCGCGCGCCGCCGGCCTGGCTGCGCCGCTGCTCGACCGGCTGAAGCTCACGCCGCAGATCATCGAGACCGTGGCCGAGGGCTGCGAGCAGATTGCCGCCATGCCCGACCCTGTCGGCGAGATCACGGAACTCAAGCGCCAGCCCAGCGGCATCAGCGTCGGGCGCATGCGTGTGCCGCTGGGTGTGTTCGGCATGATCTACGAGAGCCGGCCCAACGTCACCATCGAGGCTGCGTCGCTGGCCATCAAGTCCGGCAACGCCTGCATCCTGCGCGGCGGTTCCGAGGCGCTGCAGTCGAACCTGGCGCTGTGGCAGCAGGTGCAGGCCGCACTGCTGGACGCGGGTTTGCCGGTCGATGCGGTGCAGCTGGTCGCCACCACCGACCGCGCCGCCGTCGGCCGGCTGATCGCCATGCCCGAATACGTGGACGTGATCATCCCGCGCGGCGGCAAGTCGCTGATCGAGCGCATCAGCGCCGAGGCCAAGGTGCCGGTGATCAAGCACCTCGACGGCAACTGCCACATCTACGTCGACGCCACGGTGGACCTGGACATGGCGCTCGCCGTCACCGACAACGCCAAGACGCAGAAGTACAGCCCCTGCAATGCGGCCGAGTCGCTGCTCGTGCACCGTGCCGTGGCGGCGCAGTTCCTGCCGCGCATCGGCGCAACCTTCGCCGCGAAGGGCGTGCAGATGCGCTGCGATGCGGCATCGAGGGCGCTGCTCGCTGCCGTGCCCGGCGCCGATCTGGCCGATGCCACCGAAGCCGACTGGTCCGAGGAATACCTGGCGCCGATCATCAGCATCAAGCTGGTCGACAGCCTGGACGAGGCCATCGCGCACATCAACCGCTACGGCTCGCACCACACCGACGCGATC
Source organism: uncultured beta proteobacterium (assembly GCA_963743935.1). Lineage (GTDB taxonomy): Bacteria > Pseudomonadota > Gammaproteobacteria > Burkholderiales > Burkholderiaceae_C > Rubrivivax. Next base: position 20,652 of record CAVURQ010000005.1, on the reverse strand, counting down.
CTCACCACCAACCACCCGCACGCGATGCGCTTCCTGCGTGAGGTCGATTCGGCCAGCGTGATGGTCAACGCCAGCACGCGCTTCGCCGACGGCTTCGAGTTCGGACTGGGCGCCGAAATCGGCATCAGCACCGACAAGTTCCACGCCCGCGGGCCGGTGGGGCTGGAAGGCCTGACCTCGCTGAAGTGGGTGGTGCTGGGGACGGGCGAGATTCGCGTTTAGCCGTCCATGCGCCGCTTGCCGGCGTGCCGATCGGCCGCCAACCCACGCACTGCCTGATCCACGAGCACGCGCACGAATGCGGCGTCCACCGGTGCATGGCCGAGCAGCAGGCGAAAGAACAGCGCGCCGTAGATCTGGTCCAGCGCCACGTCGATGTGCAGGTCGGCGCGCAGTTCGCCCTGCTGCACGGCCTGCTCGAGCCACGCCCGCCCCTCGCCGCGCCGCGCCAGCACGAAGTGGTGCCTGAAGGCCTTGGCCACCTCGGTGTTCGGGTCGGCGCTGGCGATGATCGCCGTCACATGCCGCCCTGCACGCGAGGCCAGCGTGTCGGCCACGTCCAGCAACTGCTGTTCCAGCGACGCCAAGGCAGAGCGCGCGCGCGTTCGCGAAGGGGCGCTGCGCGCTTCGGTATGGCCCTGCGGCGCGTCCATCAACGCGGCCATCGCCACCGCGTGTCGGTTCGGCCACCAGCGGTACACCGTCGGCTTGCCCACACCCGCGCGTTGCGCCACCGCCTCCATCGTCAGTGAAGCCGGACCCAGTTCGTCCAGCAACTCGCGCGCTGCACGCAAGATGGCGCCGCGGATCTGCAGGTCGCGTGGCCGACCACGGGGTCGCTCGGTGTCGGGCGGCGCTGGCGGGGCGGAGGCAGGTCGCCGCCCGGAACCGCGGTCGCCACGGCCTCAGCCGGCGCGGCCCTCTGGCTGCGCTTGACGGGCGTGCTCATTTATGGAACGATACGTAACGTAAACATATCATCCAGTGTAACCAGGAGTCCCGCATGAATACCGCCGCCGCCGCACAAACCATCGGTCCTCTGAGCCCCTACATCGTGGTGCAGGGGGCCGCGCGGGCGATCGATTTCTATTGCAGCGTCTTCGGCGCGCGCGAGGACTTCCGCCTGACCGAGCCTTCTGGCAAGGTCGGCCACGCCGAACTTCTGCTCGGTGACACGCGGCTGATGTTGGCCGATGAATACCCCGATTTCGGCGCGTTGGCACCGGCCTCGGTCGGTGGCACGCCCGTTTCGCTGCATTTGTACGTGGTGGATGTGGACGCCACCATGGCGCGGGCCGAAGAAGCCGGCGCCACCGTGCTGCGTGTGGCCAAGGACGAGTTCTATGGCGACCGCAGTGGCCAGCTGCTCGACCCTTTCGGCCACCGCTGGCAGATCTCGACCCGCGGCGCGCCGGTTTCGCCGGCGGAAATGCAGCGGCGCTGGGCCGCAATGCTCGCCGGCTGAAGGCGCGACACACGGTCGGCGGGAGAGCGCCCAGGTGCGCTGCGGCGCGCAGGCTGAGCTATCATGTTGCACTGCAGCAATGACCGTCAGCCCACCATGCCCACCGCACGCTCAAGCCCCCTTCTGGTCGATCTGGCACTGCAAGGCGGCGGCGCGCACGGCGCCTTCACCTGGGGCGTGCTCGACCGCCTGCTCGAAGAAAGCTGGCTCACCTTCGACGGCATCTCCGGCACCTCGGCCGGGGCGATGAACGCTGCCGTCATGGCCAGCGGCCATGCGCACGGCGGCGCCGAGGGCGCCAAGGCGGCGCTCGAAACCTTCTGGAAGAGCGTGTCCGAGGCCTCGAAGTACAGCCCGGTGCAGCGCGGCCCGATGGAAATGCTGACCGGCAAGTGGACGCTGGAGAACTCGCCGATGTACATGGCCAGCGAGATGATGACGCGCATCTTCTCGCCCTACGACCTGAACCCGATGGGCACGCATCCGCTGCGCCAGATCCTGGCCGAGACGGTGGATTTCGACTCCCTGGCCGACTCGCCCATCCGCCTGTTCATCACCGCCACCAACGTGCGCACCGGCACGGGGCATGTGTTCCGCAACGCCGAGATCACGCCCGACGTGCTGCTCGCCTCGGGCTGCCTGCCGACCATGTTCCAGGCGGTGGAGATCGACGGCGAGCACTACTGGGACGGCGGCTACGTCGGCAACCCGACGATCACGCCGCTGGTGCGCGAATGCCGCTCGCACGACACGATCCTGGTGCAGATCAACCCGATCGTGCGCGACGAGGTGCCGAAGACGGCGCGCGAGATCCTGAACCGCCTGAACGAAGTCGCCTTCAACGCGCCGCTGCTGAAGGAACTGCGCATGATCGCGCTGCTCCACAAGGTGGCCGACCCCGGCCGCGGCGAAGGCAAGCAGTGGGCCGGCATGCGCATCCATCGCATCGCGACCGACCGTGTGACCGAGCTCGATTCCACCTCCAAGCTGATCACCGAATGGCGCTTCCTGTGCGGCCTGCGCGACGAAGGGCGGCGCACGGCGCGAGTTGTTCCTCGAACACGCACGGCGACGACCTGGGCAAGAAGTCCACGCTCGACCTCGACGCCATGATCGAGAAGCTCTGAGCCATGGGCTTGTTCGGCATCCTGCTCGGCCTCGGGCTGCTCGTCTGGCTGGCCTTTCGCGGCTGGAGCGTGCTCGGCCTGGCGCCGGTCGCCGCGCTGATCGCGGCGGCGTTCTCGGGCGAGCCGCTGCTCGCGCACTGGACGCAGACCTTCATGGGTTCGGCGGCCGGCTTCATCGCGCAGTTCTTTCCGCTGTTCCTGCTCGGCGCGCTGTTCGGCAAGCTGATGGACGACAGCGGCTCGGTCACCGCGATCGCGAAGTTCATGACCGACAAGCTCGGCCCGAGCCGCTCGATGCTGGCCGTGGTGCTGGCCGGCGCGCTCGTCACCTACGGCGGCGTGAGCCTGTTCGTCGCCATGTTCGTGATCGCGCCGATGGGCCAGGCGCTGTTTCGCGCCGCCGACATCCCGAACCGGCTGCTGCCGGCCGCGGTGATGCTGGGCACCACCACCTTCACCATGTCGGCGCTGCCCGGCTCGCCGGCGATCCAGAACGCGATCCCGATGCCGTTCTTCGGCACCACGCCCTTCGCCGCGCCGGGCCTGGGTTTCATCGCCGCCGCCATCATGTTCGGCTTCGGCATGTGGTGGTTGTCGCGCGCCGAGAGCGCGGCGCGTCGCGCCGGTGAGGGTTTTGGCGGTCCGGCGCTGTTCGCCGGTGACGCGGCCCACGATGCGGCGCACGACGCGGTGGTGCGCGAGCGTGCGACCACGGCCGGCGAGTTCGACCCGGCCGAGGTCGAGCACGGCCAGCGCAGCGCCGCAAGCTGCCCGGCATCGTGGTCGCGATGCTGCCGCTGGTCGTGGTGATGGCGGTCAACCTGACGATGTCGCTGCTCGTCCTGCCGCGCATGGACACCGAGTTCCTGGCCGATCTGCACTGGGGCGAAACCTCGCTGGCCAGCGTCGGCGGCGTGTGGTCGGTGATCGTCGCGCTGTCGGCGGCGATCGTCGTGCTGTGTGGCCTGCAACTGGCGGCCGCCTGGGTTCGCTTGCGCGAGACGGTCGACGCCGGCCTGAACGCGTCGGCGCTGCCGGTGATCAGCGTCGCCAGCCTCGTCGGCTTCGGTGCGGTGGTCGCGGCGCTGCCCGCGTTCGAGGTGGTCCGCGACTGGGTGCTCGGCATCGAAGGCGGCCCGCTGGTCGGCCTGGCGCTGGCCACCAACGTGCTGTCGGCGCTCACCGGCTCGGCCTCCGGCGGCCTGACCATCGCGCTCGGCGCGCTCGGCGACACCTACATGCAACTCGCCGCCGACTACGGCATCGACCCGGCGCTGATGCACCGCGTGGCCGTCATCGGCGCCGGCTCGCTCGACAGCCTGCCGCACAACGGCGCCGTGGTCACGCTGCTCGCCGTGTGCGGCGCGACGCACAAGCAGAGCTACTTCGACATCGTCATGGTCGGCATCGTCAGCGCACTGCTCGCGCTGGTGGCGGTGATCGTGCTGGGCTCGGCCTTCGGGTCGTTCTGACGCGGCACGCGCGGCGTCCATCGCCCTGTGCGGCGGCTCGGCATGCCGCCGCGATCTATAGTGGCCGCATGATCGAATTGCATCCCGTTCTGCGGCAGCGACATTGGCATGGGTGCCGTCGATGAGCATGCAGGAAATCGCACTCATCGCTGCCGCGGCGATGCTGGTGTTCTGGATGCTCGGCGCGCACAACCGGTTGGTGGCGCTGCGCAACGACATCGGCGCGGCCTGGGCGCAGGTCGAAGAGCCGCTGCAGCGCCGCGCGGCCGCGCTGTCGCCGCTGGTCGATGGATTGCGAACGCACCTGAGCGACGAGCAAGGCACGCTCGATGCCGTCGCGCAGGCGCTGGCACAGGTGCGCGCCGCCGGCGACGCGTTGCGTGCCCGGCCGGCGCAGGCGGCCCGGGCGGCGTCTCTGGCCGCGGCCGAATCTGCACTCTCGGCGCCGCAGGCGCGGCTGCTGGCGCTGCTGGAACAACACGCGGAACTGCGCAGCGACGCCACGTTGGCCGCGCATGCCGACGCCCTGCGCGACAGCGGCCAGCGCCTGGCCTTCGCGCGCCAGCTCTTCAACGACGCCGTGCGCCGCTACAACGAGGCGGCGCATCAGTTCCCGACGCGGCTGCTGGCGCGTTTGTTCGGCTTCGGTGCCGCCGGCGCGCTGTGACCTCGAATCGACAGGGAGCACCCGAATGAGCCCGGACCTTCGCGTCTGTTTTCGAAGGCCAACGCCTGAGCGTGCAGCGCCAGGACGCGGTGGCCGTGGCCCGGCTCTTCAACCCGCCGATGGGCTGCATGGATGCGCAGACCGAAGCCGAGTTGCTGGCGCTGCTCGACCTGCTCGATGCCACACCGCAGCTGCGCGTCGTGGTCTTCATCGGCCGCGATGCGGGCGTGTTCGTGCGCCACTACGACGTGGCGGTGCTCGAGCAGCGCGCCCGCGCGATGGCGGCACGCGGCCTGCGCTTCACGCTCGACCGCCCCGTGCCCGAGGCGCCGCTGCACCGCGCGCTGGCGCGCATCGAGGCCAGCCCGTGCATCTTCATCGCCGCCATCAACGGCCACTGCATGGGCGGCGGTTACGAGCTGGCCTTGGCCTGCGACCTGCGCTACGCGCAGGCGGGCAGCTATCGCATCGGCCTGCCCGAGGTGAACATCGGGCTGCTGCCCGGTGCCGGCGGCACGCAGAAGCTGCATCGCGTGATGGGCCACGCCCAAGCCACCGAGGCCCTGTTGCTGGGCCGCACCTTCGAACCTGCCGACGCAGCCGCGCACGGGCTGGTGAACGCCTGCGTGGCCGACGTGCTGGCGCACGCGCTGTCGGTGGCGCAGGAACTCGCGCTCAAGCCGCAACCGGCCTTGAGCCACATCAAGCAGCTGACGCACCGCGCCGGCAGCGGCGATGCCGCCGACGCGCTGGCCGCCGAACGCACGCTGTTCTGCGACACGATGGTCAGCGACGAGGCCTTGCGCCGCATGGCCGAGATGAACGCCGGCCTGCGCGACATCAGCGAGCGCTGAAGGGCAGCGCCGCGCGGCGACTCGAGCGCGCCACGAAGCCCGAACACCGCCGCGGGCAGGCGCATCGATGGCCGGCTCAGGCAGCAACACCGGCTGGGTCTCGGCCAGCCACGTGGCGACCGCTTCGTTGAAGGCCTGCGGCTTTTGCACCATCACCCAATGCCCGGTCGGCAGGGCGATGACGCGGTTGGCGGCGCGCGCGCCAAGCCGATCGAGCCAGGCCTGCGAATGGAACATGAAGGGCTTGCGTTGGCCATAGATGTAGAGCATCGGCATGCTCGGCTCGAACACGCGCAGCGCCTTGAAGCCGCCTTTCACGCCGAACCAGCGCACCGCGTAGGGGTAGCCCATCTGCGCGCCGATGGCCTGCGCGTCGGTCGGACAGCGCAGTGCACGGGCCATCCTGCGCGCCATGCGGTCGCCCAGATCGCCACCCACACGCCAGGCCAGCGCCAGCCACAGTTGGTAGCCGAGCACCATCGACTTGGCCTTGAAGCCCAACGCCGCCTGATGCGGGCCTGAGCCGGCATCGCCGATGTCCACGCCGATCACGCGCGATACCAGATCGGGGTGGCGCAGCGCAAACTGGTAGCCGTACAGGCAGCCCCAGTCGTGCAGCAGCAGGGTCACGCGCTCGCCCGGGCAGGCCTGCGTGACGATGCGCTGCAACGTGTCGATGACCTCGTCGAGCGAATGGGCGCGGCCCGGTTGCGCGAGGTCGAAGCCCGGCAAGGTGAAGCGCAGGCAGCGCCAGCGCGGCTTCAGCGCCTCCACCGTGGCATCCCACAGGCGCAGCGTGTCGGGCCAGCCGTGCAGCATCACCACGCTTTGCGATCCGGCGCCTTCGATGCGCAACTCGATGCCGTCGATCTTCATGCCGACGCATGCTACGCCGCACCCGGCGGGCTAAGCTGAGCTTAAGGCGCGCGGCAAATGATGCGCCTTGATGATGCCTGCCGCCCGCAACCCGCTCAGCCTTGCCGTGTTCGTCAGCCTGTGGCTGGCGGCCGTGGCCAACTGGCCGCTGTGGCGCGCCATGGCGGACCTGCCGGAGCTGTCCTCCACGCGGGGCCTGCTGTTCATGCTCAGCCTGGGCTTGATGATCGCCGGCATGAGCCTGGCCGTGCTTTCGCTGGGCGCGTGGCGGCACAGCATCAAGCCGCTGAGCGCGCTGCTGCTGCTTGCGGCCGCGATCGGCGCGCATTTCATGGGCAGCTACGGCATCGTCATCGACCCCACGATGATGGTCAACGTGCTGCACACCAACGTGCACGAAGCGCGCGACCTGATCGGTGTGCCGCTGCTGCTGAGTCTGCTGCTCCTGGCCGGCCTGCCGCTGTGGCTGCTGTGGCGCACACCGCTGCGCGCCGCGCCGCTCAAGACGCAGGGGCTGCGCAACGCGCTGGCGTTGCTGGCCGCCGTGGCGCTGGCCGGCGGCTTGCTGGTGCTGAACTTCGATGCCATGTCCTCGACCATGCGCAACCACAAGTCGCTGCGCTACATGGTCAACCCGGCGAACTCGTTGTATGCGCTGGGCCGCGTGACGCTGGCCAAGGGCAGCCGGCGGGCCGGCCCGCTCGAGGCCATCGGCGCCGACGCGCATGTGTTGCCGCGCCGCACCGATGCGAGGCCGCCGCTGCTGCTGCTCGTCGTGGGCGAAACGGCGCGTGCCGATCACTTCTCGCTCAACGGCTACGCGCGCAATACCAACCCCGAGCTTTCGCGTCTGGATCTGATCAACTTCAGCAATGTCAGCTCCTGCGGCACCAACACCGCGGCCTCGCTGCCGTGCATGTTCTCCAGCCTGGGGCGAGAGGCCTTCGGTTCGCGAACGCGCGACCAGGAAAACCTGCTCGATCTGCTGCAGCAGGCCGGCCTGGCGGTGCTGTGGCTGGAGAACCAGGGTGGCTGCAAGGGGCTGTGCGAACGTGTGCCGCATGTCGACGCGATCGACGCGCCGCCGGGCAGCGCCCACGCCGCCGGCCTGTGCCAGGGCGGCGAGTGCCTGGACGAAGCGCTGCTCACCGGCCTGGACCAGCGTCTGGCCGCGCTGCCCGAAGAACGCAGGCAACGCGGCGTGGTGCTGGTGATGCACCAGATGGGCAGCCACGGCCCGGCCTACTACAAACGCTCGCCGCCGTCGGCCAAGCCCTTCACGCCGGAATGTGTGACGCATGCGCTGCAGGACTGCGAACACCAGTTGCTGCTCAACGCCTACGACAACTCCATCGCCTACACCGACCGCGTGCTGGCGCGCGCCATCGCCTGGCTGGACCGGCAGACCGAGACCTTCGATCCGATGCTGCTTTACGTGTCCGACCACGGCGAATCGCTGGGGGAGCGAAACATGTACCTGCACGGGCTGCCCTATTCGATCGCGCCGCGGGAACAGACACATGTGCCGATGCTGCTGTGGTTGCCGACGCAGACCGAGGCCGCCATTGGCGCCACGCGGGCCTGCCTGAGCGCGCAGCGCGATGTGGCGTTGAGCCACGACCACCTGTTCCATACCGTGCTCGGCCTGCTGGGCGTGGCCAGCGCCAGCCACAAAGCCTCGCTGGACCTGACGGCGCCGTGCCGCGGTGTCTGAGCCGCAGCCCGCAACCGGCCCACGCGCGCAGCGTTTCGCAAACCGTGCGCGGCTCGCGCATTGGCGCCAGCAGGATCTTCGCGTCATCGTCTACGGCCTGGTGCTGCTGCTGGCCTGGGACGCCAGCGGCGCCGATCTGGGCCTGACGCGACTGTTCGGTACGGCCGATGGTTTCGCCTGGCGCACACCACTGGCTGTTCGAGCGCGTGCTGCACGACGGCGCGGCCTGGTGCATGCGCGCGGTGTTCGTGCTGCTCGCCATCAACATCGTGTCGCCGCTGCCGCTGATCGGCGCCATGCCGCGCTTGCTGCGCCTGCGCTGGTGGCTGTTGTCGCTGGGATGTGCGTTGCTGATCGCGCTGCTCAAGCGCCAGAGCCTGATCAGCTGCCCCTGGAGTCTGGCCGAATTTGGCGGCAGCGCCTGGCACATCGCCCATGGCTCGCTGGCCGCCTGGTGGGGCGCGGGCGACGGCGGACCGGGGCGATGTTTTCCGGCCGGGCATGCGTCGAATGCGTTTGCCTTGATCACCGGATGGTTTGCACTGCGCGAGGTGTCGCCGCGTGTGGCGCGTGCCTGGCTGGCCGGTGTCTGTGCCTTGGGGGCGGTTTTCGCTTTCACACAGCTCGTGCGTGGCGCGCACTTCGCCAGCCACAGCCTGTGGACGGCATGGATCTGCTGGAGCGCCAGTGCGCTGGTCTGGCATGCCGCTCAGGCGGCTGCCACGGTACGCGCCGCCGTCCTTCGCCCGCACTGAGCTTCAAACCGGCCCGTGCGCGATGCCGGGTGCGGACGCGCTCGCGCGCACAAGCGCGGCCCGTTTGCGACACGGTCGTGGGCGCGGATGCGGCACACTGTGCAACATGGCTCCTCCCTCCGCTTCCGCCGCCGCCGCTGCTGAAGGTGCCCGCACCGCGCCGCCCACCGACGCCGCGATGCCGCGCAGCGCGCGGCAAGTGGCGCTGCTGCTCAACATCGGCCATGCCATCGACCACATGTTCCTGCTCATCTTCGCCACGGCGGTGGGCTCGATCGCGGCGGAGTTCGGCTTCACGCGCTGGGAAGACCTGATGCCCTATGGCGTGGGCGCGTTCGTGCTCTTCGGCCTGGGCTCGCTGCCTTCGGGGCGGCTCGGTGACCTGTGGGGGCGCCGACGCATGATGCTGGTGTTCTTCTTCGGCATCGGCGCGGCGGCACTGCTGACCGCGCTGACGCGCAACGCCTGGCAGATGGCGGCGGCGCTGACGTTGCTGGGCGCCTTTGCTTCGATCTACCACCCCGTGGGCATTCCGATGCTGCTGCAGCGTGTGCCCAACCCCGGCGCGGTGATCGGCATCAACGGCCTGGCCGGCAACCTGGGCATTGCCGTGGCTGCCCTGAGCACGGGTTTCATGGTGCAGTGGTTCGGCTGGCGGGCCGCCTTTGCTGCACCCGGGCTGCTCGCCATCGTCTGCGGGCTGGTGTTCGCGCGCGTGTGTCCGCAGGAAAGCGAAGCACCGGCCAAGCGCCGCAGCGCGGCCCGCGTGCGCCTGACACCGGCGCTGCTGGCGCGCGTGCTGGCGGTCATGACCGCCGCCTCGGTGACGGGCAGCCTGCTCTTCAACTTCACCACCAACGGCAATGCGCAGCTGCTGGGCGAGCGCTTTCGCGGCATCGTCGAGGATCCGGCGCTGATCGGCATGATGCTGGCCGCGGTGTATGCGGTGGCCTCGCTGGCGCAGGTGGTGGTGGGCCGGCTCATCGACCGCGTGCCGCTGAAACCACTCTATCTGGGCATCGCGCTCATGCCGATTCCGCTGTTCGCGCTGGCCGTGCACGCGCAGGGCTGGTGGCTGCTGGCATTGCTGCTGGCGGTGATGATCTTCATCTTCGGCTCGATCCCCTTCACCGACGCGATGATCGTGCGCTACGTCGACGACAGCATCCGCTCGCGCGTGGCGGGCGCGCGGCTCACCGTGTCCATCGGCATCAGTTCGCTGGCGGTGTGGTTGCTCGGCCCGGTGGTCAAGGCCTCGGGCTTCGGCACGCTGCTGTGGGCCATGGCGCTGATCGCCGCCTGTACCGTGGCGGTGGTGGTCTGGCTGCCGGCAGAGCCGAAAGCCGAGGTCTACGCAGCCGCCTAACCCTGGCCGACGATCGACGCGGTCGCGACCAGTTCGTCGAGCAGCGCCAGCGACACCTCTCCCGATACGGCATAGGGGTCGAGCGCGGCCGTGGCCGAATACTTCAGCAGCAGCCCTGGGTTCAGCCGCGACAGGTTCACCTGCCCCATCGACCAGCCGGCAAAACGCCGCTCGCCGATCTGGCTGTAGCTGAGCAGTTCCACGTCCTTGTGGCGCGGATCGGCGACGATGCGGTTGTACAGCCGGTTCACCGCGGAGCGGCCGCCTTCCAGCACCTGCAGGAAGACACTGTCCGAACAGCACAGCACGCCGGTGATGCCCTGCGCCAGATTGTTGGCCTTGGACTGGCGCAGGATGCTCAGCAGCGCCTCCGGTGTGATCGGCGCAGCCGAGCGGCTGGCATAGAGAAGGCGCACAAGCATCGTCGAGGCTCCAGGTTCAATCGGATTTGCGCGGCAACAACGACAGGAACTCGCGGCGCAGGTTCGCGTCCTTCAGGAACGCGCCGCGCATCACGCTGTTGACCATGGCCGAATCGGTGTCCTTGACGCCGCGCCAGTGCATGCAGAAGTGGTCGGCCTCCATGACGATGGCCAGACCGTCGGGTCGCACCCGGTCCTGCAGTTCGTTGGCCAGCATCGTCACCGCCTCTTCCTGGATCTGCGGGCGGCTCATGACCCAGTCGCAGATGCGCGCGTATTTGCTCAGGCCGATGAGGTTGGAATGTTCGTTCGGCATCACGCCGATCCAGACCTTGCCGAAGATCGGGCACAGATGGTGGCTGCAGGCGCTTCGCACCGTGATGGGGCCGACAATCATCAGCTCGTTCAGGCGCTCGGCGTTGGGGAACTCGGTCACTGCCGGCATGGCCACGTAGCGGCCACGGAAGACCTCCTCGACGAACATCTTGGCCACGCGCTTGGCGGTGTCCTGGGTGTTGTGGTCGTTGTCGGTATCGATGACCAGCGCGCGCAGCACCTCCTGTAGCTTGCCCTGCACCTCGGCCTTCAGTTCGCCGATCTCGCCGTCGCGGATGAAGTCGGCGATGTTGTCGTTGGCATGGTGGCGGCAATTGGCCGCCACCAGCCGGTAACGGATGCGCTCGGAGGCAGGCAACTGGGCCAGCTCGTCCTCGCTGCGCAGAACGCGGGCGGGCGCGGCGACGGAGCTCAGTTTGGTGGTGGACATGGCGGCAGGCAGCGTCGTTGAGCGCGCATTGTGCGCGCTCGGTGCGGACCTTGCACCTTGCAGGGGCGCGCCATGGGTCCGCTTCGGCATGCGATGCACGCCGCTTGATTGGGCCTTCGGTGCACGCGATGACTGACTTCAAGTTCCCCAGTCTCCTAGACTGCAGCGGTGTCGATCCCTCAGCCTTCCATTCCCCTGTCGCAGCTGCTCGACCTCAGCGCCGACATGCTGCACGCGGTGCAAGGTGGCCGCTCCTTGAACGACGCACTGCTGCAAGTCGACACCAGACACCGTCCCGGTGTGCAGGCGCTCACATTCACTGCGTTGCGCCAGCTCGGTGCGGCGCAGGAGTTGCTTCGTGGCTTGGCGCCCAAGCCGCCGCCGCCCAGGGTGCAGTCCTTGTTGTGCGTGGCGCTGGCGCTGCTGTGGCCGGCCGAACGCCCCGCCTATGCGGCGCACACGCTGGTCGATCAGGCCGTGGCGGCGGCGCGGCGGCGTACGCCAGCCGCCGCGGCCTTCGTGAATGCCGTGCTGCGCCGCTACCTGCGTGAACAGGCGCCACGTGTCGAGCAGGCCTTGCTGTCGCCGACGGCGCAGTGGAATCACCCACTTTGGTGGATCGAGCGGCTGCGCCGCGACTGGCCGCAGTCCTGGCAAGCGCTGCTGACGGCCGCCAACCAGCACCCGCCGATGACGCTGCGCATCAACCGCCGCCGTGGCAGCGGTGCAGACTACGTAGCAAGGCTGGCCGCGCAGGGGCGCGACGCGTTGTTGCTGACCGATCCGGCCTTCGGTGGACAGGCCGTGGTGCTCTCGCAACCCTGCCCGGTGAGTGAGCTGCCCGGCTTTGCCGAAGGCGATCTGTCGGTCCAGGACGCCTCGGCACAGCGTGCGGCGCTGTTGCTCTGGCAGGCCGGGGCGCTTGCCGAAGGGTGCGCGGGTGCTGGACGCCTGCGCCGCGCCGGGCGGCAAGACCGCGCACCTGCTCGAACTGGCCGACCTGGACCTGCTGGCGCTGGACCACGACGCGCAGCGCCTGGAACGCGCGCGCGGCACGCTGCAGCGCATGAAGCTGAAGGCCGAACTGAAGTGCGCCGACGCCGCCCGGCCAGCCACCTGGTGGGACGGCCGGCCCTTCGATGCGATCCTGCTGGACGCGCCCTGCAGCGCCTCGGGCATCGTGCGCCGCCATCCGGACATCCGCTGGCTGCGGCGCGAATCCGACATGTCGAGCCTGGTCGCGTTGCAGGCGCGGATGCTGGAGGCGCTGTGGCCGCTGCTCAAACCGGGCGGCCAGCTTCTTTACGTTACCTGTTCGCTGTTCAAGTGCGAGGGTCAGACACAGATCGACGCGTTTTTGCAACGCCATGGCGCGGCCGGCGCGGCGTTGCAGAGTGCCTCGCCCGGGCATCTGCTGACGGTGCCCGACAATTGCGGGGAAGCCGGCCCCCCCGCGACGGTGCACGACGGCTTCTACTACGCCCTGATCCGGAAAGACCCGCCCTCAACCTGAACCCGTGATGCGCCTCCCCTTGGTCCGCCGAAGCTTGCTGCAGGGCCTGGCGCTCATGCTTTGGCTGTGGGTGCTGGGCGCGGCGCACGTGCACGCACAGGGCGTTGACCTGGCCGTGCTGCAGTTGCAGCGCCAGGACGGCGAACTGACGCTCGACTTCGACGCCCGCATGACGCTGCCGCAGACCGTGGAAGATGCCATGCAGCGCGGCGTGCCGGTGTACTTCGTGGCCGAGGCCGCGCTGTACCGCAGCCGCTGGTACTGGCGCGACGAGCGCGTGGCGCGGGTGCAGCGCACCTGGCGCGTCGCCTACCAGCCCTTGACCTCGACCTGGCGCGTCGGCTTCGGCGGCTTCAACCAGAGCTTTCCGACCCTGGCCGAGGCCTTGGCGGCGGTGTCGCGCAGCTCGCGCTGGAAGCTCGCCGACCTGACGCAGCTCGACCCGGATGCGCGCCACTACCTCGAGTTCAGCTACCGGCTCGACAACTCGCAACTGCCCAGCCCGATGCAGCTCGGCCTGGGCGCCCAAGCTGACTGGGTGATGCGGGCCGATCGCACGCTGCGTGTTGAATGAGTGCTGCGCCCGGCCGCTTGAAGCTGCGCCCATGAACGCGCCATTCACGGCATGAACCGCCACGCACGCTGGGTCACCATCGTCGGCACGGTGGCCGTGATCGGCGCAGCGCTGGTGCTGGCCTTCATGATCTCGCTCACGGGCCAGGGCGAAGGCTTCTACGAGCGCAACTTCGTCTGGCTGTTCTGGCTGAACGTGGCCGTGGCCACGCTCTTGATGCTGGTCATCGCCATTGCCTTGGTGCGGCTGGCGCTGCGCCAGCGGCGCGGCAAGTTCGGCACCAAGCTGCTGGCCAAGCTGGCCGGCATCTTTGCCGTGGTCGGGCTGCTGCCGGGGCTGGTGATCTACACCGTGTCCTACCAGTTCGTGTCGCGCAGCATCGAGGTCTGGTTCGACGTGAAGGTGGCCACCGCGCTGGACGCCGGCCTGGCGCTGGGCAAGGCCACGCTGGAGGCGCTGGTCGTCGACCTCGGCGACAAGACGCGGCTGGCCGCGGAAAAGCTGGCCGACGAGCGTGCGCCGATGACGCCGCTGTCGCTGGAGCGGCTGCGCGAGCAGATGGGGGTGCGCGACCTGGCGCTGCTGGGGCCGACGGGGCAGCTGCTCATCAGCACCGGCAGCGGCGCCAGCGCCATCGCGCCGGAACGCCCGAGCGTGGAGGTGCTGCGCCAGGCGCGCAGCCTGGGTGTGTCCAGCCGCATCGAAGGCCTGGACGAGGAGCCGCTGCCGGGTGCCGCGCCGCACGCCGCCGCACGCGTGCGCGCGGTGGCGTCGGTGCCCGACATGCAGCTGTCGCTGCGGCCCGGCGAAGAACGATTCCTGCTTGCCGTGCAGCCCGTGCCGAAGCAGCTCGCGGACAACGCACTGGCCGTGCAAAGCGCCTACAGCGAGTACCAGCAGCGCGCACTGGCGCGCAGTGGCCTGCGCCGCATGTACATCGGCACGCTCACGCTGGCGTTGGTGCTGGCGGTGTTTGGCGCGGTGCTGCTGGCGGTGCTGTTGGGCAACCAGCTGGTGCGCCCGCTGATCCTGCTGGCCGACGGTGTGCGCCAGGTGGCGAAGGGCGACCTGAGCAGCAAGCCGGTGTTCGGCTCGCGCGACGAACTCGGCGGGCTGACACGCTCCTTTGCCGACATGACGGCACAGCTGTCCGACGCGCGTGAGGCGGTGCAGCGCGGCGTGACCCAGCTCGAAGGTGCGCGCACGCGGCTGCAGACCATCCTGGACAACCTGACGGCCGGCGTGGTGGTGTTCGACCGCGAAGGCCGGATCGACACCGTCAACCCCGGTGCCACGCGCATCCTGCGCCTGCCGCTGTCGGTGTATCGCGGCCGGGGCCTGCAAGAAGTGCCCGAGCTGGGCGAATTTGCGCGCAGCGTGTGGCAGCGCTTCGAGCTGCATGCCACCAGCCCCGAGCCCGGCGAGCGTGACCACTGGCAGGAAGCCTTCGAGCTGCACCCCGGCGAACGCAATACGCAGCTTCTGCTGGTGCGCGGCGCGACCTTGCCGGACGTCGGCCCTCTGGTCGCTGACGAGCAGCGGGCACCCAGCGAGGGGAGTTCGGCGCCTTCGAGCGACCGGGCGGTGCCGGGTGCGCGGCTGATGGTCTTCGACGACATCACCGAGGTGGTGTCGGCGCAGCGCTCGGCCGCCTGGGCCGAGGTGGCGCGCCGGCTGGCGCACGAGATCAAGAACCCGCTCACGCCGATCCAGTTGTCGGCCGAGCGGCTGCAGCACAAGCTGGAATCCAAGCTCGAAGGCCACGACCGGGCCCTGCTGCAGCGCTCGGTGGCCACCATCGTGAGCCAGGTGCAGTCGATGAAGCAGCTGGTCAACGAGTTCCGCGACTATGCGCGGCTGCCTGCCGCACAACTGATGCCGCTGGACTTGAACGTGCTGGTGGGCGAGGTGCTGGCGCTGTATGGCGAGAACCAGGACCAGGGCCGCCTGGCGGCGCAATTGGACAGCGGCCTGCCGCCCATCATGGGCGACGCCTCGCAACTGCGCCAGGTGGTGCACAACCTGGTGCAGAACGCGCTGGATGCCGTGGCGGACAAATCCCATGGCCAGGTGCGCGTGGCCACCTCGGCGGCGTATGGCGAGAACGGCGAGCTGCGCGCCGTGCGACTGACCGTCATGGACAACGGCCCCGGTTTTGCCGACAACGTGCTGCAGCGCGCGTTCGAGCCCTACATCACGACCAAGAGCAAGGGCACCGGCCTGGGCCTGGCCGTGGTGAAGAAGATCGCCGACGAACACCGCGCCCGCGTGCGCATCGCCAACCTGCGCAGCGCAGACGGCGGCGACGCGGCCGTGACCGGCGCGAGAGTATCGTTATCATTTTCGACATTCATGCCCACCGCGCCGGCCCTGGCAAGCGCGAGCGGCCTGGAGCCAGGGGCGCACGCAGCAGGCACGACGCAGCAAGGGCCCGCACCGGCCAACGGTGAAACAACGCAGGTGCATTGAACGCTCATGGCAATCATTCTTGTGGTCGACGACGAACTGGGCATCCGCGCCCTGCTGTCCGAAATACTGACGGACGAAGGCCACACCGTCGAGCTGGCCGAAAACGCCGCCCAGGCGCGAGGCGTGCGCGAGCGCATGCGCCCCGACCTGGTGTTGCTGGACATCTGGATGCCCGACGTGGACGGCATCAGCCTGCTCAAGGAATGGGGCAGCTCGGCGCTGTTGACGATGCCGGTGATCATGATGAGCGGCCACGGCACCATCGACACGGCGGTGGAAGCCACCAAACACGGCGCCATGGCCTTCCTGGAAAAGCCCATCACGCTGCAGAAACTGTTGCGCGCGGTCGAGCAGGCCCTGGCCAAGCCCAGCCAACGCATCGCCGCCGCAGTGGCCGGACACCGCGCCGACATGCCCAACTACAACGAGGCGGGTGGCCCGGGTGGCTCCATCGGGCTGGTGGAAATGCAGCCCGATCCGGGTCCGCAGCCGGAGCAGAGCTTCAGCCTCGACCGCCCGCTGCGCGAGGCGCGCGACGCCTTCGAGAAGAGCTACTTCGAATTTCACCTGGCGCGCGAGAACGGCTCGATGACGCGCGTGGCCGACAAGACCGGGCTGGAGCGCACGCACCTGTACCGCAAGCTCAAGCAACTGGGCGTGGACCTGACGCGCAACAAGCGCGGTGGTGTCCAGTAGCCAGGCAGCGCTGGGGCGCTGTCTATAATCTGCGGCTCTTGGCCTGGTAGCTCAGTTGGTAGAGCAGCGGATTGAAAATCCGCGTGTCGGTGGTTCGATTCCGCCCCAGGCCACCAGTCAGCGGGGAAGGCGCGGCTCGGTCGTCGTCGCGCAGATTCAGGCTGCTGGCGGCGTCGCCCCAGATGCATTGATGCTCGCCTTGTTGAGCAAAGCAATGAACGGCGCCGGCCAGTCGGGGACTACGCTGTGCACCGACCGTCTACAGCAACCTGATGACCCTGTGGTCTGGCATGGCCTTGAAGTCCGCCAACGACAACAACTGCGGCTTGACGAGCTGACGCCAGCTCTGCCACAGCCGCCCGGACGCGGCCGGCAATACACCCAGCACGCTGCCTGGCGCCATCTGCGACATGAACAGCTGATAGACACCTTCCTTCGCACCGGCCAATGCCTTGCTCGCGAGCACGTTGCGACCCGCGACCAGATAGGTCTGCAAATCGCCGAAGGCGATCAGCACCGGCTTGGGCGCCGGCTTGAAGGTCTTCATCGCGCGATCGTTCAGGTAGCTTGTGACATTGGCCGCCGCGAGTGCGCCCATGTCGATGGCGTTGTAGGCCTGCTTGCCGATGGGCTGTGGCAGCTGCGCCGCGTCGCCGACGACG
This sequence comes from uncultured beta proteobacterium, assembly GCA_963743935.1. Classification (GTDB taxonomy): domain Bacteria; phylum Pseudomonadota; class Gammaproteobacteria; order Burkholderiales; family Burkholderiaceae_C; genus Rubrivivax. The sequence continues at coordinate 3,254 of CAVURQ010000005.1, read as the reverse complement.
AAGGTGTTGTCGAAATGGCGACTGCGCAGCGTCTGTTCCACGCTCGCCCAGACCTCGGTTGGCCGCGCCAGGCCCGACTCGCGCAACAGCGGCGGCGGCGCCAGCCCGGCCGTCCACAGCGTGAGTTCCGAGCGCAGCCGCGTGCCGTCGCTCAGACGCACACTCTTGGCGGTGACGCCGGCAATCGTCGTGGCGGTGCGGAAGCTCACCGCATACGGCGCACACAGGCGGCGCAGATCGGCATCCAGCGCCGCGGGCAGGTCGGGCGACAGCCGGGGGCCGGCTTCGATCACCTCGACCGACAGGCCGGCATCGTCGCGATGGCGGCGCAGGATCTCGCCCAGCGCCTCGATGCCCGAAATGCCGCCGCCGGCGATGACGATGCGCAGCGGCTGGCCTTGCTGCTTGAGGGTGTGCAGCCGACGCTCGATCGCCAGCGCGTCGGCGACACTGCGAAACGGCATGGCGTGGCGCGCGACGCCCGGGATCTGATGCGTGTTCCACAGCGCGCCTATCGCGACGATGCAGGCGTCGAAGCCCAGCTCGCGGCCGCCCGCCGTGGCCAGGCGTGCGTGCTGCGCCGGCTGCAGCACGGCCACGCGATCGCGCACGAGCGGTGCCCCGCCTGCGCAACGATGGCGGCGCGGTCCAGTCGCAGTGCATGCGGCGTCTTCACGCTGGACAGGATCTCGTGGATGTTGGGCATCCACTCGAAGTGTCTGGACGGGTCGATGACCGTCACCGCATGCTGTCGCGACAACTTGATCGCGGCCGTCAGGCCGGCGACGTTGCCGCCGACGATGACGATGCGTTTGCGCTTTTCGGTCATTGGGTTTCCGTGCCAGCGCGCGGGTCGAGCGCGACAGACTCGGCCACCGCAGTGGGTGGCCGATCCGCCGCCCGGAACGGACGCCGCGTTCAGACGTCGTAGGGCAGCGCCGAACGCTCGAGCTTGCGCACCAGCGCCGCATACACCTTGGCGCACACGACCGGCTCCTGCGGCCCGGCTTCGCGCGCACGCATTGCGCCCGCGCGGCCTCGCTCACGGTGTGCATCGCGCCGGCTGCGCTGGCGGCAATCTGCAGGTCGCAGGCGCGCTGCATCGTCCACAGCCACATGAAGGCCAACGGGATTTCCGCGCCCCAGCTGAGCAGGCCGTGGCTGCGCAGGATCACGCACCGCTTGTCGCCAATGCTGCGCAGCATGCGCGAGCGCTCGTCCGGGTTGACGGTGATGCCCTCGAACTCGTGGTAGGCCACGCGTCCCTGCAGACTGCGCGCCATAGAACGAGTCGTGCGACAGCCCCTGCTCCAGGCAGGCCACCGCCATGCCGCTCGTCGTGTGGGTGTGCACACACAATGCGCACCGTCCACATGGCCGTGGATGGCGCTGTGCGTGACGAAGCCGGCGCGGTTGACCGCATGCTCGGTCGGGCGCACCGGATGGCCGTCGATGTCGACGGCCACCAGGTTCGAGGCGGTGACCTCGTGGTACATCAGACCGAAGGGGTTGATCAGGAACACACGCTCCGGCCCCGGCACACGCAGCGTGATGTGGTTGAAGATGAGTTCGGTCCAGCCGAGCTGGTCGAACACGCGGTAACACGCGGCCAGTTGCACACGCGCGCGCCATTCGGCGTCGCTCATCGGGATGGTGGTTTCCCTGGCGCGAGCTTTCCTGCATGGTCAGCGACATGGCTCCCCCCTTCGATCCACAGCAACGCCGATCTTAGCTGCGCCCCTGCCGCCGCGAGCGCGCCGATATCACCCATTGGGGTGATGTAACGCGCCGCGAGGCTGTCTGACAATGACCGGCATGACTCCGGCTCTCCCTCGCGCGCCAGTCTCTTCGGCGCTGCGCCTGGCGCGCAGATCCTGGCGGCTGCTGTACAGCGATTCGCAAGCCTGCATCGCAGCGGCCGAAAGGGCTTTTGCCAGCGCAGTCAAGCACGGCGACCGCGCCGCGCAGGGCTGGGCTCGGCTGACGCGCGGCTTTCACATGATCTGGTATGCCACGCCGCATGAGGCCGAGGCAGTGCGTGAGCTGGTCGAGGCGCAGCGCTGCTTCCGTGTGGTGCGCGACCCTTCCGGCCACCTTTGGCCGAGGTCGGGCTGGCGCGCTGCGCCTGGCGCAACGGCGAATTCCGCGCCTCGCTGGCGCGCGTGCTGCCGCTGCGCGACGAGGGCCTGCGCATCCTCAGGCGCGAGGAGCTCGGCATGCTGCTGAACACCATCGCGGGGTGTTACTCCGAGCTGGGCCAGTCGAAGCAGGCCTTTGCCTACATGTACCAGGCGCTGCGCGAGACCAGCGCCGCCAAGAGCCATGGTTTCGATGTCGTGCTGTATTGCAACCTGGCGCATAAGCTGGTCCAGCTGGGTGACTACCACCAGGCCTTGAGCTACCTGCAGGAAGGTCTGGCGCGCTGCCAGGCCTTGCACAACGCACGCCTGTTCAGCGTGCTCAGCATCAACCGCGTGATCTGCCTGACCAACCTGGAGCGCGCGGCCGAGGCGCTGCCCGACGTGCAGCGCATGTTGCAGCTGCCTGCCGACAAGGACGGCCGCGGCGCGATGAATGCGCACTACGAAACCCTCGCCCTGGCGGCGCTGCGCGCCGGCGACCTGGGCCTGGGCGCTGAGCTGGTGCAGCGTGCCCAGCTGGCGCTGAGTCGAGCACTCGCTGCCCGACGAACGCATCACCTTGCTCGTCGCCGCGGCCGAGTTGCTGATGGCGCGCGGCCAGCTCGTCGAGGCTGCCGAACTGCTGAACCAGTCCCGAGAAGCGCTGGGCAGCGATGCCAACGCCGAGGGCCTGAGCCTGCGTGTGCGCTGCCTGTATTTTGCGGCTCAGGCCGAAGCACACGAGCGCCTGGGCCGGACCGCGCCTGCACTGGCGGCGCTGCGCAGTTGGCAAAAGCGCCACATCGAGCGTGCGCTGCAGGCCTCCGGCGCGCGTTACCAGGCGGCGGCGCTGCACACCGAGCTGCTGCGCATGCAGCAGGAGCTGGCGGCGGTGGACGCACGCCGACGCAGCACCGAGCGTGCGCGCGACGATCTCGCGACGGCGAATGGGCCACTTCGTGCACAAGATCGCCGAGGTCGAGGCGCTGCAGCAGGCCTTGCGCCAGCAGGCCACGCGCGACTTTCTGACCGGCTTGTTCAATCGCCACCATCTGGACGACGTGCTGCCGTCCATGCTGGCCATGGCACAGCGCGACCGGCAGGCGTTGTCGGTGGTGATCATCGACCTGGACC
>CAVURQ010000004.1:0-87902 GCA_963743935.1 uncultured beta proteobacterium | reverse complement strand
GCTTGAAGCGGCTTCGCGTCCGGGCGTTCCCGTGTGAGCGCCGCCTGCGTGATCAGTTGCCCTTGCCTGCCGTCTTCCAGGCTTAGCTGCATTGCCGATGCGGCGCTGCAATCGCTGTCCGCTGAACTAACAGCCATTCTCGACTTTCCAGATTGCTGCCGCTCTCAACGCTGAGTGGCTTCACCCGCGTTCGCTTGCTCCCTCGAGGCCCATGCCGAGAGGTGCTCAATCTAGCCCCGAGCCTTTAGGTCAGCAGGATATGCGTGCCAGAACGATGGATGCAGCATGAGCAGAACTCGCGTGCCGTCGGCCAGCGTGACCGCCTCTCGTCCTTGAACGTAGACGCCTGCAAGTGTCTTGAGCCCATGCCAATAGCTTGCCAACTCCGGAGCACAGTTCCCGAAGTGATCCAGTTGAGGCCGCCCCCATCAATGCCACTCCTGCTGGCCTGCAACTGGCGATCTCTTGGCGATGCCAAGCAGCGCAGGCGAGGACGTCGTCGATACTGGCGCCAGATCGGGAACTGGCTTGTGGCGGACTCACCCTTCGCATGCAGAGTAGGGCATTGGTTAGGAAGCGGTGGTTAGGACGCAGACCGGATTGAGCCACGATCGACCGCAGTTGACGGAGAGTCACGACGCCCTCGGGCTCGCCACCTGTGCTGGGAAGGCTTCGCTGATAACTCAGTGGACCAAAGTCGGTTCCGAAAAAGAGAAAGCGCTTGTTTGGGTCTGGATGCCCGTGGAAGAAGCCGCCCGCACCGGGGAAGAAACCAGGCAGAGCCCAGTGCGGATGGAAGTCAGTGGCGAACAGATCATTCGCGGGGTAACTGGGTAGCGGTGCCATGGCTCGGATGGTGCGTGACGCCTGATGTGCTTTTTACCCGCTCGATTGCTCCAGCACATTCGCTGCTGGCGGCAGAAGATGCGCCGTCCGCGGTGTTCGGGCCGGATTTGACGGGCCAACCAGTTTGAGGCGCACGCCCTGCGCTTTTTTGCCCGTGGTGTCCTCGCTTCGAATGAAGCGCGAATCTGCGGGTTGACGCGACCGACCGCTTCCGCTGCACTGCGGTCGAACAGTTGACTGTTGTTCGAGCGCCAAGCTGCGGCTCAGACAGCGGTGTTTTCTACTTCGACGTGCAGAGAGTGCGCTCCTGCACGGCGCCCCATCTCAGATTTCCATCGGGTCCACATCCACCGCCCAGCGCAGCACGGCCTTGTGCGACGCGCGCAGTGCGTGCAGTTGCGGCAGCCACAACGCCAGCAGCCGCTGCAAGGCCGCGCGCGAATTCGATTCGACCAGCATCTGCATGCGCTCCACGTTGGCCACGCGCGACACGGGCGGCGGCACGGGCGGGTAGACGCGCACGTCGGCGCCTCCCGGCATCTGCGCGGCCATTTCGGCAGCTTCGCGCAGAAACGCGCCCGCCGCGTCGGCGTTGCGCGCCTCGGCGCGCAGCAGCGCCAGGCTCGAGAACGGCGGCAGCCCGGCGCTGTGCCGCTCCAACAACTGGCCGCGCGCGAAGGCGTCGAAGTCGTGCGCGCGCAGCGCCGCATACAGCGCATGTCGCGGGTGCCAGGTCTGGATCCACATCTCGCTGCGCGCGGCCTGTTGGGCGTCGCGCCCGGCACGGCCCGCCGCCTGCATCAACAGCGCGAACAGCCGCTCGGCGGCGCGGAAGTCGCTGGCAAACAGCGCCGCATCGGGGTTGACCGCGGCCACCAGCGTGATGCCGCGAAAGTCGTGCCCCTTGGCGATCATCTGCGTGCCCACCAGCACGTCCACCTCGCCGGCATGCACGGCGCCCAGTTGTGCCTGCAGCGCACCCTTGAGGCGCGTGCTGTCGGCGTCGATACGCGCCACGCGAGCTTGCGGCATCAGCTGTGCGATCTGCTCCTCCAGCTTTTCAGTGCCGCGACCGATGGGCGCGATGTCCAGGTTGCCGCACTCCGGGCAGGCGCGCGGCACACGCTCGGCAAAACCGCAATGGTGGCAGCGCAGCGTGCGGTCGGACTTGTGAAACACGCGCCAGGCGCTGCAGTGCGGACACGCGCTCTTCCAGCCGCAGGCGCCACAGAACAGCACGGGCGCATAACCGCGCCGGTTCAGGAAGAGCAGGCTTTGTTCGCCGCGCGCGATGCGCTGCTCGATGGCCTGCTGCAATGCCGGTGCCAGCGGCGCAGGCGGCTGAGCGCCTTGACGCGGCACGGCGTTCATGTCGAGCAGGCGCACGACGGGCAGTTCACCACCACCGACACGCTGCGCCAGGCGCAGGCGGCGGTAGCGGCCCTGCTCGGCTCGCGACCAGCTTTCCAGCGATGGCGTGGCCGACCCCAACAACACCGGCAGCCCTTCCAGCCGCCCGCGGTAGATCGCCAGATCGCGTGCCGAATATCGCGCGCCTTCCTGCTGCTTGAACGAAGGGTCGTGCTCTTCGTCGACGACGATCAAGCCCAGACGCGGCATCGACGCAAACACGGCCAGGCGCGTGCCCAGCACCAGATCGGCCTGCCCCAGATGCGCCAGCAGCCAGTTGCGCAGACGCTGCGCCGGTGTCAGCGCGCTGTGCAAGGAGACCAGCGCGTGGCTGGCAAAGCGCTGCGCGAAGCGTGCCTCGAGTTGCGGCGTGAGATTGATCTCGGGCACCAGCACCAGCACCTGGCGGCCCGCGGCCAGCGCACGCGCCGCGGCGCGCAGGTAGACCTCGGTCTTGCCGCTGCCGGTGACGCCTTGCAGCAGCGTCGGGCGCAGGTCGTCGCCCGGCACGGCGGCCAGGGCTTCGAGCGCGGCGGCCTGCTCGACGGTGAGGGTGGGCTCGGCTTCTGGCGCGACGACGACTGACCCAGCGAGTGCAGCGGCGCGGCCACAGCGCCAGCGCCAGCGGCCGCCCTGGCCCCGTCGGCGGCAGCCTGCGCTGACAGGCTGCGCCGCAGCCGATCGAGCCGGCGCGCGAGCTGGGTCTCATCCAGCTTGCGCAGTTCGGGCGGCAGCACGGACAGCGCGACCTCGCCGATGCTGCGCTGGTAATACGCGGCACAGAAGGCGACCAGTGCGCGCCACGGTGCATCGAGCGTCGGCAGTGCGGTGGCTGCGGCCTCTATCGGGCGCAGCACTGCGGCAGGCGCGGTATCGCCCAGTCGTTCATGCCAGACGATGCCGGTCACGCTGCGTCGGCCCAAGGGCACGCGCACCAGGGTGCCAGGCGACAGCGGCTGCTCACTCAAATAATCGAGCGTCGCGGCCAGTCCCGAGTGTTGCGGCGCGTCAACAACCACCGGGGTCGAGAAGCCCTCGCTCATGTCCTGATGGAGGGAAGTTGCATGCGTTTGCTCGGTTCGACCTGAGAAATATCTGTTAAGTCGATGATTGAGAACAACATTTCACTGCTATCCACAAAGTCTGTGGATAACTTTGTGGGAAACCTGCATGCCCAACGCGCATCGCCTTGATACGTCTTGCGAAATGTGCCATTGCCCGATTTCGACGCAACGCTTCGACATCAATTAAATCAACGACTTAGCACGCATCCGTAAAAGTCCGGATAGCCAAGCGATGCGCAGCGCCTGCGCTGCGTCGCAGCATGGTTTTTGGGGATAAGTCAACTCCTGAGCGCTCACTTACCGGCTGCGATTGCCATGGCTGGCCACAGCGGCCGCAACGGCAGTCGTTCGCCGTCATGGCCAGCGCGCGCCGCCCGAGGCGCCGGCACGCGGCCCGCTCAGCCGGTCGCCGCGCGAAGCTTGCGCGAATGCCGATGCACCGCATCCACCAGCGCGCTCACATGTTCGGGCGGTGTGTGCTGGCTGATGCCGTGGCCCAGGTTGAAGACGTGTCCGTCCCAGCCGCCGTCGGCACGCTGCGGGCGCCCGAAGCTGTCGAGCGTGGCAATGGCTTCGGCCTGCACCGCCTCGGGCGGCGCGAACAGCACATTCGGGTCGAGGTTGCCCTGCAACGCAACCCGGTTGCCGACCGCGGCACGGGCGCGGCCCAGGTTCACCGTCCAGTCCAGGCCGACCACATCGGCGCCGATGTCGGCGATCTGCTCCAGCCACGGGCCACCGCCCTTGGTGAAGACGATGCAAGGCACGCGCCGGCCATCGCTTTCGCGCTTCAGGTTCTTCACCACCTGTTGCGTGTAGTGCAGGCTGAAGCGCTGGAAGGCGCCGTCGGCGAGCACGCCACCCCATGAATCGAAGACCATCACCGCCTGCGCGCCGGCATCGATCTGCGCGTTCAGGTAGGCGGCCACCGCCTGGGCGTTGATGTCGAGGATGCGGTGCATCAGGTCCGGCCGCGCGTACAGCATCGTCTTCACGAGGCGGTAGTCGTCAGAGCCGGCACCTTCGACCATGTAGCAGGCCAGCGTCCACGGGCTACCTGAAAAGCCGATCAGCGGCACCCGCCCGGCCAGCGCCTTGCGGATCGAGGCCACCGCGTCGAAGACATAGCGCAGCTTGTCCATGTCGGGCACGGCCAGGCTGGCGACATCGGCTTCGTGGCGCAGCGGGCGCGCGAAGCGCGGGCCTTCACCTTCTGCGAAGGACAGGCCCAGCCCCATCGCATCGGGCACGGTCAGGATGTCGGAGAACAGGATCGCCGCATCCAGCGCATAGCGGTCCAGTGGCTGCAGCGTCACCTCGGTGGCGAACTGCGGATTCGTGGCCAGGCCCATGAAGCTGCCGGCCCGTGCGCGCGTGGCCTTGTATTCCGGCAGATAACGACCGGCCTGGCGCATCAGCCAGATCGGCGTGTGGTCGGTGGGTTGGCGCAGACAGGCGCGCAGAAAGCTGTCGTTTTGAAGGGGTGCGGGCATGGCGACGATTATCACTGTCGATGGTCGGCGTCGATCGTGACTGGCCATCGGCGCCGCGCCGTCGATGAAACGCACGAACGGTGTGTGAGAAAGGTTCTGGAACTGCTCACCAGCGCTTCATCTTCGCCTGCAGAGGCGGCAACGTGCGGCCGTGCAGCCAATCGTCCAGCACCGCGCCGCCGTCCTGCGCTTGCGACGCCTGCCACAGCACGTCGGGCGCCAGCACGCGGGTGCCGACCGCAGCCTCGCGCAGCCTCCACGCCAACTCGATCACGAGTTCGGCCACACGCTCGGCGCGCACCGGCAACTGCGGCTGCGGCACCATCCAGCTCAGCTGCGACAGCCACCAGCTGGCCGCCATCTTGGCCCAGCTTCCGGCCCCACCCGCGGCCGAAGCCGCGGACTGCGCCGCACGCAGAAACACCAAATGCTCGAAACCGAGTGAGGCCACGCGGCCCTCTTCCAGCGAGGCCAGCCCCGACATCAGCGCCTGCGGCAGCAGGGCCGGCGCATGCGGCACGACCACCAGCAGCCGGCGCACGCCGCCGGCATGCAGCCGCTGCGCCAGTGCATACAGCCCCTCGGGCTGCGGCTGCACATAGGCCTCGTCGCGGCCGTTGTGTCGGCGTCCACGCTCGAAGACGATGGCCGCGGTATGCGCCAGAGCGCCGGCATCCACACGCTGCTCGGGCAGCGCTTCGAAGCCGAGCAGCGTGCTGGCCAGAGGCTTGGCGACGAGTGCCTGCACGTGCGCGAACCGCCCACTGCCCAGCGCCCGCGCCAGCAGCGCAGCGCCCAGCACACCACCGGCGCCCACGATCAGCAGCGTGTGCGCCGCGGCGCCAGCGACCCGTTGCCGGCTGGCAAGCGGCAGTGGCGCAGGCATCGACATCGGGTCCGGCATCGAGGGCGGCGGCATCATGGGTCGCGACTGTACGCAACGCCGCGCCGGGCAGCACGTGCCGGGCCGGTCGCACGCGGTAGCATCCCGTTCCCCCGCATTCAATGAGGACGCCCATGAAGACCCCCCGTTTGATCGCCTGGATGAGCGCACTGCTGGCGACGCTGGTGCTGTCAGGCTGCGGCTACAACGATTTCCAGCGCCTGGACGAACAGGTCAAGTCCGCCTGGGCCGAGGTGCTGAACCAGTACCAGCGCCGCGCCGACCTGATCCCCAACATCGTCAGCACCGTCAAGGGCGAAGCCAACTTCGAGCAGGAAACGCTGACCAAGGTGATCCAGGCGCGCGCCGCGGCCACCAGCATCCAGGCCACGCCGGAACTGATCAACGACCCCGCCGCCTTCCAGAAATTCCAGGCCGCGCAGGGCGAGTTGACGGGCGCCTTGAGCCGCCTGATGGTCACCGTCGAGCGTTACCCCGAGCTGAAGGCGAACGCCGCCTTCCAGGACCTGCGCGTGCAGCTCGAAGGCACCGAAAACCGCATCACCGTGGCGCGCAACCGCTACATCAAATCGGTGAACGACTTCAACGTGCTGGCGCGCAGCTTCCCCACCAACCTGACGGCGATGATCTTCAGCTACCCGGTGAAGGCCAACTTCACCGTGCAGAACGAAGCCAGCCATCAGCGCGCCGCCCAGCGTGAACTTCGAGAAGAGCCCGGCACCTGCCGCCGCCGCATCGAAGTAATCTGCAGCTGATCCTTCGGCCGCCGATGCGCGCGCTGCGGCTCCTGCCTGCCGTCTGGGCGCTGGCCTGCATGGCGGTGCTGCTGGCCTTGGCAGCGGCGCCGGCCTGGGCGCAGGACGTGTTGCCGGTGCCCGCGCTGAGCGCGCGTGTCATCGACCAGACCGGCACGCTCGACGACGCCCAGCGCTCGGCGCTAGAAGCCAAGCTGGCGGCCTACGAGCAGGCCGCGGGCCCGCAGATCGTGGTGCTGATGGTGCCGAGCACGCAGCCCGAGGACATCGCCGCCTACGCGCAACGCGTCGCCGACACCTGGAAGATCGGGCGGCGCGAGGTCGGCGACGGGCTGCTCATCGTGGTCGCCAAGAACGACCGGCGCGTGCGCATCGAGGTCGCGAAGGCGCTGGAGGGCGCAGTGCCCGACCTGGCGGCGCGGCAGATCATCGACCGCGCCATCAGCCCGGCCTTCAGGGCCGGCAACTTTGCCGGTGGGTTGACGGCCGGCATCGATGGCCTGATGGCGCGCATCAAGGGCGAAGGCCTGCCGCTGCCCGAGGCGCCGCGTGGGTCGCAAGGCCCTGGCGAGGGCTCGTGGCAGGAGCTGCTGATGTTCTTCTTCGTCGCCGTGCCGGTGATCGGCGGCATCCTCAGCAAGGTCATGGGGCGCAAGTTGGGTTCGCTGGTTACAGCCGGCGGTGCCGGTGCCGCGGCCTGGGTCTTCAGCGCAAGTCTGCTGATCGCCGGCGGCGTGGCGCTGTTGGCGCTGCTGGTGGTGGGCGTGCTCGGCATCGGCGCGCTGGGCCGCGGCATGGGCCGATCCACAGGCCGCGGCGGGCCGGTGATCCTGGGCGATGGCGGCTTCGGCGGTGGCGGCGGCTTTGGTCGCGGCGGTGGCTTCGGCGGAGGTGGCGGTTTTGGTTCAGGCGGCGGCGGTGATTTTGGCGGCGGCGGCGCGTCGGGGGATTGGTAGATGAAGGAAGCGCCGGGCCGCCCCAAGCTTCCTGATTCCCCCTTGGGGGGGCGGACGCCGCTCGCGGCGGCCTTGGGGGCACCATGAACCGCTGGACCCGCATCCTCAAGCACCGCTGGCTCGACGAGACCGACGCGCAGCGCGCGCTCGGCGAGGCGGCGCTGGAGCGTTTGGGCGCACGCGTCCAGGCCAGCGAGCTGCATCACAGCGGCGAGATCCGGCTGTGCGTGGAAGCCGGATTGCCGATGTCCTACCTGTGGCGCGACGCGACCGCGCGCGAACGTGCGCTGGCCATGTTCGGCAAGCTGCGCGTGTGGGACACCGAACACAACAATGGCGTGCTGATCTACCTGCTGCTGGCCGAACACGCCATCGAGATCGTCGCCGACCGCGGCCTGAGCCGGCATGTGCCGCCACAGGAATGGGCCGAGCTGGCCCAGCGCATGTCGGCGGCCTTCAAGGCCGGTCAGTTCGAACAAGGACTTGGCGCGGCCATCGATGCCGTGGACGTGCTGCTGCGACGGCATTTCCCACTGGCCGAGGGTGAGCGCAACCCGAACGAACTGCCCGACCGACCCTTTGTCGGATAGGCGCGTGCCGATGCGGCCGTGCGCGCGCGAGGACTCGCCTACGCGCTCTTGATCGGCTTCACCGGCCCGCCGAAGCGCTCGCGCTTCGGCGGCTGCGCCAGCATCGGGAACTCGATCTGTGCTTCGGGCAAGGCTGTGTCGGGCATCTGGTCGAGCAGGTGGCGGATCAAGGTCAGCCGCCCACGCCGCTGGTCGTTGAAGCTGACCAGCGTCCACGGCGCATGCGCGGTGTGGGTGGCCTGCAGCATGCGGTCGCGCGCCTGGCCGTAGGCTTCGTACTTGTCGCGCGCCTTCAGGTCCACCGGCGACAGTTTCCAGCGCTTGAGCGGGTCGCTGAGCCGCTCGGCAAAGCGTTCTTCCTGCAAGGCCTGATCGACGCACAGCCAGTACTTGAGCAGCAGCACGCCGTCTTCGACCAGCAGCTTCTCGAACACCGGCACCTGGCGCAGGAAGCAGCGCGGTGTCTTGCTCGCTGCAATAACCCATCACCGCCTCGACGCCGGCGCGGTTGTACCAGCTGCGGTCGAAGAGCACCAACTCGCCGCCGGCCGGCAGGTAGGGCACGTAGCGCTGGAAATACCACTGCGAGCTTTCGCGCTCGCTCGGCTTGGCCAGCGCCACCGTCTTGCACACGCGCGGCGGCAGCGCGTCGGCTATTGCCGAGATGACGCCGCCCTTGCCCGCCGTGTCGCGCCCTTCGATGAGCACCAGCGCGCGCTTGCCGGTGTGCTGCAGCCAACGCGCCAGCTGATTCAGCTCGATCTGCAGTTGTTCGATGCGGGACTGATAGTCGGACTTGCCGAGCTTGTCTCCCGACGTGGACTTGCTGTCTTTTGCCATGCCCGAAGTGTCCACGTCCGCGCCGCCGAAATCAATCGGCGTCGCACCTCAACCTCGCGCGCACGATGGCGCCAGCATCAGTGCAGGGCCGAGAGGAACTGCTGCAACTCCGGCGTCTGCGGTGATGCGAACAAGGTGGCCGGTGGTCCCATTTCGTGGATGCGCCCGGCATGCATGAAGACGACGCGGTCGGCCACCTTGCGCGCGAAGTTCATCTCGTGCGTGACCATCAGCAAGGTCATGCCTTCTTCGGCCAGGCCTTCGACCACGCGCAGCACTTCGCCCACCAGCTCGGGGTCGAGCGCCGAGGTGATCTCGTCGCACAGCATCACGCTGGGCTGCATGGCCAGCGCGCGGGCGATGGCCACGCGCTGCTGCTGGCCACCCGACAGCTGGTCGGGCCAGGCTTCGAACTTCTCGGCCAGGCCGACCCGTTCGAGCAACTTGCGCGCGCCGGATTCGGCTTCGGCGCTGCTGCTGTGCTTGACCAATGTCGGCGCCAGCATGACGTTGCGGCCCACGCTCAGGTGCGGGAACAGGTTGAAGTTCTGGAAGATCATGCCGACGTGCTGGCGCAACTGGCGCATGGCCTTGGCGTCGCCCTGCTTCAGCGGCTGACCCTGCACCTCGAGCTCGCCTTGCTGAAAGGCTTCCAGGCCGTTGATGCAGCGCAGAAGCGTGCTCTTGCCCGAACCGCTCTTGCCGATGATGGCGATGACCTCGCCGCCCTGCACATCGAGATCGATGCCCTTGAGCACCTCGTTGTCGCCGAAGCGCTTGCGCAGCGCCTTGATCCTGACGATCGGTGATGCTCTGCGCATCGATTTCAGCGACCACGTTTGAAACTCCTTTCCAGCCGGCGGCTGTAGGCCGAGATCGGGAAGCACAGCGCAAAGTACAGCAGCGCCACGCAGGCATAGACGGTGAAGGGCCTGAAGGTGGCGTTGGTGATCATCGTGCCGGCCTTGGTCAGCTCGATGAAGCCGATCACCGAGGCCAGCGCGGTGCCCTTGACCACCTGCACCAGGAAGCCCACCGTCGGCGGCACCGCGATGCGCAGCGCCTGCGGGCCGATGACGTGGCGCATCTTCTCGCCGAAGCTCAAAGCCAGGCTGTCCGCCGCCTCCCACTGGCCCTTGGGGATGGCGTTGACGCAGCCGCGCCATATCTCCGCCAGGAAGGCGCTGGTGTACAGCGTCAGCGCCACGCTGGCCGCCACCCAGGCCGAGACGTTGATGCCGAACAGCGCCAGCCCGAAGTAGGCCAGGAACAGCTGCATCAGCAGCGGCGTGCCCTGGAACAGCTGCACGTAGCCGGCGACGATGACCTGCGCACCGGGCCAGCGCGCCAGCCGCGCCAGCAGCAGCGCCAACCCGACCAACCCGCCGCCGACGAAGGCGATGATCGACAGCGCCACCGTCCAGCGCGCCGCCAACAGCAGGTTGCGGAAGATGTCCCAGAGCGAGAACTCGACCATGGACGTCAGCCCCCGTCGCCCGCCATCGAAGGAATGCCGCAGACGCAGCACGTCCATCGAGCGACCGCCGCGGATCCGGCTTTGCCGGTCCGCCAGCGGTGCCCCCTTGAGGGGGCGCGCGAAGCGCGTAGGGGGTGGTTCATGCTCTCCCGAAGATCCAGCGCGGGCCGACCCAGTTGAGGAACTGTCGGATGCCGATGGCCAGCAGGAGATAGATCGCGGTGGCGATCATGTAAGCCTCGAAGCCGCGGAAATTGCGGCTCAGGATCAGGTTGGCGGCATAGCTCAGCTCCTGCGCGGCGATCTGGCCGCACACGGCCGAGCCGAGCATGACGATGACGATCTGGCTCACCATGGCAGGCCACACCCGGCCCAGCGCCGGCGGCAGCACCACGCGCGTGAAGACCTGCCATTCGTTCATGGCCAGGCTGCGCGCCGCCTCGATCTGGCCCTTGGGCGTGTTGTCGATGCCGGCGCGCACGATCTCGGCGGCATAGGCGCCCAGGTTGACGACCATCGCGATCACCGAGGCGATCTCTGGCGTGAGCTTGACGCCCAGGCTGGGCAGGCCGAAGTAGATGAAGAACAGCTGCACGATGAAGGGCGTGTTGCGGATCAGCTCCACGTACACGCCGACCGCCGCGGACAGCCAGGGCGGCCCCCAGGCGCGGGCCCAGCCGCAGGCGATGCCGACGATGCCGCCAACCAACGCCGACACCGCCGTCAGCCCCAGCGTGAAGGCGGCGCCGCGCAGCAGCGCGGGCCACTGTTCCAGTACCGCCAGGAAGTCCAGCGCGACCATGGCCGCGGCCGCTCAGTGACGCGACCGCTTCAGCTCGGCAGGTCGCCGGCCGGGCGGCCGAGCCACTTGTTGGCCATCTTGTCCAAATCGCCCGAGGCCTTGGCCGCGGCGATGATCTCGTTGACCTTCAGGCGCAGCTTGTCCTCGCCCTTGGCCACGCCGATGAAGTTGGGCGAATCCTTGAGCACGAACTTGTACTCGGCACCGAGCGCCGGGTTGCGCGCCATCATGTTGCCGGCCACCGACGCACCGGTGGCGATGACCTGCACCTGGCCCGAGACGAAGGCCGACACGGTGGCGTTGTTGTCCTCGAAGCGCTTGATGTCGGCCGTGGGCGGGGCGATCTTGCTCAGCTCCAGATCCTCGATGGCGCCGCGTGTCACGCCCACCGTCTTGCCGGCCAGGTCGGCCGCACTCTTGATCGGCATGCCCTTCGAGGCGAACACCGCCTGGAAGAAGGGCGAGTACGCAGCCGTGAAGTCGATGACCTTCTCGCGCTCTGGGTTCTTGCCCAGCGTGGAGATCACCAGGTCCGCCTTCTTGGTCTGCAGGTAGGCGATGCGGTTGGCGCTGGTCACTGGCACCAACTCGACCTTGACGCCGAGCTTGGCGCCGATGTAGTTGGCCATGTCGATGTCCAGGCCCTGCGGCTTGAGCTCGATGCCGACGTAGCCGTAAGGCGGGAAGTCGGTCGGGATCGCGATGTTGATCACCTTGCGCGACATCACCTCGTCGAGCACGGCTTGAGCCTGGACCATCCAAGGGCTGAACAGCAGCGCCGCCATCGTGGCAGCCAGAAAAGGGCGACGAAGTTTCATGTGTCTTCCTTTGGTGCGCCACCGTGCGGCGCGTGGGGCGGGTTCATGTGGGACGAGGTGTCCAAAGCCGTGCGCACGGCCGCGCGACGCACAGCTTTGGGGTCAGCACCAAATGGTTTGGGCATGCGGCCTTGAGCATGCGATCGGGGATTGCACGAGCCGTGCCATCCCGGCCGGGTCGTGCGAGCAGCGGCCACCCGGACCGCTGCATCGGCGTGCCGGCCTGCAGGCCGGCAGCAGCGATCTACTTCTTGCGGAACTTGCGCAAGGCGGCGATCTGCGCGGCCATGGCCGCGAACTCACCCTGCGCCTTGGCGAAGTCGATGTCGCTCTTGGCGTTCTTCATCGCCTCTTCGGCCTGCTTCTTGGCCTCGCCGGCCTTGGCTTCATCGAGATCGTGGCCGCGGATCGCCGTGTCGGCCAGCACCGTGACGGTGCCGGGCTGCACTTCGAGAATGCCCCCGGCAACGAACACGAACTCCTCCTCGTCGTTGTCGGCGCGGATGATGCGCACCGCACCGGGCTTGATGCGCGTGATCAGCGGCGTGTGGCGCGGGTAGATGCCGAGCTCGCCCATCTCGCCGGGCAGCGCGACGAACTTCGCTTCGCCGGAGAAGATGCTCTCTTCGGCGGACACCACATCGACATGCAGCGTGGCCATGGTCGCTCTCCTGTTGCCTGGGGCTTTGGCTGACGGTTACTGGATGGTCTTGGCTTTTGCTATGGCTTCGTCGATGCCGCCGACCATGTAGAAGGCCTGCTCGGGCAGCGCGTCGCACTCGCCGTTGACGATCATCTTGAAGCCGCGGATGGTTTCCTTCAGCGGCACGTACTTGCCTGGCGTGCCGGTGAAGACCTCGGCCACGTGGAAAGGCTGGCTGAGGAAACGCTGGATCTTGCGCGCGCGCGCCACGGCCAGCTTGTCCTCGGGCGACAGCTCGTCCATGCCGAGCACGGCGATGATGTCGCGCAGCTCCTTGTAGCGCTGCAGCGTGCCCTGCACCGCGCGTGCGGTTTCGTAGTGGTCCTCGCCGACGACGTTGGGGTCAAGCTGGCGGCTGGTCGAATCGAGCGGGTCGACCGCCGGGTAGATGCCCAGCGAGGCGATGTCGCGCGACAGCACCACCGTGGAATCCAGGTGGGCGAAGGTGGTGGCAGGCGACGGGTCGGTCAAGTCATCCGCCGGCACGTACACGGCCTGGATCGAGGTGATCGAGCCGACCTTGGTGGAGGTGATGCGTTCCTGCAGCCGGCCCATTTCCTCGGCCAGCGTCGGCTGGTAGCCCACCGCCGACGGCATGCGGCCCAGCAGCGCGGACACTTCGGTGCCGGCCAGCGTATAGCGGTAGATGTTGTCGACGAAGAAGAGCACGTCCTTGCCTTCGTCGCGGAAGGACTCGGCAATCGTCAGGCCGGTCAGCGCCACGCGCAGGCGGTTGCCCGGCGGCTCGTTCATCTGGCCGTAGACCATCGCCACCTTCGACTCGCCCAGGCTCTCGAGGTTGACGACGCCCGAATCCGACATCTCGTGATAGAAGTCGTTGCCCTCGCGCGTGCGCTCGCCCACGCCGGCAAACACCGACAGGCCGCTGTGCGCCTTGGCGATGTTGTTGATCAGCTCCATCATGTTCACGGTCTTGCCGACGCCGGCGCCGCCGAACAGGCCGACCTTGCCGCCCTTGGCGAACGGGCACACCAGGTCGATGACCTTGATGCCGGTTTCCAGCAGGTCCTGCGACGGGCTCAGCTCGTCATAGGCCGGCGGCTTGCGGTGGATCGACATCATCAGGTCTTCGGCCACCGGGCCGCGCTCGTCGATCGGGCGGCCGAGCACGTCCATGATGCGGCCGAGCGTGGCGCGGCCCACCGGCACCATGATCGGCTTGCCGGTGTTGGACACCATCAGGCCGCGGCGCAGGCCGTCGGACGAGCCCAGCGCGATCGTGCGCACCACGCCGTCGCCGAGCTGCTGCTGCACCTCGAGCGTCAGTTCGCCGCCCTCCATCTTGAGTGCGTCGTAGATCTTGGGCATCTGGTCGCGCGGGAACTCCACGTCCACCACCGCGCCGATGCATTGAACGATCTTGCCGTCAGCCATGATTCTTCCTTTTGCTCAAATCTAGATGTGCGTGAAACCGTGGAAACGAGGCAGCCGATCAGACGGCCGCGGCCCCGGCCACGATCTCGGACAGTTCTTTGGTGATCGCCGCCTGGCGCGTGCGGTTGTAGATCAGCTTCAACTCACCGATCAGGTTGCCGGCGTTGTCGGTCGCCGCCTTCATGGCCACCATGCGCGCCGAATGCTCCGAGGCCATGTTCTCGGCCAGCGCCGAAAACACCAGCGCCTCGATGTAACGCAGCAGCAACTCGTCGATGACGGCCCGCGCGTCCGGCTCGTAGATGTAGTCCCAGCCGTGCTCGCCCTTGTCGACGGTCATGGCCTCGGCCGACAACGGCAGCAGTTGCTGGATCACCGGCTCTTGCTTGATGGTGTTGATGAAGCGCGTGTAGCACAGGTACACCGCCGACAGCTTGCCCGCGGCATAGGCATCGAGCAGCACCTTGACCGGGCCGATCAGCTTGTCCAGCGACGGCTTGTCGCCCAGGTGCGTGGCGTGCGACACCACCTTGGCGCCAATGCGGTTCAGGAAGCCCAGGCCCTTGTTGCCGATGGCCACGGCCTCGCTCTTCTGGCCGGAGGCTTCCACTTCCCTGAGCTTGGCGGTGACCGCGCGCAGCACGTTGGTGTTGAGGCCGCCGCACAGGCCCTTGTCCGTGGTCACGAGGATGAAGCCGGCCACCTTGGCGGACGTGTTCTCCAGCATGAACGCGTGTTTGTACTCCGGCGTGGCCGCCGCCAGGTTGGACGCCAGCTTGCGGATCTTGTCGGCGTAGGGCCGGGCCGCACGCATGCGGTCCTGGGCCTTGCGCATCTTCGCCACCGAAACCATTTCCATGGCCTTGGTGATCTTCTTCGTGTTCTCGAAGCTCTTGATCTTGCCGCGTATCTCTTTGCCTGCTGCCATGACAAATCTCCTTTGTCGGCGTCTTCAGGCGAAGGACTTCTTGAAGGCGGTGATCGCGGCCGTCAATTCCGTCTCGGCTTCCTTGTCCAGCGCCTTGGTCGTCTCGATCTTCTTCAACAACGCGGCATGGCTGGTCTTCAGGTGCGTGTGCAGGCCGCTTTCGAAGGCCAGGATCTTCTTCACCTCGACGCTGGTCCATGAAGCCCTTGTTCACGGCAAACAGCGTCGCGCCCATCAGGCTGATCGGCTGCGGCGAGTACTGGTTCTGCTTCAGCAGTTCGGTCACGCGCGCGCCGCGGTCGAGCTGCTTGCGCGTGGCCTCGTCCAGGTCGGACGCAAACTGCGCAAACGCCGCCAGTTCGCGGTACTGCGCCAGGTCGGTACGGATGCCGCCGGACTGGCCCTTGATGATCTTGGTCTGCGCCGAAGAGCCCACGCGCGACACGGAGATGCCGGCGTTGATGGCGGGGCGGATGCCAGCGTTGAAGAGCGAGGTTTCCAGGAAGATCTGCCCGTCGGTGATCGAGATCACGTTCGTCGGCACGAAGGCCGAGACGTCGCCGGCCTGGGTTTCGATGATCGGCAGCGCGGTCAGCGAGCCGGTACTTGCCCCTTCACCGCGCCTTCGGTGAAGGCTTCGACATAGTCGGCATTCACGCGCGCGGCGCGCTCGAGCAGCCGGCTGTGCAAATAGAACACGTCGCCGGGGTAGGCTTCGCGGCCCGGCGGGCGGCGCAGCAGCAGCGACACCTGGCGGTAGGCCACGGCCTGCTTGGACAGATCGTCATAGACGATGAGCGCGTCTTCGCCGCGGTCGCGGAAATACTCGCCCATGGTGCAGCCGGAATAGGCCGACACGTACTGCATCGCCGCGCTTTCGGCGGCGGTGGCGGCAACGACGATGGTGTATTCCATCGCACCGTTGGCTTCGAGCGCACGCACCACGTTCTTCACCGACGACGCCTTCTGGCCGATGGCGACGTAGATGCAGGTCATCTCCTGACCCTTCTGGTTGATGATCGCGTCGATCGCCACAGCGGTCTTCCCGGTCTGGCGGTCGCCGATGATCAGCTCGCGCTGGCCGCGGCCGATCGGCACCATCGAGTCGATCGACTTCAAGCCCGTCTGCATCGGCTGGTCGACCGACTTGCGCGCGATCACGCCCGGCGCGATCTTCTCGATCGGCATCGACATCTTGGCGTTGATCGGGCCCTTGCCGTCGATCGGCTGGCCGAGCGCGTTGACGACGCGGCCCTTCAGCTCCGGACCGACCGGCACTTCCAGAATGCGACCGGTGCACTTGACCGTGTCGCCTTCGGAGATGTGCTCGTACTCGCCCAGAATCACCGCGCCGACCGAGTCGCGCTCCAGGTTCAGCGCCAGGCCGATAGGTGGGCTGGCCGTCGGAGCCGGCGGGGAACTCGAGCATTTCGCCCTGCATCGCGTCGGACAGGCCGTGGATGCGGCAGATGCCGTCGGTCACCGACACCACGGTGCCCTGGTTGCGGATGTCCGCCGAGATGCCCAGGCCCTCGATGCGGCTCTTGATCAGCTCGGAAATTTCTGCGGGATTCAATTGCATGACGATGCTCCGGTTGTATCGCTGACGCTCTAAGCCGTCAACGCCACTCTCATTTGTTCAAGACGGGCCTTCACCGAGGTGTCGAGCACCTCGTCGCCGACGACCACACGAATGCCACCGATCAGCTCGGGCTCGATCACCACGCTGGCGTTGAGCTTGCGCTTGAAGCGCGCCTCCAGCGAGACGATGACCTCGGCCAGTTGCGCCGGCTCGATCGGGAAGGCGCTGTAGATCACTGCGTCCGACACGCCCGAACTGGCATTCACCAGCGCGTGGAACTGCGTCGCGATTTCCGGCAACGCCGCCAGTCGGCCGTTGTCGATGACCGTGTGCAGCAGGTTCTTCGCGGCATCGGACACCGGCGTCTTCACCACCGAGGTGATGAGATCGAAGACCTGCTTCGATTCCACCTTCGGGTTGTCGGCGAACTGGCGCAACTGCGCATTGCCGGCCACGTCGGCCAGGGCCTGCACCTGCCCAGCCAACGCGGCGCGGTCCACGCCAGCGACCTTGAAAAGCGCCTCGGCGTAGGGCCTGGCGATGGTTGCGATTTCAGCCATGGTGAAGTCCGGACGCTGACATCAAAGCTCGGCCTTGAGCCGGCCCAGCAACTCGGCATGCACGCTGGCATTGACCTCGCGCTTGAGGATCGACTCGGCACCCTTGACGGCCAGTGCGGCCACCTGCTCGCGCAGCGTTTCGCGCGCCTTGGTGGCCTCCTGCTCGGCCTCGGCCTTGGCGGCGGCGATGATCTTCGCGCCTTCTTCGCTGGCCCGGCCCTTGGCCTCCTCGACCATGCTCTGTGCCAGCCGCTCGGCGTCGGCCAGGCGTTGCGCGGCGTCGGTGCGGGCTGCGGCCAGTTGCTCTTCCACCCGCTTGTTGGCAGTGGACAGCTCGGCCTTGGCCTTGTCGGCGGCCGACAGGCCATCGGCGATCTTCTTCGCGCGTTCGTCCAGCGCGGCCGTGATCGGCGGCCAGATGTATTTCATCGTGAACCCGACCAGGATCAGGAACACGATCATCTGAAAGATGAGGGTACTGGTGATGCTCACGTCGTTGCCTTCGCTTCAGTTCAGTGGACGCCGACGCGCCGGCCGATGCCGGCGCCGCAAGGCGGCGCGGCGAATTACTTGGGCAGTGCCGCGAGCTGGGCCAGGAACGGGTTGGCGGTGGTGAACCACAGCGCAATACCGGTGCCGATGATGAACGACGCGTCGATCAGGCCGACCAGCAGGAACATCTTGGTCTGCAGTTCGCCCATCAATTCAGGCTGGCGCGCTGCCGATTCCAGGAACTTGCTGCCCATGATGCCGATGCCGATACAAGCACCCATGGCGCCCAGACCAATGATGACACCCGCGGCGAGAGCGACGAGACCGATGAGTTCCATGATGACTCCTAGTTTTGAAGAAAAGGTGAGAAGGGGTAAAGCGGGTGCAAGAACGATCAGTGCGAATCGTGCGCCTGACCGATATAAACCAGCGTCAGCATCATGAACACGAACGCCTGCAGCGTGATGATCAGGATGTGGAAGATGGCCCATACGGTGCCGGCGATGACATGGCCGAAGGCCAGCGCGACGCCGGTGAATGACAAGGTGAAAGCGCCGCCCATCAGCGCGATCAGCAGGAAGATCAGTTCGCCGGCATACATGTTGCCGAACAGTCGCATGCCGTGCGAAATCGTCTTGGCGACGAACTCGACGACCTGCATCGCGAAATTGAAGGGGTACAGCGCCCAATGGTTGCCGAAGGGTGCGGTGAAGAGCTCGTGGATCCAGCCGCCCGGCACCCTTGATCTTGACGTTGTAGTACAGGCAAAGCAGCAGCACGCCGAACGACAGCCCCATGGTCACCGACAAGTCGGCCGTGGGCACCACGCGCAGGTAGGCATGGCTGCGGGTCGTGCCCGGCGGCACCAAAGACCTTGGCCCAGATCTCCGGCAGCAGATCGACCGGCAACAGGTCCATCGCGTTCATGCAGGAAGATCCAGACGAACACCGTCAAGGCCAGCGGCGCGACCAATTTGCGGCTGGTCGCGTTGTGCACGATGCCCTTGGCCTGTGCATCGACCATCTCGACGAGGATCTCCACCGCTGCCTGGAATCGCCCCGGCACGCCCGAGGTAGCCTTGCGCGCCGCCAGCCACAGCAGCCAGCAGCCGATCGCGCCGGTCAGCGCGGCAAAGAACACCGAGTCGTAGTTGACCACCGAAAAGTCGACCAGGCTGGCCGGCTTGCCCGTGCCGAAATGCGTCAGATGGTGGACGATGTATTCGCCGGCGGTCGGCGCGTGCGCATCAGCTGCCATGTCTTGGGTGTCCCACTGAGTGTCTGGTCATGTCCTGCTCGAACACCGTTCATGCACGCCGACGCCACAACAGCGCCAGCCAATAGGTTTGCATGCACAGCCCCATGGCCACCAGCAAGGCTGGCCAGCTCAAGGGCTGCACGATCTTCGGTGCCAACAACAGCATCAACACCGAAAAGCCGATCTTCACCACTGCCCACATCAGGAAGTTGACGGCCCCGACCACCGGCGACAGCCGGGCGTTGGGACTGGTTGCACCACGCGCCATCAAGGCCCCGGGTACCACCACCACGGCCGCGCCATACAGCGCGGACATGCCCACCGAGCTTTCGCCGGCCACCCACCACGCCAGCCCAGCAATCACGCCACCCAACGCAGCTTGTGCCGCAACCACCCACCACACCGGCACCTGGGGGTGCCGCTCCCGGAAGGCTTGCGCCTCGATCCGGGTCAGGGGTGCTTGGCGGACGTCCTCCTCTTCATCGGGCCATGCAGCCGGGGTCAATTTCCGTTCGGGCATGGCACCGATTTTCTTCTGTGTTCAGCAAAGCCAAAAAATTATAAGAGAAAACCCGAGGCCTCCGAAAGCCTCACCACGGACAGGCGCAAAGCTGCTGGCCTGCAGTCAGGCCACTCAGTGCGCGTTCAGGGCAGCGTCAGGTAGCGCTGTGCCAAGGCGGCAAAGGCCTGGCGCTCGGCAGCGTCGACGCTGCGGCCCAGCTCTTCTTCGATCAGCGCGGCCACGGGTTCGGCCAGTGCCGCCGCGCGCGCGGCGTCCAGGAACAGCAGCCGCGAGCGTCGGGCGAGCACGTCCTCGATGCCGCGCGCCATCTCGAAGCGCAGCGCAAAGCGCACCATCGCCTCGCTCAAACCGCCCTTGCCCGACTCGGCATCGCGCCACAACCACCGGTCGGCACCGGGCAGGCTGCGCAGCAGCGCCACCTCGCTGCCGTAGAGATGCTCCCCCGGCGGTTCGCCGATGGAACGCCCCGGCGCCGCGCCCAGCAGCGGCAGGCGCACCGTCACGCCGCCGGCGCGGCGTTCGAGCAGGCGGTGCGACATGCAGTGCTCGAGCACGTCTTCGGCCATGGCCCGGTAGGTGGTCCACTTGCCGCCGGTCACGGTGACCAGCCCGGAGCTGCCGACGATGACGGTGTGCTCGCGCGAAATCGCCTTGGTGTTGGCGCTGCCGCCGTGGCCCTCGTCTTGCGGCGGCTTGACCAGCGGGCGCAGGCCGACCCAGACCGAGCGCACATCGGCGCGCGTCGGCGCCTTGGCCAGGTAGCGGCCGGCCTCGCGCAGGATGAAATCCACCTCCTCGCGAAAGGGCGTGGGCTCGCGGTCCAGGTCGTGGCGCGGCGTGTCGGTGGTGCCGAGGATGGTCTTGCCCAGCCACGGCACGGCAAAGAGCACGCGGCCGTCGCTGGTCTTGGGCACCATCAGCGCATGCGTGCCGGGCAGGAACGCGCGGTCGACGATCAGGTGCACGCCCTGGCTGGGCGCCACCATCTCGCGGCTTGGGCGGCGCGTCGGCATCGCGGTCCATGTTGCGCACCGCGTCCACCCACACGCCGGCCGCGTTCACCACGCAGCGCGCGCGCACGCTGAAGCTTTCGCCGGTTTCGGCGTCGCGCGCCTGCAGTCCGCGCACCTTGCCCTGCTCGCGCAGCAACGAGGTGACGGCGCAGTGGTTGACGAGCAGCGCGCCGCGGTCGATGGCGGTGCGCGCCAGCAGCAGCGCCAGCCGCGCATCGTCGAACTGACCGTCCCAGTACTTGATGCCGCCCACCAGGCCCTGGCTGCGCAGCGTGGGCAGCACCTGCATCGTGCCGCGGGCGGACAGCACTTCCGTCGGCCCCAGGCTCTGCCGGCCGGCGAGCACGTCGTACATCTTCAGGCCCGCACCGTAGAACGGCACATCGAAGAGCCGGTAGCTGGGCACCACGAAGGCCAGCCGCTGCGCCACGTGCGGCGCATTCGCCAGCAAGGTGGTGCGCTCGTGCAAGGCCTCGCGCACCAGGCCGATGTCGCCTTGCGCCATGTAGCGCACGCCGCCGTGCACCAGCTTGGTGGCGCGCGACGAGGTGCCCTTGGCGAAGTCCTCGCTGTCCAGCAGCACCACGGAGAAACCACGCGCCACGGCATCCAGCGCCACGCCCAGGCCGGTGGCGCCGCCGCCGATGACGGCCAGATCCCATTCGCGCGGCTCGCGCAGGCGTGCCAGCAGGTGCGCGCGCGCGAACGCGTTCGGGTCCATGCGCTCAGAGCACGGCGAAGTTCACCGGCAGGCCGGCAACCTCCACATCCAGCGCCAGCACGCAGCCGGCAAGCGGCTGCGCCGCCAGTTCGGCGACCGGGCGGTTTTCGCGCGCGGTGGTGATGTACAGCGTCTTCAGGTCATGGCCACCGAAGGCCGGCATCGTCGGGCAGCGCACCGGCAGACGCACCTGGCGCAGGATCTCGCCCTCGGGCGACAGGCGCAGCAGGCGTTGGCCGTCGTACATGGCGACCCACCAGCAGCCTTCGACATCCATGGCCGCGCCGTCGGGCCGGCCGAGGTAGTCGTCTTGCGGCGCACCGCGCGGCTGGTATCGGAAATTGGGCGAAGACACGGCGGCGCGAGAGCGCGCCACTGTCCAGGTCGAAATCGAAGGCGTAGGCGATGTTGCGTGTGCGTGTCGGCCCAGAGCATGGTGCGCCCGTCGGGGCTCCAGGCCAGGCCATTGCTGATGGACACGCCCTCGAATTTCTGGACCAGTCTGCCGGCGGCAAAACACTGCATGGTGCCGATGGCGGGGATGCGCGGCTCGCAGATCGTGCCGACCCAGAAGCGGCCCTTGGCATCGCACTTGCCGTCGTTGAAGCGTTGCTGCGTGGTGTCGTAAGGCGCGGCGGCGAGTTGCTCGCGCGCGGCGGTGGCCGGATCGAAACGCCAGATGCCGCTGCGCAGCGACAGCAGCAAACAGCCGTCGGGCAGCGGCGCCACGGCGGAAGGCTCGGTGTCGAAATCCCAGGTCTCGCGCGCACCGCTTCGTGGATCGAAGCGATGCAGCTTCATTCCCGGAATGTCGCAGTAATACAGCACCTGCTCGGTGGGGTGCCACATCGGCGATTCACCCAGGATGCTGGGCTCGGCCACCGCGACGCGCAGGCCGGGCTCGGCGTGATGGCCTGCGCCAGTTGGCCTGCCGTCACAGCACGCTCACGTCGAGCTGCATCCAGGCCTCGGTCGATTCACCGGGCGCGACGCGGCGCAGTCCATGCGCCAGCGGGTCGGCCATGTGGATGGCGTTGGAGACATGGCTGACCGGCTCGACACAGAAATACTCGCGCTGCTGCGGCGTGTAGACCACCAGTCGATCGAGAGACGAGGTCAGCTGCAGCGACATCTTCTCGTCGCGGATGCGCGCCGTGCCGCGCCAGCCGTCGAAGCAGTTGTCGTAGTCCAGGTGCGACACATCGCTGTCGATGCCGCTTTGCGCCACCTTGCGCACCGGCAACTGCGCGGCGTCGCTGTCCCAGCGGCCGTCGAACTCGACATGCAGCCGGCTGCGCGCGCGCTTGGGAAAGTAGGGGTGCCAGCCCAGCCCCACCGGCTGGGCCACATCGGCCAGGTTGTCGAACACCATCTGCACACGCAGCGCCTGCGGCGTGAGCGTGAAGTACTGGCGCGCCTCGAAGGCGAAGGGCCAGTCGGCATCGCCCACATGCTTGAAGCTCAGCACGACGTCCACCGCGCTGGACGAGACCACCTGCCACGGCCGCATCCAGCCCACGCCGTGCAGCGAGTGCGGGCTGTCGTCGAAGTTGGGCTGCGTCGTGTAGTCGGCCCCTTTCCAGCGAAAGCGGCGGTAGGCCAGCCGGTTGGAATACGGCACAAGAGGGAAGGCCGCCGACGCGCGCGCCTTTGCCAACTCAGCCGGCTCGGTGCAGCGCATCACTTCCAAGTGGCGGTGCCACAGCCCAGCGATGCAGCCGCCGAGGTCTGGGCGAAGCGCCAGGCGCAACGCGCCGGCATGCAGTTCAAAGTGCGGTGTCGTCATGGAGTTCCAGGTGGAGAAGAAACGCAGCGTCGCGCGCTGCGCCGGACCCTGCGCCGTTCGCGCTGCTCAGGCGCCGGCATCGGTGCGCGTGCCGGTTTGCAGCGAATGCACGTGTGGCTCGTCGGACAGGCCGCGCAGCGCCTTCACCGACGCCAGGGCACCGCTCATCAACAGGCCCATGTCGGAGGAAATGGCCAGATAGTCGTAGCCCAGCGCGCGGTACTGCGTGACCACCTCGGGCGTGCCGCCCACGGTGCCCACCGGTTTGCCCAAGGCTTTGCAGCGCCGCGCGGCGTCGCCCATGACGCGCATCACCGCCGGGTGCGTGAACTGGCCGAGGTGGCCCATGTGGGCCGACAGGTCGGCCGGGCCGATGAACAGCGCGTCCACGCCCTCGACCGCGGCGATGGCTTCGAGCTGCTCCAGCGCCTGCGGTGTTTCCAGTTGCACGATGACGCCCATGCCGGCGTTGGCATGGTTCAGGTAGTTGGGCACGGTGCCGAACTTCGAGGCCCGGCTCATGCCCGACATGCCGCGATGGCCCTGCGGCGGATAGCGCGTGGCGGCCACGGCGCGCGCCGCCTCGGCGGCGTTCTGCACGAAGGGAAACAGCAGCGTCGTCGCACCGGCATCGAGCACACGCTTGACCATCACCGCGTCGTTCCAGGGCACGCGCACCACACCCACCATCCGGGTGTTGCCCAGCGCCTGCAGCAGCTGCAGCACATGCATCACCTCCAGCGGCGCATGTTCCATGTCGACCACGCCCCAGTCGAAACCGGCGTGGCCCATGGCCTCGGCGACGATCGGGCTGGCCGAGCTGATCCAGGTGCCGATCGGTGGTTTGCTGCCGGCGGAGCGCAGCAACTGGCGAAACGGGTTCATGGTGTCTCCTTCTTTTTGGGCCTGCGCGCGGCAGGCGCACGCTGGGTCGAGTGCATCGGCAGCGGCAAGTGCATGCGCCGCATCACGCCAGCGGCGCCTTCAGGTAGTGTGCGCCTGGAATCGGGTTGAAGTAGTAGGGCGCCACCTCCTCGAAGCCCAGCGACGCGTACAGCTCGCGCGCCGATTCCATCTCGTCCAGCGTGTCCAGCAGCATCGCCGAATAGCCGGCGCTGGCAGCGCGCTCCATCAAGGCCTGCGCAAGCACCCGCCCAAGGCCGAAGCGGCGGAAGGCACGGCGCACGAACAGCCGCTTCATCTCGCACGCGTTGGCATGGTCGACATCGCTGCAGGCGGCGCATCGCCACGCAGCCGGCCAGTTCCTCGTCGGCATAGGCCAGCAACAGCGCACCCTCGGGGGGGTGTATTCGCCGGGCAGGCCGGCCAGTTCGGCATCGAAGTTCTGGAAGCACAGATCGATGTTCAAGCTGTCGGCGTACTCGCGAAAGATCTCGCGCGTGGCCTGCAGCAGCTCGGCCGAATCGGGCTCGACGAGGCGAAACTGCACGGCGTTCATCGGCGGCGTGGTCGGCTCATCCAGGGGCTCATCGAGGCCAGTCTATCCGCCCAGGCCCACGATCCACGCGACTGCGCCCGCGCACAAGGCCACCAGCACCAGCGCCAGCAGCCGCGTCGCCATCGAATCGGCGGCGGCCGGCGTGCCCGCCGGCAGCGGCTTGTCGCCGACGATCATCGGACGCACCAGGTTGTGCTTCTTGCGCACCAGGTAGTAGACGATGGCCGCCACATGCAGGGCCACCAGCGCCAGCAGGATCCACTGGCCGTAGTCCTTGTGCCAATGCGTGGCCTTGCCGGCCAGGGCACCGCTGACGAAGCGGTTCAGCGGGCCGACGCTGGCGATCTCGTCGTCCGCGATCAGGCCCGTGGCCACCTGGAAGGCCAGGAAGCCGAGCAGCGCAAACACCGACAAGCTGCCCAGCGGGTTGTGGCCCACGTCGTGATGCTCGTGCGCGCGCGACTCGCCGCGCAAATAACGCAGCACCGTGCCGGGCGCATAGACAAAGCTGGAAAAACGCGACCAGCGTCCGCCGACCACGCCCCACAGCAGCCGAAAGGCGAGCAGCGTGAACACGACATAGCCGAAGCGGAAATGCCAGACCATGGCGTTGCCGCCGATCTTGGCGCTGATGACCGAACCGACGATCGTCAGCGCCAGCACCCAGTGAAAGGTGCGCGTGGGCAGGTCCCACACACGAACAGCGCTCAGGCCTTGCTTGGCATCAATCATTTCCGTTGGTCCGACAATCACCCAGTCGCAACCATATCCCGAACCGGCGCTACGGGCTTTCCCGAGGCCGGGATGCAAACCGGGTGCCCATGCGTACACTGGATACGCTCGTGGCCCTTGTCTGTCCGGGCGCATCGTTCCCAACTCAAACCCATCAACCCCCGGAGAATCGAATGAAGCGTCTGTCCCTAGCCACACTGGTCATTGCCGGCCTCGTCACTGCCCTGCCGGCCGCGGCGCAGTTCGCGAAGCCCGAAGACGCGGTCAAGTACCGCAAGGCCGCCCTCACCGTGATGGCGGCGCACTTCGGACGCATCGGCGCGATGGTGAACGGCCGCGCGCCCTTCGATGCAGCGGCAGCGCAATCGAATGCCGAGATCGCCACGATGATGTCCAAGCTGCCCTTCACCGCCTTCGGCCCGGGCACCGACGTGGGCGATACCCGCGCCAAGCCGAACATCTGGACCGACAACGCCAAGTTCGTGGCCGCGGCGACGAAGATGCAGGAAGAGATGGCCAAGCTCAATGTCGCGGCCAAGACCGGCAACCTCGACCAGATCAAGGCCGCCTTCGGCCCCGTCGGAGGCGCCTGCAAGGCCTGCCACGACGATTTCCGCAAGGAATAGTACTTCGGATCGCGCCCGTGCCACAAGGCCCGCTTCGGCGGGCCTTTTCTCATGGCGGCTCGGCAAAGCCGAGCACGACCCTTCGGGTCATCGCGCTCTTCTTTTGGCTACGGCACGCCGGCTTTGCCGGCTTCACATCGCTTCGCGATATGAGCCTGCGCCGGAAGAAGTCAGCCTCGGCCTTCGGCCGCCTCGGCAAAGCCGAGGATGACCCTGCGGGTCATCGCTGACTTCTTCTCCACCTTGGTGACGACGACCGCGCCGACCTCGGCGGTGTTGGTGACGTGCGTGCCGCCGCAAGGCTGCAGGTCCACGCCTTCGATCTCGAGCACGCGGATGCGGCCCTGCCCGCGCGGCGGCATCACGCTCATGCTGCGCACCAGTTGCGGGTTGGCGTCGAGCTCGGCCTCGCTGATCCAGCGGTGGCTGACGCGGTGCGCTTCGGCGACCAGCCGCGCGATGCCGTCGGTCAACGCCTGCTTGTCCAGCGGCTCGTTCATGTGGAAATCCAGCCGGGCATAACGTTCGGTGATCGAACAGCCGTCCACGGGGTGCGGCACCAACGCGCACAGCAGGTGCGTGGCCGTATGGAAGCGCATGTGCGCGCGGCGGCGCGCCACGTCGATGCAGGCCGTGACCGTGCTGCCCACCTGCACGGCCCCAGCGTCGACGCCCGGCGCCAGCACATGCACGATCTCGCCGGGCAGCGCACCCTTGCGCGTGTCGCTCACCGCCACTTCGCGCCCATCGGCCAGCCGCAGCACGCCGGCATCGCCGGCCTGGCCGCCGCCCTGCGGGTAGAACACGGTGCGATCCAGGCGCACCCCCAGCTCATCGAGGGCCACGACGCGGGCGCTGCACTCGTGCAGCGACGCGTCTTCACGGAAAAGTTCTTCGGTCATGGCCGCATCATCGCGCATCGCCGCGACCATCGGCCAAGCGCAACGGTGACGAGCGCGGCAGCGTGCATCGGCGGCGGGACCGCCCACAATGCAACGCGACGCGCGATGCGACGGCGCCGCACGACAGGCAAATCTTCATGACCAACACCGTACTCGTCTCCGGCGGCAGCGGCTACATCGCCGGCTTCCTGATCCGCCAGCTGGTGACCGAGGGCTGGACGGTGCACACCACCGTGCGCAGCCTGGCCAAGGAAAGCGCGGTGCGCAAGCTGCTGGCCGTGGACGACAGCCGCCTGACGTTCTTCGCCGCCGACCTGAACGCCGACGCCGGCTGGGCCGAGGCGATGGCCGGCTGCAGCCATGTGGCGCACCTGGCCTCGCCCCTGCCCACGCGGCATTCCGAAAGACGCCAACGAGCTGATCGTGCCGGCGCGCGACGGCGCCTTGCGTGCGCTGCGCGCGGCCAAGGCGGCGGGCGTCAAACGCTTCGTGATGACCTCGTCGGTGGCGGCCATCGCCTACGGCCGCGGTCGCGGCGTGCACCACTTCACCGAGGCCGACTGGACCCGACTCGACAAGCCCGGCATTTCGGCCTACGTGCAGTCCAAGACGATTGCCGAACGTGCGGCGCGCGATTGGGTGGCCAAGGAAGGCGGCGGCATCGAGTTCTGCAGCATCAACCCGTCCGTGGTGCTGGGCCCGGTGTGGAGCCGCGACTATTCGGCCTCGGTCGTCGTCGTGCAGAAGCTGCTCGACGGCAGCATGCGCGCGTTGCCCGACATCGGCTTCGGCGTGGTCGACGTGCGCGACGTGGCCGACCTGCATGTGCGCGCGCTCAAGGCGCCCGGCATGGCGGGCGAGCGCTTCATCGCCTCGGGCCGCTTCATGAAGCTGCGCGAGATGGCCGAGGTGTTGCGCGCCGAGCTGGGCGCGCAGGCGCACCTGGTGACGCACGCGCGACGTGCCCGACTGGCTGGTGCGCGTGGCGGCGCTGTTCAACCCGATGGCCAGGACCGTCGTCGGCGAGCTGGGCTCCGTGCGCAATCAGGACGCGTCGCACGCCAAGGCGGTGCTGGGCTGGGCCACGCGGCCGGTCGAGCAAAGCATCGTCGACACGGCGCGCTGCCTGATCGATCTGGGCATCGTCAAGACCTGATGCCGGCCCGACGGGAC
The DNA here is from genome assembly GCA_963743935.1 of uncultured beta proteobacterium. Classification (GTDB taxonomy): domain Bacteria; phylum Pseudomonadota; class Gammaproteobacteria; order Burkholderiales; family Burkholderiaceae_C; genus Rubrivivax. The sequence continues at coordinate 60,094 of CAVURQ010000004.1, read as the reverse complement.
GACGCTGCAATGCACCGGCAGCGTTTGCCGGAGAATCCAGGCGCCTCACGACGCTGGATGAACCAAAGCTCCCCATGGACGAAGCCAAAGCCCTGCCCCCTGCCCTGCCTGCGATTCCCGACCATCTGTCCATCGACCCGCGCAGTCCGCATCACGTCGCCGCGGTGTTCGAGCACGACATCGGCATCCGGCTCAACGACAAGGAGCGCAGCGACGTCAATGAATACTGCATCAGCGAAGGCTGGATCAAGGTGCCCTCGGGCAAGACCGTGGACCGCAAGGGCCAGCCGCTGCTGATCAAGTTGAAGGGCAAGGTCGAAGCCTTCTACCGATGAGCAGCCAGCCGAAGCTGCATCACACCCACGCCAACGGCCTGTCGCTGGCCAGCTTCGAGTGGCGCGCCGCGCTGCGGGGCGCGGCGCCGACGCTGTGGATGGTGCATGCCACCGGCTTCCATGGCCGCGTGTGGGACCAGGTGATCCACCACCTGCCGGGCCGGCACGTCGTCGCGGTGGAGCAGCGTGGCCATGGCCGCAGCGAAGCCCGCGACTTCGACAGCTGGGCCGATTTCAGCCACGACCAGGCCGCGCTGGCCGCCGCGTTCGACCTGCAAGGCGCCGTGGGCATCGGCCACAGCATGGGCGCGCACGCGCTGGTGCAGGCCGCAGCGTTGGAGCCGGGGCGCTTTCGCCAGCTGGTGCTGATCGATCCGGTGCTGCTGTCGCCCGCCGACTATCACCAGCCCCCTGTGCCACCCGGCACGCTGCACCCGGCGGCATCGCGCAAGAACCAGTTTGCGTCGGCGCAGGCGATGTTCGAGCGCTTCGTCGATCGCCCGCCGTACTCGGTGTTCGACCCGCGCGCGCTGATGGATTACTGCCAGCACGGATTGCGAGCGGCCGATGACGGCCACGGTTTTCAACTGGCCTGCGCACCGGCCTTCGAAGGCAAGGTCTACCCGCTGGCGCGGCAGAACGCCGGCATCTACGCCAGCATCCGCGCGCTGCAGATTCCCGTGCTGGTGGTGCGCGCCCGGCCGCAGGACCCCAGCGTCAAACCCTGGGACGCGCTGGGCACGCCCACCTGGGAGCACCTGGCGCAGGAGTTCCGTTTCGGCCGCGACCTGCAGCTGATGGACAAGACGCACATGCTGCCGATGGAAGACCCCGCGCTGGTGGCGCAATTGATCATCGAGGCGATGCGAGAGATATCCGATTGATGCACGAGGGCTGACCGGAATCGCGTGATGCGGATACGCGCTCCCGCATCTGGTCCGAGACACGGCATTTCATTGGCGGCAAACGGCGCATAGCGGGCGAAGTCGAACAGCCGCTCTCGCAGACGCGTCGCGCAGCCATGGTCGCTCGTCGCACGCCACCGCGTGGCGCAAGCCGGCCAGCAGGCCCGCGCGCCTCGGCGCAGCGGCCAGCGCCGCGCCCTCTGACTGCCGACTGGCGTACCGGCGGCGTGGCACGAGGCCATGGGCGGCCAGGGCGTGGCGCAGCCGACCGTGAACCGAAGCGTCGCGGCCTGCCTGGACCCGGCTTCGCTGCACCACAGCTTCGCGTACTGCGGTCCTTCGAATTTGCCCGCTGTGCGCCGCAAGCAGGCCGCGATGTCTGTGCGATCGAACATGAACGGCTTTCAGGCCTATGCCAGCACGCGCGCAAAGACCTCGCGATCGACATTGCCGCCCGTCAGCGCCAGGCCGATGCTGCGCCCGGCAAATGCCTCGCGCCGCTGCAGCGCGGCCGCCAGCGGCGCGGCACCCGCGCCTTCGGCGACGTTGTGCGTGTCGCTGAAGTAGATGCGCATGGCCTCGGCCACCTCGTCGTCGCTGACGGCGACGATGTCGTCCACCTCGCGCCGCATGATCGCCAAGGCTTCTTCGTCGGGCACGCGGCAGGCCATGCCGTCGGCGAGCAGCGTGCTGACCGGCGCTTCGACGGCACGCGCCGGCGCGAAACGATTCCAGGTAGGCGGTGGCGTGCGCCGAGACCACGCCGACGATGCGCGTGCGATGCGCCGGTGAACGCGCGCGCCGCCGCGCAGGCGCAGATGCCCGAGCCCTGGCCGATGGGCACCAGCACCACGTCGGGCTGCACCGTCTCGAAGAACTCGACCCAGTAACTGGCCACGCCGCGCACCAGGTCGCGGTGGAAGCTCGGCACCATGTGCAGCCCGAGTTGCGCCGCCAGCAACGCGGCCTGTTCGCGCGCTTGCTGGAAGTCGTCGCCATGTTCGATCAAGGTGGCGCCGAGCGCGCGCATGGCCGCGTTCTTTTCCACCGAGTTGCCGTGCGGCACGACGATGGTGGCGCTCAAGCCATGCAGCGCCGCGGCGCGCGCGATCGATTGCCCGTGGTTGCCGCGTGTGGCGCTGATGACGCCGCGCACCTGGGGCTCGCGCTGCACCAGCTCGTGCAGGTACACCGCGCCGCCGCGCAGCTTGAAGGCGCCGAGCGCGGTGTGGTTTTCGTGCTTCACATGCACCGTCGCGCCGAGCCGCTGTTCGAGCAAAGGCCAGCGGATCGTGGGCGTGGGCGGCATCTGCGCGCGAACGATGTCGAGCGCGCTGGCGATCTCTTCTCGGCTGGGCAGTGGCATCTTGATGTCGCCTTCGATCAATGGCCGCTGTCGATGCTGCACCACGCCGCGCGGCGTGTCGAAACTGGCGCGCAGCGCCGGCCCCTCGGCATCGAAGCGCACACCGTGCAGGCCGGTGGCAGCGGCCACCGGCGGCGGCAAACCCGCCAGCGCCACGGACTGCAGGCTCACCGCGCTGGGCGGCATGTGCTCGGTGGGGTGCATGCCCGACCATTCGATCAGCGTCGGCAAGGCGCCGCCGTACAGCAATTGGCCGTCGGCGCGCCCTGCGATGCGCCAGCGCAGCAGGCCGTGCGCGCTGGCACGCTCGGCCGCCACCGGCCGGCCGGCATCGGCACCCAGCGCGGCCAAGGCGGCGAGCGTGGCGTCGAGTTGCGTGCACCGCGCCACCACGTGCAGCAGTCGCGGCTGTTCGCGCAGTGCGGCCTGCAGCGCCGCATCGTCCAGGCCGAACCAGCGCGCCGGCCGGGCGGTGGCGCCTCGGGGTCGATGGCGATGATCTCCAGGTAGGCCTGCGGGAACGCGACACTGCCGATGGACAGCAGCCGGTTGTGCGTGCCCATGCCCACATGCTTGCCGCCCGCAGCCGGCGTGGCGCCGAGCACGGCTTCGCACCAAGCCACCCCTTGCTCGAGCGTGTGCGCGGCCATGACCAGATGGTCGAGTTGTGTGATGGTCATAGATGCACCTCACCGCGGATGCACTCGCTGACATCGCCGCCGACCCAGACCGTGTCGCCGTCGCTGTGGATGTGCACCCGGCCTGCGCGCTGCAACGCCGCGCCCTGCGCGGCCACGTACTGCGGCGGCGCCAGCTTCGCGCCGATCAGCCACTGCGCGACGCTGGCATTCAGGCTGCCGGTGACCGGGTCTTCATAGTTGCCGCCGCCGATGAGCGCGCGCAGCTCGAACTGCACATCCGCGCCAGTGCGGATGCGCGCCGACAAGGCCGAGCTTCAGATCGCCCAAGCCCGGCCAATCGGGGCGCACCGCGAGCACACGCTCGGCCGAATCGAGCAGCAGCGCGCACCAGCCGGGGCCGTTGTCCACCCATTGATGCGCGCGCACCAGGCTTCGATCGAGCGCGAGGGCGGTGCAGATTCGCTGCACCAGCGGTTCATCCAGCGGCCCGCTGCGTCGCAGCGGCGGCGCAGCAAAGGCCAGCCGCGCGCCGTCGCGCCGCACCTTGACCAGGCCGACACCACACTGCTGCACGACCATGCCCGCTTGTTTCGGCCGACCGCCGGCCGCCAGCCAGGCGTGGCAACTGCCGAGCGTGGGGTGGCCGGCAAAGGGCAGCTCGCCACCGGGCGTGAAGATGCGCACGCGATAGTCGGCTTGCTGCGTCGGTGGGCGGCAGCAGGAAGGTGGTTTCGGACAGATTGGTCCAACGCGCGAACGCGGCCATGCGTGCATCGTCCAGGCCCGTCGCGTCGTGCACGACGGCCAGCGGATTGCCGCGCAGCGCTTGCGCGGTGAAGACGTCGAGCTGGTCGAAACGGCGCTTCATGACCGGCCCTCGGCTTTTTCTTCCAAGGCCCGCGCCAGCACCCGGCCGAGTGCGGCGATGCCCTGGTCGATGAGCGCCGGCGCCACGGTGACGAAGCTCAGGCGCAGCGTGTTCATCCGCGGCGAATGGCAATAGAAGGGCGCGCCCGGCACATAGGCCATGCCGGCATCCACCGCCTGCGGCAGCAGCGCCACGGCGTCCAGGCCGGCAGGCAACTCGACCCAGAAGAACATGCCGCCGGCCGGCACGTTGAAGCGGCACCCCGGCGGCAGATGTTGTTCCAGCGCGCTGCGCATGGCATCGCGCTGCGCCTTGTAGCGCGCGCGCACCTTCGGCAGGTGGATGTCGAGAAAGCCATTGCGGATGACTTCGTACGCCAGGCGCTGGTTGAAGCCGGGCGTGTGCAGATCGGCCGCCTGCTTGGCCTGCAGCAGCTTGGGGTGCAGCGCCGCCGGCGCGACCAGGTAACCGAGGCGCAGGCCCGGCGCCAGCACCTTGGAAAACGAGCCGAGGTAGATGGCGCCGTCGCCGGCCGATGCGCACAGCGGCGGTGGTGGCGGTGCATCGAACCACAGCTCGCCGTAGGGGTTGTCCTCGACCAGCGGCAGCCCGGCCATCGCAGCCGCGCGCACCACCTCGAGGCGCCGCGCCTGCCCCATGCTGCGCCCGCTCGGGTTCTGGAAGTTGGGCAGCAGGTACAGGAAACGCGCACCCGCGGCGGTCGCCAGCCCGTCGGGCAGCGGCCCTTGTTCGTCGCAATCCACGGCGACGAACTCCGGCTCGTAGGGGGCGAACGCCTGCAGCGCGCCCAGGTAGGTGGGCGCTTCCACGGCGACCGTGCTGCCGGCGTCGATCAGCACCTTGCCGACCAGGTCCAGCCCCTGCTGCGAGCCGGTGGTGATGAGCACATGCTCGGCCTGCACCTTCATGCCCTGCTCGCCCAGGTGCGCGGCGACCCATTCGCGCAGCGGGCCAAAGCCTTCGCTGGCGGCGTATTGCAGCGCCTCGCGCGGCGTGTCGGTGAGCACACGCTCGCAGGCCTCGCGCATGGCCTGCACCGGAAAGCTCTCCGGCGCCGGCAAGCCGCCGGCCAGCGAGATGATGCCGGGGCGCTCGGTGATCTTCAGGATCTCGCGGATCACCGACGGGTTCAGCCGCTCGGCGCGTCGCGCGAGTTGCCATTCGATGGGCGGTGCGACCGCGGCGTGGTTGGCGAGCGCGCGGGTGACCTTGGTGTCGGCAGTGGTGTCGGCGGCGGCGGCGGCGGTGGCGGTGGCGGTGTTCGGCATGGTCTCCTCCGGATGGCCTGTGTCGGCCTGTTCAATCAAGGGCGGGGCTGTGGTGATGGTTCGGCGGTCGCTCGGCTTCTTGCTCGACGCAGCCCCTCAAGCCGCGCCGGCGCGCACACGATGGGTCGGCATCTTGCGCCCGATGAAGACCGTGGCGATCACGGCCAGCGAAAACAGCAGTGTCGAGGCTTGCAGCTTTTCGCCAAGGATCGGCACCGCCAACAGCAGCGCCAGAAAGGGTTGCAGCAACTGCACCTGGCTGACGCGCACGGTGCCGCCCAGGGCCAGGCCCGCGGTACCAGGCAAAGAAGCCGAGCCACATCGAAAACAGCGTCACATAGGCAAAGCCGCCCCAGGCGGTGGCGCTGGCCGCATGCGCCGGCCAGCTGGCCCACATCAGCGGCGCGGTCAGCGGCAGGCTCATCACCAGCACCCAGCAGATCACCTGTTCGGGCGCGATCTCGCGCGAGGCCATCGCGCCGGCCACATAACCCACGGCAGCGCTGAGCATGGCCAGCACCAGCAGCCCGTCGGCGACCGACAGCGCGCCTTGTCCGGCATGCGCGGCAAAGGCCAGCACCAAGGCACTGCCGAGCAGCGCGCAGCCCCAGAAGCCGGCCGAAGGCCGCTGCCGGAACACCAGCGCAGCGATCGCGGCGGTGGCCAGCGGCAGCAGGCCGGTGACGACGGCCGCGTGCATCGCCTCCACCTGGCGCAATGCCAGTGCCACGAACAACGGGAATCCGACCACCGTGCCGGCCGCGCACACCAGCAACACCGGCCACAGGCGACGCGGCGGCAGGGGCGCGCGTGTCAGCAGCAGATAGGCGATGCTGAGCACGGCAGCCACCGCGGCGCGCCCCGCCGTGACGAACAGCGGCGTCAGTTGCGGCGAATCCGCCGGCCCGACGGCCAGGCGCGTCATCGGCAGCGTCAGCGCGAAGATCGCAACGCCCAGCAGGCCCAGCCACAGGCCGCGGGTTTCGGCCGCAGCCTGGGCCACGGCCTGGGAATGAGCGCTTCGATCGGCGGGCATGGGCGAAGTGTAGGGTCCGATACCAGCACAGCAGCAGTACACTTCTTCGGACAGAACACGATCTGTGCTGGTCACCAGCACGGCACGCCCGCCATGAACGCTCCCGAAACCCTGCCGCCGGCCCCGCCCAGCCTGTCGCGCGGCGCTGACCGCGGCCTGGCCGAGCAGTTGGCCGAGCAGTTTGCGCAGCGCATCCGCCAGCGCCTGCTGCTGGCCGGCGCGCGCCTGCCTTCGGTGCGCGAGTGCGCGCGCCGGCACGGCGTGAGCCCGAGCACGGTGGTCGCGGCCTATGACCGCCTGCTCGCCGCCGGGCTGGTGGAAGCGCGCCGCCAGCGCGGATTTTTCGTGCGCGAACTGCAACCCGACCCACGCGCCCTGGCCCCGCGCGGCGCAGACACGCCGCACGAAGCGCGATTGCCGCTGCCCATCAGCGCCACCACGCTTGATCCGCGGCATGTTCCAGCCGCCGGGCGCGCTGCCGATGCCGGGCCTGGGCACCCTGCCCGCGGATTGGCTCGACCTGCCGCTGCTGACCGCTGCGCTGCACAAGGTCAGCCGTGGCGCGGGCTTGGGCGAATGTTCGCTGCGCTACGGCGAGCCGGCGGGTGACGCCCGGCTGCGCCAGGCGCTGGTGCCTCAACTCGCCGCACATGGCGTCACCGCCACGGCGCAGCAGCTGATCACCACCATCGGTGCGACGCAGGCGCTGGACGTGGTCACGCGCACGCTGCTGCGCGCCGGCGACAGCGTGCTCGTGGACGAACCCGGCTGGGCCGTGGAATACGCGCGCCTGGCTGCCCTGGGCATGCGCCTGCTGCCGGTGCCGCGCGGCGAGCACGGCCCCGACCTGGCCGTGATGCAGCAGTTGATCGACGCGCACCAGCCGCGCCTGTACGTCACCGTGTCGGTGCTGCACAACCCCACAGGCGCATCGCTGTCGCTGCAGCACGCGCACCAGCTGCTGCAGCTGGCCGAGAAGAACGATCTGCACATCGTCGAGGACGACACCTACGCGCACCTGGCCCCGGCGCACCTGCCGCGCCTGGCCGCGCTGGACGGGCTGCGGCGCACCTTCTACATCTCGGGCTTCTCGAAGATCCTGGCGCCGAACTGGCGCGTCGGTTATCTGGCCGCGCCGCTGCCCTGGGTCGACCGCCTGGTGGACACCAAGCTGCTGTCCACGCTGACCACGCCGGCACTGACCGAACGCGCGCTGGCCCATTGCCTGGAACAAGGCCTGCTGCGCCGGCACACCGAACGTGTGATGCAGCGGCTTGACAAGGCCCGCGCACGCGCCGTGCATGCCGCACAAAGCCACGGGTTCGCCTTCGCCGCGCCACCACGCGGACTGTTCGGCTGGGTCGATGCCGGCGTGGACACCGAGCGTATTGCCGAGGCCATGCTCGACCAGGGCTGGCTGATCGCGCCGGGCGCACTGTTCCATGCGGTGCACCGGCCAACCACGCTGATGCGCATCAACTTCGCGACGACGACCGATTCGGTGTTCTGGCACGCGCTGCGGCACACATGCAGTCACATTTCGCGGCGCCGAGCCGTAGAGGCGTAGGATGTTTGAATTCCCGTGCGGCGGGCCGCCCAGCCATGTTTGAATCGACCTTGCCTTTTGGCGAACCCGAGTTGATGCGAGCCAGCGCCTTCCAGCGCTACTTGGACGATGTCGCGCGCCAAGGTGAGCCGGATGCGATGGCCTCCAGGCTGTCCACGCTGAGCACCTCGCTGATGCTCGACCTGATGCGCTTCGAGCAGGAAGGCAAGCAGGGCGGCGTGATCGAGATCCTGGCCGCCTGCATACGCCATGCGCGCAAGCTGCTGATCCACCTGCAGATGCAGGACCGCGTGGTGCCGTTGACGGTTTTTCCGGTCGAGCACCTGGTGCATTGCCCGATGCCGATGGCGCAATTCCTGGCGCTACCTCTCAGCGACTTGAGCGTGCTGCATGTCGAGCCCGCCATGCTGCGCCCGCCGGGGGATCGCATGCCCGCCATGGTGGGCGAGCCGCAACATTACAGCGCGCTCGGGCCGATGCTTTGGGAGCTGGCGCTGCGCGGCGCGCGCGACGAACTGCTGCCGGAAATTGCCGGCCAGGCGGCGTACCGCATCTCGCCGGGGCTGAACCTGCGCATCCTGGATCTGAGTGGCTCGATGGCCGAAGCGGTGGCGCGGCTGAAGCGCGACACCACCAACCTGCGCGAACTGTCGCAGTGGCCAGGTTTCGACCGCGAGCGCGCGACGCGGCTGTTGAATGGCCTTTATCTTCAGGCCGGCCTGATGGTCAGCCGCACACACCCCGCAGCCACCAACGAAGGCTGGACCAGCAGCACGCACTGAGTCGACGATCAGCGCGAGCCCAGCGCTTCCCAGCGCTCCAGGGCCTGCATCAGCTCCTCGTCGATCTGCGCATGGCGTGCCTGCAGTTCGGGCACGCGCTGCGGCTCGTCGGTGTAGAGCTCGGTGCTCGCCAGCCGATCGTTCAGCGTGCGTTGCTCGGCCTCCAGCGCGTCGATGTGCGCCGGCAGTTCCTGCAGCTCGCGCTGTTCCTTGAAGCTGAGCTTGCGCGGCGCAACGGAAAGCGCAGCCGCAGGCGCTGACTTGGCCACTGCGCTGGCCACGGCCGCACCGCCCTGCGCGTGGCTTGGCTGCAGCCAGCAGCTGGCGCGCGCGTTCGCGCTGCGTCAGCCAGTCTTCGTAGCCGCCTTCATATTCGCGCCACAGCCCCGGCGTGTCTTCGCCCTCCCACGCAATCGTGCTGGTGACGACGTTGTCGAGGAAGCGCCGGTCGTGGCTGACCAGGAACACCGTGCCGGCATAGGCCTGCAGCAGTTCTTCCAGCAGCTCCAGCGTGTCGATGTCCAGATCGTTGGTCGGCTCGTCCAGCACCAGCACATTGGCCGGCAACGCAAACAGCCGCGCCAGCAGCACGCGGTTGCGTTCGCCGCCGGACAGCGTGCGCACGGGAGAGTTGGCGCGCTCGGGCGAGAACAGAAAGTCGTTCAGGTAGCTCATCACATGCTTGCGTTGGCCATTGAACTCGATCCATTCGCTGCCCGGGCTGATGCTGTCGGCCAGCGTCGCGTCCAGGTCGAGGCGGCTGCGCATCTGGTCGAAGTAGGCCACCTCGAGCTTCGTGCCCTGGCGCACCTTGCCGGATGTGGGTTGCAGCTCGCCGAGGATCAACTTCAGCAGCGTCGTCTTGCCCGCGCCGTTGGGGCCGATCAACCCGACCTTGTCGCCGCGCAGCAGCGTGGCGCTGAAGTGGCTGACGATGGGTTTGGCGTCATCTGCATAGCGGAAGGACACGTCGCGCAGCTCGGCCACGATCTTGCCGCTGGGCACGCCGGCATCGACTTCCAGGCGCACCTGGCCGAGCGCGTCGCGTCGCGACTGGCGCATGCTGCGCAGCCGCTGCAGCCGCTCGATGCGCGCCACGCTGCGTGTGCGCCGCGCTTCCACACCCTTGCGAATCCACACCTCCTCCTGCGCCAGCAGCTTGTCGGCGCGCGCATTGGCCAGCGCGTCGGCGGCGAGTTGTTCCTCCTTCAACCGCTCGTAGGCGCTGAAGTTGCCGGGGTAGCTGCGCAAACTGCCGCGGTCGAGCTCGACGATGCGCGTGGTCACGGCATCGAGAAAGGCGCGGTCGTGCGTGATGAGCATGACGCTGCCCTTGAAGCCGCGCAGCAGTTCTTCCAGCCAGGCGATGGAATCCAGGTCCAGGTGGTTGGTGGGTTCGTCCAGCAGCAGCACATCGGGCACGGCCACCAGGGCTTGCGCCAGCGCGACGCGCTTCTTCATGCCGCCGGACAAGGTGTCGATGTCGCGCGTGCCATCCAGGTGCAGTTGCGCCAGCGTGGTGTCCACACGCTGCTCCCAGTTCCACGCGTCGAGCGCCTCGATGCGCGTCTGCAGCGCGTCCAGGTCGGTGTCGGGTGCGTGGTCTTCGTAGCGCTGGCGCAGCTCGCGCGCTTCGGCCACACCTTCGCTCACGATATCGAAGACGCTGTGCGCAGCGTCGAACAGCGGCTCCTGCGGCACATAGCAGATGCGCAGCCCTTGAGTCATCTGCAGCAGCCCGTCGTCCAGCTTCTCCAGCCCCGCCAGCACCTTGAGCAGCGAGGACTTGCCCGCGCCGTTGCGGCCGATCAGGCCCAGCCTTTCGCCGACCTCCAGCGAGAACGCCGCGCCATCGAGCAAGGCCACGTGGCCATAGGCGAGATGGGCATTGGAAAGAGAGAGGATGGCCATGAGCTAAGGCCCGCAGGCCGGTGAGCGTGGGTCGCAACGCGCAGCGCTTGCGGCGAGCCGCGATTATGGGCAAGTGCGCGCACCGAAGTCGCAGGCGCCACACCGCCCATTCACCAAACCGAGCCACGTGGGGAGCTGTCGAGCATGCGGCAGTCGCGCCTCGTGATTTGCTGCGCCCCGCGAAGCCTTTGCCACCGAAGCACTCGGCAAGCGGTGTTTTGCCGCCACAAGGCACCCCCTCGAATCGGGTGGACTGCGCTTCAGGCCGTGAAGGATTCGCCGCCGCACGCCTTGAGGGCCATCGGCCTCATGCGCCAGGGGCCTTCTGCGCGGCATGATGACGAGATAAGGACAGTCGTTGGAGAAATACAGATGAGGAATTCACGTGCGGCCGGCCGCCGCTTTCACCGGCCATCTCGTCGCGCCGGCTGACGTGTCGCAGGTGCCCGAACCGGGCGCCTGGACGATGCTGCTGGTCCGCCTGCTGACACTGCATTCGGCGGCAATGCGGCGTCGCAGACAGCGGCGTTGTTTGCCGATGGCAGCGCTTCGGCAAGCTTTCATGCGATGGCTGCACAGCACAGTTCGATCGAAATCGCTGCCGGTGTCGCAGCGACATCGCGTTCGAGCGCGCGCATCGTCGCCGCCACATTCCCTTTGATGGGGCCTGCGCTTTGCGCACGGCAGCGCCCCGGTGGCGATGCGGCGACGCACCCCACTACCGCTGCGGACCTTTGTCATGTTTGACGACTCACGCACCAACCGATTCGGCGAGGACGACGAGGCACGCCATCGCCTGTCGGATTCGACCACGAGTCGACCGCGGGGACAGGATGAAGAGTCGCGGCCATTGGCGACCCAGGGAGAGCGCCGGCGCATCTACATCAGTGTCAGGTGGAAGTTCTTCATCGCGCTGATCGTTGGCACGCTTTGGGCGGCGTTTTCCCTTTGGGTGGCAAGGGCGTGGCTTCAGGACTTTTCCGGGCTGGTCGGCATCGTGCTGGCCTACATCGTGGTCTTCGGCATTGCGATCATTCCGGGGTTCATGAACGCCTTTCTGGTGACGAGCCTGCTGCTGGACCGGCGGCCCGACATTCGGGTCGTCTCAGACACGCTCCCGGGAATCACCATTCTGGTCGCGGCTTACAACGAAGAAGCCTGCATCGCATCGACCATCGAAAGCATCGCCAAGCAAGGCTATCCGGGCCCCCTGCAGGTGATCGTCATCAACGATGGCTCGACGGATGGCACCTCGGAAGTTCTCGCCGGGCTGGAGTATCCGTGGCTGGAAGTGATCAACCTGGAGCGCAATGCCGGGAAGTCCAAGGCGTTGAACGTCGGACTCGAGCGCGTTCGGTTCAGGCTGACGATCACTGTGGACGGCGACTCCTACCTGTACCGAGACGCGCTGCGCAACCTGGTGGGCCGCTACCTGAGCGATCCGGCCGACACGCGTGCCGTCGCCGGCGCCGTGCTGGTGCGCAACTCAAGAAAGAACCTGGTCACGGCTGCTCAGGAGTGGGACTACTTTCATGGCATCGCCGCGATCAAGCGCCTGCAGAGCCTGTATCAAGGCACTCTCGTGGCGCAGGGCGCCTTCTCGATTTACGACACCGCCACACTGCGCCAACTCGGTGGCTGGCCGCACACCGTGGGTGAGGACATCGTGCTGACCTGGCACATACTGGAACGCGGATTCCGTGTCGGTTTCGCCGAGAACGCCTGCGTCTTCACGAACGCGCCAGAGACCTGGCCACAGTTCATTCGCCAACGACAGCGCTGGTCGCGCGGCTTGATCGAGGCTTTCAAGGCCCATTGGCGCCTGCTGTTCAAGGCCCGCATGTCGACCTTGTTCGTCTGGTGGAACCTGTTGTTCCCGTACATGGACTTGGCGTTCACGCTGGCCTTCATCCCCGGCATCGTGCTGGCGTTGTTCGGCATCTACTGGATTGCAGGGCCGCTGACCTTGCTGTTGTTGCCGCTGGCCGCCGTGGTGAACGTCGTCATGTACCGCATTCAACTGCGCATGTTCACGCAGCAAGGACTGAAGGTACGGCGCAACTTCATCGGCTTCTTCTTCTATGCGCTGTGCTACAGCTTCGTGTTGCAGCCGGCGTGCGTCATTGGCTACGTTCAGGAGTTGCTCAACCGCACCAAGAGCTGGGGTACGAAGTGAAGGCGTCGATTCTGTTTGCCGCGCTGCTGGCCACGGCCACCTCTGCCGCCGCGCAGTTCGTCACCGGCACGTTCTTCTACTCACGCGATTCCGACTCGTTCGAAGAGTTCAGGGTGGGCGCCGGCTTCACAGCCGACAACGGCTTCGGGCTTGCAGCAGGTGCGGTCCGATTCAACGCGCCAGGCTGGTCGGAAAAAGGTGCGCTGCTGGCCGGCACCTACAAGGAAAACAACCGCGTCCGGCAGGTGGACGCGAGCTTTGGCGTACTCAATCTGGCAGGCGAACAATATGCCGTGGGTGGGCTGGATTACCTGCACAAGTGGGAATCTGGAAACGCATTCGGTGTCAGCGTGGAGCGCAATATCGTCAACTCGCAGGGCGGCGTCGAAGACGAAATATTGCAGAACACCGTCGCACTGGTCGGCGACTATGCGTTCTCGCCGAGCTTCAATGTCGGGCTGGCCGGCGGAGTGACTTACTTCTCTGGTGGCAACACCCGACCGGTGCTGCGGACGCGCTGGAACTATGAGCTTGACCCGCAGTTCGGACTGAATGCCTACCTCAAGACGCGCAGCTACACCAACTCCGAGCCCAACCAGCCCCAGTACTACTCGCCTTCGCGGCTGAACGAGGCTTCGCTTGGCCTGTCTTCGCGCTGGCTGGCCGCGCCGGGTGTGGTGTTGAGCGCATCGGCGGATGGCGGTGTGCAAAGCACCGAAGACGGCAGCGAGCCGATATGGAGCGCCTTCTTCGGCCTGGCCTCACCTCGCCAGGAACCGATCCGCTGGAACGTCGGTGTGTTGGCCACGAACTCGTCCTCCTTCTTGACGACGCAGTCCGGCGCGTATCGCTACCTCAGCGCCACCGCGCAGATCAATGTGCCGTTCTAGGCCCGGGCCAGCGCCGCTTCCAGTGCATCGACGAACATGCGCGCCACATCGAAGCCGGCCTGCTGCGTGATCTCCTGAAAGCAGGTCGGGCTGGTGACGTTGATCTCGGTCAGGCAATCGCCGATCACGTCCAGCCCCACCAGCAGCAGCCCGCGCTTGCGCCAGCACCGGGCCGATGGCGGTGGCGATCTCTCGCTCGCGCTCGGTCAAGGGCATGGCCACGCCCTTGCCGCCGACGGCCAGGTTGCCGCGGATCTCGCTGCCCTGCGGGATGCGCGCCAGCGAATAGGGCACCGGCTCGCCGTCGATGACGAGGATGCGCTTGTCGCCCTTGACGATCTCGCTGAGGAAGGCCTGCACCATGATCGTCACCGCGCCGTGGCGGTTCAGCGTTTCGGTGATGCTGCCCAGGTTCAGCCCGTCCGCACCCACGCGGAAGATGCCCATGCCGCCCATGCCGTCCAGCGGCTTGAGGATGATGTCGCGGTGCTCGGCGTGGAAGGCGCGCACGTCGTCGGCGCTGCGTGTCACCAGCGTCGGGCCGATGAACTGCGGAAACTCCAGGATGGCGAGCTTTTCCGGGTGGTCGCGCAACGCGCGCGGAGAGTTGAAGACGCGCGCGCCGTCGGCCTCGGCACGCTCGAGCAGGTGCGTGGCGTAGAAGAACTCGCTGTCGAAAGGCGGGTCCTTGCGCATCAGCACGGCATCGAACTCGGCCAGCGCGTGCACGCCCTGGCCGCGTGGCAGGTACCAGTCGTCCAGCGCGCCGGTGAGCCCGATCTCCTGCACGCCGGCCATGACCTTGCCGCCGCGCTGCCAATGCATGTGCGCCGGCTCGCAGGCCCACAGGGTGTGGCCGCGCGAGTGCCGCCTCGCGCATCATCGCGAAGGTGGAGTCCTTGTACGGCTTGAAGCTTGGCAGCGGGTCGGCAACGAACAGCAGTTTCACGGTAGTGGGCCGAGGGCAATTGCCTCAGCGGTTGGCGCGGGAGCGATAGTGTTGCACCATCAGCGCGACGCTGCCCGCCACCACGCCCCAGAAGGCCGCGCCGATGCCCAGCAGGCTGATGCCCGACAGCGTGACCAGGAAGGTCAGCCCGGCCGCGTCGCGGTGGCGCTCGTCCTTCAGCGCGGCGGCCAGGCCGCCGACGATGGTGCCCAGCAGCGCCAGCCCGGCCAGCACCAGCACCATCTCGCGCGGGAAGGCATTCAGCAGCCCGACCACCGCGCCGCCGACCAGACCCAGCGCGACATAGAACACCCCCGCCGCGACGCTGGCGACGTAGCGCCGCGACGGGTCTTCATGCGCCTCGCGGCCCATGCAGATGGCCGCGGTGATGGCCGCCAGGTTGAAGGCATAACCGCCGAAGGGTGCCAGCAGCACGCTGGCTGCACCGGTGGTCACGATGCTGGGCGACACCGGCGTGTCGTAGCCCGCCGCACGCTGCGCGGCCACGCCCGGCAGGTTCTGCGAGGCCATGGTGACCACGAACAAGGGCAGCGCCACGCCGATGAACGCGCTCAGGCTGAAGACCGGCGTGGTCCACACCGGCATCGCCATCGACCAGTCGATGGTCGCCAGGTTCAATCGCCCCTGACCGAGCGCCATGGCGATGCCGGCCAGCAAGACACCGGGAACGGCATAACGTGGCCAGAACCTGCGCCCGGCCAGGAAGGCCAGCGTCATGGTGCACACCAGCAGCGGCGCGGTCTTCACGGCGCCCACGGCATCCAGGCCGAAGCGCGCCAGCACCCCGGCCAGCAGCGCCGCCGCGATGGCTTGCGGAATGCGGTCCATGACACGCTCGAAAACGCGTGTGGCGCCGGCCAGCACGATGAGCAGCCCGCAAGCCACGAAGGCGCCGATGGCCTCGCCCATGGCCAGCCCGCTGCTGCCGGCGAGCAGCGCCGCGCCGGGTGTGGACCAGGCCGTGAGCACCGGCTGGCGCGTCCACAGCGACAGGCCGAGCGACGTGAGCCCCATGCCCAGGCCCAGCGCCCACATCCATGAGGTGATCTGCGCCGGCGTGGCACCCAGGGCCTGCGCGGCGGCAAATACGATGGCCACCGAACTGGTGAAGCCCACCAGCACGGCGACGAAGCCGGCCACGATGGCCGAAAGGGAGAGGTCGTTCCAGAACCTGCGCATGCGCGCAGCATAGCCAGCGCAACGCGCCGGCTCAGATCTCGACCTTAGAGCCGAGTTCGACGATGCGGTTTGCCGGCAGATTGAGGAAGTCGGCCGCCGCGGCCGCATTGCGGTGCATGCCGGCGAAGAGCTTCTCGCGCCACATCGCCATGCCATCGCCGATGACTGGCATGACGATGTCGCGCGACAGGAAGTAGCTCGTGTCCATGTCGTCCAGCGGCACGCCGCGACCTTCCAGCAGTGCCAGCGCCTCGGGCACGTCGGGATCGTCCTTGAAGCCGAAATGCAGCGTCACTTGCCAGCAGTCGTGTCCGAGCGGCTCCATCTGCACGCGCTGGTCGAAGGCGATCCACGGCACCTCGTGGTGCTTGACGGTGACGAACAGGTTGTATTCATGAAGCACCTTGTTGTGCTTCAAGTTGTGCATCAGCGCGTTCGGCGTCAGGCCTTGCTCGGCGGCCAGGAACACGGCCGTGCCGGACACGCGTGTCGGCGGGCTGACGAACACCGCCTCGAGGAAACCGGGTAGCTCGATGGCATCGTCGCGCAGCCGGTCGCTGACCAGCTTGCGCCCGTGTATCCAGGTGATCATCAGCGTGAACATGCCGATGCCGATGACGATCGGGAACCAGCCGCCGGCGAACAGCTTGAGCATGTTCGATGCAAAGAAGGCCAGGTCGATGGCGAAGAAGACGCCGGTGGCTGCCAGGCACAACCACAGCGGGTATTTCCAGCCGTAGCGGATGACGAAGAAGGTCATCACCGTGGTGATGGTCATGTCCAGCGTGACCGCGATGCCGTAGGCCGAGGCCAGGCTCGACGAGTTGCGGAACAGCACCACCGCCAGCACGATGAAGACATACAGCCCCCAGTTGACCAGCGGCAGGTAGATCTGCCCGGTGTCGCGCTCGGAGGTGTGACGGATGCGCATGCGCGGCAGCATGCCCAGTTGCACCGCCTGCTTGGTGACGGAGAACGCGGCCGTGATCAGCGCCTGCGAGGCAATCACCGTGGCCGCCGTGGCCAGCACCACCAGCGGCAGCGTCGACCATTGCGGCGCCATCAGGTAGAACGGGTTGGTGACGTACTCAGGATGCGCCAACAACATCGCGCCCTGGCCGAAGTAGTTGATCACCAGCGCGGGCATGACCAGGCCGTACCAGGCGATTCGGATCGGCAGCTTGCCGAAATGGCCCAGGTCGGCATACAGCGCCTCGCCGCCGGTGACCACCAGCACCACCGCGCCCAGCGCCACGAAGGCCACCCACGGCTGCGCCTGGAAGAAGCCGAACGCGTACATCGGGTTCAAGGCCACCAGCACCTGCGGGTTGGTCAGCACATGCGGCAGGCCGAGCGCGATCAGCGTGATGAACCACAACAGCGTAATGGGCCCGAAGGCCTTGCCGATGCCGCCGGTGCCAAAGCGCTGCACCGCGAACAGTCCGGTCAGCACCAGCAAGGTGATCGGGATGACCACGCTGTGCAGTTGCGGTGCCACCACCTCCAGCCCCTCGACCGCAGAGAGCACCGAAATCGCCGGTGTGATGACCCCGTCGCCATAGAAGATGGCCGTGCCGAACAGGCCCACGGTCATGAGCACGCGGCGCAGCGCCGGCCGGTCCTTCACGGCGGTGGTGGCCAGTGCCAGCATGGCGATGAGGCCGCCTTCGCCGTTGTTGTCCGCACGCAGCACCAGCAGCACGTACTTCAGCGAGACGATGACCGTCATCGTCCAAAAGATCAGCGACAGCACGCCCAGGATGTTGTCGTGCGTGGCCGCGACGTGGCCCTCGCGAAACACCTCCTTCAGCGCATACAGCGGGCTGGTGCCGATGTCGCCATAGACCACGCCCAACGCACCGAGCGTGAGCGCGGCCAGGGCAGCAGGACTGCGTGGTGGGTGGGGAGAGCTCAAGGCAGACAACACCCGCACAACGTGCCGGGCGTCGACCTATTGTGCATGAGCCATGCTGCGCTGCGTCAATGCCGCGCCGTCCCGCTCACGCGTAGACCTCGGCCTCCGGGTCGGTGGCTTCGAGTTCGTAGCTGGCGGCGACCATGGCCAGGCGCGCGATCACACCGTACATGTAGAAGCGGTTCGGCGCGCTCGCCCCGGGCTTGTCGCCGCGCCGCGGCAGATGGCCGCTGGGTGCAAAGGCCAGCGGCACATAACGCGAGCCCGGCGCGGACAGGTTCTCGTCGATGCCCCGTTCGGCATGCACGCGATAGAAGCCGCCCACCACGTAGCGGTCGATCATGTAGACCACCGGTTCGGCCACCGCGTCGTTCATGCGCTCGTAGGTCGGCACGCCTTCCTGGATGATGACGGCGCCGGCACCGGGCGCATCATCGTCACCCTCGGTGGCGACGCGGTGCGCGATGGCGTCCAGATCCTTGGCGTCGCGCAGGGTCAGGATGCCCATGCCGCCGGCGCCGGTGTCGGCCTTGACGACCACGAACGGGCGCTCGTTGATGCCGTACTCCTTGTACTTGCGCTTGATCTTGCCGAGCAGCGTTTCGGCATGGCCGCGCACGCAGTCCATGCCGGCGCTTTCGGCAAAGTCGACCTGGCCGCACAAGGCATGCATCGGGTTGATCAACCACGGGTCCATGCCCAGCAGTTTGGCGAACTTCTTCGCCAGCTCTTCATAACTTCGCAGGTGATGCGACTTGCGCCGCACCGTCCAGCCGGCATGCAGCGGCGGCAGCAGGTATTGCTCGTGCAGCCCTTCCAGCACCTTGGGCACGCCGTCCGACAGGTCATCGTTGAGCAGGATGGTGCAGGGGTCGAAGTTCTTCAGGCCGAGGCGGCCGCGTGTGCGCAGCAGCGGCTCGAGCGTGAGCTCGCCGCCATCGGGCAGCGCCAGCTTCAGCGGCTGTTTGACGCTGGCGTCCAGCGTGCCCAGGCGCACGTTCAGCCCCGCCTGCGTGAACACCGACATCAGGCGCTGCACGCTGGACAGGTAGAAGGTATTGCGCGTGTGCGCGTCGGGGATGAGCAGCAGGTTCTTCGCCTCGGGGCAGATCTTCTCGATCGCCGCCATCGCCGCCTGCACCGCCAACGGCAGCATCTCGGGCGTGAGGTTGTTGAAACCGCCGGGGAAAAGGGCCGTATCGACGGGGGCAAGCTTGAAACCGGCGTTGCGCAAGTCCACCGAGCAGTAGAACGGCGGCGTGTGCTCCATCCATTCGAGCCGGAACCAGCGCTCGATGGCGGGCATCGACTCCAGTATGCGCTGCTCCAGTTCGTTGATCGGGCCGGTAAGAGAGGTAATCAGATGGGGAACCATGGGCCATGCCTGAACGACGGGAGTCGGGATTCTAGGAGTGCTGCTGCGCAGGGCAGCACAGACCCGCCGCCCTGACGCAAAAAGGGGCTGCCCGAAGGCAGCCCCAAGCTCGCTTCAACCCTGATGCTTACTTGGCGTAGGCCGTCTCGCCGTGCGAGCTGATGTCCAGGCCTTCGCGCTCTTCCTCTTCGGTGACACGCAGCCCGATGGTCAGATCGACGATCTTGAAGGCCACGAACGCCACCACGCCCGACCAGACGATGGTGATCAGCACCGCCTTGAGTTGGATCCACACTTGCGCTGCAATTCCGTTGGAGCCGACCGTGACCGTGACCCAGTCGGTCACCAGCCCCGGGCCGCCCAGGTCCTGCGTGTTGAACACCCCGGTGAGAATCGCACCGACGATGCCGCCGACGCCGTGCACGCCGAACACGTCCAGCGAATCGTCCGCACCGAGCATGCGCTTCAGGCCATTCACGCCCCACAGGCAGGCAAAGCCGGCGACGATGCCGATGATGATGGCCGCCATCAGGCCGACATTGCCTGCAGCCGGCGTGATGGCCACCAGACCGGCCACCGCACCCGAGGCCGCACCGAGCATCGAGGCCTTGCCGCGCATCAGCGTCTCACCGACGCACCAGGCCAGCACCGCACCCGCGGTGGCGCTGAGCGTGTTCATGAAGGCCAGCACCGCGCTGTTGCCTGCTTCGAGCGCCGAGCCGGCGTTGAAGCCGAACCAGCCGACCCACAGCAGTGCGGCACCGACCATGGTCAGCGGCAGGTTGTGCGGCGCCATGGCTTCCTTGCCGTAGCCCACGCGCTTGCCGATCATGAAGGCACCCACCAGACCCGCCACCGCGGCGTTGATGTGCACCACCGTGCCACCGGCAAAGTCGAGAGCACCCATCTGCCACAGGTAACCCGCCTTGGCGTTCAGGCCGTCGACCAGTTCCTTGCCGGTGTAGGCGTCCGGGCCCATCCAGAACCACACCATGTGGGCGATCGGCGCATAGCTGAAGGTGAACCACAGCGCGCTGAACAGCAGCACGGCCGAGAACTTGATGCGCTCGGCGAAGGCACCGACGATCAGGCAGCAGGTGATGCCGGCAAAGGTGGCCTGGAACGCGGCGAACAGCAGTTCGGGGATGTAGACCCCCTTGCTGAAGGTGGCGCCCATCGCAAAGGTGCCGGCGGCCGGGTCGAACAGGCCCTTCATGAACAGGCGGTCGAAGCCACCGATGAAGGAACTGCCCTCGGTGAAGGCCAGGCTGTAGCCGTAGATGCACCACAGCACGACGATCATCGAGAAGGTGACCATCACCTGCATCAGCACCGACAGCATGTTCTTGCTGCGCACCAGGCCGCCGTAGAACAGCGCCAGTCCGGGGATCGTCATCATGACGACGAGCAATGTGGACAACAGCATCCAGGCCACGTCGCCCTTGTTGGGCACGGGGGCCGCCGCAGGGGCCGCAGCTTCGGCGGCCGATGCCGCAGGCGCTGCCGCCTCGTGCCACCGATGCCGCCGCCGCGGGAGCGGATGCTGCCGTGTCCTGCGCCAACGACGCGCCCGACATGCCCAGCGCCGCGAGGCCCAGGGCGAAGATTGCAATCAGTTTTTTCATGGTTGTTTCCAGTTTGGCCGCCTGAGCGCCCCAGGCGTGGCCCCACCAGGAGCGCCTCATGTTGACGGCGCCCGCAAGCGGGGGATGGCCGCTATGGGTATGGGGTCTAGAGCGCGTCCTTGCCGGTTTCGCCGGTGCGGATGCGCATCACCTGTTCGAGCGTGGAGACGAAGATCTTGCCGTCGCCGATCTTGCCGGTGCGTGCGGCGGTCTCGATGGCTTCGATGACACGCTCGACCACGGCGTCGTCGACGGCGGCTTCGATCTTCACCTTGGGCAGAAAGTCCACCACGTACTCCGCACCGCGATACAGCTCGGTGTGGCCCTTCTGGCGACCGAAGCCCTTGACTTCGGTCACCGTGACGCCCTGCACGCCGATGGCGCTGAGGGCTTCGCGAACTTCGTCGAGCTTGAAGGGCTTGACGATGGCGGTCACCATCTTCATGGTCATGACTCCTTGACGGTGCGGATGCTTAGAAGCTCTTGGTGACGGATACCAGCGCAGTACCGTTGCTGATGTTGCGGTTGCTGCTGGCAGCTGTGCCCGCCGTCAGGTCGCGGTTGGTCGACACGTAGGCCAGACCGAGGACCCAGCTGTCGATCGTGTAGGTGCCGCCGAGCTTGTAGTCGGTGATGCTGCAGGAGCGCTGGCCGTCGATCTCGGTGACGCAGGCGCCGTTCTTCAGGCCGCCCTGGTAGCCGATCGCGCCATTCACGCCGAAGCCGTTGCCGAAGTCGTACACGCCGCTGAGCAGAAGGTAGTACGCGCCCTTGGTGTCCGGGACACTGAAGAAGTCGGACACCGCGTAGTTGTATTTCAGGGAAACCGGGCCCCAGCTACCGCCGATGTACAGCTCGGTGTTGTCGATCTTGCCGACGCCGGGGATGTCGCCGGAGCCCGGGTAGTAGTAGTAGATCGCGCCGAGGTCCAGGCCGAAGCCTTCGACGGTGGTCTTCCAGCCGCCGTAGAAATCCATCTCGATGTTGGCGCCGTTGTACATGGCGCTGTCGACGTTGGAGTTCCAGTTGCCCAGGTAGATGCCGCTGCTGTGCGCGAAGTCGATGCCACCCTGGATGGCCGGCTTCTTGTTGGTCTGGGAGATGCCACGGAAGCGGTAGTCGGAAAAGATGCCTACGTTGCCGGTGACGGTGAAGTCCGGCGTGGCGGCGGGTGCCGCGGCCGGCGCGGCTGTCTGCGCCAGGCTCGGCAGCGCGGCGAGGGCCAGCAAGGCGGTCAGGGCGATTCGGGACTTGCTCATCTTGTGATTACTCCAATGGACTGAGGTGGGGAGGTACGAATTCGAGGCTCGATGCCGATATGCAGAAAGCGTGCCACTGCGCCAGATCGGTGAACCCGCGCCCGATTCGAAACATTGCCCATCGCTCGGCCCCAATAGCGTGCGTTGCGCACCACCGTCGTGCGATATCGGCCGTCAAGCCGCAGTCGGGAGCCGGCACGGCGCTGGCATGATGCAAAACATGTCCTTCGCCGTCGTCCACAGCCGCGCCCTCGATGGCTTGCAAGCTCAGGCGGTGACGGTGGAGGTGCATCTGGCCAACGGCCTGCCGAGCTTCACGCTGGTCGGGCTGGCGGACACCGAGGTCAAGGAATCGCGCGAACGTGTGCGCGCCGCGCTGGCGCAGAGCGGATTTGCCTTCCCGCACAACAAACGCATCACGGTGAACCTGGCCCCGGCCGATCTGCCCAAGGAATCCGGGCGCTTCGATCTGCCCATCGCACTGGGCATCCTGGCTGCGGCCGGCAGCATCGACAGCTCCGTGCTGGAGGCTTTCGAGTTCGCCGGCGAACTGTCGCTGGCGGGTGAGTTGCGACCGGTGCGCGGCGCGTTGGCACTGGCGCTGGCGGTGCAGCGCTCTGCACAGCGGCGCACGCTGGTGCTGCCACCCGGCAGTGCGCAGGCCGCGGCGCGCGTGGGCGGCCTGGACATCCGTGTGGCGCACAGCCTGCTGCAGGTGGTGCAATCGCTGCAGACCGGAGACGACGTGGAGCCGCTGCCACGGGCCATCGCAGCGCCACGCGCTGCGGCGGCCCGCTTTGCCGATCTGCGCGATGTGAAGGGGCAGGCCGGCGCGAAGCGTGCGTTGGAGATCGCGGCTGCCGGCGGCCACAGTCTGCTGTTCATCGGGCCGCCGGGCACCGGCAAGTCGATGCTGGCGATGCGCCTGGGCGGCGTGCTGCCGCCGATGGAAGAAGACGAGGCCCTCGACAGTGCCGCACTGCAAGGTCTGGCCACGGCAGGCTTCGATGGCGCGAGCTTTGGTCAGCGCCCTTTCAGGTCACCGCACCATTCGGCCAGCGCGGTGGCACTGGTCGGCGGTGGAACGCCGCCGCGGCCTGGGGAAATCTCGCTCGCGCATGGCGGCGTGCTCTTCCTCGACGAATTGCCGGAGTTTCCGCGTGCCGCGCTGGAAGCCCTGCGCGAGCCGCTGGAAAGCGGTTGCATCACCATCTCGCGCGCGGCGCGGCAGGCGGCCTTCCCCGCGCGCTTCCAGTTGGTGGCGGCGATGAACCCCTGCCCCTGCGGCTACCTCGGCGCCTTTGCCGCCACCGGCAAGACCTGCCGCTGCACGCCCGATGCGGTGGCGCGTTATCAGAGCCGGCTGTCGGGTCCGCTGCTCGACCGCATCGACATGCAGGTCGAGGTCAGCGCGGTCCACCCCGAACAGTTGATGGCCCTGGCCGATGGCGAAGCCTCGGCCGTGGTGGCATCGAGAGTGGCTGCGGCGCGGCAGCGCCAATTGCAGCGCCAGGCCGTGCCCAATGCGGCCATCGAGCCCGGGCGCATCGACGAATTGTGTGCACTCGACGCCGCCGCTGCAAAATTTGCGCAAACCGCCGCCACGCGCCTGAACTGGTCAGGCCGCAGCCTGCACCGCGCGCTGAAGGTGGCGCGCACCATCGCCGACCTGGCGGGCGCTGAGGCCATCGCCACCGTGCACGTGGCCGAGGCCTTGCAGCTGCGCCGTTCGTTGTCGGAAGCTACGTCATGAAACCCAGGTTGCGCGTGCCTGGATTGAAGTTCGCCAGGTTCGGGAAGACATCGAGCAACTGGCTGTCGGACAGGCCGAACCAGCGCCCGAGCGTGGCGCCGAGCTGATCGACCGAGGTTTCCGGCAACAACGCGCCGTTGCCCAGCTGGTTGGGGCTGGAATCGAAGTTGTTGTTGTTGGCGTTCTTCGCGCCCAGCACCGGGAAGTTGCCGTACAGGTCGCCACCGCGCACCGCGCCGCCCATGACGAAATGGTGCGCGCCCCAGCCGTGGTCGGTGCCGTCGCCGTTGCTGGTGAAGGTGCGGCCGAAGTCCGACGCGGTGAAGGTGGTGACCGCGCCACGCGCGCCCATCGCACCCAGCGCGGTGTCGAAGTAGCGCAGCGCATGCGACAGCTTGGCCATCAGGTCGGCATGGTTGCGGTTCTGCAAGTCGTGGGTATCGAAGCCACCCATGCTGACGAAGAACACCTGACGCCGCGCCTGCACGCCGCCGGCGTTGCTGGCGTCGATCATGCGCGCCACGATCTGCAGTTGCTGCGCCAGCGAGTTGAAGGCCTTCGCACCCGTGAGCGGGTTGTCGTACTGCAGCTTCGGATCGTTGTTGGCGTTGTAGTTGCCACTCACCGGCGCAGTGCCGAAGAGTGGATCGCTGGCAGCCTTGAGCGCCGTGCGCAACGCCACTTCGGCGTCGATCGAGCGCTTGCCCAACGCCGCCAGGTCGCGCTCGAAGACATGCGTGCCGCGCGTGGCCGAGACGATGCGCTGCATCGCCGCACCCACATCGGCCGAGCCGAAGACACGCCCGTTGCCGTCGGCACCCATGCGAATGGCACCGCCGGTGCTGACCTGGTACTGCTGGATCGACTCGCCCGCCAGCCACACCGCATTGCCGGCGGCGGAGATGGCGGTGAAGACCGGCTTGCCGTTCATCGAGCCGAGCATGTCGCCCATGCGCCCGCCCCAGCCGCGCGTGGCGCCTTCGGGGGCCAGCGCCTGCCAGGTGTTCTGCTGGTCGTTGTGCGAAAACAGGCTGGCGGGTTTGGGGTGCGAGGACTGGCCGTACTGCAGCTTGTTGGTGGGCATGACCAAGGTGCCGATGTTGGGCAGGATGGCGAGGCGCTTGTCGGTGTCGAACAGCGTCTGCAGCGCGCCCATCACCGGGTGCAGGGCGTAGGTGCGGCCTTGTGCGTTGCTCGGCAGGATCGGCAGCACACCGCCCAGGCGCTGCGGTGACGCCGCCGCGGCGCCGGCCATCGGCAGCGTGCCCGGGGCGAGCAGGGCGATCGAATCGGGCGCCTGGTTGCGCACCGCGCTGTAGTTGGCCCAGGACGCGGTGTCGGTGGGCAGCACCATGTTGAGCGCGTCGTTGCCGCCAAACAGGAACAGGCATACCAGCGCCTTGTAGTCCGGCGCGGCCTGCGCCGACGCGGCACCGGCCGCCGCCAGGTTCAAGGCCATTGGTGCCGCGACGGGGCCGAGCAGGGCGCTCATCGCGCCGGCATGGCGCAGGAACAGTCGGCGTGAGGCGTCGTGGGAGTTCATGTCGGATGTCCTGCTCATTTCTGCACCTGGAACTCGGGCGAAATCACGGCCAGAAAGATGGCGGCGTTGACGCGTGCGCGCTTCGCGTCGTTCACCTGCCGGCTGTTCGAGCCGGTGCCGTTGAGCACCGGAATCACCATCTTCTCGATCGCGCCCTGGATCTCGGTCTTCAGCTCGGGCGGCATCACGCCGCCCATCAGCTTGGCGTTGATGCGGTCGATCAGCGCAGCCGGCTGATCGGCCAGCGCCAGCTCGGCGCTGAAGTCGGCCTGCAGGTCGCGTCGGCTGGTGCTGCTGTTGAATTGGCCCACGCCTTGCCCGATGTTGTCGCGCATGTAGTTCACGTAGCCGGCGGCGGTGGTTTCGTGCGCGATCTGCAGCTCCGGCACGGCCAGGCCCGAGCTCGCTGCTTCGGTGCCCGGCGGCACATAACCCGGGCGATAGAAGTTGAAGACCGAGGGCGAGCGCATCGGCGATCTGGCCCAGCGCGGTGCCGGCGTTGTCGGTGTTGCCGACGCGCCAATTGCCGCTTTCGGACACAAAACCGAAGGCGCGCAGGAAGGCCGCGAGCTTGAGCACCGGCTCGCGCAGCTTGCCGTCGGTGGTGGACACGCGTCTCGCCTCGGGATGCATCAGCACCGCCTTCAGCATGGCACCCATGTTGCCGCCGCCGTTCGTGAACGCCGCGCTCACCGCCGCCACGTATTGCGGGCTGGGGTTGCTGGTGACCAGCCGCTGGATCAGCTGGCGGCCGATGAAGGGCCCGACGTTGGCATGCGCTGCCAATGCATCGAGCGCGGCCTTCAAGCTGGCCTGCGGGTCGGATGTCGACTGCATCGCAATGGTCGTGCCCAGGAACTTCTTCTCGTCGACGGAGTGGTACTGCGGATAGCCCAGCATCGCCTTGAAGCTGCGGTCCGGGTCGGAACTGCCATTCGCCGAGCCGTTGGAGAAACAACTGTTGTCGGGCCACTCGGGGCAGGCCCAGCTCCAGCCGGTAAAGACCTTGGCCAGGCCGGCGACGTCGGCCGGCGCGTAGGTATCGAGCGCCTT
This sequence comes from uncultured beta proteobacterium, assembly GCA_963743935.1. Classification (GTDB taxonomy): domain Bacteria; phylum Pseudomonadota; class Gammaproteobacteria; order Burkholderiales; family Burkholderiaceae_C; genus Rubrivivax. The sequence goes on along the minus strand of CAVURQ010000004.1, from coordinate 33,656 downwards.
GCCGCCGTTGGTGCGTGCGCTGCCGTCGGCGTTGAGTTCGACCAGGCCGATCGAGAACAGCTGCATCACCTCGCGCGCATAGTTCTCGTCGGGCACGCGCCCGGTCCGTTCGTTGGCTTTCTGGTTGCGCAGGTGCGACAGGTACAAGCCCATCATCGGATGCCGCGACACGTTTTCCAGCAGCTCGCGATAACTGCCCAGGCCCTTCTCGCCGAGCATGTCCAGCCAGGCGGCCACGGCGCGCGGGTTGTCGCCGACGCTGCCGTCCTGCATCGAAATGACGAACACCTGCGACAGCGCATAGACCCAGCGCTGACGCAATTGATCGTCAGCACTCAGCGCCTGTTTCCAGAACGATTCGAGCACCTGATCCTGGCCCGCACTGGCAGACGGGTTGGCGGCCTTGATCGCGGCATTGGCAGCATCCCACGTGGCGCGATGCGACACCGCGGGCTTGGCCAGTTGCTCGTCGATCCAGGCGCTGTAGCCCAGGGCCATGACACGGTCGATGTCGGCATCGGTCGGGCCGAAGGTCGCCTGGGCAAGAAAGCGCGCTGCCTGCTCGCGTGTTTCCGGCATTTCGACCGTGCCCGGCGTGCCCGTGCCGCTGGGGTTCTCACCCGCGCTGTCGTCGCCCCCACCGCCGCAAGCGCCCAGCAGCAGGCTGCTGCACAACGCCCATGCCGCCCAGGCGCGACGCATGCGCCTGCCCGCGTCCGAGGAAGGTGCTCTCAGCTTGTTCACATCGATCCCCAAGTTGGCGCACGCATGCGGAACAGCCGCATCCGATGCACGCGGGATCAATCGACGCCTGGGCGCCGCAGTTGACTCGGCACCGTGTCCAGTCGTTGGCGATCGGTGCCGCCGCTTACAACTCGACGCTTCAGTAACGAATGGAGCGCAGCCTTCGGCGCACTACAGCGACGGCGCGAGATGGCGGCGCGCGGCCGCCATGTCCAAGCCCTGTCGAGAAGCCCAGTCTTCGGCCTGGTCCTCGCCAATCCGACCGACGTTGAAGTACACCGCGTCGGGGTGCGCCAGATAGAAACCGCTGACGCTGGCCGCGGGCGACATGGCCATGCTGTCGGTCAACCCCATGCCGATGGCTTCGGCCTGCAGCACGCGGAACATGTCGCGCTTGACGCTGTGGTCGGGGCAGGCAGGGTAGCCAGGCGCGGGGCGGATGCCGCGATAGGCTTCCTTGATCAGCGCTTCGGTGGAAAGTTGTTCGTCGGCGGCATAACCCCACAGCTCGGTGCGCACCCGCTGGTGCAGGCGCTCGGCGAAGGCTTCGGCCAGTCGGTCGGCCAGCGCCTTGAGCATGATCGCCGAGTAGTCGTCGAGATCGTCGACGAACTGCTTCTCCTTCTTCTCCACACCCAGGCCGGCGGTCACCGCGAACAGGCCGATGTAATCGGGCTTGACGCCCTTGGGCGCGATGAAGTCGGCCAGGCAACGATTCGGCCTCTTCACCCCGTCGATCACCGGCCGCTCGGTCTGCAGCCGCAGCGGCGACCAGGTCAAGGCGACTTCGGTGCGCGACTCGTCGGTGTAGACCTCGATGCTGTCGTCGCCCACCGTGTTGGCCGGCAGCAGCGCCAGCACGCCGCTGGCCTGCAGCCAACGGCCTTCGATCAGGCGATGCAGCAGGCGCTTGCCATCGCTGAGCACACGCGTGGCCTCGGCACCCACCACCTCGTCGCGCAGGATCTGCGGGAACGGGCCCGCCAGATCCCAGGTCTGGAAGAACGGACCCCAGTCGATGCACTTCGCCAGCTCAGTCAGGTCGTAGTTGCGAAACTCGCGCCGGCCGATGAACTTCGGCCTCGGCGGCTCGTAGCCGGCCCAGTCGATCGGCGTCTTGTTGGCACGCGCTGCGCTCAGCGTGACCAGCGGTGTGACCTTCTTGTTGGCGTGCTGCTCGCGCACCTTGGCGTAGTCGGTGTTCAGCTCGGCGACGTATTTCGCGGCGCGGTCGTCGGACAGCAGCTCGGAACACACACTGACGCTGCGCGAGGCATCCGGCACATACACCACCGGGCCTTCGTAGTGGTGCGCGATCTTCACCGCGGTGTGCACGCGGCTGGTGGTGGCCCCGCCGATGAGCAGCGGGATCTTCTTCATGCGGAAATAGTCGTCGCGCTGCATCTCGGCCGCGACGTGCTGCATCTCTTCCAGGCTGGGCGTGATCAGGCCGCTCAAGCCGATGATGTCGGCGCCCTCGACGCGCGCCTTGGCCAGGATGTCCTGGCAGGGCACCATCACGCCCATGTTCACGACCTCGAAGTTGTTGCACTGGAGCACGACGGTGACGATGTTCTTGCCGATGTCGTGCACGTCGCCCTTGACCGTGGCGATGACGATCTTGCCCTTGGGCTTGGCTTCGCCACCGGCATCGACCAGCGCCTTCTTCTCGGCTTCGATGTAGGGCAGCAGGTGGGCCACCGCCTGCTTCATGACGCGCGCGCTCTTCACCACCTGCGGCAGGAACATCTTGCCCTGGCCGAAGAGGTCGCCGACGATGTTCATGCCGGCCATCAGCGGGCCTTCGATGACATGCAGCGGCCGCCCGCCGCTGGCCTGGACGCCGACCCAGCATTCTTCGGTGTCGGCGACGATGAAGTCGGTGATGCCGTGCACCAGCGCGTGGCTCAGGCGCTCCTGCACAGTGCCCACGCGCCAGGCCAGGCGCGCCGAGTCGTCCTTGGCCGCGCCCTTGGCGCTGTCGGCGATTTCCACCAGCCGCTCACCCGAATCGGCGCGGCGGTTCAGCACCACGTCCTCGACACGCTCGCGCAACGCGGGCTCCAGATCGTCGTAGACACCGACCATGCCGGCATTGACGATGCCCATGTCCATGCCGGCCTGGATGGCGTGGTACAGGAACACGGTGTGGATCGCCTCGCGCACCGGGTCGTTGCCGCGGAAGCTGAAGCTCACGTTGGACACGCCGCCCGACACCTTGGCGCCGGGCAGGTGCTGCTTGATCCAGCGCGTGGCCTCGATGAAATCGACCGCGTAGTTGTTGTGCTCCTCGATGCCCGTGGCGATGGCAAAGATGTTCGGGTCGAAGATGATGTCCTCGGCCGGGAAGCCGATCTCGTCGACCAGCAGGCGGTAGGCACGCTCGCAGATCTGGATCTTGCGCTCGTAGGTGTCGGCCTGGCCCTTCTCGTCGAAGGCCATGACCACGGCGGCAGCACCGTAGCGGCGCACCAGCTTGGCCTGGTGGCGGAAGGCGGCTTCGCCCTCCTTCAACGAGATCGAGTTGACGATGCCCTTGCCCTGGATGCACTTCAGCCCGGCCTCGATCACCTCCCACTTCGAGCTGTCGATCATGATCGGCACGCGTGCGATCTCGGGTTCGCCGGCGATCAGATTCAGGAAGCGAACCATGGCGGCCTTGCTGTCGAGCATGGCCTCGTCCATGTTGATGTCGATGATCTGCGCGCCGTTTTCCACCTGCTGGCGCGCCACGGCCAGCGCCTGCTCGAAATCGCCGTTGAGGATCATGCGGGCGAAGGCCTTCGAGCCGGTGACGTTGGTGCGCTCGCCGATGTTGACGAACAGCGAACTGGCATCGATGCTCACCGGCTCGAGGCCGGAGAGTTTCATCGCAGGCACGACGGGGCGGGTTTCGGTGGCAGTGTTCATGGGCTCGGCTTCATCATCGATGGGCCGCTGAACTCACCGCGGCCACAGGTCGGGTGAGCGCGGTTGACGAGAAACCAGCCCAAGCCTGGCAGCCGGACGGAAGAGGCTTTCCGCAGGCTGTCGCAGCGCTCCTTGGGAGGCAACCGTATTGTAATTGCCGGCGCTGCGCCGGTGTGCGCACTACTGCGCGCTCAGGCTCGGTTCCGCGGCGGCTCAGGCCGTGACCAGCTCGCTGAACATCGCGCCGTGCCGGCAGCGCGGTTTGTAGCGGCCCACCCGCTCGGCGATCTGCGCAATGTGTTCGGGTGTGGTGCCGCAGCAGCCACCGGCGATGTTGAGGAAACCGGCCTTGGCGAAGCCTTCCATCAGCGATCCGGTGACATCGGGCGTCTCGTCGAAGCCAGTCTCGCTCATCGGATTGGGCAGACCTGCGTTCGGGTAGCAGCTGATGAAGGTGTCACCCGCCACCTTGGCCAGTTCCTCGATGTACGGGCGCATCAGCGCCGCGCCAAGCGCGCAATTCAGGCCGATGGCCAAGGGCTTGGCATGGCGCACCGAGTGCCAGAACGCGCCCACCGTCTGGCCGGACAGGATGCGCCCCGACGCGTCGGTCACCGTACCGGACACGATCACCGGCAGACGCTCGCCCGTGCTTTCCATCAGTTCGTCCAGCGCGAACAGCGCCGCCTTGGCGTTGAGCGTGTCGAAGATGGTTTCCACCAGGAACAGGTCGCAGCCGCCTTCGAGCAGGCCGCTGGCTTGTTCGAGATAAGCCTCGCGCAGTTGGTCGAAGCTGACGTTGCGCGCCGCCGGATCGTTGACATCCGGGCTGATGCTCGCGGTGCGCGGTGTCGGGCCCAGCGCGCCGGCCACGAAGCGTGGCTTGTCGGGCGTGCTGTACTTGTCGCAGGCGGCACGTGCCAGGCGTGCCGCGGCCACGTTCATCTCGCGCGCGAAGGCGCCCAGGCCGTAGTCGTCCTGCGCCACGCTGGTCGCGCCGAAGGTGTTGGTCTCGACGATGTCGGCGCCCGCCGCCAGGTACTGCTCATGGATCTGCTGGATGACGTCGGGGCGCGAGAACTGCAGCAGCTCGTTGTTGCCCTTCAGGTCCTTCGGGTGGTCCTTGAAGCGTTCGCCGCGATAGTCGGCCTCGCCCAACTTGTAACGCTGGATCATCGTGCCCATGGCGCCGTCGATGATGAGGATGCGTTGCTGCAGCAGCGCGGGCAGCGCGGCACCGCGGGTGAAGGGTGGGGGCTGGTAGCTCATGCGGGCATTGTATGAAGGCGGTCAAGGCCGTTGTGAGGCGGAGCGTGCGTCACGCCGCCGGCAGCGCGCACTATGTCCGCACGAAACCGATGCCGCGCCGCTGCCGCACCTCGGGCTTGACGCGGTGTTCGCCTTCCAGCTGCGACAGGAACGCGTCCGCATCGAAAGCCTCGCCAAGGATCTCGACCTGGCGCTTCACCGCCGCGAAGTCGCCCGGCACCAGCTGGTCGAGCGCGGCCAGTCGGGCACTCTGCTCGTCGCTGAGCTTGTGCGCCTGCCCGTCCAGCGCCTCGGCCACGAACATGCGTTCGCGCTGTGCAGACGTCAGCACATGAAAGCGCAGCTTGAAGGTGAAGCGGCGCAGCGCTGCCTCGTCCAGGTCATCGAACAGATTGGTGGTGCAGATGAACACGCCGGCAAAACGCTCCATGCCCTGCAGCATCTCGTTGACCTCGCTCACCTCGTAGTGGCGTTCGGCCATGCGCCGGCTGCGCAGGAAACTGTCGGCTTCGTCGAGCAGCAGCACCGCATCCTCGGCCTGCGCTTCCTCGAACATGCGCGCCATGTTCTGCTCGGTCTCGCCGACGTACTTGCTGGCGATGTCGCTGGTCTGGCGGATCATCAGCGGGCGTTGCAGCGCCGCGGCAATGTGTTCGGCCAGCGCGGTCTTGCCCGTGCCCGGCGCGCCGTGGAAACACAGGCTGCCGTGGCCGCGGCGCTTCAGCGCCTCGACGATGCGCGGCAGTTCGAAGCGCGATTCCACGTTCAGCAGGCTCAGGTCGTAGTCCGTCACGACGACACGCGCGCCGCGCTCGCGACTGCCGCCCAGCGCCTTGTCGGCATTGCCCAGCTGCCGCTGGATCAGCGCCTCGAAGTCGCGACGCGGTGCCGCGCATTCACGTTGACCATCGGCAGCCGTAGCGGCGGCACCGTCGGCCATGCACCATCGACATCGTTCGCCAGTTGCGCAAAGCGCACCGCGGTGCGTATCTGCGCCGGCGTCAGGCCACGCCGCTCGGCCAGCTTGGCGGCAAAACCGTCGCTCACCGGCGCGCCGGCGAGTGCCCGCGCGACCAGTCCTTCGCGCGCGCCGGGTGGCGGTGACTTGAGCAACAGGTGGTACTGGAAGCGACGCCGAAAGGCCGGGTCGATCTGCTCGATGCGGTTGGTGACCCACACCACCGGCACCGGGTTCGTCTCCAGGATCTGGTTCACCCAGGCCTTGCCGCTGACGCTGCTGTTCATGCCGCCGGGCGCCGCATCGCTGCTGTCCAGGCGGGCGATGATCTGCGCGGCCTCGGAGGAAACCGGCGGGAACACGTCCTCGACTTCGTCGAAGAGCAGCGCCACGCTGCGCCCGCCCTTCAGAAACACCTGGCTGATCTGCAGGCTGCGGTAGCGGTCGCGCCCGGACAGCGCATTGCCGTCGCGATCGGCGTACTCCACCTCGTACAACTCCAGCCCCGCGGCGGTCGCGCACACCTTGGCCAGCTCGGTCTTGCCCGTGCCCGGCGGGCCGTAGAGCAGCACGTTGACACCGGCTTCCTTGCGCGCCACGGCGTTGCGCAGCAGCGCGGTGAGCACGCGCGCGTCGTCGGCCACGAAGGCAAAGTCGGCAAGAGACAACTCGCTCTTCGTCGCCGGCCGCGTGAACACCGCCATCAGGTCGTTCGGGCCGGGATACTCGCGCATCAACACCGGCGGCAACTGTTCGCTGACCTTCATCAGGTCGGCCAGGTCGGTGATGTTGTGCTCGGAGATCAGGTTCTCGACCATGCCCACACGCTCCAGCCGCGAGCCGGCGCGCAAGGCCTCGGCCACCTCGCGCGCATCCACGCCGGCCACGGAGGCGATCGCCGCATAGGCCTCCTGCGCGCTGGAGACCTTGAACTCGACCAGCAGGCCGCGCAGGTCACGCTGATAACGCGCCAGCGTGCCGTAGAGCAGCAGCGCGCGCTCGGCCGGGTTCAGCTGCAGCAGGCCGGCGAGTGCGTCGATGTTCTTCTCGACGAGCGTGGCCTCCTTCTTCAAGCGCCGCTCCAGCCAATCGCAGCTGGCGCCCAGCACCGCCAGCAGATCCTTCGGTGCGTCCTTGACGTATTCGTCGATGTAGAAGAACAAGGTGCCTTCTTCGTACGCGCCGCGCCAGGCACCGTGGCGCGTGATGAAGGCCTCGTCGCTCAAGGCCTCATGGCCGCGCCATTGTTCGTTGCCCTTGCAGCGCAAGCGCAGGAAGGCGCGCAGGCGCAGCAGCACCGCCGGCGGCCACACCAGATGGCGCGCGGTGAGTGCGAGCAGACTGTTGCAATCGCGCCGCAGGTTGAAGCGGCCGGCCTGGCGCAGCGTGAGCGTGAGCACGAAGTGCGTGCACAGGCGGTCGAGTACCGGTGCCTCGGCCAGGCCGGGCGACAACACGACGCGCACTTCGCTGTGGCCCTTGGCCATGACACCCCCACCGTGATCCGCGAATGGCGGCATCTTGGCGCAGTGTGTAGCCCGCCGCAAGACCCCTGCCCCGGCAGGGCGGCGGGGCCTCAGGCCCCGCGGTGCAGCTCAGTGAAGGTGCACGGGCTGCTGCGCCAGCGTGGTGTAGGCGGCGATGTAGTCGTCCAGCGCCTCTTCGCTGGGGCCCGATTCGATCAAGGCCTTGACGCCGTCCTGGAAGCTCTGCGCGACCGCGCCCTCGATGAAGATGCCCTTGCGCGCGGACTTGTCGACGATCTCGAAGCCGCCACGACTGGGTGTGGCCGTGTCTTCGCCCGGCACGCCGAACTCGATCTGCAGCACCGCAAAACTGTCCGAGTTGTAGAGCATCTGCATGGCTGGGCCTCCTGATGCAGCATGTGGGTGCGGGCGCACGCTTTTCAAGCCCGGTCAGCGTCGCGATGAGAGCGCAAAGGCGGCGGCGCAAGCCCTCACCCTCAAAGGCCCGCCTGGATCACCTGGGACAAGTTCATTTCCAGCGGCTGACCACCCGGCACGGTGGTCACCACGGCACGCACCGGCAGGTGCTGGCGCGCAGGGTCGAGCCAGACCTCGACACGCGTGTCGTAGGGCCGTCGAGGCTCACGCAGCAGGCGCACCGTGCTTGCGACCGCGCCGGCCGGCAGCTCGAGCGCCTCGTGGCCCTGCACCTCGAAGTGCCAGGCCTCGGCGTCGCCGCGCGTGCCGACGACAAATAGCGTGACGCGCGCGCCCATCTGCGTCAACGCCGCATCGGCTTCGAGGATGGCCGGCAGCTGGATCATCCAGCTCAACCGGTCCTGCGCGCCGGCCACCAGCGGGTACTCGGTCTGCGGGCCGGAGAAGGTGATGCGATGGGTGTCACGCTGAAAGTTGGCGGCGCGCAGTTCGCGCGAGCGGCGCCGGTCGGCCAGGCGCACTGGCGCCACACCATCGACATCGATCACGCCGCGGCTCACCGAGCCGAGCACCGGCATGCCTTGAAGTTCGCCTTGCAAACTCAACTCGTAAGCTTCGCCGCGACGTTGCCACAGCAACTGGCCGCTGCCGACGACGGCGCCGCGTTGCAACTGGTAGTGCAGATCGGCCGATGCCGGCAGCCGTGTGACGTACACCGGCACCACAAGTTCGGCTGCGGATGGCGGCGGCTCGGGCGCGGCCTGCGTCGCGGTGGCCACGATCCGCAGGGCCGCGGCTTCGCTCGCCGAGCCGGCCTGCGGTGGCTGCGCGGCATCGCGTGCGACATTGGGCGTGGCCACGGCAAGCTGCTGGCTCGGGGCACTCTTCGCGACGCTTGGGTCGGCTGGGCGGTCGATGGCTCGCTCGGCCGATGTCGGCGCTGGCAATTCGGCCTGCACTGGGGACGGGGCGCGTGGTGCCAGCGTCAGCAGCGTGATCGCGGGCGGTCGCTGTGGCTGCGCCGCACCCGCGCCGCGGTCGCCACCGGGCCGCACCGCGACGAACACCATGCCATGCAGCAGCAGCACGGCCAGCAGCAACATCGCCCAGCGCAACAACCGGGGCAACAGCCGGCGATGCCGCGGCCAGGCAGCGGCGGTCGCAGCAGGCACAAGCGGGGCGGGCAGGGAACGCATCGGACAATGGTGCCACCAACACGGATCATTCATGAAACTCGCCACCTACAAGGACGGCTCGCGCGATGGACAACTTCTCGTTGTGTCGCGCGACCTGCACAGCGCCCACTTCGCCACCGGCATCGCCAGCCGCATGCAGCAGTTGCTGGACGACTGGAACTTCGTCTCGCCGCAGCTGGAGGATCTGTACCTCACACTCAACCAGGGCAAGGCGCGGCACGCATTTGCGTTCGATGCGCGGCAATGCATGGCGCCGCTGCCGCGCGCCTATCAGTGGGCCGAAGGCTCGGCTTACCTCAGCCACGTCGAACTGCTCGCCCGTGCGCGCGGCGGCGCGGCACCGGCGCACTTTGCGGACGAGCCGCTGATGGTTCAGGGAAGCGGCGACGAATTGCTGGGTCCGCGCGACGACGCGCGCTTTGCCGACGCGGCCTGGGGCATCGATTTCCAGGCGGCTCTGGCGGTGGTCACCGGCGACGTGGCCATGGGCACCGGCGCCGATGCCGCGCTGGACAGCGTGCGGCTGCTGATGCTGGCCAACGGCTGGAGCCTGCGCCACCTGATGTCCGAGGAGATGACCAGGGGATCCGGTTTGGTGCAGAGCAAGACTGCGCCCGCCTTCGGCCCCGTGGCGGTGACCCCCGATGAACTGGGCACGGCATGGCGCGGTGGGCGAGTGCATCTGCGCGTTGGCATCGTGTGCAACGGCAAGGAAGTCGGTCAGATCGATGCCGGCGCCGAGATGGCTCCGCATTTCGGTCAGCTCATCGCGCACCTGGCGCGCACGCGCAATGTGCGTGCCGGCAGCATCATCGGCAGTGGCGCGCTGAGCCAGCAGGACGCGGCACACGGCGACGCCTGCATCGCCGAAAGGCGCGCGCGCGAAAGCCTCGACAACGGCTTGCCGGTCACCGAGTTCATGGCCTTCGGTGACACGCTGCGCATCGAGGCCACCGACACGGACGGTTTGAGCGTGTTCGGCGCGATCGAGCAGCGCGTGATGCAGGCCGCCTGATGCACCGATGAACGAGCTTCTGCAATGAACGAGCTGCAGAAATGAACGAGTTGCCGCGGGGCCTGAAAGTGGTCACGGTATGGCTGCTCGTCGGCGTGGCCGTGTTCCTGGGCGTGCAGGCCTTCCTGTCGCAGCAGCAAGGCACACGCTTCGAGGCGAGCGGGGACACGGTGCAGATCCGGCGCGCGGCAGATGGCCACTACCACTGGCCGGCCACGGTGAACGGACATGCGGTGGACTTCCTCATCGACACCGGCGCGACGAGCAGCGCCCTGCCGATGTCCCTGGCGCGCGACCTGAACTTGCCCACCGAAGGGCGCGTGCGCTCGCAAACGGCCGGCGGCGCGGTCGACGGCCAGGTCGTGCGCGCCGACCTGGTGCTGCAGGGCGGCGTGCGCGTGGAGCGGCTGCGCATCGTCGCGCTGCCCGCATTGGCCGCGCCGCTGCTGGGCATGGATGTGCTGGGCAAGCTGCACTGGCGCCAGTCCGACGGCGTGCTCAGCATCGACCTGAGCCAGGGCCAGCGCTGATTCTTTCCGATGCGTATGCACGCGGCGCGGGCGCACAATGCTCCAGTCGCGTTGACATCATCGAAAGGCCGCCATGATCGACACCAGCGCTTTCACGAAAATGGTTCCCGGTTTCGACTTCCTGCAAGGGTTGATGCAAGGTGCCGGCCAGGCCGCGCCGGCCATGGGCCAATGGATCGCACCGACGCTGAACCCTGAAGAACTCGAAAAACGCATCGGCGAGCTCAAGACCGTGCAGTTCTGGCTGGAGCAGAACTCGCGAATGATCGGCGTGACGATCCAGGCGCTGGAAGTGCAGCGCATGACACTGTCCACGCTGCAGACGATGAACCTTCCGATGGCCGACCTGCGCAACGCCCTGACGCTGCCGACCCTGGTGGCCGCTGCCGAGGCGCCGGCCATCGCACCGGCGCCGTCCAAGCCCGCCATCGCGCCGCTGCCCGCGGCCGGCGAGGCGGCCGCATCGAAGCCTGCCGCCGCCGCCCCAGCCAAGGCCGGGGCGGTGGACCCGATGCTGTGGTGGGGCGCGTTGACACAACAGTTCACCGAACTGGCCACCAAGGCCATGCAGGACAGCCGCGCCGCGGCCACCCACACCCTGGCCGCGGCCAAGGCCGCCGGCGGCGCCAGCGCGCCACAGACGCCCGCCGCCAAGTCCAAGGTCGTGCCTGCCAAGACTGCAAGCGCGAAGCCCAGCGCCAAGCCCGCGCGCAAGCGCCCCTGATCGGGCGACGACGCAGCGTGCACGCCATGCCGCCCTTCGCTGTCGGGCATGCCGCCCACACGGACTGGCGATCGGCGCTGTCGGCGGCGGCCACACAGATCGATGCGCAGTGTTCGCAGCAGCGCAGCGCGCCCAGCCTCGGCTTCGTCTATTTCACCGACCACTACGCGGCGCATGCCGACGCGCTGCTGGCCGCGCTGCAGCAGCGTTGGCCCGGTGTCGCCTGGGTCGGCTGCGTCGGCGTGGGCGTGTGCGTCAGTGGTGTGGAGTACTTCGATCAGCCGGCCCTGGCACTGATGCTGGCGGCATTGCCGCGCGAGCAATTCGAGGTGTTCTCCGGCGCGCAACCGCTGTCACGCATCGATGCCTTCAGTGCGCTGGTGCATGCCGACCCACAGACGCCCGACATGGCCGAGCTGCTGCGCGACATGAGTCAGCGCACCAGCTCCGGATATCTGTTCGGCGGCCTGGCAGCGTCGCGCAACGGCATGCACCACATCGCCGACGGCGTGTGGCAGGGTGGGCTGTCGGGCGTGGCCTTCACGCAGGACGTGGCGCTGCTGTCGCGTGTGACGCAGGGCTGCCAGCCGATCGGCCCGGTGCGCCACATCACCGCCGCCGATCGCAATGTCGTGCTCGCGCTGGACGGCGAGCCGGCGCTGCGCTGCCTGCTGCGCGACCTGGGCGCGACGCTCGACGCACCGCGCACGCTGGTGCCCAAGCTGCGCGCCACGCTGGCCGGCTTGACCGACCCGACCGAGGCGATGCTCGCGCGCGGCGCGATGTTCGGTGCCGACACGCGCGTGCGCCACCTCGTCGGCGTGGACCCGGGTCGCGAGGCCGTGGCGCTGGCCGACAGCGTGAGCGTGGGCATGCGCCTGGCCTTCTGCGGCCGTGACGTGCAGGCCGCGCGGCGCGACCTGGTGCGCATCTGCAGCGAGATCCGTGACGAACTCGAGCCACAACAGCAGGACCTGGCCACGCCGGTGGACACATTGCAGCGCGCATCCTCGGCCGCGGCGCTGCCGCCCGCGGCCACGCAGCGCATCGCCGGGGCCATCTACATCAGCTGCTCGGGCCGCGGCGGGCCGCACTTCGGCGGCGCGTCGGCCGAGTTGCAGATCGTGCGCCACGCGCTCGGCGATGTCCCGCTGGTGGGCTTTTTTGCCGGCGGCGAGATCGCGCGCCACCACCTCTACGGCTACACCGGCGTGCTCACGGTGTTCCGTAACGAATGAGGGCTTGTCCAGACGCGGGCTGGGCCCCATCACAGGGCACGCTAAAGTCCGTCTGATGACCTTCATCGCGCACCGCGCCAGGACCTGTTCGTGAACGCACCGCTGCCCACCGCGCTTGGCGCCGAGCTGGCGCAGCGCGCCGAGCGCCAGGCCCAGGTGCTGGCGGCGCTGCAACCGCTGCTGCCGGCACACGCGCTGCTGTGGCGCAGCGAAGACACGGTGCCCTACGAATGTGACGGCTTGACGGCCTACCGCGAACAGCCGCTGCTGGTGGCGCTGCCCGAGAACGACGCGCAGGTGGCCGCGGTATTGCGCTGCTGTCATGTGCTGAAGGTGCCAGTGGTGGCGCGCGGCTCGGGCACCGGCCTGTCGGGCGGTGCCTTGCCGCACCGGCTGGGCGTGACCTTGTCGCTGGCCAAGTTCAACAAGATCATCCAACTCGACAAGCTGGCGCGCACGGCGACCGTGCAATGCGGCGTGCGCAACCTGGCCATCAGCGAGGCGGCATCGCCGCTGGGCCTGTATTACGCGCCCGACCCGAGCAGCCAGATCGCCTGCAGCATCGGCGGCAACGTGGCCGAAAACTCCGGTGGCGTGCATTGCCTGAAGTACGGCTTGACCCTGCACAACGTGCTGCGCGTGCGCGGCTTCACGATGGAAGGCGAGGCGGTGGAGTTTGGCTCCGCGGCGCTGGACGCCGCCGGGCTGGATCTGCTGACGGTGATCATCGGCAGCGAAGGCATGCTCGCGGTGATCACCGAAGTCACGGTCAAGCTGATCCCCAAGCCGCAGACGGCGCGCTGCATCATGGCCAGCTTCGACGACATCCGCAAGGCTGGCGACGCAGTGGCGCAGATCATCGCTGCGGGCATCATCCCGGCCGGGCTGGAGATGCTGGACAAGCCGATGACCGCGGCGGTCGAGGACTTCGTGCACGCCGGCTACGACCTCAACGCCGAAGCCATCCTGCTGTGCGAAAGCGACGGCACACCGGAAGAAGTGGACGAGGAGATCGGCCGCATGCTCGAGGTGCTGTCGGGCAGCGGCGCCGCGCGCATGGAGGTCAGCAAGGATGAAGCCCAGCGCCTGAAGTTCTGGAGCGGGCGCAAGAACGCCTTCCCGGCGTCGGGCCGCATCAGCCCCGACTACATGTGCATGGACTCGACCATTCCGCGCAAGCGCCTGGCCGACATGCTGCTGGCCATTCAGGCGATGGAAGGCAAGTACGGCCTGCGCTGCGCGAATGTGTTCCATGCCGGCGACGGCAACCTGCACCCGCTGATCCTGTACGACGCCAACGACCCGGACCAGCTGCACCGCTGCGAGCTCTTCGGTGCCGACATCCTGGAGACCAGCGTCGCCATGGGCGGCACCGTCACCGGCGAGCATGGCGTGGGCGTGGAAAAACTCAGCTCGATGTGCGTGCAGTTCTCGCCCGAGGAGCGCGAACAGATGTTCGCGGTGAAGCGCGCCTTCGACCCGGGCGAACTGCTCAATCCGGGCAAGGTGATCCCGCTGCTGTCGCGCTGCGCCGAATACGGCCGGATGCATGTCAAGAAGGGTTTGCTGCCCTTCCCCGAGCTGCCGCGCTTCTAGATGATCGAAGCGCTCGCCGTGGAACACGATGCCGCGCTGCAGGCGCTGGTCGAGCGTGTGCAGGACGCACGTGCCTCGCGCCGCAGCCTGTGCCTGCGCGGCGGCGACACCAAATCCTTCTATGGCGAAACGCCGCAGGGCGAACCGCTGGACATGCGCTCGCTGGCCGGCATCAGCAGCTACGAGCCGACCGAACTGGTGGTGACCGTGCGCGCCGGCACGCCGCTGGCCGAACTGGAAGCCGTGCTTGCCGACAAGGGCCAGTGCCTGGCCTTCGAGCCGCCGCGCTTCGGCGCTGGCGGCAATGCCGCGGACACGGCGCCGCACGGCGGCATTGCTGGGAACACGGCGCCGCATGGCGGCATTGCTGGAGACACGGCGCCGCATGGCGGCACCGTGGGCGGCATGGTCGCTGCCGGGCTGAGCGGGCCCTCGCGCGCCGCCATGGGCGCCGTGCGCGACCACGTGCTGGGTGCCACGTTGCTCAACGGCAAGGGCGAGGTGCTGAGCTTCGGCGGGCAGGTGATGAAGAACGTCGCCGGCTACGACGTGTCGCGCCTGCTGGCAGGATCGATGGGCGTGCTCGGCGCGATCTGCGAGGTTTCGCTGAAGGTGTTGCCCGTGCCGGCGGCCACGGCCACGCTGCGCTTCGAGATGGACCAGACCCGCGCACTGCAAGCGTTGAACGAATGGGCGGGCCAGCCACTGCCACTGCACGCCAGCGCCTGGTGGGAGGGCATGCTGGTGCTGCGTCTTGCGGGCGCTACCGCGGCCGTGCGCAGCGCGGCGCAGAAGCTCGGCGGCGACGCGGTCGCGCCCGAGCTCGCCGCCGGCTTCTGGACCGGGCTGCGTGACCACGAGGACGAGTACTTCGTCAACGCGCGTCGCGCGCTCGATGGCGGCGCCACGCTGTGGCGGCTGTCCCTGCCACAGACCGCTGCGCCGTTGCCGCTGACCGGCGACACGCTGGTGGAATGGGGCGGCGCGCAACGCTGGCTTTGCAGCGACGTGCCGGCCGCACAGGTGCGCGATGCCGCGACCTCCGCCGGCGGCCATGCCACCTTGTTCATGGGCCACGACCGCAGCGCAGGTGTGTTCGCGCCCTTGAAAAGCCCGCTGGACCGCATTCATCGTGAACTGAAGCGTGCCTTCGACCCGGACCGCGTGTTCAACCCCGGCCGGCTCTATCCCGGGCTGTGTCCATGAGCGACGCACCCGTCGCCAGCGTCGAAAGCATGCGCGAGTACTACGCGCGCCGCGCCGCGTATTACGAGCGTGTGTACTTCAAGCCCGAGCGCCAGGCCGATCTGCGCGCGATGGAGGCCTGGTTGCCCGGACCCTTTGCCGGCCGCGACGTGCTGGAGATCGCCTGCGGCACCGGTTGGTGGACGCCCTTCGGCGCGCGCGACGCCGCATCCTGGCTGGCCACCGACCTGAACCCCGAAACCATGGCGCTGGCGCGCACCAAGACACTGCCCGCATGCGTGCGCTTCGCCGAGGTCGATGCCTACGCGCTCGACGGTCTGGGGCGTGCAGGCTTCAGCGGCGCCTTTGCCGGCTGCTGGTGGAGCCATGTGCCGCTGGCACGCCTGCCCGAGTGGCTGGCCTTGCTGCATTCAAGGCTGGCCAGCGGCGCACGCGTGGTCTTCCTGGACAACGCCTACGTGCCAGGCAGCAGCACGCCGATCTCGCGCCGCGATGCCGCTGGCAACAGCTACCAGCAACGCACGCTCGACGATGGCTCGGTGCATGAGGTGCTGAAGAACTTCCCCACGCGCGAAGAAGCGTATGCCCTACTCGGCGCGGCAGCGCGCGACATCGAGTGGATCGACCAAACGCACTACTGGGTGCTGAGCTACACCCTGAACTGAAGCTCGATGCAAACCAATCTCTCGCCCGAATTCAAAGGCACACGCGACGGCGAAGCGGCCGAGGCCATCCTGCGCAAGTGCGTGCACTGCGGCTTCTGCACCGCCACCTGCCCGACCTACCAGCTGCTGGGCGACGAGCTGGACGGCCCGCGCGGGCGCATCTACCTGATGAAGCAGTTGCTCGAAGGCGCCGAAGTCACGCGCAGCACGCAGTTGCACCTGGACCGCTGCCTGACCTGCCGCAACTGCGAAAGCACCTGCCCTTCGGGCGTGGAATACGGCCACCTGGTGGACATCGGACGAAAGCTGGTGGAAGAGCGCGTCGAGCGGCCGAAGGGCGAGAAGGCCGTGCGCTGGCTGCTCAAGGAAGGGCTGACCTCGCCGCTGTTTGCACCGGCGATGAAGATGGGGCAGATGGTGCGGCCCGCTGCTGCCGGCGTCCATGAAGCACAAGGTGCCGGCGCCGGCTGGCGCGCGCAGCAAGCTGTGGCCGACGCGCGAACATCCGCGCAAGGTGCTGCTGCTGATGGGCTGCGTGCAGCCGGCGATGATGCCCAACATCAACAGCGCCACGGCGCGCGTGCTCGACGCCGCCGGCGTGCAGACGCTGGTGGCCGACGACGCCGGCTGCTGCGGCGCCATCCGCACACACCTGAGCGACCTTGAAGGCGGCCTGGCCGACATGCGCCGCAACATCGACGCCTGGTGGCCGCTGGTCGAAGGGCTGACCTCGGCAGGCAAGGTCGAGGCCATCGTCATGAACGCCTCGGGCTGTGGCGTCACCGTCAAGGACTACGGCCATGCGCTGGCACACGATGCCGAGTATGCCGAGCGCGCGGCACGCGTCAGCGCGCTGACGCGCGACCTCAGCGAGCTGCTGCCCGATCTGGTGGAACCGCTGAAGAAGAAACTGCGCGCGCCGAAGACCAGGCGCCTGGCCTTTCATCCTCCTTGCACCTTGCAGCATGGTCAGCAATTGCGCGGTGGCGTGGAGACACACCTCAACGCACTGGGCTTCGAAGTCAGCCTGGCCGGCAACGAAAGCCACCTGTGCTGCGGCTCGGCCGGCACCTACAGCGTGCTGCAACCCGTGCTGGCCACGCAATTGCGCGACCGCAAACTGGCGAACCTCGAACCACTGCTGCCGCAGGCCATCGTCTCGGCCAACATCGGCTGCATCCAGCACCTGCAAAGCGGCACCACCACGCCAGTGCGCCACTGGGTGGAAGTGCTGGACGAGGCGCTGGCGGGCTGAGCGAGCGCCGATTCGCACACGCGCCGCCGGCCCAGAGGTAACGATGACTCAACCGCGGTATGCGCTGTTCGACGCGCTCACCGCGGCCAGCGCAATCATCAGGCGGGGCTCGACAGTCCATCGAGCGTGAACACGAAGCGCGCGCCGCCACGTTCGACACGCTCTGCCCAGATGCGCCCGCCGTGCGCCTCGACGATGCGGCGCACGATGGTCAGGCCGACACCGCTGCCCGGCACCTGCTCGGCATGCAGCCTCACGAAGGGCTTGAACATATCGTCTTCACGCCCCGCCGGCAGGCCCAGGCCGTTGTCTTCGATGTACACCGCTGGCCCGTGCGCCGTCGCGCACATGCCGACCGAGACCTGCGCGTCGGTGCCGCGCACCGCGCTGAACTTCAGCGCATTGCCGATCAGGTTGACGAAGACCTGGCGCATCAGGTCGGCGTCGACCGAGCAGGCGGGCAGCGGATTCAGCTCGAGCCGCACGCGCTGCAGCGCCTCGGCCATCGGCGGCTGCAGTCGCAACTGCTGCAGGGCCTGCTCCACACAATGCTGCAGCTCGTGCCGCGCACGCTGCAGCGGCACGTCGCTGGCCTGCGACAGCTGCAGCAGGTCATGCACCAGGCCGGTCATCTGCGTGGCCTGGGCCTGGATCAACGCCAGGTGGCTGCGCGCCTTGCTCGCGTCGCCACGATCCAGCGCGATCGTGCCCAGCTGCGCCAGGCCGCTCAGCCCGGCCAGCGGGTCGCGCAGGTCGTGCGAGACGTTGCGGTTGAAGGATTCCAGCCCGGCCACCAGGTCGTGCAGCTCGCGCGTGCGCGCGGCCACGCGCTCCTCCAGCGTGCTGTTCAACTGGCGCAGCGAGTCCTCGGCGGCGACGCGGTGCGCGAGCTCGGTTTCGGTGCGCTGGCGCGCGCGGATCAGGCTCACAGCCAGGATCATGATGCCGACGATCATGCCCGGCAGCGCTGCGTAATACCCCATGTCGAAACCAGCCATCCACCCAGGCAGCGCGACGTACAGCGCAAACAGCAGCGGGTAGGTAGCGAACGCCGCAGCCACGTAGAGGTGGCCGACATTGCCCTCGTGGCGTGCGGCGCGCACCGCCAGCCAGGCGCAGTAGGCAAAGGCGCCGGCCATCGTGCCGTACACCGACAGCGCCGAAGTGGGCACGAAGTGCAGCCACAGCGCCAGGCCCGCACCCACCGCTGCCGTGCCCGCCACCAGCGCCCAGGCGCGACGCCGTGCGAGGCCGAGGAACTCGTACAGCCCCCACACATTCATGCCCAGCAATCCGACCGCGACCAGGGCCGAAATCAGCGGTACATCGGTGGGGCCGCCGTGCGCGCGCGGATGCGCGAACAACCAGCCGAAATCCGGTCAACAGGTACAGCAGCGCAAAGATGCGCAGGGCACGGGTGTCGGTATGGAACGAACACAGCCACTGCAGCAGCGCGATGACCAGCATCACCGTGCCCATCGCCTGCGCGTAGGCGTCGAAGGGCGTCAGCCGCTCCAGTGCCAGCCAGCTGGGCAATGCCGATGCGGAGGACGCGGCGCCTGACATGCGGTGACGGCGGCGCCCGGATCGTCCGCCCGCCCTAGACCCGCGTCACATGCGTGGCCGGGACGCGGCCGGCATTCCATCGGCCATCGAGCGCACGCTCGATCTGCGCCGCCAGCTGCAGCAGCAGCCCGTCGTTGGCCTGCCCGGCCTGCGCCTGGATGCCCAGCGGCAGCCCGGACTCCTGCGTGCCCATCGGCAGCGAGATGCCCGGAATGCCGCACAGGTTGGTCAGCGGCGTGTAGGCGAAGTTGCGCCACAGATTCTCGAACCAGTCGAGCACCGACGGGTTGTCGCTGAGCGTCAGGTACTCCGTGGTGCCGATGCGCGGCGTGGGCAGCGCCGTGATCGGCGTCAGGATGATGTCCCACGACTCGAAGAACGCGCCGAAGCCGCGCGCGGTGGTGTTGAACACCGCCTGCATCTGCGCCCGCTCGGTGAAGCTGGTGCGCCGGCCGGCCTCCCAGATGCGGATGTTGATCGGCTCGATCAGCTCGGCCGGCGGACGATCCAGTCCCTTGGGCGCCAGCAGGTTGGAGATGGTCTGCGCGAAGTTGCTGATGTAGCAGGTGGTCTGCGCGGCGAAGGCGGCGCGGTAGTCGACGTCGGGCAACGCCCACTCGACGTGGTGGCCCAGGCCTTCGAGAAAGCGGCCCGCACGCTCCAGTTCGGCGACGTAGTGCGGTGTGGCGCGGTAGTCGCCCCACTCGTGCGACAGCGCGATGCGCAGCGGCGCCGGGTCGCGCTGGATCAGCTGCAGATAGGGTTCGGGCGGCGTCCAGTAAGGCATGAACTCGCCCGGCGCGCCGCCGCGGCAATGGTCGAAGAAGGCGGCCGTGTCGCGCACCGTGCGGCTCTGGCAACCCTGCGACGAGACCAGCCCCGACAGGTCGGACAGCTTCGGCGCGATGGAGAACACGCCGCGCGAGGGCTTCAGGCCGATGTTGCCGTTGGCGCCCGCAGGGATGCGGATCGAGCCGCCACCGTCGGTGGCATGCGACATCGGCAGCACGCCGGCGGCCACCACCGCCGCGGTGCCGGCCGACGAGCCCAGCGTGGTGTAGTCCCGGTCCCAGGGGTTGCGCGTGACATAGACGGCGGGGTTCTCCGCCGACGAGCACACGCCGAACTCCGGCGTCGTGGTGCGCCCGATCAGGTTCAGCCCCGCCTGGCGCATGCGGCCGGTGAGGAAGCTGTCCTCCGCCGCGCGGTTGCCGCGCATGAAGAGCGAGCCCATCTCCTGCAGCCGGCCCTGCAGCGTCGGGCCCAGGTCCTTCATCAGGAAGGGCACGCCGGCGAAGAAACCCTCCGCATGGGCGCTCGCCTTGAACGGCTCGGCGATGGCGTCGTCGAAGAGCTCGACCACGGCGCTGAGCAGCGGGTTGATCTTGGCGACGCCGGCCGCGGCCTGCTGCGCCAGCTCGGCCGCGCTCAGCTCACCTCGGCGCACGCACTCGGCCAGCGCCACGGCATCGTGCCTGGCCCATTCGTCCCAACCCATCGCCAGTGTCATGTCGCGTGCTCCCCGGTTCTGTGCGTTGCAAGTCTACGTCTCGGCACTGGATCGGTTTGTGCCGACAATCGCGCCAGCGATCAACGGACATGCGCTCAGCCCCGAGAAAGGCCCACCATGCAATTCCATCTGGACGGCTTCAAGCCCGGTGACCCCCATGTGGCCGACGCCTGCGCGCTGGCTGCCCCGCACACCGACGCCGCACCGGCGCAGGTGGACGTGCTCATCGTCGGCTGCGGCCCCGCCGGGCTGACGCTGGCCGCGCAGCTGGCGGCCTTTGCCGACATCCACACCTGCATCGTCGAGCAGAAGGACGGCCCGCTGCAGCTGGGTCAGGCCGATGGCATCGCCTGCCGCACGATGGAGATGTTCGAGGCCTTCAACTTCTGCGAGCGGGTGATGAAGGAGGCCTGCTGGATCAACGAGGTGACCTTCTGGAAGCCCGACGAAAAACAACCGCAGCACATCGTGCGCCACGGCCGCGTGCAGGACGTGGAAGACGGCTTGTCGGAGTTCCCGCATGTGGTGCTGAACCAGGCGCGGGTACATGACTTCTACCTGGAGCTGATGAGGAATTCGCCGAGCCGGCTGCAGCCCCACTACTGCGCGCCGCGTGCTCGACGTGGCAGTGGACCGCACGGCCACGGACTACCCGGTGAGCGTGCGCCTGGAGCGCAGCGACGGTGCCCACGCCGGCCAGGTGGAGACCGTGCGCGCACGTTACGTGGTCGGCTGCGACGGCGCGCGCAGTGTGGTGCGCCCGGCCATCGGCCGGCAGCTGGTGGGCGATTCGGCCAACCAGGCCTGGGGCGTGATGGACCTGCTGGCGGTGACCGACTTTCCGGACATCCGCTACAAGGTGGCGGTGCAGTCGGAGCACGGCAACCTGCTGGTGATTCCGCGCGAAGGCGGCTACCTGGTGCGGCTGTACGTGGAGATGGACAAGCTGGGCGAGCAGGAGCGTGTCGCCAGCCGTCACATCAACTCGGACAAGCTGATCGCCGCGGCGCAGCGCATCCTGCATCCCTACACACTGGACGTGAAGGAAGTGCCCTGGTGGTCGGTGTACGAGATCGGCCAGCGCATCTGCGACAAGTACGACGACGTGCCCGGCCCACAGCTGGGCTCGGCGCTGCCGCGCGTGTTCATCGCCGGCGATGCCTGCCACACGCACAGCCCCAAGGCTGGCCAGGGCATGAACTTCTCGATGCAGGACAGCTTCAACCTGGGCTGGAAGCTGGCCGCAGTACTGCGCGGGCAATGCACCCCGGAGCTGCTGCACACCTATTCCGCCGAACGCCAGCCGGCGGCGCAGGAGCTGATCGACTTCGACCGCGAGTGGGCCCAGATGTTCAGCGACCGGCCGAGCTCCAGCGGTGTCAGCGAAGGCGTGGACCCGAAGGAGTTCCAGAAGTACTTCGAGCGGCACGGCCGCTTCACCGCCGGCATGGGCACGCACTACCGGCCGTCGATCATCTGCGGCGAAGGCACGCACCAGCATCTGGCCACGGGTTTCGTCATCGGCACGCGCTTTCATTCCGCGCCGGTACTGCGCATCACCGATGCCAAGCCGCTGCAGCTGGGCCATGCCGGCAAGGCCGACGGCCGCTGGCGGCTGTATGCCTTCGCGGGCGCCGACGATGCCAGCCTGCGCGCGCTGTGTGCGTATCTGGATCAGGTGCCGGACTCACCGGTGCGCCGCTACGCGCGAGCGGGGCAGGACATCGACGCGTTGTTCGATGTGCGCGCCATCTTCCAGCAAGGTCACCGCGAGCTGAGCTTCGAGACGCTGCCCGCGCTGCTGCGGCCGCACAAGGGGCGCTACGGTTTGATCGACTACGAGAAGGTGTTCTGCCCCGACTCGAAGAGCGAGGCAGACATCTTCGATCTGCGCGGCGTCAACCGCACACAGGGTGCGCTGGTGGTGGTGCGGCCCGACCAGTACGTCGCACATGTGCTGCCGCTAAACGCGCACCAGGAATTGGCGGCCTTCTTCGCCGGCTTCATGTTGCCGAACTGAACCTCGCTACTGGGGTGTGCGCCCGTACGTGATGGACCGGACCTTGCCCGCACGCAAGGTCACCGTGGCGACCAGGTTGCCCTGGCCCCGCTCGTACAACCACTGCTCGGTCAGCTGGCAAGGCACCACCGCGTTGGCCCACGGGTCCGGCACCGGGTTCGGCCAGAGCCCGTAGAACACCGGCGCGCAGAAGCTGTCCGCGAGATTCGGCTGCCCGCACTTGTAGACGAGGCTGAGGCGCGAGTCGCCTTCTGCGACGATGCCGCCCGCGCAGCGCAACGATTCGGCCTGGGCGGCGCCGAAGGGCAGACCCAGTACACAGGCGAGAAGCGCGGCGCGGCCCGATGGGCCTATGAGTTGACAGCGCTCGGCCACTTGATTTGAACCCGCCTGTTCTGAGCCAGACAGTCGCGCAAGTACAGGTTGATGAGGCTCTGGTACGGGACACCAGCCTCTTCGGCCATGCCCTTGAAGTAGTCCACGACGTCTTCGGAAATCCGCATCGTGACCGGCCTCTTCAGCTTCGACGCGTACGGGTTCTTGCGGGACTTCATCTTCGAGAAGTCGTATTCAGCTTTCATTTCAGCCACCTCGATAAAACGCAGCTTCGCCCCGGGTAGCCTTCCGCGCCGAAATGATGCGGATGACCTCGCCTTCGGCGCGCTCGCAATGACAAACGACCAGCAGCTTGGCGTTCGAGCTCATGCCGAGCATGATGAATCCTTCTTCATCGAAGGAATGCCCCTCGTCGAAGAACTGGACTGCGAAGTCATCGAAGAAGACTGTCCTGGCTTCCTCGAAGGAGACCTGATGCTTGCGCAGGTTCGCTGCGGACTTGGAAGGATCCCACTCGAATCGCATACGTACATACATTGTATGGATGCAATCGATTTGGTCAATGCGGTGACCTTTGCTGCGCCACATGCTCAACGAGCAGGAAAGCCGTTCCGCCGTCGAAGACGGAAAACGCCTCATCCGCGAGTCTGGCCCGCCCCATGATTCCTCCCACGCCCGTGCCCGCTGGCTCTGATGCGGCATGGCAACTGCGCCGCAGAACGCCACTTCTCCACTTGGTAAGACAGCCGGTATGCACAGCCTGCAACGGCTCCGGCCACCGCCAGCATCGCCCCCACGTGCACCCCGACCGCGGCCAGCGCCCACAGCAGCGAACCCGACGCGGTGATCTCGCGGCCCGGCACACCACTCAGGCACAGCGGTGCCAGCGCTGGCACCAGCATCAGCCCCGCGCCGTGCGCGGTGGCGACAATGAAGGACCACAGTCCCAGCGCGACACCGCCCGCGGGCGCACGGCCGATGCGGCGGCCAGCGAAATGAAGAAACACCACGCCGAGGAGCATCCCGCAGGCCAGCCATTGCAGCAACTCACGCGGCAGGCCCAGGCCCAAGGCAACCGCGGCGGCCACCAGCGCCACCGACACCAGGTGTCCGATGGCCAGCGGCCGCATCGCGCGCAGCACCGCTGCCCTGCCGCCGAAGCGCCAGCCGCAGGCGGCGGCCCAGGGCCAGCCGCTGACCGGGTTCAGCCCATGCAGTGCGCCGAGCCCGGCGATGGCGAGCCAGGGCCACGCGCTGTCCATCGCGCTGCGCCAGGCATCCGCCTCAGGCCTTTGCGGCGCAGCAGCTTGCGGCCACGACGGACGCCACGTCGTCGTAGCGGTCGTGGTGGCGCACCCATTCCATGCCGTAGGCCAGCGCGTCCTCGTCGCGGCCGCGCGGCACCAGGTCCAGCAGCGCATAGGTGCCCATCATCGCTTCCACGCCGCGGCCGTAGCGTGAGTAGGTGTGGAACACCGTGCCCGCGTCGTCGCGGGTGAAGACGCTGATGCCCGGCGCCTCTTCCTGCGGGAAGGGCTGCATCTTGTAGTTGTAGGGCACCGCGCCGGTCGCGCGTTGCTCGGGGGTGAAGCTGACGCCGTAGTCGTGGTTGAAATCGCTGCCGTGCGACGACACCCAGCGGAAGGTCCAGCCCATGCGCTTGCGGAAGGCCTCGATCTTTGCCAGCGGTGCGCGCGACACGACCAGCAGCGTCACATCACGTTGCGCCAGGTGCGGCTGCATGCCGGCGTGGTGGTCGGCCATGAAGCTGCAGCTCTTGCAGCCTTCGTCCCAGCCGGGCGCGAGCATGAAGTGCTGCACCAGCAGCTGGCGCCGGCCGTCGAACAGCTCGCCCAAGCCGCGCGGGCCCTGCGGCGTGTCGAAGACGTAGGCCTTGTCGACGCGCACCCAGGGCAGCTGGCGGCGCTGGCGCGCCAGTTCGTCCTGCGCTCGGGTCAGTTCCTTTTCCTGCGCCAGCAGCGCCTGGCGCTCGGCCAACCAATGCTCGCGCGAGACGACGCGCGGGGCGGTAACGGTGCTCATGTTTCCTCCTGCTTCGGAAAGTTCACGCTGCCTTGGGCCGGCGCACGGCGCGCACCTTGCCGCTGCCACCGCCGCCGCAGTAGAAGAGCGCGGCGCCGTCGGATTCCAGCCCGCTGACCCCGCTGCCTTCGGGCATGGCCAGGCGCTGCAGCACCTGGCCGCTGGCCGGGTCGATGTGGCGCAACTCGCTCTCGTCGCCTTCCCAGGTGCCGTGCCACAGCTCGCCGTCGACCCAGGTGACGCCGGTGACGAAGCGGTTCGATTCGATGCTGCGAATCACGCGGCCGGTGGCCGGGTCGATCTGGTGGATCTTGCGGTCGCGGTACTGCCCCACCCACAGGCTGCCTTCGGCCCAGGCCATGCCCGAATCGCTGCCACTGCCGGGCGCGGGGATCGAGGCCAGCACCTGTCCGGTGGCGGGGTCGATCTTGTCGATGCGCGCTTCGGCGATCTGGTACAGGTGCGTGCCGTCGAAGGCGGTGCCGGCGTCGCAGGTGCGGGGCAGCGTGTGCACCGTCGCGCCGCTGGCGGGGTCGAAGGCCACCAGCTGCGTGCCGGTGGCGGCCCAGACGTTGCGGCCGTCGTGGCTGACGCCGTGCACACGGCCGTCGCCGCCGAAGGGGCCGTATTCGCGCACGATCTCGGCGGGCTGCAGCGGCGCGTCGGTGGGCTTGTTCATCGTCATCGAACTCATCGGGTTCCTTTCCATGCACCAAGAGCGGCGCGGTGACGGAACTCTAATCAGGCGGCAGCGAAGCAGGGAGTAACAAGATCGTCGTGAATCCGGTCAGCAGCGGTGCCAGCCAGCGCTGCGAGCGCCCACGCCCCGTGCTGCGCACGCGGCCGGCGTCGTGCAGCTCGGCCAAGGCGCGCTGCACATTGCGCTGGCTCTCGCCCAACGCCAGCGCCAGTGCCGAAGTGGACCAGGCGGCGCCGTCGGACAGCAACGCCAGCAGCGCGCCCTGTTCGCCATCCACCGGCGGCGCCAGCACGACCACTTCGCACCCATCGTGCGGGCGCATTTGGAAGCCTCGCGTGGTGGCCTCGATGCCGGCCAGTGGCGCTGCCAGCGCGCGCAGCCGGCCGATTTCCACGCGCAGCCGCGCGCGGTGCGTCTCGTCGGGATGGCGGGTACGAAAGACCTGTGCGATCAACGCCTCGCGCGTGGCCTCGCCCGGCCAGGCTTCGGCCAGCACGCGCGCCAGCACGAACAGCAGCGGCCGGCGCGCCAGCGGCAGCCAGGAGTCACCTGCGCCCAGTCCATGACGACAGGCGTCGACCACGAGCGCACCGGACGCGCGCAGCGCCGCCACCTCGCCCAGGCACAGCGGCTGCTCGACACCGGCCGCCACGCGGCGCGCGGCCGGGCGTTCGAGCGCGGCGCGGGCTTCGGCCACCTCGGCCTGCAGCGCGGGCAGGCCGGCGCGCTCGGCCGCGGCCATCGCGCGCGCCAGGGCGGCTTCGGCATCGGCAATGTGCAGCGAGCGAAGCGCCAGTTCGGCGGCCGCCAGCTCGGCCACGGCCCGCAGCGCCGACGGCGCCTGCGCATCCAGGTGCGGCAGCGCGGCAGCGGCTTCATCGAGACGGCCCAACAGCAGCGCACGGCGCGCCGCGATCAGCCGCGCCTGCGCCGCGTTGGCGCGGTCGCCACGCGCTTCCAGCGCGGCGGCAGCCGTGGCCAGCGTGCGCGGCGAGCCGCCCAGCTCGCGCTGTGCCAGCGCCACCTCGGCCTCGGCCACGACGCAGCGCGAGCGTGCCAGTTCCTCGTGCGCACCGAAGCCACGTGCCGCACGGCGCAGCAATTCGCGCGCACGCACCAGCTCGCCCAGCCGCGCCATGGCGATGCCGCGCAGCGCCAGCGCCGGCGGGTCGTCGCGCAGCGCCACGTGCTTCAGCGCGCCCAGCGTGTCGCCGGCGGCCAACGCGCGGGCGGCGGCGGCGATGAGGGAGTCCATGGCGCTAGCCTACGTCGTTGTTGATAGAGTGCCCCGCATGGCTTTCGACCTGGACTTCTCCATCAAGGTGTTCACGGCGCTGTTCGCGATCATGAATCCGATCGCCAACGTGCCCGTGTTCCTGTCGCTGACCGATGGCGCCACCGATGCCGAGCGCCGCAAGGTGGCGGTCACGGCGCTGATCGCGGTGTCGGTTGGCTGCGTCGTGGCGGCCGTCGCGGGCTCGTGGATTCTCGACGTGTTCGGCGTCAGCATCCACGACTTCCGCCTGGCCGGCGGGCTGCTGGTGCTGCTGATCGCGCTGTCCATGCTGCATGGCACAGCGAGCACCCAGCACGCATCGACAGAACAGGAACGCAAGGACGCCACCGAGGTGGACAACGTGGCCATCTATCCGCTGGCGATTCCGCTGCTGCTGGGCCCCGGCAGCATCGCGACGATGATCGTGCTCGGGCACAGCGCGGTCAGCAGCGGCACGGAGCTGGCCTTTGCGCTGGGCCTGACGGCCTTCCTCGTGCTGCTGGCCGCGTTCATGCTGTCGGCACCCTTCATCGGCCACTACCTGTCGCCCAAGGTCACGGCGATCACGCAGCGGCTGATGGGCATGATCCTGGCCGCGATTGCCGTGGACATGATCTTGACCAGCCTGCGCGCGTCCTTTCCCGGCTTGACCTGAGCGCGTCCATGCCCCAAGCCATCCTCCAATTCGGCACCAGCCGCTTCCTGCTGGCGCATGTGGCGCTGTTCGTGTCGCAGGCACTGGAGCGCGGTGCGGCCGGGCAGGGCTTCAGCGGCATCTGCATGGTGCAGACGACACACAACCCCGACAGCGCGGCACGCGTGGCGGCACTGGCCGCCGGCGGCGCCTATCCGGTACACATCCGCGGCATGCAGCGCGGCGAGGTCGTCGACCAGCGGCTGCGCGCCAACGCCGTGCAGGCCGCGCTGCGCGCCGATGCCGACTGGCCCGAGGTGCTGCAGCGTGTGGCCTTCGACGCACGCGTGATCGTGTCGAACACCGCCGATCGCGGCTATCAGCTCGACGCGCGCGACAACCCCGCCGCGCTGGTGGCCGGGCATGGCGCCGCGTCGCCGGTGCCGCACAGCTTTCCGGCCAAGCTGCTGGTGCTGCTGCACCACCGCTGGCAAGCTGAATCCGCAGGCGCCGCTGACCGATCTTTCCGTGCGAGCTGATCGAGCGCAACGGCGACACGCTGCGCGACCTGCTCGGCGGCCTGGCGCAGGACGCCGCGCTGCCCGAAGCCTTCGTCACCTGGCTGCGCGGCCATTGTGTGTGGGCCAATTCACTGGTCGACCGCATCGTTTCCGAGGCGCTGCAGCCTGTGGGCGCCGTGGCCGAGCCGTATGCGCTGTGGGCGGTGGAAGAGCAGCCGCGCCTGCAGTTGCCCTGCCGGCATGAATCGATCGTGCTCACCAACGACCTGGCGCACTACGCGCGGCTGAAACTGTTCCTGCTGAACGGCGGCCACAGCTTCCTGGCCGAGCGTTGGCTGCAAGGGCCACGCCCAGCGGATGCGACGGTCGTGCAGGCGATGCACGACCCCCGACAACGCGCCGAGCTCGAAGCACTCTGGCATGAGGAGATGCTGCCGGTGTTTACCGCGCTCGGGCAACACGATGCCGCGCTGGCCTACCTGGTCGAGTTGCGCGAGCGGTTGCTCAACCCCTTCCTCGTGCACCGGCTGGCGGAAATCGCCCACAACCATGCGCAGAAGAAGCAGCGTCGCTTTGCGCCGCTGCTGGCGCTGGCCGATGAACTGGTGCCGGGCCTGGCGCAGCCGCGCCTGCGTGCCGCGCTGTCGGGTCCGGATTGAAACAGGCTTGCGGGTCCGCCGCGGGCCGATGACAAAGGGGTTAGCCGCGTTGACAGCGGCAAGCGCGCCGCAGCAGAATTTGTCGCTTCCCGGGGCCGGGCATCGGCTTCGGGCTTACGCATCGCAGAGGCCTGCACCAACCAAGGAAAACGATATGCGAGACAGCACGAGACAAGCCCGGCGCGCGGCATTGCGCGTCATGGCCCTGGCGGCTCTGGGCCTGTGTGCCGGCGGCGCGGCCTTCGCACAGGCGCCGATCACCTTGCACGGCGCGGTGC
The DNA here is from genome assembly GCA_963743935.1 of uncultured beta proteobacterium. Classification (GTDB taxonomy): domain Bacteria; phylum Pseudomonadota; class Gammaproteobacteria; order Burkholderiales; family Burkholderiaceae_C; genus Rubrivivax. The sequence goes on along the minus strand of CAVURQ010000004.1, from coordinate 4,903 downwards.
AGTTCAACGACGACCACGCCTTCAACAAGTCCTTGTTGAAGTTCGAGGAGCTGGTGAAGAAGTACTACGGCAAGCCGATCAATTTCGTGTTGCACCGCAACAGCGAGCTGGGCCTGGAGAAGGACTACTTCGCCTACATGAACCAGGGCGTGTCGGTGGATTACGCCATCGTCTCGCCGGCGCACATGTCCACCTTCTCCAAGGCCGCGCCCTTCATCGATGCGCCCTTCCTGTTCCGTGACCTGGCGCACTGGAACAAGGTGCTCGACGCCGACACGCTCAAGCCGGTGGCCGACGAGGTCGCGGCCAAGGCCGACGTGATGCTGATCGGCTATGCCGGCGGCGGCACGCGCAACATCTTCTCCAACAAGCCGGCGAAGAACCTGGCCGAGCTGAAGGGCCTGAAGGTGCGTGTACAAGGCGCGCCGATCTGGAGCAAGACCTTCGGCGCCATCGGCATGTCGCCCACCGTCATTGCCTACAACGAGGTCTACCCCGCCATCCAGAACGGCGTCATCAACGCCGGCGAGAACGAAGCCGCGGGCGTGGAGGCGATGAAGTTCTACGAAGTCGGGCCGAACCTGCTGATGACCGAACACGCCATCACCATCCGGCCGATCGCGTTCTCTGGCAAGACCTTCAAGAAGCTGCCGCCCGACCTGCAGGCCGCCATCATCAAGGCCGGCAAGGAAGCCGGCGCCTATGGCCGGCAGGTGGAATCCGGCGAAGACACGGCCAAGCTCGACGTCATGGAAAAGGCCGGCAAGCTCAAGCGCATTCCCTTTGCCGACCGCGCCGCGATGAAGAAGGCGGCCGATCCGGTGATGCTGGAGTACGCCAAGGAAATCGGCGCGGAAGGCATCTACAACAAGATCAACTCGATGTAATCGGGTTCACCGGTCCGGCGGAAAGCGTGTGCTTGCCGCCGGATTTTTTTTGGGCGCCTTGCGCCTCGATACTGGGCCACGCATGCGCAAGTTCATCGACACCTACTACCGACTGCTGTGCGCCGCGCTGGTGGTTGCGGTGGCGGTGCTGATCATCCCGGTCAGCCTGCAGATCTTCTCGCGCTTCACTCACCTGATCCCGTCCTACATCTGGACCGAGGAGATGGCGCGCTTCTTCTTCATCTGGATGATCATGATCGGCGCCATGGTGGGCGTGCGCGACGGTGGCCATTTCGACGTCGACCTGTGGCCTGTGTTGAAGCCGCGCGCGAATGCGCTGCTGCGCATCGTGACCAACCTGTGTGTGCTGGTCTTCGCGCTGGTCTTCAGCTGGTACGGCATCAAGTTCGTGCAATTCGGCTGGGACCAGAGTTCGGAGCTGGCCGAATTGCCGATGCTCTACATCTTTGCCGCCTGGCCCCTGGCGGGCCTGACCTGGCTGGTGTTTCTGGGTGAGCACTTCGCGAAGGACCTGCGCATCGTTGCGGGCGGGGACAAGTCATGAGCGGCGGCACCATCTCCCCCGACATCGCCGCGCTGATCCTGTTCGGCGTGTTCTTCACGCTGATGGCGATCCGCGTGCCGGTGGCCTTTGCGCTGGGCCTGGCCTGCCTGCCGGTGATGTTCATCGAGCCGCGGCTGTCGCCGATGATCCTGTTCAACGAGACCTTCAAGTCCTACAACTCGTTCATCCTGCTGGCGGTGCCGTTCTTCCTGCTCACCGCCAACCTGATGAACGTCGGCGGCATCACCGACCGGCTGGTGCGGCTGTCGCGCGATCTGGTCGGGCACCTGCCCGGCGGGCTGGCGCAGGTCAACGTGGTGCTGTCGATCTTCTTCGCCGGCATCTCCGGCTCATCGACAGCGGATGCCGCGAGCCAGGGCAAGATCTTCATCGAAGCGCAGGTCAAGGAAGGCTACGACCTGTCGTTCTCGGTCGCCATCACGGCCGTGTCGGCGGTGCTGGCGGTGATCATTCCGCCGTCGATCCTGATGATCGTCTGGGGCGGCACCTTGCAGGTGTCGATCGGCGCGCTGTTCCTGGCCGGCATCCTGCCCGGGCTGCTGCTGGGCGGTGTGCAGATGGCGACCGTGCACGTCTACGCCAAGCTGCGCAACTACCCCAAATATCCGCGCTCGAACCTGAAGGAGATCTTCAGCGCGCTGTTCATCGCCGTGCCGGCCCTGATGACGCCGGTGATCATCATCGGCGGCAAGGTCTTCGGCTGGTTCACGGCCACCGAATCGGCGGCGATTGCCGTGTTGTATGCCGGCGCGTTGTCGATCTTCGTCTACCGCGAAATGAACGGCAGGCAACTGCACCACGCGCTGCTCGACACCGGCAAGCTCGCTGCGGTGGCGCTGTTCTGCGTCGGCACCGCCAGCGCCTTCGGCTGGCTGCTGGCCTACTACCAGATACCGAAGGCGCTGCTCGCGGGCGTGGGCTCGTGGGGCATGGGCATCACCGCCACCGGCTTCTTCATCGCCTTCTGTTTCCTCGTCGTCGGCTGCTTCCTCGACGCCATCCCGGCGATCATCATCGTCGGCACGATCCTCGAGCCGCTGGCCAAGTCGGTGGGCATGGACCCGGTGCACTTCGCCATGGTCGGCATCATCTCGCTGGCCTTCGGCCTGGTGACGCCGCCCTACGGGCTGTGCCTGATGATCTCGTGCGCCATCGCCAAGGTGCGGCTGATGTATGTGCTGAAGGACGTGATGATCATGCTGATGCCGATGCTCGGCGTGCTGGCGCTGACCATCCTGTTCCCCGAAATCATCCTGTTCCTGCCGAAGCTGATCTCGCCGGAGTTTCTGAAGTAGGCGCGGCAATCGCGTAAGCTCGCCGGCGAGGGGAACCGATGCCGATCCGACGCAAGTTCATCGCGATGACTGGAAGCGCAACGCTTCTGTGCTCTGCCGCCCGTCACGCGCGGGCCCAGGCGACGGTGCCACGCGTCGCGTTTCTCAGTCCCTACGAGCCCATCCGCACTCGACGCCTTCTACGCCCGGTTGCGGCCTGAACTGGAAAAGCTGGGCTGGACCGACGGCCGCAACATCCAGCTCCTGGCCCCGAAATCGAGCGAGGGCAAGAACGATCCCCTGCCGGCCATGGCCGCCGAAATCGTCGCCCAAGCTCCCGACCTGATCCTGGTGCAGAGCCTGCCGGCGACGCGCGCCGCTCATGCAGGCCACGAAATCCATACCCATCGTCATGGTGAGTGTCGGCAATCCGGTCGAACATGGCATCGTCGCCGACTACCGCAAGCCGGGAGGCAACGTCACCGGCTCGAGGTACCCCTACATAGAGTCGGCCGGCAAACTGTTGCAGTTTCTCAAGGAAGCTTCGCCACGCCTGCGCAGCGTCGCGCTGCTCGCCAACCCGAGTAACGAAGGCGCGGCCCCACAAGTCAGGCAGGCTCGAACCGACGCGTCGGCGCTGGGCCTGCAACTGCAGGTCGTGGAAGTCCAGGGCGCAGGCGATTTCGAGGCCGCGTTCGCCGCCATCCGCCGCGCCGGCTCGGAGGCGATCCTGCTGCCGCCGGAGCCGCTGATCCTGGCCCACCGCGATCTCATCGCCAGCTTCGCGCAGAAGCATGGGCTGCCGCTGGCCCTCGTGGGCGTCGGCCGGGCTCTTCCGGCAAGCAGCCTGATGGCTTCGGGCCTGCGCCCGCGGAGTACCCCGCGATGACCGCCCGCTACATCGACCGCATCCTCAAGGGTGCTAAGCCCGGCGAACTGCCGATCGAACAACCTTCACGCTTCGAGCTCACGCTCAATCTCAAGACCGCCAAGGCGCTGGGCCTGACCGTGCCGCAGTCGCTGCTGCTGCGGGCGGACGAAGTGATCCAGTGATCGGACTGCACCGATGGCGTCGAGGCGTCAAGCGCCGTGCACCACCGCCGGTTCGGGGCGCACACGCAGCGCCCACAGCACGCCGGCCACCAGCAGCGCGATGCCGGCCAGCGTCTCGGCTTCGGGAACCCTGCCGCGCAGCATGAAGGCATAGGCCAGCGCCGACAGCGTCTCGAAGACGATCAGCTGGCCCACCAGCGTGGTCGGCAGGCGCTGGCTGGCTTCGTTCCAGCACAGCGTGCCCAGCCATGAGGCGAGCAGGCCGACGGCGAACATCAGCGCCAGGAACTCGCCAGGGCGTGGGCCGAAGGGCATCGGGAAGGCATCGCCGCTGAGGGCGGACCACAACCACCAGCCCAGATAGCCAACCAGCGCCAGCGGCAGCGTGGCAATGCCCTGCGCGGTGGCCCAGGTGCCGGGCGGGCGATCCGCATGCGCCCGCAGCCAGTCGGCATTGCGCAGCGGGTACCAGGTCCAGCAGGCCACCGCGCCCACAGCCAGCAGCGCGCCCAGCGCGTAGCGGCCCGACGTCGGCATTCGCATCGGCGCGCAGATGGCCGATCTCAACATGATTGACCAGCCCGATGCCGGCGCCGATCAGCCGCCAGCGACGGCAGCAGCCGCAGCCACGGCAGCTTGCCGTCGCGCCGGGGTCGCGCAGGTTGGAGCTGATGGCGATGACCACCGGCAGCGTGCCGATGATCATCGTCGGCAGCGGAGCGCCGGCGCGCTGGAGGGCACTGGCCAGGAACAGGTAGTAGACGATGTTGCCGACCGCGGCGAGTTTCAGCGCCTCGATCCAGTCAGCGTGGGTCAGCAAGGCCAGCCGCGTGCGGTCCAGCCAGGCCAGCGGCAGCGCGATCAGGCCGAAGGCCAGGTAGCGACCGAAGGACTGCAGCGCCGCCGGGTACTCCGGCAGCAGCAGCGGCGCGATGAACACCAGGCCCCACATCAGGCCGGCGGCTAGGGCGAAGACGGTTCCGGTCCACATCGGCGGCGATGATGTCATGCCGCCAAACAAAAGCCCCGCGGCCGGATGGGTGCCGCGGGGCTGGCTACAGACTGCTGGGTGCAGGCTCAGCTCAGCGCACCTTGCCCGCCTT
>CAVURQ010000003.1:0-347746 GCA_963743935.1 uncultured beta proteobacterium | reverse complement strand
GCCATCGCCATACACCGTGCCGTCGGCCTTCTCGATCACGTCGCCCAGGTGCACGCCGATGCAAAGCGCATGCGGCGGTCTTCGGCTTCGGCCTCGGCCAGCGCATTGACCTGCGCCTGGATCGCCAGCGCCGCCGTCACCGCGCCCGCCGCGGTGCCGAACACCGCCAGCACCGAATCCCCCGCCATGTCGATGACCCTGCCCTGCTGCGCCTCGATCTGCGAGCGGAACACCGCGCGCGCCGCATCCAGCGCCGCCACTGTCGCCTGGTCGTCGATGGACATCAGCCGCGAATAGCCGGCCGCATCGGCGGCCAGGATGGCGGCGAGGCGGTGCTGCAGCTGGCTCACATAGATCCTGAGCGTGCGCCGCTCATCCGCGCTGCAACCCGGCGCTTGCCCAATCGCCAACGCAGCGTATCGATGCGGTCCTCGCCGAAGAAGGGCTCGCCGTCGAAGACGAAGGTCGGGCACGCCCCAGTGGCCGGCCGCCGCCAGCGCCTGCTGGTTGGCCTCGATCGCCGCATCGTGGTCGGCGGGCTGCGCGATCGCGCTGTCCATCGCCGCCAGGTCCAGGCCGGCGCGCTGTGCGGCCTGCGCCAGGTGATCACCCAGATGCCAGTCGCGCGTGCCGCCGAAGATCAGCGCCGACACCTCGCGCGCGAACTCGATGCCGCGGCCGCGCCGCTCTGCCTCCACACCCAGCCGCGTCAGGCGGTGGATGTACGGTTGCTCGGTGGCAACGCGGTAGCTCTGCAGGTCCTGCACGATCGGGTCGGGCGAGGGCCAGCGATGCGGCATGCCCAGCATCTGTGCGCGGCGCACCCAGTCCATGCCGATGTAGCGCGCACGCTTCAGGTTGTCGGGGCTGAAAAAGGCCGGGTCGCGCACCGCCAGCGGCAGCACCGGGCGGAAGTGCACCTCGACATCGAAGTCCTGCTCCAGCCTGCAGGCGCCGGGCATCGCCAGGTACGAATACGGGCTGCGGAAGGACCAGAACAGATCGACGTGAGCAGGCATCGGACCAGTGTACGGTCGCCTCGCAGCGCAGGCCATACTGCGCGGTGCGTGCACGCCAAGGCAGCCGCATGAAGACCACGATCTTCCCGGCCCGCAAGATCATCACCATGAACCCGGCGCGACCCACGGGCACCCATGTGGCGGTGCGCGACGGCCGCATCGTCGGGGCCGGCACGCTGGAAGAACTGGCCGGATGGGGGCCACACCCGCTCGACGACCGCTTCGCCGGCAAGGTGCTGATGCCCGGCCTGGTCGAAGGCCACAGCCACCTGATGGAAGGCGCGTTCTGGCGCTTCGTCTACTGCGGCTACTTCGACCGCCGCGACCCCAACGGCAAGGTATGGCCGGGCGCCAGATCGCTCGACGACGTGATCCAGCGTCTGACCCAGGCACAGGCCACGCTGCCCGACGCCGGCGCGCCGTTGGCCGGCTGGGGCTTCGACCCGATCTACTTCGACAACCGGCGCTGCGTGCGCGAAGACCTCGACCGGGTCTCGAGCACGCGGCCGGTGGGCATGATCCACGCCAGCGGCCACATCATCAACGCCAACAGCGCGGCGCTGAGCGCCGTCGGCTGGCTGCGCACCGGCATCGACCACCCGGGCGTGCCGCTGGGCACCGGCGGTTTGCCCACCGGCGAGCTGAAGGGCCCCGAGCCGATGATGCAGGTGGCCGCATTGCTGGGCATGGACCGCGCGGTGCTCGCCGGCGACGCGGCGGCGCATGCGTCTGTTCTCGCGGCTGTGCGTGCGTGCCGGTGTCACCACCGCCACCGACCTGGCCAGCCCGCTGCCCGACGCGGCGTGCACATGATGCTGGAGGTGAGCGCGCGCGACGACTTCCCCACGCGCATCGTGCCGCTGCTGCGTCTGATGGGTGCGCCGGCCGCAGGCGTGGAACGTGCCTGCGAACTGCGAAAGCTCAGCACCGACCGGTTGCGGCCTGGGCCGCATCAAGATGGTCGCCGACGGCTCGATCCAGGGCTTTTCGGCGCGCCTGCGCTGGCCCGGCTATTACAACGGCGCGGCCAACGGACTGTGGTACATGGCACCCGAGCAGATGCGGCAGGCCCTGGACTTGCGCTGCAGCCCGGCGTACAGATCCACACCCACACGAACGGCGACGAAGCCACCGAGCCGCTGCTCGAGCTGCTGGACCAGGCGCTGCGCCAACGTCCCACGCCCGACCACCGCTTCACGCTGCAGCACTGCCAGCTGGCCGATGCTGCGCAGTACCGCCGCATGAAGGCGCTGGGCATGTGCGTCAACCTCTTCGCCAACCACCACTTCTACTGGGGCGATGAACACTACCGCCTGACCGTCGGCCCCGAACGTGCCACGCGCATGAACGCCTGCGCCACCGCGCTGGCCACGGGCGTGCCCTTCGCCATCCACAGCGACGCGCCGATCACGCCGCTGGGCCCGCTGTTCACCGCGTGGTGCGCCGTGCACCGCCTCACCGCCAGCGGCCGGGTGCTCGGCGAGCACGAGCGCATCGGCGTCGCCGACGCGCTGCGCGCCATCACGCTGGGCGCGGCCTACACGCTCAAGCTCGACGGCGAGATCGGTTCGATCGAGTGCGGCAAGCGCGCCGACTTCTGCGTGCTCGACGACGACCCGCTTGCCGTGCCCGCCCGCCGCTGAAGGACCTGCCGGTGTGGGGCGTGGTGCAGGACGGTCGGGTCTTCGCCGCCGCCGAGTTGCCCGCCGCTTGAGCGGCTCGATGCCCCGCTGAGAGACCTGTGCCCGTGCCTGCCGCCGATCCCCGTCACCGTCATCGGCGGCTACCTCGGCGCCGGCAAGACCACGCTGGTCAACCAGCTGCTGCGCCAACGCGACGGGCGGCGCATCGCGGTGCTGGTCAACGACTTCGGCGAGTTGTCGATCGACGACGACCTGATCGAAACGCGCGACGGTGCACTGCTGCGCCTGGCCGGCGGCTGCGTGTGCTGCAGCTTCGGCAGCGACCTGATGGCCGCGCTGCAACAGATGCGCGACATGCAGCCAGCGCCTGAGCACATCCTCATCGAAACCAGCGGCGTGGCGCTGCCCGGCGCGGTGGCGCGCATGCTCGGCCTGTTGGCCGGATTGCGCTCGACACGGTGCTGGTGCTGGCCGACGCCGAAACGCTGCGCGAGCGCGCCGACGACCGCTATGTCGGCGATCCGGTGCGCCAGCAGTTGCCCGAGGCCGACCTGGTCCTGCTGAACAAGAGCGACCTGGTGGCGCCGACAGCGCTCGAGGCGCTGCAGCGCTGGCTGCCCGAGACGGCGCCGCATGCACGGGTGCTGCCCTGCCGGCATTCGCGCATCGGCGCCGAACTGCTGTGGGACGGCGGCCTGGCGCCTGCGTCGGAGCCGGCGCCGCAGCGCGACGGTGCGTCGCGATTTCGTCACGCCGGCATGGTTGCACCGCGCTTGTCGACGGTGGACGACGCACGCGGCTGTTCGCCAGCCTCAGCCTCGAATTCGCGCACGCGTGTACATCTGCCGCGCCTGGCCGATGCCCTGGCTGCACCGTCGCTGCGCCTGCTGCGCGCCAAGGGCTTGATGCGCGACAGTGACGGCCGGCCGAAGTCGCTGCAACTGGTGGGTGCGCGCCTCACGCTGGCGGCATCGGCTCATGCGCGCCCGGAAGTCGGACGCCTGGTGTGCATCGCCCTGCGCGGCGCGCTGCAGGGCGATCACATCCGCGCCGCCTTGGCCGCCTGTGCCGCCGAGCCCACCGCCGGCCCGCCACCGCGTCAGTCGCCTGAGCCGGTCGCCGCGCCCTCGCTGTCCATGAACCTGCGCACCGCCGCCACCAGCAGCGGCTGTTCGATCGGCTTGGTCAGGTAGTCGTCGAAACCGGCTGCGCGGCCGCGCTCGACGTCGCTGTGCATGGCGTTGGCACTGATGGCGATGACGGGGATGTGGCGCGTCTCGGCGCACTCGCGCAGCCGGCGCAGCACCTCGTAGCCGTCGATGCCCGGCAACTGGATGTCCAGCAGGATCAGGTCGGGCTGCTGGGCCTGCGCCATCTCGATGCCGGCCTCGGGCAAGGGCGCACTCAGAAACTGCAGCTGCGTCTGCTGCTCCAGCATGGCCTGCATCAGCAGCACGTTGACCGGGTTGTCCTCGATGTACAGCACCGTGCCGGCGCGCTGCGGCTGACGTCGGTCCATCGGCACTTTCGGCCGGACCGTCGGTGTCGATGCGCGCCAGCTCGAGCAGCTGGTCGATCAGCTCGAGCAGGCGCTTGCCGGCGCGAAGGATCTCGCCGACATGGCCGCGCTGCCTTGCGCCCAGCGCGGCTGGCGCCTCGGCGTCGAGCAGTTGTCCAAAGCCCAGGATGGCGTGCATGGGCGTGCGCAACTCATGGCTCATGCGCGACAGGAACTCCGACTTGGCGCGGTTCGCCGATTCCGCCTCGTCGCGCGCAAGCTCGAGCTCGCGGGTGCGCTGCTGGACCCGCTTTTCCAGCTCGGCATTCACCGTGCGCACCGCGGCTTCGGCACGGGTGCGCCCGCTCACGTCGCGCAGGTTCAGCACCACGCCAGCCACCGCCGGATCGGCCAGGCAGTTGTGGGCCAGCACGGCCAGGTGGCGCCACTCGCCGTCGGCGTGGCGCACGCGTGCCACCGTCTCCTCCCCTGTATTGCTGAAACCCACCACGCGCGCCATCGCGGCGATGGTCTCGGCCACATCGTTGGGGTGCACCCAGTCGGTCAGGCGCGTCTGCATCAGCCGCGCGCCGTCGTAACCGAGCAGGCGGCGCGACGCCGGGCTGACGTAGGCGATGTGCCCCAGCTCGTCGCAGACGATGGTCAGCACCTGCGACCTTTCGGTGTAGGCGCGGAACCGCCGCTCGTTGGCCTGCAGCGCCAGTGCCGTCTCACGCTGCTGGGTGATGTCCTCGATCGTGCCTTCGTAGTACAGCGCCTGGCCGTCGGCACCGCGCACCAGATGCGCATGCTCACGGATCCAGACGCGCTCGCGCGTCTTGTGGCGATAGGCCTCGGAGACGAAGTCGCTGACCTGGCCGTCGCGCTGCAGCAAGCGCTGAAACTCGGTGCGCCGCGCCGGGTCGACATACCACTCGCTCGCGATATCACTCACCGCGGCCAGCATTTCGGCTTCGCCGGCATAGCCGTTCAGCCACGATAGCGCCCGGTTGGCGCGCACTGGCCGGCCATCGGGCGTACAGCGGTACGCGCCGATCGGCAGCAGCTCGAACAAGGTCGACGTATCGGATGTGTCCATCGGCGGATCAGCGTGCACGCGGGCCCGCACCACGCGGGTTGGGGCCGGAACGGCCACGACCGCGATCGCGGTCTCGCGGCTGCGTCCGCTCACGTTCATGCCCACGCGCGGGCTCGCCTGCAGGTGCCTGTTCGCGCCCACGCGGCGGCACGGCCTGCGCGCGCTCAGCCGCCTCGCGCCGCGCCACCTCCAGCAGCGCGTCGAGCTGATCCACGGCCACGCCCTTCAGCGCGCAGAAGTTGGCGCGGCTCAGCGAGGTGGTCTCGAAGGTGCGCAACAGTTCGGCGCGCTGGCGGCGCTGCTGCTCCATCTGCGCCTCGCGTGAATCGCGCAGCTCACGCCGCCGTGCCAGTTCGTCCAGCGCCGCCTGCCGGTGTTCGGCCGTCACCTCGCCGGCCGGCGCGCCGTCCAGGTCGAAGCGCTGCGTGGCGCGCGTGAGGGCGATCAGGTAGCCGGTGCGTCCGGTATGGCGGCGCAGGAAGCTTGAAAGATCGGCCTTGCTGAAGACACCGGGCGCGCGCTCGCGGATGTCGGCCTGGATGCGCAGCTTCAGCGGCTTGGCGGCGCCTACGAACAGCGCCGGGAAACGCTGGCGCAACTGCTCGGCGCAATCCATCGCAGCGGCGGTGCCGGTGGCGGCGAGTGGCGGCGAGATCGGCGGGATCGGTCGGCAGGGTCGGCACAGGGGTCTCGGAAGGCATGGGGGCGAAGGCTCAGCAAGGGACAGGCGCATTTTGCCCCTGCCATGCTGCTGCGCCGCATTGGCAGATGCTTTCTCGTGTAAGGTTCGCGACGCCGCCCGGGGCGGCCACGAGGAGACACACGATGGACAAGATGCAACACCTGAGCGCGATCGACGGCACCTTCCTGCACTTCGAGAGCGCCGAGATGCCGATGCATGTCGGCTCGCTGCACCGCTATCAGTTGCCCGAAGGTTACAAGGGCAACTGGTACGAGGACGTCAAGGCGCACATCGCCAAGCGCATGCACCTGGCGCCGGTCTTCACGCGCAAGTTGGCGTTGATGCCCTTCGACCTGGCCAACCCGGTGTGGATTCCGGACGACGACATCGACCTGGATTACCACATCCGTCACACCGTGCTGCCCGCGCCAGGCACGCAGGCGCAACTGGAGGCGCTGGCCGCGCGGCTGCATTCCAGCCTGATGGACCGCAGCCGCCCGCTGTGGGAGTTCTATGTCGTGGAAGGCCTCGCCGACGGCACCATCGGCTTCTATACCAAGGTGCACCATGCGGCGGTGGACGGCAAGGCCGGCGTGGCCTTGGGCAACAGCATGCTCGACGTGACACCGGTGCCGCGAGTCGTCAAGCCGCCGCGGCTGCACCGCGGCCACCGCTACCAGCTCGGCGTGGCCGAACTGCTGGGCGCGGCCGCGTCCAACACCTGGCAGCAGGCGCGCACGATCAGCCGGCTGCTGCTGCCCCTGGTCAAGACGCTGGCGCTCGGCGCCAGGAAGTCGTTCACCGAGCGCCGCAATCGCAGCGCCGAAGACAAGGCCGCGCACGCGCCGGCGGCAGCACGCTGTGGAAGATGGCGCCGGCCACACCCTTCAACGCCTCGGTGACGAATCAACGTGCCTTTGCCGGGCTGACGCTGCCGCTGGCCGAGGCCAAGCGCATCGGCAAGGCACATGGCGCATCGGTCAACGACGTGGTGCTGTGGCTGTGTTCGTCGGCGCTTCGCTCCTACCTGATGGAGTCGCGCGAGCTGCCGCAGAAACCGCTGGTGGCGGCGGTGCCGGTGTCGCTGCGTGCCGAAGGCGACGTGAGCATGAACACCCAGGCCACGATGAGCCTGGTCGACCTGGGCACGCAGATCGCCGACCCGCTCGAGCGCCTGCGCGCCATCATGGCCGCGACCGCGTCGATGAAGAACCAGATCGGCAGCTTCAGGGACCTGATTCCGACCGACTTTCCTTCCATCGGCGCGCCTTGGCTGATGAGCGGCCTGGCCTCGTTGTACGGCCGCTCCGGGCTGGCCGACCGCCTGCGCTTCGCCAACGTCACCGTCTCCAACGTGCCGGGTGTGCAGGTGCCGCTGTACCTGGCGGGCGCGAAGATGCTCGACTACTACCCGGTGTCGATCGTGGCGCACGGCATCGCACTGAACATCACCGTGCAAAGCTACATGGGGCAGTTGTGCTTCGGGCTCATCGCCTGCCGGCGCGCGGTGCCGGACGTGCGCGACATCACCGTGCAGATGCAGCGCGCCTTCGAGGTCTTCAAGCAGTTGCCACAACCCGCGGACAGCCACACGCCGGCCTTGCCCGCACCGACGCCCGTCAAGGCCAAAGCCGTGGCCAAGGCGAGCAAACCGGCGCGTGCCGCCAAGCCACGCCGCGCCGCCACGCCGGTCGAAGGCGCGGCCCGTGCCCGTGGCGAAGCGACCCAAGCTGCGCGTCGTGGCCACGGCGCCAACCCGCGCACGCGCCGCTCGACAGTCCAAGGCCGGCTGAACGGCCACACACATTCACGCAAAAGACCATCACCATGCCGCGTTCCGACTTCTTCTTCGATACCCTGGGTCGCGTGTCCATGCGCGCGCTGTCAGTACTCACGGTGTTCATGGCCACGGCGCTGCCCGTACATGCCCAGGCGGATTGGCCGAGCAAGCCGGTGCGCATCGTGGTGCCCTTCGCACCCGGTGGCACCACCGACCTGACGGCGCGCATCGTCGCCGAGCAGTTGAGCCAGAGCTTCAAGCAGACCTTCGTGGTCGAGAACAAGGCCGGCGCCGGCGGCAACCTCGGCGCCGCCGAAGTCGCCAAGGCCGCGCCGGACGGCTACACCTTCCTGATGGGCACGCCGGGCACGCAGGCGATCAACCAGTTCCTGTACCCGAAGATGCCCTACGACACCGCCAAGGACCTGGTGCCGGTGTCCTTCGTCGTGCGCGTGCCCAACGTGCTGATGGTCAACCCGCAACTGCCGGCGAAGGACATCAAGCAGCTGATCGCGCTGCTGAAGGCGCAGCCCGGCAAGCTGTCCTACGGCACGCCGGGCAACGGCTCCACCGGCCACCTGTCGACCGAACTGTTCAAGACCCAGGCGGGCGTCTTCGTCACGCACATCCCCTACCGCGGCAGCGGGCCGATGCTGCAGGACCTGATCGCAGGCCAGGTGCAGATGTCGATCGACAACCTGCCCTCGGCATTGCCGCTGATCCAGGCGGGCAGGATCACCGCGCTGGGCGTCACGTCGGAGCAGCCCGTGGCCACGCTGCCCGGCGTGCCGCCGATCGCCAGCGTGCTGCCCGGCTACGTCGCCGAGTCGTGGTTCGTGCTGGTGGCGCCAGCCGGCACGCCGCAGCCGATCATCGACAAGCTGTCGGCCGAGGTCGACCGCATCCTGAAGAAGCCCGAGGTGGCCGAGCGCTTTGCCAAGCTCGGCGCCACGCCGGTGGGCGGCACGCCCAAGCAGCTGGGCGACTTCATCGCCGCCGAGACCCGCAAGTGGCAGAAGGTGGTGAAGGACTCCGGCGCGAAGGTGGACTGACAGAGTCTTGCTGTCGAAGAGCTGACGGACGGGTCGCGGCGCATCTACTTCGTCGCGCGCGCAGCCGCCGCCTGCGCCATGGCCTGCAGCGCCTCGGGCGTCAGGCCCAGCGCTTCCTGCACCGCCTTGGGCGCGCTCGGGTCCCACGAGGCGCGTGTGCCCACCGTCATGCCGCCATCGACCACCACGTGTGTCCCGGTGATGAAGCCGGCGGCGTCGCTGGCCAGGTAAAGCACTGCTTCAGCCACGTCTTCGGGTCGGCCGACGCGGCCGGCGGGCTGCAGGTTGCCGCCGCGCTCGGTCAAGGTGGCGGCCATCTTCAAGGATGCGTCGCGATCGAAGCCGAAACCCGTGCCGAAGATCGACGTGGCGATGAAGCCCGGCACCACCGCGTTGACGCGGATGCGATGCCGCGCCAGATCGGCGGCCGTCACCTTGCTGAAGTGCAGCACGGCGGCCTTGGCCGTCGAATAGGCCACCGGCGCGTAGCCTGAGGCCAAGGCGGAGATCGAAGAGGTATTGACGATCGAGCCACCGCCACGCGCCTTCAGGTGCGGCAACGCGTACAGCGTGCCGGCCATCACCGAGCGCAGCAGCAGGTTCATCGTGTGGTCCCAACCTTCGAGCGTCATTTCCTCCATGCCGCCGCGCTGGCCGCCGGCGCCTGCGTTGTTGAAGACGATATCCAGGCCACCGAACTCGGCCGCCGCACGATCCACCGCTTGCTGGATCTGAGTGGGCTGCGTGACATCGCAATGCGCGAACTTCAGCGCGCCCTTGAATCGTCGCTCGAGCTCGGCACCGGCGTCGTCCTGAATGTCGGCGGCGAGCACACGCGCACCTTCTTCGATGAAGCGCTCCGCGGTGGCCAGGCCGATGCCCGAGCACGCGCCGGTGATGAAAGCGATCTTGTGCTGCAGCCGCTGGCCCATGCGGGCTCCCTTGTCTGGTTGAGGTGCTTCGAATGTTGCCACGGCCAGCCGACACGGGATCCCGCCCACCACTGACCTGGCGCCAGATCGCTCCTGAGCTTTCAGTCTGCCACCGCTGTGGCACAGTGCCGACTCACTCCAAGGCGCGCATGGCCCTCAAATCGACCATCTACAAGGCGGCACTGCAGATCGCCGACATGGACCGGCAGCTCTATGCCGACCACACGCTGACGCTGGCATTGCACCCTTCCGAAACCGAGGAGCGGCTGCTCGTGCGCCTGCTGGCTTTTGCGCTGAACGTGCCGCAGGACACGCATCACGGCGCGCTGGTGTTCGCACGCGGCCTGTCCGACAGCGACGAGCCGGACCTGTGGCAACACGACCTGACCGGGCAACTGATGCATTGGATCGAGGTCGGCCAGCCCGACGATCGCCGCCTGTCCAAGGCCTGCGCGCGCGCCGAACGCGTCACGCTGTATGTCTTTGGCAGCGCCGCGGCCATCTGGTGGGCGGGCATCCAGAACAAGCTGACGCGGCTGTCGAAACTGACGGTGTGGCAGATTCCATCGCCCCAGGCGCAGGCGCTGGCCGCGCTGGCATCGCGCACGATGCAGTGGCAGTTGACGGTGCAGGATGGCCATGTCTGGATCAGCAGCGGCGAGACTTCGCTCGAAGTCGTGCCGCAGCGCCTGATGGGCAGCGCGTAGAAGCTGGCCGCCTATCATCCCGACCCGATCATCTCGATGCTCCAGCGGCGGCTTGCTGCCGTTGCGCTTGCCATGACACCGCCAGCCCCCAACACCGCCCAAGGCGACACAGCCGCCGACATCGACCCCTGGCTGTGGCTGGAGGAGGTGCAAGGCGACAAGGCCCTGGCCTGGGTGCGCGAGCGCAATGCGCAGTCGCGCGGGCAACTCGAAGCCTGGCCTGGGTTTGCGGACACACGCGCGCGCATTCTCGAGGTGCTGGACTCGCGCGACCGCATTGCGGCCATCGTGCGGCGCGGCGATCATGTCTACAACTTCTGGCAGGACGCCGAGCACCCACGCGGCCTGTGGCGCCGCACCACGCTGGACGAGTACCGCAAGGCCGAGCCTGCCTGGGACACCGTGCTCGACCTGGACGCCCTGGGCCGCAGCGAAGGCGAGAACTGGGTCTGGGGCGGCGCCGCCTGCCTGGGGCCGCACTACCAGCGTTGCCTGCTGCGCCTGTCGCGCGGCGGTGCCGACGCGGTGGTGGTGCGTGAGTTCGACATCGTCACGCGGCGCTTCGTCGAAGGTGGCTTCACGGTGCCCGAGGCCAAGACCGACATCGACTGGATCGACGCCGACACGGTGTACGTCGGCAGCGATTTTGGCGCCGGCTCGCTGACCGATTCCGGCTACCCGCGCGTCATCAAGCGCTGGGCGCGCGGCCAGCCGCTCGAAGAGGCGGTGACGGTCTTCGAAGGGCGGTCCAGCGATGTCGCCGCCAGCGTCAGCGTGGACCACACGCCCGGCTTCGAGCGCACCGTCTTCAGCCGCGCGCCGGACTTCTTCACCAGCGAGCAGTCGCTGCTCGACGGCACGGTGCTGCGGCCGCTGCGCAAACCGGCCGACGCACAACTGGCGTTCTGGTACGGCCAGGTGCTGCTGGCGCTGCGCAGCGATTGGCTGCACGACGGCAGCCTGTGGCCCAAGGGCGCGCTGCTGGCCAGCGATGCCAAGGCTTTCCTTGCCGGTGCGCCCCAATGGACGGCGCTGTTCACGCCCACGGCAAGCGTCTCGCTCGCCGGCTACACCTTGATGCGCTCGACCGTGCTGCTGGAGTTGCTCGACAACGTGGCCGGCCGGCTGCAGGAGCAGCATTTCGAGGACGGTGCATGGACCTCGCGCGAGGTGCAGGCGCCCTTCCCGGGCACGCTGCACGCGCAGAGCCTGCACGACGCGCAGGTGAGCGACGACGCTCTCGGCGAGAGCTACCTGCTGAGCTACACCGACTTCCTTACGCCCGAATCGCTGCTGCTGGGCCGCAGCGGCAGTGATGAACACGAGACGCTCAAATCGCGCCCAGCCTTCTTCGACGCCGAAGGCATGCGCGTCGAACAGCGCTTCGCCACGTCGAAGGACGGCACACGCGTGCCCTATTTCGTGGTCTGGCCCCAAGGCGCCACGCCCGACGGCAACAATCCGACGCTGCTCAACGGCTACGGCGGCTTCGAGGTGCCGATGCAGCCACGCTACTCCGGCGCCTACGGCAGCGCCTGGTACGGCCGTGGCGGCGTGCTGGTGGTGGCCAACATCCGTGGCGGTGGCGAGTTCGGCCCCGGCTGGCACCAGGCCGCGCTGAAGGACAAGCGACAGAACGCCTTCGACGACTTCATCGCGGTGGCCGAGGACCTGGTGGCGCAGCGCATCACCACGCCGCGACGGCTGGCCATCGAAGGCGGCAGCAACGGCGGGCTGCTGGTCGGCGCCGTCATGCTGCAGCGCCCCGAACTCTTTCGCGCCGTAGTCTGCCAGGTGCCGCTGCTGGACATGCGCCGCTACCACCGCCTTCTGGCCGGCGCGAGCTGGATGAGCGAGTACGGCGATCCGGACGATCCGGCGCAATGGGCATGGATCTCGAAGTACAGCCCGTACCAGAACGTGCCCGATGCGCAGGCGCTGCCCGCGGGTGTGCGTCTGCCTGCCGTGCTGTTCACCACCAGCACACGAGACGATCGCGTGCACCCCGGCCATGCGCGCAAGATGGCAGCGCGTTTGTTGCAGCTTGGGCATGAGGCCTGGCTCTACGAAAACATCGAAGGCGGCCACGGCGGCGCCGCCGACAACGCACAGCGCGCGGACATGCTTGCGCTGGAGTTCAGCTTCCTGTGGCAGCAACTTTCGAGCTGAGGCAAGGCATGCAATCGATCGAAGTCCTGCACAACCCGGCCGCCTCGCGCTTCGAGGCCCGTGTCGATGGCGGCATGGCGGAGTGCGTGTACCGCATGAGCGGTGCCGTGATGAACATCGTGCACACCGAAGTACCGCCGCAATCCGAAGGCCGCGGCGTTGCCGCCGAACTGGTGCGCGTGGCGCTGGACCATGCGCGTGCGCAGGCGCAGCGGGTTCGCCCCTCGTGCAGCTACGTGCGTGCCTACATGCGCCGGCACCCCGAAACGCTCGATCTTCTGGAGGCCTGATGAGCAAGCCGAACCATGCCGACATCGATTCACGCGCCGCCGAGGTGCTCGACTTCTGGTTCGGCCAGCCCGGCGACGAGTTCCATCTGCGCACGCGTCCCGAATGGTTCCGCAAGGATGCGGGCTTCGACGCATCGATCCAGCAGCGCTTTGGCGCGCTGATCGACAGCGCGCTGCGCGGCGAGTTGGCGCACTGGGCGGCGCAGCCGCTGTCGGCGCTGGCGCAGATCATCGTGCTCGACCAGTTCACGCGCAATACGCGCCGCGATACGGCGGGCATGTTCGCCGGCGACACCCAGGCGCTGGCAGCGGCACGCGCCATGTGCGCGGCCGGCGCCGACCGCCTGCTGGCGCCGGTGCAGCGACAGTTCGTCTACCTGCCCTTCGAACATGCGGAATCGATGCAGGACCAGCTCGAATCGCTGCGCCTGTTCGCGCAGCTCGGCCGCGACGACCCGGCGCTCGCCGGCTTGCTGGAGTGGGCGCAGAAGCACCACGACATCGTCGCGCGCTTCGGCCGCTTCCCGCACCGCAACGCGGCGCTCGGCCGCGCGTCGACGGCCGAGGAGATCGAGTTCCTGAAGCAGCCGGGCTCCGGCTTCTGACGATGGACAGGGCCGAGGCCGAAGCTGAAGCCGAAGCCGCGCTGCGCGCCACACAGGCCTGGGTCGAACATGCGGTGATCGGCCTGAACCTGTGCCCCTTCGCCAAGGCGGTGCAGGTCAAGGGCCTGATCCGCTACGTGTGCAGCGACGCGCGCGACACCGCGTCGCTGCGCGACGCGCTGCGCAGCGAACTGCAGCGCCTGGCGGACACGCCGATCGAGCAGCTGGAAACCACGCTGCTGGTGCACCCGCGGGTGCTGCACGACTTTCTGGACTACAACGACTTCCTGACCGAGGCCGACGCGCTGCTGGCCGACATGGGCCTGGAAGGCCGCTGCAGATCGCCAGCTTCCACCCGCGCTACCAGTTTGCCGGCACACGCGCCGAGGACATCGACAACGCCACCAATCGCTCACCGCACCCTACGCTGCACCTGCTGCGCGAAGCCAGCATCGAACGCGCGGTGGCCGCTTTCCCAGAGGCGGAATCAATCTACGAGGCCAACATGGTCACGATGCGCGCACTGGGTGCGCGGGGCTGGGCTGAGTTGCAGGCGCGCTGCCTGCGCGAGGCACAGCGGGGCGGCGCGGCCTGAAGCCAGGGTTCCGACAGTGCCGCTGCAACGGCGTCACGCAGGGCCTTCCCCACCAGACGATGAGCATGAATCTCATCTTGCTGAAGCAGGCAAGCGAAGTCGGCGTGGGCACACGCGAACCCGACCACGCACTTTCCTTGATTTGACTCATATCAATGCCTCGACTGCGCAGCGGCCTACGCTGGAGCCGACAAGGGTGCTGAATTTCCAGCGCCCACGTGGCCTCAATGGAGTCGATCATGAAGAAACTTTCAACCCATCCGTTGCGGCTCGGTGCCCTGGCCTTCTGCGCCGCCCTGATTGCCGGCTGCGCCAGCGCGCCGCCCAAGGCCGAGCGCTACATTGCCCCGCCCGTCGGCGCCACCTGGAAGGTGCAGGTCACCCACACCGGCAGCTTCGGCAATGCCAGCAAGCTGGAACAGCAGGTGAGCATGCGCGACGTAGTGGTCGAGGGCAAGCCTTTCCACCGCTTCGACGCCGGCGGCGGCGCGACGCTGATGGACGATTCGGTCGGCCTGTTCCTGGTGCTCGGCCCGGGCGACCGGCCGCTGATGCGCTACGACCCACCGCTGGGCTACGAATTTCCGCTCGAGGTGGGCAAGACCTGGGCGCAAGATCTGACGCTGACCGTGGGCGGCACGACCCGGTTGCCGTTGAAGGCACAGTGGAAGGTGGAGGCCTACGAAGACGTCACCGTGCCGGCCGGCACTTTCAAGGCCTGGCGCGTGGTACTTACCGACAACTTCGGCCTCAGGCAGACCACCTGGTCGATGCCCGAGGCGGTGGGTACCTACGCCAAGCGCATCAATGAACGCTCGGCGACGCACCCACAGGGCGGTGCCGGCACGCAGGTGATCGAGTTGCTGACGCTGCCCGCCGTCAAGTGAAAGCTGGCCTCGGGCGGCGCTGCGCCTACACAAGCGTTCCGAATGGTCTTGCATTGCCACGCAGGGTTGGCGTCAAGCCGCCTTGGCGCTCGCGGCCTCCTGGTCCTGCAGCAGCCGCCACATCACCTTGCCCGAGCCCGACTTGGGCAGGTGGTCGACGAACTCGACGATCTTCGGCACCTTGTAGGCCGCCATGTGCTCGCGTGCCCAGTCGATGATGTCCTGCGGCTGGCCTTGCCCACGGCCTCGCTGCGCAGCACGACCACGGCCTTGACCGTCTCGCCGCGATACTCGTCCCTGGCGGCGATGATGCAGGCCTCCTGCACCAGCGGGCACTTGAAGAGCAGCAGTTCCACCTCGCTCGGCCAGACCTTGTAGCCGCTGGCGTTGATCATGCGCTTGAGCCGGTCGGTGATGAAGAAGTAGCCTTCCTCGTCCATGCGGCCCAGGTCGCCGCTGCGGAAGAAGCGCTTGCCTTCGAAGGTGATGAACGCGGCTTCGGTGGCCTCGGGGTGACGCCAGTAACCCTTGAAGACCTGCGGGCCGTGAATGATGATTTCGCCGTCCTCGCCCACCGGCATTTCCTCGAATGTGATGGGGTCGACCACGCGCGCATCGGTGCCGAAGTACGGTATGCCCAGGCACTGCAGCTTGGCCCGCTCGGGCGGGTTGGAGTGGCTGGGGGCGGCAGTTTCAGTCAGGCCGTAACCTTCGGCGAAGGTCAGACCGAATTCATCGAGCAATCGCTGCGCCACCGCGTGCGGCATGGCCGCGCCGCCGCCGCCGATATTGCGCAGACTGCTCAGGTCGAAGCTCTTGTAGTTGGGACTTGCGAACAGGTCGATGACCATCGTCGGGATCGCCGTCCAGTGCGTCACCTTGTAGCGCGACAGCAAGCGCCCGGCCAACTCGCGGTCCCAGCGCGGCATCAGCACGATGGTCGAGCCCGAGTACACCGCGCCCAGCGCGCACACCATCATGCCGGTGATGTGGAACATCGGCACCACACCGAGCGCTACCGTCTCCGGCCCGGCATGGCCCCACTGCCCCGACACGGCGTTGTGCATCAGCGTGGCGTGGGTGTGCATGCAGCCCTTGGGCAGCCCGGTCGTGCCCGAGGTGTAGGGCAGCAGCGCCAGGTCATCGGGGCCGGCGGTGTGCGGGCCAGGCTTGCGCGCCGCACCGAGCGCATCGGTCCAGCGCGTGAAACCCGCCGGCAGCGGATGCTCTGCGCGCAGCCAGGTTCTCCAGCAACGCGCTTGGCGCTTCCATCGGATCGAGCGCGCCATCGGGCATGGTATCGGTGTAGCGTGTCACCAGCACCTGCGGCACACGCTCGGCGGGCGGCAAGGCCGCATTGGCGGTGGCGACGAAGCCGGCCAGGTCGGCGCTGCAGATCACCGCCTTCGACTGCGGGTCGGTGATGTAGTGGCTGAACTCGTCGGCGCGGTTCATCGGGTTCACCGGCACCACCACCGCGTCGGCGCGCAGGATGCCGTACACCGCCACGATGAACTGCGGGCAGTTCTGCATGTACAGCGCGACGCGGTCGCCCTTGCCCACGCCCACGCTTTGCAGCCAGCCGGCCAACGCTTCGGCCTGTGCCTTCAGCTGCGCGTAGCTCATCGCCTGGCCGAAGAAGATGTTCGCCGGCTTGTCTGGGTAACGCGCCGCAGCGACTTCCAGGTTGAACCACAACGAGGTCTTCGGCACCACCAGTTCGCGCGGCAGCCGCTTGGGCCAGATCTTGTGGTGCGGGCGGATGGCGTCGGTCATTTCCAGTGGCTCCTGCGCAGGATGGCAGTGGCGGGTATAACCGAAACGGGCTGCCCCTGAGGCGCCAGCAAGCGGGTCACGGGTCCGTAAAAACCCCAGCACGCCAAGCGTGGCGCGCCTTTGTCGGCATCAGCTGGGTGGGCGGTACAACTCGCATTCCGGCAGCTTATGGTTGTCGCCCTTGGCACATTCGCGGTTCATGCAATTCAGCAGCGCGATGAAGACGCGCCGACCGCATTCTTCGCGCGGGCCTTTCGCCGCACGGGGAGCGCTTGGCGACGCCGCCTGAGCAGTCGCCGTGGCGGCACCGGCCGGTGCAACGGAGGTGGGCTGTGCCGCTGGCTTTGGCGCAGCCGGCAGAGTCGCCGGCGCTGAAGGTGGCTCGGACTTGGGTGTCGATATGTCGGACCGCGGCGTCTGACTCGCGACCTCTGGCCGGCGCGCGCTGGCCGCTGCGGCCGAAGGCCGGGCGGATGGCGCGGCTTTGGCTTGGACACCGGCGCGGCCACCACAGGCGTCGACGAGGCCTCCGGCGCTGGCTCGACAGGCGCCTTGGCCTCGGGCGCGGCGGGCGGGGCCGGAGCGACCCTGGGCGCAGGCTGCGACGCTGGCAGTGACGCCACTGGCGGTATCGCGACAGGCGCGTCCGTTTGCAGCGGCACAACGCGCTCCATGGGTAGTGTCGGTGTCGGTATTGGCGTCGGCAGGGGTGGCGTTGCTGGCTTCGAGCTGAGCCACCAGGCCGCGACCCCAAGCAACAGCGCCAGCGCAAGCGCGGGCACCACCAGCCGCGCCACGCCGCCCGCTGGTGCTGGTGCTGGTGCTGGTGCTGGTGCTGGTGCTGGCGCTGGCGCTGGCGCTGGCGCTGGTGGCGGTGGCGGTGGCGGCAGTTCCCGCGGAACCGTCCGGAGCGGCGGCAGCGCAGCGCGACCTTCGAGCACATCGACCAGTGCGCTCACGCTTTGCGGCCGGTCGCTCGGCCGTGGCGCCAGCATCCAGTCGATGGCTTGCAGGAAAGCCTTCGAGCAGCCCGGCGCACCACGCTCGGCCAGCGGCTGCATGTCGTCCTGCACCGCACGTGTCGTCGATGGCGGCGGTGCCTGACCGAGCAGCAGGAAGTGCATCGTCGCGCCCAGCGCGTACAGGTCGGTCCAGGCACCCTGCTTCACCGACGCGGCCTCGCCGTATTGCTCGATCGGCGCATAGGCCGGCTTGAGGATCGCCGTCAGCGCCTGGCTCTTCTCGCCAATGACGCGCCGCGCGGCGCCAAAGTCGAGCAGCACCGGCCGGTTGTCGTGCTTCGACCAGGATGTTGTCGGGCGCGATGTCGCGATGGAAGATCGATTCACGGTGCAGCAGGTCCACCGCCGCCAGCAGCGGCATCAACAGTGCGCGCGCCGTGGTTTCGTCGGGCGGCGACGGCATCGCGGCGCGATGCTCCTTCAGCGTGCGGCCGCGGTACAGCGGCATGGCGATATAGGCGGTGCCGTTGGCTTCCCAGAAGCGGTGCACCTTCAACAGCGATGGCGAATCGAAGTGCGCCAACATGCGCCCTTCGTTGACGAAGGAGTGCAGCCCCGCTTCGAAGTTCTCCGTGACCGACTGCGACAACGGCGTCACCTGAGCGCTGCCGCTGCGCACGGCGAGCGAGGACGGCATGAACTCCTTGATCGCCACCTCGCGTTCGAGCGCGTGGTCGAAGGCCAGGTAGACGATGCCGAAGCCACCGACGCCGATGACGCCGCGCAGTTCGAACTCGCCCAATCGCGTGCCCACCGGCAGCGCGCCCGGTATGTCGGGGCTGGCGCCTGGCGCTGCAGCGACGTCGGTCATGCGTCGAGCTTAACAGTCGCCATATGGCCCGCCGCCCCCTTGGTGTGACGGCGCGGCGCAGTTGCATCGCCGCACCGCTCTGTCACGGCATCGAAGCCCCCAGTGCCGGGTTCGATGAGAGTGTGAGATCGATGACGGTGCGCTGCGCGTGACTGCCCCCCAGGCGGACGGCCTGGTCCAGGCACTGCAGCAACTCATGGCGGGCGCGCGGCGTGTCACCATCGAGCAGCGCGGCCAGGCCGGCGACCCAGGCCAGTGCCGGCGCCGCAGCCGCCTGGCCGGCGTCGGCCCTGCGTTGCAGCCGCGCCGCGCAGCGCGCCAGCGCCGGGCGATCGGCCTGCGCCGTGGCAAGCATCGCCAGGTGCAATTCGACGAAGGGGTTGCCACCCTGGGCATAGTGTTGCTGCGCGAATTGCGCGGCCACCGCCCACGGCAAACCCGATCGGCCGGCGAGCCCCAGGCGCCACAGCGCCGATGCGATGTCGGTGAAGCCCACCAACGGCAGGGCCACTTCGAGATGCGGCACGATGTGGCTCAGCACTCGGGCCAGCGCGGCGTCGGTTCTGCCGAAGCTCGATGTCGCAGAGCACGGCATGCCAGTTCAGGTGGCCGAAGAGCATCGCGTCCCCGGGATAGTCGGCCAGCCAGGGGTCGATGAATGCCAGCGCCGACTCGGGCTGCCCGCGCTCGAAACAGGCGTGCATCATCACGTGCGCCGCGTTGCCATTGGCCCGCCGTACTTGCAGGCTGCGCGCGATCAGCTCGCCGCCCGCGTCGAGCTCGCCGGCCTCGATATGCGCCCAGGCCAGGCTGGTCAGGAGCCAGGGGTGGTCGGGCGGGTAATGCGCGGCGATGCGCTGCGTGAAAGCCAGGCGCGCCGCGTCGTGTTCGGCATGCCCGCTGAATGCAAACAGCCCGAAGGCACCCAACGCGGTGGAGAGGGCGAGCGCATCGGTCGGCCAGCGCTCGGCGTGCACCTGCACCGCGGCCAGCGCATCCGCCGGCCGGCCCTGCACCAGATGCAGCAACAGCGCGACGTGCGACTGCTCGCGCGCGCTGGCCGCTGCGGCGCAGTCGCGCGCCAGGATGATCGCGGTGCCGGCCTGCTCCACGCAGCCGCGCGCAAGAAGCATGAGTGCCTGCGCGGCGTGCGCGACGGCGAAATCGGGGTCGAGCGAGAGTGCGCGCTGCACGGCGGCCAGGCCACCGCTCCAGGCATGCAACTGGTGATCGACCGCCTCGACATAGGCCTGTGCGGCCTCGGCGCTCGCGCAAGTCAAGGGCAGGCCCAGCGCGTCGACGTGCATGCTGATTGCCGCGTTGGCAGCGCTACATCACCGCGCCCAGTTGCCAGGGGATGAACTCGTTCTGGCCGTAGCCATGCCGCTCGCTCTTGGTGGCGCGGCCCGAGGCCGTGTCGAGCATCAGGCGGAAGATGCGCTCGCCCATTTCGTCGATGCTGGCGCTGCCGTCGATGACCTCACCGCAGTTGATGTCGATGTCGTCTTCCTGCTTCAACCACAGCGCGGTGTTGGTGCTGAGTTTCAATGAAGGCGACGGCGCGCAGCCATAGGCCGAGCCGCGCCCGGTGGTGAAGCAGATCAGGTTCGCGCCGCCCGCCACCTGGCCGGTCGCCGAGACCGGGTCGTAACCCGGCGTGTCCATGAACACCAGGCCCTTGGCGGTGACCGGCTGCGCGTACTCGTACACGTCGACCAGGTTGGTGGTGCCGCTCTTCGCCACCGCGCCCAGGCTCTTTTCAAGGATCGTCGTCAGCCCGCCGGCCTTGTTGCCGGACGATGGGTTGTTGTCCATCGCGCCGCCGTTGCGCGCGCAGTAGTCCTCCCACCAGCGCAGGCGGGCCAGCAGCTTGTCGGCCACTTCCTGCGACACCGCGCGGCGTGTCAGCAGATGCTCGCCGCCGTAGATCTCGGGCGATTCGGACAGGATCGCGGTGCCGCCATGGCGCACCAGCCGGTCCACCGCCGCGCCGAGCGCCGGGTTGGCGCTGAGGCCGGAATAACCGTCGGAGCCGCCGCACTGCAGGCCGACCATGATGTGGCTGGCCGGCACCGGCTGGCGCGTCACGCGGTTGGCTTCCTCGAGCATCCATTCCACCAGCTCGATGCCGCGCGCCACCGTCTTGGTGGTGCCGCCCGTGTCCTGGATGCTGAAGCTGTGCAGCCGTGCGCTCTCTTCCAGCCCCTCCTGCTGCATCAGCCCGCTGATCTGGTTGGTCTCGCAGCCCAGCCCCACCAGCAGCAGTGCGCCGAAGTTGGCATGGCGCGCATAACCGCCGAGCGTGCGTCGCAGGATCTGCAGCGGCTCACCGTCGCTGTCGGTGGCGCAGCCCGCGCCATGCGTCAGCGCGATCACGCCATCGACGTGCGGGAAACGTTCCAGCGCGCGCGGGTTGATGTCGCGGCGGAAGTGGTCGGCAATGGCACGCGCGACCGTGGCCGAGCAGTTGACGCTGGTGAGCACGCCGATGTAGTTGCGCGTCGCCACGCGGCCATCCGATCGCACGATGCCCTGGAACGTGGCCGGCTCGGCCACGTACTGCGTGGGCGTCGCGCCTTGGCCCACCGCATAGTCGAGCCCGACCTTGCCGAACTCCAGGTTGTGGCTGTGCACATGCTGGCCGGGCGCAATGTCCACCCGCGCAATGCCGATGACCTGGTTGTAGCGCCGCACCGGCGAACCTGCGGCAATGGCACGCACCGCCAGCTTGTGCCCCGGCGGCACCAGGCCAAGCACGGTGACGTCTTCGTCCGCCAAGCGCATGCCACCGACGAGCTGGTGGCGCGCGATGACGACATCGTCCGCCGGGTGGATGCGGATCACCGGCGCGGCGTTCCCCGCAGGCGGCGTCGGAACGGCGGGCGTGGCCATGATCAGCCGTCTATCAGGGCCGGGTCCCAGGCGTGCACGGTCTGCGTCTGCTCGCCCAGGCCTTCGATGCCGAGTTTCATCACGTCGCCGGCCTTCAGGAACACCGACGCCGGCTTCACGCCCATGCCCACGCCGGGTGGCGTGCCGGTGGTGATGCAGTCACCCGGCTCCAGCGTCATGAAGCGGCTCAGGTAGCTGACCAGCGTGGCCACACCGAAGATCATGGTCTTGGTGCTGCCGTTCTGATAACGGTGGCCATTGACCTCCAGCCACATCGACAGATTCTGCGGATCGGGGATCTCGTCGGCCGTCACCAGCCACGGGCCGATCGGGCCGAAGGTGTCGCAGCCCTTGCCCTTGTCCCAGGTGCCGCCGCGCTCGAGCTGGTATTCGCGCTCGGACACATCGTTGACGACGCAGTAGCCGGCGACGTGCTTGAGCGCGTCGGCCTCGCTGACGTAGCGTGCGCGGCTGCCGATGACCACGCCCAGTTCCACCTCCCAGTCGCTCTTCACCGAGCCCTGCGGCAGCACCACCGCATCATTCGGGCCGACCGCGCAGGTCGTGGTCTTCATGAAGACGATGGGTTCCTTCGGGATGGGCATGTTCGACTCGGCCGCATGGTCGGCATAGTTCAGCCCGATGGCGACGAACTTGCCCATGCCCGACCAGGGCGTGCCGATGCGCCCGGCCTTGCTCACCAGCGGCAACGTGCTGACATCCAGCTCGCGCAGACGTTGCAGGCTCTTCGGCGTGAGCGTGGCCGCACCGATGTCGGGCAGCACCTTGGACAGGTCGCGCAATTGCCCTTGGGCATCGAGCAGGGCGGGCTTTTCGGCACCCTTGGGGCCGTGGCGAAGCAGTTTCATGGTGTGGTGTTCCTCTTGTGGAAGTTTGGATTGTCAGTTCGACCAACCGCCGTCGATGATCTGGTTGGTACCGGTGGTGAAGGCCGAGTCGTCGCTGCCGAGGTACACCGCCAGCGCGGCAATCTCGGCCGTGGTCCCCAGGCGGCCCATCGGCTGGCGCGCCACGAAGGCGGCCTCCACCTGCGCCAAGGTCTGGCCGCTGGCCTTGGCCTGGGCATCGATGCGCTGGCGCAGCGACGGCGATTCCACCGTGCCGGGGCAGATGGCGTTGCAGCGGATGCCGCGTGTGATGAAGTCGGCCGCCACCGACTTCGTCAACCCGATGACCGCGGCCTTGCTCGTGGCGTAGACGAAGCGGTTGGGCACGCCCTTGATGCTGGACGCGGCCGAAGCCACGTTGATGATCGACGCGCCGCCCTTGCCTTGATCGTGGTGCGCCAGCATGGCCGGCAGCAGCGCGCGGATCAAGCGGTACATCGAGCGCACGTTCAGGTTGAAGGCCAGGTCCCAGTCGGCCTCTTCGCAGTCGAGCACGCTGCCGGCATGCACGAAGCCGGCGCCGTTGAACAGCACCTGCACCGCGCCGATCTCAGCCGCCAGCGCGCGGATGGCGGCGGCGTCGGTGACGTCGAGCACACGCGCCTCGATGCCACTGACGCGGCCCAGTTCGGCCAGCGCCTCGCGATTGATGTCCGTTGCGATCACCGTCGCGCCTTCGCGCGCGAAAGCCTCGGCCGTGGCGCGACCGATACCCTGGGCGGCCGCAGTCACCAATGCCTTCTTGCCTGCCAGACGTGCGCTCATAGCTCGCTCTCCATGGGGTATGTTCGTCGCCGCGGACTCAGCGCCGCAGCGCACACTGTATGCGACGCCGCGAAGCGCCACACTCCGGGCTTCACCCCACCCGGACCGCCCGTAGAATCGCGCCCTTCGATACAGCGGCTGCGAAGGGCCTTCTGCATGGCGACGTCACAGCATTGGGTTCGCTTCGAACAGCTTGGAGCGCCGGGTTTCGGCACGCTGGATGGGCAGACCATTTCGGTCCACGAGGGCGACATGTTCGCCGCGGCGCAGCCCACCGGGCAACGGCTGGCGCTGGCCGATGTCAAGCTGCTGATGCCGGTGCGTCCGGGCAAGGTGCTGGCGCTGTGGAACAACTACATGGCGCTGGCCCGGAAGCTCGGCCTGGCCGACCCGGTCGAGCCGCTGTACTTCATGAAAGCGCCGAGCAGCTATCTGAACCCCGGCGAGGCCATCGTCGCGCCTGCAGGCCAGGGCAAGATCGTCTACGAGGGCGAGCTGGCCATCGTCATCGGCCAACGCGCCACGGCGGTGAGCGAAGCCGACGCGCTCGGCCACGTCTTCGGCTACACCTGCTGCAACGATGTCACCGCCGCCGAAGTGCTGAACCGCGATGCGAGCTTTGCGCAGTGGGTGCGCGCCAAGAGCTACGACACCTTCTGCCCGCTGGGGCCCTTGCATCGCCACGGGGCTGGACCCGAGCACACTGGTGGTGAAGACCTGGCTCGACGGCCAGTTGCGCCAGGACTATCCGATCGCCGACATCCGCTTTTCCGTGCCGCGGCTGGTGAGCCTGATCTCGCACGACATGACGCTGGAGCCGGGTGACGTGATCCTTTGCGGCACCTCCGTCGGTGTCGGCTCGATGAAGCCGGGCAGTACCGTCGAGATCGAGATCGACGGTATCGGCAAGCTCACGAACCGCTTCGAATCCGCACCCACTTGAACCGAAGGAAATCCCAATCATGAAGATCGCGATCATCGGCGCCGGCGCCATCGGCGGCTACGTCGGCGTGAAGCTGGCATTGGCAGGCGAGGACGTGACGTTCATCGTGCGCGGCGCCAACCTCGAAGCCATCCGCAAGAACGGCATGAAGCTGGTCAACCACGACGGCAGCGAACAGGTGGCGCGTGAGGTCAAGGCGAGCAACGACTACGCCGCCACTGGCGTGCAGGACATCGTCATCCTGGCGATGAAGGCGCACCAGCTCGAGGCCGTGGTCGATGAGTTGCCCAAGCTGATCGGCCCGCAAACGCTGATCGTGACCATGCAGAACGGCCTGCCCTTCTGGTACTTCCACAAGCATGGCGGCGCGCTCGCCGGCTCGACGGTGAAGAGCGTGGATCCGAGCGGGCGCATCGCCGCCGCGATCCCCGCCGGCCAGGTGATCGGCTGCGTGGTCTATCCGGCGTCGGAGCTGATCGCGCCCGGCGTGGTGCGGCACATCGAGGGCGACCGCTTCCCGGTGGGCGAGCTCGATGGCACGATCAGCGAACGTGTGCAGCGCGTGGCCGATTGTTTTGTCAAGGCCGGCTTCAAGAGCCCGGTGCTGGACAACATCCGCTCCGAGATCTGGCTCAAGTTGTGGGGCAACCTGACCTTCAATCCGATCAGCAGCCTGGCGCATGCCACGCTGGTGGACATCTGCCAGTTCCCGCTGACGCGCGAGCTGGCCGCGGCGATGATGAGCGAGGCGCAGGAGGTTGCCAACAAGCTGGGAATCACCTTCCGCGTCAGCATCGACAAGCGCATCGGCGGCGCCGAAAAGGTGGGCAAGCACAAGACCAGCATGTTGCAGGACATCGAGGCCGGCCGCGCGCCGGAGATCGATGCGCTGGTCGGTTCGATCGTCGAACTCGGGCGGATGACCGGGACGCCCACGCCGCACATCGACACGGTCTACGCGCTGGTCAAGCTGCTGGCCAAGACGATGGACGAGGACAAGGGGCGGGTGCGCATGAGCGCGGTGTCGCCTTGATGTCGCTGATCTCGACGCCAGAACTTGCCGCTCGCCTGGCGGCCGACGCGCCGCGGCTGCGCCTCTTCGACGCCACCGTGCACCTTCGTCCGGCAAACCCGGGGCCGTACACGGTGGAAAGCGGCCGCGCCGACTACGAAGCCGCACACATTCCGACGGCGGCCTTTGCCGACCTGAGCGGCGCGTTGTCGGATGCAAGTTCGCCACTGCGATTCACGCTGCCCGCCGGTGGCACAGCTGGAAGCGGCGCTGTCGTCGCTGGGCCTGAGCAACGGCGATGACTGCGTGGTCTACAGCAGCACGGCGCCGATGTGGGCGACCCGGCTGTGGTGGATGCTGCGCTCGCTGGGTTTCGACGCCCAGGTGCTCGACGGTGGCCTCACGAAGTGGCGCGCCGAAGGCCGCGCCGTGGCCCCTGGCGCCGAACACTATCCGGCAGGACGGTTCCGCGCCGCGCCGCGCGCCGGCCTTTGGGCCAACCAGGCCGAGGTGCTGCGCTCCATTGGCGACGGCGCGGTGTGCACGATCAACGCGCTCACCGCCGCGTCGCACGCCGGCACCGCGGCCACGCACTACGGCCGGCCGGGCCACATCGCCGGCAGCGTCAACGTACCGTACCCGTCGCTGCTGGGAGCCGACGGCGCCTTCAAATCCGCAGCTGAACTGCGCAGCACCTTCGACACGGCCGGCGCATTGGGCAAGCCGCGGGTCATCTGCTACTGCGGCGGCGGCATCTCGGCGACGATGGACGCGCTGGCGCTGACGCTGGTCGGCCATCGCAACATCGCGGTCTACGACGGCTCGCTGTCGGAATGGGTGCTCGATCCGGCGCTGCCGATGGCCACCGGCACTTGAGGCGGCAGGTTCGGGTAATCAACCCAGCCGCTGCCCCAGCCACCCCAGGATCTCGCCCCGCGCCGCGGCAATGACGCTGCGGTGGTGTGGCCTTCATGCCAAGACAGCGCGACGGTGCTGCCGGCGGCCCGCATCCGCGCCGCCACGGCCGCGTCAGCCACCGACAGCGCGAACGGAAAGTGGCGCAGCAGCCTCATGGCTTGATGGCGTAGACGGTCCTGCCTTCCTTGATCGTCTCGACGACTTTGATGTCCTTGATCTGCATAGGCGGCACGGTCAGCGGGTTGGCGCTCAGCACCACCAGGTCGGCGAGCTTGCCGACTTCGATCGAGCCCTTGGTCCTTTCTTCACCGTACTGGTATGCGGCGTTGATCGTGATCGCCTGCAGCGCCTGATACGGCGTGATGCGCTGGTCGGGGCCGTTGAGCACGCCCTTGCGCGAGATGCGGTTCACCGCCGACCAGATCGTGAACATCTGGTCGATCGGTGTCACTGCGTAGTCGGTGTGATTCGTCGGCCTCAAGCTCAGGTCGATCGCCGCCTTCATCGGGCTGATGAAACCGGCCTGCTGCGGCCCACGGTTGAGCACATGCGTGTCGTAGAAGAAGTAGGTGTGCAGCGTGAACAGCGCCGGCACGATGTTGTATTGCTTGTACTTCGCCAGCTGGTCGGGGCGGATGAATTGCGAGTGGATGCCCACCGTGCGTCGATCCTTTCCCGGGTCGGCGCCCGCCGCCTTGACATGCGCGTCGATCAGGAAATCGATCGCCGCATCGCCGTTGCCGTGCATCAGCAGCTGCAAGCCGGTGTCGTAGCACAGCTTCACCCCGGCGTCTGGCAGCAGGCTGGGGCTGCCCGTCCAGTCCTTCTCGCCGTTGGGTCCGCCGGCGACTGGCCGGCGTCGTGGCCGGGCATGACGCTCACCACCGGCGCGTGGAAGGCCCGAGTCGCATCGTCGGCCGCTCGGCAGGCGCGCGGGGTCCATGCGCACGTTCGCAGCCGGCCGGCGCGTGCCGACGGCAATCCTGCCGTCCTCACCGCCACCGTGTTGGCGCAGCCGGCGGCGGCGTGGCGCGCAGCGACGCGACTGCGCGAGCGCGGCAATCGCTCGAACGTGTCATGTCGGCCTCCTCCCGTCAACGCGGGAACAGCAGCGTCAGTGTCACACGTAAGCCCCAGCCGTGCGGGCCGCTGTCCGGGCCGTCGGCCCAGTAGCGCACGCCGCCGCCCAGGCTGACCAGTTGGTCGCCGAAGCGCGTGATCTTGGCCACCACCGCGTTCACCGGCACGGCCCATTGCCGGTTCTCCCAGTCGTAGGTGCTCTCGGTGTTGAGCGTGTACGACCAGGCGGTCGGCGTGGCGTAGCTGACGAAGGGCTGCACGAAGGTGGCTGTTGATGTCGCGGCTGCCGCTGCCGCCGATCGACCAGATGTGATTCGCCAGCGCGCCATAGGTCCACGGCCCCTGCTGCTTCAGCACCACGCCGGTCGGGCCGGCACCCCACTTCTTGGCCGACAGCTGGTCGTCCGAGCCCGTGGGCAGCAGCAGCACCGGCCCGACACCCCAGATCAGTCCGCCCTCGGTGGGCTTCTTCGGCGAGAAGAACACGCTCTGCACGATGTCGCCGATGCCCGACTGGCTGCCGGCGCCGGGGAACACCTCATCCTGCGACACCAGCGGCAGGATGGTGCGCGAGATCAGGTTCCAGTCTTCGCTCAGGCTGATCGGCACCACCGGCTGGATGTTCAACTGCCAGCGCTTGCCGCCGCGTGCGGGGCCGATGTCGTGGTCGTAGTTCAACTGCAGCGGCACACTGATCAGCGCCGCCACCGGGTTGGCCAGTTCCTTGGCCAGATCGGCGGCATTGCTCGCCGCCACGCTCTTGGCCGCGACCACACTCTCCTGCGCGTGCACCTCGGTGCCGAACCAGAACAAGGCGGCGGCGATGCCGGCCATGGCCAGCGCCGTGGCCAAGGATTCGACTCGCGGTGTCATTGGCGTTTCCCGCCACGTTGCCTTGCGAAGCTCGCAGCCGGTCGCGATGCGCACGTCATCAACCCAGGCCGCTTGCAGCCGCTGTCAGTCGCAGTCCGATAGCGACTCATCTCCAGGGGAAATCAGTAGGGGGGACTGATGACGATGTACTGCGTGCCCTGCGGCTGGTACCAGGTGCTGCCGCATTGCTGATAGATCATGCCGCCGTAGTTGACGGGCACGCAGCCTGCAGGCACGCTGCGCACGATCGAACCAACGACGGCGGAGGTCACGGCCACCGCAGCGGTGACCGCCACCGCCGTCGCCACCGGGTGGTAGTCGTTGTCCCAGCCGTTGTTGCAGCAGCCGTGGTGGTGGTCGACATTGACGTTGACGTTGCGGTTGACGTTGACGTTGTTGACGCTGGTGCTGCGCACGTTGTTGCTGCGCACGTCGGCGCGGTCGTGCTTGGCTTGTTGGCCCTTGCCGCCGCCGCCGCCGCCACCACCGCGTGGTGGCCCCCCCCACCATGGCCACCGCCGTGACCACCGCCGCCGTGGCCACCACCACGGCCGGCGGCTTCGGCCAGCGGCGCCAACGCCAGACTCGCCAGGACGAGCGCACCCAGCGGCACCCGGAGCAGATTGCGCAATGCGTTGTTCATGTCGGCTGCCTCTTGTCTACTTGGTCTTGCGCGGCACGATCTCGACCGCGCGCGCGCCCTTGGGCGGCACGAAGCTGAAGATCG
This sequence comes from uncultured beta proteobacterium, assembly GCA_963743935.1. Taxonomy (GTDB): domain Bacteria; phylum Pseudomonadota; class Gammaproteobacteria; order Burkholderiales; family Burkholderiaceae_C; genus Rubrivivax. The sequence continues at coordinate 319,061 of CAVURQ010000003.1, read as the reverse complement.
TCTCGTCGAAGGCCGGTTTGAGATTCCAGCCGATCAGGCTGACCGACTGCGGGCGCGCCTCGTCGGCGCGGTTGGTGATGACCAGCTTGCGCGGCAGCGGCTTGCCGCTGGCGCTGATCCAGATCTGCCAGTCGACCTTGCCCTGGCGAAAGGCGTAGTGATCGCACAGCTCGTCGCCGATGAAGTCCTGGCCCGCATTCATCGCCGACTCGATCTTGTCCAGCGGCGCCAGCGGCGTGCCCCAGACGAACAGGTCTGACAGCGGCACCTCGACCGCGTAGCGTTCTTCCAGCTGCTCCACCAGATCGGCCAGCGTGCCGCTGAAGGCGACGCTCGAGTAGTACTTCTGCGCCGGCGTGTACAGCGTGACCGTCTTGCCGTCGAAGATCAACTGGCGCTCGGAGCGTGCACTGGTCATGCGCGCGCGCAGCTTGTTCGGCCGCTGCACATCCATCTGCGCCGTCGCCGAATGCTGCAGCTTCTGGCCGTCGGCCAGCACGCGTTCGCCGCTCAGTTCGGTCGTCACGCGAAAGCGCCGCAGCGATTGCAGATGCGCACCCATGTCCTTCAGCGCCTGCACCGCAGCCGGGTCGACCGCGTTCGCGGTCGCCGGGGCGGCGCCTGCCGCTGCCGTCTGTGCCGCGGCGGGGCCCACGCTCAGCAGCCATCCGGCCAACAGGCCAGCGGCGAGTCGCATCGATCGGCGTTTCATCGCCTTCTCCTTGTTGTCAGTGGTGGGGTTCGCGTTCGGCGAACACGCAGTGGCCATGACCGCGCGCCCTGCCGTCTTTTGCATGGCCCAGCAGGAACAAAGCGCACAGTCCTTCATCGCAGGATCGGCCGTTGCCACGTCCAGGCAAGGCCGTCAGCGGGTATCGCTCGCCAGCCAACGGCCGCAGCTGATCCCTACTGCTTGGACCCGCTCATCACCGCCTCCATCACGCGGTCGAGGTTGAAGCTGCCGGGCTTCTGCCGCGGCGGGAAGTCCTTGAAGCTCTGCAGCCAGCGGCCGACGTAGGCGCCGGCCGGCGCGATGGCGAACATGCGCTCCAGATACCAGCGCTGGTAGCCCATCGCGTTTTCGTGCTCGGCGCGCTCGAAGGGGTCCATGCGCAGGTTGGTCAGGCTCGGCGCGCGCAGCGGCGTGAAGGGCATCTGCCAGACCTTCAGGCCTTCGGCCTCCTGCTTCAGGAAGGTCACCTTCCAGGCGTCGTAGCGCAGCGCGGCCACGCTGCCATCGTCGGTCCAGTAGATGAACTCGCGGCGCGGCCAGCCGCCGCCCTCGCCCTTCAGCGCGGGGCCCAGGTCGTAGCCGTCGAGGTGCACCTTGTAGCTGCGCCCACCGATGCTGCGGCCCTTCTTCAGGTCCTCCACCGCCGTCTTGTCGCCGGCCGCCGTGACCAGCGTGGGCAGCATGTCCTCGTGCGCGCCGATGTCATTGACCACCGTGCCGGGCTTGATGACCCCCGGCCACTTGATCAGCGTGGGCACGCGGTAGCCGCCTTCCCACTGCGTGTTCTTCTCGCCGCGGAACATGGTGGTGCCGCCATCGGGCCAGGTGAAGGTCTCGGCGCCGTTGTCCGACGAGTACATGATGATGGTGTTCTCGTCCAGGCCCAGTTCCTTCAGCTTGGCCAGCACCAGGCCGACGTGGCCGTCGTGTTCGACCATGCCGTCGGCGTAGATGCCCAGGCCGGTCTTGCCCACGGACGCCGCCTTCAGGTGCGTGAAGATGTGCATGCGCGTGGAGTTCCACCACAGGAAGAAGGGCTTGTCGGCCTTCTTCGCGCGCTCCATGAAGTCCAGCGCCTTGACATTGACCTCTTCGTCGATGGTCTCCATGCGCTTCTTCGTCAGCGGCCCGGTGTCGGTGATGCGGCCGTCGGCAAAGCTGTGGATCACGCCGCGCGGGCCGAACTTCTTCTTGAAGTCCGCGCCCTTCGGGTAGTCGGGGTTCTCGGGCTCTTCCTCGGCGTTCAGGTGGTACAGGTTGCCGAAGAACTCGTCGAAGCCGTGGTTCGTGGGCAGCGTGTCGTCGGTGTCGCCGAGGTGGTTCTTGCCGAACTGGCCGGTCATGTAGCCCTGCGCACGCAGCAAGGTGGCGATCGTCGGGTCTTCCTTCTTCATGCCCTCGGGCGCACCCGGCAGGCCGACCTTGGTCAGGCCGGTGCGGATCGGCGACTGCCCGGTGATGAAGGCGGCGCGCCCGGCGGTGCAGCTCTGCTGGCCGTACCAGTCGGTGAACAGCGCGCCTTCCTTGGCGATGCGGTCGATGTTCGGCGTCTTGTAGCCCATCATGCCGTTGTTGTAGGCGCTGATGTTGAACTGGCCGATGTCGTCGCCCCAGATGATCAGGATGTTGGGTTTCTTGGCGGGCGCGGTCTGCCCCACGGCGGCCGTGCTGAACAGCGCCAGCCCCATCACGGCTGCGCCGAGCACGCGGCCCATGCGCCAGAGTATCGATTTCATATGCGGCTTCCTTGTCTTCGCGGGGCCCATCCCCAGGTGGTCGCGGAGTCTTTCATCGCGCGTGCGCCGTGTCCAATGCCGCTCGCGCAGGCGGGTGATACGCTTGACGCATGGTCATCGAGCTTCGTCTGATCCGGCACGCCCTGGCCGTAGGCAAACATGGCAATTTCGCGCGCGCGGCCGAGGCGCTGCACCTCACGCAACCCAGCCTGTCGCGCAGCATCGCGGCCCTGGAAGAGGCGCTCGGTGTGCCGCTGTTCGACCGCACGTCCAAGGGTGTGGTGCCCACCGCCTTCGGCCGCGTGCTGCTGGAACGCGGGGACGCCGTGCTCATGCGTGAGGCCGATCTACGGCGCGAGATCGGCCTGCTCGCCGGGCTGGAGACGGGCACATTGGCTGTCAGCGCCGGCCCGTACATGAGCGAAACCTCGGTGGCGCGGGCGATCGGGCGCGTCGCCGCCGCGCACCCGAGGCTGCACATCGAGTGCAAGTCGGTGGACCCGTCGGAGGTGGTGCGCCAGGTGCTCGCCGAGCGGGTCGATGTCGGCGTGGCCAACATGTCCGGCCTGGACCGGGAGCCACGTCTGGCCGTCGAAGCACTACCGCCGCAGCGCGTCTACCTTGCTTGCCGTGCCGGCCACCCGTTGACGCGTGAGGCCGCGCCGACTCTGGCGCGTGCGCTGGAGTTCCCGCTGGTCACGACCCGGCTTCGTGGCGAACAGGCCGCATTGGCGCTACACAAGGGCAGGCCGACCACGGCAGACGATGTCTATGGGGCGGACTATGTGCCGCAGGTGCTGGTGAACTCCGTTGCCCTGGCGCGATTGATCGCGCAGGAGAGCGACATGCTCGTGCCTGGCACGGCCGCCATGCTGGCCGATGACGTGGCCGCCGGCAGGCTGGTAAGCCTGGGCTGCTCGGCGCCGGCCATGCACACCTTCAACGGCGTGCTGTACCTGCGCGAGCGCACGATGTCACCGGCGGCGCGCGCGTTCATCGAGGCGCTGCGCCAGGTCGAAGCCGAGGAGCAGGCCGCCGATGTCGACGGCCATGACAAGGCTGCGGCGTCGTCGGGGCGCCAGCGCTTTGCAGCCACGCCTTGACGGCGGCGGCGGCCTCGGCGCGGCCGTTCGGAACCGATCGCGGCGCCGCGCAGCGCGCGCGGTCAGTCCGCCAGCACCAGGCCCTCGCGCCGCGGGTCGGCACCCCCTTGCAGCCGGTACCCGCCGTTGCCATCGATCCTCACGATGGTCGCGACACCGCTGCTTTGTGCCGCCACGGACACCGTGTGACCCCGCGCGCGCAGCGCGATCACCAGCGCATCCTGCGCACCTGAATCGGTGGCATCGAGCAAGGGGTGTTCACCGCCCAGGCCGGTGGTGGGGCTGTTGGCGGCGCCAAAATTCAACATCGACGTCGCCTGCTGCGCGTCCAGCCCCCAGTCCACCAGCCCGATCACGGTCTTGGTGACGAACTGGATGATGGTGGCACCGCCCGGTGAACCCGTCACGGCCCAGAGCTCGCCCATCGAGCCATCGGCCATGCGCTTGAAGACCAGGGTCGGCGCCATCGAACTGCGCGGGCGCTTCAGTGGCTGCACGCGGTTGGCGATCGGCCCGGCCGCATCGGCGGGCTGGGCGGAAAAATCGGTCATCTCGTTGTTCAGCAGGAAGCCGCGCACGAAGCGGAAGGAGCCCATGCTGGCCTCGATGGTGGTGGTCATCGACACCGCATTGCCTTCGGCATCGACGATCGACACCTGCGAGGTGCCCTTGCCTTCCTGCGCGCTGGTGCCGAGCGCGGCCGCGCCGGAAAAGTCGCCCGCCGTCGCCACGCCCATGCTGTCGGGGCCGATCCTCGCGGCACGGCTGCGCAGGTAGGCCTTGTCGAGCAGGCTGGCCACACCCTGGCCGGGCAGTGGCACGAAGTCGGTGTCGGCCACGTACTTGTTGCGGTCGGCGTAGGCCAGGCGCTGCGCCTCGCTGACCAGATGCACACTTTGCGCGCTGGGTTTTCCGCCGTGCAGATCGACCTGGATGGGTCGCAGCGCAGAAAGCTCGAAGTTCTCCAGCATGCCCAGGATCTGCGCCACGGCAATGCCGCCCGAAGACGGCGGGCCCATGCCGCAGACCTTGACCTGGCGATAGTCGATGCACACCGCAGCGCGCTTCAGCGCGCGGTAGTTCGACAGGTCGGCGAGCGTCGTGAAACCGGGCGTGATCTCGCCAGGTGCCTGCGGCCCGGCGTGCGTACGGCGGATTTCCGCGACGATGTCCTGTGCGACGTCGCCGCGGTAGAACGCATCGGCGCCGCCGCGCGCGATGCGCGCCAGCGTGTCGGCATAGGCCGGGTTGCGGATGTGCGTGCCCAGTCCCTTGGCGCTGAGATCGGCGTTGAGGAAGTAGGCCACCGCGTCGGGATCGCGCAGCAGGCTCGTGCGTGCAGCGGCAATCGCATCGCCGAACCGGCCGCTGATCAGAAAACCGTCACTGGCCAACGCGATGGCGGGCTCGAACAGACCCGCCCAGGCCTGCCTGCCATGTTCAGCGTGCAACAGCGACAGCACGCGCACGGTGCCGGGCGTGCCGATCGAGCGGCCGCTGGCACGGGTGTCGGGCAGCGGCGGCGTCTGCGTGCTGTCGCTGATCCAGCGCAGATAGTTCTCCGTGGCAGCGGCGGGCGCGGTCTCGCGCCCGTCATAGGTCTGCAGCGTCCTCGTCGCCGCGTGGTAGTGCAGGATGAATGCGCCGCCGCCCAGGCCGGAGGATTGCGGCTCCACCAGGCCCAGCACCATCTGCACCGCCACTGCCGCGTCGGCCGCGCTGCCGCCGGCCTGGAGCACCTTGCAACCGGCCTGCGTGGCCAGCGGATTCGCGGTAACCACCATGAAGCTCTTGCCAAGCACAGCCGTCTTGCCGAGGCGAAAACCCGATGACGGCTCGGGAACCGCGGAATCGCCGCGCAGGCCGGAGTCGACCAGCACGCCGCCGCGTTCGACGTTCACGCGACACGCGCCCAAGGCCGCGTCCGACACTGACGAGGCACCTCGATGCGTGATGGTGTTGCAGCCGACAAGAGCGCATGAAGCCCCTAGTACCGCTATCCACAGCGCGCAGCCACGCCTGCGTCGCCATGCAAGCCACATCGACGAGGCTGGGTAACGGCTCATGCAGGCTGCGGCATCAGTTCCGTTTGCGGCCTGACGCGTCAGCTACGGTGCTCGTCTACACGCAGACGTGGTTCGCGGTCGTCCACGCACTGCGGCGGCGCTTCGCTCAGATGACGCGTTCGGCGCGCAGCATGGCGATGTGCTCCGCGCCGTAGCCCAGTTGCGCCAGGACCTCCTCGGTGTGCTCGCCGAGCAGCGGTGAACGTGTCACTTCGGTGGGGCTGTCGCTCATCTTGATCGGGTTGCCCACCGTCAGGTACTTGCCGCGCGTCGGGTGATCCACCTCGACCACGGTGCCTGTCGCGCGCAGCGCGGGTTCTTCGGCAATCTCCTTCATCGACAGGATCGGTCCGCAGGGGATGTCGAACTTGTTGAGGATGTCCATGGCCTCGAACTTGGTCTTGCTCATGGTCCACTGCTCGATGCGGGCGAAGATCGGCTTCAGGTGCAGCAGCCGCGCTGCGGGCTTGGCGTAGGCCGGGTCGGTGATCCAGCCCTCCTCGCCGATGACCTTGCACACGGCCGGCCACACCGCCGCCTGGGTGATGAAGTAGATGTAGGCGTTGGGGTCGGTCTCCCAGCCCTTGCATTTGAGGATCCAGCCCGGCTGGCCGCCGCCCGAGGCATTGCCGGCGCGCGGCACCGCGTCGCCGAACTTGCCGTCGGGGTACTGCGGATATTCGTTCATCGTGCCGGTGCGCTCAAGCCGCTGCTGGTCGCGCAGCTTGACGCGGCACAGGTTCAGCACCGCATCCTGCATCGGCGCCAACACCTTCTGCCCACGCCCGGTGGTGTTGCGCTGGTACAGCGCGGCGACGATGCCCAGGGCCAGGTGCAGGCCGGTGCCGCTGTCGCCGATCTGCGCGCCGGTGACCGTGGGCGGGCCGTCGTCGAAGCCGGTGGTCGAGGCCGCGCCGCCGGCGCATTGCGCCACGTTCTCGTAGACCTTGCAGTCTTCGTACGGGCCCGGGCCGAAACCCTTCACCGAGGCCACCACCATCTTCGGGTTCAGCGCCTGGATGCGCTCCCAGGTGAAGCCCATGCGGTCCAGCGCGCCGGGCGCGAAGTTCTCCACCAGCACGTCGCACTTCTTGATCAGGGTTTCCAGGACTTCCTTGCCCTTCGGGTTCTTGGTGTCCAGCGTGATCGAGCGCTTGTTGTGGTTCAGCATGGTGAAGTACAGGCTGTCGACATCGGGGATGTCGCGCAACTGGCCGCGCGTGGCGTCGCCTTCGCCGGCTTTTTCCACCTTGATGACGTCGGCGCCCATCCAGGCCAGCAGCTGCGTGCAGGTGGGGCCGGATTGCACATGCGTGAAGTCGAGAATGCGAACGCCGTCGAGTGCCTTGCTCATCGTGGTGATTTCCTGGAAGTGTGGAAGGAGGTCAAAGAATTACTCTCGCCATCGTACCCGCCACGGGCTCGAGGCATGGCCCGCGGGGCCTGTCCGGCAAGCCGCCGCGGCACGCGGGGCGGACTCAGCGGCCGCTCGCTCCCGGCGGCTTCTTGCCCGACATCAGCCGCAACTGGTTGTCCACCGCGCTCACGCCAGGCACTGCCGCGGCCACGGCAGCGGCTTGGGCATGCTCCTCGGCACTGACGACGATGCCGCGCAACACCAGCCGCCCCGCGTCGGCCTGCAGCGTGACGTTGACCTCGTGCGTGGCGGGCTGGGCCTTCAGCGCCGCGCGCACATGCGCTTCGAGCGTCATGTTGTGCAGCTTGGCGCGCGACTGCGGCGTTTCCGCGAATTCGGGGCGCTGCAGCGTCTGCTTGATGGTCTGCACGCAGCTGTCGACGCCGAGCCGCTCGGTGTTGAGGATCAGGTCGTAGAGCAATGGGTCGCCCCAGGTCACGCCGAACTGCTGGTGCATGCGCGAGGCGTGGGCATGATCGCTGCGCTGCACCTCGGCCTGGGCAAACTCGGCGTCGTCGATCTGCAGGTGTTCCATGACCCATTGCACACGCTGGGCCAGTGGGCGCGTGACGCGCACGCACAGCACATGCGGCACCGGGCGCAGCCAGCGCGTCGCGCCCCAGCCGCGCAGCACCACATTGCCGCGGTCGGCCAGCTCGAACACTTCCTCGGCGGTGTAGACCGCCACACTGCGCTCGTCGGTGCGCAAGCGCTCCACCAGGCCGGCCTTGCCCTCGCGCAGCCGGCTGATCAGGCTGGTGGGCACATGCATGCGCTGGGCCACGTGTTCGACGACCTCGTGGCGCATGACGCTCAGGCCCAGCTCCTGTGCGAGCTGCAGCGCCACGTCCTTGGCGAGCGAGCCCATTTCATGGGTCATGGCGATGACGGGCATGGGGCTCTCCCTCAATCCACCGGACGCTGCGCCGCGAACTCATCCACCTTGGGCGCGCGCACCTTGGCGATACCCTTGGCGATCAGCGGCCAGCACAGCATCAGCAAGGCCAGCGTGGTGATGCTGCCGACCAGCGGGTTCGACCACATGATGCCCAGATCGCCCTGCGAGGACAGCATCGACTGGCGGAACGCGTCCTCGGCCTTGTCGCCCAGCACCAGTGCCAGCACCAGCGGCGCGAGCGGGTAGTCGAGCTTCTTGAAGACATAGCCGATGACACCGAAGCCGAGCATGAACCACACGTCGAGCATCGCGCCGTGCACGGTGTAGGCGCCGATGGCGCAGATGACGATGATCACCGGCGCGACGATCGAGAACGGAATACGCAGGATCGACGCGAACAGCGGCACCGTCGTCAGCACCACGATCAGCCCGACCAGGTTGCCCAGGTACATGCTGGCGATCAGGCCCCAGACGAAATCCTTCTGCTCGACGAACAGCAGCGGTCCGGGCTGCAGGCCCCAGATCAGCAGCCCGCCCAGCAGCACCGCCGCGGTCGGCGAGCCGGGGATGCCCAGCGCCAGCATCGGCAGCAGCGCGCTGGTGCCGGCGGCGTGCGCGGCGGTCTCGGGCGCGATCACGCCTTCGATCTGGCCGGTGCCGAACTTGGCGCCGTCCTTGGACATCTTCTTCGCCAGGCCGTAGCTCATGAACGAGGCCGGTGTGGCACCGCCCGGCGTGATGCCCATCCAGATGCCCACCAGCGAGCTGCGCACCGAGGTGACCCAGTACGCAGGCAGCCGCTTCCAGGTCTGCCAGACGATCTTCGGATCGATGCGCGCCTGCTTGCCCTTGAACTCCAGCCCCTCTTCCATCGACAGCAGGATCTCGCCGATGCCGAACAGGCCGATGACCGCGATGAGGAAGTCGAAGCCGCGCATCAGCTCGGTCGAGCCGAAGGTCAGCCGCAGCTGGCCGGTGACGGTGTCCATGCCGACCGCGGCGAGTGCGAAGCCGAGCGACATCGCGACGAGTATCTTCAACGGCGAGCCCTTGCCCATGCCGACGAAGCTGCAGAAGGTGAGCAGATAGACGGCAAAGAACTCGGGCGAGCCGAACTTCAGCGCGAACTTGGCCACCAGCGGCGCCAGGAAGGTGATCATCAGCACGGCGACGAATGCGCCGATGAAGGACGAGGTGAAGGCCGCCGTCAGTGCCGCACCGGCCTCGCCCTTCTGCGCCATCGGGTAGCCGTCGAAGGTGGTGGCGACCGACCAGGGCTCGCCCGGGATGTTGAACAGGATCGAGGTGATGGCCCCGCCGAACAGCGCCCCCCAGTAGATGCAGCTCAACATGATGATGGCCGAGGTCGGCGGCATCGTGAAGGTCAGCGGCAGCAGGATCGCCACGCCGTTGGCGCCGCCCAGCCCGGGCAGCACGCCGATGAGCACGCCCAGGATGATGCCGATGAACATCAGCAGCACGTTCATCGGGCTCAGCACCACCGCGAAGCCCTGCATCAGGGAGTTCAGCTCGCCCATGTCAGTGGCGCCCGGCCGCCAGCAGCCACTGACGCGCCCCCTCGGGGGGCAGCGAGCGAAGCGAGCATGGGGGTTGTCTCATCAATAACCCAGCAGCCGAGTGGGATCGAGCGCGCCCTTGAACAGCGGCACCTTGAACCAGACCTCGAACATCAGGAAGAACAGCACGCTCGCGCCGATGCCGACGGCCAACGACTTGGGCCAAGAGTACTTGCCCAACAACACCATGAACAGCGCGATGTAAAGCGCTGAGGCCAGGTAGACGCCCAAGTACTGGATGGCCAGCACGTACAGCACGGCCGGCAGCAGGACCTGCAGCACACGCTTCAGGCTGGGGCTGTCGACGAAGACCTCGTCGCTGCGCGGCAACGCGCGCAGCGCCTTGATCAGGATGCCGGCGCTGGCCCCGCTCATCACCACGGCAATGTAGAACGGGAAGTAACCCGCCCCCGGGCCATCGTCGGTCCAGCGCGCGCCCAGCCGCCAGCTCGTCACCGCAACCACCAGGCCCAGGGCCAGGATGATCGCGGCGACGGCGGCTTCGACCGGAGCGGTGCGAATATCGCCGCTTTGCCGCTGCACTACTTGGCCAGGAAGCCGGCTTCGGTCATCAGCGCGCGGTGGTTCAGCTCCGCGCTGGTCAGCCACTTGACGTAGTCGGTGCCGGCCATGAAGGTCTGGTTGAAGGCACCCTTCTCCATGAATTCCTTCCAGTCCGGCGTGGCCGTGACCTTCTTCATCAGGTCGACATAGAAAGCCTGCTGCTCGGGCGTGACGCCCGGGGCCATGAAGATGCCGCGCAGCATCACGTAGTCGGTAGCCACGCCGGCCTCCTTGCAGGTGGGCACGTCGTTCCAGGACATCGTTTCCGTGACCTTGGTCTTGTAGGGCATGCGCGTGTCATCGAACACGCACAACGGGCGCAGTTGCCCAGCGCGCCACTGCCCCACCGCCTCGATCGGGTTGTTGACGGTGGAATCGACATGGTTGCCCACCAGTTGCACCGCCACGTCGCCGCCGCCCTTGAAGGGGATGTAGATGAACTTGGTGGCAGTGGCCTTTTCAAGGCCGACCGTGAGGATCTGGTCTTCCTGCTTGGATCCGGTGCCGGCCATCTTGAACTTGCTCGGGCCGGCGGCCTTGACCGCGGCCAGGTACTCGGCCGCCGTCTTGTAAGGTTTGTCGGCGTTGACCCACAGCACGAACTGGTCCAGCGCCATCATCGCCACGGGGGTCATGTCCTTCCAGTTGAAGGGCACGCCGGTGGCCATCGGCGTCGTGAACAGGTTCGACAAGGTGATGATGATCTTGTGCGGATCGCCCTTGGCGTCCTTGACCGCCAGAAAGCCTTCGGCACCCGCGCCGCCGGACTTGTTGACGACGATCAGCGGCTCCTTCATCAGCTTGTGCTTGACGACCACGCCCTGGATGAACCGGGCCATCTGGTCGGCACCGCCCCCTGTACCCGCCGGCACCACGAACTCGACCGGCTTGGTCGGCTCCCAGGCCGAGGCAGGAGCGGCCAGAAGGGCGCATCCGGCCAGCAAGACGCCAGCACTGCGGGCAGCAATGGAGGAAAACGACATCGACATCGGGAAAACTCCAGGTGGTTGGATGAAATGGCACTCGAACTCGCAAGCTTATGGTCTCGCCCGGCTAGCCGCTACTGGGGGCGACCCGGCTGCCACCACACTCGCAGCATGGTCACGCGAAAGGCGCGGGCCGCAATACTTGCACGGCACGGCGGGCTTCTAGAATCGCCATTGTCACAAACTGCAGCGTCCACGTGCCGGAAGGCACGACCTGTCCGACGCCGACCGAAGTTCAACCGGCCCGCGGCCGACTTTGCGCCAACGTAGCGCCCTGCGACCTCCATGTTCACCCGCCGACAGTTCGCCTCCCTCACAGCCGCCACGCTGGCGGGCATGGGTGTGGGTGCGCGCGCGCTGGATCGGCCCGAAGGCGCGGTGGTGCTGACCATCACCGGGCGGGTTCGCAAGCCGAACGCAGGGGACCGCGCGATCTTCGACATGGCCATGCTGGAGAAGCTGCCGCAGCACAGCTTTGTGACACGCACGCCTTGGTACGCGGCGGCGCACAAGTTCAGCGGCCCGTTGTTGCGTGACGTGCTCGAGGTCAGCGGCGCCGAAGGCAGCAACCTGCGCGCGGTGGCGCTGAACGACTATCGCGTCGACCTGCCCTACGAGGACGCGCAGCGCTTCGATCTGCTGCTGGCGACCCGACTCGACGACAAGCCGATGGCCGTGCGCGACAAGGGCCCGCTGTTCATCATCTACCCCTTCGACTCGAGCGCACAGCTTCGCACCACCGTCTACTACAGCCGATCGGCATGGCAATTGAAGAGCATCGACGTGCAATAGACACGGTCTCGGCGGCACCACGGCCGCCGCGCCGAGCGCTGCTCTTTGGCGTGGTGGGCGCGTTGCTGGCCCTGGCGCTGGCTGCCGTGGGCCTGGTGCAGGCACGCCAATACATCCTGCTCAAGCAGGCCGTGGTCTACCAGGACGACTATGTCGTGCTCAGCCTGTACCAGGTGGAAGTCGAGTACTTCCGGCTGCGCGAGCAGTGGCTGCGCTCACGCTCGCAGGGCGAGGACTTCGACCGCGGCGCGCTGCAGCTGCGCTACGACATCTGGGTCAGCCGCGTGGGCTTGCTGAACAACGAGCGCGCCGTGCGCATGATGGTCGGAAGCGCCGACTACCACACGCCGCTGAAGCAGATGCAGGCCTTCATCGCACGCGCCGACAGTGTGCTGGGCGCACCGCGGCAGGCGGAGCTCAACCTGGCCGCGCTGGAGGCGTTGCAGGGCGAGCTGGACGCCCTCGGCGAGCCGATCCATTCGATGTCCCTGAGCGCCGGCCATCACGTCGCCGAGCAGATCGACGTGCGCAACACGGCCGTGCGCCAGCACAACCAGGTGGGTCTCCTGCTCACCGGCTTCCTGTCGCTGCTGGTGCTGGCCTTCGGCCTGGTGGCGATGCGCCAGATGCGCCTGCTGGGCGCGCGCCAGCGCACGCTGGTCGACCTGAGCGCCCATCTGCAGGAGGCGCGGCGGCAGGCCGAACTGGCCAGCGACGCGAAGAGCGTCTTCCTTGCCAACATGAGCCACGAGATCCGTACGCCCTTCCATGGCCTGCTGGGCATGCTGTCGCTGCTGCGCGATACCGGGCTGAACGCGCGCCAGGTGGACTACCTGCGCACTGCCACCGAATCGGCCGACCATCTGCTGACGATCCTGAACGACGTGCTCGACATGTCGCTGCTCGAATCGGGGCGTTTGTCGCTGAGCGAGGAGCCGCTGAACCTGCGCGAGCTGCTGCGCGAGGTGGAAGCACTGATGCGGCCGCAGGCGCAGCTCAAGTCCCTGGCGTTGCACATCGATGCCGACCCCGGCGTGCCCGAGCGCGTGCGCGCCGACCGCACGCGCGTCAAGCAGATCCTGTTCAACCTGGTCAACAACGCGGTGAAATTCTCCGACCGCGGCGTGGTGGTGCTCGACGTGCACCGCAGCAGAGCACCGAGGGCGGCGAGATGCTCGAGTTCGTCGTCACCGACACCGGCATCGGCATGGACCAGGCCACCCTCGACCGGCTGTTCAAGCGTTTTTCGCAAGGCGACGAGTCGCGCTCGCGGCGCCATGGTGGCACCGGCCTGGGCCTGGAGATCTCGCGCAGCCTGGCGCGCCTGATGGGTGGCGACGTCACGGCCAAGAGCGTGCCCGGCGAAGGCAGCAGTTTCAGCTTTTGCATGCCCTTGCATGCCGTGTCGCAGGCGCCGCCGCAGCCGACGCAGCGCGCAACAGGTTCCGAGGCCGCCTTGCCCGCCATTGCCGCGTTGCGCGTGCTGGTGGCCGAAGACCACCCCGTCAACCGGCAGTACATGGCCGCCCTGCTGGAAGGCATGGGCCATAAGCCCTTCTTCGCCGGCAACGGCCTGGAGGCGGTGCAGGCCATCCGCGAACAGCGTTTCGACATTGTGTTGATGGACTTGCACATGCCGCTGCTCGATGGCGTCGGTGCCACGATGTCGATCCGCGCGCTGTCGGACGGTGTCGCCGCCACCGTGCCCATCATCGCCCTGACCGCAGACGCCTTCGCGCAGACCCGCGAGCGCTGCCTCATGGCCGGCATGAACGACTTTCTCGCCAAGCCCGTGAGCCCGGAAAAACTTTCCGCCATGTTGCGCCGCCTGTTCGGTGCAAGTGGCGCGGGTGGCGCGGCCCACCCGCCGCTACCCAGTGCGCCCGACATCGCACCAGCCGGTTCGACCACGGTGGTGCTGGACCACGGCACGCTGGACGGCGCGATGCGCGCCATGCCGCGCGAGCGGCTGGCCGCCTTGCTGCAGAGCTTCTTCGAGCAGGGGCCGGAAATGGTGCAACGTCTGCGCCTGGCGCTGCGCGACGGTCAGGCACTGGACCTGCGCGTCAACGCCCATGCGGCGCGCGGCGCGGCCCTGAACTTCGGCCTCAACGCGCTGGCGCAGACGGCACAGGCCCTGCACGAGGGCGCCACGCATGTGCCGGCGCACGAGATCGCCAGGCTGATCCAGCGCTACGAGGATCTGCTCGCCATCAGCCGCGAGGCCTGCGAAAGCGCCGGGTTGCTCGAACCCGTCACGGGCTGAGGTCGCACTGCCAGGCGGCAAAAGGCGGCGAGCGGCCGCCGTCGACCGGTCAGCGCGGCGCCACGCCGCTCTACAGAATCACCGGCTCAGGTTCGAGCCGGATGCCGAAGCGGCCGTAGACGCTTTCCTGGATGGCGCGGGCCAGCGTCAGCACCTCGGCGCCGATGGCGCCACCACGGTTCACCAGCACCAGCGCCTGGCGCTCGTAGACACCGGCGCGACCGATGGACTTGCCCTTCCAGCCGCAGGCGTCGATCAACCATCCTGCCGCCAGCTTGGCGCTACCGTCGGGCAGCGGGTAGTGCACGACCGACGGGTCGCGGCCGATGATGTCGCGGCATTGCTCGGCGCTGACGACCGGGTTCTTGAAAAAACTGCCGGCGTTGCCGATGAGCATCGGGTCGGGCAGCTTGGCGCGGCGGATGGCGCAGATCCAGTCGAACACGGTCTGCGCATCGGGCGAGGTGTTGCCCGTGTCGTGCACGCGCCGCTGCAGTTCCAGGTAGCCCAGAACCGCAGTCCAGCGCCGCGGCAGGCGAAAGCGCACGCGCGTGATCAGCGTCTTGCCAGCCAGCAGGTGCTTGAACACGCTGTCGCGGTAGCCAAAAGCGCACTGCTGCGCGTCCAGCGTGACCGAGCGGCCGGTGATCAGATCCACGCCGTCGAGCGACTCGAAGCGATCCTTCAGTTCCACGCCATAGGCACCGATGTTCTGCACCGGCGCCGCGCCCACCAGACCGGGAATAAGAGCCAGATTCTCCAGCCCAGGCCAGCCTTGCTGCAGGGTCCAGGCGACGAAGTCGTGCCAGTTCTCGCCCGCACCGGCCTCGACGATCCAGGCATCGTCGGTCTCGCGCAGCAACTTGCGTCCTGCGATCTCCACTTTCAGCACTGTGGCCGCCACGTCGCGCGTCAGCACCAGGTTGCTGCCACCACCAAGAATCAGCTTGGGCGCCGGGCCGAACTCGGCGTGATCGACCACCCGCCTGACTTCGGACTCGCTGCGCACGCGCACCAGCGCCGCTGCCACCGCCGGCAGGCCGAAGCTGTTGAACGTCCGCAGGCTGGCTCGACGTTCGACGTGAAGTTCCGCACTGGCGGTGGACATGCCCGGATTTTCGCTCACTTCGCTTTGTGCCAGACTCCCCTCATGCCCAGTTTCGACGCCGTCATCGAACCCGATCTCGTGGAGTTGCGCAATGCGGTCGAGCAATGCAACAAGGAGGTCGGCACGCGCTTCGACTTCAAGGGCTCGGATGCGCGCGTGGAACTTGCCGACAAGGGCAAGGACCGGGCGCTGACGCTGTTTGCCGACAGCGATTTCCAGGTCGCCCAGGTGCGCGACATCCTGCTGGCCAAGCTCAGCAAACGCGGCGTGGACGTGCGCTTCCTCGACCTGAGCGGCAAGCCCGAAAAGATCGGCGGCGACAAGGTCAAGCAGGCCGTGCCGGTCAAGACCGGCATCGACAGCGAATCGGCGCGGCGCATCCAGGGCCTGATCAAGCAGAGCAAGATCAAGGTGCAGGCCTCCATCCAGGGCGACGCGGTGCGCATCGCCGGCGCGAAGCGCGACGATCTGCAATCGGCCATTGCCCTGCTGCGGCGTGAGATCACCGAGCTGCCGTTGGGCTTCGACAACTTCCGCGATTGATGGTGCCACGCAGGTTGCTGTCTGTACTGGCACTCCTGGCTGCCAGTAGCGGCGCCATGGCGCAGAGCGTGACGCTGGCCGGCAGCATGGGCAACAAGGCACTGCTCGTCATCGACGGTCATCCCCACACGCTGGCCGTCGGGCAGAGTGCGCAAGGCGTCACCTTGATGCAGCTGACAGACGGTCAGGCGCAGGTGCAGCGCGGGAACAGCACGGCCACCCTGCGCCTGGGCGCAGCACCGGCGCGACTGACGGGCACGACCCATGCGGCTTCGACGGCGGTGGAGATCGTCATGCCGGTCGGGCTGGGCGGCCATTTCACCTCGCCCGGCAGCATCAACGGCCGCCAGGTGCAGTTCATGGTGGACACCGGCGCCACGCTGGTGGCCATCAGCCAGGCCGAGGCCGATCGCATCGGGCTGGACTATCGCGGCGCCCAGCGCGGTTTGACACAGACGGCCAACGGCGCCGTGCCGGTGCACCGCCTGAGCCTGGGCATGGTGCGTGTGGGCGACGTCGAAGTGGCCAACGTCGATGCCGTGGTGATGCCAGCCACGATGCCTTACGTTCTGCTCGGCAACAGTTTCCTGAGTCGCTTCCAGATGCGCCGCGAAAACGATGTGCTGCGGCTGGAACGGCGCCGCTGATTCGCAACTGGCGGCTTCGATAGAACGCAACGACGGCCACTCACCGTTGCGGCAACTTGAAAGCCCCTGTGGCGCCTCAGCGTCGCGGTAACGCAGACGAATGCGGACCAACGCACCCGCAAGGTCGAACCAAGAGAGGCATGGGCACCCGGCCCGACCCGCATGGCGTCCTGTCAATACCAGGCACCAGGGTGCGCGAGCCGAGACAACGTGATAACGTCTTTTGCGAGAGCTTGAGAAGCCGCAGCGTCATGGTCTTTGACCCGCAGCAACGGCTATCGAGATTCGCTCGTCGCCTTTGAAAGTCGTGAATCCCGTAGGGACAACACAGCATGCCCATCAGGAAAGCGCCGCTTTACAGCCCCTCGCGCCGCGGCAGCGGGCCAGCCCGCGCCGCCGCGAGCGCCGGCCCACAACGCGTCGTCGGTGCTGCCCTCGATACCAAGCCCGAGGTTGCGGTCACTGCGGGGGCGTCGACGGCGCGAACGAAATCGCCTTCGCCCAGGCGTGCGGCAATGGGCTGGGCCCTCGCAGGAGCCCTGGTGGCGATTGCCGCGATGTTGGCGCTGACGAGCGTGCAGCCGCGCCAGCGCGTCATCACGCAGGCGCAGATCGACGCGGCGGTGCGCCATTCGCTCGAGAAGGAACCACTGCCCTCACCCGCCATGAAGGCCTACGGGGTGGTTGCACGCTCGGTGGTGCGCGTGGTCGGCCTGGGCGAAGACGACGACGACGACAAGGATCGACCGGACAAACGCGCGATGAACCGCAGCCTGGGCACCGGCGTGGTCATCAAGGACGACGGCACGATCCTGACCAATCTGCATGTGGTGTGGGGCGCCAAGCGCGTGCGCGTGACCTTCGCCAACGGCCATGAATCGGATGCGGACCTGGTCGGCACACAGCCCGAGAACGACCTGGCGGTGCTCAAGGCCAAGAGCCTGCCCGACGATCTGGAGCCGGCGACGATGCGCTCCACCGGCGATCTCTCACCCGGCGACGAGGTCATTGCCGTGGGCCACCCCTTCGGCATCGGGCCGTCGGTGAGTGCCGGTGTGGTTTCGGGGCTGGGCCGGGAATTCCGCGCGCCCGAAGGGCAGAATGCACTCACCAACCTGATCCAGTTCGACGCCGCCGCCAATCCGGGCAACTCCGGCGGGCCGCTGGTGACGATGGATGGCTTCGTGGTCGGCATCGTCACCGCCATTCTCAATCCGAACGAACAACGCACCTTTGTCGGCATCGGTTTTGCGGTGCCCATCGAAAGCGCCGCCGGAGCCGCCGGACTGGCGCCGTTCTAGACACCGAATCTCAGGAAGTTCCATGCAAAACGGCCACCACGATCCCGAACAAACCGCGACCTTGATGGAGCGCATGCTCTACGAGGTCAAACGCGTCGTCGTCGGACAGGATCGCTTTCTCGAACGGGTGTTCATCGCCATGCTGGCACAGGGCCACCTGCTCGTCGAAGGCGTGCCGGGCCTGGCCAAGACGCTGACCGTGAAGACGCTGGCGCGCACCATGCGCGGCAGTTTCAAGCGCATCCAGTTCACACCCGACCTGGTGCCGGCCGACCTGGTGGGCACGCGCATCTACAACCAGAAGACCGGCGAGTTCGGCACCTCGCTCGGCCCCGTGTTCGCCAACCTGCTGCTGGCCGACGAGATCAACCGCGCGCCGGCCAAGGTACAAAGTGCGCTGCTCGAGGTGATGCAGGAGCGCCAGGTGACGATCGCCGGCGAGACACATTTTGTGCCCGAGCCCTTTGTCGTCATGGCCACGCAGAACCCGATCGAGACCGAAGGCACCTACCCGCTGCCCGAGGCGCAGGTCGACCGCTTCATGATGAAGGTGCTGGTCGACTACCCGAGCGAGGAAGAAGAGTTCGTCATCGCGCAGCGTGTCACCGGTGCGGCGGTCGAGGTGCAGGCGGTGTGCGACACGGCCGCTCTGCAGGCGCTGCAGAGGGAATGCCGCAAGGTGTACGTCGATCCGTCGCTGATCCAGTACGCCGTCAAGCTGGTCAGCGCCACGCGCCGGCCCGAGCGCTACGAACTGCCCGATCTGGCCAAGTACCTGACCTTCGGCGCCAGCCCGCGCGCCACCATCGGCCTGGTCGAAGGTTCTCGGGCGCTGGCCATGCTGCGCGGCCGGCGCTACGCCTTGCCCGAAGACATGACCGACCTGGTGCCCGACGTGCTGCGCCACCGCCTGGTCTTGTCCTACGAAGCGCTGGCCGACAACCTGAGCGCCGACCAGATCGTGCAGCGCGTGATGCAGAAGATCAGCGTGCCCGACAAGCCCATGGCCCACAGCGATGCCCACGCCCATGACAACGGCAACGCGTTCCAAGCCTGAAGCCGGCGCGGCCCCGCCGGCTGTGGAGGAGCGGCTGCTGCGGCAGCTCGAATGGACCGTCATGCGCCGCCTGGACGGTCTGCTCCAGGGTGACTACCGCACCCTGATGCGCGGCTCCGGCATCGACTTGGCCGACCTGCGTGAATACCAGTTGCACGATGATGTGCGCCACATCGATTGGAACGTCACCGCGCGGCTGCAGACGCCGTATGTGCGCCAGTTCACCGAAGACCGCGAGATGACCGCCTGGTTCTTGCTCGACCTGTCGGGCAGTGTCGATTTCGGCTCGGCCGATGTCACCAAGCTGGCGGTGTCCACCGGCTTCGTCGCGCTGCTCGCGCGGGTACTCACGCGCCACGGCAACCGCGTCGGGGCCATGCTCTACGGGACGCGGGTCGACACCGTGCTGCCGCCGCGCCTGTCGCGCCTGCATGTGCTGAACCTGATGCAGCGCATGCGCAAGCGCCCGCAGGACAAGGCCGTCGGTGGCGGCACCTCGCTGGCCGATTTGCTGAACGCCGCCGCCGGCACGATCAAGCGCCGCTCGCTGGTGCTGGTGGTCTCCGACTTCATCAGCCAGCCGGGCTGGGAGGACGCGCTCGCCCGCCTGGCGCAGCGCCACGAGGTGGTGGCCGTGCGCCTGTTCGACGCGCTCGAGATGGCCCTGCCGGAGCTTGGACTGGTGACCGTGGAAGACGCCGAAACCGGCGAGCAGCTGTTCATCGACACCGCCGACCCGGCTTTTCGCAAGCGTTATGCCGCCGAAGCCGAAGCGCGCGAAGCGGCCTTGCGCGAGGCGCTTTCGCGGGCCGGCGCCGACACGCTGGAGCTGTCGACTGCAGACGACCTGCTCGAATCGATGTTGCGCTTTGCCGCCATGCGGCGCCAGCGCAGCCGACTCAAAGTGCCCGGTCGCTGGCCGGCGCACCTGCGCGGCGCCGCCGCTGAACCTGTGGGGGCACTGGCATGACATTCATCTGGCCCACGATGCTTTGGTCGCTGCTGCTGCTGCCACTGCTGGTCTTGCTTTACACGTGGCTGCTGCGCAGGCGCCGCCGCAGCACGGTGCGCCTGGCCAGCGTGGCCGTGGCCAAGGCGGCACTGGGCAAGGGTCCGGGTTGGCGCCGCCATGTGCCGCCGATATTGCTGTTGCTGGCCATCGGCACCTTGCTGGTGGCGATGGCGCGGCCCTTGGCGGTGATCACGCTGCCGCTGTCGCAGCGCACCATCATCCTGGCGATCGACGTGTCGGGCAGCATGCGCGCCACCGACGTGTTGCCCAGCCGGATTGTCGCGGCGCAGGAAGCCGCCAAGGCCTTCGTCACCGACCTGCCGCGTGAGGTGCGCGTGGGCGTGGTCTCCTTCGCCGGCACCGCAGCGGTGGTGCAGGCGCCGACCAACAGCCGCGAGGACATCATCGCCGCGATCGACCGCTTCCAGCTGCAGCGCGCCACGGCCACCGGCAGCGGCATCATCCTGTCGCTGGCCACCATCTTTCCCGACGCCGGCATCGAGATCCAGCAGGCCACGGGGCAGAAGAACATGCCCTCGCCGCTGGACGAGAAGAAGAAGGACAACGACTTCGTGCCGGTGCCACCGGGTTCCTACACCTCGGCCGCGATCATCATGCTCACCGACGGACAGCGCACCACCGGCCCGGACCCGATCGACGCCGCCAAGATGGCGGCCGACCGCGGTGTCAAGGTCTACACCGTGGGCATCGGCACCACAGCGGGCGAAACGATCGGCTTCGAGGGCTGGAGCATGCGTGTGCGCCTGGACGAGGCCACGCTGAAGAACATCGCCGTGCTGACGCAGGCCGAGTACTTCTACGCCGGCACCGCCGATGACTTGAAGAAGGTGTACCAGTCGCTGAGCTCGAGGCTGGTGGTGGAGAAGAAGGAAACCGAGATCACCGCTTTCTTCGCTGCCGCCGGTGCGCTGCTGGCCTTGTTGGGCGCGGGGTTGTCGGTGTGGTGGTTCGGGCGCGTGACCTGAGGCGGAATTTGAGACACCGCGCACAGGCCGCCTACAGCCAACCGGCGCGCCGAAACCGGTGGTACAAATACCCGCAGGTCGAGACGATCAAACCCAGCGCTGCGGCGTAGCCGTACTGCCATTGCAACTCCGGCATGTGCTCGAAGTTCATGCCCCAGATGCCCGCGAAGGCGGTGCACACGGCAAAGATGCTGGCCCAGGCCGCCAGGCGCTTCGTCACCTCGGCTTCCTCGATCGTGACCATCGACAGGTTGACGTGGATGGCCGTCCCGATGGTGTCGCGAATCGAGTCGATGGACGCTTCGATCCGGCTCAGGTGGTCGACCACGTCGCGGAAATACTCCTGCACACCCATGCAGATTTGCGGCACACGCCCGCCGTGCAGCTTGCCCGCCGCTTCGCGCAGTGGCGCGGCGGCGTGCTTGAGCACCATCACGCGCTGCTTCAATTCGTAGAGTTGCTTGATGCTGGCCCGTGCCGCGCCCTTCGTGAAGATCTGATGCTCGATGGCCTCCAGCTCGACCTCCAGGGCGTCGATGATCGGGAAGTAGCGGTCCACCACCGCGTCCATCAGCGCATAAAGCACGAAGCCGGAACCCATGCGCAGCAGTTCGGGTTCGCGCTGGCACCGTTCGCGCACCCCGAGAAAGCCCAGCTTGCTTCGATTGCGTACCGATAACACGTAGTTCGGGCCAACGAACACGTTGACTTCACCGACGCTCAGGTCGGTCGGACCCTCGGCCGTCGGCTCCAGCAGATGAAGCACGACGAACAGTGAATCGCCGTATTCCTCGATCTTGGGGCGCTGGTGGCCATGGCGAGCATCTTCGACGGCCAGTTCGTGCAGTCCGAACTCATGCTGCATCTCATCCAGTTCTTCCGCTGAAGCATCCTGCAGCGCAACCCATACGAAGCAACCCGGTTGACCCATGTAGTCGCTGATGTCCGCAACAGGTATGTCGGCCAGCTTCGCCCCTTCGCGATAGACCACGCAGTTGACCAGCATTGATCGCACCCCTGGTAGAAATTGGCAGTGGCGATCTTGCCACGGGCGATCGATCAGACCCAGGTCGGATGTTGCCGGAACGCCGAGCCGGACCCGCGCAAGGTGCGGTCAGGGGAATCGAATTCCGTACCAGCCGAAGCCAACACTGACCGTCAGGCTGCCACTGGCGGAACGTGTCGTGACGACATCCAGCCCAAGCACTTCAGGGATCGCCCACAGGCGGAATCCGGCATTGCGCAGGTTGCTGGAATCGCTGGACCGCAGGCCCTCGACGAAGAGCAGCCATCGCTCGTCCGGCTGCCAGGCCAGCGCCATGCGCAGACCATTCACGTGCTTGCCGGTGTCGAGGTTGCGCGAGGTCACCAGATTCGCGTACAAGTTCCATGACGGCGCGAATTCGAGCGAGCTCAGCCCGGCGATTGCGAAGTTGTCTGTTTTCCAGCCGGTGGCCGGATCGCGTGTCCAGAACATACCTCCGAGGACACCCAAGCGCACGGTCCCCAGTGCGGTGTCGAAGACCGTGCTGCCGGGCACCCATTTGAGGCCGACGACCAGTCCATTGACGCTTGCACCACCGCCTTGGATACGCGATGCGGCCGTGTCAAGTTCCAGGTTGTCGGTCAGGCCGCAGGCCGGCGCGATCACCTGCGAGCGTTCCGCGTCGATGCGCTCGCCCCAGGCCTCGATCTGGCATTCTCCCGCGGCCGCGGTGGCGGTGTCGTCGGTGGCCATCGGTCTGGCGGCCTGTGCGCTGCTGGCGCACAGGAGAAGCATCGACGCGAGCAGGTGGCCGCGGCAGGCGAATTCCGAATGGCAGCGCAAGAGTGCCAGAGCCTACGGCATCAGCCGCAGCAACTGCCCGTCGGCGCTGTCGGTCAGCACATAGAGCCAGCCATCGGGCCCCTGTCGCACGTCCCGTATGCGCGATTTCAACCCGGTCAGCAGCGTCTCTTCCTTGAGCACACGCGTGCCATCGAGTTCCAGGCGCAGCAGCATCTCACCGCGCAAGGTGCCGACGAAAAGGTTGCCATTCCAGCCGGGATACCGATCGCTCGTCAGGAAGGCCAGGCCACTCGGCGCGACCGATAGCGGCACCCAGTGCTTCAAGGGCTGCTCGAAGCCCGGCTTCGGGCCTTCCTCTCCGATGCGCGTACCGATGCCGTAGTTGCGGCCGTAGGTCACCAGCGGCCAGCCGTAGTTCTTGCCGGCACGCACGACATTCAATTCGTCGCCGCCCTGCGGCCCGTGTTCGGTGGCCCAGAGTTCGCCGGTCTGTGGGTGCAGCGCTGCACCTTGCATGTTGCGGTGGCCCAGGCTCCAGACCTCCGCGCGCGCGCCGGCCGTCGCGACAAAGGGGTTGTCGGCGGGCACCTTGCCGTCGACTTCGATGCGCACCACCTTGCCAATGTGGTTCTCGAGCTTCTGCGCGTCTTCCTTGCGCGAAAAGCGATCGCCCAGCACGACGAACAGGCGACCATCGCGCGCGAACACCAGGCGCGAGCCGCAGTGGGCTTGGCTCGACACCTTCGGCAGTTGCCGGAAGATGACCTGCACCTCGCTCAGGCGGTTGCCCTGCAGCTTGCCGCGCGCCACTGCGGTGCTGTTGCCGCCTTCGCCCGCCTCGGCATAGCTCCAGTAGATCCATGCGTTGTCGGCGAACTTCGGGTCCAGCACCACGTCGAGCAAGCCGCACTGTCCGCCCGCATCCACCGCCGGCAAACCCTCGACGGGTTGACCGAGACGGCCGTCGCGCTCGACGATGCGCAGCCGCCCGGCGCGTTCGGTCACCAGGAAGCGTCCGTCGGGCAGAAAGGCCACCGCCCACGGGTTGGCCAGGCCGCGCGCCACGCTCACGGCCTTCAGTTCGCTGGACTGTGCCGGAAACACCAAGCATAAAAGGAGGGCAACGATCGATGTGCGCATGGTTCGGTGAGGCGTTGACAAAGAAGGCGATGCTGCCAGAGCGGCCATCACCCTGCGGCTTCCACCACCATCTGCACCCGCTGCTGGCCCTGCCATTCGTCCAGGCTCAGGCGATAGGCCAGCTGCACGTGTTGCGCCACCGGCTCGGCATGGCCGAACCAGATGGCGTCGCGCAGCGCGCCCGCATGTCTGACGCGCAGTTTCAGGTGCTTTTCGCCGACCAGCCGCTGCTGCAGCACCTCGACCTCGTCGCAGAACAGAGGCGCTTCGAAACCCTGGCCCCACACCTGCGCATCCAGCATGGCCACCGTCTGCGGGTTGAACCATTCGACCGCCAGCGGCCCGTCGGTGCGCAGCGTGCGTGTCAGCGTCGCGCTGTCGAGCCACTCGGTCGCGACCTGCTGCAAGGCGGCGTCGAACTGCGCGAAGTGCTCTTCGGCAATGCTGCAGCCCGCGGCCATGGCGTGCCCGCCAAAACGCCGCAGCACCAGCGGGTGGCGCTTGGCCAGCAGGTCCAAGGCATCGCGCAGATGGAAGCCGGCGATGGAACGCCCCGAGCCCTTGAGCAGCCCGTCGCCGCCGCGCGCGAAGACGAAGGTCGGGCGGTGAAGCCGGTCCTTCAGCCGGCCGGCGACGATGCCGACCACGCCTTCATGAAACTGCGTGTCGAAGAGCGACAGCGCACTGGGCGGCAGCGTGCCTTCCTGCGGCATCAACCGCTCCAGCAGCGCCTGCGCCTGCTGCTGCATGCCCGATTCCACCTCGCGGCGCTGGCGGTTGATGCCGTCCAGCGTCTGTGCCAGCTGCGCGGCATGCGCCGCGTCGTCGGTCAACAGGCATTCGATGCCCAGGCTCATGTCCGACAGCCGCCCCGCGGCATTGATGCGCGGGCCCAACGCAAAGCCGAAGTCGAAGCCGGCTGCGCGCCGCGCGTCGCGCGACGCCACCTGGAACAGCGCCGCCACGCCGGGCTGCATGCGCCCGGCGCGGATGCGCTTGAGGCCTTGCGCCACCAGTCGCCGGTTGTTGGCATCGAGCTTGACCACATCGGCCACCGTGCCGAGTGCCACCAGGTCGAGCAGCGCGTCCAGCTTCGGCTGTGACGCGGCATCGAATGCACCACGCGCGCGCAGCTCGGCACGCGTGGCCAGCAGGACATAGAACACCACGCCCACGCCCGCCAGCGCCTTGCTGGGAAAGCTGCAATCCGGCTGGTTCGGGTTGACGATGACATTGGCCTCGGGCAACAGAACGCGCTCGCCGTCTTTCGCCGGCAGGTGGTGGTCGGTGACCAGCACCTTGCAGCCCAACGCGCGTGCATGGGCCACGCCTTCCAGGCTGGCGATGCCGTTGTCCACGGTGATCAGCAAGTGCGGTTGCTTGGCCATCGCCAGATCGACGATGGCCGGCGTCAGGCCGTAGCCGTGCACCGCTCGATCGGGCACCACATAGTGCAGCGTGTCGGCAGCGGCGCCCAGCAGCCGCAGGCCGCGCAGCAGCACGGCGCAAGCGGTGGCGCCGTCGCAGTCGTAGTCGGCGACCACGCACAGTCGCTGGCGCTGCACGATCGTGTCCGCCAGCAATCGCGCCGCCGCGTCGGCACCCAGCAGCAGTTGCGGGGGCAGCAGCTGCGCCAGGCCATCGTCCAGTTCATCCGCCTGGCGCACGCCGCGTCCCGCCAGCAAGCGCGCCAGCAAAGGGTGAACCCCCGCCTGCTCGAGCGCAAACGCGACGCGCGGCGGCACCTCGCGCAGTTGCAGACGCGGCGCGTTCACAGGCTCTGCAGCACCGGCAGGCACGAGACGCTGCGCCAGGTCTGCGCCAGACGCTGCCAGGCGCTGCGCGGCGCGCTGTCGAAGCGCACGGCGTGGCGTTCGCCGCACAGCGTGAGGCTGAAGACTTCACCACGCGCTGCGCGAGCGTCCAGATCGCCCAGCACCTGTGCATCGAGCGCCTGCCAGGCCTCGGCCCAGGCGGCCCAGTCCTGCGCGAGCAGCGGTGCACGCAGTCGGCCATCGACGGTGGGCTCCTCGCTGCCGCTCGCCAGCGACTGGGTGCGCCCGGTGCCACTGAGCCAGACCGAGTTCACCGGCAAGGCCGCGCGGGCCTCGCGCGCATCGTTGATCGGGTGCGTGTGCAGCAGCATCTGCAGTTCGCTTTGCAGTCGCCGCACCTGCCGCCCCGCCAGCCGCTCGGGCAGCCAGTCGTCGATGTGCCGGCCGATGACACGGTCCAGCGAGGCCGTGGCCAGCGTGGCGAGCGACTCATGCGTGGCATACCAGCGCAACGTCGCACCCCAGTGCAGCGTCCAACCCTCGCTCTCGAACAGGTCGCGCACGGCCTGCAGCAACGCACGTGACTCTGCGTCATCCAGCTCCAGTGCATCGGGATCGCGCAACTCGATCTGTTCACGCCCGAGTTGCCAGTGCGACGGCGTCAGCAGGCCCCAACCCTGCCCATCGGGCGCACCCGGCAATCCGTCGGCCTGCGCCCAGACGGCGGCAAAGGGCAGACAGCCATCGTCCCCCACCCAGCCGCGGCTGCGCGCCAGCACCTGCTCATGGGGCAGATTCAGAGTGTTCTCATCGCTACCCGTCTGCACACCACGTTCCAGACGCGACAGCAGGCGTTCCAGTTGCGGCAGGCGAAGGCTCTGCAAGGTTTGCGCGCCGGCTTCCGACAGACTGGCGGCAAAGGGAACCACGAGATGCATGCAGCGATTATCGATGCCCTGCGCCGTGCAAGGCCGCCACGGCGTGTCGGTTAGCATGCCTTCCACATGAGCCTCCCCTACGAACTGCAGATCGGCTGGCGCTACACGCGAGCCGGTCGCAGCGGGCGGCGCAACCGCTTCATCTCCTTCATCTCCGGCGTGTCGATGCTCGGCATCGGCCTGGGCGTGGCCGCGCTGATCATCGTGCTCAGCGTGATGAACGGCTTCCAGAAGGAAGTGCGCGACCGCATG
This sequence comes from uncultured beta proteobacterium, assembly GCA_963743935.1. Classification (GTDB taxonomy): domain Bacteria; phylum Pseudomonadota; class Gammaproteobacteria; order Burkholderiales; family Burkholderiaceae_C; genus Rubrivivax. The sequence continues at coordinate 292,375 of CAVURQ010000003.1, read as the reverse complement.
CTGTCGGTGATCTCCCACGTCGAGGTGTTCGAGCCGCGCGGTGCGGCACTGGCGGACTGGCGCGCCACCGCCGCACAGGCGCGGACGAACCCGCAGGTCGTCGGCGCGGCGCCCTTCGTCGCCGCGCAGGCGCTGGTGGCGCGCGGTGACGACATGCGCGCGGCGATCGTGCGCGGCATCTCGCCGGCCGACGAAGCCACCGTCACCAACCTGGCCGAACAGTTGCGCGACACCACGCTCGCCGGCTTGACCAGCGGCAGCTGGAACATCGTGCTCGGTGCAGAACTGGCGCGCGCCCTGGGCGTGCGCGTCGGCGACAAGGTCACGCTGGTCGCAGCCGGCGGCCAGATGACGCCGGCCGGCGTGATCCCGCGGCTCAAGCAATTTACGCTCAGCGGTACTTTCGAGGCCGGCCACTATGAATACGACAGTGGCCTGGCCTTGATCCACCTCGACGATGCGGCACGCTTCTTCCGCGTCGAGGGCCCGACCGGGGTCCAGTTGCGCCTGCGCGACGTGCAGGCGGCGCGCACCGTCGCCGCCGAGTTGTCGGGCAGCCTGGGGCCGGGTGTGATCGTGCGCGACTGGACACGCACCAACAAGAACTGGTTCGACGCGGTGCAGATCGAGAAGCGGCTGATGTTCATCATCCTCACGCTCATCGTCGCGGTGGCTGCGTTCAACCTGGTCTCCACCCTTGTCATGACGGTCACCGACAAACGTGCCGACATCGCCATCCTGCGCACGCTGGGCGCGAGCCCGCGCTCGATCATGGGCGTGTTCATGGTGCAGGGCGCGGCGGCCGGCATCATCGGCACCCTCGGCGGCGTGGCCTTCGGGCTGCTGGTGGCCTTCAACATCGATGTCATCGTGCCGGCCATCGAGCGCGCGCTCGGCGTGGCCTTTCTGCCCGGCAGCATCTATCTCATCAGCCGCATGCCGAGCGAGCCGCTGATGAGCGACATCGCGCCCATCGCCGTGATCTCGCTGCTGCTGGCCTTTGCCGCCACGCTCTACCCAAGCTGGCGCGCCAGCCGTGTCAACCCGGCCGAGGCACTGCGATATGAATGACGGCCTGCGAGGCCACCCAGCGGCGAGCAAGGAAGCGAGGAACGCGCCGGCGCTTGCCCGTGACGTCGTGCTGGAGTGCCACGATCTGCACAAGCGCTTTCAGGAAGGCAGCGGCAAGGACGCGCTCGACGTGCAGGTGCTGCGCGGCGTGAACCTGCAGGTGCACGCCGGCCAGACCTTGGCCATCGTCGGTGCATCAGGTTCCGGCAAGAGCACGCTGCTGCATCTGCTGGGCGCGCTTGGATGCACCCAGCAGCGGGCGGGTCGAGCTGATGGGCCGCGACTTCGCAGCAATGAGTGCCAGCGAACAGGGCCAATGGCGCAACCTGCACCTTGGTTTTGTCTACCAGTTCCATCACCTGCTGCCTGAATTCAGCGCGCTGGACAACGTCGCCATGCCACTGCGCATCCGCCGCCAATCGCGCGATGACGCGCGGGCAGCAGCGCGGCAGACCCTCGCACAGGTGGGCCTGGCCGGACGCGTGGCCCACCATCCGGGGCAGTTGTCGGGTGGCGAACGGCAGCGCGTGGCCCTGGCGCGCGCGCTGGTCAGCCAACCGACCTGCGTGCTCGCCGACGAGCCCACCGGCAACCTCGACGGCGAGAACGCCGACTCGGTGTTCGCGTTGATGTTGCAGCTGGCCCGCGAGCGCGGCACCGCCTTCGTGCTGGTCACGCACGACCGCGAACTCGCGGCACGCTGCGACCGCGCTCTCACGCTCACCAGCGGCCGGCTGGCTTAGGCCGTCATGGCCCTGCATGCGTCGTGACGCAGCGCGCTTCTTACAATGCTTGAGTGAACCTGCTCAACGCCGACCTGCATTGCCACTCCGTCGTCTCCGACGGCACCCTGCAACCCGAAGATCTGGCCACACGCGCCAAAGCCAACGGCGTGGCGCTGTGGGCCTTGACCGACCATGACGAGATCGGTGGCCAGCATCGCGCACGCGACGCTGCGCGCGCCATCGGCCTGGACACCCTGAGCGGCTGCGAGATCTCGGTCAGCTTCGCCGGCATCACCGTGCACATCGTCGGCCTGGGTTTCGACGCCGACGACGCCACACTCCGCGATGGCCTGGCCACCACTCGCGGCGGGCGCGGCGCACGTGCACGCGAGATGTCGGACGCGCTCGCCAAGGTCGGCATCAAGGGCGCCTACGATGGCGCGCTGAAGTTCGTCGGCAACCCGGAGCTGATCGGGCGCACGCACTTCGCGCGCTTCCTGGTCGAGGTGGGCGCGTGTGCCGACACCCACGAGGTATTCCGCCGCTTCCTCACCGAGGGCAAGCCGGGCTACGTGCCGCACCGCTGGGCTTCGCTCGGCGAAGCCGTGCGCTGGATCACCGGCGCCGGCGGCATGGCGGTGATTGCGCACCCCGGCCGCTACAAGTTCACACCCACCGAAGAGTACGCGCTGTTCACCGAGTTCATCGCCCACGGCGGGCGCGGTGTCGAGGTGGTGACCGGCAGCCACACCGTGGCGGAGTACCGCAAGTACGCGGACATGGCGCTCGAGTTCGGTCTGCTGGCGTCGCGCGGCAGCGATTTCCACTCCCCCAACGAGAGCCACACCGACCTCGGCTCCTTGCCCGACCTGCCCGGGCAGCTGACTCCCGTGTGGTCGGCGCTGCAGCACCGCGTTCAGCGTGCGTGAATTGACCCACCCCCGCAGCGCCTTCGGCGCGCCATCCAGCATGCAGGCCGGATGGCCTTCGCAGGCGACGAACCGTCCGCAGGGACGGTTCGTCGTCGCTGCTCAGCCCCCTCAAGGGGGCAACGCCAGCAGCCCGGCGGAGCCGGTTCTGCGGCGTTCGCTCGATGGATCGCGTTGCCTTCCTGGATGACCGACACAGGCCATAGACCGCTGCTGGGTGTGTGCCTGATCGTGTTGATGGCCGCGGGCTTTGCCGGCATGGACACCGGCGTGCGCCTGCTGCGCGGCGCCATGCCGGTGGTGCTCATGCTGTGGCTGCGCTATGCGTTCCAGGCCATCGTGATGGCGTTGTGGTTGGCGCGTTCACCGCGTTTGAGCTTTCACAGCGCGCATCCGCGCTTCCAGGTGCTGCGCGCAGCGTTGTTGCTGTTCACTTCCGCCATGATCTTCTTTGGGCTGCAGCACATGCCGGTGCCCGAGCTGACTTCGATCAACATGCTGGCACCCCTGCTGATCACGCTGCTGGCCGCCTGGCTGCTGCACGAGACCGTTTCGCCGCTGCGCTGGGCACTGGTCGGCGGCGGGCTGGTCGGCGCGCTGCTGGTCATCCGCCCCGGCAGCGGCCTGTTCGGCGTGGCCGTGCTGTTCCCGCTGGCCGGCGTGTGCACCTATGCCGCCTATCAGGTGCTGACCTCGCGCATGAGCAGCCTCGACAACCCCTACACCACACATTTCTGGACCGGCCTGATCGGCATGCTGCTGGTGACACCGCTGCTGCTGCTGGACGGCGCCGACATGTGGGCTGCCGCAAGCGCCGCGAACGCCGGCCAATGGTCGGTGATGCTGTTGATCGCGGTGCTGGGCACGGCCGGGCATCTGCTGCTGATCCTGGCGCTGGGCATGGCGCCGACCTCCACCTTGATGCCTTTCATCTACACGCAGATTCCGATCGCAGTAGGCCTGAGCTGGCTGGTGTTTCGCCAGTGGCCCGACGCCTTGGCCTGGATCGGCATGGCGGTGATCAGCGCCTGCGGAGCCACCGCCGCCTGGCTCAACCTGCGCTCGCGGCCCGCTGCGGCCGCGGCGCTGGCTCGGGGCGAGGGCGCGGCGGCGGACTGAAGCGTTTGCCAACCAACGAATTGACCGCAGCAGCGAGCGGCTGACGGCCGTTCAAAACAGAACGGGCCAGCCCCTTGTGAGAGCTGGCCCGGCGATTCAGTTGGTCGGGACGACAGGATTTGAACCTGCGACCCCTTGTCCCCCAGACAAGTGCGCTACCAAGCTGCGCTACGCCCCGACTGAAGGGCCGATTATAGGGCGTGCCCTCAGTGCATCCCGCTTGAACCGCCCCTCAAGAGACCAGCAGGTCGCGGATGGATTGCAGTTCCTGGCGCACCTGCTGAACGGTGTACTCGCGCACCTCGGGCAAGGGCAACATGGCGTCGTCGTCGACTTCGTCAGCCAAGTCATCTTCGGTGTCACTGGGGTGTGGTTCGGCAACGTCGCCGGCGGCGCCGTTTGCCTTCCCGCGCTCGTCCGGGAACATGTCGCCAGTTCCGTTGGCCGCGCCCGCCGTGCGGGCGCCCTGCCCCATATCGGTCAAGCGATTGCGCGCCCCGCTGATGGTGAAACCCTGGTCGTAGAGCAGGTCGCGGATGCGGCGGATGAGCAGCACCTCGTGGTGCTGGTAGTAGCGCCGGTTGCCGCGCCGCTTCATCGGCTTGAGCTGGGTGAACTCCTGTTCCCAGTAGCGCAGCACGTAGGGCTTCACGCCGCAAAGCTCGCTCACCTCACCGATGGTGAAGTAGCGTTTGGCGGGTATCGGCGGAAGCGCTTTCTCCATTGAAATCAATAAGATTCAGCGGGAAAGCTAAGACTTTACTCGAACTCGTCTGCGGGGGGTGTGTCGCCTTGCACGATGGCCTTGAGCTTGTGACTGGCGTGAAAGGTGACAACGTTGCGCGCCTTGATCGGGATGGACTCACCGGTGCGCGGGTTGCGCCCCGGGCGCGGCGCCTTGCGCCGGATGTTGAAGTTGCCGAAGCCCGAGAGCTTGACGTCGCCGCCCTTGACCAGCGTGTCGTGGATGATGTCGAAATAGGCCTCGACCATGTCCTTCGACTCGCGCTTGTTCAGCCCCAGCCGCTCGAACAGCAGTTCGGCCAGGTCGGCCTTGGTCAGCGTGGGTGTCTCGATGCTGGGCAGGATCACGGGGTCCATGGCTCGCTTTTCGTGTGTCTTCGGGTCTTGAGGCTCAAGCGCGCAGCCGCGCGGCAAATGCCGCCTTCGCGCGTTGCACGGCCGCGTTCACGGCGGCGTCGATACGCTCGTCCGTCAGGTTGCTTTCGTCATCCAGCAGTTCCAGGCGCAGCGCCATGCTGCGCTCGCCCGCGCCGATATCACCGCCGGGCTGGGCCGGGCGATACACATCGAACAGCGTGACGGAGCGCACCAGCCCGGTCGGGTCCTGCGCCAGCGCGCCGACCAGCGCGTCGTGGCTGACGGCATCGCGCACCACCAGTGCAATGTCGCGCAAGGCCGACTGATGCCGCGGCACCGGCTGCGCCTGCGGCAGTTCGCGCGCAAGCACGGCGTCGAGATCGAGCTCGAAAAGCATCGGCGCATGCGGCAGGTCGTAGGCCTGACGCCACTGCGGGTGCAGCTCGCCGACATGGCCGATGGCGCGACCTTCCAGCTCCACGCGCGCGCAGCGGCCGGGGTGCAGCGCGGGGTGGGCGTCGGCCACGAAATTCGGCTTGCGCGGCGCGAGCAGCGCCTCGATGTCGCCCTTGAGGTCGAAGAAATCGAGCGGCCGTTCCTTGTGGCCCCATTGCGCCACATCGGCCGTGCCGTAGCCCAGCGCGCCCAGCCGCATCGGCTGCGCCACACCGGCCACGCTCAGGCCGCCGTCGGGCACGCTGGCGTCGCGGTTGAAGACGCGGCCGACTTCGAACACGCGCACGCGGCTCGCGCGGCGCGCCAGGTTGTAGTGCAGCACGCCGAGCAGACTGCCCAGCAGGCTGGAGCGCATGAAGGCCAGCGGCGCAGCGATCGGATTCAGCACGCGGATCGGTGACGGGTTGTTGCAGAGCTCTCGCTCCCAACGCTCTTCGACGAAGCTGTAGTTGATGGTTTCCTGGTAGTCCAGCGCCGCCATCGCGTGGCGCACGGCAAAGGCGCTGCGCCGGGCTTCCGGCAGCACACGCGCGCGGATCGGCGCCAGCGGCGGCGTGTCGGGCAGCTGCCGGTAGCCGACGATGCGGGCGACCTCCTCGATCAGGTCTTCTTCGATCTGCAGGTCGAAGCGCCAGCTCGGCGGCGTGACGGTGATCGCGCCCTCGACCTGCGTGAAGATGAAGCCCAGTCGGCGGAAGACCTCGGCGCATTGCGCCTGCGTGAGCGGCATGCCGATGATCTTGGCCGCGCGCGCCACGCGCAGTGTCACCGGTTGCAACTGCGGCAGGCTCAGCACCTGGTCGTCCAGCGGGCCGCATTGCGTGTCCGGCCCGCCGCAGATGTCCAGGATCAGGCGCGTGACGCGCTCGACGTGCAGCGCCGTCAACGCGGGATCGACGCCGCGCTCGAAACGGTGCCCCGCCTCGGTTGTGAAGTTGTAGCGCCGCGAGCGCCCGGCCACGGCCTGTGGCCACCAGAATGCGGCTTCGACATAGATGTTCTGCGTCGTGTCCGACACGGCCGTGGCGTCGCCGCCCATGATGCCGGCCAGCGATTCGACCGCCTGCGCATCGGCAATCACGCCGACGTTGGCATCCACATCGATGGTGCTGCCGTTGAGCAGCTTGAGGCTCTCGCCCGGCCGGCCCCAGCGCACGACGAGCTTGTCGTGGATCTTGTCGAGATCGAAGATGTGCGTGGGGCGGCCGAACTCGAACATCACGTAGTTCGAGATGTCGACCAGCGCCGTCACCGAGCGCTGGCCGCAGCGCGCGAGGCGCTCGACCATCCACGCGGGCGTGGGCGCCTTGGTATTCACCTTGCGGATCGACGCGGCCGGAAAAGCGCCCGCACAGGTCGGCGGCTTCCACCTGTACCGGCAGGCGTTGCGCATGCGTCGGTGGCACCGCCTGGATGGGCGGCGTCAACAGCGGCGCGCCGGTCAACGCCGACACTTCGCGCGCGACGCCATAGACGCTGAGTGCATGCGCCAGGTTCGGCGTGAGCTTGAGCGTGAAGACGGTGTCGTCCAGCGCGAGCAACTCGCGGATGTCGGCGCCCACCGGCGCATCGGCGGGCAGCTCGAGCAGGCCGCCGTGGTCGTCCGACAGTTTCAGCTCGCGCGCCGAACACAGCATGCCGAAGCTGTCGACGCCGCGCAGCTTGCCGATCTTGATGGCGAAGGGCGATCCGCCCTCCTCGGCCGGCGGCAGCTCGGCGCCGACCAGCGCCAGCGGCACGCGGATGCCCACGCGTGCATTCGGCGCACCGCAGACGATCTGCAGCGGTCCGTCGGGCGAATAGGCGCCCGCCAGCACCTTGCACACACGCAACCGATCGGCATTGGGGTGTTGCACCGCCTCGACGATCTCCGCGACGACCACGCCTTTGCACGGCGGCGCCACGGCCCGCGTGTGCTCGACCTCCAGGCCGGCCATGGTCAGCAGATCGGCCAGTTCGTCCGTGCTGACGTTCGGGTTGCAGAACTCGCGCAACCAGGATTCAGGGAATTGCATTCAGTGTCTCTTGAATCACTTGAACTGCGACAGGAAGCGCAGGTCGCCGTCGAAGAACAGGCGCAGGTCATTCACGCCATAACGCAGCATCGTCAGCCGGTCCGGGCCCATGCCGAAGGCGAAGCCGATGTGCGTCTGCGGGTCCAGGCCGAAGTTGCGCACCACGTTCGGGTGCACCTGGCCGGACCCGGCGACTTCGAGCCACTTGCCTTTCAGTGGCCCGCTGGCAAAGGCGATGTCGATCTCGGCCGAAGGCTCGGTGAAGGGGAAGAAGCTCGGGCGGAAGCGCACCTGCAATTCATCGGTCTCGAAGAACTGGCGCAGGAAGTCGCTGAAGACGAACTTCAGGTCCTTGAAGCTGACGTTCTCGCCAATCCACAGACCTTCGCACTGATGGAACATCGGCGAATGCGTGGCGTCGCTGTCGACGCGATAGGTACGGCCCGGCGCAATCACGCGCACCTCGGGCATCTGCGCGTAACCCGCATGGCGCTGCGCATGGGCCTGGGCATAACGCACCTGCATCGGGCTGGTGTGTGGGCGCAGGTTGAGCCAGCGGCCCTCGGCATCCTTCATGTCGACGTAGAAGGTGTCCTGCATCGAACGCGCCGGATGGTTTTCGGGGTTGTTCAATGCGGTGAAGCTGTACCAGTCGGTCTCGATCTCGGGGCCGTCGGCGACATCGAAACCCATCGAGGCGAAGATGGCTTCGATGCGCTGCATCGTGCGCGACACCGGGTGCAGGCCACCCGTGCCGCGCTGGCGCCCGGGCAGGCTGACGTCCAACGCTTCGGCCTGCAGCTGCGCTTGCAACTCACCCTGCGCGAGGGCGTCGCGGCGCGTCTGCAGCAAGGCCTCGATGCGCTGCTTGGACTGGTTGATCGCCGCGCCGCGCAACTTCTTCTGCTCGACTGGCAACGCGGCCAGACCCTTCATCATCTCGGTCAGCTGTCCGGCCTTGCCAAGAAAACGCGCCTTGGCGTTTTCCAGTTCGGCGGGCGTGGGCGCAGCATCGAACGCCGTGCGCGCCGCCTGTTCCAGGATGTCCAGTTCGTTCATCGCCTATCGAAATCCACAACGCGCCTCGTGAATGAAAAATGGCCGCCCCCAGAGGTGACGGCCATGGACTGCTTGCCAGCTGCCAGCACGCCCTTGCAAGGCGCACCAGCGCTGCGAACATCAGACGAGCTGGGCCTTCACCTTGTCCACGATGCTGCCGAAGGCAGCCGGGTCGTTGACGGCCAGATCGGCGAGGACCTTGCGGTCGATGTCGATCTGCGCCTTCTTCAGGCCGGCCATGAACTTGCTGTAGGTGACACCGAGTTCACGCGATGCCGCGTTGATGCGGGCGATCCAGAGCTGGCGGAACACACGCTTGCGCGTGCGCCGGTCGCGGTAGGCGTATTGCCCGGCCTTCATCACCGCCTGTTTGGCGATGCGGAAGACGTTCTTGCGGCGGCCGCGATAACCCTTGGCCAGCGCCAGGATCTTCTTGTGGCGGGCGTGTGCGGTGACTCCACGTTTGACGCGAGGCATGTCTTTCTCCTTGTGTGCGTTGTGAAGCCGTTACAGACCGGCGAAGGGCATCATCTTGGCGATGCTGCCCATGTTGGTCTCATGCACCTCTTTCACGCCACGCAGGTGGCGCTTGCGGGTGGTGGACTTCTTCGTGAGGATGTGGCGCTTGTACGCCGCACCGCGCTTGACGGTGCCCCCCGGACGCACGCGGAACCGCTTGGCCGCGCTCTTCTTGGTCTTCATCTTGGGCATTGCTGCTCCTTCTTCGATATTGCCGTCTGCAGGCGACCGCATGGGTCACCCGGTACTTGTTGGCCTGCAGCAGCTTCTTGTCGCTGCCGGGGTGACCAGACCCCGGCAGCGAATTCCGCATCTATCGCTTCAATCACTTCCTCTTCGGCGCCAGCACCATGATCATCTGGCGCCCTTCCAGCTTGGGCATGTGCTCGACCACCGACACATCCGCCAGTTCGTCGCGAATGCGCTCCAGCAGCCGCATGCCGATGTCCTGGTGGGTGATCTCACGCCCTCGGTAGCGCAGCGTGACCTTGCCCTTGTCGCCGTCTTCCGAGATAAAACGGCGCAGGTTGCGCATCTTGATGTTGTAGTCGCCTTCGTCGGTACCGGGCCGGAACTTGACTTCCTTGATCTCGATGACCTTCTGCTTCGACTTGGCTTCGGCGGCCTTCTTCTGCTCCTGGTACTTGAACTTGCCGTAGTCCATCAACCGGCACACCGGGGGGTCTGCGGTGGCGGCGATCTCGACCAGATCGACATCCAACTCGCCTGCCATCTGCAGGGCATCCATGATGTTGACGATGCCCAGCGGCTCGTTCTCCACACCATTCAAGCGCACCTGCGGCGCCATGATCTCCCGGTTCAACCTGTGCTTGCGCTCCGCGTTCGGAGTGCGGCGGTCCATGAAGGTAGCGATAGTTCAAACCCCTTTGCGCGGCCCGTTGGCAGATGGAGCCGCAAGATGAAAAAAGCGCGCCGGTTGCTCAGACCCTGCGGTGAATGTCGTCGGCGATCTTCGCAGCGAAGTCGTCGAGCGGCATGACCCCGAGATCAAGATTGCCCCGAGCGCGCACCGAAACGGCCCCGTTTGCCTTTTCCTTGTCGCCCACGACCAGGATATACGGGACCTTCTGCATTGAATGCTCCCGGATTTTACGCGTAATTTTTTCATTGCGCAAATCACTCTCGACCCTAACTCCTTGTTTTTGAAGCGTTTTCGCGACGCTCGCGGCGTAGTCGGCCTGGGCGTCGGTAATTGGCGCCACCACCACCTGCACCGGGGCCAGCCAGGCCGGCAGCGCGCCGGCATGCTGTTCGATGAGGATGCCGATGAAGCGCTCCAGGCTGCCGACGATGGCCCGGTGCAGCATCAGCGGCCGCTGCCGGCTGCCATCCTCGGCCACGTACTCCGCGCCCAGCCGCTCGGGCATGTTCGGGTCGATCTGCATCGTGCCGCACTGCCATTGGCGGCCAATCGCGTCCTTCAGCGTGTATTCGATCTTTGGGCCGTAGAACGCGCCCTCGCCCGGAGAAACCTCGAAATCGCAGCCGCTGGCGCGCAGACCGGCCATCAGCGCCTGTTCGGCGCGGTCCCAGGCCTCTTCGCTGCCGATTCGCGCTTCGGGGCGTGTCGCCACCTTGTAGATGATCTCGGTGAAGCCGAAGTCGCGGTACACCTGCTGCAGCAAGGTGGTGAAGGCCGCGCATTCGGCCTGCACCTGCTCTTCGGTGCAGAAGATGTGGCCGTCGTCCTGCGTGAAGGCGCGCACACGCATGATGCCGTGCAGCCCGCCGGTGGGTTCGTTGCGGTGGCACTGGCCGAACTCTCCATAGCGCAGCGGCAGCTCGCGGTAGCTCTTGATGCCCTGGTTGAAGATCAGGATGTGGCCCGGGCAGTTCATCGGCTTGAGCGCGTAGTCACGCTTCTCCGACTCGGTCGTGAACATGTTGTCGCGGTACTTCTCCCAGTGCCCCGTCTTCTCCCACAGCGCCTTGTCCAGGATCTGCGGACCCTTGACCTCCTGGTAGCCGTTGTCGCGGTACACGGCGCGCATGTACTGCTCGACCTGCTGCCACAGCGTCCAGCCCTTGGCATGCCAGAACACCGTGCCGGGAGAATGTTCGTCCAGGTGGAACAGGTCCAGCTCGCGGCCCAGGCGCCGGTGGTCGCGTTTCTCGGCTTCCTCCAGCATCAGCAGGTACTGCTGCAGCTCGTCCTTCGTCGCCCAGGCCGTGCCGTAGATGCGCTGAAGCATCTCGTTGCGGTGGTCGCCGCGCCAGTAGGCGCCGGCCACCTTCATCAGCTTGAAGTGCTTGAGCTTGCCCGTGCTCGGCACGTGCGGGCCGCGGCACAGGTCCTCGAACTTGCCTTCCCGGTACAGCGAGACATCTTCATTGGCCGGAATGCTGGCGATGATCTCGGCCTTGTACAGCTCACCCAGGCTCTTGAAGTAGGCGACGGCTTCATCGCGCGGCAGCACCCGGCGAACCACAGGCTCGTCGCGCTTGCTCAATTCCGTCATGCGCGCTTCGATCGCCGCCAGGTCCTCGGGCGTGAACGGGCGCTTGTAGGCGAAGTCGTAGAAGAAGCCGTTCTCGATCACCGGACCGATGGTCACCTGCGCCTCGGGGAACAGTTCCTTCACCGCATAGGCCAGCAGGTGCGCCGTCGAATGCCGCAGGACCTCCAGGCCTTCGGGGCTCTTGTCGGTGACGATGGAAAGCGCTGCATCGGCCTCGATGCGGTGGACCAGGTCCACCACCCGTGCGGTAGCGCCCGAGCCCAGCTTGCCGGCCAGTGCCGACTTGGCCAGGCCGGGGCCGATGGACGCGGCCACCTCGGCCACGGTCACGGAGCCGGGGTAGTCGCGTGTCGTGCCATCGGGCAGCGTGATCGAGATCATGTCTTGTAGCTCCGGAAAAACAAAAACGCGGTCGAAGGACCGCGTTTTGTCTGGACAGGGAAATGGTGCAGGCGTGACGGCGCGGCCGATCAGGATTCGGTGACGAAGCCCGTAGTTCGCGGTGTCATAACCATGATGCCTTTCCCGTCCTTGTGCGTTTCAAGAGTCCCCAGTGTAGCCGAGGACCCGTGGCGACCGCCCATTTCAGCGCAACGCCACCGGCTCGGTATCTTCGGCCGTCGGCGGCGTGAACCTGGCGACGTCGAGGGCCAGTTTCGCGTCGTTGTCCTCGACGGCGAGCTGGCTGATCCAGGTGACCATGCCCTGCTCGCTCTGCGCCACGGTGTCGGGCACGGCATCGGCCGCTGCCGCCGGCATGGCCACCGCGTCGTCACCATCGCCGCCGCAGGCCGCCAGCAGCGCAGCGGACAGACACAAAGTCCAAAGGCTCGACTTGTTCATCACGGCGCACCTCACTTCGTGGCGCCGGCAATCGGCGTGTTCAGGTACGGGAAACGCGGCAGCAACGGCACCACGGCCTGATCGACAGCGTCGTGCAGGCTGAACGATGTCGCGCCGAGCGGCACGTTCGCCGGCTTGCAATCGGCACCGAAACCGAAGGCGTTGGTGTCGCCGTTGGCCATGCACAGACCGCCCATCACCGCCACCAGCGAGATGTCGACGATGTCGTCCTTCGGCCGCCGGCCGTTGGGATAACCCGCGTTGTCGGTGCCGCCGGCGAGGATGTTGCCGACGATGCCCAGGCGGTTCTGACTGGCCTCGGGCGTGGCCGGGATGGCGGTGTTCAGCCGCAGCATCTCGGAGGGCACGACATGCATCGGCTGGTTCACACCCTTGATGCCGGTCAGGAAGGTCGTCACCAGATCGCCGCGCGGCAGGTTCTTCGGCGCGATGTCGCCCGTGGCGAGCGCGATGCCCAGCAGCGCCGGCAGCGTCGGGTTCGTCACGTAGTCGGCGAACTGGCCGTCGTCCTTGGGCTTGCTGGCGTTGAAGCGATCCTTGTCCTGCAGGCCGATGACCACCTCGTTCACCAGCGGCATGCCCAGGCGCGAGACCTGCGTCCAGGCGCCGCCGACGACCGCCGTGGTCTGGTGGCCCTTCTTCGGCGTCGGGTCGAGCAGCTGGCCCTGACGCAGGCTGGCCGTCATCCAGGCGCCGAGCACCGGATCGTTGCCTTGGGTCAGGCAGCTCTTGTGCACCTCGAGCGCGAGCGTGGAGACGTTGGCGTTGTCGATGGTGTTGGGCAGCGCGCCGATCAGCGCCGGGTTGGTGATCGTCGCCACGTCGGCGTTCACCAGGTCGAAGATCGTGCCCAGGTTGACGGCGAAGGCCTCCTTGCGCTGGCCGACGAACACGCGCGCGGGCGTGCTGCAGCCGGGGATGTTGACGCTGTAGAGGTGCTTGTCGGCATACCCCGCGTAATCGGGGATGGTCTTGGTGCCGATGTTGTCCACCGGCTTGTCGAAGCGAGTGTTGCCGGTCGCGGCGTTCTTGATCTGTGCGCGCTGGCCGGTGCGGCGGTCGCCGCGCACGATGTCGAGGGTGAAGGTCTCGTTCACGTTCAGCGCGGGCGAGGCCACATCGGTGACGCGCCGGCCTGCGTCAGCGGGATCGACACCATCTTGTTGCCGATCGGCAGCGAGACGTTGTTGAACTTGTTCTGGAAGCGGAACTGGAAGCTGATGTCTTCCTTCGCGTCGCCGTTGTTGTCGATGTGAATCTCGTACAGCGCGTTCGGGTCCATCTTGAAGTAGTTGGGTCCGCCGTACGGGGCCTGCAGAGGCTGATAGTTGGAGATCAGCGTGACATAGCCGTCACGGCCGGGCTCGTAGCTCATGAACATGTAGAAATCGGTGCCGTCGACCTTGGGCACGGTGGTGATGAACGGCGCTTCGCGGTGGCTCGACGCCCACACGGGGTGGGCGGCGCTGAATGCGACAGCCGCCATGCTGGCCGCGACGATGGGCAGCAGGTGTCCTGCTCGTGTCTTGATGCTCATTCACTTCTCCTGTGGGTGGTTGTGGGAAAGGGCTCGCTGGCACGGGCCTGTCATGGGCACCGTCCCGGCTTCGACGGCGGTGTCTGCGTGTCGATACGCAGGCCGCACTGGAACGGATGCAATCGCTGCAGCAACCCGCATCGGAGCGCGTTGCAAGCCACGTGCCGCGCTAGCATGTGCGCATGGCACACGACCACGACCTCCACGATGCCCATGGGCACAGCGAGCTCGGCGAAATGGAGTTGCGCGTGCGCGCGCTCGAAAGCGTGCTGACGCAGAAGGGCTACATCGACCCGGCCGCGCTGGATGTGCTGATCGATACCTACCAGACGAAGATCGGCCCGCGCAACGGCGCGCGCGTGGTCGCCCGCGCCTGGACCGATGCACAGTTCGACGCCTGGCTGCGGCGCGACGCCACGGCCGCCATCGCCTCGCTCGGTTTCAGCGGTCGGCAAGGTGAGCACATGGTGGCCTTGCACAACACGCCGCAGCGTCACCACATGGTGGTGTGCACACTGTGCAGCTGCTACCCCTGGCCCGTGCTGGGCCTGCCGCCGACCTGGTACAAGAGCGCGCCGTACCGCGCGCGCGCGGTGAAGGATCCACGCGGAGTGCTCGCCGACTTTGGCGTGACGCTGCCGGCCGACACACAGATCCGCGTCGCCGATTCCACGGCCGAAGTGCGCTATCTGGTGATCCCGATGCGTCCTGCCGGCAGCGACGCGCTGGGCGAGGACGAGCTCGCCGCCCTGGTGACGCGCGACTCGATGATCGGCACCGGCCTGCCGCTGGTGCCCAGGACATGAGCTACCGGTCCCACGCCGACCTGGGAGGCCAACCCGGCCACGGCCGCGTCCTGCCCGAAGCCGAGGGCGATCTCTTCCACGCCGCCTGGGAGCCGCGCGCGCTGGCGCTGACCTTGGCGATGGGCGCGACCGACAGCTGGAACATCGACATGAGCCGCGCCGCACGCGAGACGCTGCCCGACTATGCGCACTCCAGCTACTACCGCATCTGGATCGCCGCGCTGGAACGCCTGCTCGCCGAGCGCGGGCTGCTCGCCGCGGACGAGCTTGTCGCCGGCCGCAGCTTGCACCCGCCCCGGCCGTTGGCGCGCATCCTGCCGGCAGCGCGCGTCGCCAGCGCGCTGGCACAGGGCTCGCCTACCGAGCGCCAGATCGATGCGCCCGCGCGCTTTGTTCCCGGCGACCGGGTGCAAACGCGCAGCGTGCGTGTCGCGCACCACACCCGGCTGCCCGGTTATGCGCATGGCAAGTGCGGCGTGGTGGAAAGCGTGATGGGCGCGCACGTGTTTGCCGATGCCCATGCACAGGGCTTGGGCGAACAGCCGCAGTGGTTGTATCGCGTGGCCTTCGACGGGCAGGAGCTCTGGGGTGCCGATGCGGCGCCGGGGCTGAGCGTGACGCTCGACGCCTGGGAGAGCTATCTGGAGCCTGTCGCATGACGGCGCAGGGTCTGCTGCCCGGCATGCCGCAAGCCGACGGCGAGGCGGTGTTTGCCCAGCCCTGGATGGCGCAGGCCTTCGCCATGACCTTGGCACTGCACCAGGGTGGGCTTTTCACGTGGGTCGAATGGGCCGACGCGCTGGCGCGGCAGATCCGGTCTTCGCCGGCCGCGGGCGATGCGGATGCCGCCGAGACTTATTACCGCCAATGGCTGGCCGCGCTGGAGGCCTTGGTCGCCGAAAAGGGTGCAAGTTCGAAAGACGAACTGGCGCGCTGGCGCGACGCCTGGGACCACGCCGCCGAACGCACCGCACACGGCCAACCGATCGAGTTGCGTCCCGAGGACTTCGCCGCGGCGTGAAAAAGTGGCAGGCGCGGCTGCTGCAAGTGCGCAGCCCGCCGCGCGCGAGCGCCGCGCACCAGCGCCGCGCCTCAAGCGCCGCGTGACCAGGCCGATAGCGCGGGGATGGTTCAACAACCGTCGATCGCCGCTGTCCGCGCCACGCCGCGTGCGCCCCGGCCGTCGAACGCGCCATGCCCGGCACACTTTCAACGCTGAGCACGCCGGCCTTTCCGCCACTCGCCAGCCTGCTTGTGCTGGTGCTGGCGGTGTACGTGGCGCTGGAGCTGGGTCAGCGCGTGCGCCGCGTCGGTGTGCAGGAACGCACACCTTGGCTGTTGGCAGCGGCATTGGCGCTTTCCGTCGGTTTGTGGGCCGCACCGGTGCTTGCCGTGTCCGACTTGCTGATGCCGTTCCAGGTCGGCTTCGACGTGGTGCTGGCCGTGGCAGCCTGGCTGGTGAGCATGGTGCTGTGCCTGAGCGGTCTGCACGCGTTGCACGCGCATGTCGAGCCCGCACGCCGCCGGCGATCGAGACATTGGCTCGCACACAAAGGCAGAGGCATCGCCCGACCGCTCGCGCATGCAGGTCTGGGTCGGCGCGGCGATGCTGGGCTGCGCCGCCATGGCGGCGCAGGTGCTGACACTGTGGTCGCCGGGTCTGGCCGGCCCACCGCGCTGGAACCCGGCACTGTTGCTGCTGGGCACTGCGGCCGCCACCGTCGGTTTTGGCTTGGCACTGAGCGCGTTGCAGTCCGGCGCGGGGTCGGTGGCCGTGGCCAAGCGCCAGGCGCTGGCTGCCAGCATTGCCGGCCTGGGCGTGCTGTTGGCGCAGACCCTGGCCATCGAAGCCGCCGGCCTGCCCGGCATGACCGTGTCGGCGCGCGAAGGCAACGTCGGTGCCGGCAGCATGGTCGCGCTGGCATCCTTCGGCGTCACGGAACTGCTGTTGCTGATGCTGCTGGCCTGCGTCGTCGAGTCGCGCATGCGCGGCAACCTGGACAAGGCGCGAACTGCGCTTCAGGAACACTCCCTGCGCGACGAAATCACCGGCCTGCCCAACCGCATCAGCTTCGAAGGCCTGCTGGCCCAAGCCCAGACACAGGCCGACGCCGCACAGGGCCAGGTGGTGCTGCTGGTGGTGGCGCTGGACGGCTTCAAGCATGTCAACGAAAGCGCCGGCCATGCCTTCGGTGACCGCGTGTTGCGGCGCATGGCACAGCGCCTGCGCGGGCTCGTCAAGCCGCATTCGGCGGCACGCCTGGGCAGCGACGAGTTCCTGCTCCTGTTGCAAGGCGAACAGGCGGCCACGCAGGGCTCCGCGCTGGCCACGCAGGTGCTCGACGCCATCGCCCAGCCCTGTGTCGAGGACGGGCGCGAGATCGGGCTGACCTGCTCGATCGGCATGGCGCTGTACCCGCAGCATGGCGCGATGTCGGCGCTGATCACGAACGCCAGCGTGGCCATGCGTGCGTCCAAGGCCGCAGGGGGTGCCACCTATTCGCTGTTCGACCCGCGCATGGTGGTCGATACGCGCGAGCAGGCCGATCTGCTGCGCGACCTGCGCCTGGCGCTGAGCCGCTCGCAGTTCGAGCTGTACTACCAGCCGAAGATCCATGCCCCTTCGGCGCAGATCACTGGTGTCGAGGCGCTGCTGCGCTGGCACCACCCGCAGCGCGGCATGATCAGCCCGACCGTCTTCATTCCGATGGCCGAGCGCAGCGGCCTGATCGACACACTGGGCGCCTGGGTCATCGACGAGGCCTGCCGCCAGGCGCGCGCGTGGCGCGACCAGGGGCTGCGCATGCGCGTGGCGGTCAACCTTTCGGCGCACCAGTTGCGCCGGCCCGACCTGTCGCAGCGCATTGCCGCCGCGCTGGCCAAGCACCAGATCAACCCGGACCTGCTGACCTGCGAGATCACCGAATCGGTGGCCATGGAAGACACCGAGGCAACGATGCGCTTCTTCCAGGAGCTGGCCGCGGTGGGCGTGCACATCTCGATCGACGATTTCGGCTCCGGCTACTCCAGCCTGGCCTACCTGCGCAAGCTGCCGGCCGGCGAGCTGAAGATCGACCGCAGCTTCGTGCTCGACCTCGAGACCAGCGAAGAGGCGCGCAAGATCGCCGGCGCCGTGGTGCAACTGGCGCAGGCCCTGAACCTGAAGGTGGTGGCCGAAGGCGTGGAAACGAACGAGCAGTTCCAGATCCTGCGCCAGCTCGGCTGCGACGAACTGCAGGGCTTTCTCTTCGCCAAGCCGATGTCGGCCAAGGCGCTGGGCCTGTGGGCCATGGCCGACGAAGGGCCACGCACCATGCAGTTCAGCGAATCGCTTTTCCAGGAAACGCGCGACATGGTGCTGTGAAGCGCCTCGGCCGCTCGGCCTTGGCTGACTTCCTCATCCCCGGGCCAACCAGTCGAGCGCGCCGGCGCCCGCCACACGCCCGCTGGCCAAGCAGGCATTGAGCAGATAGCCGCCGGTCGGCGCTTCCCAATCCAGCATCTCGCCGGCGCAGAACACGCCCGGCAGCGCGTGGGCCATCAACGCGTCGTCCAGCGCTTCGAAGCGCACGCCGCCGGCCGTGCTGATGGCCTCGTCGATCGGCCGGGCTGCGTTGAGCTTCAAAGGCAAGGCCTTGATCCATCGGGCCAGTCGCGATGCGTCGGACCACTCGGCCTTGTCGACCAACTCGTGCAGCAGACCGGCCTTGACGCCGTGCAGGCCCAGCCGCGATTTCAGATGCGTGGACAGCGACCGGGCACCGCGCGGGTGGGCCAGCTCCGCCGTCACCCACGCCAGGCTGCGTGCGGGCAACAGGTCGAGCCACAGCGTGGCATGGCCTTCGGCCTCGATCGTGTCGCGCAGTGGTGCCGAAGCGGCGTAGATCAGGCTGCCTTCCACGCCGTAAGGCGTGACGATGAACTCGCCGGCCTGGCGCCACGCGCCGCCGTTCGGCAGGCGCAGTTCGATGCTCACCGACTTCAATGCATGGCCCGCAAAACGGCTGACGAAATGTGCGCTCCAGCCATGACCCTCCCCGCCTTGATGCGGCGCGACGTCGATCTCGAAGCCGCAGTTCGCCGCGCGCAGCGGCGCAACCCCGATGCCACGCTGCATCAGCCACGGCAACCATGCGCCGTCCGAACCCAGTCGCGCCCAACTGGCGCCGCCCAGCGCCAGCACCACCGCATCGGCCGTCACGACGCTCTCGCCTTGCGCTGTCTCGAAACGCAGGCGATGTGCCGCACCGGCAGACGCCGGCGTGGCCCAGCCGGCCCAGCGCTGGCGCATGTGGAAGTGCACGCCCTGCGTGCGCAGCCGATGCAGCCAGGCACGCAGCAGGGGCGCGGACTTCATGTCCTTCGGAAACACCCGGCCCGAGCTGCCGACAAAGGTGTCGATGCCCAGGCCCGCGGCCCAATCGCGCAGCTGCTGCGGCGAGAAGCGGTGCAGCAAGGCCCCGATCTCGGCGTGCCGGGATCCGTAGCGCGCGACGAAGGCCTCGAAGTCTTCGCCATGCGTCAGGTTCAGACCGCCTTTGCCGGCGAGCAGGAACTTGCGTCCGACCGACGGCATGCCGTCATGCAGGTGCACGTTGGCGCCGCCTGCGGCCAGCACCTCGGCGGCCATCAATCCGGCCGGCCCGCCGCCGACCACCACGGCCAGGGGCGCGTGGGTCACAGGCGCAGGGTTGGCGTTTGCATGCGGCCAACTGTAAGGCCCGGCATCGGACGGCCGACTCTTGTCTCGCATCCAGGCGCCGCCCGCTCGCCGTGTACAAAGGCCTCCATGTCCGAATCCCTACCCGCCCTTCGCCTTGCCGTGCGCATCAAACGCCACCAGGCCACGCCGATGCAGGCCGTGGCGGCGCTGAGCCTGCTTTGGCCGCTGTGTTCGATGGCCGCTGGCGACGCGCCGCAGTGCAGCGCCGTGTCGTCGGCACACCTGCCGCTGCTGGTGGAGCTTTACACATCGCAAGGCTGCAGTTCCTGCCCACCCGCCGACCGCTGGCTGTCCAGACTGAAAGGCCGCGACGACGTCGTGGCGATGGCTTTCCATGTCGAGTACTGGAACCGCCTGGGCTGGACTGACCGTTTTGCCGACCTGACCTACACACAGCGCCAGGCGCAACAGCAGCGCAGCAACGGCGCCCGCTACAGCTACACGCCGCAAGTGGTGGTGGACGGCCGCGACCAGCCGGACTGGCGCTCGCTGCCGCTGCCGCTGGCCTCGACCGACGCACGGGCCCGCGCCCCGTTGCAGCTCACGCTTGCGCGCGAAGGCGCGGCCTACAGCGCGCAGGTGCGAGCGCTGGCCGGCGCGCCGGTGCGCCTGGCCGCGTACTGGGCGCTGACCGAAGACGGCCATGTCAGCGCCGTCAAAGCGGGAGAGAACCGCGGCGCCCGGCTGGCGAACGACTTCGTGGTGCGCGAGTACCTTGCGGTGGCGCCCTGGTCCAGCCGCGCCGACCAGCCTGTCAGCTTGCGCTTCAGCCCGGGCACGGCGCCCGACGCAGCTCATCCGCGCCAGATGAATCTTGTGGTGGTGGACGCGGACAGCGGCCGGCCGCTGCAGGCGCTGAAGCTGGGCTGTTGACACGGCGATGCGCCTGCCGCGCACCAGCGGTCGTGGCGTAACGGCCGTTCCGCGGCACGCCTCAAGGCCTGTGCGCCTTGATCTGGAAGCCGATGCGCGGAAAGTGCACATGCACGACACCGGCGCGCGCATCGTGGCGCTCGATCACCGATTCGTCCAGGCTCAGCCCGACCAGGCGGCCGGATACCGGGTCAGCGGCATAGTCCAGCGCGTTCACCGTGACCTCGGCGCCGGCCTCGAAACCGAGCGTGCCATCGACCGTGCAGGCCGCCGTCGAAGCCACGCCGCACGCGGCCGCAATGGCGATGGCTTCGGCGCTCGACAGCGCGCTGCTGTGGCCAGTGCCGAAAGCCTGCATGCGCGCATACCAGGAGCGCAGTCGCGGATAGGGCTGCAGCTCCTGCGCCACGCGTGGCGAGCGCTGCATGAACCACAGCGGGTGGTAGATGGAAAAGTCGGCGATGCAGGCCAGGCTGCCCAGCACGAAGGGTCGGCCGTCGCCGAGCTGCTGCTCGATCCAGCCCAGGTAGTGCGACAGTTGGGCGCGGTGGTCCTGCAAGCCGGCTCGCCGGACACCGGCGGTCATGCTGGCACGGTCGGCCGCGAAGGCTTTCAGGAACTCGGGGGAGACCTCGGGAAACACACCCAGCGGCCCACCCAGCTGGATGGTCAGCGGTACCGCCACCCAGAACAGCGCGCTGTCGGCCCACTGCGCCACCATCTGCGACATGCCGCCCAGTTCGTCGGGATACAGCGTCGGTTCGGGATGCAGACGGTCGATGACACGGCACATCAGCGCGCTGTCGCAGTAGATGTCGGCACCGATCTGCATGAACGGCGTGCGCCGGTAGCCGCCGGTCAGTGCCACCACGTCGGGCTTGGGCATCATCACCGGGATGTCCACCGACCGCCACGACAACCCCTTCATGCCCAGCACCAGGCGCACCTTCTCCGAGAAGGGCGACTGTTCGTAGTGGTGCAGGATCAACTCGTTCATCACGCGCCCCTTCAATGTGGTTGCGGCATCGCCCGTTGGATGATGGTGTCGAGATCGGTGCCCGCCGGCAGCAGGCCGAAGACGTCGGCCGCGCCCTCCAGCCGCGACGCGCAGAAGGCCGAGAACACGGCCGCACCGCTTTGCTGCAGCAGCGCAGCCTGCAGCAGCAAGGCAATGTCGCGTGCCAGGCGGCGGGCCTGCGCTTCCTCGACACCGGCGTCGACGGCGGCAAGCACGCGCTGCGCCGCCCGGTCAAAGCCGGGGTGCGCGCCGCGTGCCGGCGCGATCTCGTGCGCCAGCGCCTCGGCCACGTCCCGGCTTCTCAGTATGCGCAGCAGGTCCAGCGCCATGATGTTGGCCGCGCCTTCCCAGATCGAGTTGAGCGGCATCTCGCGGTAGACGCGCGCCATCGTGCCTTCGCCCTCGGCTTCGACATAACCGTTGCCGCCGAGGCACTCCATCGCCTCCTGCGCAAAGTGGCTGCCCCGCTTGCAGATCCAGAACTTGGCAATGGGCGTGAGCAGGCGGCGCATGACGGCCTCGTGGCTGTCGTTCCGGCTCGCGGCCTTCGTGGCCTTCGCGCCCGGCGCCATGCTCGGTGTGGTCGACCGTCGCCGCCAGGCGCATCGCCAGCAACGTGGCGGCTTCGCTTTCCAAGGCCAGGTCGGCGAGCACGTTCTTCATCATCGGCTGCTCGATCAGGCGCTTGCCGAAGGCCTTGCGCTGGCTGCAGTGGTGCAACGCCAGCGACAAGGCGCCGCGCATCAGCCCGGCGGTGCCGAGTGCGCAGTCCAGCCGCGTCAGCGCGCCCATCTCCAGGATCTGCGGAATGCCGCGCCCGTCGTCGCCAACCAGCCAGCCGGTGGCGCCGACGAACTCGACCTCGGAGCTGGCGTTCGCCTGGTTGCCGAGCTTGTGCTTCAGGCGCTGGAACTGCAGCGCGTTGACCGTGCCATCGGGCCGCCAGCGCGGCACGAAGAAGCAGCTCAGGCCGGCGCCCGTCTGCGCCAGCACCAGGAAGGCGTCGCACATCGGCGCCGACATGAACCACTTGTGTCCGGTGATCGCAAAGCGCCGGCCCCAGGCGTCGTCGCAGTCGAACGCGGCCCGCGTGCTGTTGGCGCGCACGTCCGAGCCGCCTTGTTTTTCGGTCATGCCCATGCCCATGGTCACGCACCGCTTCTGCGTGAAGGGCAGGAAGCGCGCGTCGTAGTCGGTCGCCGCCAGCTTGGGCAGCCAGTCGGCGAACAGCTTGCCCTGGCTGCGCAACGCGGGCGTGACCGCGTAGCTCATCGACACGGGGCACAGCACCGAAGGCTCGAGTTCGGTGAAGAGCATGAAGCCTGCCGCGCGTTCGATGTGCGCACCCGCGCCTTCGGTCCACGGCGTGGCGTGCAGGCGGTGCTTCAGCGCACTGCCCAGCAGCACGTGGTAGCTCGGATGGAACTCGACCTGGTCGATGCGGTGGCCGAAACGGTCGTGCACGTGCAGCTTGGGCGAATGCAAGTTGGCCAGGCGCGCGTGTTCCTGCATCTGCGCACTGCCGGCTTCCACACCGAGCGCATCGAAGCGCGCGCGGTCGTGGCTCGGGTGGTGCTGCAGCAGGGCCTGCTGCAACGGCAGGTTGCCGGCGAACAGGTTCGTGTCGGCCAGCGGCGTGCTCTGGTTCAGCACCTCGTGCGTGGTGTTCATGCGGGTCTCCACAACATCTCGAGGTGCGGAATGCCGTCCTCGATGTAGTCGGCCGATGCGGCCTCGAAGCCGAAGCTCGCATAGAAGTCGCGCAGCCGCGCCTGCGCGCTGATGCGCAGCGCCTGGCCCGGCCACTGGTGCGCACAGCGGGCCATGCCTTCGCGCATCAACAGCCGCCCCTGACCCGCTGCCGCGCAGCTCGGGCGCAATGATGACGCGTCCGATCGAGGCTTCCTCGTACTTCACACCCGGGTCGCAGGCGCGCAGATAGGCCACCAGCGCGCCATTCTCATCGTGGCCGCGCAGGTGCCAGCTGAGTTGATCGGCGCCGTCGGTGTCGAGAAACGCGCCCTGCTCCAGGATGAAGACGCGGCAGCGCAGCGCCAGCACCTCGTACAGGCCGTGCACGCCGAGATCCTCGAAGCGGCACCAGGACCACTTCACGGCGCCAACGAACTCAGATCAGCTTGACCAGCTGCTTGCCGAAGTTCCTGCCCTTGAGCAGGCCGATGAAAGCCTCGGGCGCGGATTCGATGCCTTGCGCCACCGTCTCGCGGTACTTCAGCTTGCCACTGGCCACGCCCGCGCCCAGCTCCTTCAGCGCCTGCGGCCAATGCTGCATGTGCTCGCTGACGATGAAGCCCTGCACCTTCATGCGGTTCATCAGGATCAGCTGCGGCGCGAGCATCGGAATCGGCTCGCCGTTGTAGCCGGAGATCATGCCGCACATGGCAATGCGCGAGAAGGCGTTGGCACGCAGCATCACTGCATCCAGGATCATGCCGCCGACGTTCTCGAAGTAGCCGTCGATGCCTTTCGGACACGCGTCCTTCAACGCGGCCGACAGCGACTTCAGGTCCTTGTGCTGCTTGTAGTCGATGCAGGCATCGAAGCCCAGCTCGTCGATCACCGCCGCACATTTTTCCGGTCCACCGGCCAGGCCGACGACACGGCAGCCCAGACCCTTGGCGAGCTGCCCGACCACGCCGCCCACCGCGCCGCTGGCGGCGCTGACCACCACAGTCTCGCCGGCCTTGGGCTCGATGATCGTCATCAGCCCGACCCAGGCGGTGACGCCGGGCATGCCCACCGCGCCCAGGTAGGCCGACAGCGGCACGTGGCTGGTGTCGACCTTGCGCATCATCGCCAGTTGCGGCGCATCGGCCAGGTGGAACTGCTGCCAGCCACCGGGGCCGACGACCTTGTCACCGGGCTTGAAGGCCGGGTTCTTCGAGACCACCACCTCCCCCACGGTGCCGCCCTGCATCACCGCGTTCAGCGGTTGCGGCTGGGCATAGCTCTTGCCGTCGTTCATGCGCCCGCGCATGTACGGATCCAGGCTCATGAAGTGGTTGCGCACCAGCACCTGGCCGTCCTGCAGCTCGGGCACCGGCGTTTCGATCAGCTTGAAGTTGCCGGGCGTGGGCTCGCCCGTGGGGCGGGACACCAGGTGCCATTGTTTGTTCATCGTCGCTCATGTTCTCTCCTGTTAATCGTGTTGGCATCATCGAGCAGACACGCGGAACCGGCTTCGCCGGGCCGCTGGTGCGGGGGAGCGGCGAAGCCGCTGCGGGGGTGGGTCCATCAATCGGATGCGTCGGGCGACTGGATGCGGCGCCCGTTCGCGGGCAGGCCGTTCAGGAACTTGAAAGTGCCGGTGGCATGCGCCAGGCGCTCGCCGGCTTCATTGGCCAGCGTGGCCTCGCAGAAAGCCAGTGCGGCGCTGCGGTGCAAGAGCCTGCCGGTGCAGAACACGCGCCCCAGGGCCGGGCGCATGAAAGTGCTCTTCATCTCGATCGTGACCACGCCGCGCGGGTCGGGGCCTTCCTCGGGCTTGCGCGGTGTGCGCGTGGCATGCGCCATGGCCACGTCGAGCAGCGTCATGACCACACCGCCATGCGCCACCTGCCAGGAGTTGCACAGCTCGTCGCGCAGCGTCAGCGCGATCTCGGTCTCGCCGTCCTCGAAGCGCAGCAACTCCGCCCCGAGCAGGTCGAGGAAGGGAATGCGGCGACTGAACTGCATGCGGATGATGCGGCGCGACGCGAGGCTTCAGCCGCCACCATGCACCGCGCTGACACCGCCATCCACGGCCAGGATCTGCCCGGTGATGTGCTTGCCCGCCGCCGACGCAAACAGCAGCGCCGCGCCCTTCAGGTCGTCGTCGTCGCCCAGGCGCTTCAGCGGCGCATGCGAGGCCAGCTTGTCGGCACCCTGGTCGGCGAGAATGCCCTTGGTCATCTTGCTCGGGAAAAACCCCGGCGCCAGCGCGTTGACGGTGATGCCGTAGGCACCCCACTCGCCGGCCAGCGTGCGTGTGAAGTTGACCACCGCGCCCTTGCTCGTGCCGTAGGCGATGAACTTGGCGTCCATCGATCCGCCAAGCCCGGCGATGGAGGCGATGTTGATGATGCGCCCCTGGCGGCGCGGGATCATGCTCGCCTTGCCCACCGCCTGGCTCATCAGGAAGATGCTGCGGATGTTGAGGTTCATCACCTTGTCCCAGGCTTCGAGCGGATAGTCCTCGGCCGCCGCGCCCCAGGCGGCGCCCGCGTTGTTCACCAGGATGTCGACCTGCCCCAGGCGCTGCATGGCCTCATCGCAGACCTTGCGGATCTGCGCCGGATCGCTGGCATCGGCGGCCACCCAGCGGGTGTCGATGCCCTTGGCCTGCAGGTGCGCGGCGGCTTCTTCCAGATCGGCGGCCTTGCGCGAACTGAGCAGTATCTTCGCGCCCGCCTCGCCCAGGCTTTCGGCGATCTGCAGGCCCAGGCCGCGCGAGCCGCCGGTGACCAGCGCGATCTTGCCGCTCAGGTCGAAGAGCTTCTGAATGGGGGTGCTCATGGCGTGGTCTCCAGGGTCGTGTTCAACGTCAGTGGGATCGGGTGGCGTCATGCGCGGCGCGAGCGCACCCAGATCAGCACCGCACCGGACAGTACCAGTGCGCTGCCGGTCATCAGTACCGTCCAGCCCACCGCCACGCTGTGCTCCATGAACCAGATGCCCAGCCCGCCAACGGCCAGGCCGGCATAGATCAGCACCCAGATCAGCTTTTCGAGAGTCTTGTTCTGCATGGTCACGCCAGGTTCAGGTCAGGCCGAAATGTCGCAACGCAGCCGCGGCGATCGGCCCGCCGCGCTCTTGCACAAAATGGCCGCCGTCGGCCACTTCCATGGGCTCGGGGCAGCCACGAATGAGCTTGCGCAGCGAGCGCATTGCCTGTGGGCCGAGCACCGGGTCGGTCATGCCGATGGCCATGAAGCTGTCGCCCGTCCACTGCTCGCGCCAGAAGGCCGCCGCTTGATTGCTGAGCGCCACGCCGGGCGCCGATTCGTGATCGGGCACCAGGTTCGGAAAGGCCCGCGCGCCCGCCTTGTAGCGCGCGTCGGGGTATGGCGCGTCGTAGGCTGCGGCCTCGGCGGCCGTCATGCCCGGCGTGCCGCGCTGGATGATCTTGCCGCAGGCCATGTCGGGCTGGCTGTTGGCGTAGGCGCGCCACTGCTTGAAGCCTTCGGTCACCGTGCCCATGCCCAGCCCCGTGTTCATGACCAGCAGGCGCGTGTAGCGCTCGGGTTGTTGCAGCGGCAGCGTCAGGCCGAGCAGGCCGCCCCAGTCCTGCACCACCAGCATCACATGGCGCAGGTCGAGCTGCTCGACGAACTGCAACATCGAGTCGCGATGCCGCTCGAAGCTGTACCAGGCATCGTCGTCGGGCTTGTCGGAGCGGCCGAAGCCGAACCAGTCGGGCGCCACGACACGCAGGCCCGCGGCGGCAAACACCGGGATCATCTTGCGGTACAGGTAGGCCCAGCTCGGTTCGCCATGCAGGCACAGCGCAGTCACCTTCGCGTCGCGCGGGCCTTCATCGACGTAGTGCATGCGCATGCCGTCGATGTCGGCGTAGTGCGGCGCGTACGGGAAGTCCGGCAGATCGGCGAAGCGTTCGTCGGGGGTGCGCAAGACGTTCATCGCAGCCGCCGGTGTGTTCAAAGCACCTCGAACACACCCGCCGCGCCCATGCCGCCACCGACGCACATGGTCACGAGCACACGCTTGGCGCCGCGGCGCTTGCCTTCGATCAGTGCATGCCCGGTCAGGCGCTGGCCGCTGACGCCGTAGGGGTGGCCCACCGCAATCGCGCCGCCGTTGACATTGAGCTTGTCCATCGGAATGCCGAGCTTGTCGGCGCAGTACAGCACCTGCACGGCGAAGGCCTCGTTCAGCTCCCACAGGTCGATGTCCTCGACCTTCAAGCCCAGGCGCTTCGAGCACCTTGGGCACGGCGAAGACCGGGCCGATGCCCATCTCGTCGGGCTCGCAGCCGGCCACCGCAAAGCCGAGGAAGCGGCCCAGCGGCTTGAGGTTCTTCTGCTGCGCATAGGTGTCGCTGACGAGCACGCAGGCGCCCGCGCCGTCGCTGAACTGGCTGGCGTTGCCGGCGGTGACCACGCCGCCCGGCAAGGCCGAGCGGATGCCCTTGACGGCGTCGTAGGTGGTGCCGGGGCGCAGGCCTTCGTCGGCGCTGATCGTCACTTCCTTGGTGCGCAGGCCCAGCTGCGCATCGGCGACGCCGGCGGTGACGGTGCAGCTGACCATCTCGTCCTTGAACTTGCCGGCCTCTTGCGCGGCGCAGGCCTTTTGCTGGCTCTCGGCGCCGTAGTGGTCCATGCGCTCCTTGGCGATGTCGTAGCGCTTGGCCACGTTCTCGGCGGTTTCCAGCATCGACATGTAGATCGCGGGCTTGTGCTCCTTGAGCCAGCTGTCGGCGATCATGTGCTTGTTCATTTCCTGCTGCACGCAGGAGATGCTTTCGACACCGCCGCCAATCAGCACATCGCTCTCGCCGGCGATGATGCGCTGCGCGGCCATGGCGATGGTCTGCAGGCCGCTGGAGCAGAAGCGGTTGACGGTGACACCACCCACCGTGATCGGCAGCCCGGCACGCAATGCCGCCTGGCGCGCGATGTTCATGCCGGTGGCACCTTCGGGGTTGGCACAGCCCATCAGCACATCGTCGATGGCGCCAGGGTCGATGCCGGCACGCTCGACCGCGGCCTTGATGGCGAAGCCACCGAGCGTCGCGCCATGCGTCATGTTGAAGGCGCCCTTGAAGCTCTTGGCCAGGGGCGTGCGGGCGGTGGAGACGATCACGGCTTGGGTCATGGGGATTCCTTTCGGGTGAATCAGGCGCTGAGCCGCGCCCGGGCAGAAAATGTGACGGTGGACCTGCGCTTCAGCCGAAGCTCTTGCCTTCAGCCGCCAGCTTGGCCAGCAGCGGCGCCGGTTGCCAGAATGCGGCGTCGTCGAGCGGATTCGCGGCGAAGCGCTTCATCGTCTGCACCACGTTGAACAGGCCCTGCGTGTCGGCGTAGCACATCGGGCCACCGCGCCACAGCGGGAAACCGTAGCCGGTGAGATAGACCATGTCGATGTCGCTGGACTTGCTGGCGATGCCTTCTTCGAGGATCTTCGCGCCTTCGTTGACCAGCGCGTACACGAGGCGATGCACGATCTCGTCGTCGCCGATCTTGCGCGGCTTGATGCCCAGGCTGGCACGGTGCTTCTCGATCATCTCCACCACCACCGCGCTGGGGATGGCGTCGCGCTTGCCCGGCACGTAGTCGTACCAGCCGGCCTGCGTCTTCTGGCCGTAGCGGCCCATCTCGCACAGCAGATCAGCCGTCTTGCTGTAGCGCATGCCGGGCTTTTCGGTGTTGCGGCGCTTGCGGATGGCCCAGCCGATGTCGTTGCCGGCCAGGTCGCCCATGCGGAACGGGCCCATCGCGAAACCGAACTTCTCCACCGCCTTGTCCACCTGCGCCGGCGTGCAGCCTTCGTCCAGCAGGAAGCCGGCCTGGCGCGAGTACTGCTCGATCATGCGGTTGCCGATGAAGCCGTCGCACACGCCGGAGACCACGGCCGTCTTCTTGATCTTCTTGGCCACGCCCATGACGGTGGCGAGCACGTCCTTGGCGGTCTTCTCGCCGCGCACCACTTCCAGCAGCTTCATCACGTTGGCGGGGCTGAAGAAGTGCATGCCGACCACGTCCTGCGGCCGCTTGGTGAAGGCCGCGATCTTGTCGACGTCCAGCGTGCTGGTATTGCTGGCCAGGATGGCGCCGGGTTTCATCACCTCGTCGAGCGTGTTGAACACCTTCTCCTTCACGCCCATTTCCTCGAACACGGCTTCGATCACCAGATCGGCGTCCTTGATGTCGGCATAGTTGAGCGTGGTGCTGAGCAGCGCCATGCGCTGTTCGTACTTGTCCTGCTTGAGCTTGCCGCGCTTGACCTGCGACTCGTAGTTCTTGCGCATCACGCCGACGCCGCGATCGAGCGCGTCCTGCTTCATCTCCAGCATCACCACGGGAATGCCGGCGTTGAGGAAGTTCATCGAGATGCCGCCGCCCATGGTGCCGGCGCCGATGACCGCGACCTTGTCGATCTTGCGCACCGGCGTGCTCTCCGGCACGTCGGGAATCTTGCTGGCCGCGCGTTCGCCGAAGAAGGCATTGCGCAGCGCCTTGCTTTCGGGCGTCATCATCAGCGCGAGGAAAGCGTCGCGCTCGGCGCGCATGCCGTCGTCGAACCGGCCCTTGACCGCCGCCTCGACGCAGTCGACACACTGCGCCGGCGCCGGGAAGTTCTTCGCCATCGCCTTGACGGTGTTGCGCGCAAAGGCGAAGTAGCCATCGGGGTTCGGATGCTCGGCCTTGAGGTTGCGCACCAGCGGCAGCGGACGCTTGTCGGCCACCTCGGCGGCAAAGGCCAGCGCGCCGGCCATCAGATCGCCGTCGATCACCTTGTCGAACAGCTTCTGTCCCGGGATGGCGGCCAGCACTTCGCTCTTCACCGGCTCGCCGCTGACGATCATGTTCAACGCCGTCTCCACGCCGAGCACGCGCGGCAGCCGCTGCGTGCCACCGGCGCCGGGCACCAGGCCGAGCTTGACTTCGGGCAGCGCCACCAGCGTGCCGGGCGAGACCACGCGGTAGTGGCAGCCCAAGGCCAGCTCCAGCCCGCCGCCCATGCACACGCTGTGCACCGCAGCCACGACCGGCTTGGTGCTGCTCTCCAGCTGCTTGATCAGGCTCAGCAGGTTGGGCTCGGCCAGCGCCTTGGGCGAGCCGAATTCGCGGATGTCGGCGCCGCCCGAAAAGGCCTTGCCGGCGCCTGTGATGACGACCGCCTTGACGGCCGCGTCGGCATTGGCCCGGTCCATGCCGTCGGCGATGGCGCGACGTGTGTCGTAGCCCAGGCCATTGACCGGCGGGTTGTTCATGGTGATCACGGCGACGGCGCCGCGAACTTCATAGCTGGCTGTCATGGTTTGTCCTTCGTTTCAGAAAATGGATGCGATCACCGCTTCGATTCGAGTGACCCTATCGGGTGCCTGGCTGTCGCGCTGCACACTGGCCAAATGACCGAGGCGAGGCCGCGCCTGGGCGCCTACACCTCGAGCCATTCCTTGCGAACCTCGTCGTTGGCGCGAAGTTCATCGGGGGTGCCTTCGAAGACGATGCTGCCGTGGCCCATCAGATAGCAGCGCCCGGAAATCTTCAGCGCGATGGTCAGCTTCTGTTCGACCAGCAGCACCGAGACGCCGCGATTCTTCAGCTCCTGCAGGTACTCGGCGACCAGCTCGACGATCTTGGGCGCCAGGCCCTCGGTCGGCTCGTCGATCATGATCAGGTCGGGGTCGCCCATGAGCGTGCGGCACAGCGTCAGCATCTGCTGCTCACCACCCGACATCACGCCGGCTTCCGTGTGCTGGCGCTCCTTCAGACGCGGGAACATCTTGTACATGTCGTCGAAGGACCAGCGCGGTTTTGTCTTGCCGCGTTTCTCGCCCAGCAGCAGGTTCTGGTGCACCGTCAGCTTGGGGAAGATGTCGCGGTTCTCGGGCACGTAGCCGATGCCGCGATGGGCGATGTCGAAGGCATGGTGGCCAAGGATCTCCTGACCCTTGAACTGCACAGAACCCACGCCCTGGACCAGGCCCATGATGGCCTTCACCGTGGTCGAGCGGCCCGACCCGTTGCGCCCGAGCAGGCTGACGATCTCGCCCTCGCCGACCTGCATGTCCACCCCATGCAGGATGTGACTCTTGCCATAGAAGGCATTCAGGCCTTTGAGTTGAAGCAAGGTGCTCATGTGTGCGTCCGACTCAATGCCCGGCCTCGGCCACCTGCTGGTCGGCCAGCACCGAGCCCAGATAGGCCTCCTGCACGCGCGGGTTGGCGCGCACGGCCTCGGGCTCGTCGAAGGCGATCACCTCGCCATAGACCAGCACCGCAATCTTGTCCGCCAGGCCGAAGACCACGCCCATGTCGTGTTCCACCGTCAGCAAGGTCTTGCCCACGGTGACCTCGCGGATCAACTCGACGAAGCGTTTGGTTTCGCTCTTGCTCATGCCGGCGGTCGGCTCGTCCAGCAGCACGACGTTTGCACCGCCGGCGATCGTGATGCCGATCTCGAGTGCGCGCTGCTCGGCGTAGGTCAGGTTCATGGCCAAGGTGTCGTGCTTGTGTTCCAGCTTGATCATCGCCATCAGTTCTTCGGCGCGCGCGTTGGCATCGTGCGTGTTGGCCAGGAACTTCCAGAACGAGTAGCGGTAGCCCAGTGACCACAGCACGCCGCAGCGCAGGTTCTCGAACACCGACAGCCGCGTGAAGAGGTTCGAGACCTGGAAACTGCGCGCCAGCCCGAGCCGGCTGATCTCATAGGGCCGCAGGCCGTCGATGCGCCGGCCGTTGAGGACGATCTCGCCACTGGTGGCGCCGAAGCGTCCGCTGATCAGATTGAACAGGGTCGATTTGCCGGCGCCGTTGGGTCCGATGATGGCCACGCGCTCGCCGGGCGCCACCGCCAGGTTCGCGCCGCGAATGATCTCGGTCTTGCCGAAGGACTTGCGCAGGTCCTTCAACTCGACGGCAAATTGCGGAGCAGCCCCGGTCATCGAAAAACCTCCGTGCAGCGCACTGCGGTATTCGCCTTGGGAGCGGCCCATCGGCTCATGGCGTCACCTCGCTGCCCAACTGATGCGCGATCTCGCTGTTGACCTCGTTCCAGCGCACGGCGAAGCGCCGCCGCGCCATCTCGAAGAGCACAAAACCAAGATCGCGGCGACCGCGCCGCCGATCCAGCTCGCCATCGACTGCACGTTCAGCGTCAGGCCGAGGAAATGCAGTTCGGGCCCGACGGCCATGTTGAGCTGAAGGTGGTAGATCATCTCGATCAACGCTGCCGCGCCGGCGAACATCAGCAAGCCGCTGAGCGCCAGCGCCAGGTACGACAGCGTCAGCCGACCGAGCTTGCCGAACTCGGCGCTACCCGCACGTTCAGCAGGATCAGGCTGGCGATGCCGCCCGGTGCGTACATCACCATGAACAGGAAGATCAGCCCGAGGTAGAGCAGCCAGGCCTTGGTGAACTCGGACAACAGCACGAAGGCCAGCACCATCAGCACGGCGCCGATGATCGGCCCGAAGAACACCGTCGCGCCACCGAGGAAGGTGAACAGCAGATAGGCCCCGGAGCGGCCGGCGCCCACGACTTCGGCGGTGGCGATCTCGAAATTCATCGCGTACATGCCACCTGCCACGCCGGCAAAGAAGCCGGCGATGATGAAGGCGATGTAGCGCACGCGCTGCATTTCGTAGCCGATGAACTCGACCCGCTCCGGGTTGTCGCGCACGGCGTTGAGCATGCGCCCGAGCGGCGTGCCGGTGAAGGCGAACATCGCCGCAGTGCACAGGAAGGTGTAGATCGCGAGCAGGTAGTAGACCTGCATGGCCGAGCCGTAGGTGATGCCCATCACCGGGCTGCCGACGACGCGGTTGGTCGACACGCCGGCCTCGCCGCCGAAGAACTCGGGCATCATCAGCGACATCGCGAAGACCAGTTCGCCCAGGCCGAGCGTGATCATGGCAAAGGGCGTGCCGGCCTTCTTGGTCGTCACGTAGCCCAGGATGACAGCGAAGAAGATGCCGGCCAGGCCGCCGACCAGCGGGATCAGGCTGACCGGGATGGGCAGCGTGCCGCCGCCGATGCTGTTCATCGCGTGCACGGCGACGAAGGTGCCCAGTCCCGTATAGACCGCATGCCCGAAACTGAGCATGCCACCCTGCCCGAGCAGGATGTTGTACGACAGGCAGGCGACGATGCCGATGCCGATCTGCGCCAGCATGCTGCGCGAGAACGGGCTGGTGAACACCAGCGGTGCGATCAGCAGCACCAGTGCGAACAGACCCCAGATGAGCAGCCGGCCGTTGTTGAAGGGTCTTGCCTGCGCGACAGTTGCCATGACTCAGCCCTCCCGCGTGCCAAGAAGACCCTTGGGCCGGAAGATCAGGATCAGCACCAGGAACAGATAGGGCAGGATCGGCGCGATCTGCGACACGGTGAGCTTCATCAGCGAGTTGCCGGCCAGCGCTGCGCCAGGGGTGATGCCGATCTGCTCGATCAGCCCGAGCAGCGAGGCGTCGATGGCGACGGCAAAGGTCTGGATCACGCCGATCAGGATCGATGCAAGAAAGGCACCCGCCAGCGACCCCATGCCGCCCACGACGACGACCACGAAGATGACCGAGCCGACGGTCGCCGCCATCGCCGGTTCGGTGACGAAGGTGCTGCCGCCGATGACGCCCGCCAGCCCGGCCAGCGCCGCGCCGGCGCCGAACACCATCATGAAGACGCGCGGCACGTTGTGACCCAGCGCTTCGACCATTTCAGGATGCGTCAGTGCGCTCTGGATCACCAGCCCGACGCGCGTGCGGGTAAGCATGCAGCCACAGCGCCACGAGCATGAGCAGCGCCACGAACATCATGAATCCGCGCGTCGCAGGGAACGGCGAGCAGACCACGCGCACCGCCGCATCGGCGGCCTGACACATGGCCGCGGGCGCCGCACCCACCACCATCTGCAGACCATCCACCGATGAATTGATCAGCGTGAACACCGGCCCGCGCAGCAGCTCCGGCGGCTTGAACTCGACCGCGGTGCGGCCCCAGATCAGCTGCACCAGTTCCAGGATCACGTAGGCCAGGCCGAAGGTGATCAGCAACTCGGGCACATGGCCGAACTTGTGCACCCGGCGCAGACAGAAGCGCTCGAACAGCGCGCCCATGATGCCGACCACCAGCGGCGCGATGATCAGCCCGGGCCAGAAGCCGACCAGGCTGGCGATGCTGTAGGCCACGTACGCGCCGACCATGTAGAAGCTGGCGTGGGCGAAGTTGAGCACGCCCATCATGCTGAAGATCAGCGTCAGCCCTGAGCTGAGCATGAACAGCAGCAGCCCGTAGCTCAGGCCGTTCAGCATCGAGATGGTGAAGAATTCCATGGCTCAGGCTGCGGTGGCGGTGTCGGCCCGCTCTGCCATCAAGGCAGGCGGTTGGCAGATGCCCGCCGCTAGCGCGACGGGCCCGGGGGGTACGCCTTCAGGACGGCCGCTTCATCTGGCAGCTGGTCGGCGTGCTCGACACATAGGCCGGGTACTCCTTCACCGGCGCGAAGGTCATGCCGGTCTTCTCGACCGAGTAGGCATTCTTCGCATCGGTCTTCTGCCACACCGTCATGTACAAGGCCTGCTGCAGCTGGTGGTCGGACTTGCGCATCTCGACCTCGCCGTTGAAGCTCTTGAACTTCAGGCCTTCCATCGCCGGGGCGACCTTGACCGGATCCGTCGACTTCGCCTTGGCCATCGCCTGGCCCAGCAACTCGAACATCGCCTGATACGAGAACGTGTACAGGTCGTCGTTGGCCTTCTGGTTGAACTCCTTCATCCACTGGCCCGGCTGACCCGTCATGTTGGGGTGCGCGTAGGCGATCATGAAGACCTTGCCCGCGCCATTGCTGCCCAGCGCCGAGGGCGTCCCGGTGACGACGGCGTAATAGGTCAGGAACTTGCCTGTGTAACCGCCCTCATTCGCGGCCTTGATCAACAGCGAGAGATCCGAGCCCCAGTTGCCGGTGATCACCGTGTCGGCACCGGAGGCCTTGATCTTCGCGATGTACGGCGCAAAGTCGCGCACCTGGGCCAGCGGGTGCAGGTCTTCACCGACCACCTTGATGTCGGGGCGCTTCTGGGCCAGCATTTCCTTCGCGTACTTGGCCACTTGCGCGCCGTGCGAGTAGTTCTGGTTCAGCAGGTAGACGTTCTTCACGTCGGGCTGGTCCTTGAGGAAGGTGGTCATGGCCTCCATCTTCATCGACGTGTCCGCATCGAAGCGGAAATGCCAGTAGCTGCACTTGCTGTTGGTCAGATCCGGGTCGACGGCGGCGGTGTTCAGATAGATCACCTCCTTGCCCGGGTTGCGCTCGTTGTGTTTGTTGACCGCATCGACCAACGCAGTGGCCACGGACGAGCCGTTGCCTTGCATGATGTACTGCACGCCTTGATCGATGGCCGCCTTCAGCGCGTTCAGGCTTTCGGTCGGGCTGAGCTTGTTGTCGAACGGGACGATTTCGAACTTGACGCCGGCCGGGTTGCTGGCGTTGTACTTCTCGGCCATGAAGCGCACGGTGTTCAGCTGGTTGTTGCCCACCGGCCCCATCAAGCCCGTCTGCGGGTCGATCCAGGCCAGCTTGACCGTCTGGCCGGCCAGCGGCTTGGCCTGACCGAAGGCCAGCGGCGACGACAGCGCCAGTGAGCAGGCGAGCGCCAAACCGAGGCGGCGGCGCGATCGTTGGAAGGCTTCGAATGTCATGGCAAAGGTCTCCTGATGCTTTTGGGAATGGGACAAGACTGTCAGCCCGCGATGTTAGACCGCAACCCAAGGGGTGGCAGTCACATGCGCTACACATTGAAATGCAGGCCGTCCGTCCGAGGGCTGCATTCTTGCGCATCCGTCGGCGCGGCTCAATAGCAACGGCTTGATCAGCCCGATGCCGGAACCGGCCCACGATATGTCCCTGCGCCAGTTGGCGCGCATCACAGTGACTACACTGCCGCAACGATCGATCCTGCACCCAATGCCAGCCGAGCGTGCGGACTGCAGCGCCGTTCGACGAACAGCCCGAACACGATGCCCACGTCCGCCTTCCGACCCATGGGGCCCAACATCTGGAATTCTCCTTGCTCATCATGACCACCAAACCCAAGGACGTGAAGGCCTATCCGGTTCACAAGAGCGATGCCGAATGGCGTGAACAGCTCGACCCGATGCAATACCGGGTGGCGCGCCATGCTGCGACGGAAGCCGCCTTCAGCGGCGAGTACTGGGACCATTTCAAACCGGGTCGCTACGACTGCATCGGCTGTGGCACGCCGCTGTTCAGATCGGACAGCAAGTTCGACGCCGGCTGCGGCTGGCCCAGCTACGCGGAACCGATCAACAGCGAAGTGGTCGAACGCGTGCGCGACACGAGTCACGGCATGCTGCGGGTGGAGGTGCGCTGCAACCAGTGCGGCTCGCACCTCGGCCACGTGTTCGACGACGGACCCCAACCTAACGGCGAGCGCTTTTGCATCAACTCCGCAGCGATCAGCTTCAAGGCGCCCGAGTGAGCCGCGCAATCATTCCGTGCACCAAGGCGCCGGAGGATTCGAAATGAGCGCCAGCCCGGTGACCCGCGAGGCAATCGAGCGCGCGCTGCGCGATGCATTGCAGCCGACCGTGTTGCAGGTGCAGGACGACAGCCACCTGCATGCCGGACATGCCGGTGCGCGCGAAGGCAGGCACTTCACGGTGCGCATCACCAGCGCGCAGTTCATCGGCTTGCGCCCCGTGGCGCGGCATCGCCTCGTGTATGATGCTGTGCGCTTGTTGATGCCCGCTGGCATCCACGCGCTGGCCATCGAGGCGCATGCGCCCGACTCGCCTTGACACCCGCCCGATCGAAGGTTCCCTGACCGCAGGCTCGCAGCCTGCACTTGGTGCGAGGTGCAGCCGCCGGCCACGCACCCTCTCAAGAAAGACAGAGCTGAAATGAAGTCGAATTCCCATGCCGTGCGCGCGGCGATCCTTGCCGCCTCGATGGCGTTGCTGTGGCCCGCCGCAACCCTTGCGCAGAACATCGCCGTCGTGAATGGCAAGTCGGTGCCGAAGTCACGTGTGGACAACCTGATGCTGCAGGCCAGCCGCGCAGGCCAGAAGGTCGGCCCGGAAATGGAAGCGCAGGCCAAGGATCAGGTGGTGCTGCGCGAGATCTTCACCCAGGAGGCAGAGAAGCAGGGCATCGCCGCGTCAGCCGACTATCGCGCGCAGATGGAACTGGCGCGCCAGAGCATCCTGATCCGCGATCTGTTCGAGGATTTCAAGAAGAAGAATCCGGTCTCCGACGCCGACGCCAAGGCAGAGTACGACAAGTTCAAGGCGCAGGTCACCGGTACCGAGTACCGCGCGCACCACATCCTGGTGGAGACCGAAGACCAAGCCAAGGCCCTGATCGCGCAGATCAAGGGCGGTGCCAAGTTCGAAGACCTGGCGAAGAAGAACTCCAAGGACCCGGGCTCGGGCGAGAACGGCGGCGACCTCGACTACGCCAAGGCCGATTCCTATGTGCCCGAGTTCGGTCAGGCGATGACCAAGCTGAAGAAGGGCGAGATGACGGCCACACCGGTGAAGACGCAGTTCGGCTGGCACATCATTCGCCTGGACGACACGCGAGAAGCGCAGTTCCCGGCATTCGAGGAAGTGAAGGCGCAGATCGTGCAGCGCCTCGAGCAGGTCAAGTTGCAGGAGTACCAGGAAAGCCTGCGCAAGGCCGCGAAGACCGACTACAAGTTCGCGCAGCAATAAGCCGCCCACTGTGGGCGACGCGACAGCCCGCCTTCGATCAGGCGTCGCGTACCAGGCGGCCGGCCTCGATGCTCAACTGGCGCTGGCAGCGAGCCGCAATGCCCGCGTCGTGCGTCACCAGCACCAGCGTCGTGCCGGCCTCGCGATTCATCTCGAACATCAGCTCCATCACCGTGGCGCCTGTGGCGAAATCCAGGCTGCCGGTGGGCTCGTCCGCCAGCAGCACCGCCGGTTGCACGACGAAGGCACGCGCCAGCGCCACACGCTGCTGCTCGCCGCCCGACAGCACTTTCGGATAGTGGCCGAGTCGGCTCGCCAAGCCCACGCGCCCCAGCATCTCGCTGGCGCGCGACCGCGCATCGCGCTGGCCCAGCAACTCCAGCGGCAGCATCACGTTCTCGAGCGCATTCAGGCTGGCCAGCAACTGGAAGCTCTGGAACACGAAACCCAGCTTGCGTGAGCGCACCTCGGCACGTGCATCCTCGTCCAGGCCGAACAGTGCGGTGCCGGCCAACAGCACCTGGCCGCTGGTGGGCACGTCGAGCCCGGCAACGATGGACAGCAACGTGCTCTTGCCCGACCCCGACGCGCCGACGATGGCCACCGATTCCTGCGCGCGAAGCTCGAAATTGATGTCGTGGAGAATGGTCAGCGTGCCCGTGGCGTCGGCCACCTGCTTGGTGATGTGTTGAACAGCAATGATCGGTTCGGACATGCGTCTTCTTGGTTCCAGGCTCACGCGGCGCGCGCTGCTCACGCACTTTAGCCTGAGCGGCCTTCTCTTCGTCGGCGCGCGTGAATCGGCCGCGCAGGGCGCTTCGCGACGCGCCCCTCTGCTGGTGGTGGGCGACAGCCTGTCGGCCGAATACGGCCTGGAGCGTGGTACCGGCTGGGTGGCGCTGCTGCAGCAACGCCTGGCACGCGAGAAGATCGCCCTGGAAGTGGTCAACGCCAGCATCAGCGGCGACACCACCTCGGGCGGACGCTCGCGGCTGCCGGCGCTGCTGGCGCAACACAAGCCGAGCATCGTCATCATCGAGTTGGGTGGCAACGATGCGCTGCGCGGCCTGCCGCTGAACATGACGCAGTCGAACCTCAGCGCCATGGCCCAGGCTGCCAAGGCCGCGGGCGCGCGCGTGCTCATCGTCGGCATGCAACTGCCACCCAACTATGGGCAGAAGTATTCGAACGACTTCGCCGCGCTGTTTGCCAGCGTGGCCAAGGCCGAGGGCGCCGCGCTGCTGCCCTTCTTCCTGAAAGACGTGGCCGATGGGCCCGATGCCGACAAGCTGTTTCAGCCCGACCGCATCCACCCCAACGCGCAGGCGCAATCGCGCATGCTGGACAACGTCTGGCCCGTGCTGAAGCCGCTGCTGAAGTAGGCGGCGATTGCGCGCCCGACGTGGCATGCGTCTGTTGAGCCTTGGCCGGCCGGCGCCCCAGGTGTCCGAAGCCGCTCGGGCTTCTACTTTTCGCGCGGCACCGGTCGCGAATCGGGCGGGCGTCTCCGCGCGAGCGGATCGTCGCCCCGGACCATGGCATTTGGCGCCTCTGTTCGAGCCTGTGGCGTGGCGGCAGGTCTGGGCGCGGCGGCTGCCGCAGGCGCAGCGGGCGCCGCAGCGCCAATCGGTGGCATCGGAGACGCAACCGCTGGCGGCTGACGGGGCTTGGGCGCAACGCCGGGTGCTGTGCCTGCTGCCGCGCCGGGCGCCGTGCGGTGGCGCGTTAGGTGGCGCTTTGGGTGCCGCGTTGGCTGCCGTCGCGGGCGGCGCGGCAGGCGCCTGAGCATTGCGCGAGTGTGCATGCGGTGCTTGTTGCATTGCGCCCGGCGTCGCAACACTTGGCGCCGGCCGCGCAGCAGGCGGTGTCGCAGGCCCGCCGGGACGCCCGTAGAAGGGACCCGTCGCAGCCGACTGCCCCGCCTGTGCGCCGGGCGGCACGCCTCGTCCCTGCCTCGGCACGTCGTTGGCCTGCACGTCCTGGCCCGACGGTGGCGCGGGTGCGGGCCGACTGGGTGGCACGGGCTGCATCGCCTGCGCCTGTGGTGGCAGCTGCGCAGGTGCTTCTGGTCGAACGGCGGCCCCGTCGCCTTGCCCCCGGCGCTGAGGCATTGGCTCTCGTGCAGGCCGCTCCGCGTTCGAGGGCCACGGAACCTGGGTCAAGCCGGGAATCGCAGACACCGCGCCCGCACTGCCTGGCGCCGCGGCGCGCGGCTCGGCGCCGAACGGCCCCGTGGCCCGCGGCGGACGTGTCGACTCGCGCTGCGCCTGCGGCGGGCGGCCCGGGGCACCGAACTGAAAGCGCTCCGCCTGCCACTGGCGCGAGCGCTGCATCTCGTCGGCGCGCAGGGCAGCCGCCGCCACCGGCTGGCGCGGTGCCATCTGCGCCGTCGGCAGCACCGTGACGGCGCCGGGAACGTGGCGGTTGCCGTAGCCCGCGCCCGGCGGCCCCAGCAGTTGCGGATGGGCGTTCAAGCGATTCAGATAGCCGGGGCTGGCGCGGTAGGTGGGGCGGTAGTGCTCGCGTGGTGCCAGCGGCACCCAGCCCACGGCCGGCACCTGTTGCGAGCCCTTGTGCACCTTGAACTGCGGCCCACCGGCCCAGGCCACCAGCGCCGGGGCGTACACCGGGCGCGCCACGCGTGGCCCCGGCGACCAGCACCAGCGTCCGCCCCAGGACACCCATCGCCCGTAGTGAAACGGCGCAAAGCCCCAGGGCGCGTCGTCGACCCAGGTCCAGCCCCAGGGGCGCAGCCAGACCCATTGCCCGTAACGGTACGGCACCCAGCCGACGGCCACCGTGGTCGGCGTCCACACCGCGCCGTATTCGGGGTGTTGCTGCCAGCCGCCAAAGCGGTCGAGGTCCTCGACACCGGTCATCTCGGGCGAAACGAAGGTCGTCGCGGCGCTGCGCGTATCGGCCTGGTCGGACAGCAGCACGAGCTGCGCGAAGGCGTCGTCCAACGGCGCCAGCATCTGGCTGCGCGCCACGCGCTGCGGCCCGTCGCGCCAGAACTCGGCGCGCTGACCCGGCTGCAGGGTCAGTGACAGCTCCGGCGCCTGGAACTCCAGTTCGCCGCGCCAGACACTGGCATGGCTGATCTCGTCCTGCCGGTCGACGCGGTACAGCCCGCTGCGCAGCGGCACGAAGCGGCCTTCGGGGCTGAGCACTTCCAGTTCGGCCGCGACCTCGCTCGAGCGCACGCGCAGGCCCAGGCTGCCGCGCAACAGCGCGAACTGCAGGCGCTCGTCGTCCAGGCGCACGATGTCGAGCTCGGCGCTGCTGCCCAGGTGCAGCGTGGTCGAGCCGATGCGCAATTCGGCGCGAGCGTCGCCGGCCGTGGACAGGCGGTCGCCACGCGTCAGCGGCCGGTTGTGCTGGGCGGCCTGCCACTCCCCCGCTTCGTCGTCATAGACGAAGACCTCGCCTTGAATCGCCGCCAGGCGGCCGACGCGACCCGGGGGGTCCTCCTGCGCCATGGCATCGGCGGCCGCAAGCCACAGGCCGCAGCAGAGCAAACCCGCTGCTGCCTGCACCGCCCTTCCAAGCCATCGATGCATCACCACCTCCCGCGGCCCAGCGCCTGGGCTCTCCCGCATCAACGCGCCAGGCCGGCCGGGGCTGACCTGCGCGCAGGTAAAGAATTGTGATCAATCGTCCGCGTCGCGCGGGTCCAGGTCAGGGAAGAGCACGCTGGTGAAGCCCAACTGGCGCAGGTCGGTCATGCGTGTGGGGTAAAGGCGGCCGATCAGGTGGTCGCATTCATGCTGGACCACACGCGCGTGAAAGCCATCCACCTCGCGGTCGATCGGCTGTCCCTTGGCGTCGAAGCCGCGGTAGCGGATGCGCGCATGCCGCGGCACCACGCCGCGCAGCCCGGGCACCGACAGGCAGCCTTCCCAGCCGTCGGCCATTTCGTCGTCGAGCGGCTCGATCACCGGGTTGATCAGCACCGTCAGCGGCACCGCCGGCGCCTCGGGGTAGCGCTCGTTGTGATCGAAGCCGAAGATCACCAGTTGCAGATCCTCTCCGATCTGCGGCGCAGCCAGCCCGGCGCCGTTGGCCGCGCGCATGGTGTCGAACATGTCCTCGACCAGCGCCAGCAGTGCGGGCGAGTCGAAGTCCGTCACCGGCGCGGCCACGCGCAGAAGGCGCGAGTCGCCCATCTTGAGGATTTCGCGAACTGCCACGGCCTGGTCCTAGCGACAGCCGACGCTGGGCGTCGGGCTGCCCTGCAGCCGCGCGGTAGCACGGCGGAGTACCGCCGGCGCTATGCGTGCGATGCCGGTGCATGTGCTGCGAATCCTCACGTTCCATCTCCCCGTGCATGGCATGCCGCAGATTATGCGTGGCCTGCACTGCTCAACCGCCGGGCCACGAGCTGCGCCATCGCCAGCGTCGCCTGTCGCTGGGGCGGCAGCTCTAGTTTCCGGCATCCGGTCCCCGGCGCTCGGCCGGCGCGAGCAGTTGCAGCAATCCGGTTTCGTCGAGCACCGGCACGCCGAGTTCCTGCGCCTTGTCCAGCTTGCTGCCGGCCGCCTCGCCGGCGACGACATAGCGGGTCTTCTTCGACACCGAAGCGGCCACCTTGGCGCCCGCGGCTTCCAGCATGGCCTTGGCCTCGTCACGTGTCAGTGTCGGCAAGGTTCCGGTGAGCACGACGGTCATTCCCGCCAGAGGCAGCGCCTGCGGCGCGCTCGACGCCCTCATGCTCAGCCCAGCGGATGCCGGCCGCACGCAGCTGCTCCACCACCTCGCGGTTGTGCGGCTGCTCGAAGAAGGTGCGGATGCTCTGTGCGACCACCGGCCCGACATCGTTGACTTCCAGCAGTTGGTCCAGGGTGGCGTCCATGACACGGTCGAGCGAGCCGAAGTGCGCTGCCAAGTCCTTGGCCGTGGCCTCACCGACGTGGCGGATGCCAAGGCTGTACAGGAAGCGCGGCAGCGTCGTGTGCTTGCGCGCGTCCAGCGCAGCCACCAGATTCGCCGCACTCTTGTCGGCCATGCGTTCCAGCGCGGACAGCTTGGCCACACCCAGCTTGTAAAGCTCGGGCAGCGTGCGGATCAGGCCGCCGTCCACCAGCTGATCGACCAGCTTGTCGCCCAGGCCTTCGATGTCCATCGCGCGCCGGCCGGCGAAATGCAATATCGCCTGCTTGCGCTGCGCAGCGCAGAACAACCCGCCGGTGCAACGGTGGTCGATGCCGCCCTTTTCGCGCTGCACGCCGCTGCCGCACACGGGGCACTGGCGCGGCATGCGGAAGTTGGGCACGTAGCGCTCGCGCGCGGTCTCGATACGGCCCACCACCTCGGGAATGACGTCGCCCGCGCGTCGCACGATCACCGTGTCGCCGATGCGCACGCCCTTGCGCCGCAGCTCGAACAGGTTGTGCAGCGTGGCGTTGCTCACCGTCGTGCCGCCCACGAACACCGGCTCCAGCTTGGCCACCGGCGTGAGCTTGCCGGTGCGGCCGACCTGGATGTCGATGGCATTGAGCCGCGTCATCTGCTCCTGCGCCGGGTACTTGTGCGCCACGGCCCAGCGCGGCTCGCGCGTGACGAAGCCCAGGCGCTTCTGCAGCTCGAAGCGGTTGACCTTGTAGACCACGCCGTCGATGTCGAAAGGCAGCGCATCGCGCTTTGCGCCCATGGCCTGATGGAAGGCGACCAGTCCGTCCGCGCCGAGCGCCGTCGCCCGGTCTGCGCACACCGGCAGACCCCACGCGGCGATCGCATCCAGCGTCGCGCTGTGCGTGGGCGGCGGCTCCCAGCCCTGCACCTCGCCCAGCCCGTAGGCGAAGAAGCTCAAGGGGCGCTGGGCCGTGATGGCCGGGTCGAGCTGGCGCACGGCGCCCGCCGCGGTATTGCGCGGGTTGATGTAGGCCTTCTCGCCCCTCTCGCGCTGCAGCGCGTTCAGGCGCTCGAAATCGTCGCGCCGCATGAAGATCTCGCCGCGCACTTCCAGCACCGCCGGCGCCGGGTCGGCACGCCCCATCAGCCGCAACGGAATGCGCTTGAGCGTGCGGATGTTCTGCGTCACGTCTTCGCCCGTCTCGCCGTCGCCGCGCGTCGCCGCCTGCACCAGCACGCCGTGTTCGTAGCGCAGGTTGATGGCCAGGCCGTCGAACTTCAGCTCGGCGGCGTATTCGACCGGCGGCGCGTCGTCCGCCAGTTGCAGCTCGCGACGCACGCGTGCGTCGAAGCTGGCCGCGCCTGCCGCGGTGGTGTCGGTCTCGGTGCGGATGCTCAGCATCGGCACGGCATGGCGCACCGGTGCAAAGCCATCCAGCACACGACCGATGACACGCTGCGTGGGCGAATCGGTGCTGCGCAACTCGGGGTGGGCTTCCTCCAGCGCCTGCAGTTCCTGGAACAGCCGGTCGTATTCGGCGTCGGGAATCTGCGGCGCATCGAGCACGTAATAGCGATGGGCGTGGTCTTGCAGCGTGGCGCGCAGCTGCGCGACTCTTTCAGCGGGTGGGCTCATCGGGCGACA
Source organism: uncultured beta proteobacterium (assembly GCA_963743935.1). GTDB lineage: Bacteria > Pseudomonadota > Gammaproteobacteria > Burkholderiales > Burkholderiaceae_C > Rubrivivax. Next base: position 248,169 of record CAVURQ010000003.1, on the reverse strand, counting down.
GCATGCCACGAGGCGCGGCACGCGCGCTGGCAGAATGCGCCCAGCCTGCGCCCGCCAACCCGATCCGGCGTGCCCGGTTCATCCACCGTCCCAGGAGTCCTCATGCCGACGAACCCGCTGCACGCGCCGATCCCCAGAAGGCGCTGGCTCGCTGCCGTGGCGCTGTCCGCGCTGCTCGTGGCCTGCGCACCGATGCCGGGTGCAGCGCCCTTCGGTGACCCGCTGCCGGCCTGGAACGAAGGCGTCAACAAACAACGCATCATCGACTTCGTGCGTGCCGTCACGCACCGAAGGCAGCAACGACTTCGTGCCGCCCGAACAACGCATCGCGGTGTTCGACAACGACGGCACGCTGTGGCTCGAGTACCCGTTGTACACGCAGTTCGTCTTCGTGCTCGACCGCATCAAGGCCATGGCGCCGCAACACCCGGAATGGAAAGACAAGGAACCCTACAAGTCGGTGATCTCCGGCGACATGAAGGGCGTCATGGCCAGCGGCGAAAAGGGCATGCTCGAGATGCTGCTGGTGGCGCAGAGCGGCATGAGCACCGACGCCTTCGACGCCGAGGTGCGCAAGTGGATCGGCAAGGCGCAGGACCCGCGCTTCAAGCGCCACTACGACACGCTGACCTACCAGCCGATGCTGGAGTTGCTGCGCTACATGCGCGCCAACGGCTTCAAGACCTACATCGTCTCCGGCGGCTCGGTGGAGTTCATGCGCGCCTTCGCCGAACGCACCTACGGCGTACCGCCTGAGCAGACCATCGGCACGCGGCAGAAGCTGGCCTTCGAGCTCAAGGGCAAGCGCACCGAGGTGCAGATGCTGCCGCAGATCGAGTTCATCAACGACAAGGTCGGCAAGCCGGTGAACATCGAAGCCCTGATCGGCCGCCGCCCGATCGCCGCCTTCGGCAACTCCGACGGCGACTTCCAGATGCTGCAGTGGACCAGCACCGCCCCGGGGCGGCGCTTGAGCATGATCGTGCATCACGACGACGCGGTGCGCGAGTACGCCTACGACCGCGATTCCGCTATCGGCCGCCTGGCCGAAGGGCTGGACCAGCACCGCGCCCTGGGCTGGGGGCTGATCAGCATGAAGAACGACTGGAAGATCATCTTCCCGCCCTTGAACTGAGCCGCTCGATGACCGACAACTTCGACCTGGTGGTCATCGGTGCCGGTTCCGGCGGCGTGGCCGCGTCACGCCGCGCCGCGGCGCATGGTGCCAAGGTGGCCATCGTCGAAAGCAGCCGCGTCGGCGGCACCTGCGTCATCCGCGGCTGCGTGCCGAAGAAGCTGCTGATGTACGCGGCAGCTTACGGCGACGCTTTCCGCGAGGCGGCGGGCTACGGCTGGAGCGTGGGTCATCCGCACTTCGACATGTCCCGCTGGGCAGCGTCCAAGGCGGCCGAGACGCAGCGCCTCGAACACATCTACCGGCAACTGCTGGCCGGATCGAAGGTCGAGTTGATCGAAGGCCGCGCGGTTGTCGACGGTCCGAATCGAGTGCGCGTGGGCGAACGTGTGCTGAAGGCGAAGCACATCCTCGTCGCCACTGGCGCTGCGCCGGTGCGCGACAGCATCCCGGGCATCGAGAGCTGCCCGACCAGCGACGACCTGCTCGACCTGCAAGCGCTGCCGAAGAAGGCCGCGGTCATCGGCGGTGGCTTCATCGCCCTGGAATTTGCCAGCATGCTGGCGCGGCTGGGCGTGGCGGTGAGCCTGTTCTACCGCGCACGGCTGCCGCTGCGCGGCTTCGACGAAGACCTGCGCACGCGCGCCGCGGCGGCACTGCAGGCTGCGGGCATCGACCTGCACCCGGGCGCAGTACCGCGCGAAGTGCAACGCGCCGGCAGCGACTGGCTGCTCATCGCTGCCGACGAGCGCATGCGCGAATTCCCCTTCGTGCTGAATGCCACCGGCCGGCGCCCCAACACCGCCGGATTGGGCCTGGAGACGGTGGGCATCGAAATCGACCCCGCCGGTGCCGTGCCGGTAGACGCGCGACTGCACAGCAGCGCGGACGGCGTGTATGCCATCGGCGATGTCACGAACAAGTGGAACCTCACGCCGGTGGCCATCGCCGAAGGCCGCGCGCTGGCCGACTCGCTGTTCGGCCCGACGCCGCGCGAGGTGGATCTGAGCCTGGTCACGGCCGCGGTGTTCACGCTGCCGCCGCTGGCCACCATCGGGCCGACCGAAGCCGACGCGCTGGCTGCGGGCCACAAGCTCAAGGTCTTCGAAGCCGACTTCCGGCCGATGCGCCAGGCCTTCATCGACGGCGCCGAGCGCTGCTACATGAAGCTGCTGGTCGATGCGCAGACCGACAAGGTGCTGGCGGTGCACATGCTCGGCGCCGACGCCCCCGAGATCGTGCAGAGTCTGGCGGTCGCGCTGACGGCTGGCGCGACCAAGGCGATGTTCGACCGCACGATTGCCGTGCATCCGACCGCGGCCGAAGAATTCGTGCTCATGCGCGAGCCGTCGCGGATGGTGGGCTGAGGGCCAAACCGAGGGCACGCCCGCGGTGAGACCTGCATCTTCAGCTGAACAAGCGCTGCGCGGCCGGAGAGCCCGCCGCCAGGTCGTGGCTTTCCAGCGCGGCATACAGCTGCGCCAGATCCTTGCCGATGGCGTCGAAGGCATGCAGCGTGATCGGCCGGCCGGCGTCGTCCAGCACATCGGCGTCCATGTCCTCGGCCAAGGCGTACGCCACCTTGTGCCAGGTGGGAAAGGCCTCGACGTTGGCCGGCGTCTGCGGCACGTCCAGGCTGAGCACGACTTCGCGCAGCGCGGCGGCCTGCGGGTCGTCGGCCAGCGCCGCCTGGGCGTCGTACTCCAGCACCAGCACCGGCGGTGAGCCCGCGTCGGTGGACGGCAGCACCAGCCGCCCTGCCACTGCGCCGCCGACCAGGCGCTGGCGCGCGGCGCATTGCTGCACATAGCCCACCGACCAGGCGACGCTGCGCGCTACCAACCGCAGCGTGAGCTGCGCATCCAGAGGCCCGGCAAACCCGTCGAGCTCGCGCGCGCGTGCGACCACGTCCAGCATGTCGGGAAAGTCGGGCATCGCGCCCACGGCTTCGGCAAAGGCCTGCAGCTTGTGCACGAACTCCGAGTACTCGATCTCGTTGAGCGCGCCGCTGCGGTTGGCCAGTTGCACGCCGGCCTGCAGCTCGCTGTAGCGCTGGTCGGGGGCGGGTTGCTCCCAATCGCCCGATTCGACGTTGAGCCCCTCGATGTAGAAAGGCTTGGTGCCCGCGCGGCGCGTGGCCGGCCAATGGGCCAGTACCAACTCACCGCTGACAGGTGCTTCCAGCGACAGTGGCACGATGACGTCGATCAGCGCGTCCAGCCGCGCCTGGCGCCGCGCGGCGGGCGCGCGTCGCTCGGCCGTCAGGGCAGGATCGGCTGCGTCGCCGAGCGGTGTGCCACTGCGGTGCTCACCAAACCCCGGCTCCACGCGCTGCGACGGCAACGCAGCGTCGGCCTGGCGCGGACTGGCACGCCGCGCGCTCCACCAGCCGTGCGCCAGCAGTGCCAGCAGCACCACGGCGCCGAGGATCGCCAGCGCGACGGTCAGGCTCACGGCAGCTCCGCACAAACATGGAGCAGTCGCAGCGGAACCTGCTTCGCCGGTCCGCTGGCGGCGCCACCTCGATGGGGCGGCCGAAGGCAGTAGGGGGTAGGCCTGTTCATGCCGCCTCGGCCAATCCGATCGCCGCGTCCATGTCGACGGCGACGATGCGCGACACGCCCTGCTCCTGCATGGTCACGCCGATCAGCTGCTCGGCCATCTCCATGGCGATCTTGTTGTGGCTGATGAACAGGAACTGCGTGCCCTGGCTCATCTCGGTGACGAGCTTGCAATAACGCTCGGTGTTGGCGTCGTCCAGCGGCGCATCGACTTCGTCGAGCAGGCAGAACGGCGCGGGGTTGAGCTGGAAGATGGCAAACACCAGCGCGATCGCGGTGAGTGCCTTCTCGCCACCCGACAGCAGATGGATGGTGCTGTTCTTCTTGCCCGGCGGCTGCGCCAGCACCTGCACGCCGGCATCGAGGATCTCGTCGCCGGTCATCACCAGCTTGGCACTGCCGCCGCCGAACAGGCTGGGGAACATGCGGCCGAAATGTTCGTTCACCTGCGTGAAGGTCTGGCCCAGCAGCTCGCGTGTTTCCAGGTCGATCTTGCGGATCGCGTCTTCCAGCGTGTTCATCGCCTCCAGCAGGTCGGCGTTCTGTGCGTCGAGGAAGGTCTTGCGTTCGCGCGAGGCGGTCAGCTCGTCCAGCGCCGCCAGGTTGACCGCGCCCAGTGCGGTGAGTTCGCGGTTCAGGCGCTCGACTTCGCCTTGCAGGCCCCACAGCTTGACGCTGCCCTGCTCGATGCTTTCGGCCAGCACCTGCAGGTCCACCTGCGCCGCCGTCAGCTGCTCCATGTATTGCGCGCCACCGAGCATGGCCGCCTGCTGCTCCAGCTGCAGCTGCGTCAGGCCCTCGCGCATCGGCTCCAGGCTGCGTTCGAGGCTCAGTCGCTGCTCGTCGCCCGCACGTTGCTTGCTGCTCAGGTCGTCGTACTGGCTGCGCGCGGCGGCCAGGGTCTGCTCGCGCTGCAGCTTCAGCGCCAGCGCGGTCTGCAGACCCGCCTGGGCGGCGGCGTCGTTCAAGCCGGCCAGCTCCTCGTCGATCTGCGCGGCGGCCTGCACATTGGTGGCCACCTGCTGCTGCGCGGTGTCGATGGCACGCTGCAACTCGGCCTGGCGTGCGGCCAGCGTGCGCTGCTGGAAGGCCGCCTCCTGCGCCTGGCGCTCCAGCGTGCGCAACTGTTCGCGCGCGGCGTTGAGCTCGCCCTCGGCGGCAATCACGGCATCGTCGAGTTCGCTGTGGCGCTGCTGTGCCCCAGCCAGCTGCTGGTCGAGCGCTTCGAATTGCGCCTCGCCCTGGCTACGACGCTGCTGCAGGCCGTCGAGCGAGGCAGTCAACTCGGCCAATTCGCCGTCCAGCTGGCTGCGTCGTGTTTGGCTGGCCTCGGCCTGCTGCGTCAGGCGCAGCAATTCCACCTGCTGCTGGTGCGCGCGCGTCTGCGCTTCGGCGGCCTCGCGCCGCGTGCTCGCCAAGCGCAGGGAGGCTTCGGTGTAGCTGGCCTCGGCGCGCACGTTGGCAGAGCGCGCTTCGTCGGCAATCAGGCCCTGCGCGCGATGCTGGCGCTCGAGGTTCTCGATCTCCTGCTGCCGCGCCAGCATGCCGGCCTGCTCGGAATCGGGCGCATAGAAGCTGACCGCATGCAGTGACACTGCATGCCCTTCGCGCGACATGATGACCTCGCCATGCGTGAGCTGGCTGCGCGCGGCCAGCGCATCGTCCAGGCTGGCCGCGGTGTAGACACCTTCGAGCCAGTCGTTGAGCAGCGCCTGCAAGCCGGCATCGTTCAGGCGCAGCAGGTCGGACAGGCGCGGCAGCGTGCGGTGGGTACTGGTCAGCGCGCCAGCGTTGGGCGAATAGAAGGCGAGCCGCGTCGGCGGTGCGTCGGCGGCGAAGGCGCGCACCGTCTCCAGCCGCCCCACCTGCAGCGCGTTCAGACGCTCGCGCAACGCCGCTTCCAGCGCGGTCTCCCAGCCGGGCTCGATATGCACCTGTGTCCACAGGCCCTGCAGGCTGTCCAACCCGTGCTTGACCAGCCAGGGCTTGAGCTTGCCGCTGCTCTGCACCTTGTCCTGCAATGCGCGCAAGGCATCGAGCCGCGCACCCAATTCGGCCTGGCGCGCACTCTCCTGGGCCGCCGCTTGCGCGCGCGTGCGGCGCTGCTCGTCCAGGGCCTGCACCTGCTCCGCCAACTCGTGCAGCCGTGTCTCGGCCAGCACGCGCTGTTCGTCGAGCGCGGCACTGCTTTGCTTGAGTTCGGCCAGCCGTTGCAGGTCGGGCGTGGCCAGGCTGGCGCGCTCTGCCCCCAGACGCTCGCTGCGCTGACGCAACTGGCGCGCCTGGTCGTCCAGGCTGCGGCTTTCGGCGGCCAGCACCTGGATCTGCTGTTGCACCTCGGCCACCGCGCCGCGCTGTTGCTGGCTGTGCGCCTGCGCCTCGCGCAGCGCCGCGTCCAGGCCGGGCATGCGCAGCGACTGCGCCTCGGCCTGCTCAGCCTGTTGGCGCAAGGCGTCTTCGGCCGACTGCTGCGTCTGCGCAATGCGCTGCAACTCGGTCTGCGCTTCAGCTTGGCGCGCGGCCCATTGTTCGTTCTGCGCCTGCAGCTCGGCCAGGCGGGTGCGCGCGCGTTCGCGTGCCTCGACGACGTAGCGGATGCGCTCTTCCAGACGGCTGACCTCCAGCGCGGCATCGGCCAGTTCGCCCTGGCGCAGGTGCATGGCATCGCCGGCAGCATAGTGCGCCTGGCGCAGGGCTTCCAGGTCGGTCTCGACGTGGCGCAGCTCGGCGACACGCGCTTCGAGCGCCGTCGTCGCTTCCAGCAGCGCGGCATGCACACGCTGCTCTTCCTTGGCCGCGTCGCGGTGTTTCAGGAACCAGAACTGATGCTGCTTGAGCAGGCCCTGTTCCTGCAACTGGCGGTACAGGGTGGCCACCTCGGCCTGCTGCTCCAGCTTGTCGAGGTTGGCATTCAGCTCGCGCAGGATGTCGTCCACCCGCGTGAGGTTCTCGCGCGTGTCCTTCAGGCGACTCTCGGTTTCGCGGCGCCGCTCCTTGTACTTGGACACCCCCGCGGCTTCTTCCAGGAACAGCCGCAACTCCTCGGGCCGCGATTCGATGATGCGGCTGATGGTGCCCTGGCCGATGATGGCGTAGGCACGCGGCCCCAGCCCGGTGCCCATGAACACGTCCTGCACGTCGCGGCGGCGCACCGTCTGGTTGTTGATGTGGTAGCTGGAGCCGCCATCGCGCGTGAGCACGCGCTTGACGGCGATCTCGGAATACTGGTTCCACGCCCCGCCGGCACGCGCATCCTGGTTGTCGAAGACCAGTTCCACGCTGGCGCGCCCGGCCGGCTTGCGCAGCCCCGAGCCATTGAAGATCACGTCCTGCATCGACTCACCGCGCAGCTCGCTGGCCTTGCTTTCGCCGAGCACCCACCGGACTGCGTCCATGATGTTGGACTTGCCGCAACCGTTGGGTCCGACCACGCCGACACGTTGGCCGGGCAGCGCGAAAGTGGTCGGGTCGCTGAAGGACTTGAAGCCGGAAAGCTTGATCTGGTTGAGGCGCATGTCGTTCGGTGCGAGCGGCGCGAAGGCCTTCGATCGGCACTCGCAAGTGCTTGATTATTCAGGGAAAACGCGCCAAACCCGAGGGGCATGAACGGCGCCGATGATAACATCGCGTCCAGGCCGACCCCGCTCCGCAACCCCACATCTGCCATGCCCAGAAAGAGCACCCGCACCGCTCCATCGACCGAGCGGACAGCCCCCGCCGCACCGCCCTCCGCGCCCAGCAAACAGCTCGACGTGTTTGCCAATCCCGCCCCAGAACGCGACTACCTGATCCGCTTTCAACTGCCCGAATTCACTTGCCTGTGCCCACTGACGGGCCAGCCCGACTTTGCGCATTTCAGCATCGACATGGTGGCCGACAAACTCTGCGTTGAGCTGAAGAGCCTGAAGATGTACTTCTGGAGCTACCGCAACGAAGGCGCGTTCCACGAGAAGGTCACCAACACCGTGCTCGACGACATCGTCAAGGCGACGCGGCCGCGCTTCATCCGCGTGACAGCGAAGTGGTATGTGCGCGGCGGCATCTACACCGACGTGATCGCCGAGCATCGCAAGAAGGGCTGGAAGCAGACTGCGCCAGTGGACCTGCCACCGAGCGGCCAAGCTACGGGCCTGGCACTGTAGTTCAGCGAGATGACGGCGCCCGCGGCCGCGATTACGCTCGACACGCCGAGGCTGCGCCTACGCCCCTTCGCCACTGGCGACTGGCCTGCCTACGCCGCCATGTGCGCCGACGCCGAAGTCATGCGTCACATCGGCCAGGGCGTGGTACTGACGCCCGACGAAGCCTGGCGCAGCATGGCCTTTTTCATCGGCCACCGCAGCCTGCTGGGCTACGGCATGTGGGCGCTGGAACATCGGGAAAGCGGCGCCTTGATCGGCCGTGTCGGCTACCTCGACCCGCCCGGCTGGCCGGGCTTCGAACTGGGCTGGCTGCTTGCGCGCGAGCATTGGGGCCACGGTTATGCGTGCGAGGCCGCAGCGGTGGCGCTGCGCCATGCCTTCGAGGTGCTGCAGCGCGAGCGTGTCATCAGCCTGATCAGGCCGGCGAATACACGCTCCATCGCCGTGGCCGAGGCGCTCGGTCAACGCCTGCACAGCCACATCGAGATGCTGGGCAGCGAAGCAGCCATCTACGAAGCGCTGCGATGACGCGCCCGGCATATCAGAAGTTCGACCTGCAGGTGCAGCCCAGCCGCATCGACGGCCTGGGCGTGTTTGCCGCGGAGGCGATTGCGCCGGCGCGAAAGATCGCAGAGATTCGCGGCGAAACGATCAGCGTGGCCGATGCGCGCATCCGCGCCACACGGCACGAGCGCATCATGATCGTCGAGATGTCTGCGTGCCGCGCCATCGACTTCTCGAAGTCGGCCGATCCGATGCGCTACACCAACCATTCGTGCCAGCCGAATGCGAGGCTGAGCCTTCAGAACGGCCGGGTGGAGTTCTATGCATTGCAGCCCATCGCCGTCGGAGAAGAGATCACAGTGAACTACGGCGAAACACACCACAAGGGCCGCCTCGCCTGCCGCTGCGGCGCAAGGGGCTGCGTCGGGCGGCTGTAGCCTGCGCCGCGCTGTCCGCCCGGGTCGCAAGCCCGCGCTCCGGGATAATTGCCTGATGAATCCGCTGCTGGCACGCCTGCACCCTTATCCGTTCGAGCGCTTGAAGGAGCTGACGCGCAGCGTCGTCGCGTCCAGGGCCCATGCCCCGATCAGCCTGGGCATCGGCGAGCCGCGCCATGCCACGCCCGAGCTCATCGAACGTGCCCTCGTCGACGCGTTGCCGACGCTGTCGTCCTACCCGGCTACGGCTGGCGAACCTGCACTGCGCGAGGCCTTTGCCGGCTGGGTGCAACGGCGCTATGGCGTGGGTCTGAACCCGTCGACGCAGACGCTGCCGGTGAACGGCTCGCGCGAGGCCCTGTTCGCGCTGGCGCAGACCGTGATCGACCCGACGCGGGCCGGCGCCACCGTCGTCTGCCCGAACCCGTTCTATCAGATCTACGAAGGCGCGGCGCTGCTGGCCGGTGCGCAGACAGCCTTTGCCAACAGCGACCCGGCGCGCAACTTCGCTGCCGACTGGTCGCAGATCGACGCCGCCACATGGGCGCGCACGCAACTGCTGTATGTCTGCTCGCCTGGCAACCCGACCGGTGCGGTAATGCCGCTGGACGAGTGGAAGATGCTGTTCGAGTTGAGCGACCGACATGGCTTCGTCATTGCCAGTGACGAGTGTTACTCGGAGATCTATTTCCGCGACGAGCCGCCGCTCGGCTCGCTGCAAGCCGCCAAGGCACTGGGGCGCGATGACTTCAGCAACCTGGTGGCCTTCACCAGCCTGTCCAAGCGCTCCAACGTGCCTGGCTTGCGCTCAGGTTTTGTTGCCGGCGATGCCCGGCTGCTCAAGGCCTTCCTGCTCTACCGCACCTATCACGGCAGCGCCATGAGCCCGTTGGTGCAGCGCGCCAGCATCGCCGCCTGGAACGACGAGACGCATGTGCAGGCGAATCGCGCGCTTTACCGCAGCAAATTCGCTCAGGTGACGCCGCTGCTGGCCGATATCCTGGAGGTGCGTCTGCCGGACGCGGGTTTTTACCTCTGGGCCGGCATTCCGAAATCGACTGGCGCGGAGGGTGCTGCGGGGGACGACATCGACTACGCGATGCGCTTGCTGGCTCAATACAATGTCGCGGTTTTGCCAGGCAGCCTGCTGGCACGCGAGGCCCACGGCCACAACCCCGGGGCAGGACGTATCCGCATGGCGCTGGTCGCCGCCACCGACGAATGCGTCGAGGCGGCACAGCGCATCCGCAGTTTCACCCTTTCACGGCACGAGCACGCATGACACACAAACTGCAAGACCTGATCGAACTGGCCTGGGAAGGCCGCGCGCAGATCACCGCCGCGTCGGCCCCCGATGTGCGCCAGGCTGTGGAAGACGTGATCGGTGACCTTAACGCCGGGCGCATCCGCGTGGCCGAGCGACAGGGCGTGGGCCAGTGGACGGTGAACCAGTGGGTGAAGAAGGCCGTGCTGCTGAGCTTCCGCCTGTCGGACAACAAGGTCGATGCGCGCCGGCGATCTGGGTTTCTTCGACAAGGTGCAGACCAAGTTCTCCCATCTCGACGAAGCGGCCATGCGTGCCACTGGCGTGCGCGTGGTGCCTCCGGCCGTGGCACGCCGCGGCAGCTACATCGCCAAGAACGTGGTGCTGATGCCCAGCTACGTGAACATCGGCGCCTACGTGGACGAGGGCACGATGGTCGATACCTGGGCCACCGTGGGCTCATGCGCGCAGATCGGCAAGAACGTGCACCTGTCGGGCGGCGTGGGTATCGGCGGCGTGCTCGAGCCGCTGCAGGCCGGGCCGACGATCATCGAGGACAACTGCTTCATCGGCGCGCGCTCCGAGGTGGTGGAAGGCGTGATCGTCGAAGAGAACTCGGTCATCAGCATGGGCGTGTACATCGGCCAGAGCACGAAGATCTACGACCGCGCCACCGGCGAGGTGAGCTACGGGCGCATTCCCGCCGGCTCGGTGGTGGTCAGCGGCAACCTGCCCAGCGCAGACGGCAAGTACAGCCTTTACTGCGCGGTCATCGTCAAGCGCGTGGATGCACAGACGCGTGCCAAGACCAGCATCAACGAACTTCTGCGCGCTTGAACAAGGAGCCTCGATGAGTGCTGGAAACATGGAGAAGGTGTTGCGGCTGATGGCCGAGAAGAACGCCTCGGACGTCTATCTGTCGGCCAACACGCCGATCCTGATCCGCATCAACGGACAGATCCTGCAGCTGTCGGATCAGGTGCTCACGCCGGCGCAGATTCGACAACTGCTCGGCGAACTGCTTACGCCGCAGCAGTTCGAGGAGTTCGACGACACCGGCGAGCTGAACCGCGCGATCAGCCTGTCGGGCGTCGGCAGCTTCCGCATGTCGGCCTTCCGCCAGCGCGGCACGATGGCGGCGGTGTTCCGCTGCATCCCCTTCGACATCCCGGCGCTCGATTCGCTCGGCCTGCCGCCGATGCTGTCCACGCTGGTGCTGGAAAAGCGCGGCCTGATCCTGATGGTCGGCGCCACCGGCACCGGCAAGAGCACGACGCTGGCCTCGATGCTGGAATGGCGCAACCAGCAGGCCACCGGCCACATCCTCACCATCGAGGACCCGATCGAGTTCCTGTTCAGCAACAAGAAATCGGTGGTCAACCAGCGCGAGGTCGGTCGCGACTGCGAATCGCTGCAGATCGCTCTGAAGAACGCGCTGCGCCAGGCGCCGGATTGCATTCTCATCGGCGAAATCCGCGACCGCGAGACCATGACCTCGGCGATCTCGTACGCGCTGTCGGGCCACCTGGTGCTGGCCACGCTGCATGCCAACAACAGCTACCACGCGCTCGGGACGCATCCTGTCTTTCTATGCGCCGGAGGCACGGCCAGCGCTGCTCGCCGACCTGGCGGCGGGCCTGCGTGCCGTCATCTCGCAACGCCTGCTGCGCGCGCATGCCGGCGGACGCGTGGCGGCGGTGGAGATCTTGCTCAACACCGTGCTCGTGGCCGAGCTCATCGAGCAGGGCAACATCGCTGGCGTGAAAGAGGCGATGGAAAAGTCGCTGGCCGAGGGTTCGCAGAGCTTCGAGGCCGACCTGGCCCGGCTCATCACCGAAGGCACGGTCTCGCGCGACGAAGGCATGGCCTATGCCGATTCGCCCACCAACCTGTTGTGGCGGCTGCATAACGACATGGCGCCGGTCTCCAAGGCCATCGCCGCCAAGGAAGAGCAGGACGGCGCCACCTTCACCGACATCACGCTGGACGTGCTGCCGGCGGAATCGCGCTCCGCGCCGCTCGGGGCGAGGTGAAGCCTCCACGCTCAGTTCGGTCGCTGCCCTCCAAGGTGGCGCTCAGTACCCTCGGGACGGCCGGGCCGGTACTGGGATGAACACCCTGCGCCTGGCCGAGGCGCTGATTGCACGCGCCAGCGTCACGCCGTCCGACGGCGGTTGCCAGGCCCTGCTGGGCGAACGGCTGCTCGCTGCAGGCTTCGAATGCGAGACGCTGATCTTCGGGCCGGACGACTTTCGCGTCACCAATCTGTGGGCCCATCGCCGCGGCGCGCGGCCCGGGCCGACGCTGGCCTTTGCCGGCCACACCGATGTGGTGCCCACCGGGCCGCTGGAGCGCTGGCACAGCGACCCCTTCGTGCCGACGCACCGCGACGGCTCGCTGTATGGCCGTGGCGCCGCCGACATGAAGACCTCGATCGCCGCGATGGTGGTGGCGGTGGAGGAGTTCGTGCAGGCGCATCCGGCCCACGCCGGCAGCATCGCCTTCCTGCTGACCAGCGACGAGGAAGGCCCCTCGGTCGATGGCACGGTGCGGCTGGTGGAACTGCTGCGCGAGCGTGGCCAGGTGCTCGATGCCTGCATCGTCGGCGAGCCGACTTCGGTCGATCGACTCGGCGACATGATCAAGAACGGCCGCCGCGGCACGCTGTCCGGCCGGCTGACGGTCAAGGGCGTGCAGGGCCATATCGCCTATCCACAACTGGCGTGCAACCCGATTCACGACGTCGCGCCGGCACTGGCCGAACTGGTGGCCATGCGCTGGGACGAGGGCAACGAGTTCTTTCCACCGACGAGTTGGCAGATGTCGAACATCCATGCCGGCACCGGCGCGGGCAACGTCATTCCCGGCGAGTTGGACCTGCAGTTCAACTTTCGCTTCAGCAATCAGTCCACACCCGAATCTTTGAAATCGCGCGTGCACGAGGTGCTCGACCGGCACGGCGTCGACTACACGCTCGCCTGGACGCTTGGGCGGCGAAACCTTCCTCACCCCGCCCGGCAGCCTGAGCCAAGCGCTGAGCCAGGCGATCCACGACGAGACCGGCCTGACGCCGGCACTGTCCACCACGGGCGGCACATCGGACGGGCGCTTCATCGCCCGCATCTGCCCGCAGGTGGTGGAGTTCGGCCCCATCAACGCCAGCATCCACAAGATCGATGAACACGTCGCGGTGGCCGACATCGAAAGGCTGAAGAACATCTACCGGCGCACGCTGGAGAATCTGTTGTTGTGAAGCTGTTGACCTTGATCGAGCGCTGCAGCGCCCGCCTCCAGAAGGCGGGCGTTTGTTTTGGGCATGGCACGACGAACGCCTTCGACGAGGCGGTGTGGCTGGCGCTGTGGAAACTCGGCTTGCCGCTGGACGATCTGGAAGGTGTGGCCAGGATGGAGCTGTCACCGACGCAGCGAGCCGACATCGAAGCGCTGATCGAAGAACGCATCGCCACGCGCAAACCGGCCGCCTACCTGACGGGCGAAGCCTGGCTGCAGGGCGTGCCCTTCCACATCGACGAACGCGCCATCGTGCCGCGCTCCCTGATTGCCGAGCCGCTGATGAACGGCGCGCTCGACGCGTGCTTGACGCAGGCGCCGCAGCGCATCCTCGACCTGTGCACCGGCAACGGCAGCCTGGCCGTGCTGGCGGCGATGACCTGGCCGCAGGCGCAGGTGGACGCCACCGACCTGTCGGCCGACGCGCTGGCCGTGGCGCGGCTGAACGTCGAGCGCCATGAACTTTCCGCACGCATCCGCCTGCGCCAGGGCGACGGCCTGGCCGCCGCCGACGGACGCTACGAGCTGATGCTGTGCAACCCACCTTATGTGAACGAGACTTCGATGAGACAGCTTCCGGCTGAATACCGTGCCGAGCCGAGCTTGGCGCTAAACGGCGGCCCCGACGGCATGGACTTTGTGCGCACCTTGCTGCAGGGTGCCGCAGCCCACCTGGGCCCACAAGGCGCGCTGGTGATCGAGATCGGCCATGAACGCGCACACTTCGAAGCCGCATTCCCGTCGCTGCAGCCGCTGTGGCTGAGCACGAATGCGGGTGACGATCAGGTGCTGCTGCTCGAGGCCACAGCGCTGGCCGCCACAAGCTGGCCAGCCTCACGCGCGGCCGCAGCGACTCGCAAGCGCGCAAGCCACGCGCACGGAGCGTGCCGCATGATCACGCTACGCAACCTGACACTGCGCCGCGGCACCAAGGTCGTGCTGCAAGGCGCCAACCTGACGCTGCATCCGGGCGAAAAAGTCGGCCTGATCGGGCGCAACGGCGCGGGCAAGTCGAGCCTGTTCCTGCTGCTCACCGACAAGCTGCACGCCGACACCGGCGACGTGGAGATCCCGCCGCGATGGGTCATCGGCGAGGTCGCGCAATCGATGCCCGAAACGGAAGACGGTGCCACCGACTTCGTGCTGCAGGGCGACCAGCCGCTGCAGCGCGCGCAGCTCGCACTGCAGGCTGCCGAAGCGTCCGGCGACGGCCACGCCATGGCCGAGGCGCACATGGCGCTGGATGAAGCCGGCGCCTTCGACGCCAACGCGCGCGCGCAGGCGCTGCTGCTCGGCCTGGGCTTTCGCGTGGCGCAGCTCGATCTGCCGGTGAACAGCTTCTCCGGTGGCTGGCGCATGCGACTGCAATTGGCGCGCGCGCTGATGTGTCCGGCCGACCTGCTGCTGCTGGACGAGCCCACCAACCACCTGGACCTGGACGCGCTGGTCTGGCTGGAAGCCTGGCTCAAGCGTTTCGAAGGCACGATGATCCTCATCAGCCACGACCGCGAATTCCTCGACGCGATCACCAAGGTCACGGTCCACCTGGACGAGACCACGCTCACGCGCTACAGCGGCAACTACAGCTTCTTCGAGGAGATGCGTTCCGAGCGCCTGATGCAGGCGCAAGCCGCGTTCGGCAAGCAGCAGGAACGCATCGCACACCTGCAACGTTTCATCGACCGCTTCAAGGCCAAGGCGAGCAAGGCCAAGCAGGCGCAAAGCCGCGTCAAGGCGCTGGCGCGCATGGAAAAGCTCGCGCCGGTGCTCACCGCATCGGACTTCGACTTCGAGTTCCGCGAGCCGCAGAGCCTGCCGAACCCGATGCTGGCCTTCGACGACCTGAGCTGCGGCTACGGCGAGACGGCCATCGTCACCGGCATCAACCGCTCGGTGCTGGCCGGCCAGCGCATCGGCATCCTGGGTGCCAACGGCCAGGGCAAATCGACGCTGGTGAAGACCATCGCGCGCGCCCTGCCCCCCCTGCATGGGCAGATCGTCGAAGGCAAGGGACTGGTCATCGGCTATTTCGCGCAGCAGGAGCTGGACGTGCTGCAGCTCGACGACGGGCCGCTGATGCACATGGTGCGGCTGGCACGTGATGTCGGCCCGCCCGGGCGCGAACAGGAGCTGCGCGACTACCTCGGCCAGTTCCGCTTCACCGGCGCGATGGTCAACCAGGCCGTGGGCTCGCTGTCGGGCGGCGAGAAAGCGCGGCTGGTGCTGGCCATGCTGGTGTGGCAGCGCCCCAACCTGCTGCTGCTGGACGAACCGACGAACCACCTCGACCTGACGACACGTGAGGCGCTGTCGATCGCGCTGAACGAGTTCGAAGGCACCGTCATGCTGGTCAGCCACGACCGCGCGCTGCTGCGCGAAGTATGCGACGAGTTCTGGCTGGTCAGCGGCGGCGAGGTGCAGCCCTTCGACGGCGACCTCGACGACTACCAGCGCTGGCTGCTGGAGGTGTCGCGCGCCATGGCGCGGGGTCTGCCGGCGCCGGCCTGGCGTGGCGCCGAACCCGAAGCCGCCGCACCCGCACCCGTGGCCACGGCGCGCACGGTTGCCAAGGCCCCGGCCGCCGCGCCGCCCGCCTCACGCGACGAGCGCAAGGCAGGCAAACAATCGCGAGCGAAGCAGTCGGATCGCACACGGCCGCTGCGCGTGGAACTGCAGCAGGTGGACGCGCGCATGGCCCGGCTGGCTGCGGAAAAGGCCGAGGTCGAAGCCGCGCTGGCCGCGGCCACGACCCCTGCCGACGACTACGCCGAACTCGGCCGCCGCCTGACGCACATCGCTGCCGAAACGCACCAGCTCGAAGAGCGCTGGCTGGCGCTGCACGCGCAACTCGAGACGCTGGACGCCGGCTGAGCTCGGCGCGGTTGCGCAGGCCACGGCGCACCTGCGCTGGCGTGACGCCGCAATGTCGTCACGTACGCACGCGCCGCCTCGGAGCTACTGGGCCACGACGATGCCCGGCGGGCTCCATGAGCCCTCGCCCGGCGGCAGGATGGACGGCGCTTCCGTCTTCGGCCAGTACAAGCGCATCACCAGGTAGGCGGTGTCGTTCGGTGCTGGCAGCCAGTTCGATTCTTTCGCCTTGCCCGGCGAGTCCTTCTGGATGTGGATCGTCAGCGAGCCGTCGGGGTTCTTCTTCATGCCCTTCAGCATCGGCGAATTGATGAGGTAGCGGCCGATCGGGTTCTCGATCAGCAACTGGCTCTTGCCGTCGTACATCGTCACCGACCAGAAGGCGTTCACCGGCGGCAACTGGCCGGCCGGGAAGCTCAGCGTGTAGTTGTGCTTGCCGGTGTCGATCGTCTGGCCGGCGGCATCGACGCGGGTGATCGGGTACACCGCCTCGACGGCATCGTTGCCGTAGATGCCACCCTTGGCAGCCGCAGCGCGCTTCAGCCAGTCGCCCTTGAAGAAGCCGCGGTCGCCGAACATCGACCCCACCTTCCAGCCGTTGATGTCCTTCATCCCGGACGCGAGGTATTTGTCGACCTTGTCGTCACCCTCCTTCATCGCGATCAGGATGGCCGCCTTGTGTTCGTCCGACAGCGCCTTGAAATCGAACTTCTTGCCCGGCCCGATGCCGATCGTGGCCAGTTTGGCGCGAATGGCCTGGTCGTCGTCGGTCTGCGGCACGTACTGCAACGCAGCGTCGAGGTAGGCAAAGAAGTTCTCCTTGATGCCGGCTGTGGTGGCCGGCAGGAAGTCGAGCGTCGGCGCTGCCGCTGGCGCGGGCTGCTTCAGGAACGCAGACAGCGGCTGCGACTTGTAGCCGGCCTGCACCTTCTCGACGTTCGGCATGTCCGCAGGGTTGAAAAGCTGGGTGCGGAAGAGGCTCAGCGCAAACGGCGTCGTCGAGGAGAAGACCTTCTTGATGCCCGCAGGCGTCTCGCCTTTCCAGTCGGGGCCCACGACAAGATAGTCGCCGGCCTCGACACCGGTGGCGCGGCTACCGACGTAGCCGAAGTTGTAGGTATTGCCGTCGATCAGTTGCATGGCGTAGTAGCGCGCCTTGTCCACCGCCGGCACCGAAATGACCATCGGCTCGGCGCGCAGGTCGAGCCAAAGGATGGAGTACGGCGTGTCGCTGTTGGGCGTGATGACGGCGGTGTCCTTGTAGGTGGCCACGCGCGACTCGTTGTAGATGCTGTTGAACGGCGCCTTGAACTGGCTCGAGTTCTTGTCGATCGCGAACTCGTTCATCACCGCATAGTTCATGACCAGCGGCAGGCCGTAGATGAAGGCCTCTTCAGCGATGGCCTTGACCTGGGCGATGTCGGGGGCTGCAACGCCCTTGGCCACGTCCTGCGTCTGCGCCTGGGCGACCGGGTCGTCCTTCTTGCCGCAGCCAGCGAAGAGCGTCGCTGCGGCCACGATGCATGCCGCAATCGGCAGGGTGATCGGGTGTTTGAATGGCATGTTTCTTCCTGTGTCGTCGACGGATGCGAAATTCTAATCGCCCATCTTCGTCGATTTATATTGCTCACAATCCAATTGTTCGCTACACTTCACGAACGATGTCACCCCTACATGCCACTCCCGCCGCGAGGCGCCGCGTTGCCGCCAAGGCCGCCCGAACTGCGGACTGGCTGGCGCTCGACCAGCAACTTTGCTTCGCGCTGTACGCCGCGTCGCTGACCATGACCAAGCTGTACAAGCCGCTGCTCGAACCGCTGGGCCTGACCTACCCGCAATACCTGGCGATGCTGGTGCTGTGGCAGGCCGACGGCATTACGGTGTCGATGCTTGGCGAGCGGCTGGCGCTCGATTCCGGCACGCTGACACCGCTGCTCAAGCGCTTGGAAGTCTCGGGTCTGGTGCAGCGCTTGCGCGACGCTGCGGACGAGCGCCGTGTGCTGCTGCAGCTCACCCCCGCCGGCCGGGCCTTGAAGACCCGCGCCTTGCGTGTACCGCAGAACATCGCCGCGGCATCGGGTTGCGAACTCGGCGAGCTGGCCTCGCTGACGGCGCGGCTGACGGCGCTGCGCATCAAACTCACCGATTCCCTCCCCAGCGCGGCCTGATCGCTGCGTTCCACCCCGCGCGGCACCACGCCCGCGCATGACACCCAAGGAAGACACCATGGCCATCGACAAAGCCCTCTATACCGCCCACGCCACCTCCACCGGCGGGCGCACCGGCACGACCGAATCGTCCGACGGCAAGATCAAACTGCAACTGTCCACGCCGAAGGAGCTGGGTGGCGACAGCGGCCCCGGCACCAACCCGGAACAGCTTTTCGCCGCCGGCTATTCGGCCTGCTTCATCGGCGCGATGAAGGCCGTGGCGGCCAAGCAGAAGATCGCGTTGCCGGCCGAGGTGTCGATCAAGTCCGACGTGTCCATCGGCCCGATGACCGGCAAGCCCGGCGCCTTCGGCATCGCCGTGACGATGGTGGTGTCGGTGCCCGGCATGGACAAGGCCGCCGCCGAAGCGCTGGTGAAAACCGCGCATGAGGTGTGCCCCTATTCGAACGCCACGCGCGGCAACATCGACGTGGCCTTGAGCGTGGCCTGACGCGACACCACGCGCAGCGCCCTGACCGGAGCCTGCGCTGCAAACGCCTGCCTGCACGGGTTGCTTGCAGAGCCTGCTTGCGCAGCCCGTCGATCGACTGGCTGTCACACCATCGTCACAGCTCGGACCGAGACTCCTGTGCATCCCCACAGGAGGCCTCTTCCGATGAAACTTCGTCCTTCGCTGATTGCCGCGGCCTGCGCCATCGCCCTCAGCCCCGCGGCCCACGCCGCAGCCTTTGCGTGGTCCAAGCTCTGGAGCTACGACCATGCCGCCACGGGCGTGCCGGGCCAGACTTCCGAGATCGTTTCCTTCGACGCGCTGTCGCAGACGCTGTGGGTTGTCGGCTTGAAGGGCGTGGATGTGTTGAATGCGGGCACGGGGACGTTGGTGCAGCATCTGGACACCAGCGCTTTCGGCGAAGCCAACAGCGTCGCGATCTACAACGGCCTGGCTGCCGTGGCCGTGGCCGCGCCGCTGAAGACCGACCCGGGCAGCGTGCGCTTCTACGACAGCACGACACGCGCCCTCACCGGCAGCGTCGGTGTCGGCGCGCTGCCCGACATGCTGGCCTTCAGCCCCAACGGCAACCGTCTGCTGGTGGCCAACGAGGGTGAGAACACACCGCTGGTCGACCCGCGAGGCAGTGTCAGCATCATCGACGTGGCCACGCGCAGCGTCACGGCCACCGCCGGCTTCGACGGCAGCATCGTCTTCAACGGCAAGGACATCCGCACCTTCGCTGGCATCAAGGGCGGCACCTCGATGGATTTCGAGCCGGAGTACATCGCCTTCAACGCCGACGGCAGCAAGGCCTACGTGGCACTGCAGGAAGCCAACGCGGTGGCCACGTTGGACCTGGCGACAAACCGCGTCACCACCGTCACCGGTCTGGGTGTGAAGGACTTCAGCCTGCCGGGCAACCACATCGACCCGAGCGACCGCGACGACATGATCAAACTGCGCAGCGTCGCCGCCAAGGGCTTCTTCCAGCCAGACGGGATGGTGTCGTACACGGTCGGCGGCAAGACCTTCCTGGTCATGGCCAATGAAGGCGATTCACGCTGGGACGCCCAGGACGAGGAGCGCGGTGGCGCCTTCGGCGGCACTGGCGACCAGGCGCGGCTTACCGTGTCCACGGCCGATTCCGCGCCCGGCGCGCTGCTCGCGTTCGGCGCGCGCTCGTTCTCGATCCGCGACACCGACGGCAACATCGTCTTCGACAGCGGCAGCCAGCTCGATGCCAAGGCGATCGAGCTGAATCTCTACGACGACACGCGCAGCGACAACAAGGGCGTGGAGCCCGAAGGCGTGACCATCGCGGAAATCGGCGGACGCACTTTCGCCTTCATCGGCCTGGAGCGCACGACCACCAGCGCGGTCGCGGTGTACGACATCACCGACCCGGCGAACGCGTCCTTCATCGATTTCATCGTTGGCGACGGTGACCTGTCGCCGGAAGGGCTGAGCACGTTCATGCTCGACGGCAAGACCTACCTGGCCGTGTCCAACGAGGTGTCGGGCACGACCTCGGTCTTCGCCATCAGCGCCGTGCCGGAGCCGCAGACCTACGCGCTGATGCTGGGCGGCCTGGGCCTGGTCGTCTGGCTCGGCCACCGCCGCCGCACACGCGGCGACTGAGCGGCACCACGCTGCCCGCACCCGCATGGGCGGGCAGCGCCTTCATGCCGGCTTGGGCATCAGGCGCAACATCAACTCGACGCGCGCCTGCGGTCCATTCAGCCCGGGCGCTGCCGGCAGCGCCGAAGAGTCGGCGCCGACCACGCCGCCATAGGCGCAGCGCGACACCCGCAGCACCGCCACGCCGGCGGCCAAGGCCTGTTGCAGCGCAACTTCCAGCGCCGCATGCACGTTGCCGTTGCCGCAACCGGCGACCACCAGGCCATGCATTCCGGCCGCCACCAGCGCATCCACCAGCGCGCCCTCGGCGCCGGCATGGCTGGTGAGCAACGCCACCCGCGGCCAGTGCTGTGCGTCGATGCCCAGCGCGGTCAGACCCAGGGCCTGGCCTTCGGGCCACGCGCGAAAGCGGCGCACACGGCCCTCTTCGATGCACGCGATCGGTCCAGCCTCGCCTGCGTCGAAGGCATCGAGCCGATAGCTCTGCACCTTGCGCACTTCGCTGCCGGCATGGGCCTTGCCCGGCCAGCACCGCGAGCACGCCGCGAGCGCCCGGCTCGCGTGCCAGCGTCACCGCATCGAGCAGATTCTGCGGCCCGTCGGCCAGCAGCGACGTGGCCGGACGCATGGCCGCGGTCAGCACCACCGGCTTGTGCGGCGCCAGCACCCGGTGCAGGAAATAAGCCGTTTCCTCCAGCGTGTCGGTGCCGTGGGTGATGACCACGCCGCCGACCTCGGGCCGTTGCAGATGGTGCGCGACACGACGCGCCAGCAGCAGCCACAGCGCATGTGTCATGTCCTTGCTGTTGACCTGCGCGACCTGCTCGCATTCGATCGGCCAGCCGGCCAGCGGCGGCACGGCCGCGACGAGCGCGTCCACGCCCAGTTGCGCCGCCTGATAGCCCACGTTGTCGGTCGCGCTCGCGGCCGTGCCGGCAATGGTGCCGCCGGTGCCCAGGATGACGGTGATGCCGGTCGGGCCGTTGTGCAGATCGGTGCTTGCCATGTCTGTGGATATGGATGAAAATACAGTCACTGGACAAATCGACAGGTTTGCTCTGACCGACAGATTGAAAGAACGCGCCATGATCGAAAGCCCCAAGCTCACCGACCGCCAGCAGCAGATTCTCGACCTGGTGCAAAGCGCCATCGAGCGCACCGGCGCCCCGCCCACCCGCGCCGAGATTGCCGCCGAGCTGGGGTTCCGCTCGGCCAATGCCGCCGAAGAACACCTGCAGGCGCTGGCACGCAAGGGAGTGATCGAACTGGTCGGTGGCACCTCCCGCGGCATCCGCTTGAAGTCTGACACATTGCGCGCGCTCGCTGCCGCGCGGCTGAGCCAGTACGGCAAGCAGTACAGCCTGCCCTTGCCCAGCCTGGCGCAACTGAGCCTGCCGCTGGTGGGCCGCGTGGCGGCCGGTTCGCCGATCCTGGCGCAGGAACACATCGACCAGACTTATCTGATGGAGGCCAGCCTGTTCGCGCGCCGGCCCGACTACCTGCTCAAGGTGCGCGGCATGAGCATGCGCGACGCCGGCATCATGGACGGCGACCTGCTCGCGGTGATGAAGTCGCGCGAGGCCAAGAACGGCCAGATCGTCGTCGCACGCCTGGGCGACGAGGTCACGGTCAAGCGCTTTCGCAAGACCAAGGCCGGCATCGAGCTGATCCCCGAGAACCCCGACTTCCAGACCCTGCACGTCGCGCCCGACGACGAGAGCTTCGAGCTGGAAGGCCTGGCCGTCGGACTGATCCGCAACACCATGCTGATGTAGCGCGACGCGCCATGCTCAAGTCGCTGAAGTCGCCAAAGGCGGCCAGTCCGGCCGAATGCCTGCTGCTCGAGCAACTGCCGAACATCGGCCCTGCCGCTGGCGGCGGACTTGCGGCGCATCGGCGTGCAGCACCCGGGCGAGCTGCGCGCACGCGACCCCTTCGTGCTGTATCAGGCCCTGTGCGCCGCCACGGGCAAGCGCCAGGACCCTTGCGTTCTCGACACCTTCATGGCGGCCACCGACTTCATGCGCGGCGCCGCACCCACGCCGTGGTGGCACTACACCGCACAGCGCAAGATGGTCTACGGCACGGTCTGAGCCGGCACGGCGCGGGCCCGCGCCCCGTGCTTTCCACGCGCATCCAGTCGCACGCGCGCAACGTACAGACCCTCGAGCGACGGCAGCTGCGCCGGCCTGCGCGCCCTTCGAACTGAGGCCGGTTACACCTCTTGTTTCGCCTTTAACACGTGGTGTGGCGTCGAACAATGCGCTCAAGTTTGTTGCGTTGTGTCCGAAGTCACAGTCATGATCTCTTTCAGCCTGCCCCTGCGTCCCAAGTACCGCGACTCGCTGGCCTCGCGCATCGGCTGGCGTGCGGAGGTCTGCCCGCCGTCGTTGCGCCAGGCGCCGCGCTCGGTGTGGAACCACCTGTGGTTCTGGCTGCTGGCACCCGGCCCGTTGCAGGCCTCGCCGGGCCTGAACCGCCTGCCCCCGGTGCGGCAGGACTTCATCGACAGCATGGACGACATCCGCAACGAGGCCGCCTGCACGTTATGCAAGCGCGTCGACAGCGCGCGCACGCTGCGCGAGCTGTGGCACCTGCGTGCCGAGCTGTACAACCTGGTCGCGCTGAGCCACAGCCAGCAGGAGGCCGAGCGCCGCCTGGCCTTGCTCAACCGCCATTTCCCGACCCGCGCGCCGCGCTCCGGCTTCGTGCCGCTGCTGCCGTGAACCGCGCCGGGCCGCTCCCCAGCCGTGTGCACTCCCTTGGGGCGGCTGGCGCGGAACGCCCTGGGGGCACCATGAACGACGCTGCACCGCGCCATCACCTGGCCCGAGCCGCTCTCAGTGGCGCCGGCCTGCCACATGACCGACAGGCGCGAATGGCCGCACGGCGCGCCTTCGTCAATCTGAAACAGACCTATCTTCTGGCCATCGAAGCCCTGCCCGGCCCGCGCGCCGACTGGCTGCGCTTCCAGATCCGCCACGCCGAAGAGCCGGCCGACCTGTGGCTACTGCGCGCTGCCGTGTTCGACGCACTGCCGCGTCCGGGTTACCGAGAGGAGCGCGACACGCTGCAGCGCGGCATCCGCTCGCTGTTTCCCAGCGCGCAGAGCAACAGCGGCTTTTCGCCGCTGTTCTGAACGGCAGCGACCCCCTCAGCCAGCCGGCGCGGCGGAGCCTTCCGGTGTCAGCACGACATCGGTCTGCATGAAGTGGAAGGTGTAGCGCTCGCCGAACGTGGCATCGATCACCGCCTGGTAGCGCTGCATCACCGCGTCGACGAATTCGCCGCGCCGTGCTTCGGGCAGGCGTTTCGTCCAGGCGCCAAATCCTGCATTGCAGAAGCCGAAGAAGCCTTCCTGCGTACGGAAGTCCCAGCGCTTGGACACACTCTGTCTTGAGACGAGCTTCAGCCCCAGGCTCGCGGCCAGCGCCACGTACTCGTCGGCGTCCAGGCGCAAGTAGGGATCGCTGAAGCCGGCGAATTCGCTGGCCCATGGCGGCTCCTTGCGCACCACTTCGGCCAACTCTTCCAGGCTGGTCAGCGCGCAGCGCGTGACCAGGCGAAGGTGTGCCTCGCCCTGTGGCTTCAACGCGCGGCGGATGCCGCGCAGCGCGTCGGCCTGTTGCGGCACCCAGTGCAGCGCGTTGAACGACACCAGCAGGTCGAAGCGCGACGCGTAGGCCAGCTGGCGTGCGTCGGCGACCTCGAAGCGCAGATTCGGCCAGCGCTCGGCGGCGAACTGCGATTGCGCATAGGCCACCATGTCCGCCGACGCGTCCACGCCGAGCACCGTGCCGCGCGGCAAGCGCTCGGCGATGCGCGCACTGAGCTTGCCATCACCGCAACCCAGGTCGAGCAACTGCTCGTCGCCGCGCAGAGTCAGTTGCGACAGCACCTCGTCGGCCATGGCCGCCTGCAGGCTGGAATGATGCGCGTAGTCCGCGCCGCTCCAGGTGTCGGAGGTGCTCATCGCGCAGACGGCTGTGGTGTCGTGTGCATGCCGCCTCAGCGGCCCAGAAAATCGGCCTTGCCGATTTCCACGCCGGCATGGCGCAGCAGCAGATAAGTGGTGGTGGCGTGGAAGTACAGGTTCGGCAGCGCGTAGTGCTTCAGGAAGTTCTCGCCATCGAAATTCAACGCATCGCGGTTGCGCATCGGGATGACGATGGCGCGGTTGTCCGAACCATCGATCTGCGCCGCAGAAAACGACTGCACGTAGTCGATGGTCTTGCGGATGCGCGCGCGCAGATCGTCCAGGCTGGCCTCGTTGTCCTCCCACTTCGGAATCTCCACGCCGGCCAGCCGCGCCATGCCAGCCTTGACGCCGTCGCTGGCAATCTGGATCTGCCGCGTGAAGGGCAGCATGTCCGGCGCCAGACGCAGGCCCAGGTAGTTGGCCGGATCGAACTTGCGCGCCTCGGCATGTGCCTGCGCCTTGTCCAGCCAGGTGAGCATGTTGCCCAGAACGCGGGTGAACACGGGGGCGCTGGCGGAGTACATCGAAAGGCTCATGAGTTCGATCCAGTGGGAGAAGGAAGCGCATCGTAGCGCTGCCTGGCGTTGCCTGCGCGGCAAGGCAGAATCGGGACTGACATGAACATCATCATCCTCGACGACTACCAGGACGCGGTGCGCAAGCTGAAGTGCGCCTCGCAGCTGGAGAAACTGAACGCCAAGGTCTTCACCAACACCGTCAAGGGCATCGGCCAGCTGTCGGTGCGGCTGCGCGATGCCGAAGTGCTGGTGCTGATCCGCGAACGCACGCAGTTCCCGAAACAGCTGCTGGAAAAGCTGCCGAAGCTCAAGCTCATCTCGCAGACCGGCAAGGTCGGGGCGCACATCGATGTCGAAGCCTGCACCAAGCTCGGCATCGCCGTGGCCGAAGGCGTGGGCTCGCCAGTGGCGCCGGCCGAACTGACCTGGGCGCTGATCATGGCGTCGATGCGCCGGCTGCCGCAGTACATCGGCAACCTGAAACACGGCGCCTGGCAGCAATCCGGCTTGAAGACCGCGTCGATGCCGCCGAACTTCGGCATCGGCCAGGTGTTGAAAGGACGCACGCTGGGCGTCTGGGGCTACGGCAAGGTCGGGCAGTTGGTGGCCGGCTACGGCCGCGCCTTCGGCATGCAGGTGTGTGTTTGGGGCAGCGAGTCGGCGCGTGGCAAGGCGGTGCTGGACGGGCATGAAGCCGCAGCCTCGTGCACGAGCTTCTTCGAGACCTGCGACGTGCTCAGCCTGCACCTGCGACTGAACGAGGCGACCCACGGCATCGTCAAGCTCGACGACCTGTCGCGCATGAAACGCACCGCGCTGTTTGTCAACACCTCGCGCGCCGAGCTGCTGGAAGAACACGCGCTGGTTTCGGCGCTCAACCGCGGGCGCCCAGGCATGGCGGCGATCGATGTCTTCGATAGCGAGCCGATCCTGCAAGGCCACCCCTTGCTGCGCCTGGAGAACGCGGTGTGCACGCCGCACATC
Organism: uncultured beta proteobacterium; assembly: GCA_963743935.1. Taxonomy (GTDB): domain Bacteria; phylum Pseudomonadota; class Gammaproteobacteria; order Burkholderiales; family Burkholderiaceae_C; genus Rubrivivax. Next base: position 222,181 of record CAVURQ010000003.1, on the reverse strand, counting down.
GGCTACGTCGAGCAGGACAGCTACGAGTTGTATTTCGCGGCCGCCTTCGAAAACGTCGTGAACTTCGTCAACAAGAACCCGACGAACATCGTCAACCCCGATGCGCTGAAGGTGCTGCGCTGAGCGCGGCCACGGCCGCCCCGGTGATGCAGCACGCGGGGGCACGGGACACGCCGCCAGACAGCGCGTTCGACCTGGCCACCTACCGATCTTCCCGTTGGGCCTTGCTCTTCGGCAACTTTGCCATCGGCTGCGGGGTCATGGTCACGGCCGGCGTGCTCAACGACATCGTGCGCTCGCTGCAGGTGTCGGTGGCCCTCGGCGGTCAACTCATCGGTGCCGCCGCGGTGGTGATGGCCTTCGGCTCGCCGCTGCTGGCCGCTGCCATGAGCGGCTGGGACCGACGCCGCGTGCTCGTGCTGGCGCTGCATCTGGTATGCCGCATTGCACCTGGTCAGCGCCGCGATGCCGAGCTACGCCTGGCTGTTGCCGTTGCGCTGCCTTTGCATGCTGGGCGCGGCCGCATTCACGCCGCAGGCGGCCTCGGCGATCAGCGCGCTGGCCGCGCCGGCCGAGCGTGGCCGTGCCATCACCTTCGTCTTTCTCGGCTGGTCGCTGGCCTCGGTGCTGGGCATGCCGATGTCGGCCTACATCGGCGAAACCGTGGGCTGGCGCTGGGCCTTCGTCGGCGTCGCCGGCATTGCGTTGCTGGCCGCGGCCTGGATCTGGCGTGTGCTGCCACGCGGCATCAAGCCCACGGCCTTGTCGCGCAGCGACTGGGGCCGGGTGTTCACGAACCCGGTGCTGATGGTGGTGGTGGCCGTCACTGCGTTGAGCGCCGCCGGACAGTTCACCTTGTTCAGCTACCTGGCGCCCTACTTCAGCCAGGTGCTCGGCGCCAGTGCGGCACAGATCGGCCTGCTCTTCCTGTGGTTCGGCGCGGTCGGGCTGGTGGGCAACGTGCTGCTCACGCGTGTCATCGACCGCATCGGCGCGGCCACGGCCGTGGCAATGGGGTTGGGCGGCATGGCGCTGACCATGCTGGCCTGGCCGCTGGCCGGCAGCGTGGCCGGCATGCTGGCCATCTGCGTGCCCTGGGCGCTGGGATGTTTTTCGTCGAACTCGGCGCAGCAGGCGCGGCTGGCCCTGGCATCACCGGCGCTGGCTACCGCGCTGATCTCGCTCAACTCCTCGGCCATGTATGTGGGCCAGTTTGCCGGCGCGGCCAGCGGCGGCGCGATCATCGCCGCCGACGGCTTTGGCGGCCTGAGCTGGATGGCCCTCGCCTGGATCGGCCTGGCGCTGGCGGCCAGCCTGTGGGCCGCATCGCAAATGCGCAACCCTCGACATGCCTGAGCCGAGCGCACTGCAACGCCCGGCCAGCGCGGGCGAGATCTTTCGCGCCTTCCACTGGATGGCCTTGCAAGGCTTCGGCGGCGTGCTCGCGGTGGCGCAGCGCGAGTTGGTCGAACGCCGGCGCTGGCTGGACCGCGAGCAGTTCCTCGAGTTGCTGGCACTGGGCCAGGTGCTGCCGGGGCCGAACATCGTCAACATGGCGCTGATCATGGGTGACCGCTTCCTCGGCTGGCGTGGCGCGGCTGCGGCGCTGGCGGGTCTGATGGCCGCGCCGCTGGTCATCGTGCTGCTGCTGGCCGCGCTGTACGGCGAGTTGCGGCATGTGCCGATGGTGGCCGGCGCGCTGCGCGGCATGGGTGCGGTGGCCGCGGGCCTGGTCATTGCCACGGCCTTGAAGCTGGTCGGCACGCTGCGCACGAACGTGCTCGGCCTGGGGCTCGCGCTGCCGATCGCCGCGCTGGCCTTTGCGGCGATCGGCGTCGTGCGCTGGCCCCTGGCCGGCGTGGTCATCGGCCTGGGCCTGCTGGCGGTGGTGCTGGCGTGGTGGCGCACGCCGGCATGAACATGCTTCTCTTCGGCGCACACGGGCACGACGCCGGCGTGCTCATCGATCTCTTTCTGCACTTTGCGATGCTGTCCCTGCTGGCCATCGGTGGCGCCATCACCACCGCGCCGGACATGCAGCGTTATGCGGTGGCAGAGAAGGGCTGGCTCAGCGATGCGATGTTCACCAACTCGGTGGCCATCGCCCAGGCCGCGCCCGGGCCGAACGTGCTCTTCGTGGCCGTCGTCGGCTGGAACATCGCCGGCCTGGCCGGTGTGGTGGCCACCTTGTTCGGCACCCTGCTGCCATCGACCACGCTGGCCTTGGCCGCCACGCGCTTCGGCGACCGGCGCAAGGACTCCCGCGGCATGCGCGCGTTCACCTCGGGCCTGGCACCGTTGACGCTCGGACTGCTGCTGGCCACCGGCTGGATCCTCACCGAGCCGGTGCGCGGCAGCCTGGGCGCGATGCTGCTCGTGCCCTTGACCGTGCTGGTGATGCTGAAGACCAGGCTCAGCCCGATCTGGCTGGTGGCCGTGGGCGCGATCGCCGGGGGGCTGGGGCTGGCTGGATGAGGCCTCCTGAACCATGCCCGCCGGGGTATGCGCTGCACTCCACTACAAGCCAACCGAGTGTGCGCGCCGTCACGTCCCCCTTGGAGACCGAACACAGGCGGTCTTCGCGTTCGAAGAAACTCAGCAAACGTCGAACACCGCGAGGCTCTCCACATGCGCGGTGTGCGGGAACATGTTGACCACGCCGGCATGCGTGCAGCGATAGCCGGCCTGATGCACCAGCAGCCCCGCATCGCGCGCCAAGGTCGCCGGGTTGCAGCTGACGTAGACGATGCGGCGCGGCGCCGTCCATCCCGGCACCGGGTCCGCATGCAACTCGGCCAGCGCCTTGGCCAGCGCGAAGGCGCCTTCGCGCGGCGGATCGACCAGCCACTTGTCCGCGGGGCCAAGTGCCACCAGATCGGCGGCGCCGAGGGTGAACAGGTCTCGAGCCATGAAGCGCGTCTTCGCAGACAACCCATTCAGCGCGGCGTTGTCACGCGCACGCGCCACCAGGACTTCGCTGCCTTCGATACCCAGCACACCGGCGGCGCGGGTGGCCAAGGCCAGGCTGAAGTTGCCCAGGCCGCAGAACCAATCGATCACCTGCTCGTCAGGCTGAACCTCTAGCAAGCGCAGCGCGCGCGCCACGAGCACACTGTTGATGGCGGCATTGACCTGCGTGAAATCGGTCGGCTTGAAGGGCAGCCGAATGCCGAACTCGGGCAAGGCATAGGACAACTCACTGGCCGCTGGGTCGAGCAGTACCACGGTGTCCGGGCCCTTGGGCTGCAACCACCATTGCACTGCATGCCTTGCGCCAAATTCGCGCAGGCGCTGCAGGTCGGCATCGGTCAGCGGCTCCAGGTGGCGCAACACGAGCGCGCTGACCTTGTCGCCCAGCGCAAGCTCGATCTGCGGCAGCCGGTCGCGCTGGTCCATCGAGCCGATCAACGCGCGCAACGGCATCAGCAACGCGCTCATCGCCGGCGGCAACACCGGGCACACCTGCATGTCGGCCACGTAGCGCGACTTGCGCTCGTGGAAGCCCACCAGCACCGTGCCCTTCTTCGCCACATGGCGCACCGACAGCCGTGCGCGATGACGATAGCCCCAGGCCGGGCCCTCGATCGGGCGCAGCATCTGCTCGGGCTTGACCTTGGCGAGATGCCACAGGTTGTCTTCCAGCACGCGCTGCTTCACCGCCACCTGCGCGCCCGGGTGCAGATGCTGCATCTTGCAACCGCCGCAGGCTCCCGCATGCAGGCCGAAATGTGGACAGGCGGGCCGCACGCGCTGTGCACTTTCGCGGCGCAGCGCCGTCATCGTGCCCTGCTCCCAGTTGTTCTTCTTGCGCCCCGTGCTGCATTGCACCTGCTCGCCCGGCAAGGCACCTTCGATGAACACCACCTTGCCGTCGCTCTTTCGCGCCACGCCCTGCGCGTCCAGATCGAGCGATTCGACATCCAGCCATTCGTTTTCCGTCATGGCGAAGGATTATCCCGGGGCGCAGAAAAACGGCCGCCCGAAGGCGGCCGTCGATGGAGGCACTCAGTCCTCAGGGTGCGGGAGAGGCGTACTCGGAGATCACCTTCCAGCGGCCATCGACGATCTGCGACAGCCGCGAGGCATCGCTACCCAACCGCTTGGTGGCGCTGTAGCTGGCCGGCGCGGAGCCGAAGATGTCGGCCGGAATGCTCATCGTGTCCATCGCCTTGATGAAGCTGTCGGTCGTCAGGTTCGGGCCGGCCTTGGCCGCCGCCTTGGCGAAGGCGTCGATGATCTGGTAGCCGTAGACCGAGAAGATGGTCGGATCGTCGTTGTACTTGGTCTTGTACTTGGTGGCCCAGAAGCGCAGCGGCTGCGAGGCTTCATCCAGGTACGGCTGCTGCGCGCCCATGGTCGAGTAGAACCCGTCCATGGCCTTGCCGCCGAGCTTGTGGATCAGTTCGGTATACGACGCGCTGGTGCCCATCAGGATCGGGTTGAAGCCGGTCTTGCGCGCCTCGCCGATGGTGCCGATGGTCTCGCGGATGATGGTGCCCATGACCACCAGTTCGCAGCCGGAGCCCTTCATCTTCGCCACCTGCGACGAGAAGTCCGTGGCGCCACGCTTGAACGAGGTCTTCTCGGTGAATTCCATGCCCATCGACTTCAGCCCGGCCTCGCCGCCGCGCAGCACCTCCAGACCGAACTCGTCGTCCTGATAGATGACGCAGGCCTTCTTCACGCCTTTTTCCTTCACCAGCTTGGGCAGGAAGGTCTTGACCTGGTCGAAGTAGGTCACCGCAAACGAGTACTTCAACCGGTTCAGCGGTTCGTACATCTCGCGCGCCGCGGTGATGGGCAGGAAGTTGATGACGTTCTTGTCGAACTGGATCGGCATCGACGCATTGTTCTGCGCCGTGCCGGTGTGGCCGGCCATGATGAAGATCTTCTCCTGGTTGACCAGCTTCTGCGCCGCGAGCACGGCCTTCTTCGGGTCGTACCCGTCGTCCTCGGTCAGCAGCTTGAGCTTGCGGCCATGGATGCCGCCTTGTTCGTTGATCTCGTCGATGCGCAGCTGCATGCCGTTGCGCGCCGCCTTGCCGTAGGACGCGATCGGGCCGGACAGATCCTGGATCGTGCCGATCAGGATCTCGTCCTTCGACACACCTTGCGACTGCGCGTGGGCAGCGCCGGCCGTCAGCGCGAGGGCTGCGGCCGTCAGCATGAACAATGCATTCAACTTGAATTTCATCATCGGTCTCCTTGGGGTGGGTTTCAACGGTACATGGCTTCAATCTGCTCGGCATACTTCTGCTCCACCAGCTTGCGCTTGAGCTTCATCGTCGGTGTCAGCTCATCGTCTTCCGCGGTGAGCTGCCGTTGCAGCAGGTAGAACTTCTTGATCTGCTCGACACGAGCGAACTTCTTGTTGACGCGCTCGATGTCGGCCCAGATCAGCTCCTGCACCTGCTTGGCCACTGTCAGGCTGGCATAGTTGCTGAACGGGATGTCGTTGTCCTGTGCAAACTTTTCCACGTTCTCCTGGTCGATCATGACGATCGCCGTCAGGTACGCCCGCTTGTCGCCCACCACCACCGCGTCGGTGATGTAGGGCGAAAATTTCAGGTCGTTCTCCAGCTCGCTGGGCGTGATGTTCTTGCCGCCGGCGGTGATGATGATGTCCTTCATGCGGTCGGTGATGTAGAAGTAGCCATCGTCGTCGACATGGCCGACATCGCCGGTGTGCAGCCAGCCCTCGGGGTCGATGGTCTCGGCCGTCTTCTCGGGCTGGTTCAGGTAGCCCATGATGACGTTCGGGCCGCGCAGCTGGATCTCGTTCGTGCCTTCGGCAATGCGCATCTGCAGTCCGGGGCCAGGCCGGCCGATGCTGCCGGGGCGCAGGCCGCGGCGCGGCGTCATGGTGCCGGCGCCCACCGTCTCGGTCATGCCCCAGCCTTCGCGCAGTGGGATGCCCAGCGCCAGGTACCAGCGAATCAGGTCGGGGGAGATCGGTGCCGCGCCCGTCAGGCCCACCGCGACCCGGTCCATGCCGATCATGCGCTTGACGTTGTCCAGCACCAGCCAGCGTGCGAGCCTGTAGCGCAGGCTCAATGCGGCGGGCGGCTCGCGGTTGTCCAGCACGCACTGCGCCACCTGCTTGCCGACGCCCAGGGCCCAGCCGTAGGCCGCCTGCTGCAGCTTGTCGGCTTCGCGCAGCCCGATCGACACCTGCGAGTAGACCTTTTCCCACACGCGCGGCACGGCGAAGAACAGGTGCGGCCGCACCTCGCGCAGGTCCTCGAACACCGTGTCCGGGTTCTCGACGAAATTGATGACCGAGCCGCGATCGAGCGGAATGAACTCGCCGATCATGCGCTCGGCGATGTGGCACAAGGGCAGGAACGCGATGCGCTCGCCGCCGCGTGGCACACCCTCGTACAGCGTCGCGGACAGCCCCGAGAGCACCGCGACGATGTTGTCCTGGCTGATCATCGCGCCCTTGGGTTTGCCGGTGGTGCCCGAGGTATAGACGAGCACCGCCACCTCGTCGGTGCGGCGCGCCGCGCTGCGCTGCTCCAGCAGCTTGGGGTGCTGGCGCAGGTAGCAGCTGCCCGAGTTCGCGCAACTGCGCCAGGCTGATGACACGCGGATCGTCGAAAGTGCTCAGCCCTTCCATGTCGAACACGATCACGCGCCGCACCTGCGGCAGCCGATCGGCGACTTCCAGGTATTTGTCGAGTTGTTCGTCGTCCTCGACCAGCAGCAACACGGTGCGCGAGTCGCTGCAAAGGTATTCGACCTGCGCCGCCGCATCGGTGGGGTAGATGCCGTTGCACACGCCGCCCACCGACTGCACGGCCAGGTCGCACCAGACCCATTCACGGCAGGTGTTGCACAGCACCGAGGCCACCTCGCCCGGCTCGAAGCCCACCGAGACCAGCCCCGCGCCGATCTCGGCGACGATCGTCGACACCTCGTTCCAGCTGTAGGCGCGCCAGATGCCGAGTTCCTTCTGGCGCATCATGGTGGTGTCGCCAAGTTCCGCGACGCGCAGACGGAACAGCTCGGGAATCGATCGGTAAGGCAGGGTCTCGGCCTTCCAGCCGAACTCGTCGCCGGTGACGATGCGATGCGGGTCCTTGGTGGCCGAGTTTGGCGGGGTCATGCTGCTGCTCATCGCCATGTCTTCTTCTTCTTCCAGCGCCGCTCGCCGCGCACGCCGCTTTCCTTCTTGCCGAGATAGAACTCCTTGATGTCGTCCTTCTCGCGCAGCACCGCGCAGGCGTCGTCCATGACGATGCGGCCGTTCTCCAGCACATAGCCGTGGTCGGCCACGTTCAGCGCCATGTTGGCGTTCTGCTCGACCAACAGCATCGTGGTGCCACGCTCACGGTTGATGCGCACCACGATCTCGAAGATCTCGCGCGTCAACTTCGGCGAAAGGCCCAGGCTCGGCTCGTCCAGCAGGATCAGCTCCGGCGCGGCCATCAGCGCGCGCGAGATCGCCAGCATCTGCTGCTGGCCGCCCGAGAGCAGGCCGGCGTCCTGCAAGGCGCGCTCGCGCAGGATCGGAAAGTAGCCGTAAGCCGCTTCGATGTCGCGGGCCACGCCGTCACGGTCGCTGCGCGTGTAGGCGCCCATCAGCAGGTTGTCGCGCACCGACAGCAGCGGAAACACCTCGCGGCCTTCGGGCACGTGGCTCAGGCCGCGCCGCACGATCAGCGACGGATCCAGGCCGGTGATGTTCTCGCCCTTGTAGTTCACCGAGCCGCGGGTCGGATCGAGGATGCCGGAGATGGTCTTGAGGATCGTGCTCTTGCCCGCACCATTGGAGCCCAGCACCGTGGCGATCTCCCCGCGCCTGACCTTCAGGCTGACGCCGCGGATGGCCTTGATCGGGCCGTAGGAGCTCTCCACGTTGGCCAGGGCCAGGATGATGTCCTCGTCGCGTGTGGCCGGCAGCGTGACGCTCATGCTCAGGCCACCTTGCGGCGCAGACTGGACAGGTCGTCGGCCGATCCCAGGTAGGCCTCGATCACGCCGGGATGCGATTGCACTTCCTGCGGGCTGCCCAGCGCCAGCACCTCGCCCTGGTTCATGGCCAGCACGCGATCGGAGACCTTCGACACCAGGCTCATGTCGTGTTCGACCATCAACACGGTGATGCCCAGATCGCGCTGGATGTCCTTGATCCACCAGGCCATGTCGTCGGTCTCTTCGACGTTCAAGCCGGACGACGGCTCGTCCAGCAAAAGCAGCTTGGGCTCGGCACACAGCGCGCGCGCCAGTTCCACCACCTTGCGCACGCCATAGGGCAGCCCGGCGATGAGCGAGTCGCGGTGGTTCTGCAGGCCCAGGAAGTCGATCACCTCTTCGGCCTTCTGCCGCGCCTGCAGTTCGACGCGGCGCGTGGCACCGGTGAACAGCAGGTCCTGCCACAGCGACGTGCGCCGGTGCGTGTGGCGGCCGATCAGCAGGTTCTGCAGCACGCTGGCAAATTCGAACAACTCGATGTTCTGGAAGGTGCGGGCAATGCCCAGCGCGGCGACATCGTGCGGCGCCTGGGCGATCAGGTCCTGGCCATCGAAATGGATGGTGCCGGCAGTGGGCTGGTAGATGCGGCTGATGAGGTTGAAGACCGTCGTCTTGCCCGCCCCGTTGGGGCCGATCAAGGTGAACACCTCGCCGCGCTGCACCTCGAAGCTGACGTCGTTGACGGCCACCAGGCCGCCGAACTTGACGGTCAGGTGGCTGGCGCTGAGCAAAGTGAGCTCATTTCAGCCTGTCGGACTTCTGGAACGCCTTCTGCCTGCGGAACATGCCCGCGCGGTAGAACGGGAACAGCTGCAGATAGGTGCGCATCTTCAGCCAGCGGCCATACAGCCCGTGCGGCTCGAACATCACGAAGGCCACCAGCACGACGCCATAGACCACGGCCTGCAGGCCTGGCGACTGACCGACCGATTCCGGCAGGTAGTCCTTGCCCAGCGAAATCAGCTGCGGCATGGTGATGAGAAAGATCGCCCCCAGAAACGCGCCATGCACCGAGCCGAGGCCGCCGATCACCACCAGCAGCAGCAGGTCGATGGACTGCACGATGTTGAACTGCTCGGGCGACAGGAACTTGATCTTGTGCGCATACAGCGCGCCCGCCAGCCCCGCCAGCGCCGCCGAGATGGCAAAGGACAGGGTCTTGTAGCGCGCCAGGTGGATGCCCATGCTCTGCGCGGAGATCTCCGAATCGCGGATCGCCACGAAGGCGCGGCCGGTGGGCGAGCGCAGCAGGTTCAGGATGGCCAGCGTGCTGAGCACCGCCACCACCAGGCACAGGAAGTAGAACTCGGCGTCGCTGGACAGCGTCCAGCCGAACAGCGCCGGGTCCTTGACATGCAGGCCGGCGTTGCCTCCGGTCACCGATTCCCATCGAGCCATGCCTTCTTCGACAATGAAGCCGAAGGCCAGCGTGGCGATGCCCAGGTAGATGCCCTTGACACGCAGCGCCGGCACGCCGATGGCAATGCCGACGATGCCCGACAGCGCCGTCGCGCAGGCCAACGCCAACGGGAACGGCCAGTGGGCATTGACCAGCACCGCCTGGGTGTACGCGCCGACACCGAGGAAGGCCGCATGCCCGATGGAGAACTGCCCCGTGAAGCCGGCCAGCAGCATCAAGCCCAGCCCGACCACGGCGTAGATGAGCACGAAGGTCAGTTGCGCCAGCCAGTACGACGGCAGCAGCCAGGGCGCGACCAGCAGGAAGGCCATCAACATCGAATACCAGAACACCTGGCCGCCATGCTTGGCCAGGCGCAGGTCCTGGTTGTAGTCGGTCTTGAAGATGAAGCGCATGTCAGTTGCTCGGCTCACCCAGGCGCGATGCCCTGCACACGCGACAGAATTCATCAAGCGGACGCCGTAGAACCGGCTCTGCCGGGCCACTGGCGGCGTCCCCTTGAGGGGGAGCGCCGAAGGCGCTTCGGGGGTGGGTCATACTTTCTTGCGCAGCTTCTCGCCGAACAGTCCGTTCGGCTTGAGCATCAGCATCAGCAGCACCACGATGTAGGGCGCAATGTCCTTGAAGCCCTCGGGCAGGTAGAAGCCCGACAGGCTTTCGACGATGCCGATGATCAGCCCGCCGACGATGGCGCCAGGCAGGCTGCCGAAGCCGCCCACCACCGCGGCCGGAAAAGCCTTCAACCCGATAAAGCCCATGTTGGCGTGCACGAAGGTGATCGGCGCCAGCAACAAACCGGCAATCGCCGCCACCGCCGCCGCCAGCCCCCACACCAGGCCATTGATGCGCTGCACCGGGATGCCCATGTAATACGCGGCGATCTGGTTCTGCGACGACGCCTGCATGGCGATGCCGATCTTGCTGTAGCGAAACAGCGCATACAGCCCCAGGCAGAGCACGGCCGTCGCGCCGATGACCACCAGATGCTCATGGGCCAGCACCAGTTCGCCCAGGCGCAAGGTACCGTCCTTGTAGGGCACCGGCAGCGTGTGCGTCTCGGTACCGATCACCGGAATCATCGTGATCAGACCGCGCGCGATGTAGCTGATGCCGATGGTCAGCATGACGATCGAGAACGCCGGCTGGCCCAGCACCGGGCGGATCACGATGCGCTCGGCGAACATGCCGAACAAGGCCATCGCAGAAATCGCCGCTGGCACCGCCAGCCAGAAGGGGAAGCCCAGCATCGTCATCAGCACCAGGCCCGCGAAGGCGCCCAGCATCATCAGATCGCCCTGCGCGAAGGTCACCGTCTCGGTGGCCTTGTAGATGAGCACGAAGCCCAGCGCGATGAGCCCATAGATGCAGCCCTGGGCGGAACCACTGATGATCAGCTGGACGAATTGCACGGTGGGACGACGACGGCAGGAATCGCGACGCGCGATGCTAGCGGCGAATATCCGCCGCTCCACCTGAGGAAACCCGCAGCGGCTTCGCCAAAACGCGCAGCAGTCTCAGCGCGGCGGCAGCATCCTGGCCGGGTCGATCGGCTTGCCCTGGCGGCGTATCTCGAAATGCAGCTGCACGCGCTCGGCGTCGCTCGATCCCATCTCGGCGATCTTCTGCCCGCGGCGCACCACCTGGTCGTCCTTGACCAGCAAGGTCTGGTTGTGTGCGTAGGCCGTGAGATAGACCTCGTTGTGCTTGACGATGATGAGGTTGCCATACCCGCGCAGCGACGAGCCGGCGTACACCACCCGGCCATCACCCGCGGCCAGCACCGGATCGCCAGCCTGGCCTGCAATCGTCAGGCCCTTGTTGCGGCCTTCGTCGAAGCCGGCGATCACCGCGCCGCCTGCGGGCCAGATCCACACCACCTCGTCGGGTCCATCGCGAACGGATGGCACGACAGACGCGCCTGGCGTTGCCGCAGCAGGCGGTGACGCCGACGCGGCGGCAGGGCTTGGCACCACCGTAGTGACCGGCGCCGCGGCGGGCGCGGATGGCGGCACAGAGGCCAAGGCAGGTGACGATGCCGATGACTGCGCAGGTGTTCCTGGCTTCGCATCGAGCGGGCGCGATTCGACGCGGCCCGCGCCCGGCACCGCGCGTGCCGACACAGTGCCAGGGTCGGGCCCGGGCGGCACGACCCGCACCACCTGGCCGACTTCAAGCAGGTTCGGATCGTTCAAGTTGTTCCAGCGCACCAGGTCGCGCCAGTTCAATCCATGATCGAGGGAGATTCGCACCACCGTATCGCCAGGCTTGACGGTGTAGTAGCCGGGTTTGCCAGCATTCTCCGCACCCGGAAGCGGGGGAAGAGCAGGCAGGGGTTCGGCGCTGGGTGCAGAGGCCGCGGGTGCGGGCGCAGGGGCCGCGGCAACTGGCCGCGCAAGGGTGCTGCGTTCCTCGACGGGCGCCTTGTTCCGCGTCGACGAGCAGCCCGATAGAACCAGCAGACCCAACAGCAGCGCTGGCCAGGCAGCCCGATTCAGACCAAAAACACTCATGCCTCAGGAGTCTCCTACGCGATGCCGGATTTTAGAGGCACGAAGTGCACCGATTCATGCACCGAGCGCCGGTACTCGTCACCCTGGCGATCCACCACCAGAAGCGTCTGGCCGGCATGCTCACGGCCCTGCATCGGCGCCACCAGGCGGCCACCGTCCGCGAGCTGCTCGAGCCATGCCGGCGGCAGTTCATCGCCGCCGGCCGCGGCAATGATGCTGTCGTAGGGCGCGTTCGGCGCGTGGCCGAGCCGGCCGTCGCCATAGACCAGGCGGATGTCCCCCGCGCGCATTGCATCCAGGTTGGCACGCGCCCTGTCGTGAAGCGGCTTGAGCCGCTCCACCGACAGCACACGCGTGGCCATGTGCGCGAGCAGCGCGGTCTGGTAGCCGCAGCCGGTGCCGATTTCCAGCACACGCCCGAGTGTGGCGCGCTCGCGCGCACGGGATCCATCGTGCAGAAGGCTCAGCATGCGTGCCACGACCGAGGGTTTGGAGATGGTCTGCCCCAGGCCAATCGGCAGACTGGTGTCCTCATAGGCCTGCGTGGCGAAGGCGCTGTCGACGAATTCATGGCGCGGCACGCTGCGCATGGCCTGACACACCAGATCGTGACAATGCAGTTCGGCGCGCAGCCGTTGCACCAACGCCAGCCGCACCGCCGCCGAGTCCATGCCCCGCCCGCTGGGCCGATGCACGCGCGTCGCATCGTGCGCCGCCTGCTGCACCGGACGCTGAGGCCGCAGCGTGGCCTTGCCCTGCAGCGCCCCAGCCGGCGCCATCTGCTCCAGGCCGAGCGGGAAACGTGTGGCGCGAGCGGCCGTCTGTGCTTGCCCCGCCAGACCGCTGGCCTGCGGCGCCCGCGCCGCAGACGAAGTGGCAGGAAGCGTCGGGCTCTGCCGCGTTTCCTTGCGCGTCACGTCGCCATCCCGTTGCGCGCACTCATGCCAGCGCGGCCCATCGATCCAGCGATGCATGGTCCGTCAGGTCCACTTGCAGCGGGGTGACGGAAATCCCGCCCTGCGATGTGGCGTGGAAATCGGTGCCCTCGCCCGCGTCGCGTGCATCGCCCGCCGGCCCGATCCAGTAGATGGCCTCACCGCGCGGATTGGTCTGGCGAATCACCGCCTGACTGGCATGGCGCCGGCCGAGCCGCGTGATGCGAACCGGCAGGCTTGCGGCGTCGGCGACATTCGGAATGTTCACGTTCAACAGCCACGGCCCCGCGGGCATGCCACCGGCAAGCACACGATCGATCAGTTTGCGCGCGGCGGCCGCCGCCGCGTCGATCTCGCCCCAGCCTTTTTGCACCTGCGAGAAGGCGATCGACGGAATGCCGAACAGGAAGCCCTCCATGGCGGCCGCTACGGTGCCTGAGTAGAGCGTGTCGTCGCCCATGTTGGCGCCATTGTTGATGCCCGACAGCACAAGATCCGGCCTGTGCGGCAGCAGACCCGTGAGCGCGACGTGCACGCAGTCCGACGGGGTGCCGTTGACGACGCGAAAGCCAGGCTGCGACTCGCCTGAAGCCTCGAACACCGACAAGGGCCGGTTCAATGTCAACGCGTTCGATGTGCCGCTGGCGTTTTGCTCCGGCGCAACGACATCGATCTCGCCAAGCCCGGCGCAGGCCCGCACCAGCGCCGCCAGCCCGGGGGCCAGGTAGCCATCGTCATTGGCAATCAGTATTCGCATCCTTGCATTGTAGGCAGGCACATCTCGACAGGACACTGCAAGTCGGCAGACATGCCTATCATTCCGCCTCCCCGTCAATCCCGAGGACAGACATCATGCAAGCCTGGTTCTGCGAGACATTGACCGGCCCCGAAGGGCTGGTCTGGAAGGAAGTGCCGACGCCCGCGCCGGGCCCGGGCGAGGTGCGCATCGCCATCCGCGCGGCCAGCCTGAACTTCCCCGACATCCTGATCGTGCAGGGCAAGTACCAGGCCAAGCCGGCGCTGCCCTTCGTGCCGGGCTCCGAGTTCTCGGGCCTGGTGGAGGCTTTGGGCGAAGGCGTGACCCAGTTGAAGGTCGGCGATGCCGTGGCGGCGATGGGCTCCACGGGTGGCTTCGCCACCCACGCCATCGTCAACGCGAAGCAGGTGCTCAAGCTGCCAACCGGTTTTGCGCTCGAAGATGGTGCAGCCTTTGCACTGACCTATGGCACCACACACCACGCATTGATCGACCGCGCCGCGCTCGTCGCCGGCGAAACCGTGCTCGTGCTCGGGGCGGCCGGCGGTGTCGGCAGCTCGGCCATCCAGATCGCCAAGGCGGCAGGCGCCAAGGTGATCGCCGCCGCCTCGACCGATGCCAAGTGCGAGTTCTGCCGCACGCTCGGCGCCGATGCCACGATCAACTACGCCACCCAGAACGTGCGCGAGAAGCTGAAGGAGCTGACCGCCGGCAAGGGCCCCGACGTGGTCTATGACCCGGTGGGCGGCGACCTGGCCGAGCCGGTGTTCCGCTCCATCGCCTGGCGCGGGCGTTACCTGGTGATCGGCTTCGCGCAAGGTGGCATTCCCGCCCTGCCCTGGAACCTGGCGTTGCTGAAGGGCGCCTCGATCGTCGGCGTGTTCTGGGGCGACTTCGTGCGTCGCGAGCCCGAAGCCAGCGCCAAGGGCATGGCACATCTGGCGCAGTGGTACCGCGAAGGCAAGATCAAGCCGGCCATCGACCTGCGCCTGCCCATGCGCGAACTGCCCGCTGCATACGCGCGCATGGCCACGCGCCAGGTGCAAGGCAAGGTGTTGATGGTGAACGGCTGAACCTCAGGCGCACAGACGGTCGCCGCACGCTGCCAATTGGCTTTGCAGATCGGCTTTTGCGCCTGGCAACTGGGATAGCATCCTTGGCACAAGAACAGGAGCGACCGTGGCGGTGAAGGTGCTGATCGTCGAAGACAACCCCGTGGCGCGCAGCTTCCTGTGCCGCGTGGTGCGCGAGAGCTTCAGCGACCTCATCGCCATCACCGAAGCCGGTGACCTGGAATCGGCGCGCAAGCAGATCAGCCTGACCGAACCAGCGCAAGGTTTGCACGGCGTGGACCCCTTCAAGCTGCTGCTGGTGGACCTGGAACTGCCCGACGGCAACGGCATGGAACTGTTGGCCGAGACGGCCCAGTACCCGGCCACGAAGATCGTGACCACGCTGTACTCCGACGATGACCACCTGTTCCCTGCGCTGCAGTGCGGCGCCGACGGCTATCTGCTGAAGGAAGACCGCTTCGAAGTGCTGGTCGAGGAATTGCAGAAGATCGTGCGTGGCCAGCCCCCGCTGTCGCCGGCCATCGCACGGCGGCTGCTGACGCACTTCCGTTTTGGCGGCAACGGCAGCGGCGACGCGGCGCCTTCCGATTCGGGCTTCAATTCCGCCAGCGCGTTCCAGAGCAGCCGGCCGGTGCCGATCGAGAAGCCGCTCGACCATGAGCGCCTGACACCGCGCGAGAGCGAGGTGCTGACTTATCTGAGCAAGGGCTTCACGATCAAGGAAATCGCCTCGCTGATGGGCATCAAGTGGTTCACCGTCAACGACCACATCAAGTCCATCTACAAGAAGCTCAACGTCTCCAGCCGTGCCGAAGCGGCCGTGCTGGCCAGCAAGCAGGGGCTGGTGTGAAGGCGGCGAGCGGCGCCACGCGGCGCTGAGGCCGTGCGTGGCGGGAGCGAGCGCCATGGCAGGTCGCGATTCGCCTTCCGTGTGGACTGCGGCGCGCGGGGACCAGCCAGCCGCCGCTGACGCCGGCGACAGCGCCTTCGACGTGGGGGTGCTCGCCAAGGCAAGCACTCCTGCGCGCACATCATTGCGGCGCACGCGCCGGGCGCCGCTGAGCCGGCGCAGCGTGGCGATCGCCTCGCTGCTGGCCTGTCTCTTCCTGTTCGTCCTGCTGCGCGGTCTGGCCAGCAGCCCCTACATCGACGCCGACTTGCGCAGCCAGGCCGACGGTAGTGTCACGCTGGTATCCAGTCCGCTGTCGGGATTGAACTCGCACCAGGGCGCACGCCTGAGCCATATCGTCGGCAGCGACGGCGCCAGGCTCACGGTGGATGAAGGCATCCTGCTTCGCTCGCCCCGATGGACAGTCGACGACACGCAGCGCATGCACCTGCTGCAGACGCAGCAGCAGCTGGCGTCGCTGCTGCAGCAGGGACCGGTGACGCTGCACTTCGCGGATGGCGCGACGGTGCGCCTGCAGCCTGCGGCGCGCGGCCTGGCGGGACTGGGCAGTTTCTTCTGGCTGACCGCTGCGCTGGCGCTGGCCATGGCGCTGGTGGCCGCGGCGGTGATGCTTGCGCACCGGCACTGGCGCAACCTGCCCTATCTGCTGATCGGCCTTTGCCAGGCCGCCAATCTGCTGGCCATCGGCATCGAGGCGCTGCCCGGCCTCGGGCTGCCCTACATCGTGGCGCGTCATGGACTCGAGGCGCGCGTCGCCTTCGACCTGTTCAGCGCCGCGGCGATGGTGAACCTGACGACACTGCAACCGCTGCGCCTGCCCGGCGGACGCTGGATTGCCGCGGCCACCTGGCTGGCCAGCGCCGGCGTGGTGGCCAGCGTGGCACTGTGGCCTGGGCATGCCGCCTGGTGGTGGACACAAGCCGGCGTGCTCGGCTGCGGGCTGCTGACCATCGGACTGATGTCCTGGTCCTACCGCCTGGAGCCCAACCCGTTTGCGGTGCTGATGCGCCGCCTGGCCTGCGCCGCGACGGCCACGCTGGCACTGCTGAGCGTGGCCGCGGCCGTAGCCGTAGTCGGGCGCCATGGTGGCATCGCGCTGGCCGACGCCGCGTTCAGCTCGGTCATCTGGTATCTGTTCCTGGCCACGTTGATCCTGCTGCTGCCGGTGTTTTCACGCGCCCAACCGCTGATGCGCGAGCTGGCGTTGCTGGCCGGCACGAGCACGGTCGCCACGTCCCTGAACCTGCTGTTCCTGGCGATCTTCTCGATCGGCTCGTTCGCGTCGCTGTCGTTGTCGGTCTCCGTCGCGCTGGCGGTGTATGCCGCCACGCGGCAATGGCTGCTGCAGCCGATGAGCGGTCAACAGGTGCCCGGTGCGGAACGCCTGTTCGAGCGGCTGCACCGCGTGCTGCGTGATGTCGAGGCGCGCCCGCGCGACAGTGCGGAGTTGCTGACGCGGCTGCTGCGCGACCTGTTCGAGCCGCTGGACGCGACGCACGTGGAGCGCAGCGCCCCGCGCTCGCGCGTGCTCGGCAACGGCTCGGCGCTGCTCGTGCCGGTGCCGGTGATCGATGCCGACAGACCTGCTGCTGTCGAAGGCTCGATCGTGTTGCGCTTTGCCGAACGCGGCAAACGCATGTTCTCGTACGAGGACGCACGCCTGACCGACCGCGTCGTCGACCAGTTGCGCCGCGCGGTGGCCTACGACAAGGCCGTGGAGCGCGGGCGTGCCGAGGAGCGATTGCGCATCGCCCAGGACCTGCACGACGACATCGGCGCGCGGCTGCTGACGCTGATGTACAAGGCGCAGTCGCCGGAGATGGAAGACTACCTGCGCCATACGCTGAAGGACCTGAAGACACTGACGCGCGGGCTGGCCGCCAACGACCAGCACCTGTCGCACGCCACAGCCGAGTGGAAGACCGACATCGCGCAGCGCCTGAGCGCGGCGCAGATGGAACTCAGCTGGTCCTTCAACTTCGACCGCGACATCGTGCTCAGCGTGGTGCAGTGGTCGGCGCTGACACGCGTGCTGCGCGAACTGGTCAGCAACACGATCCAGCATTCATGCGCCACGCACGTGGACATCGTCGCGACGCTGGAAGGTGGACGCCTGCGCCTGTCGCTGGCCGATGACGGTATCGGCCGCGAGCCGCAGGCGTGGTCGCACGGCCTGGGGCTGGGCGGCGTGCGCAAGCGCGTCAAGCTGCTCGGCGGGGACGTGCAATGGCGGGAGAACGGCCGCGCCGGCATCGTCTGCACGGTGCTGGTGCCGGACCTCAATGCCCGGGCGGAGTCGTAGGCGGAGGAAGGCCCGGATCACGCCAACTTCGACTGCCTGCCACGCGCGGGCACATGCCGCTGAGCAGCGAACTCCGGCCGCTCAGTACGTTTCCAGGTGCAGCCGACCCTCTCGCTGCAGGTTGGAGGCAAGCGTCTCCCAGGCCTGGCCCGAGGCTTCGGCGATGTCGCGCAGCGCGAGCAGCACGCCTTCTTCCATGCTCTTCAATCCGCACACGTACAGACAAGTGTTGGCATCGTGCAGCAACACGCCCAGGTCGGCGCTGCGTTCGCGCATCAGGTCCTGCACATAGCGTCGCGGCTGGCCAGGGGTGCGCGAGAAGGCCAGGTTGATGTCGATGAAATCCTTGGGCAGGCTCTGCAGCGGGCCGAAGTACGGCAGCTCCTGCTGGGTGCGCGCGCCGAAGAACAACATCAGCTTGCCACCTTCGAACTTGGCCGTCTGGCGCAGGCGCCGCCGCCATTCGGTCATGGCACGCATCGGCGCGCTGCCGGTGCCGGTGCAGACCATGACGATGTTCGAACGCGGGTGGTTCGGCATCAGGAAGCTGGTGCCGAAGGGGCCGATGACCTGCACCTTGTCGCCGACCTTCAGGTCGCACAGGTAGTTGGAGGCCACGCCGCGCACCGGCTTGCCCTGGTGGTCTTCGGTGACGCGCTTCACCGTCAATGAGATGTTGTTGTAGCCCGGCCGCTCGCCGTTGCGCGGGCTGGCGATCGAGTACTGCCGCGCATGGTGCGGCCGGCCGGCTGTGTCGACGCCCGGCGGCACGATGCCGATCGACTGCCCCTCCAGCACCGGGAAGGGCATCGCGCCCATGTCCAGCACGATGTGGTGCGTCTGACTGCCGAAGCCGGCCTCGGTGCAGTTGAAGTTACCGACCACGCTAGCGGTCACAGGGGCCTTGGGTCCGTACAGATTGGTGTAGGCATGCGCGGCCGACCACGGCGGCAGCGTGGCCGCATAGGTGGTGGAGCTGAAACCCGCGGCGGCGTCGGGCACCAGCGCCGCCTCGGCGGCCGGCGCCTCGATCACTGCTTCGATGCCCTCGGCAGCCAGCATCTCCGGTGTCAGCTCGGCCGGCAGCACATCCCACTGCAACTGCTCCTCGACCGAATAGGCCTTGATGCGCGGCATGCTGCGCCAGTTGTCGATCGAGCCGGTGGGGCACGGCGGGATGCAGGCCATGCACAGGTTGCACTTGTCCGCATCGACCACGTAGTTGCGCGAGTCGTGCGTGACCGCACCCACCGGGCACACCGATTCGCAGGTGTTGCAGCGGATGCAGATCTCGGGGTCTATCAGGTGCTGCTTGATGACGATCGCTTCGGCTGGGACGTTCAATTCAATACTCCGTAGCAGGCCACTGACCGAGCAACCGCCGCGGAACCGGCTTTGCCGGGCCGCTGGCGGTGCCCCCTTGAGGGGGAGCGGCGAAGCCGCTTCGGGGGTGGATCAATTGAACCGGACGTACTCGAAGTCCACGGGCTGGCGGTTGATGCCCATCATCGGCGGCGCGATCCAGTTGGCAAACTTGCCCGGCTCGACCACGCGGCCCATCAGCCCGGCGACGAACGCGCGGTCCGTTCCGCTGGGCAGCCACTGATCGACATTCGCGCTCCATTCAGCCTCGCTCACCACGCGCCCGTCCGGCGACACCTTCACGCCGGCCAGCGCGCCGATGTTGCGGTGAAAGGCCTTGTGCGGCACCGTCAGTCGCACGGGGATGCCGGCCTTCTCGATCACCTTGTTCCAGCGCCCGACACCGGCCACGGAATCCTTGATGAAGTCGTCGCGCAGCACCTCGTTCAGTGCATTCAGCATCGGCACTTCCTTCTCGACCAGCTGGCCGCCCTGCACTTCGAGCACCTTGTAGGTCTGGCCCTTGAGCACGTGGTCGTCGGCTCGCTTGCCTTCCTCGAAGCGGCCCTTCAGCCCGGTGCTGTAGAAGATGGCGGCATTGCTGGACTGGTCGGCGCCGAACAGGTCGATGGTCACGCTGAAGTGGAAGTTCAGGTAGCGCTGGATCGTGGGCAGGTCGATCACGCCGGCGGCGCGCAGCTTGGCCGGGTCGTCGGTCTTCAGCTCGTTCATCGCCGCGCAGGTGCGCTGGATCACGCGCGACACGCCGCTTTCGCCCACGAACATGTGGTGCGCCTCTTCGGTGAGCATGAACTTGGTGGTGCGCGCCAGCGGGTCGAAGCTGCTCTCGGCCAGCGCACACAGCTGGAACTTGCCGTCGCGGTCGGTGAAGTAGGTGAACATGAAGAAGGCCAGCCAGTCGGGCGTTTCTTCATTGAAGGCCTGCAGGATGCGCGGGTTGTCCTGCTGGCCGCTGCGGCGCTCCAGCAGGGCTTCGCCTTCTTCACGCCCGTCGCGGCCGAAATGCTTGTGCAGCAGGTACACCATGGCCCACAGGTGGCGGCCTTCTTCCACGTTGATCTGGTAGAGGTTGCGCAGGTCGTACATGCTGGGCGCGGTCAGGCCCAGGTGGCGCTGCTGCTCCACGCTGGCCGGCTCGGTGTCGCCCTGCGTGACGATGATGCGGCGCAGGTTGGCGCGGTGCTCGCCGGGCACGTCCTGCCAGGCGGCTTCGCCCAGGTGGTCGCCGAAG
Source organism: uncultured beta proteobacterium (assembly GCA_963743935.1). Classification (GTDB taxonomy): domain Bacteria; phylum Pseudomonadota; class Gammaproteobacteria; order Burkholderiales; family Burkholderiaceae_C; genus Rubrivivax. The sequence continues at coordinate 201,683 of CAVURQ010000003.1, read as the reverse complement.
TGGATCTTGCGGTCCTGTTCGCCCGGGTTCAGGAAGACGCCCCAGCGGTAGTCGCGCATCTTCACGTGGCCGAACTGCGCCCAGCCCTGCGGGTCGACGCTGACGGCCGTGCGCAGGTAGACCTCGCTGTCGGTGCTGCCTTCGGGGCCCATGTCGTCCCACCAGCTCAGGAAGTTGGGCTGCCACTGCTCCAGCGCGCGCTGCAGCGTGCGGTCCTCGCTGAGGTTGACGTTGTTGGGGATCTTCTCGCTGTAGTTGATGCTGCTCATCGATGGGATTTCCGGGTCTAGAACACGATTCCAGTCGAAGGCGGACTTTTCGCCCTTGCCGTAGACCTTGAGTGCGCCCTTCTCTCCCACCGCATTGGGGCGCTGGAAGATCCAGTTCTGCCACGCGGTCAGGCGGCCGAAGACGCGGGTGAACATGTTCTCCGGGCCATTGAAGCGCAGGTTGGCTTCCATGCCGGTCAGCGCATCGGGGCTCATGGCCACGCGCTCCTCGATGGCGATGCGCGTCTCGTCGGCCCAGTCGATATCGTCGGGTGCGCTGGTCACCAGGCCCAGCGCCAGCGCGGCGTCGCCGTCGAGCGCCTGACCCGCCTTGGCGCGCACGGCTTCCAGGGCCGGCTGCTCGTCGTAGAAGCGGCGCTGCAGCCGGCTCTGGCCGGTGACCATCGGGTAGCTGCCGAAGTTGAGATCGCCGACGGTGATGTTCGGCGCGCGCTCGGGTTCGTCGGGCAGCACCAGCTGGTAGCTGCGGTCGCAGGCCAGCGCCAGTTCGAGCAGCGTGCCGGCGAAGCAGGAGCCGGGTTCGATCAGCGCGAACAGGCTGCGCGACGACACGTCCAGCCGGCTGAAGCTGCGGCGCAGCAAGCCCGATGGTTTCGCGCACCAGCCAGTGCTCGCGGTGCGCCTGCAGCGTGGCGTCCATCGCCAGCACTGCGGCGGCATCGCCTTCGGTCTTGATCAGCCAGATGCCGATGTCGAGTTCGTTGGTGCGCATCGACAGGATGGCGTCTTCCAGCTCGCGCGCCAGCTGCAGCGGGTACCAGGCGGCGCCGGCCGCCTCGATGCCGGCGATGTCGGCGGGTTGCACCCCAGTGGGCGCCTTCACCGTGAAGGTGGCGGCGCGCTTGCTGCGGTCGATCTGCACCGTGACATGCTGATAGCGCAGCGCGTCGGCTTCGATCGTGCGCTGCAGCGGCGTCAGCGCCACGCCCTTGGCACCGGCAGGACGGTCACTCTGCGCCGCCAGTTGCAATGCACGCTCCTGCACCTTGGCCGCAAACTGCCCCGGCTTGGCGATGTCGTCGACCAGCCGCCAGTCCTTGGCCTTCTGCCCGCGCACGCCTTCGGTGGTGGTGCAGAAGATGTCGGCCAGGTCGTGGCGCACGTGCCTCTTGTCGGTGACGCGCGTCAGCCCGCCGGTGCCGGGCAGCACGCCCAGCAGCGGCACCTCGGGCAGGCTCACCGAACTGCTGCGGTCGTCGACCAGGATGATCTCGTCGCAGGCCAGCGCCAGCTCATAGCCGCCGCCGGCGCAGGAGCCGTTGACGGCGGCCAGGAACTTCAAGCCGCTGTTCGCGGAAGAGTCCTCCAGGCCATTGCGCGTCTCGTTGGTGAACTTGCAGAAGTTCACCTTCCACGCATGGCTGCTGACGCCGAGCATGAAGATGTTGGCGCCCGAGCAGAAGACCTTGTCCTTCAGGCTGGTGACGACCACGGTGCGCACTTCGGGGTGTTCGAAGCGGATGCGGTTGATGGCGTCGTTGAGCTCGATGTCCACGCCCAGGTCGTAGCTGTTGAGCTTGAGCTTGTAGCCGGGAGCGATGCCGCCGTTCTCGTCGAAGTCGGCGCCCAGCGTGGCGACCGGGCCTTCGAACTTGAGCTTCCAGTGTTTGTAGCGCGAGGGGTCGGTCTGGTAGTCGACGCGGGGGACAGTGCTCACGGCGGGTCTCCTTCAGTTCGGGTGTGCAGTGCACGCATCATAATGCATGTTCATTGATGTCAAGCGATTGCATGCATTTTTATGCATATCATTTCAAGCCGGCATCTGCAGCGCCTTGCGCACCATGCTGCGCAGCGCCTGGAAGGTGGGCTCCAGCGGCTGCGCGCTGGTGTCCAGCCGCATTTCCGCCTTCGAATAGAACGCAGCGCGGCCGGCCAGGATGCCCTTCAGGTCTTCCATCGCCTCCTTGCTGGCCGCCATCGGCCGCAGGTCGCCCTGGGCGGCGACGCGCTTCATGTGGTCCTCGGGCGCGGCCTGCAGCCACACCGTGCGTGCAGTGCGCCAGCAGCAGGTTGAAGGTGGCGGCGTCCGACACCAGGCCGCCGGGCGTGGCGATCACCGCTTCGGGGTAGATCTGGATCGCCTCTTCCAGCGCGCGGCGCTCGTAGCGGCGGTAGGCGTTCTGCCCGTACAGCGACTGGATCTCGTTGACGCTGCAGCCGGCGAACTTCTCGATCTCGCGGCTCAGCTCGACGAAGGGGAAGCCCAGGTCGTCGGCCAGACGCTGGCCCAGCGTGGACTTGCCGGCGCCGCGCAGGCCCACCAGCGCCACGCGCGGGCTGCGCGCGCCCTTGCCTTCGCTGGCGCCGCCCATGCCGAGCATCTCGCCCACCACCACGCGCACGCGCTTGAGCGTGGCCTCGTCGCGGTGCTCGAGCATCTCGCGCAGCAGCAGCCATTCGGGCGAGCGCGTGGTGACGTCGCCGATCAGTTCGGCCAGCGAACATTGCAGCGCACCCGCCACCTGCAGCAGCACCAGCACCGAGACGTTGCCGATGCCGTATTCCAGGTTGGCCAGATGGCGCTCGGACACATCGGCTGCCAGCGCCACCGCGCGGCGCGTCATGCCGCGGCGCGAGCGCAGTGCGCGCACGCGCTCGCCCAGGCCCGACCAGGAAGGGGTTCTTGTCCTCAGCCTCCGCGGCCGGTTCGGTCTGAGCAAGCCAGGGCATATGCAGTATTGTGCTTGACATGATGAGGCTTCAGATCTATCGTTCTTGTACGCACAATAATTCATATTCGACCATCAATCAAGTGCGCCGACGTCGCAGCCACGCAGGAGACACGCCGTGACCCTTCCCGACCACATCCCCGCTCCGGGCGAGCGCTTCAACTTCGCGCAGCACCTGCTGCAGCTGAACGCCGGGCGCGCCGACAAGGCGGCCTTCATCGACGACTCGGGTGTGCTCAGCTACGGCGAACTGGACGAGCGCGTGCGCCGCGCTGGCCGCCGGACTGCGCGCCCTGGGCCTGCGGCGCGAGGAACGCGTGCTGCTGCTGATGCTGGACGGCAACCACTGGCCGGTGAGCTTCCTGGGCGCGATCTACGCCGGGCTGGTGCCGGTGGCGGTGAACACGCTGCTCAACGCCGACGACTACGCCTACATGCTGGAGCACTCGCGTGCGCAGGCGGTGCTGGTGTCGGGCGCGTTGCTGCCGGCATTGACCGCAGCGATGGTCAAGTCGGACCACGAGGTGGGCAAGGTCATCGTTTCACAACCGATCGCGCCGCTGCACGCCAACGAGGTGGAGTTCGAGGCCTTCGTCGCCGCCCAGCCGGCGCTGGCCAAGCCGGCGGCCACCGGCCCCGACGACCCGGGCTTCTGGCTCTATTCGTCGGGCTCCACCGGCCGGCCCAAGGGCACGGTGCACTCGCAGGCCAACCCCTACTGGACCTGCGAGCTCTACGGCAAGGGCGTGCTCGGCCTGCAAGAGAGCGACGTGTGCTTCTCCGCCGCCAAGCTGTACTTCGCCTACGGGTTGGGCAATGCGCTGAGCTTCCCGATGAGCGTGGGCGCGACCACGCTGCTGATGGCTGAGCGGCCCACACCCGACGCCACCTTCAAGCGCTGGACCGGCGGCGTCGGCAACGTGCAAACCCACCGTGTTCTACGGCGCACCCACCGGCTTTGCCGGCATGCTGGCCTCGCCGAACCTGCCGGCAAAGGACGCAGGTGGCCTTGCGCCTGGTGTCCTCGGCCGGCGAGGCGCTGCCGGCGGAGATCGGCGAGCGCTTCAAGCGCCACTTCGGCGTGGACATCATCGACGGCATCGGCTCCACCGAGATGCTGCACATCTTCCTGTCCAACCAGCCGGGCAAGGTGCGCTACGGCAGCACCGGCTGGCCGGTGCCGGGCTACGACATCGAGCTGCGCGGCGACGACGGCCTGGCCGTGCCCGACGGCGAACCCGGCGACCTGTACATCCGCGGCCCGTCGGCGGCGATGATGTACTGGGGCAACCGCGCCAAGACGCGCGAGACCTTCCAGGGCGGCTGGACGAAGAGCGGCGACAAGTACATCCGCAATGCCGACGGCAGCTACACCTACGGCGGGCGCAGCGACGACATGCTCAAGGTCAGCGGCATCTACGTCTCGCCCTTCGAGGTCGAAGCCACGCTGGTGCATGCACCCGGCGGTGCTGGAAGCCGCGGTGATCGGCGTGATCGACGGCGAAGGCCTGACCAAGACCAAGGCCTTCGTCGTGCTCAAGCCCGGCAGCCGACGCGCCACCGAGGCCGAGCTGAAGGCCTTCGTCAAGGACAAGCTGGCGCCCTACAAGTACCCGCGGCAGATCGAGTTCGTGGCCGAGCTGCCGAAGACGGCCACCGGCAAGATCCAGCGCTTCAAGCTGCGCGAGCAGGAGACGAAGTCGGCATGACGGTCGAGTTCGTCGAACTCGACTGGCGCGGCCAGCGCGTGCGCATCGAGCATCGAATGGATCGGCCGCGAGCGCGCCGGCCGGCCGCTGCTGCTGTTCCTGCACGAGGGCCTGGGCTCGCGCTCGATGTGGCGCGACTTTCCGCAGCGGCTGTGCGACGCGGGCGACTTCCGCGGCCTGGTGTATTCGCGCCCCGGCTACGGCCGCTCGACGCCGCGCGCGAGCGACGAGCGCTGGGGCGTGGACTTCATGCACCGCCAGGCGCACGAGCTGCTGCCGGCGCTGCGGCACGCGCTGGGCATCACCGATCCGCCCTGGCTGTTCGGCCACAGCGACGGCGGCTCGATCGCGCTGCTGCATGCGGCGCGCTTCCCCGATGCGGTGGCCGGCGCGGTGGTGCTGGCGCCGCATGTCTTCGTCGAGGACGTGTCGGTGCAGAGCATCGCAGCGCACGCGCGAAGCCTTTGCCGGCACCGACTTGCCGCAGCGCCTGGCGCGACATCACGACGACGTGGACTCGGCCTTCTGGGGCTGGAACGACATCTGGCTGGACCCGGCCTTCCGCGCCTGGAACATCGAGGCCGAGCTGGAGGCGATCCGCTGCCCGTTGCTGGCCATCCAGGGCGTGGACGACGAGTACGGCACGCTGGAACAGATCCGCCGCATCCAGCGCCGCGTGCCGGCGGCGCAACTGCTCGAACTGAGCGACTGCGGCCATTCGCCGCACCGTGACCAGCCTGAGAAAGTGATCGCGGCAACCATCGACTTCATCGCCGCCGCAGGCCGCTAAGAGCGAGCCTCGAGCCTGCGACGCCGCTTCGAGCGGCTCCGGTCTCAGGACTGAGCAATCGTCTGAAAGCCGCCGTAGATCATGCGCTTGCCGTCGAAGGGCGGCGCCTGGTCCTTCATGCGCGGGTCGGCCATCACGGCGGCCCACGCCGCATCGCGCACCTCGCGCGACGGCCAGACGATCCAGCCGAAGACCACGGCCTCGTCGGGCTCGCGCTTCACCGCCATCGTGAACGACGTGAGCTTGCCTTCGGGCACGTCGTCGCCCCAGGCATCGACGACGGCGAGTGCGCCGTGTTCCTTGAACACCGCGCCCATGTCCTGGCAATGGCGCTGGTAGACCGCCTTCTTGGCCGTGGGCACGGCGGCGACAAATCCGTCGATGTAGTTCATGCAATCTCCTCATCGGTTGTGTTTACAAGCACACGACGCATCAGCCCATCGGCAATCGACAGGCGCAGCGCATTCTTTCGGGCAAGACCCTGATGCACAAGCCCCGCGTCGGCCGTAGCATGAAACGGCCCAGGGCGCCGGCAATCCCACAGGCGCCTCAAGTCACAGGAGACGAAGGATGTCAGCACTGAATCAGGTCATCGAAGGCGCCGTCGCACGGCAGGACCTCCCCTTTGCGGTCGCGATGACCGCCAACGCCGGCGGCGTCACCTGGTCGGGCGCGGCCGGCGAGCGCAGCGCCGGTCAGGCGGCGACGCAGGACACGGTGTTCCGCATCTTCTCGATGACCAAGGCCGTGGGCAGCACCGCGGCAATGATCCTGATGGACCGCGGCCAGCTCAAGCCCGACACGACAGTCGAAAGCGTGCTGCCGGAATTCGCCGAGATCCCGTTGCTGGAAGGCTTCGGCGCCGACGGCAAGCCGAAGCTGCGCGCACCGAAGGTCAAGGCCACGGCGCGGCACCTGGCGACGCACACCTCGGGCCTGACCTACGAGTTCTGGAACACCGACATGCCGCGCTACATGGAAGCCACCGGCGCGCCGACCATCCTGTCCGGGCTGAAGGTGGCGATGAACTACCCGCTGCTGTTCGAGCCCGGCGAGCGCTGGGACTACGGCATCGGCATCGACTGGCTCGGCCGCATGGTCGAGAAGATCGACGGCCGGCGCATCGACCAGTTCTGCAAGGAGGAGATCTTCGACCCGCTGGGCATGCCCGACACGCGCTTCGAGGTCGAGCCGCACATGGCGGCGCGCCTGGCCGGCGTGAAGATCCGCGGCGAGGACGGCAAGTTCGCCGACTTCGAGCTGGCGCCACCGTCGAAGCCCGAGTTCTACGGCATGGGCCATGCGCTGTACTCCACCGCGCCCGACTACATGCGCTTCCTGCGCATGTACCTGAACAAGGGCGCGCTCGACGGCAAGCGCATCCTCAGCGAGGCGGGACTCACATCGATGCTCGCCAACCAGATCGGCAACACGCCGATTCCCTGCCTGAAGACCGCGGCGCCGCCGGTCACCGCCGATACCGAGTTCTTCCCGGGCAAGCGCAAGTCGCACAGCATGGCCTTCATGCGCTTCGACGAGGACATCCCCGGCATGCGCCACGCCGGCTCGCAGGCCTGGGCAGGCGTGCTCAACACGCACTACTGGTTCGACCCGTCGGCGGGCCTGGCCGGCGTGCTGATGACGCAGTCGCTGCCCTTCGTCGAACCGCGCTTCATGGACGCCTACGAGAAGTTCGAGCGCGCCGCCTACCAGCACGCCAAGCGCGTGACGGTGCCGGCCCGGGGCGGCGCTCACGTCCGCCCTGGGCCCTCTCGACCCTGCGCAGGCCGCGCAGGGTCTTCGCCTCGGTCGACCAACATGTCGAGCCGGCGCAGCGCATCCAGATTCGGTGCGCCGAGCAGCCCCATCACCCGGTCGATCTCCGAGCGGTAGATCTCGAGCACATGCGCCACGCCGGCCTGGCCCGCCACGGCCAGGCCCCAGAGTTGCGGGCGCGCGATCAGCACCGCATGGGCCCCCAGCATGATCGCCTTGACCACGTCCGCGCCACGACGGACGCCGCCGTCCATCAGCACCGGCACGCGGCCCTGCACCGCATCGACGATCGCCGGCAACGCCTCGAGCGAGCTGCTGGCGCCGTCGAGCTGGCGGCCGCCGTGGTTGGAGACGATGAGTCCATCGACGCCGAGTTCCAGCGCGCGCCGCGCCTCCGCCGGGTGCAGCACGCCCTTCAGCAGCAGCGACCCTTGCCACTGCGCGCGCAACTGCGCCACGTCCTCCCATTGCATGCCGGGGTCGAGCAAGGAGCCCATGCGCCCGGCGAGTGTGGCCAGCGATTCGCTCGACCCGGCGCGAACATAGTTGCCGAAGGTCAGGCGTGCGCAGCTCGTTGCGCATCGACCAGGCCCAGCGCCACTTGGAGGCCATGCCCAGCCACTGCGGCGGCGTGAAGCGCGGCGGGATCGAAAAGCCGTTGGCCACATCGCGTTCACGCTTGCCCAGCAACTGGTTGTCGATGGTCAGCACCAAGGCCTGGCAACCGGCGTCATGGGCACGCTGCGTCAGCTCGCGCGTGAAGCCGCGGTCACGGTAGATGAAGACCTGCATCCAGCGCAAGCCGCGGTGCACCGCGGCCAGCTCTTCGATCGAACACACCGAGCCATGACTCAGGCAGTACACCGTCCCAGCCGCCTCAGCCGCCTGCGCCGAAACGATCTCTCCGCGCGGCCAGAACAAGCCCGCCAGACCGGTCGGGCCGATGATCACGGGCGTGGGCAGCGTCTGGCCGAACAGCGTCACCGACTGGTCGCGCGTGGCCGCGCCCTGCAGCGGTCGCGGCAGGAAAGCGTAGCGCTGGAAGGCGGCCTCGTTGCGCCGCAGCGTCGTTTCGTCCTCGGCGCCGCCGTCGGCAAAGTCGAACACCGACTGCGGCAAGCGCCTGCGCGCGGCCTCGCGCATCAGGTGGATGCTGGGCTGGCGCAGGGTGGGTGATTCGGCAGACATCGAGCCTCGTCGCGGTGGAGTTTCAAACGTGTGCGGTGGCTGTGGATACCATCGCCCTCTCACGGCGCAAGCGCCACTGCAAGGACACGCCCATGATCGACGAAGCCCCCCGCATCCAACATCGGCCCATCTCGCGTCCTGCCGCGGCGCTGGTCGACGCGCTGCGCGGCACACCCACCGGCTTCATTGTCGATGCGCTGGGCGGCAGCGGCGCGCTCGACTATCGCATCAAACCCGCGATCGCCGAGCAGGCCGCCTGCTGCGGCGTGGCGCTGACCTGCGATGCCGGCCCGCGCCGACAACCTGGCGCTGGTGGCCGCGCTGCCGGTGGTGCAGCCGGGCGATGTGCTGGTCGCCGCGACGGGCGGCTACACCGGCTGCGCCATCACCGGCGACCTGGTGCTCGGCATGGCGCGCAACTGCGGCGCGGTGGGCTTCATCACCGACGGCTGCGTGCGCGACCTGCCCGGCATCCGCGCGGTCGGCCTGCCTTGTTATTGCGTCGGTGTCACGCCCAATTCGCCGGCGCGCAGCGGCCCCGGCACGGTGGGCTTTGCGGTCACCATCGGTGGGCACCCTGTCGCCAGCGGCGATGTCATCGTGGCCGACGCCGACGGTGTGGTGGTGGTGCCGCAGGCACGGCTGGAAGAGGTGATCGCGCGACTGCCGGCGATTCGCAAGTCCGAAGCCGCGATGGACGAAGCCGTGCGCAACGGCCTGCGCATACCGGCCTTCCTGTCGCAGGACTGAGCCGGAATCCCGAGCGCGCTTCAAGCGGACCAGACGAGGCCCGGCTACGCCACGCGCACCGTGTCCTGGAAGCGCTCGCGCAGCACACGCTTCAGGATCTTGCCACTCGGGTTGCGCGGGATCTCGGCCAGGAACACGGCCGCCTTCGGCAGCTTGAAGCTGGCCAGCTTGCCCTGGCACCAGGCGATCAATGCCGCCTCGTCGAGCGACTGCTCCTTCTTCAGCACCAGCACCGCCAGCGGCACCTCGCCCCACTTGGGCGACGGCAGGCCGATCACCGCCGCATCGGCCACGGCCGGGTGCGACAGCAGCATGTTCTCCACCTCGGCCGGGTAGACGTTCTCGCCGCCGGAGATCAGCATGTCCTTCATGCGGTCGCGGATGGTGACGAAGCCTTCCGCGTCCATCGTGCCGATGTCGCCGGTGTGCAGCCAGCCCTCGCGCAGCGCCTGCGCGGTGGCGTCGGGGCGCTTCCAGTAGCCGACCATGTTGTGCGCGCCGCGGATCAGCACCTCGCCGGGTTCGTCCGGCGCGCAGTCGCGGCCGTCGATGTCGATGACGCGCACGTCGGTGTGGAAGTAGGCGCGGCCGGTGGAGCCGGCGCGCGACATCGCGTCCTCGCCCAGGATCAGGCAGCCCGGGCCGCAGCTTTCGGTCAGGCCATAGACCTGGTGCACCTCCACGCCCATGTCGGCATAGGTCTTGATCAGGTTCACCGGCACCGGCGCGGCGCCGCTCATGCACCAGCGCAGGCTGCTGGCGTCGTGCGTCGCCTTGTCGTAGGTGGCCAGCATGAACTGCAGCATCGCCGGCACCATCAGCGTGCAGCTGACCTTCTCGTCGCGGATCAGCTCCCACGACAGCTTCGGGTCGAAGGCCTTCAGGATCACCAGCGTGGCGCCCAGGTAGACGCTGCCCATCGCCGGCGTCAGCGCGCCGACGTGGAACAGCGGCAGCGACAGCAGGAAGCGGTCCTTGTAGCCCAGGTCGGCGGTGGCCGACAGCGTGAGCATGGCCCACAGCACCGTGCGGTGCGTGTGCATCACGCCCTTGGGCAAGCCGGTGGTGCCCGAGGTGTACATGATGAACAGCAGGTCGTCGTCGAAGCCGGCCGCTTCGGGCTCGTCGCTGGCCTGCCGCGCCCATCCACGCGTCGTAGCCCACGGCGAAGGCGGCCGGCGTGCCGCCGACCTGCACCCAGCGACGCAGGTCGGTGCGCTCGCCGCGGCGCTGCAGCTCGGCGACCACCGGCGCGAAGCCTTCGTCGATACAGCATGCACGGTGGCGCCCGCATCCTTGAGGATGAATTCCAGCTCGTCGGCCACCAGCCGCCAGTTCAGCGGCACGTTGACCGCGCCGATCTTCGCCACCGCGAAGAAGCTCTCGATGAACTCGGCGCCGTTCATCATCAGCAGCGCCACGCGATCGCCCGGCTTCACGCCTGCGCGCCAGCAGCGCATGCGCGACCCGGTTGCAGCGCAGCGTTGAGTTCGCCAAAGTTCAGGCGCCGGCCGTGCGGCCGAAGGCTCCACCGTGGCCTCGAGCCTGCGGGCTGAGGAAGGCGCGGCGGCGCAGGAACTGGCCGAAGTTGATCTGCATGTCGGGTCCTCAGGCTTGGCGCAGCGGCCGGAAACAAGTGCGGATCTCGTCCACCAGCACGTCGGGCCGCTCCAGCGCGGCGAAATGGCCGCCCTGGTCGAACTCGCGCCAGTGGATGATGTTCTTGAAGCGCTGTTCGGCCCAGCGCCGCGAGCTGCGGAAGATCTCCTTCGGGAACAGGCTGATGCCGGTGGGCACCTCGACGCTGTCGCGGTTGACCTTGGCAAAGCTCTCCCAGTACAGCCGCGCCGACGAGGTGGCGCTGTTGGGCAGCCAGTACAGCATCACCTGGTCGAGCAGCTCGTCGCGGGTCAGCACGTTCTCGGGGTGGCCGTCGCAGTCCATCCAGGCCTGGTACTTCTCGATCACCCAGGCCGCCTGGCCGGCCGGTGAATCGGCCAGGCCGTAGCCCAGCGTCTGCGGCCGCGTGCCCTGCTGGCGCGCATAGGCCGAGCCTTCGGCGCGGTACTTCTTCAACCCGGCCAGCGCCGACTTCTCGGCCGGCGTCAGATCGGACATCGTCGTCGGGTCGGGCGCGACGATCGGCATCGTCAGGTGGATGCCCAGGCACTGCGCGCGGTCCTGCAGGCCGATGGCGGTGGTGACCATCGAACCCCAGTCGCCGCCCTGCGCCACGTACTTCGCGTAGCCCAGCCGCGGCATCAGCACGCTCCAGGCGCGGGCGATGCGCTCCACGCTCCAGCCGGCTTCGGTGGGCTTGCCGGAGAAGCCGTAACCCGGCAGCGCCGGGCACACCAGGTGGAAGGCGTCCTCCGCACGGCCGCCATGCGCGGTGGGGTCGGTCAGCGGCTCGATGACCTTGTGGAACTCGGCGATCGAGCCCGGCCAGCCGTGGCTCATCACCAGCGGCAGCGCATCGGCATGCTTCGAGCGCACGTGGATGAAGTGGATGTCCACGCCGTCGATGCGCGTCATGAACTGCGCAAAGCGGTTCAGCCGCGCCTCGCGCGCACGCCAGTCGTAGCCGTCGGCCCAGTAGCGGCACAGCTCCTGCGTGTAGGCCAGCGGCATGCCCTGCGACCAGTCGGCCACGGGCTCCTTGTCGGGCCAGCGCGTGGCGAGCAGCCGGCGCTTCAGGTCGGCCAGCTGCTCGTCGCTGGCCTCGATGCGGAACGGAACGATGGTGTCGTCGTGGCTCATGCGGCGCATTGTGCAAGCTCGCAGGGCCTGGGAAACCGGGGCGATCCCTTGGCCCCGATCTCACGCCCCGACTCGCCGCCTATAGTGCGGCCGCATGAACTGGGTCGAGGTTGTCTGGGTCGGCATGTCCGCAGCGAGCCTGACGCTCGGCATCGTCCATCTCTTCGTCTGGTTCAAGCAGAAATCGCAAGTCGCCCACCTGCTGTTCTTCGCGCTCGCGGTCTCGGCCACAGCCTTCGGTGCCTTCGAACTGGCGATGATGCACTCGCCGTCGCCCGCCGCCTACGCCACCATGCTGCGTTGGGCGCACGTACCGCTGGCGATGTTCGTGCTGTCCATCGTCTGGTTCGTCTATTTCCACTTCGATGCCGGCAGTCTCTGGCTCGCCTGGGCGGCCACCGGCCTGCGCCTGGTCGCGCTGGCGCTGAACTTCAGCACCGGCGTGAACATCAACTTCTCCGAAGTCTCTGCGCTGGACCCGCTGATGTTGTGGGGAGGTGTGATCGTCACCGGCCCTGTGGGCATCGCCAACCCCCTGGCCATCGTGCCGCAGACCGGCAACCTGGTGCTCGCTGCCTTCGTCATCGGCGCCTCCATCACGCTGTGGCGCCGCGGCGGTGCCGATGCACGTCGCCGCGCGGTCGTGGTCGGCGGCGGCGTCGTCGTCTGCATTGCCGCGGTCGCGGGCTTCGCCGCGTTGACCACGCTGGGGCTGGTGCATGCACCGACGATCGTCATGCCGGGCTTCTTCGTGATCGTGCTGGCCATGGGCTACGAACTGGGCTGGGACCTGATCGCGGCGGCACAGCTGGCGTCGCGCCTGAGCGCCAGCGAGATGCGTTTCCGCGCGGTGGTCGAAGCCGTGCCGAGCGCGATCCTTCTGGTCGACGACAAGGGCGCGATCGCGCTGGCCAATGCGCAGGCGGAAGGCCTGTTCGGCCATACGCGCGCCGAGCTGGTGGCCATGCCGGTCGACCGGCTGGTTCCCGAACGCTTGCGCGGCGCGCACGCCGGCCTGCGCGCGCTTTATGCGACGAACCCGCAGACCCGTGCGATGGGCGCCGGCCGCGAACTGTTCGCCAGTCGCAAGGATGGCAGCGAGTTCCCTGTGGAGGTGGCGCTCAGTCCGATGACGACCGACGCGGGCCGATTCGTGTTGGCATCGGTGGTCGACATCACGGGCCGGCGGCAGCTGGAACAAGCCACGGCGCGCCAGCGCGACGAGCTCGCACACCTGTCGCGGGTGGCCATGCTGGGCGAGCTGTCCGGGTCACTGGCCCACGAGCTGAACCAGCCGCTGGCGGCCATTCTGAGCAACGCCCAGGCGGCACAGCGTTACCTGGCGCAGAGCCCGCCGCGTGTCGATCAGCTCGGCGACATCCTGTCCGACATCGTGAAGAGCGATCACCGTGCGCGCTCGGTGATCCAGCGTCTGCGGTCCATGCTCAGGAAGGAACAGGCTCAATATCACCGCCTGGACATCAACGACGTGGTCGAGGAGTCGTTGCGCCTGATGCGCAGCGACCTGCTGAACCGCGAAGTCTGGGTCGATACCGACCTGGCCGCTGCGCTGCCGGCCGTCAACGGCGACCGCAACCAGCTGCAGCAGGTGCTGCTGAACCTGATGATGAACGGATTCGACGCGATGGACGCCCGGCCGACGGACCGACGGCTGCGCATCACGACGCAGGGCACGGCGCAGGGCGGGGTCGAATTCAGCGTGGCCGACCGGGGCTCAGGCATACCGCCGGCGGACCTGGAGCGCATCTTCGAACCCTTCGTCACCGCCAAGGCGCAGGGCATGGGCCTGGGGCTGGCCATCTGCCGATCGATCGTCGAAGCGCATGGCGGGCGGCTCTGGGCCACCAACAATGCGGACATCGGTGCCACGCTGCACTGCGAACTGCCGGCGATCCGGGACTGATGCCCATGGAAGAACCCGAGGCGACCATCTACCTGGTCGATGACGACCCGGAGCTGCGCAAGGCCATGGAGCGGCTGCTCGAGTCGGCCGGTTTGAAGGTCGCCAGCTTCGCATCGGCCCAGCAGTTTCTCGACAGCCACGACCGCCACGCGCCGGGCTGCCTGGTGCTGGACCTGGCGATGCCGGGCCTGAACGGGCTGCAATTGCAGCGCGAGCTCGAACAACGGGCCAGTGCGCTGCCGATCGTCTTTCTCACCGGCCGCGGCGACATCGCGGCCAGCGTGCAGGCCATGAAACACGGCGCTTCCGACTTCCTGACCAAGCCGGTCGACGACACCGAGCTGCTGGCCGCCATCCACGAGGCCCTGGCCACCGACCGCCAGCGGCGCCGCGGCAGCGCAGAGCGCGAACGCATCGCGCAGTGCCTGGCGGCGCTGACCGAGCGCGAGCGGCAGGTGCTGGAGCACATCGTCGCCGGACGCCTGAACAAGCAGATCGCCGCCGAACTGGGCACGGTCGAGAAGACGATCAAGTTCCATCGCGGCAACCTGATGCGCAAGATGGGCGTGCGTGTCGTGGCGGACCTGGTGAAGCTGGCCGAACGCGCCGGCATCGGCGCACCGCCCGAGCGCTGAGCGTCAAGCCGGCGCGGCAAACCTGGACCAAGGTCCAGTAGGAAGTCGTCGCCGCGGCAGATAGCGTGCCGTCGTGAAAGAAAACGACGCAACGCTGCTGGCCGTGGTCGACGATGACGCCGATGTGCGCATGGCGCTGATGCGCCTCGTCAGCTCGGCCGGCTTCGCCGTCGAGACCTTCGCCACCGGCGCGGAGTTCATGCGTTCGGTGCAAGACCATGAGCCCGACTGCGTGGTGCTCGACCTGCACATGCCCGGCATGAGCGGCTTCGAGGTCCAGGATGCCCTGGCCGTGGCCCATGCGGCGGTTCCGGTGGTCGTCATCACCGGCCACGACACACCCGAGTCGCGCACGCGTGCCCTGAGGCTGGGTGCGAAAGCCTACCTGTGCAAGCCCGTCGATGACGAAGCGCTGCTGTCGGCGATCGGCGCCGCCATCGATCGTGCAGCGCCTCGGACGGCGATCTGAACTGAGCGGATGGGGAGAAACACGATGAACGCACGCTTCAATGGCCTGGCTGCGGCGATCGCAGCGGCTGCGTGCCTGGGCTCGGCCTGGGCGCAGCAGGTGACCGGCACGCTGGGCGCGCCCAGCGCCACGACCACGATCAGCGGCCAGCAGCTGCCGCCGCCCGACCCGAAGTTCGGCGGCGTGATCCAGCAGAAGGCCACCGACTCCAAGTCCTGGTGGGCGCCGCGCGTGGTGCCGCCGAAGAAGGCGCCCAACGTGCTGCTGATCATGACCGACGACGCCGGCTTCGGCGCGCCCGGCACCTTCGGCGGCGTCGTGCCGACCCCGGCGCTGGACCGCATCGCGAAGAGCGGTCTGCGCTACACCAACATGCACTCGACCTCGCTGTGCTCGCCCTCGCGCGCGGCGCTGATCACCGGGCGCAACCACCACGTCGCGGGCTTCGGCGTGGTCGGCGAGATCTCCACCGGCTTCCCGGGCTACGACTCGATCATCCGCAAGGAAACCGGCACCGTCGGTGCGATCCTGAAGAACAACGGCTACGCCACGTCCTGGTTCGGCAAGAACCACAACACGCCGTCGTTCCAGGCCACGCAGGCCGGGCCTTTCGAGCAGTGGCCCAACGGCATGGGCTTCGAATACTTCTACGGCTTCGTCGGCGGCGACGCCAGCCAGTGGCAGCCGAACCTGTACCGCAACACCACCGCGATCTATCCGTTCCAGGGCAACGCCGGCTGGAACCTGACCACGGCGATGGCCGACGAGGCGATCCAGTACATCAAGGAGCTGAAGGAGATCGCGCCCGAAAAGCCGTGGTTCGTCTACTACGTGCCGGGCGGCACCCATGCGCCGCACCACCCGACGCCGGAGTGGATCAAGAAGGTCGGCGACATGAAGCTCTTCGACCAGGGCTGGAACAAGCTGCGCGAGACCATCTTCGCCAACCAGAAGCGCCTGGGCATCATGCCGGCCGACGCGAAGCTCACGCCCTGGCCGAAGGAACTGCCCGAGTGGGACTCGATGAACTTCGAGCAGAAGCGCCTGTTCATCAAGCAGGCCGACGTCTACGGCGCGTACCTCGCCTACACCGACCACCAGATCGGCCGCGTCATCCAGGCCGTCGAAGACCAGGGCCAGCTCGACAACACGCTGATCATCTACATCAGCGGCGACAACGGCGCCAGCGCCGAGGGCATGCTCAACGGCACGCCGAACGAGTTCACCACCTTCAACGGCGTCGAGGTGCCGATCACGGCGCAGTTCCTGTGGTATCCGTTCTGGGGCTCGGACAAGACCTTCCCGCACTTCGCCGCGCCCTGGGCCTGGGCCATGAGCACGCCCTTCAAGTGGGTCAAGCAGGTGGCCTCGCACTTCGGCGGCACGGCGCAGGGCATGGCCATCTCCTGGCCCGGCCACATCGGCGACCCGGGCGGCATCCGCCGCCAGTTCCACCACTTCATCGATGTCGTGCCGACGATCCTGGAAGCCACCGGCATCCCCGCGCCCGAGACGCTGAACGGCATCAAGCAGCGGCCGATGGACGGCGTGAGCCTGGCCTACACCTGGGACAAGGCCAACGCCGACGCGCCGACCAAACACACCACGCAGTACTTCGAGATGCTCGGCAACCGCGCCATCTACCACGAGGGCTGGGTCGCGGCGACGACGCCGGCGACGCTGCCGTGGGAGCTGAGCACCAAGCCGGCGCCGGACGTGATCACCGGCTACAAGTGGGAGCTGTACAACGTCAAGGACGACCCGACGCAGTTCGACGACCTGGCGGCGAAGATGCCGGACAAGCTGCAGCAGTTGCAGCAGCTGTTCTACCTGGAGGCCGCGAAGCACGACGTGCTGCCGCTGGACAACTCGTCGCTGACGCGCTGGAACACGCCGCGCCCCAACCTGACGGCCGGGCGCACCGAGTTCACCTATCGCGGCACGTTGAGCGGCGTGCCCAACAGCGGCGCGCCGAGCATCCTGAACAAGAGCTTCACCATCACCGCCGAGGTGACGATTCCCAAGGGCGGCGCCGAAGGCATGATCGTCACCGATGGCGGGCGCTTCGGCGGCTACGGCCTGTTCCTGAGCAAGGGCGTGGCCGGCGTGCGGCGCGGCAAGCCGGTGTTCCTCTACAACCTGCTGAACCTGAAGCGCACGGTCTGGGACGGGCCGGAACTCGGGCCCCGGCAAGCACACCATCGTCTTCGACTTCAAGTCCGCCGAACCCGGGCTGGGCAAGGGCGGCACCGGCGTGCTCATCGTCGACGGCAAGGAAGTGGCGCGCAAGTCGATGGAGAACTCGACGCCGATCACCTTCCCCGAGGACGAGACCTTCGATGTCGGCATGGACACGCGCACCGGCGTCGCGCTGGTCGAGTACCGCTACGACCCGCCCTTCAAGTTCAGCGGCAGCATCGACCGGCTGACTTTCAAGCTGATCCCCGATGCGCCGGCGCGGGCCGACGTGGGCAAGGCGGCGACGGTGGCGCGGGCCCCGAATTGAAGCCTGCCCTTGTCACGCAGGAGCATCGATGAAAGCGGCGCTCGCATTGGCCTCGATCGGCGAAGCGGCCACGGGCCTGGGCCTGCTGGTCGTGCCGTCGCTGGTCGGTCAACTGCTGCTGGGCAGCGAACTGCAGGGCATGCGCCGTCGTCGTGGCCCGTGTCAGCGGCATCGCGCTGATCGGCCTGGCCTTGGCCTGCGGGCTGAGCAGGCCGTGGATCGGCATGTTCTTCTACGTCGCCGCAGCTGCGCTGTATCTCGGCTACCTCGGCCTGGTCGGCGAAGCCACCGGCGTGTTGCTCTGGCCCGCGGTGCTGCTGCACGTCGTGCTGGCCGCGCTGCTGGCGCGCTCGGCCACGCAAGCATCGGCATCGCATCACGCAACAAGTGAAGGAGGGAAAGCCATGAAGATTCAGCGTATCGCGGCCCTGTTGGGCACCGCACTCACCCTGACGAACCCAGCGTTCGCGCAGGACGCCGGCAAGTCGGCCTCGGCGAAGGCGGCTGCCGTCGCCAGGGCGATGGACAACGCCATGACGCCCGGCGACTACCAGAAGCGGCTCGAGCCGATGATCGGCAGCTTCGACGTCCGGGTCCTCATCTGGGTCGACCCGTCGAAGCCGCCGATCGAAACCAGCGCCAGCGCCGTGAGCACGTGGGTGCTGGGCAAGCGCTTCGTGCAGACGATGCTGGTCGGCGGCCCCTCGGCCGATGCCTTCAACGCCATCGGCTACATCGGCTACGACAACGCCGCCAAGCACTACCAGGCGGCGTGGATGGACGACGGCAGCACCGCGGTGACGCTGTACACCGGCGGCTTCAGCGCCGACGGCAAGTCCGCGACGGTGAAGGCCAGCATCATCAACGCGAGCACCGGCAAGCCGACGCCGCTGGAACTGCGCATGAGCCTCGGCGCAAACGGCGGCCATGTCACGCAGCTGTGGGGCATGGGTCTGGGCACGAAGATGTTCAAGATGATGGAACTTCAATACACGCGCACCAAGCCCTGACGCGCCACGCCATAGGAGATCGCACATGAACCCGACCGAACTCAAGACGAAGCTCCCGCGCCGCAGCCTGCTGGCGGGGGCGGCGTTGCTGGTGGCCACACAGCCGGCATGGGCCATCTTCGGCGTGTGGCGCCGCGCCGCGCGCCGCACGGTGTTCGTGGCCGGCGCTGCCACCGCCGCGGTGGCCACCACGGCCGCGGCCGAGTCGAGCGCCGCCGCAGCCAACCAGGCCGCCGCCGAAAAGTCGGCACAGGCGGCCGCCGCCCAATCCGCCGCGGCCGCGCAGCAAGCCGAGGCCGCCGCGGCCCAGGCCAAGGCCAGCCAGACCAAGACGCCGCAACAGAAGCTCACCGAGCTGCAGTCGCTGTACGACCAGAAGCTCATCAGCGCTGCGGACTACCAGGCGGCGAAGACCAAGATCCTCAACCAGATGACGCAATAGCGCGCCCGGATCGCCGAGCGCCCTTTGGCCACACCGATGGAAGCAACCCTCATGAAATCCAGACGCAATCTCTTGATGGCAGCAACGGGCACCGCGCTGCTGGCGGGTCTGCCGACCCACGCTGCTGCCGCCGACGCCAAGCTGCAACTGATGTTCGTGCAAAGCGCCGAAAGCCTCAAGGCAGACGACCAGAGCTTGCGCCTGGTGAACGTGGCGCCACAGACCATCTGGTTCAGCGACCGGCCGGTGCGACAGGCGGGCCACCTCACGACGCAGGCCTACATGCAGGAATGGACCGCCGCTGCCGGCCCGAACAACTTCAGCAAGGACCCGCCGAACGCCACGCTGTCGGTGTACCAGAGCGGCCAGCGCGACAACACGCTGACCGTCGTCGAGATCAGTGAGCCGAAGGTCGAAGGCAAAGACCTGGTCTACCGCTACAAGCTGATCGAGGGCCAGATGCCCAAGTCCGGCGGTGCTGTCGCGCTGTTCATCGACTGGATCGGCCCTGGCGGCGGTGTCGGCCCGGGCTTTCACGGTGTGGGCGTGGGTGGCCGCGGCATCGGCTGGCGTTAGGCAATCACCTCGGAAGCGCGGCGACAACCTGGGCAGCAAGAACGGCGATCACGAAGAATCCGGGTTTGTCGCTCGTGGCGTTGGTGGTTCGGCACGCCATCATCACGCGGCATCAGGCTTTCATGGAGAACCGTCCTTGACACACACTTCTTCCGCCATCGAGCGGCTGCGCGCCCTACCCAAGGCCGAAGTCCATGTGCACCTCGAAGGCTGCTTCGACGCCGCATTGCTGGAGCAATGGGCGACGCAAGTTCGGCGAGCCGATGCCGCGCCCGCGCGAGACGCCTGTTCCACTTCGAAGGGTTGGCCGACTTCCTGCACTTCCTCGACTGGGCCTGTGGCCTGGTGCGCACGCGCGACGAACTGGCCGCAGGCCGCCTATGCGTTCAGCCAGCGGCTGGCTGCCAGCGGCGCGGGCTATGCGCGACCTGATCTTCAACCCGACGCACTGGAAGCCCTGGCACGGGCGGCTGCCGGAAATGATCGATGCGCTGGATGCCGGCTTTCGTGCCGCCGAGCAGGAGGGCTTGCCGCCGGTCGGCCTGTGCGTGAGCCTGCTGCGCACCCAGACGTCCGACGCAGCGGCCGAACTGGTCGACACGCTGGTCGCAGCTGCGTCATCCGCGTGTCGTGGCGCTGTCGATCGACGGCAACGAGGCCACCGCCGGACGCACCGGGCCACGATTTGCCGAGGCCTTCCGCCGCGCCGCAGCAGCAGGCCTCAAGCGCACCGTGCACGCTGGCGAATCGAGCGGGCCCGAAGGCGTGCGCGACGCCATCGAGCTGCTCGGCGCCGACCGCATCGATCACGGGGTGCGTGCCATCGAGGACCCGAGTGTCGTGGCCTTGCTGGTCGACAGGCAGATTCCGTTGGGCATCTGCCCGACATCGAACCTGACGCTCGGCGTCTACCCCTCCATGAAGCGGCATCCGATCGAACGCCTGCGGCGCGCCGGAGTCGCCGTGTCGGTCAACACCGACGACCCGGCCTTGCTCGACACCAGCCTGGAGCACGAGTACGCGCTGTGCCGCGATGAATTCGCGTGGTCCGATGAAGATGTGCGTGCCGTGGCGCGCACATCGATCGATGCCAGCTTTGCCAACGACGATGTCAAGTCGCGCCTGCGCGAGGCGCTGAGCCGCTGGTAGGCCGGCGCCGCAGAGCACCGGTCCATGCGCCGCGTCGCCACGGTGCTGCGAATGCTGAACGCGCCGGCGCTAAACGCAGATCGCGAGGAACAGCGTCGGGCCAAGTGTGAGCACGGTGGCGACGAAGGCAGTGGCCAGAGTCCACAACGCGACCGCATGGAAGAAGCTTCCGGTCGCGCCGTACGTGGCGTCGGCACTGCGCGTTGCGTAGGCGCGCCACATCCAGCCAATGGCGACCAGATGCGCGAACAGCACGACCGCCAGCACCATGCGCAGCGCAGTGCTTGGCCAGGCGAAGGCGCAGCCCAGTGCATGCAGCGCATACAGCAGGACCAACGCGCTGCACCAGATGCCATAACCCAGCGCCAGCAGCCACAGGCGGCTTGGCGGCACGACCTGCGCGCTCACGGCCGCGCTCCCAGCATGGCCACCAGCGACGGCAGCGCCAGCACCAGGCCGATGGCGATGACCGCGGTGACGGCGCTGTAGTCGAGCCACAGCCGCGTCAGGCGCAGGTCGGTCGAACGCCGCGGCGACACCCAGCCACCCTGCAGGCGCAGCAGGTTGCTGAGCAGGAGCAGCAGGCCGATGCCGGCATGCGCGACCACGTAGCCGAGCAGCACCGACGCGGTGGCACCGAGCGCATGCTCGCGTGGATGCGGCAGCAACTCGCCGATGAGCACGACCACAGCCGCGATGCAGCCGGCCAGCGCCAGCGCGGCCAGCGCCATCCAGCCCAATGACGAAGCTTCGGCGCGCAGCGCACGCAGCGACCCACGCGCAGCAAACGCCGCAACCGCCAGCGCGACGATCGCAACCAGCGCCAGCGCCACATCGGGTTGTGGCATCGACGTCGGCCAGGGCGGCGCGGCGATCCACAGGTACAGCGTGCCGAAGATCAGCGAGGTGAACAGCGTGCCATCGGCCACCAGCGCGAACACCAGCGCCCACCACGGCAAGGCGCCCTGCACTTCGGTGTGCGGCGGCACGCTCAGGCCGCGGCCGATGGGCAGCGGCCCGATATCGCGCTGCAATCCCGTGCGCTGCGCGCCGTAGACGAACAGCGCCGCCACGACGCCGCCCGCGACAGCGCTGAGCCAGTAGGCCTTGAACAGGAAGCCCAGTACCGCTGTGGCGGTCGCCAGCCCGAGGAACAGCGGCAGGTAGGTCGGCCGCGGCAGCACGATCACCTGGTCGGGCACGCCGCTGGTCATGTGCACGCCCAGCGTCTCCTGCCAGCCGTGGCGCGTGAAGCCGAGGTAGCCCTCACCGCGCGCCAGCGCCGGGCCCACCGTGCCGGGTGCCTGGCGGTCGCCATGCGTGTCGATGTGCGGGATCGACGCGAAGTTGTAGGGCGGTGGCGGCATCGGCATGGCCCATTCGAGCGTCGTCGCCTGCCACGGGTCGCGGCGCGAGCGGCGGCCGTAGCGCAGTTGCACCAGCAGGTCGATGAGCAGCAGGCCGAAGCCGATGGTCATGATGAAGGCGCCCACCGACGACAGCAGGTTCAGGCCGGTCCAGCCTTCATGGCCCTGGTAACTGTAGATGCGCCGGGGCATGCCGAGCAGGCCGGTCAGGTGCATCAGGAAGAAGGTCATGTTGAAGCCGACGAAGATCAGCCAGAAGGCCGGCACCGCCAGCCGCGGCTCCGCCTTGCGCCCGGTGAGCAGCGGCAGCCAGTAGTACAGGGCGGCCAGCAGCGGGAAGGCAAAGGCCCCGGCGACCACGTAATGCAGGTGCGCGACGACGAAGTAGGTGTCGTGCGCCTGCCAGTCGAAGGGCACGATGGCGAGCATCACGCCGGTCAGCCCGCCCAGCACGAAGACGAAGAAGAAGCCGAAGATGTAGAGCATCGGCAGGTCCCAGCGCGGCTTGCCATGCGCCAGCGTCGCCAGCCAGGCGAACATCTGCACGGCGGTGGGCACCGCGACCAAGGCCGAGCCGGCCGAGAAGAAGGCCAGCGCCAGGTGCGGGATGCCCACCGTGAACATGTGGTGCACCCAGATGCCGAAGCTGAGGAAGGCCATGGCGACGATGGCGACGACGATCATCGTGTAGCCGACCAGCTCGCGCCGCGCGAACACCGGGATCATCACCGACAGCGCGCCGGCCATCGGCAGGAAGATGATGTACACGTCGGGGTGGCCGAACAGCCAGAACAGGTGCTGCCACAGCAGCGCGTCGCCGCCGCGCGTGGGGTCGAAGAAAGGCAGGCCGAAGGCGCGCTCCAGCTCCAGCAGGATCGACGCCAGGATCAGCGGCGGAAAGGCCACCAGCATCATCAGCGCGGTGACCAGCATGTACCAGCCGAAGATCGGCATGCGCTCCAGCGACATGCCCGGCGCGCGCATCTTCAGGATCGACACCACGATCTCGACGGCGAAGCTCAGGGCCGAGATCTCGACGAAGGTCACGCCCAGCAGCCAGACATCGGCATTGACGCCGGGCGTGTAGGTGTTGGAGCTGAGCGGCACGTACATGAACCAGCCGCCGTCGGGCGCGACACCGAGGATCAGCGAGCCGAGCAGGATCGACGCGCCGAACAGGTAGCACCAGTAGCTGTAGGCGGTCAGGCGCGGGAAAGGCGAAGTCGCGCGCGCCCAGCATCTTCGGCAGCAGGTACACCGCCACGCCTTCGAGCATCGGGATCGCGAACAGGAACAGCATCATCGCGCCGTGCATCGTGAAGACCTGGTTGTAGGTCCCCGCGTCCATGAACATGCCCTTGGGCGTGGCCAGCTGCACGCGCGTCAGCATGCCCAGCAGGCCCGCCACCAGGAAGAAGAAGAACGCGGTGACCATCATGCGCAGGCCGATCACCGAATGGTTGACCGAGGCCAGGCGCTGCCAGCCTGTGCCACTGCCCCAGATGGCCGACAGCTCGCGGTGCAGGCGCAGTGCGGTGCCGCGGCGCTGCGGATCGGCCGGTGCGGTCATTTGCTGGCCTCCGCCGCCAGCGCGGCCGCGTAGTCGGCCTGCGCGTGCACCACCACGTCGAAGCGCATGCGCGTGTGTTCCTGGCCGCAGAACTCGGCGCACTGCCCCTGGTAGCGGCCGGGCGCGTCGGCCTGGATGCGCAGCGTGTTGATGCGCCCGGGGATGACGTCGATCTTGCCCGCCAGCCGCGGAATCCACAGCGAGTGGATGACGTCGATGCTGCTGACGACGATGTCCACCGCCATGCCGGCGGGCAGGTGCAGCACGCCTTCGGTGGCGAGCCCGCCGTGGTCGGGATAGCGGAAGCTCCAGCGCCAGCGTTCGGCCTGCACCTCGATGCGCGGCGGCTGCATGAACGGCAGCGGCAACAGCCGTTCGCCGGCCATCAGACCGTAGCCCACCAGCGGAATCAGCACCACCGCTGGCAGCGCCAGCCCGCCCAGCAGCACCCAGCGCTGTGGCGATACCGAACTGCCGAAACCCGGGCGCAGCCAGGCCATGGCGAACAAGCCCAACACCAGCGCGAACAAGACCGCAGAGCCGGCGAGCATGACCCACCACAGCCGAGCGATCGACGCCGCCGCCGGGCCGGCAGGGTCGAGCGTGGACAGCTCACCCGAGCAGCCTGCCAGCACCGCCACTGCAAAGCCGCACGCGGCTGCCGTGACGGCGCGACTATGATGCTTCGGGCCCACAGCGCAGTCAGGAGCCGATCGATGGCAAAACCGAAGAAGGACGCGGCGGCCAAGCTGCAAAGCCCGGTGACGCTGGAGATGAACCAGCTCGACACCGGCTCGACGATGGCGCTGGTCGGCCACCCGCTGCACGTGATGATGGTGCACTTCCCGGTGGCCTTCGTCTTCGCCACGCTGGGCATCGACCTGCTGTACTGGTGGACGGGCGACGACTTCTGGGTGCGTGTCGGCCTGTGGTCGTCCGGCATGGCCTTCTGGAGCGGCGTGGCGGCCAGCATCGTCGGCACGGCCGAGCTGCTGCTGGTGCGCGGCATCCGCCTGCTCGAAGCCAGCTGGTCGCACGCCGTCGCGGCGATGACGCTGGTGGCCATCGCCGGCGCCAACTGGGGCCTGCGCCTGGCCTACCCCGAATCGATCCTGCCGCACGGCCTGATGCTGTCGGCGATGGCCTCGGTGATGACCGGCTTTGCCGGCTGGCATGGCGGCAACCTGGTGTTCGTTCACGGCGTGGGCGTCCTGGTCTCGCCGAAGAGGTGACGCAGCCGATCGCCGAGCACGCCGGGGTCGAACAGGTGCGGCGCCAGCTCGTTGGCATCGATCACCGGCTTGGCCAGCACCACCCACAGGATGGCGACGATCAGCACCAGGTAAATGCTGGTCAGTGCGATGAAGGCCGCGCGGCCGAAGCGGCCGCCCGGCGCGAACACCTGCGCCGCCGTCAGCCCGGCCAGCACGTGCAGCATCGCCATCGCGCCGACCAGCACCATCTTCAGCGAGAACCATTCCCTGAAGGTCGTCTGCAGGAAGATCAGCGCCGTGCCGCTGCCGATGGCGACGAAGGCCGCCGGCGAGGTCATGACCACATAGACGAAGCGCGTCGTGCGGTGCAGGCTTTCCAGCTCGTCGACGTTGGTCACCAGCCGGCGCTGCCAGAACAGCAGCGGCAGCACCAGCAGCCCGCCCGACCACACCGCGATGGTGGCCAGATGCACGAACTTCAGGAAGGTGGTCACGATGCGGGCGCGCCGGCGCGGCGCAGACCCGACCAGGCCAATCGCAGGCCGACCGCCAGGTAGGGCAGCATCGCCGGCACCCACATCAGCAGTCCCGCCAGCTGCTGGTCGGCCAGCGGGCTGAAGCCCCAGGCGGCGGTGGACTCGAAGTGCACCCAGTACAGCGGCCGCGGCGCAAACACGATCAGCGCGCCGAGCAGGCCCATCTGCCCGACCGTCGTTGCCAGCGCGATCAGCGCTGCGCCTGCGGGTGTCGCGGGGGACAGCACCGCTCGCCACAACAGCCACGCGCTGGCCAGCAGCGTGGGCTGCATCAGCCAGTAGGCGGGCACGCTGGCCAGGCCCCAGGCATAGGGCCCGGGCGCATGCCACAGCCACAGCACCGCAGCGTTGAGGGCGACCAGCAGCGCCAGCGGCGGCGAGCCCAGGCGCCGCAACGGGAAGGCCAGCGCCAGCAGCGGCGCCACCGCAGCGATCAGCAGCACATGGTGCAGCACACGCGCCGCGAACAGCGCGGACGACAGCGCGCACAGCGGCGAGACGAAGATCAGCACCATCAGCGCGATCGCGGCCCAGCCGGCGCGCGCATCGGCGCTGCCGCCGCGGCCGACCCACAGGGCCAGCAAGACGAGAACGCCGATCAGCAAGCGGGTCGAAGTTCCAGCGCTGCCACAGATCGGCAGGCACCGCGGCTGCTCCGCAATAGGCGATCAAGGTGTCGGGCAACGCTTGCATCGTTGCTGCCTCGGTGCTGTCGAGCCACTGCGGCACGACGCGGGTCAGCATAGCGGAAGGCCCGGCACTGTCCAACAGTGCAAGCCCCGCGATCGCACGAGGGCAGGCCATGGGACACTCGGCGTCATCGCACCGGCCCATGGGAATCGAGCGATGTGGAGCTATGCCGTGCACGGCGCCGTCTGGCTCGTGCTGTACCTGCTGTTCATCCTGGCGCCGCTGTTCGCGCTGCTGGCCGGCGACATGCCGCCCGCGCGCGGCTTCTGGACCGAGTTTGCGGTCGCGCTGGGCTACAGCGGGCTGGCGATGATGGGCCTGCAGTTCGGCCTGACCGCGCGCTTCCGCTTCGTGACAAGGCCCTGGGGCGAGGACGTCATCTACCACTTCCACCGCCAGATCTCGCTGATCGCGGTGGGCCTGGTGTTCGCGCACCCGCTGATCATCTTCGCCGCGCAACCCGAGCTGCTGGCGCGGCCCGAGGACGGCGCCGTCCCGCTGGGCGCCGTGGCCGCCGTGGCCTCGATCGGTGCGCTGGCGCTGCTGGTGGTGATGGCGCTGTGGCGCGTGCGGCTGAAGATCGGCTACGAGCTCTGGCATGCCAGCCACATCGTGCTGGCGCTGGTGGCCGTCGGCGGCGGCATCGTGCACATGGTCGGCTGGAGCTTCTATCTCGACGACCCGCGCAAGCGCGCGCTGTGGATCGGCCTGGTGCTCTTCTGGGTGCTGTTGCTGCTGTACGTGCGCGTGTTCAAGCCGCTGTTCATGCTGCGCCGGCCCTATCGCATTGCGGCGGTGAATAAAGAGCGCGGCGACACCACGACGCTGGTGATGGAACCCGACGGGCATGACGGCTTTCGCTTCACGCCCGGACAGTTTGGCTGGCTCACGCTGTGGCGCGGGCCGTTCCGCATCACCGGGCATCCGTTTTCGTTTTCGTCCAGCGCCGAGGCGCCTGGCGGGCGCGTCGAGATGAGCATCCGCAATCTCGGCGACCTCACGTCGCAGGTGCACACTGCGTCGGTCGGGCAGCGTGTCTGGCTCGACGGACCTTATGGTGCCTTCACCATCGGCAACCCGGCGGACATGCATGTGCTGATCGCCGGCGGCATCGGCATCACACCGATGATGAGCATGCTGCGCACGCTGGCCGACCGCGGCGACAAGCGGCCGGTGATCCTGCTCTACGGCAGCCGGAACCTGGAGTCGACCACCTTCCGCGAAGAGTTGGACGCGCTGCAGTCCCGGCTCGACCTGCGCCTCGTGCATGTGCTGGCCGAGCCGCCCGCGGGCTGGGCCGGCGAGAGTGGACGCATCGACGCGGCATTGCTCGAGCGCCATCTGCCGCCGCCCTATGCGCAGCACGAATACTTCATCTGCGGCCCGAACCCGATGATGGATGCGGTCGAGACCGCACTCGGCAAGCTCGGTGTGCCGATGTCGAAATACCATTCCGAGCGCTACAGTTTCGCCTGAGGAGGGCCCCGATGCGCCGTCTGTTCGCCAACCGCCTGGCCATCGCCACCGCCGTGGTCGTGCTGCTGATGTCGGCGCTGTTCGCGCTGCTGCGCGTGGCCAGCGCATAGCTCGCGCAGCGGCGCCGCCGACATCGATTCGGCGCTGGCCTCGAGAGCCTGGCGCCGCAGGTTCTCACCTGCCGGCTCAGCCAGCCTGCTGGCGCCGACCCTGGGCCGGTCGAGCCTTTCCAGCGTGTGAATCCTTGGCCACCGAACGGCGCGGCGCAGGCACGGCACTGACAAGCGCCTCGCGCTCGTCGATCAGCTCGGTGATCTTGTGCTGGCCACGCAGCCGCAGAAAGCGCTCGAACACAACGGCCACGTGCGGCAGCGGCTTGGATGGCACATGCGCCACGTACCACTCGCGCTCGATCGGGTTGCGCGGCACAGGCAGCAAGGCCAGCAGGCCGGCCTTCAGCTCCAGGATGCAGGTGTGCATCGGCAGGTAGGCCGGCCCGAAACCGGCAATGCACATCTGCTTGATGGCTTCGGTGCTGGACAGTTCGGAGCCGATGCGCAGTTGCAGGCCGGCCTCCTTGAACAGGCGCGTCAAGGTCGCGCGCGTACCCGAGCCGCGTTCGCGCACGAGCAACGGCGATTCGGCCAGCTTGGCCATGCTGATGCGGCGATGGGCCATCAGCGGGTGGTGTGGCGCGGCCATGAAACCCATCGGGTTCTTGGCGAAGCGCGTGGCACCCGCCTTCAACTCGTCGGGCGGATTGCCCATCACCGCGACGTCGATCTCCTGCACCGTCAGGCTGCGCACGATGTCTTCGCGGTTGCCGGTGATCAGCTTGATCTTCGCCTTCGGGTTCTCGCTGACGAAGGCCACCAGCAGGCTGGGCAGCCAGTACTCGGTGGTGGCTGATGGCACCGATGCGCAGCGTGGCCGAGAAGGCACCCAGGTGGGTGTCCATGCTGTCGCGCATCTCGCTCCAGAGCGACAGCACCCGTTCGGCGTAGCCCAGCAGCAGCTCGCCGGCCTCGGTCAGGCGCACGCCGCGGCCCGTGCGCAGCAGCAGCGGCGCGCCCACCGCCGCTTCGATCGAAGCGACCTGGATCGACACCGCGGACTGCGTCAGATGCAGCTCCTGCGCGGCCTGCGACACGCTGCCCAGGCGCGCCACGGTCT
Source organism: uncultured beta proteobacterium (assembly GCA_963743935.1). Lineage (GTDB taxonomy): Bacteria > Pseudomonadota > Gammaproteobacteria > Burkholderiales > Burkholderiaceae_C > Rubrivivax. Next base: position 173,014 of record CAVURQ010000003.1, on the reverse strand, counting down.
GGAACGCGGCCAGTTGCTTGAGGGTGACGACCTTGGAAAGCGACATGTTCCGATATTAGCCATGACCAATGGCAGCGTCAAAATTTTCCATTTCATTCCCATCGACAAGCTGCATACATTACGCCTCGTCGGCCGTGCTGCAGATCGATTCTTGCGGAACGCGCCGCCGGATAACCCCGAAGACAAAAAGGAGACAACCGATGACCCCATTGATCGATCGGAATCGGCGCAGGTTGCTGGCGCTTACCGGGCAGGCGGGCCTGTCGACGCTGACGGCGCAGGCCATCGGCGTCAACCTCGGCCTGGTCGGCGTGTCCGCGGCGCAAGGCTCGAAGGGCGCGCCCTTCCGCTTCGCGATCATCAGCGATCCGCACCTCTACAGCCCGAAGGACCACGTCTTCGACAAGCAGCTCGAGGATGCCGTCGCGCAGGTCAACGCGCTCAACCCGCAGCCCGACTTCGTGCTCATCACGGGCGACGTGGCGCATCACGGCGAACAGGACCAGATGGACAAGGGCAAGCGCATCCTGTCGCAGCTCAAGGCGCCGATCCGCTCGATCCCCGGGGAACACGACTGGTACCTCGACATGGGTGCCGCCTGGCGCGGCGCCTTCGGCGACGACGTCTGGTCCTTCGACCACAAGGGCGTGCACTTCATCGGCATGAACTCGATCATCGTGCCCGATTTCTGGACCGCCGCCGGCCTCACGCCCGCGCAGCGACGTGACTGGTTCATGCCCTTGAACAGCCCCGTGCCGGGCCTGTGGGGTTGTGGCGAGAAGACACGTGCCTGGCTCGTCAAGGACGTGGCGAAGGTCCCGGCGAGCACGCCGGTCGTCGTCTTCACGCACTCGCCGCTGTGGGACTACTACCCGCGCTGGAACTTCCAGGTCTCGGACAGCAAGGAGATCCGCAAGATCCTGAGCAAGTTCACTGCCGTCACGGCCTTCCACGGCCATGTGCACCACACCGTCTACAACAAGATCGGCAACCTCACGTCGATCGGCACGATGAGCACGTCCTGGCCCTGGCCCTATCCGCCGATCGCGCTGCCCTACCCCGATTTCCAGCAGTTCCGCGCCGACCCTGCCAATACCTCCGACGGCATGGGCAGCGCGTCGATCGACATCGACGCGGCAGGAAGGCCTTTCGTGCAGATCCAGCCGTTCGCCGACTCGCTGCCCCCGCGCATGAAGAACGGCTTCAAGGCCTGATCGAAGAGGAGACACCAACATGCAAAGCAAACTTCTTCGACGTGTGGCGTGGCCGCTGGCTTCGCTGGCCGCTGTCGCCATTGCCACGGTCGCGACGGCGCGAGAGCCCTTCACGAAGGCCGAGCTGAAGGCGATGGACGAGAAGCTGACGGCGTCGGCCAAGAGGGGCTACGACATGTGGTACGGCGCCCGCGCCGACATGTCCAGCAACGGGCTGGCCTGCGCCAACTGCCACCCCGACGGCGCAGCCACCAACCCGCAGACCTTCCCGAAGTACATGCCGCAGACGGACAGGGTGATGGCGTACCGGGACATGGTGAACTGGTGCATCGAGAACCCGCAGGTCGGCAAGGCGCTCGACGTGAACAGTGACGACATGATCGCACTCGAGGCCTACTCGTTCTATCTGCATCGGGGTGTGCCGATCGACACCGGGCTGCAGACCCGCCAGACCGCCGGCCCGACGCCCAAGAGCGCGCGCGGCCTGAACGTCAAGGGCACGGGCATTGGATACGACAAGTGATCGTGCGCGCCGCGCGCCCCTGGCCTTGCGGCCAGGCGCTGCCTGGGTCGTGGCGCTCTGCTTCGGCCTTCTGGCCGGGCCGGTGGTCGGCGCGCAGCAGGCCTGCAGCGACGGAAAGTCGTCGCTGCCTCCAGAGCGCTTCCAGGACAACGGCGACGGCACGGTGACGGACATGGAATCGAAGCTGATGTGGATGCGTTGTTCCGGCGGCCAGCAGTGGCACGGCAATCGCTGTGTCGGGGCTGCGGGTGCCTACGGCTGGAACGCCGCACGGCAGCACGCAGAAACAACCAGCCGCGACGGCGGCGCCTTCTTTGCCGACTGGCGGCTGCCTTCGTTGCGTGAGCTGGCATCGATCACCGACCGTGGTTGCGAGAACCCACGCACCAACCTGTCGGTCTTTCCCGACACGCCTTCGGCGCCGTTCTGGTCGTCCACCCCGCGCCCCGGCGAGAGCGAGGGTGAACGCGTGCTGGCGCTGAGCTTTGGCGCGGAGGGTGTGCTGCTGGCGCGCAAGGAAGACCGATTTCATCTGCGGCTTGTCCGCACCGGCCCGTAGGAGGCGACGCGTCGTGCGAGCAAGCCAGTTCACGCAGCGACGGCGCCTGCTTCAAGGCGCTGGGGCGATGCTTTCGCTGGGCGCCGCGGCGCTGCCCGCCGCCGGCACCACGGCCGCGGATGGTGGCAACGCATTCGCGGCGAAGAGCTTTGCCGAAGCGATCGGCGCGCTCGGTGCCACCCCGAGCCCGAGTTCCCTCATCGCACTGGGCGCGCCCGCGCTTGCCGAGGACGGCGCCTTCGTTCCTGTCACGGTGACGAGCGCGCTGCCGGGCACACGCGAGATCCTGCTTCTGGTCGACGGCAACCCGCAGCCGGTCGCAGCACGATTTGCGATTCCCGAGGGCACGCAGCCCTTCGTCGCCACACGCATCCGCATGGCGGGAAGCGGCACGGTCTATGCGGTGGTCCGCAATGACGAAGGTCTCTTCGCCGCGTCCCGAGCCGTCGCGGTCACCAAGGGCGGCTGTGCGTGAGGGCGCGATGGGGCAGGCCATTCGCATCCGCTCGCGCCGCGAAGGCGACTTGGTCACTGTCCAGGTCCTGATGCCGCATCCGATGGAAACCGGCATGCGCCAGGAGGAAGGCGGGCGGCTGGTGCCGGCGCACCACATTTCCGAGGTGCTGGTGACGCTGGATGAGCGCGAGGTCTTCTCCGCGCACATGAGCATCGCCGTGTCGCGCGACCCGCTGCTGAACTTCCGCGTGAGCGGTGCGCGCCCCGGCCAGGTGCTGCGCGTGGCCTGGCGCGACAACCAGGGCCAGACCCGTCGCGACGAAGCCGTCATCGCCTGACACGGCTGGACCCATTCTTTTCGTTGAGCAAGGAGCCCATTCGATGCAAGGCCACAGCAGACGCGTCTTCATGTTGCAGGTGTTGGCCGTACCGGCCGCGGTACTGGCCCAGCCGGCCAAGGCGCCGGACAAGCCGGCCACCGAACCCGTGAAGGAGACCGACGCGTATCCCAAGTCCATGGGTTTCCGTCTCAACACCGCCGACGTGGACAAGGCCAAGTTCCCACGCCACACCCTCAGCCAGAAGTGCAGCGAATGCCAGCTCTACTCCGCCAAGCCCGGCGAACCGCTGGGCACGTGTTCATTCTTCAAGCGATTGGTGCCACCCGAGGGCTGGTGCCGCAACTTCAAACCACCCAAGGCCGCGGCCTGAGCGTCTGACCGAGCCCATGCGGCAGACCATGATCGGCAGGACCGTGACGTCCTTGCTGCTGCTTGCAGTTGTGCTGGCGGTGGTGGGCTGCGAACGCAGCACGTCCGCCCAGAGCGGGCCCGGGGAAGGCCAGATCCAGATCGCCAGGCCCGGCGCGAAAGCCGCACTGGCGCAGTTGAACAGCATCCCGCCGCCGGAAGAGGCGGCGGATGTCGAATCGCCGCCGGCCACCGAGGTCTTCGAGAACGTGAAGGTCCTGAACGACCTCAGCGCCACCGAGTTCTCGCGCCTGATGCAGGCCTTCACCACCTGGGTCTCGCCTGAAGAGGGTTGCGACTACTGCCACAACCCCGACAAGCTCGAGTCGGACGAGAAGTACCCCAAGGTCGTGGCACGCCGCATGATCGAGATGACGCGCCGCATCAACACCGACTGGAAGCAGCATGTCGGCGACACGGGCGTCACCTGCTGGACCTGCCATCGCGGCCAGGCCGTGCCGAGCGGCGACTGGTTCAATCACAAGGGCCCGATGGCCGCGATTCCGTTGATTGGAAGTGGCCACCCGAAAAGCCCGCCCTCAGCTGTGGTGGGCGGCTCTGCGCTGCCTGAAGACCCTCTCGCCCGCTACCTGGTCAAGGGCACCGACGACATCCGCATCCAGTCCACCACCGCGCTGCCCACGCGCATGGAGATGCCTTCGGTGCAGCACGCGGAATCGACCTATTCCTTGATGATGTACATGTCGGGTTCGCTGGGCGTGAACTGCACCTACTGCCACAACACACGTGCGCTTTCCAACTGGGCCGAGAGCACGCCCCAGCGCGTGACCGCGTGGCACGGCATCCGCATGGTGCGCGAGCTCAACAGCGACTTCCTGATCCCGTTGACATCGACTTTTCCGGCGCACCGCCTGGGTCCGCATGGCGATGCGCCCAAGGTCGGTTGTGCCACCTGCCACAAGGGTGTCTTCAAGCCGCTCAACGGCGTGAGCCCGCTGCCGGATTACCTGGCGCTGTCGGGCGTGGGCAAGGTGCCGGCGGGCACGCCCACCGAACCCGAGCCGCCGCCGACAGCACCACCGCAAAAGGCCACGTCGCCCAAGAAGTGAGCGGCTCGATAGGCAAACCCGGCCTCAGCGTCGAATCCGCCGCCTGAAAGCGCTCAGGCGCACGGGCACTGCGTCGGTGCTTCGGCTCAGCCGGTGAAGCGGACTTTCTCGTTCGCCAGTTTCTGCAACAGCGGTGCGACGGCGAAGTCCGGCACCGAGCCTGGGCTTGTGCCGCTCGAGCGCGGCCACCACCTCGCCCGCGCCCACCGTGTCGGCATAGAACATCGGCCCGCCGCGGTACACCGGCCAGCCATAGCCGTAGATCCAGACCACATCGACGTCGGACGCGCGCTGTGCGATGCCTTCGGCGAGGATCTTCGCGCCTTCGTTGATCATCGGGTAGACCAGCCGTTCCAGGATTTCCTCGTCGTCGATCTTGCGCCGCTGGATGCCCTTCTCGGCCGCGAAGTCGAGGATCAGCTTCTCGACCACGGGTGAGTTCGTGCGGTTGCGCTTGGCGTCGTAGTCGTAGAAGCCGGCGCCGGTCTTCTGGCCGCGTCGGTCGAGTTCGCACAGCCGCTCACGGATCGTCGCGCCCTTGCTCGTCTCCTTCGACCAGCCGATATCCAGCCCCGCCAGGTCGGACATCTGGAACGGGCCCATCGGCCAGCCGAAGTCGTAGGCCACGCGGTCCACGTCCCAGGGCATCGCGCCTTCCAGGATCAACGCCGTCGCCTGCGCCTGGCGCTGCGCCAGCATGCGGTTGCCGATGAAGCCGTGGCACACGCCCGAGACCACCGCCACCTTGCCGATGGTCTTGCCGATGTCCATGGCGGTGGCCAGCACGTCGGGCGCGGTCTTCGCGCCGCGCACCACCTCCAGCAGCTTCATCACGTTGGCGGGGCTGAAGAAATGCATGCCGACCACGTCCTGCGGACGCGCTCGTGGCGGAAGCGATCTCGTCCACATCGAGATAGCTGGTGTTGCTGGCCAGGATGGCGCCGGGTTTGCAGATCTTGTCGAGCTTGGCGAAGATTTCCTTCTTGACCGCCATGTTCTCGAACACGGCCTCGATGATCAGGTCGCAGTCGGCCAGCGAGGCCAGGTCCAGCGACGGCGACAGCGCCGCCATGCGCGTTTCCACGTCGTCCTGCGTCATGCGGCCCTTGGCGGCCGTGTTCTCGTAGTTCTTGCGGATCGTCGTCTGGCCGCGGTCCAGCGCCGCGGCTTGCGTCTCGACGATCGTGACCGGGATGCCCTTGTTGAGGAAGTTCATCGCGATGCCGCCACCCATGGTGCCGGCGCCGATGATGCCGACCCTCTTCACCGGCCGCGTGGCGGTGCCCTCGGGCAGGCCGTCGATCTTGGCTGCCTGCCGTTCAGCGAAGAACATATAGCGCTGCGCCTGCGACTGCACGCCACTGACGAGCTTCACAAATTCTTCGCGCTCGAACTTCTTGCCCTCGTCGAAGGGCAGCCTCGCTGCCGCCTCGATGCACTTGATGCTGGCTTCGGGCGCCTCGAAGCCGCGGAAAGCCTTGGCGTTCTTGGCGCGGAACTCGGCGAAGAGCTCCGGCGTGGCACCCGCCACCGTCAGGTCGCGCACCTTCTTCAGTGGACGCTTCTCCGCCAGCACCTTGCGCGCGAACGCGATGGCCGTGGCGCGCAGTTCAGCTTCGGGCGCGAGTTCGTCCACCAGCCCGGCCGCCAGTGCCGCCTTGCCACCCACCGGTAGGCCGCTGGTCACCATCTCAAGCGCCTTGGCCGCGCCGACGATGCGCGGCAAGCGCTGCGTGCCGCCCGCGCCGGCCAGCAGCCCGAGTTTCACTTCGGGCAGCCCCACCTTGGCCGAGGGCACGGCCACGCGGTAGTGGCACACCAGCGCGGTTTCGAAACCGCCGCCGAGGGAGGTGCCGTGGATGGCGGCCACCACCGGCTTGGGCGATGCCTCGATCACATCGAACAGCGCATGCAAGGACGCGCCCTTCGGCGGTTTGCCGAACTCGCTGATGTCGGCGCCGGCGAAGAAGGTGCGCCCGGCACAGGTCAACACGATGGCCTTGACGGATGTGTCGCCGATGGCCTTGTCGAACGCGGCCGTGAGGCCGTCGCGCACGATGGCCGACAGCGCATTCACCGGCGCGTGGTTCGAGGTCACGACGGCGATGCCATCCTCGATGCTCAGGTCGATCACTTCATTGATGGCGGCCATCGTGTTTGTCTCCTCGTGCTTTCTTGTTGAATTCAGGCTGCAGGCTTCGGCGCGTAACCGAGCACGGCCTTGATTTCCAGGAACTCGGCGAACGCATGGTCGCCCCACTCGCGCCCGTTGCCCGACTGCTTGAAGCCACCGAAAGGTGCCATCAGATCGGTGCCGGCGCTGTTGATGTTGACCTGGCCGGCGCGCAGCTTCGACGCCACCTTGCGTGTGGCCTCGAGGTCGCCGCCCGAGACATAGGCGGCCAACCCATAGGGCGTGTCGTTGGCAATGGCCACCGCCTCGTCCACGGTGTCGTAGCCGATGATCGTCAGCACCGGGCCGAAGATCTCCTCGCGCGCGACGGTGGCGCTGTTCTTCACCGGGCCCAGCACCGTCGGCTTGACGTAGTAACCCGTCTCCAGCCCCGCCGGCTTGCCCGGGCCGCCGGCCACCACCTTGGCGCCCTCTTCGATGCCCTTGTGGATGAGCGTCTGGATCTTGTCCCACTGCGTGGCCGAGATCACCGGGCCGAGCGCTGCGCCACTGTCGGGTGCGCCCACCGTCGTGGCTTCGGCGACTTCCTTGGCCACGGCCAGCGCCTCGGCCATCTTCGCGTTCGGCACCAGCATGCGCGTCGGTGCATTGCAGCTCTGGCCGGAGTTCTGCATCACGCCACGCACACCGGCCGTCACCGCGCGCTTGATGTCGGCATCCGGCAGGATGATGTTGGGCGACTTGCCGCCCAGTTCCTGGTGCACACGCTTGACCGTCGGTGCGGCATTGCGCGCCACTTCGACACCGGCGCGGGTGCTGCCGGTGAAGGACACCATGTCCACGCCGGGGTGGCTGGAGATGGCCGCGCCGACCGTCGGGCCCGTCACCGTTGACCAGGTTGAACACACCCGCCGGCACACCGGCGGCGTGCATCACCTCGGTCCAGATCTGCGCCGAGAAAGGCGCGATCTCGGAAGGCTTGAGCACCATCGTGCAGCCCACCGCCAGCGCCGGCGCCACCTTGCAGGCGATCTGGTTGACCGGCCAGTTCCACGGCGTGATCAAGCCGCACACGCCGATCGGCTCCTTGACGATCATCGTCGTGCCGCGCTCTTCCTGGAACTTGTAGTTCTTGAGCACGCCCAGCGCCGATTGCAGGTGGCCGATGCCCATCGCCGCCTGCGCCTTCTGCGACAGCACGGCCGGCGCGCCCATCTCCTCGGTGATGGCGGCGGCCATGTCGGCGTAGCGCTTCTTGTATTCCTCGATCAGGCGTTCGAACAGGGCCACGCGTTCATCGACGCTGGTCTGCGACCAGGTGACGAAGGCCGCGCGCGCGGCCTTGACCGCCTTGTCCACGTCGGCCGCCGAGCCCATCGAGATGTGGCCGGCCACGCTCTCCGTGGCAGGGTTGATGACGTCGATGCTCTTCGGCGTGACCGGGTCGACCCAGGCACCGTTGATGTAGAACTTCAGGTAGTCGCGCATGTGACAGTCTCCAATCGGGTGTGGCCCACGGGCCAAGGGACGATCATTCTAGGAGCCTGACCGGCCTTGTGGGTGTTTGGCGATAAGCTCGGGTGGATGCGACCCCGCGATGTCATCGAGCTGCTTGTGCTCAGCGTGCTGTGGGGCGGGGCCTATCTGTTCACTCGCGCTGCCGTGCCGGCCTTCGGGCCCGCGCCGCTGGTGTCGATGCGGCTGGGCATCGCCGCCCTGATGCTGCTGCCGATCCTGTTCTGGCGCGGCGGCTGGCCGCAGCTGCGCGCCAACCCGGTTGCGCTGTTCATGGTCGGTGTGCCCTTCACCGCCCTGCCCTTCATGCTGATGACCTGGGGCGCACTGCACATCACGGCCGGCCTGTCGGCGGTGCTGAACGCGACCGCGCCGATGTTCGGTGCGCTGGTCGCGCATTTTGTGTTGAAGGAACGACTCGGCGCCTGGCGTGCGGGCGGGTTGGTGATCGGCTTCGCCGGCGTGCTGGTGCTGATGAGCAGCGGCTCGGTATCGCTGAAGACCGGCCAGGGTCCGCTGGCGGTCGCGGCCGTGCTGGCCACCGCGATGATCTGGAGCGTCGGTGCGAACTACACGCGCCAGAAGATGGCCGGCATCGACGCCATGGTCACCACCGTCGGCAGTCTGGCCATGGCCAGCGTGTTCCTGGCGCCGCTGGCCTGGCTCACCTGGCCCGAGACACCGCCCACGCCGCGCGCCTGGGCCGAGATGGCGTTCCTGGGCATTGCCAGCTCGGGCCTGGGCATGCTGATGTACTTTCGCCTGCTGCGCCGCATCGGCGCGGTGCGGGCGATGTCGGTCACCTTCCTGAGCCCGCTGGTGGCCATGGTCTCCGGCGCGCTGTACCTTGGCGAGTCACTGACGCTGCAGATGGTGGGCGGTTGCGCCGTGGTGTTGTTCGGCACCGCGCTGAGCCTGGGCTTGATCAAGGGGCCGGCGGCAAAGGCAACGCCGACGGTGACTTCCTGAGGGCTGGGCGACACGGCCTGACGGCGTTTGTCGAGCAAGCCAGATCGACACGTGTGTGTGTGCGATGTGGCCGCGTCAGGCGATGGCGTCGACCCATTCCTGGCCGGCCTGCAGCGCGCGTTCGAGCGCCGCCTCGTGCGAGTCGAAACACTCGAGATCGAGAAAGCGCTGGGTGCAGGTCTTCTGGCCACCCAGCGAGGTGATGGCGACGCGGGCCTGGAAGCGCCCGTCGTCGAGTCGCATCGATCCGCAGCTCAGCATGTGCTCGCGGTAGAAGCTGCGCACCGGCACACTGACACCTTCGTGCCGCCGCGAGCCCGCTTGCGCACGGATGGCGCCATGCCCGGATGATCCTTGAAGGTCTTGTGGCCAGCCTGAAGGCATGAAGTCTCCTGTGTATGTCTGTGTGAGTTCAGCGCTGATCGATGCGTCGCTGCCGTTCCGCCTCGATGGCACGGGATTCGGCGCATTCGGGATGAGCGTTCCAGCGCGGCGCCTGACATTCGCGGCTCATGCAGATGGCATGCGAGAAGACGTTCGCCCCGGCACATGCCGCCTTGGGGCTGCGCGGTGCGAGTGCCACTGCAGTACGTCGGCGTGCAGGTGCCGCGGCCGAAGGCGCCGCCGGGGCGGCGACGGGCACTGCCAGCTGTTCAGGGGCGGGCCGGGCAGCAACCGAATTCAGTGCTTTGGCTGTGGCTGCAACGCCTGTCGGCATCGCGACCACAGCCGGCGACGGGCTGGGCGCGCTGGCGGTCCATGCGAGCACGCCGATGCAGGTCAAGCCGAGAAGCGACACCACGGCCAAGGTCATGCGCCCGCTGCGGCGCCGGGGTGCGGGCGCGGCGCCCGGCGATGGGGCGGTGTCGATCGGCTCGACCTTCTTTGCCGCAGCCGTGTCGAACACAGCGTCCACGACAGAGCTGCATTCGACCACCAGTTCCTGCTTCTGCACCGGACGCTCGATGCATTGACGCGCCGAGGGCACAGGCACCACCACCCGGCCCTCGAGCGCCTGCCGGATCGTCTGGACACTTTGTGGGCGATCTTCCGGCGCCAGCGCCAGGCTCCAGTCGATGACCGAAAGAAACCGGGTCGATGCCCCAGCCATCGGCACCCCGCCGGGCGCCGACAGCGCGGGCAGCGCATCACGCACGGCACGCAGCACGGCGGGTGCCGGCGCTTCGCCGCTGAGCATGAAGTGCACCGTCGCCCCCAGGGCGTAGAGGTCGGTCCACGGACCCTGCCGCATGCCGGCCACATCGGCGTACTGTTCGATCGGCGCGAAGTTGGGCTTGAGTACCGCCGTCAGCGACTGGGTGGCATCGCCGATGACGCGGCGGGCGGAGCCGAAGTCCAGCAGCACGGGCCGGCCGTCGGGCAGCAGCAGGATGTTGTCGGGCGCGATGTCGCGGTGGAACACGCCCTGGCCATGCAGCAGTTCGAGCACGTCGAGCAGCGGCTCGACGAAGGCGCGCAGCCATGCCTCGTCGGGCGGCCCCTTCATGCCGCGACGCGCCTGCTTGAGCGTGACGCCGGGGTAGTACTGCATCGCCATGTAGGCGGTGCCATGGCCCTTCCAGCAGCGGTACACCTTGATCAACGACGGGTGGTCGAAGCAGGCCAGCAACCGGGCTTCGTTGAAGAAGGATTCGAGCCCGAGCGCGAAGGTTTCGGCCGACTCGGGCGAGCGCATGAGCAACTCCGCGCCGTCGCCACGGCCGGCCAGCGCGCTGGGCATGTATTCCTTGATGGCCACCTGGCGCTGCAGCGCGTGGTCGAAGGCGAGGTAGACGATGCCAAAGCCGCCGACGCCCAGCACGCGCACGATCTCGAACTCGTCCAGCCGGGTGCCGGGAACCAGGCTGTCGTGATCGACCGTGGCGCGCAGCACGAGTTTCCCCGGCGCCTGAAGCGGCCGAGGAAGGTCCAGCGTCGAGGGCAGCGTGTCCGACATTCAGGTCGGGCGCGCCAGCGCACGCGAGCCGTGGCGGTGGGCGCGTGGCGACGCCCGAAGCGGTTTCGACGGACAGCTCATCCCTAGCTATCGGCGCTCCTGCGGCGCCCGGTATGGTCGAGCGGCCCCGTGCCGAGCAAATCGCATGTGGTGTGTGCAATCCTGCCGCCGCAGCGCAGGAGGAGGCACGAACCCCCGCGCCGGCGTGAGCAGGGCAGACGGCACGGCAGCGGACCTTCGCCTCATCGACGAACGCGGAATCAGAGCACGGCCTGCCCGGTTCGACAGATCCTGCGACACGGCACACAATCACGCATGAACCAGATGCTCCTCCTCGTCGATGCGCAGCGCCAGCCAGCTGAACGCCAATCCTCCATGATCCAATCGAACAGAGTGCGCCTGCTTTGCTGCGTCACCGCAGCGCTGGGTCTGGCCGCATGCGCGGGTGGCGAGATCGGCGGCACGGTCAGCGGACTCGGAACCGAGCGAAGCCTGACGCTGCTCAACAACGGGCTGGACCCGCTCACGGTCACCGCCAACGGACCCTTCGTCTTTGCCGACAGCCTGCTGTCGGCTGCGAGCTATGCGGTGACCGTCATGACGCAGCCCGTCGGGCAGGACTGCACGGTGAGCAACGGCTCGGGCACGCTCGACGCGGAAGGCACTTCCATCGATACCGTCGTCGTCAGCTGCGCCACGACGGCGAGTCTCACCGGCACCTTGTCTGGCCTGGTGGGCGGCACTGCCGTCACCCTGCGAAACGGCAATGTGCCATTGGCCTTGACCGCCAACGGGCCGTTTGCGTTTCCCGGCATCGTCAGCGATGGCACCCCTTACAACGTCGAGGTACTCACCCAACCGGCGGGCACAAACTGCACGGTGGCCAACGCCAGCGGCAGCTTCGTCGCCGATGTGGCCACCAATATTGGCGTGACCTGCAGCCCGACCTGAGCAACGGCGGGCCTGCGCCGCCCGTCAATCGAAGCTCAACAGCACCTTCATCGCCTGGGAGCGGTCCGCCGCCAGCGCAAAGGCCTTGCCGGCATCGCGATAGGGCAGCGTGGCCGAGATCAGCGGCTTCACATCCACCAGCCGCTTGTTCAGCAGTTCCACCGCCACCGCAAACTCGGCGTGGAAGCGGAAGGCACCGCGCACGTCGAACTCCTTGGCCACGATGGTGTTCATCGGCAGCGTGATCTCGCCGCCCAGCCCCACCAGCATGAGAACGCCACGCGGGCGCAGCACGTCGAAGCCGCTGAGCAGCGCGCGCGCATTGCCGCTGGCCTCGAAGTGCACGTCGAACTGGCCCTTGTCGGCGGTGAACGCGGCCAGCGCGTCGGGCTGCTCGGCGATGTTGATGGCCTGGTCGGCGCCGACCTTCATCGCCGCGCGCAGGGGCTGCGTGGCCATGTCGGTGACGACGATGTGCGTCGCACCGGCGCGCCGCGCCGCGATCACCACCAGTGCGCCGATCGGCCCGCAACCCGTGACCAGCACGCTCTTGCCGAGCAACGGCCCGGCGCGGTTGACCGCGTGCAGCGCCACCGACAGCGGCTCGGCCATCGAGCCTTCGCCGTCGCTGACGTGATCGGCCAGCTTGTAGGCCTGGCTGGTCTCGCACACGATGCGCTGGCGAAAGGCACCCTGCACATGCGGCATGCGCATCGCGCTGCCGTAGTACAGCATGTCCAGGCAGTGGTTGTGCAGGCCCTGCTGGCAATAGCGGCACTGGCCGCAGGGCCGGCTCGGGCTGATGGCGATGCGTTCGCCTACGGCAAAACCTTTCACCGCACTGCCCAATTCTTCGATGCTGCCGGCCACCTCGTGGCCCAGCACCATCGGCTCCTTGATGCGCACGGTGCCGAAGCCGCCATGCTGGAAGTAGTGCAGGTCCGAGCCGCAGATGCCGCCGGCGCGCACGCGCACCTGCAGCTGGTGCGGCAGCAAAGGAGGTGTCTCGATGGTTTCGACGCGCAGATCGCCGGGGGCGTGAATGACCAATGCGTCCATGCGTGTTCCTTCGGATTTGGCTCAGAGTTGGGCGGTGACACCGCCATCGACATACAGGATATGGCCATTGACGAAGCGCGACGCATCGCTGGCCAGGAACACGGCCGCGCCCACCAGGTCCTCGACATCGCCCCAGCGCCGCGACGGCGTGCGCCCGATCAGCCAGGCGCTGAACTCGGGGTTGTCGACCAGCGCCTGGTTCAGCTCGGTCTTGAAGTAGCCCGGCCCCAGGCCATTGACCTGGATGCCGTGCGGGCCCCAGTCGATGGCCATGCCCTTGGTCAGCATCTTCACCGCGCCCTTGCTCGCGGTGTAGGGCGCGATGCCCGGACGGCCCAGCTCGCTTTGCACCGAGCAGATGTTGATGATCTTGCCGCGCTTGCGCGCGATCATGTGCCGCGCCACCGCCTGGCCGACGATGAAGACGCTGTCGAGGTTGGTGCGCATCAGTTCGTGCCAGTGCGCCTGCTCGAAGTCCTGCAAGGGTGTGCGGCGCTGCATGCCGGCGTTGTTGACGAGGATGTCGATCGGCCCGACCTGCGCCTCGACGCGCTCGACCGCGGCCGCCACCGCCGCCGCGTCGCCGACATCGAAGGGCGCCGCATGCACCGTGGCACCGCCCTGGCGCAGCAGCGCGGCGGCTGCATCCACCTTGGCTGCCGTGCGCCCGTTGAGCACCAGCGTCGCGCCGGCACCCGCCAAGCCCTTGGCCAGCGCCAGACCGATGCCCGCGCTGGAGCCGGTGATGAGCGCGACCTTGCCGCTCAGGTCGAATTGTTTCAGCGTGTCGTGCATGGGGTGGTCTTTCGAGTTCGGCCTGGCGCCAGCATAGTGCCTGCCTGCCACGTTGGGGACAACCCGAAGCGCCGCCGTCTGCTACTGTCAGGGTTGGCCGAACTGGCCTGAACATTCTGGAGGCAACATGAACTTCACCCTGTCGGAAAAGCAGGTCTATTGGCGCGGCCGCGTCGTCGACTTCATGAACGCGCACATCTACCCGGCGGAGGCCACCTACGACGCGCAGATGGCGGCCTTCGGCAACAACCGCTGGCAGGTCGTGCCGGTGCTCGAAGAGCTGAAGGCCAAGGCCAAGAAGGCCGGGCTGTGGAACCTGTTCCTGCCGAAGGACTCGCTGCCCGAAGACAGCCCCTACCAGGGCGCCGGGTTGACGAATCTGGAATACGCCTCGTGCTGCGAAGAGATGGGCAAGCTCAGCTTCGCCGGCGAGGCCTTCAACTGCTCGGCGCCCGACACCGGCAACATGGAAGTGCTGGCGCGCTACGGCAACGATGCGCACAAGGCCAAATGGCTGCAGCCGCTGTTGGCCGGCGAGATTCGTTCGGCCTTCCTGATGACCGAGCCGGACGTGGCCTCGTCGGACGCCACCAACATCCAGACCTCGATCAAGCGCGACGGTGACCACTACGTCATCAATGGGCGCAAGTGGTGGTCGTCCGGCGTGGGCGATCCGCGCTGCAAGATTGCCATCGTCATGGGCAAGACCGACCCGAGCGCGCCTGCACATTCGCAGCAATCGCAGGTGCTGGTGCCCCTGGACACGCCAGGCATCGAAGTCGTGCGCATGCTGCCGGTGTTCGGCTACGACGACGCGCCGCATGGCCATGCGGAGGTGGTGCTGCGCAACGTGCGCGTGCCTGCCGAGAACCTGCTGCTGGGCGAAGGCCGCGGTTTCGAGATCGCGCAAGGCCGTCTCGGGCCGGGGCGCATCCACCACTGCATGCGCACCATCGGCGTGGCCGAAGTCGCGCTGGAGAAGATGGTCAAGCGGCTTGCAGTCGCGCGTGGCCTTCGGCAAGCGCCTGTCCGAACAATCGGTGTGGGAGCAACGCATTGCCGAAGCGCGCATCGACATCGAGATGACGCGCCTGCTGTGCCTGAAAGCCGCCGACATGATGGACAAGGCCGGCAACAAGACCGCGCGCCTGGAGATTGCGATGATCAAGGTGGCTGCGCCGCGCATGGCGCTGCGCATCATCGACGACGCGATCCAGGCCTTCGGCGCCGCCGGCGTATCCAGTGACGCCGGGCTGGCCAAGGCCTATGCGCATCAGCGCACGATGCGCCTGGCCGACGGCCCGGACGAGGTGCACAACCGCTCGATCGCGCGCTGGGAGTTCGGCCGCTACAAGGCGCCGGCCTCGCACTGAGTGTGCGGCGGGCCTGCGCCAGCGGGCCCGCAGCGACAGGAACCGAAGCGCTGCGGCGCTCAGTTCTGGCCGCAGGACCTCGCCTCCGCCGTAACCAGATCGAGCATTTCAGGTCTGCGTCTGCAGGCGCAGGCGCCGCGCCGCTTCTTCGGCACGTGCGTCGTCGATCTCGCGCAGCACGCCGCCGACGTCGACCTTGCCGGCCTTGCGCTCGAAGCGACCCGTCAGCGGGGAATCGGGTGTCAATGCACCCCGCTGGTACAGATCCCAGATTTCCTCTCCGTATCGACTGGGCAGCAACTCAGGCGCGAAGCGGCCGAAAAAGTCACGCAGGTTGTCCACATCGCGCAGCAGCATGCGCTGCGCATGGTTGTTGCCCGCGGCATCCACCGCCTGCGGCAGATCGATGATCACCGGGCCGTCGGCCGCCAGCAGGATGTTGAACTCCGACAGATCGCCGTGCACGACGCCGGCGCTGAGCATGCGCAGCACCTCGCGCATCAGGCTCGCATGGTGGCGCAATGCCTGCTCGGCGGTGAAATCGACGTCGTTGAGCCGCGGCGCGGCGTCGCCTTGGGCGTCGGTCACCAGTTCCATCAGCAGCACACCGTCGTGGAAGATGTGCGGACGGGGCACGCGCACACCCGCAGCAGCCAGCCGGTACAGCGCGTCCACCTCGGCGCTTTGCCAGGCTTCTTCCTGTGCCTGGCGCCCGAAGCGTGTGCCCTTGGCCATGGCGCGCGCCTGGCGCGTGTTCTTGACCTTGCGGTTTTCGGTGTAGTCCACCGCCTGACGGAAGCTGCGCTGGGTGGCTTCCTTGTAGACCTTGGCGCAGCGGATGTCGTCGCCGCAGCGCACCACGTAGACCGTGGCTTCCTTGCCGCTCATCAATTGACGAACGACGCTGTCGATCAAGCCTTCATCGACGAGCGACAGCAATCTCTTGGGTGTTTTCATGCCGCCGATTTTGCGCTGTGCCGCAGGGCATGACTTGCTTGAACTTGGCGGGAGTGTCGACGGGATCGTGCCCGCGCCCGCGCAACTCCATGCGACGGCACCGTCGTGCAGGATGCGTGCTGCGTGGGAGAGGTGGTACAGACCGTGGTTCATGTTCGACTCCTTGCGCGGTTGTGGCCGCTTGAGTCGAATCTACGGCGGCGGGCACGGATGGGCTGTCAGGCACCTGCGCGAGGGGTCTGCACACTTGTCCTATAGCGGCGTAGGACAACACCGTGCCCGGCTCCGCATGCATGGCCTTGGCTGGCAGGTTTCAGGTCAGCGGCCACGGGTGATGCGGCTCACTGCGCCCGCAACAAGGCCATCAACTGCGCCGCATCGATGGGTGCGCCGGTGTCCTCGCCGCTCAGGATGCCTTCGGCCAGATCGCGCTTGCTGCGATGCAGGCGCACGATCTTTTCCTCGATCGAGCCCTGCGTCACCAGCCGGTACACCGTCACCGGCCGCTGCTGGCCGATGCGGTGGGCACGCGCGCTGGCCTGGTCTTCGCTGGCAGGGTTCCACCACGGGTCGGCAATGATCACGTAGTCGGCCGCGGTCAGGTTCAGGCCGAAGCCTCCCGCCTTCAGGCTGATGAGAAACAGGTCGCCCGCGCCGGCCTGGAACGCGGCGATGCGCTTGCCGCGCTCGGCCGCCGGCGTGCTGCCGTCCAGGTACTGGTAGCTCAGGCCCGCCAGATCGAGCCGCTCGCGCAGCAGCGCCAGGAAGTCGGTGAACTGGCTGAAGACCAGCGCCTTGTGTCGGCCCGCCACCAGTTCCACCGCCAGGCGTTCGAACTCCAGCACCTTGGCCCCGATCAGGCCCAGTTCGGGCGCCACCAGCCGCGGATCGCAGGCGGCGCGGCGCAGCTTGGTCAACGCGGCGAGAACCTGGAACTGGTTCTGCCCTTCCCGGCTGCCGCCCGCTGACGCGTTCGCGGAAATCGCCTGCGCCACGCTGGCTTCCGCCTGCTGGCGCAGCGCTTCGAGCAGCGCACGCTCCTTTGCGCCGGGCACGACCTCGTGGACGATCTCGGTGCGCGGCGGAAGGTCTGTCAGCACTTCGGACTTCGTGCGCCGTTTCAGGAAGGGCGACAACAGTCGCCGCAGTCGGCGTGCGCTTTGCGCCTTGATGTGAGGATCGGCTTCGCGCTCGATCGGGTTGGCGAAGTTCTTCGCAAACTGCTCGGCGCTGCCCAGCAGTCCGGGGTTGCAGAAGCCCATGATCGACCACAGCTCGCCCAGCCGGTTCTCGATGGGCGTGCCGGTGAGCGCGAGCTTGAACCCGCCTTGCAGCGCCAGCGCGGCCTTGGCGCGGCGCGTGGCCGGGTTCTTGATGGCCTGCGCCTCGTCGAGCACGATGCTGTGCCAGGGCACATCGGCCAGGATGTCGGCGTCGATCTGCAGCAGCGCATACGAACACACCAGCACCTGATGCGCGTCCAGCGCGCGCACCTGACGGCGCCGCGCCACGCGGCGGGCATTGTCCGCGGGCGCGCTGGCGTCGGCGGCTTCGTCCGTAACGTCGTCTTCGCCCGCGTCGACCTCATCGCCCATCAGCACATCGCCATACAGCTCGAAGCGCAAGCCGGGCGCAAAACGCGCCGCCTCGAGCAGCCAGTTTCCGCACACCGATGTCGGCGCCACCACCAGCGCCGGCCCGCCCGCCGCGCGCTGCAACAGCAGCGCCAACGTCTGCACGGTCTTGCCCAGGCCCATGTCGTCGGCGAGCACGGCGCCGAAGCCGCTTTCAGCCAGGCGCATCAGCCAACGGTAGCCCTCAAGCTGGTAGTCGCGCAGCTCGGCGTCCAGCCCAGCGGGCAACTCGAACACACGCTCCTGCGCCTGAGCCCAGGCCTGGCTGCGTTTGCGCCACGCGGCATCGCCGTCGAGCATCATGGCGTGGCCGCTGGCCTCCCACGCCAAGGCCGCCACCCCCGACAAACGCTGGCCCTGCTTGTGCGGCTGCGCCAGCGCGCCCAGGTCGGCGAGTTGCTGGCGCAGGGTCTCGCTCAGCGCGAGGAAATCGCCCTCGCCGAGCGCAACAAAGCGGCTGCGGCTGGTGCGCGCCAGATCGAGCAACTGGCGCAGGCGCAGCACCTCGCCGCCATCGAGTTCGAGATCACCTTCCAGCTCCAGCCATTCGCCTTTCGAGCTGGCCTTCAGCTTCACCGCGCCGTCGCCAACGGAGCGCACGCGCACCGGCTTGCCCTTGGGCCATTCGGTGATGATGTGGGCGCCGAGCTTGCTCAGGCCTTCCACCACCGCCAATGCCTGATCGGGTTCGTCGAGCAGCCACTCGTGCACATCGTCTTCGAGGAAGTCGAGCGCTTCGAGCAGCTTGTCGAAGAGCTCGCGCTCGTGCGTCAGGTCGCGTCGGGTGGACAGCGTCAGCCCCTGGTGCACGGTGGTCACGCGCACGCGCCCGCTGCCCGGGCCCAGGCGCGGGCCGAAGTCACCGAAGGGCGCGGCCAGCAGCGCCAGGCGCAGGCCCGCGCCCTGCGGCGTCAGCTCGGCGCGCAGATGTGCAGTCGGCCTCGACCTCGTGCCCGGCTTCGGCATCGCTGGCCACCTGGAAATGCGCCGCCAGCACGCGCAGCGCGGCATCCAGCTCGGCGCGCGCGGCGACCGGCACCTTCCAACCCTGCGACACCAGCTCGTCCACGCGCAGCTGTGCGGGCGTCAGGCGGACCAGCTTGGCGCGGCCGTCGCCGTCGCTCAGCAACATCAGCGTGCGCAGCCGCGCGCGCTGCACGCGCCAGCGCTGTGGCAACTGTTCGTCCTGCGCCTCGGCCTTGCGGTGCTCCGCGGTGCGCACCGGGTCGAGCAGCCGAAAGCCGATGTGATCGCCCTGCGTCATGATCTCCAGCGCGGGCAGGCCCTCGCTGATCTCGATGAAGCGCGTGGGCTCACGCTCCCAGGCGACGAAGGGGTGACGCACCAGCGACGGCGCGGCCTCGACGATGTCGAGCACCGGCCGGTTGCCGTAATCCTCGCGCTTGACCGCGCGCATGACGGCGGCGTCGTGCGTGGGCAGGTCCTTGCGCTTGAGCAGCGTGGCCAGCGATACCGCCTTGGGCTTGCCCAGACCGCGCATGCCGGCCTTCTGCTCCAGCGGCTCGATCGAAACGATGCGGCCGTCGGCGCCAGCCGCCACCACCCAGATCAGCCGGTCGGCCACGCCGGCATCGCGCGTGCGCGTAGCCGCCGCTTCACCACCGCCCAGGGCCAGGATCGATGCCAGCGCCTCGCGCCAACTGTCCTGCGCCTCGCCGACGAAGAACGCGCAGCCCGCGTCCGCAGCGGCAGGTGCTTCGTTCAGCAGCGAGGCCGCGGCGCGCCGCGTCAGTTGCGCCAGCCAGGCCAGTTCCGCCTGCTCGAAATCCTGCGACAGTCTGGCCGCGTGCGCGCGCACGTCTTGCGGCGCGGGCAGCTCGATCCGCAGCCACGCGGCCAGCAGCAGGTGATGCAGGTACTGCAAGCGACTGCAGGCCCGAGTGTTGCGCATGCGCCAGCCGAAAGACCTGCGGCGCCTTGGTCGCGTCGCCGAGTCGCTGGTCGATCGCCGACAGCCATACGCCCCAGAAGCCATAGGGGTCGGCCTGGCCCTTGCCGGCCTCCGCCGCGGCAAACTTTCGCGCCTTGCTCCAGGCGGCGGGTGTGCCCTGCGCCAGCAGCGCCATCAGGTAAAGCCAGGCCAGCGACGGCGAGGCCAGGTTCTTGCGTCGGCCCAGTTCGGCCGCGGCCAGCTTCAACGCCGCCTCGAACCGTACCGCTCCGGCCTCCCACTGCCCTTGGGCGATGGCCAGCGAGGCCTGAATCATCGCTGCCCAGCCAATGTCGACGCCGCTGCACAGCGCCTGTGCGCCAGCCGCGTCGCCGCGAAACAGCAGCGTCTCGGCCAAGCGGCAACGCAGCGTGGCTGGCAATGCCGCGCGTACCTTGTTCGGTTGTGCAAGCAGCCAATCTTCCAATGTCTTTGTCGGCGATTCGGCAAAGCCGCTGAGCACGCGCAGCATCTGTTCGGCCAACGACGTGCGCAGCGCGGGCTCCAGCCGCGCGAAGAGCTCGGCGTCGAAGGGCTCCAGCACGGCACGGCGCAACGCGCCGCTCCACAAATGCGTGAAGCTGTAGACCAGCTTGGCCAGGCGATCCAGATGTTCGAGCGTGCCGCCGCCGTAGATCACCAGCCGCATCGCCGCCGCAAGCTGCTCTTCCTCCTGAAAGCCGAGCGAATAGCTGTGCTCGAACTGCACCAGCTTGCGCCAGGCATCGAACCAGGCCTTGGCGCGAAGCGGGTCGTGCAACATCTCGGCAAGACGCGCCGGCCCGTGCGGCGCTGCGGCGCGCACGCGCCCTTGCGGGTCGCGCGTCGCATGGCCGCCGGCGAGCAGACGTTCGAGCACACGCTTGACTTCGGGCGGGTGAAAGGCCGCGCCGCGTGGAGTGCGGATGCCTGCCGCGGCCATCATCTCGGTCAGTCGCACCAGGCCGGTCGGCGCCTGCAGCGCACACAGCGTGTCGTGAACCAGGGCGTCGTCCACACCCATGTTGCGGTCGAGGGTGGTGACGTCGCCTACAGGGCCGTCGGTGGTGGTGGAAGAACGGGCCGTCATGAGGGAAGTCGTCGGCGTGCGCGGCGCGAGGCTGATAGATTCACGAGGCTACCTCAGGCGCAGAAGTGTTCATGCCTACGGCCATGCGCCGGTCCGAAGCGCCGGATCTGGACCAGCGCGACGTCGCACCGCGCCTGGCGGTGACATGATCGAGGTGGCCGCTTGAACCGGCCGCCAACTTTGAGGGGGAAGACAGATGAAGCTCTCCGCATTCCTCGGTCTTGCAGGAGCCATCGGCGTCCTGTTCGGGCTGGAGTTCCTGCTGATTCCGGAGATGGCGCTTGCGCAGTACGGCGTGCCGACAGAGCCACACAACCTGATGCAGGCGCGTTACTTCGGCAGCACGCTGCTGGCCTTCGGGTTGCTGCTGTGGCTGGCGCGCGCCACGCGCGACGATGCGGTGCGGCGTGCGCTGCTGCTGGCCAGCGTGGTCGGCAATCTGATCGGTCTGGTGCTGAGCATCTGGTCGCGCCTCGATGGCCTGCAAGGCGTGCTGGCCTGGCTGTCGGTGGGCATCTATGGCGCCTTGCTGCTGGGCTCCTTGTTCTTCTTGTTTCGCCCGAGCCGGCGCGACTGAGCGGGATCCAACCCGACGCTGCGACGGCACCCGCCTGGCGTCGAGCGGATGCTGCGCCGTCGCCTACGTGACAAGGCAGTTGCCGATGGTCGCTGGCAACACACTCTGGTATGTTCATCGACCCCTACTGGAGAACTCCATGAATCTGTTTTCCCTCAGCGGCAAAGTCGCCGTCATCACCGGTTCGTCGCGTGGCATCGGCAAGGCCATTGCCGAGCGATTTGCAGAGCACGGTGCCAAGGTCGTGATCTCGTCGCGCAAGGCCGAGCCCTGCGCCGAGGTGGCCGCAGCGCTGAACGCCAGGCACGGCGCGGGCACCGCCATCGCGGTCGCCGCCAACATCTCGTCGAAGGAGCAGCTGAAGCACCTGGTGGACGAGGCCACGCGCCAGCTCGGTCCGGTCGATGTGCTGGTGTGCAACGCGGCGTCGAACCCCTACTACGGGCCGATGGCCGGCATTGCCGACGAACAGTTCCGCAAGATCCTGGACAACAACATCGTCGCCAACCACTGGCTGATCGGCTTTGTCGCGCCGGGCATGATCGAGCGCAAAGGCGGCTCGATCATCATCGTCTCGTCGATCGGCGGGCTGCGCGGCTCGAACGTCCTCGGTGCCTACTGCATCAGCAAGGCGGCCGACCTTCAACTGGCGCGCAACCTGGCGGTGGAATACGGCCCGCACAACGTGCGCGTCAACTGCATCGCTCCGGGCCTCATCAAGACCGACTTTGCGCGTGCGCTGTGGGACAACCCCGAAGCCCTGGCCGCGCGCAGCGCCGAAACACCGCTGCGCCGCATCGGCGAGCCCGACGAGATTGCCGGCGCCGCCGTGTTCCTGGCCTCGCAGGCAGGCTCCTTCGTCACCGGCCAGGCCATCGTGGTCGACGGCGGCGTCACCATCTGAGGCCAACATGTCGGACACCGCCACACTCGAAGAATTTTCGCGCCGAGACACGCGCCTGGCTGGAAGCCAACTGCCCGGCCGAGATGCGCACGCCGATGGCCAGCGAGGACGACATCTGCTGGGGCGGGCGCAACGCGGCATTCACCTGCGACGCGCAGCGCATCTGGCTGCAGCGCATGGGCGAACGCGGCTGGACCGTGCCGACCTGGCCGCGCGAATACGGCGGCGGCGGCCTGTCGGTGGACGAGGCCAAGGTACTGGCGCAGGAGATGCGCGCGCTGAAGTGCCGCTCGCCGTTGGCCAGCTTCGGCATCTGGATGCTCGGCCCGGCATTGCTGAAATTCGGCAGCGAGGCACAGAAGCGCGAGCACATGCCGAAGATCGCGCGCGGCGAGATCCGCTGGTGCCAGGGCTATTCCGAACCGAACGCCGGCTCCGACCTGGCCTCGTTGCAGACGCGTGCCGAAGACCGCGGCGACCACTTCATCGTCAACGGCCAGAAGATCTGGACCAGCTATGCCGACAAGGCCGACTGGATCTTCTGCCTGGTGCGCACCGACAGCGCGGCGAAGAAGCACACCGGCATCAGCTTCGTGCTCTTCGACATGGCGAGCAAGGGCGTCAGCACCAAGCCGATCGCCCTCATATCCGGCAAGTCACCCTTCTGCGAAACCTTCTTCGACAACGTGCGCGTGGAGAAGGCCAACCTCGTCGGGCAGGCCGGCGGCGGTTGGGACGTGGCGAAGTACCTGCTGACGCACGAGCGCGAGATGATCGGCGCCATCGGCGAGCGCAGCGCTGCCAAGCCGCTGGGCCTGCAAGCCGCCGAGAGCATCGGCCTGGACGCCCAAGGCCGGCTGGATGACCCGCTGCTGCGTGCGCGCATCGCCGAGTTCGAAGTCGACGAGACTGCATTCCGGTCGCTGATGGAACGCTTCGGCGATCTGGCCAAGGCCAAGCAGGCACACCCTGCATTTTCGTCGGCGCTGAAGTACTACGGCGCCGAACTCAACAAGCGCCGGCACGAGTTGCTGATGGCGGCCGGCGGCCACGACGCGCTCGAATGGGAAGGGGCTGCGTCGCTGGATGGCGCGGCGGCGCGCAACTGGCTGCGCAGCAAGGCCAACTCCATCGAAGGCGGCACCAGCGAAGTGCAGTTGAACGTGATCGCCAAACGCATTCTCGAATTGCCCGGAGCCTGACGATGTCGCTGCTGCTGAATGACGAACAAGAGATGCTGCGCGACAGCGCACGCGACTTCCTGCGCGACCACGCACCGGTCTCACAACTGCGCAAGCTGCGCGACAGCCACGACCCGGCCGGCTTCGCCGGCCCGCTGTGGTCGCGCTTCGCCGACATGGGCTACACCGGCATGCTGGTGCCCGAGGCGTTTGGCGGCGCGGGGCTGGGCATGGTCGAAGCGGGCGTGCTGATGGAACAGATCGGCCACACGCTTTGCGCCGCACCCTTCCTGGCCAGCAGCGTGGTGGCGGTCAGCGCACTGCGCCATGCGGGTTCGCCCGCACAGCAACAACACTGGTTGCCGCGGCTGGCCAGTGGTGAGGCCATCGGCACGCTGGCGCTGGACGAACAGCCGAAGCATCGCCCGCAGGCCACCGCATTGCGCGCCACGCGCCAGGGCAGCGGCTGGCGGCTCGACGGCAGCAAATGTTTCGTGCTCGACGGCCACATGGCCACGCTGCTGATCGTGGTGGCGCGCAGCGACGGTGCCGCGGGTGACGAGCGGGGCCTGTCGCTGTTTGCCGTGCCACGCGACACGCGCGGCGTGACGGTCGAGCGCACGGTCATGGTCGATGCTCACAACGCGGCGCGCCTTGCGCTGTCCGAGGTCGAGCTTCCGGCCGATGCCTTGCTAGGCGATGCCGGCGCCGCCTGGGCCCCACTGCAGGCGACGCTGGACGCTGGCCGCGCGGCCGCCGCTGCCGAACTGCTGGGCATAGCCGACGAGGTCTTCGCCCGCACCATCGCCTACCTGAAGGAACGCAGGCAGTTCGGTCGCTCGATCGGCGAATTCCAGGGTCTGCAGCACCGCGCCGCGGCACTCTATGTCGATATCGAGCTGGCGCGCGCTGCGTTGATGAAGGCGCTGACGACCCTGGACAGCGACAAGCCCGAGGCTGCTGCGCGTGCCGTTGCCACAGCCAAGGCGAAGTGCGGCAATGCCGCCACGCTGGCGGTGCAGGAAGGCGTGCAGATGCACGGCGGCATGGGCATGACCGACGAGTTCGAGATCGGCTTCTTCATGAAGCGCGCGCGCGTGCTGCAGGAACTGTATGGCGACGCCGGTTTCCACATGGATCGGCTCGCGCTGATGCGTGGGTATTGATCTGGCCCTGCTTGGACGGTTGACACTCTGGTCTGGCAGCGGCGGCGCGCGCGACGTCGTGGTCTGGTCCGTCTCGATCAGGCTGGGGGCGAGCCCAGCATCGCCAACAGCGGTGCCCAGCGTTCACGCGTGCGTGACGGCTCCATTGCCGCCTCGGCGTCGCACACGAAGACCTCGCACGGCTCGTCCGCAGGCAGCGGCTGCGCATGCGCGAGCTGGTCTTCGAGTACGGCCAGGTCTGCCTCCGACGCATCGCCGACACGTTGCTGCACACGAGCGCGCAAGGTCTCGGCGCTCGCCCGAAAGTCGATGACGATGCTGCGCACTCCCAGTTCGGCAGCCAGCGCGTACGCCTGCTGTCGTTGCTCGGCGGCCAGGAAGGTGGCGTCGAGGATCACGCTGTAGCCGCTCTGCAGTGCCAGTGCGCGCCAGTTCGCGCAATCGCGTCTGCGTGGCGCGGGTGGCGTCGCGTGAATACAGCTGCGCCTTCAGTGCCGCGTCGCTGCGCTCCAGCGCAGCCAGGCCGAACAGGCGCTTGCGCTCGACATCGGCACGAAAGCGGATCGCGCCGCTCAGCTCGAGCAGGTCTTGTGTCAGCGTCGTCTTGCCGCTTCCCGACAAGCCGTGCGTCAGCATCAGCACCGGCGCCGCGTGCCGGCTGCTGCGCAGCGCCGCCTGCAGGTAATGTTGTCGTGCCTGCGACGCCGCGGCACTTTCGGCCTGGACCGGGGCCGAAGCCGCGCCAAGCTGGGCGGCGCGCAGCGCGGCGACCTTGGCACGCACCAGCGCGCGGTGCACGCGGTAGTAACGCAGCACGCGCAGGCCGTCGGCATCGCCGCTGCTTTCGACGTAGGCGTTGACGAAGCGGTTCGACAGCGCGTCCAGACCATGCGAAGCCAGGTCCATGGCCATGAAGGCCACGTCGCTCATGACATCGGTCCAGCGCAGCGCGGCGCTGAACTCCAGGCAGTCGAAGAGCAGCGGGCGGCCCTCGAACTGCGTGACGTTGCCCAGGTGCAGATCGCCGTGGGCGTCGCGCACACGGCCATCGTCGCGGCGTCGCCCGAACGCGCTGCGCAATGTTTCGAATTCCTGCGCCTCCCACTGCGTCAGCCGCTGCAGACCCTCGCGCTCCTCGCCGGCCGGGCACAGGCTGCCGAGCGCGCTCAGGTTATCCCGCATCGGCGCACGCAACTGCTCGGGCCTGCCGTAGTCGGTATCGGCGCCGGCCACCGCCGCCAGGCGATGGAAGTCGCACAGCACCTCGACCAGGGCGTCGATCTGTGCGGTGCCCAGCGCGCCGCGCACCGCCAGGCGGTCCCACAAGCCGTCCTGCGAGAAGGCGCGCATGTGCAGCACCCAGTCGATGGCCGTGCCTGCGCCACCGAGCACGGGCTGCTCGGGCGTGCCGGTCACGGCAATCACCTGCAGGTACAGCTGCGGCGCGGTGCGGCGGTTCAGGCGCAACTCCTCCTCGCAATAGAAGCGGCGCTGCGCCAGCGTGCTGAAGTCGGCGAAGCCCAGGTTCAACGCCTTCTTGATCTTGTAGGCCTGCTCACCCGCAATCAGCAGGTAGGACAGGTGCGTCTCGATCAGTTCGACCGGTGTGCCCCCGGACGCCACACGCAGCGCCTGCTGCAGCGCCGCCACCAGTCGCGACTGATCCGCCCCAGTCAATTCGAAGGTCGAGATGCCCGTCGCATTCATGCCGGCCATTGTGGTCCGGCTGCGTCGACACTTGCGCCGGACGGTCGTTGCGGCTACGCCGCTGGCTTGCTACCCACCACCTTGTCGCGCAGCCGGCGCATGCCGCGCAGCCAGCGCTCGTAGTCGGCGGCCTTGCGCTGGAAGAAGCCCAGCACCTCGGCATGCGGCAGGATCAGGAACTGCTCCTTGCGCAGGCCCTCGACCACCGCGTCGGCCACCTGCTCCGCCGACACCGCGCCGTCGGCCAGGAAACTGGGCCGGCTGCCGCCGTCGGCACTGCGCAGCATCGGCGTGCGCACGCCTTGCGGGCACAGGCAGCTGACGCGGATGCCCTGCTCACCGTAGGCGATCGACAGCCATTCCGCAAAACCCACCGCGGCATGTTTGGTCACCGAATAGGGCGCGGCGTTGACCTGGTTCAGCAGACCTGCGGCCGACGCCGTCTGCAGCAGATAGCCCTCGCCACGCGCCAGCATCTGCGGCAGCACGGCGCGTGCGGCGTACACATGCGCCATCACGTTCACGTCCCAGTGGCGCTGCCACTGCTGGTTGCTCGCGTCCTCGTCGGCACGCAAGATGACACCGGCATTGCTGCAGAACAGGTCGACCTGGCCGAAGCGGTCGGTCGCCGCCAGCACCAACCCGCGCACCTCGGCTTCGTCGGCGACGTTGGTCTGCTGCGCCATGCCACCGATGGCACTGGCCACCTGCAACGCACCGGCCTCGTCCAGATCGGCAACGACCACGCCGCGTGCGCCGTCCTTGGCGAAGCGTTCGCACAGCGCGCGGCCGATGCCGGAGGCACCGCCCGGTGACGATCACGACCTTGTCCTTGATGTCCATGATTCAGCGCTCTCGCAAGGGGTTCAATGCGCGGGCTCGATCGGCGTGTGCAATCCAAGGCGTTGTTCGATGGCCTCGGCCGCGTCCAGGCACAGGTCGTCACGGAAGCGTGCGCAGGTCAACAGCACGCCAATCGGCAAACCGGTGGCCGCGTCGCGGTCGGCTGGAACACAGGCCGAGGGAAGCCCGAGCAGATTGGCCGGCACCACCGGACGCATCATCTCGCTGGTGGCAGCAGCACCCTCGGGCGAGGCGGCGTCGAAGCCGGCTTCGAAGGGCAGTTGCGACCAGGTCGGCGACAGCACCAGTGCATGCTCGGCCATGAACATCGACCAAGCGCGTGCGATGCCCTCGCGCTGCATGAACAGCTGCGACATCGCCGCGGCGCTGGCAAACGGCGGCACGGCCGCATTCATCATCGCCAGGAAGGCCGCGCCGCTGCCCTCTATCAAGGGCATCAGCTGCGGCATGACGCTGGCGAAATCGCCGATGATGAACTGCGCCCACACGGCCACCGCCTCTTCATAGCGCGGCGGGCAAGCGTCGACCACCTCGTAGCCGGCATCCGCCAGTGCCGCGGCAGCGCGCCGCACGGCGGCGACCACGCGAGCGTCGGTGCGGCCGCCGGGCGGCTCGGCCACCACGGCCACGCGCAGCTTGCCGCGGATGGGCGCACCGGCTAGCGGTAGGCTCACCGAGCCCGGGTCGCGCGGGTGCGCGCCCATCATCACCTGCAAACCGGCCCGCACGTCGGCCACGCGCCGCGCCATCGGACCGTTGACGTTCATCAGTTGCACCGCCATCAGGTGGTCCTCGCCCGGCACGAAGCCGGCATCGGGCACCCGCCCCATCGACGGGCGAATGGACGCGATGCCACACGCATTGGCCGGGTTGCGCAGCGAGCCGCCGATGTCGTTGCCCAGGCCGAGCGCGCTCATGCCAGTGGCCAGCGCCACGGCCTCGCCGCCGCTGGAGCCGCCGGGCGTGCGCGCCACGTTCCACGGGTTCAAGGTCGCGCCATGCAGGCTGCTGTCGGTGTGCACGCGCAGCGCCATGTCCGGCAGGTTGGTACGGCCGATGGGGATGGCGCCGGCCGCGCGCATGCGCTGCACGATCGGTGCGTCCATCGGCACGACCGCATTCGCCAGCGCCCTCACGCCCCAGGTGGTGGGCAGGCCCGCCATGTCGATGTTTTCCTTCACCGTGATCGGCACGCCGTGCAGCGGCCCGAGCGCCGCGTTGGACGCCACCTGCTTGTCGGCCGCCACAGCCGCGGCACGCGCGCTTTCGGCGAGCACGCGCACGATGGCGTTCAGGCGCGGGTTGACGGCATCGATGCGCGCCAGGTGTGCATCGATGACTTCGACGCAGGACACGTCGCGCCGCGTGATCAGGCTCGCCAGTTCGAGCGCGCCGTACTTCCAAAGTGTTTGCATGGGGTGTTCCGAGTCGGGGATTCGGGACCGTCAGTGTGCATTGGTGGCGCCAGCGAGGCAAGCCATTCGACAGCCGCAGGCCAGAGGCAGCGAGCATCGATGCCTGCGAGGACAATGGCGACGAATGAGCACCGCCAGCGCCGTGTCCGCGTCCACCTGGAGCTCGTTGCGCCACGCGCAGTTTCGCGCGCTGTGGCAAAGCGGCAGCCTGTACTTCGTCGGCAATGCGATGCAGACCATGGCCGCCGCCTGGATGATGATCGAGCTCACCGGCTCGTCCTTCCTCGCCGCGCTGGTGCAGACGGCCGTGTTCCTGCCGATGTTCCTGTTGTCGCTGCCGGCCGGCGTGCTGGCCGACATCACCGATCGCGCCCGGCTGATCCGCGGCGCGTTGATCGCACAGATCGTCACCGGCAGCCTGCTTGCGCTGCTGCTGTTTGCCGGCGTCGGCGGGCCGGCCACGCTGCTGTTCTTCATCTTCGTGTCGGGTGCCTGCACGGCGATGCTGTCGCCGGCCTGGAACTCGACCATCGCCGATTCGATTCCGCGCGACGAGTTGCCCAATGCCATCACCGCCATCTCCATCGCCTACAACGGCGCGCGTGCGGTCGGGCCGGCGCTGGCCGGCGCGGTGTTCACGCTTGCTGGGCGGCGCCTGGAACTTCGTCGCCGCCGTGCTGGGTGCAGTGGTCATGCTGCAGGCCATGCGGCGCTGGCCCCCCAAGCCGCATCCGCCCTCGCGGCTGCCGGCCGAGCGCCTGTGGGGCGGCATGGTCAGCGGCCTGCGCTTTGCGCGCCATTCGCAGACCGTGCTGGCGCAACTGGTGCGCACCGTGGCCTACAGCGCCGCCGGCTCGGCGCTGTGGGCGCTGCTGCCGGTGATCGGCCAGCGCCAGCTCTCGCTGGGCGCCGCCGGCGTGGGCCTGCTGATGGGCTGCATGGGCGGCGGCGCCGTCGCGGCCGGCCTGGTGATCGGCAAGCTGCGCGCACGCGCGGGCCTGGAAGGGCTGGTGATGGGCGGCTGCATCGTCTTTGCGGCAGCCATGCTGGTGGCGGCCTTCTCGCAAGGAGAAGCTGCTGGTCTACCCGCGCGCTGGGCCTGGGCGGCGCGGCCTGGATGGCGGTGATGGCGACCTTCAACACCGCCACGCAGACCAGCGTGCCGCTGTGGGTGCGCGCGCGTGCGCTGGCCATGCACACACTGTGCGCGCTGGGTGCGTTTGCCGCCGGCTCGGCCTTCTGGGGTGCGCTGGCCGACATCACCAGCCTGAGCGTGGCGCTCAGCGCCGCCGCACTGTGCATGGCCGCCGGCGTGCTGCTGGCGCGGCCCTTCCCTCTGCGCATGGGCGAGGCCGAGGAGGTGACACTGGCCACCCGCTGGGACGACTTCTTCGTGGCCGACGAACCCGACCCGCAGGACGGGCCGGTGGCGGTGGAAATCGGCTACCGCATCGACGCCGAACATGTCGAGGACTTCCTCGACACCTTGAGCCTGATGCGCGCGCCACGCCGGCGTGACGGCGCGACCTTCTGGCGCGTGTACCGCGACCTGGCAGACCCGTCGCGCTATGTCGAGCGTTTCATCGTCACGTCGTGGGCCGACTACCTGCACCAGCGCGCGCGCGCGACGCTGGCCGACCGGGACGTGGAGTCACGCGTGCGTGCCTACCTGCTGCCGGGCGAGACGGTGACGATGCAGCACTTCATCGCCGAAAGGTGAGGCGCGGGCCGAAGCCCGATACCGCCGCCGCTCAGGCGGGTTCCAGGACGTGGATCGCGCGAGCCGCCGTCAGGTCCTTGACCTTCGCGGCATAGGCCTTCATGTGCGGCGCTACCGCATGCGCCTGCAAGGCCTGCATCGAGGCCCATTTCTCGACCACGACGAAGGCGTCGGGGCCGAACTGCGCGAACCCTGTCGCGGCGCCACTCACATCGACGACGGCTTCGTAGGCGATGCAGCCTTCTTCGGCGCGCACCGCATCGACATTGGCACGATAGGCCTCGAGGATGCGCTCGCGCATGCCGGGCTTGGCTGTGATGATGGCAAGAACGTGGATCATCGTGGTGGCATGGGATTGGGCAAGACCATCGGCATCAGGCCGCAGCATCGCCCGTGTGGAGATGAATCCTGGGGTGGCTGATGGGACTCGAACCCACGACAACAGGAATCACAATCCTGGACTCTACCAACTGAGCTACAGCCACCGTAGAAGGCGCAAATTATAGTCCCGGCCCGCCGCTCGATCGGGGCCGCGAGCGGCTCATCGCACGCTCAACGCATCGCGGCCGAAGCCGCCGGCGCGGCTGCCGAGGCCTTGATCTCGGCCTTGTAGCGCGTTTTCAGCGCCTCCAGATAAGCCATCGCTTCGGCATTCGCCATCGCCTGTGCGTACTGGCCTTGCAGATTCTGCTCGCTGGCCAGCGCCGCATCGCGCGGCAGCACCTCGGTGACACGCGCCACCACATAGCCCTGTTCGCCCAGATCGACGCCCACCGAAGCGGGCAGCTTGCTCGCATCGGCACCAAGCACCGCGTCGATCAAGGGGCGCGACACCCCTTGCGCCGACGCGCGGCCGATGACGGCGCTTTCCGGCAAGGCCATGTTGCCACCCTTCTGCAGTTGCGCCAGCAGCGCCAGACCTTCCTTCTTGGCCAGCGCGGCGGATTGATCGGCCACCAGGCGCTCGCGCACGCGGTCCTTGACTTCGGCCAGCGGCAGCGTGCGCGCCGGCGTGTACTCGACGACGCGCGCCGAGGCCAGCTGGTTGGACCCGATCTCGACGGCATCGGTGTTGCGCTTGTTGCGCACCGCGTCGTTGCCGAACAGCGCTTCGAGCAGCTTGGCCGATGCCAGCGCGCCCGTGGCGCCCGGCGCCGGCGTGCGCTGCACCGTGGCCGTGCGCTTTTCGAGCTTGAGCTTGTCGATGGCCGGCTGCAGGCTGTCGGACTGTTCGTACACCGTGTTCGTGAACTGCTCGGCGGCCTCGGCAAAGCGCTTCTGCGCCAGCTGCTTCTTCACCTCGTCCTCGATCTCGGCGCGCACGGCCTCGAAACTCTTCTTCTCGCCGCCGCGCTGGCCGGTCAACTGGATGATGTGAAAGCCGAAGTCGGTCTCCACCACGTTGCTGATCTCGCCGGACTTCATCGCGAACACGGCGTCGTCGAAAGGCTTGACCATGCCACCGCGGCCGAAGAAATCGAGGTCGCCACCGCGCTCGGCGCTGCCCGGATCGTCGCTGTTCTTCTTCGCCAGCTCGGCAAACTGTGCCGGCGCCTTGCGCACCTGCTCGAGCAGCGCCTCGGCCTTGGCGCGTGCCTTCTGCCGGTCGGCCGCGGGCATGTCCTTGTCGGCCTTGATCAGGATGTGGCTGGCACGGCGCTCCTCGGCGGCGGTGTAGCGGCTGGCGTTTTCGGCGTAGTAGCGGCGCAGCTCGTCTTCGGGCACGCTGACCCCTTGTTTCAGCGCCTGCGCGTCGAGCACCACGTATTCGATGCGTGCCTGCTCGGGGGCACGGAACAGCGCCTCGTTGGCCTTGTAGAAGGCTTCGATGTCGGCATCGCCGGGGTTGACCTTGGCGCGGTAGTCCGGCGCGTTGAAGCGCTGCAGCTGCACCTGGCGACGCTGCAGCAGCGGGTCCAGCGACAGGTCGACCACGGCCTTCGGCGTCACGGCGGTCCCGCCAATGCCTGTCAGCACCTGACGCATGGCCAGGTCCTGGCGCAGGCTCTGCGCAAACACTTCCGAGCTCATGCCTTGCGCGACGAGCAGATCGCGATTGACGCTGCCGTCGGGGTTGCGCAGCGCGGCGAACTGCGGGTCGGTGGCAAACACGCGTTGCAGCCGCTCGTCGCTGACGCCCAGGTGCATGTTCTCGGCAGCGGCCAGCAGCACGCGCTCGCGCACGATGCCGTCCAGTGTGTCACGCCGCACCTCGGGCGAATCGAACATCTTCACGTCCACGCCCGGCATCTGCTGCCGCAGGCGATCGATGTTGCGCTGCTGGGCGTTGTCCCACTCCGCCTGCGTGATGTCCCGCCCGTCGACCGTGGCGACCTTGGCACCCGCGCCCTCGGAGAAGCTGGAATATCCCTGCACGCCGAAGAACACGAAGGACGGAAATATCAGCAGCACCAGGATGCCCTGGAACAGGCGGGTATGCGAGCGAACGAAATCGAACATGGTGGACCTTGGGCGCGGCGGGGCCTTGAGCGGAATGCGGGTGCCAAGCGAAGAAGGCGAACCGCAGTGGTTCGCCTTCGATCGACTTGCCTGAAGCTCGACGCGACGCAAGTCACGTCAATCACTGCGCGCGGATTCTAAGCCAGCCTCTCGATGCGCTGGGCCGATCCACGATCCGGCGCGCGACCGGCATCACGGACGGTGGTGGGTGCTGAGGGGCTCGAACCCCCGACCTACGCCTTGTAAGGGCGCCGCTCTACCAACTGAGCTAAGCACCCGCGTGGTGGTGCCCCGGGGCAAGGACCTACAGCGCGTCGCGCAGGGCCTTGCCGGGCCTGAACTTCGGCACCTTGGCGGCCTTGATCTTGATGGCCGCGCCGGTGCGTGGGTTGCGCCCGGTGCGCGCCGCGCGCTTGGTGACTGCGAAGGTGCCGAAACCGACGATGGTGACACTGCCGTTCTTCTTGAGCGTGCTTTTCACGCCACCGACCAGGGCATCCAGGGCCCGCGTCGCCGCTGCTTTCGAGATGTCGGCCTGTTTGGCAATGTGTTCGATCAGATCCGACTTGTTCATCAGTTTGCCCCTCTCGCAGTCATTCTGGAGAATTCTGGTTGGATGGTGTTGTGGGTCAGCGCAGTGACTTTGCGCCTGGACCTGGAAGATTACAGCCCCCCCCATTCATGGTGTCAAGGCTGGGCTGGATTCTATTCGCATTCACCCCGCGTTCCAGGGGGATCGCAGCGAGCTTTTACCCTTGACAACAGCGTCGCGCCGCCCTATCCGGGACTGATGCGCTGGGCCAGCGCGCGGCCGACGTCGGCGGTGCCCGCCGTGCCGCCGATGTCGGGCGTGCGCGGCGCCTGCGCGTCTGCCAACAAGGCCTCGATGGCGTCGACGATGTCGTCGTGTGCCGCGCGGTGACCCAGGAAGTCGAGCATCAGCGCCGCCGACCAGGCCATCGCAATGGGGTTGGCGATGCCGCGCCCGGCGATGTCCGGCGCCGAGCCGTGCACCGGCTCGAACAGCGACGGCCAGACCTTCGTGGGATTGATGTTGGCCGAAGGCGCGATGCCGATGGTGCCGGTGCAGGCCGGGCCCAGGTCGGACAGGATGTCGCCGAACAGGTTGCTGGCCACGACCACGTCGAAATGCTGCGGGCGCTGCACGAAGTGCGCGGTGAGGATGTCGATGTGGAAGCGGTCCACGCTCACTTCCGGATACAGCTTGGCCATGGCCTCGACCCGCTCGTCCCAGTACGGCATGGTGATGGCGATGCCGTTGCTCTTGGTGGCCGAGGTGAGCTTGCGCCTTGGTCGCTGCATCGCCTGCTCGAAGGCGAACTTCAGCACCCGGTCCACGCCGATGCGCGACATGATGGTCTGCTGCATCACGATCTCGCGCTCGGTGCCTTCGTACATGCGCCCGCCGACGCTGGAGTACTCGCCCTCGGTGTTCTCGCGCACGATCAGCATGTCGATGTCGCCCGGCTTCAGCGGCTGGCCCTGGCGGTCGACCAGCGGCGAGCGGATGCCGGGCATGAGCCGCGCCGGGCGCAGGTTCACGTACTGGTCGAACTCGCGGCGGAACTTCAGCAGCGAGCCCCACAGCGAGACATGGTCGGGCAGGATCGCCGGCCAGCCGATGGCGCCGAAGAAGATGGCGTCGTGGCCGCCGATGCGCTCCTTCCAGTCGGCCGGCATCATCTCGCCGTGGCGCTCGAAGTAGTCGCAGCTGGCGAAGTCGATGGTGTCGAGTTGCAACGCGATGCCATGGCGGCGCGCCGCGGCGTCGAGCACGCGCAGGCCCTCGGGCATGACTTCCTTGCCGATGCCGTCACCGGCGATGACGGCGATGCGATGTGCTTTCATGGTCTTGTCTCCTGTTGCGGCGAATCTTGCCTGACGGGCTCACGCACCACCAGCCCCACGCCCAGCGCCGTCAGCCCCAGGCCGACCAGCACCAGCGCGCTCAGCAACTCGTCGAAGAGCAGCCAGGCCAGCAGCGCGGTGCACGGCGGCACCAGGTACATCAGGCTGGTGACGCGCGTGGCCGCACCGCGCTGCACCATCATGTACAGCAGCGAACTGCCGCCCAGCGTGAGCACCAGCACCGACCAGGCCATGGCGCCGACCAGCGCCGGCTGCAGTTGCACCGCTTCGGTCTCCAGCCAAGCCAGTGGCAGCACCACCACGAAAGCCGCCATCAGCTGCACCGTGCTGGCCGTGCGCACATCGCAGGGCGCGACGAAGCGCTTCTGGTACAGCGTGCCGATGGTGATGGCCAGCAGCGCCATCAGGCACAGCGCCAGGTTCGACGCCGTCACCTCGCCGTGACCCAGCTTGTTCCACACCACCAGCACCAGCCCGGCCAGCCCCAATGCCAGACCCAGCCATTGGCGCGGGGCGATGCGGCGCTCCTGGCCTGTGGCGGAAACCCAGAGTGCCGTCAACACCGGCTGCAGTCCGACGATCAGCGCCGTCGTGCCGGCACCAAGGCCGAGCTTGACGGCACTCCATACGCCGCCCAGGTAGCCGGCGTGGATCAGCACGCCGATGACGGCCAGGTGTGCCCACTGCGCACGACCCTTCGGCCAGGCGGCGCGCGACAGCCACACCCAGATGCCGAAGGCCAGCACCGACAACGCAAAGCGCCAGGCCAGGAAGCGCATCGGCGGCGCGTAGGGCATGCCAAAACGCGCCACGACGAAGCCGGTGCTCCAGATGAGCACGAACACCATCGGCATGAAGGCCGCCAGATCGGCCGGCCCGCGCTGGGCGCTCATCGCGCCTTGGCGCGGATTTCAGGCAAGGCCTTGCGCATGTAGTACACCATCGACCAGATCGTCAGCACGCTGGCGATGTAGATCAGCCCGGTGCCCCACAGCCGGGTGTCGATGACGCCGAAGAGCGCGCCGTCGTACAGCAGGAACGGAATCGCCACCATCTGCACCACGGTCTTGAGCTTGCCGAGCATGCTCACGGCCACGCTGCGCGACGCGCCGATCTGCGCCATCCATTCGCGCAGCGCCGAGATGGCGATCTCGCGGCCGATGATGATGAAGGCCACGAAGACGTTGACGCGGTCGAGCTGCAGCAGGATCAGCAATGCCGCGCAGACCAGGAACTTGTCCGCCACCGGGTCGAGAAAGGCGCCGAAGGACGAGGTCTGGTTGAGCTTGCGCGCGAGCCAGCCGTCGAGCCAGTCGGTCAGCGCGCAGGCCACGAACATGACGGTTGCCAGCAGGTTGCGCGTGGCGCCGTCCAGCGGCAGGTAGAACACACCCACCACCAGCGGAATGGCGACGATGCGCGCCCAGGTCAACAGTGTCGGGATGGTGAAGAACATGCGGGCATTGTGCCCGCTGCATCACCGCTGCCATGGCGCTAGTGAAGCGCCCGATAGATCGCCTCGGCCAGGTCGCGCGAGATGCCCTCCACCGCCGCCAGGTCGTCCACGCCGGCATTGGCCACGCCGCGCACACCGCCGAAGCGCTGCAGCAGCTGCGCCCGCTTCTTGGGTCCGACACCGGCAATGTCTTCCAGCCGGCTGCCGCCCGTGCGCACGCTGGCGCGACGGGCGCGCATGCCGGTGATGGCGAAGCGGTGCGCTTCGTCGCGGATCTGCGCCACCAACATCAGTGCGGCCGAGTCGTGCCCGAGCGACACCTTGGCACGGCCATCGGCAAACACCAGCTCCTCCAGCCCGACCTTGCGCCCTTCCCCTTTTTCGACACCGACGATCAACGACAGGTCCAGGCCCAGTTCCTCGAACACCTCGCGCGCCACGCTGACCTGGCCGCGCCCGCCGTCCACCAGCACCAGATCGGGCAGTCGCGCCTTGCCGGCTGCCGGCGCGGCACGGTCATCGTCTGCGCCCTCCGCAGCAACATCGGCGCCCGTCTCAGCCACTGCGGCGGCATCGTTCGCCGCAATCGCCTCGGCCAGCTTGGCGTAGCGGCGCGTCAGCACCTGGCGCATCGCGGCATAGTCGTCGCCGCCGGTGATGGCCTGGATGTTGAATCGCCGGTACTGGCTGTTCTGCATGCGGTGGTCTTCGTAGACCACGCAGGAGGCCTGCGTCGCCTCGCCCGCCGTGTGGCTGATGTCGAAACACTCGATGCGAAAGCGCTGCGGATCGGGCAGGTCCAGGTCCAGCGCCTCGGCCAGCGCACGGGTGCGCTCGCGCTGCGAGCCTTCTTCGGCGAGCAGGCGCGCCAATGCGATGCCCGCACCCTTGATGGCCATGTCGAGCCAGATGCGGCGCTGCTCGCGCGGCTGGTGCAGCGTGCGCACACGGCTGCCGGCTTGTTGCCCCACCGCCTCGATCAGCGTGTGATCCACGGCGTGGCTCAGCACCAGCAGCGGGGGCACCGCCTGGCCGAGGTAGTGCTGGGCGATGAAGGCTTCGAGCACCTGGCGCTCGACACTGCGCGGCACCGCGCTTTCGTCCGCCTCGCCGGCCGGGCTGCCCTCGCGTTCGCCATCGCCATCGAGCTCTGCCGTCTCATCGACGTCATCGTCGGCGCCCGCCGCCAGCGCGGTGGCCTCGTCCACGTGCGTCGGGAAATACGCGCGGTCGCCCAGGTGGCGGCTGCCACGCACCATGGCCAGGTTGACGCAGGCCCGTCCGCCCGCCACACGCACGGCGAGGATGTCGACATCGCGGTCGCTGGCCGACAGGCTGCTGGCATCGACCGACTGCTGATGCAGCACACGCGACAGCGCACCGATGCGGTCGCGCCATTCGGCCGCCTTCTCGTAGTCCAGCGCTTCGGCACAGGCCGCCATCTGCGACTGCAGCTCGTCGATGACCTGCTGCGGCTCGCCGAGCAGGAAGCGCTCGGCGCTGCGCACGTCCAGCGCGTAGTCGGCCTGCGAGACGAGTCCGACACACGGTCCGGAGCAACGGCGAATCTGGTAGAGCAGGCAGGGCCGCGACCGGTTGGCGAAGACCGTGTCTTCGCAGGTGCGCAGGCGAAACACCTTCTGGATCAGCTGGATGGTTTCCTTCACCGCCCAGGCGCCGGGATAGGGGCCGAAGTAGCGGTGCTTGCGGTCCACGCTGCCGCGGTAGTAGGCGACGCGCGGAAAGCGTGCCGACTGGGTCGCCGCGGTCGCGTCGGCGGCCCCGGTGATCTTCAGGTACGGGTAACTCTTGTCGTCGCGGAACAGGATGTTGAACTTCGGGTTCAACGTCTTGATCAGGTTGTTCTCGAGCAGCAGCGCTTCGGCTTCGGTGCGCACCACCGTGGTTTCCAGGCGCACGATGCGCGTCACCATGTGGCCGATGCGCGTGCCGCCATGGTCCTTGTGGAAATAGCTGGACACGCGCTTCTTCAGGCTGCGCGCCTTGCCCACGTAGAGCAGCTCGCCGCGCGCATCGAAGTAGCGGTACACGCCGGGCAGGCCCGGCAACGCCGCCACCTCGGCCAGCAGCCGCTCGCGCGCGCGCGCCGCGGCCGCCTCCGGCGGGGTTTCTGTGGGGGTGGGTGCAGCGCTCACGGTCAACGATTTTGGGGCCTTCGATAATCGGGCGCATGCAAGCAGCCACGCCACAGCGGATGCAGGAGGCGACGCGCAGCGGCCGTGCCATGCCCATGCGCTGGGATCTGTTCTGCCGCGTCATCGACAACTTCGGCGACATCGGTGTGTGCTGGCGACTCGCCGCCGACCTGGGCGCGCGCGGTCAATCCGTGCGGCTGTGGATCGACGATGCCCGCGCGCTTGCCTGGATGGCGCCCGACGGCGCACGCGGCGTGCAGGTGCTGCCGTGGATCGAGGGTGTCGAATGGCCCGAGCCGGGTGAGGTCGTGGTCGAGGCCTTCGGCTGCGATCTGCCGCCCGCGTTCATCGCACGCATGTCCCGAGGTCACCCGCCACCGTTGTGGATCAACCTCGAATACCTCAGCGCCGAGGCCTATGTGCGGCGCAGCCATGGCCTGCCCTCGCCACAGCTCAGCGGCGCGGGGCGCGGCCTGACCAAGTGGTTCTATTACCCGGGCTTCGAAGACGGCACCGGCGGCCTGATTTGCGAAACGCAGTTGATGGCCGAGCGCGAGTCCTTCGATGCCCGCGCCTGGCTGCAATCGATGCTCGCCACCCTGGGCCAGACGGTGCAGCCGGACGAGCGTGTCGTGAGCCTTTTCTGCTACCCCGATGCACCCGTGCCGCGCTTGCTCGAAAGCCTGGGTCGACAGCCCACGCTGCTGCTGCTCACCCCCGGCGCAGCGGCGCAGGCCGTGCACCAAGCGGCCTTTTGCCCGCCGGCAGTGCGCTGCGTCGAGCTGCCCTGGCTGCGCCAGAATGAGTTCGACCGGCTGCTGTGGGCCTGCGAGCTGAACTTCGTGCGCGGCGAGGATTCGTTCGTGCGCGCCCAATGGGCCGGCGCACC
Source organism: uncultured beta proteobacterium (assembly GCA_963743935.1). GTDB lineage: Bacteria > Pseudomonadota > Gammaproteobacteria > Burkholderiales > Burkholderiaceae_C > Rubrivivax. Next base: position 133,694 of record CAVURQ010000003.1, on the reverse strand, counting down.
CTTCGTCTGGCAGATCTATGCGCAAAGCGATGACGCGCACGCCACCAAGCTCGACGCCTTTCTGCAACTGTTCCTGGCCGGTGCCGATGCACCGTTGGCGACCGACCTGCGCGCCCTGTGGCGCGCCTGGAACGGCCTGGGCGATTGGCCCGCGCGGCTGCCGGCGCAGGCGCCCTGGACGGCGGCGGCCTTGCGCTGGCGCAGCGGCCTGTTGCGACAGAGGGACCTGGTCACCCAGCTGCTCGGTTTCGTCCACGAAAGGCGCTAAAATCGCGGGCTTTGCGTGCCGGCGGCCGATGCTGCCGGCAAGGGCGACCGCTATGCCGGTGCCCATGCGCTGTCAGCGCGTCATGCACGCGTCAATAACGGAAACAGACCATGAAAACCGCCCAGGAAATTCGCGCCGGCAACGTCATCATGCACGGCAAGGACCCGATGGTCGTGCTGCGTTGCGAATACAGCCGCGGCGGCCGCAACTCGGCCACCGTGCGCATGAAGCTGAAGAGCCTGCTCAACGCTTCCGGCACCGAAGTCGTGTTCAAGGCCGACGACAAGATGGACCAGATCGTGCTGGACAAGAAGGAGTGCACCTACTCCTATTTCGCCGACCCGATGTACGCCTTCATGGACGCCGAATACAACCAGTTCGAGGTCGAGTCCGAGAACATGGGCGACGCCATCCAGTACCTGGAAGACGCCATGCCCGTGGAAGTGGTGTTCTACGACGGCAAGGCCATCTCGGTCGAACTGCCGACGACGGTGGTGCGCGAGATCATCTACACCGAGCCGGCCGTCAAGGGCGACACCTCGGGCAAGGTGATGAAACCCGCCAAGCTGGCCACCGGGCTGGAGATTCCGGTGCCGCTGTTCGTGGCCACCGGCGACAAGATCGAAATCGACACGCGCACCAACGAGTACAAGAAGCGCGTCTGAGCGGCACTTTCGGCGCACGCGAGCGCAGCGCCGCCGCACGCCGCCATGAGTTTCGACTTCGAGGCTGCGGTCCAGGCGCCGTTTCGCATGCAGCCGGGCCTGCGCCGGCTGGCCGAGGGCGCGGGCCACCTGAGCCTGTCGATACCCGGCAGCCGCCACCTCGACGAAAAACTGCAGGCGCTGAGTGCCGCGCACCCCGCGGCGCTGCAATGTGTACCGGGTTTCGATCCCCTCCCGGCCTTGCACGCTCTGGCGCGACAGGCCGCCGCCGAACATTCACCCGCCTTCGACTGGGACGGTGATACGGCCACGGCCCGTCGGCTGGGCTGGGCGGTGCGCGGCGGCGAGGTGTTCGAACTGGCAGGTCGAACCCCGAATCAGCCGAGCGCATTGGCACAAGTCGGCGCCCGCCTGCATGGCTTGCCTGCGCCCTGGCGGCTGGGTGGCCTGCTGGCCTTGGCCTTCGCCGAGGACTTTGCGCTGATCGACGGCCGCAGCGCCACGATTCCCTGGCTGGCCGTGGCCCTGCCCTCGCACTGGGCACCGGAGCAGAAGATCGGCCTGCACTTCGCGCAGGTGCACGCGCCGGTGGCGGACAACCAGGTGCTGCTGGCCGCGGGCGACGCGCTGGCGCGACTGGTGAGCCAGCCCACGCGCTGGGAACGTTTTGTCTGGACCATCACCGCCAACCCCAAGTTGAACGTCCACCCGGCCAGCGCCCCTGCACCGCGCTGGGTTGCTGGCGATGCCGATCGCGTGGCCGCCCAGGCCTGGTGGCGCACCGAGCGCCAGACCTTCATTCCCGTTGCCGGCGCGGCGCAAGCCGTGTTCACCATCCTCGTGGACACGCAACCGCTGGCGCAGGCCATCGACAGCCCCGCCAAGGCGCTGCGCCTGCACGAGGCATTGGCGTCGATGAGCCCGAGCGTTCTGCGCTACCGCAACCTGCACCTCGTGCGCGACGACCTGCTGGCCTGGCTGGCACGGCGCGCCGACACATGACACCAGACCTGGGCGCGCTGCAGGCGCTGTGGCGGCGATCCGATCGCGTGGTCGTGCTGCAAACCGGGTTCGGCAGCGGCGATGTCTTCCTGCGGCTGTGGCGGGCCTGGCGTGACGATGCGCAGCGCCGCGCGCAACTGAATGTCATCGTCATCGATCCCGCGCCGCCCGGCGCACCGGCCATCCGGCTTGCCCACCCATCCGGCACATTGGCCCCGCTGGCCGAAGAACTGGCGTCGCGATGGCCGCCCCGCACGCGCAACCTGCATTACCTGGCCTTCGAGCACGGGCACGTGCAACTGCTCATGGCCATCGGTGAGGTGATGGATCTGCTGCCCGAGCTGCAGGCGCAGGTCGATGCCTTCCTGATCGACGGTCTGGATCTGTCCGCCGATCCGCGCCAGGGCGCGCGGCGGCTGTGCAGGGCCCTGGCGCGACTGGCCGCGCCCGATGCCAGGCTGGCGACCGCCTTGCCTCTGGGCGCGCTGCGCAGCCCGCTGCTCAGCGCAGGCTTCCGGTTGCTGGACTTGCCCGCTACGGCGGCCGGCGCAGCCAGCGACCCAACTGCAGCATCGGCCGCGGCCATGTCGCACCCGGTCATCCGTGCCCGCTACGGCCCGCCGTTCGTACCACGGCGTCGGGTTCCCTGCCAGCGCCCAGCCCGCGCAGCGCCATGCGCTCATCGTCGGCGCCGGCCTGGCGGGCTGCGCGGTGGCCTGCGCCCTGGCCGAGCAAGGCTGGCGCAGCACGCTCATCGACCGCAACGATGCGCCTGCGCAGGAGGGGTCTGGCAATCCCGCCGGCCTGTTTCACGGCATCGTGAATGTGCAGGACGGTGCGCACGCAAGATTCAATCGCGCCGCCGCGCTGCAGGCGCAACATGCGGTGCAACAGGCCATCGACATGCATGGCGCCCGAGGCGGCCGGAAAGGCTTGCTGCGGCTGGAGACGAGCGGCAAGGATACGAGCGCGATGCGCGCCGAACTGGCGACGCTGCAACTGCCGAGCGACTACGTGCAGGCGCTGGATGCTGCTGAAGCGAGCCGACGATGCGGATTGCCGCTGCAGCATCCGGCCTGGTTCTACCCCGGCGGCGGATGGGTGGACCCGGCCGCGCTGGCGCGCTCGTTTCTGCAACGGGCCGGCGCGGCCACGCAGTTTCGTGGCTCCCTGGCCGTGCAGGCCTTGCGTCGCCAGGCTGCGCATTGGCAACTGCTGGATGCCGCGGGCCAGGTCATCGACGAAGCCGCCACCGTGGTGCTGGCCAACGCCGCCGATGCCCTGCGCCTGCTGCGCGCCACCCACTGGCCGGTGCAGCAGGTGCGCGGGCAGATCAGCCTGTACGCCAATGCGACGGCGCCGCCCGGCTTGCAGATGCAACTTCCGACCCTGCCTTTGGCTGGGGCGGGCTATCTGCTGCCACAGATCGATGGCCAGGCCCTGTTCGGCGCAAGCAGCCACCCCTTCGACGAGGACGCCGCGTCGCGCGATGCCGACCATGCAGCGAACCTGCTGCGCCTGCAGGCGTTGAGCCCGCACACGTTGCCGCAGACCGCCGCACCACAGAGTTGGCTGGAGTCGGGGCTGTTGACCGGCAAGGTCGGCTGGCGCTGCGTGGCCGATGATCGGCTGCCGCTGCTGGGCGCCGTGCCCGATGAAGTGGCGTTGGCCACCCGCACCGTGGGGCGTGCCCGCGAAGTGCCGCGCCTACCCGGACTTCATGTCTTCAGTGCACTGGCTTCGCGCGGCATCACCTGGGCGGCCCTGGGCGGACAGGTGTTGGCGGCACAGATCAGTGGAGCGCCCGTGCCGCTGGAGGCTTCGCTCGTCGATGCGCTGGACCCTGCGCGCTTTGCGCTGCGCGCGAAACGGCGCATTGTCTCGAGACCGAATGCGCAAGCGGATGCTTGATTCGGCGCGGCCTCAGGCGCTGTTCTGGCCGCTGCCCGTGTTGGCGCCCGTGCCGCCGTCTCCCGCCTCGCCGGTGGACGGGTCGTCGCCAGGGCTGGAACCGACCTTGCGTTCCGCCTTTTCCTTCAGCTTCTCTTCCTTCTTCTTCTTCTTGACCAGCTCGCGCTGGCGCTTTTCGAACGAGTAGTTGGGTTTGGCCACGGGCCGTCCTTTTCGTTTGGAGATTCAAGGATGAAAACACCCTCAAGGTTACGCGCTTTTTGGCCCCGCCTGAATTGCCGCCACGGGCTGGAAATGCAGCGTTTGCACGCCCTGCGCGGTACCGAGCAGGCACACGCTGGCCCGGTGGCGCGCGAAGATGCCCACAGTCACCACACCCGGCCATTGGTCGATCTGCTTCTCCAGCGCCAGCGGGTCCGTGATGGTCAAGCCGTGCGCATCGAGAATGGCGTTGCCGTTGTCGGTGACGAAGCCGGCGCGCAGCACCACGCGCGCACCCAGCTGCGCCAGCCGGCGTGTGACCTGGGCGGCGGCCATCGGAATCACCTCGACGGGCAGCGCGAAGGCACCAAGCACGGCCACGCGCTTGGACGCATCGGCGATGCAGATGAAACGATCGGCCAGATCGGCGACGATCTTTTCGCGCGTCAGCGCACCGCCACCGCCCTTGATCATGCACCCGCTGGCGTCGATCTCATCCGCGCCGTCGATGTAAACCGGCATGCCGGTCACCTGATTCGCGTCCAGCACCTCGACGCCCAGGGCACGCAGCCGGCGGCTGCTTTGTTCGCTGCTGGACACTGCACCAGCGATCTGGCCCTTCATCGACGCCAAGGCATCAATGAAGTGGTTCACGGTCGAACCCGTGCCCACGCCCACCACGGTGCCCGGTTGCACGTAAGCCAATGCGGCGCGGCCGACCAGGGCCTTCAGTTCGTCTTGCGTCATGGCCCGATTATCCGTGCGCCCGCGCCGCCCGACCGCGGCGAAGGGCTCGGCGAGAATCCGCCTGCACTGCAGGCCACGCCATGCCCTTGATTCCCTACCCGCTGACCCGCCCTTTCCTGTTTGGCCTGGACCCGGAAGCCGCACACGAGTTGACGCTCGGCAGCATCGCGCGGCTGCAGAACACGCCGGCGCAGTTGCTTTGGCAGGCCCAGCGCATCGACGACCCGGTGATGCTGGCGGGGCTGGCATTCCCCAACCGCGTCGGCCTGGCCGCGGGGCTGGACAAGAACGGCCGTTGCATCGATGGCCTGGGCGCGATGGGCTTCGGCTTCATCGAGGTGGGCACCGTCACGCCGCTGGCACAGCCCGGCAACCCGAAGCCGCGGATGTTCCGCCTGCCGCAAGCCAACGCGCTGATCAACCGGCTGGGATTCAACAACGACGGGCTGTCGGCCTTCATCGCCAACGTGCGGCGCGCGCATTCCTTCCGCAAGGCCGGCGGCGTGCTCGGCCTGAACATCGGCAAGAACGCGGCCACGCCGATCGAGCGTGCGGCCGACGATTACCTGATCGCGCTCGAAGGCGTGTACCCGCACGCCGACTACGTGACCGTGAACATCTCCAGCCCGAACACGAAGAACCTGCGCGAGCTGCAAGGCGACGCGGCGCTCGATGCGCTGCTCGGCGCGCTGCAGCAGCGGCGGCTGCAGTTGCAGACGGCACATCGGCGCAAGGTGCCGATGTTCGTGAAGATTGCGCCCGACCTGGACGAAGTGCAGGTCGGCGTCATCGCAGAGACGCTGCGAGCTCACGGCATCGACGGCGTCATCGCCACCAACACCACGCTCGAGCGCGGCGCGGTGCAGGGCCTGCCGCATGCCGATGAGGCCGGCGGCTTGTCGGGCGCGCCGGTACTTCAGGCCAGCAACCGCGTCATCCGCCAGTTGCGTGCTGCACTCGGCAATGACTATCCGATCATCGGTGTGGGGGGCGTGATGAGCGGTGCCGATGCTCGCACGAAGATCGATGCAGGCGCGGATCTGGTGCAGATCTACACCGGGCTGATCTACAAGGGGCCGGGGCTGGCGCGCGAGGTGGCAGCGGCACTGCAGCGGGGCCGCGTGACGGAGCAAGGGTAAGCGACAGGGGTGAGCGACAGGCTTCGCTCATGGCGCCCAGATGGCCGCCACGCGCGCGCCAGCGTAGACGCTTGCGGCCGTGATGCCGTTGCTGTCAAGGTTGACGTCGCAACTGCGATCGCTGGCCGAACTGTCGCGCGAGCACAAGGGCCTGTGAAGCAACTCGATGCGCACCACCGTCTTGCCTTCATCGGGCAGGTTGACGGCCCAATGCGTGAAGCCCTGCATCGGTGTGGTCACCGGTTTCGCTTCGCGCGGCATGGCCACATGACGCATGCTGCCATCCTGGTAGATCACGCGCAGATGCAGGTCGTAGCCTGACCAGAAGGTGGACGTCGACACGCTGCTCTTGATCTGGTTGAACTGCGTCGGATCTGTCGGGTCCCAAAGACGCATCAGATTGCCCTTCGTCGCCTTGGCCGCATAGATGGTCGAGGCCGTGTCGTCCATGTAGTTGAAGGTGCCATACACGCTGATCACGGGCACGTTGCGCTGCTGCGGGAAGCGAAAATCGTAGTACTGAAGGTACTCACTTCCCGCTGCCGCTGCCGGCGGCGTGGAGAGGAACCCGTTGTCGCCTCCAGGTGGGCGCAACAGGCTCACATACGTCTGATTCACCGTATCCCAGCGGCGCACGGTCCAAGCGCCAGATTCCTCTACGGCCTGGAGGCGACCACTTTCAACCGGCAACTGGTAGGACATCTGCGCAAACGCATCGGCGCTGGTTCCGGCGAGCAAGGCGCTGTAGTACGGAACGGTGCCGCTGCCGACTTGTGGCGCGCCATTGAAGTACCGCAGCAACTTGTAGGTGGCGAAGTCGGAAAAGTGATCCAGGCGCCGGTTCGGGCGAACCGTCTCGCAACCCGCGCGTTGCAACGGCTCTTGCTTCTCGACACCCGTGTCCGTGCAGGTGGGTTGCACCATGGCGTTGTCCAGCGGATCCCAGGCAAAGGTGCGGCCCAACCCGCCACCGAGGAACTGCCCATCGGTGCGAATGTTTTCGCCCACATAGGGGTGGCGCAGGCCCGTCGGGCTGATCTGCCGCGTGCCGGTGACGTCGCCGAAATGCGGGAGCGGGAAACCCATCGCGTGAGCGTTCTCGTGCATGAAGCTCTTGCCGAAATCGTTCGCCAGCGATGCCGTGCCACCGGACCACCATGCCGTGTTGTTGGAGGCGTCGGGCATGGACCCGTACCAGAAGGACGTTTCGCTCATGCCGTTTGCGGCCTGCAATGCGCGAGTCAGGTCCAGCACCGCTTCCCAGACAGCCCACCTGCTGTGTGGCGTGCAGGTACCAGCGGTCCTCATCGCCGCGTTGCATGCGGCCTTCCTGTCGACCCACATTGCCGAGGTTTCAACAGGATCACCGAAGGGAGAAACCGAGTCGGTTCGAGGAGCGATGACCAGTCGTGGCAACCACAATGGGTAGGGCAAGCTCTGGATCGCGAGGCGACTGACAGGCAACTTGCTGGCCAGTTCGGGGCCGAAATCGGCGCTTCTCGGCACCTTTGTCGTGTCCCCAAACAGCAGTACGTCGGCCAGTACCAGGTTCATCTCCGGTTGGCTGGAAATTCTGAGATCGCCCGTGGACTTGGTGAGGCTTGCACCTCCTGCAATGTCGAAGCGCAACGAGACACCCTTCTGCAGCCAGTGAGCCGGAAGCGTTGCCGCGAAGCTGCTGTCCAGGTCATGGAGCAAGGGCTGCGGCCGAAGATCGACAGCGGGCGGCAAGCCTGCCGGGGCACGTAGACAGAGGCGGTCACTGCCGCCATCGGAAAACGTTGCCGTGACACTCATGGTGGGCACAGGCGTGCCGGGAGGAGCGCTGACGTCCAGCTTCAACAGAGTGGGCCGCTGCTCGATCAAGAAGAAGAAGGGCCAGTCCGTCTCCATCAGATGAGTTTGAGCAAACCAGATTCGCTGAATAGACGCTTCCGGGTTGATTACTGGCGTATCGGGACACGTTCCTCCAATAGCCGGAACGGCCACGATTGCTTGTTGCGAGGAAAAATCAGCAACAGCCGGGTCAACGGTCAAGATTAAGGTCGCCGCGCCACTGCCCTGTGCGTTCTTCGCACCAATAGGAACTGCGTATATGCCAGCCTCAGTTAGAGTTCCAGAAACAACACCGGTTGAAGCATCGCCGGTCAACGTGGGTGGGTAGATCCACATACCGTTGGAATACTTCGCCGCCGAATAACTGGTAGGAGAACCGGTGGCTGTAATCTGATATGTGAACGTCGATCCAACCACGCCAGCGGCCTTCAGCGGACTCGTAATGACAGGGACTTCGGCAGCAGGTGGCGGCGGAACCGGCTCGGGTGCGGGCTCGGGAACTGGATCGACCTCTGGAGTTTCCGTTGGCGGTGGATTTTCCTCGGGAGCCGGAGTCACGGGCCCTGGCGGCACAGTATCTGAAGGTACTTGCAGTGGCGGAGGGACCAGACCTGACGTGCTTTGCCCGCTTTCGTCACGGTCGCCTTCACCACCACCACAACTCGCAAGCATCACGAGCAGTGGCAAGGCCAACAACTGAGAAAAACGCATTACTACTGGGCCCATGACATTTTATCGGAAGCGATTTCGGGTAATGCAATCATTGCAATTCAAAGAGAATAAGCGAAGTTAGCCGCATTCTTCTCTTCTGTCAAAAACCAAGTGAATGACGGTTCGATGTAGGGACAAATGTGTTGCTGCATCACCCATGCAACTGCACGGTATACGCGCCAAGGGAAAGCGCAGCTTCAAGGCCACAACTTACATCGAAGACCGGCTAAGCCATTGGGCTGGCCATCACAACTCCACCACCAGACGTCCGCCCTGGGCGCGCGAGCAGCACAGCGCCACCTTCGCGCGGCGCTCGATGCGCGACAGGCAATGGTCGCGGTGCACCGGCTCATCGCCGCCAACGGCACGCCAGCCGACCACACAGGTGCCACACACACCCTGCTCGCATGACGTTGGCACGTCGATGCCCATGTCGTGCAGCGCATCCACCGCGCTTTGATCGGCTGCGACTGGCAACTCGATACCGCGCCGCGCCAGGCACAGGACGAAGGGCTCGTCGGACCCTGCAACGCTCGATGTCTCGGGTGGCGCGAAGTATTCGAGGTGCAGCCGCTCTTCGGCCCACTCGGCATCGGCGGCGGCATCGAGCACGCGGCGCATGAACGCGGCTGGCCCGCAAAGATAGGCATGCGTTTGCGGCGCCGCGTTGGCAAAAAACGCATCGATGTCGCCTTTCGCCCCAACATGCAGATCGTCGAAGTGCAGACGCACGTTCGGCCCCAGCGCCGACAACTCGCTCGCAAAGGCCACATGGGCGCGGCTGCGCACGAACACCGCCAGCGTGAATGAGGCACCCTGGCGCTGAAGCTGCTGCGCCATCGCCAGCAACGGGGTGAGCCCGATGCCGCCAGCCAGCAGCAAATGGTGTGGCGCGTCGGCATGCAGCGGGAAGCTGTTGCGCGGCGAGCCGATGGCCAGCAGGTCGCCCACGCCCACACGCTCGTGCAGCGCGACCGAGCCGCCGCGGCTGGCCGGCTCGCGCTTCACGCCGATCAGGTAGCGAAGCGGCTGCGCGGCGTCGGGCGCACAGGCCAGCGAGTACGGCCGCATGAAACCGCCCGGAAGATGCACGTCGATGTGCGCACCGGCGCTGTAACCCGGCAGCGTCCGCCCCTGCGGGTGCACGAACTCGAAGGAAGCCACCTCGTCGGTCTGGCGGACGATGCGCTGCACGCGCACGGTGAGGATTCGATCGAGCATCGGCCTACGGTGTAGGCGGCATGCCCGGACCCAGCTGCGAGGAGGCATCGGTCTCGATGCGCGCCGCCATTTCGGGCGACCAGCCGCGGGTCTTGCCGGGGTTCATCAGGCCCAGCGGATCGGCACGTTTCTTGAACGCGATCTGCAGCGAATCGATGGTCTTCATGCCGCCGTCCTCGATGGTCACGGTGTGCGGGTTGAAGATAGTGCAGCCGTCGGCTTCGATGCTGCGGATCAGCTCGTACTGGTGTTCGATGCCCTTCCAGCGCACCAATAGGATGGCGAAGGTGGCATCGTCGCCATGCATCTTCGCAAACTCCTGGTGCTGCCAGACATCGTCGCCGAAGCGCTCGATATGGCGCTCGACGATGCCCGCATCGAAGGGCTGCGGATAGGCCACCTGCAGATAGGTCCAACGCCGATCGGCCTTCAGCACCTGCAAGGTGGTGTGGTTGTAGGCGCACTCGTAGGCAGGCGGCAGGCCCGCGGCATCGAGCTCGCTTTCCGTCATGGCCAGCGAGACCACCCCGCCGTGCGCATGCAGGCGCTCATGCAGCAAGGGCAATGAGGCCGGCGCGACCATCATGAACAGCGCGTGCCGGTCGGCCGGGAAGCGTGCACCCAGCGCCGGGTAGTAGGGCGAAAAGCGTGCATCGACGGCCGACAGCAGGAAGAGCTCCAGCTGCGGCGTGCAAGCTGCAACGGCCGCGTCCAGCATCGCGCGGTATCGCGGGAACAGCGCGATCACGTGCACCCAATCCACGGCCGCGTCGAGCGCCAGCTCGACCTCGGTGATGATGCCGTTGCTGCCGTAGGCATGGTGCACCTGCTGTATCTCATCGCCCACCAGTTCGATGACACGCGGCTCGCGCTCGACCGTGAGCACGCGACAGCGCAGCAGGTTGCCCGGATCGCGCAGCACGCCGTTGCGGGTGGAGCCGACACCGCCAAAGCCGCCGGCGATGAAACCGGCGATGGTGGCCACGCGCCAGGTGCTGGGCCACATGCGCAGTGCCTGGCCGGTCTCGCGCACCGCCATCTCGATGTCGTGCAGCCGCGCGCCGCCTTGCACACGCACGCGGCCCGGCGCGATGTCGAGCACGCGCTGCATGCCCGTGACATCGAGCACCAGCCCGCCGGCCAGCGGCACACATTGGCCGTAGTTGCCGGTGCCGCCGCCGCGCACCGTCAACGGCAGCCGGTGGCGCGCGGCCACCGCCGCCACCTGCATCACATCGGCTTCGGTGCTGACCTTGACCACGAGGTCGGCGACACAGTCGCGCAGCTCCTCGGCGAGCACCGGGCTGTACCAGTAGAAATCCTTCGACAGCGATTTCAGTGCACGCGCCGAGCTCAGCACGTTCAGGCCTTGCAGCTCGCGCGCCACCTGCGGCCAGTCGACCGCGTCGTTGAGGCCGTGATCGGCGGCGCGGTGCGAGGGCGGCGTGGGGATCAACGCCAGGCCGGCTTGTTGTCCAGCAGCGCCAGGTCGAAGCGGTGCACCTCGTGCAGCAGTTCGACAAAGCGGTCGCTGACATGGTCGAGCACCGCTCGGCCCTTCTCCGCCGTGGCGCGGGTGGCGTCGCCGCAGGCGCCTTCGGGGTTCAGGTCCTGCGTCTGCCAGCCCAGCTTGCCGGTAGGGGTGATCGACAGGTAGCGGTTGTCCCGTGCCAGCGTCTCGGTGAGCGAGCCGAAGTTCTTGGCCTTGTCCATGTGCACGTTGCGCGGCGACAGCGCCAGCACGACCGAGGTTTCCAGATCGCCGGCGTGGATGCCGTGGCGCAGCTCATGTTCGCTGAACATGCCGTCCGGCAGGCCGAGCGTGTACCAGTGCGCCGACACCGCCATCAGGCCGTGCTTCTCGCGCAGGTCGCGAATCACGATGTCCATCGCATTCATCTGCCCGCCATGCGCATTGAAGAGCATGAACTTGCGCACCCCCGCGCGCGCCACGCTGGCGCCGATCTCCATCCACATCTGCATCAGCGTGGCGGCCGACAGCGTGATCGTGCCCGGGTAGAGCGAATGTTCGTTGCTCTTGCCGTAGGCCAGGTCGGCAGGAACAGCACCGGCAGTTCGTCCGGCAGCTTGGGCAAGGTGGCGGCGATCGACGCCGTCGATGATGGCGTGGTCGGTCGAGATCGGCATGTGCGGGCCGTGCTGCTCGACCGCGCCCACGGGCAACACGGCAATGAGCTGTTCGCGCGGCAGGCGCGAGAACTGTTCGCTGGTGTGGTCCGACCAGTAGCGGCTGTGCCAGGCGCTCATCTTGGTCCCGAAGATCTTGTCGCCCGCGTCGCCCAGGCCGGGAATGATGTAGCCGACCTCGTTCAGGTGGCTGTCGATCGCCGCCGTCCAGCAGCGCACGTCGGGGTGCGCCTTGTCCAGCGCGGCGATGCCTTCGGGCGCGGCCACCAGCACCAGCGCGCGGATGTCCTTGCAGCCGCGGCGCTTGAGCAGGTCGATCGTGGCGATCATCGAGCCGGCCGTGGCCAGCATCGGGTCGATGATCAGCGCGGTGCGTTCATCCAGATGGCCGACGAAGCGCTCGAAATACTGCTCGGGCTGCAGCGTCTCGTGGTTGCGGCTGACGCCGACCACGCTGACCTTGGCGTTCGGGATCATGTCGAGCACGCCGTCGAGCATGCCCAGGCCGGCGCGCAGGATCGGCACCACCGTGACCTTGCGCCCGGCGATCTGATCGACTTCCACCGGGCCGCTCCAGCAGGCGACGGTGGTCTTCTCCAGCGGGAAATCGGCGGTGGCCTCGTAGGCCAGCAGCCGCGCCAGCTCGTTGGTCAGCTCGCGGAACTTCTTCGTCGAGATGTCGTCCTCGCGCAGCAGGCCGACCTTGTGGCGCACCAGCGGGTGGTGGATGGCGATGACGGGCATGGTCGGTGACTCGAGGCGTCGCAGGTGCGAGCGTCAGTGTAGCGGCGCGACCGGCGCCGCGTGCGCGTCAGCTCAGCCTGCGCTGGCGCACGCGCTTCGTACAGGCACACGCCGCGGCCACCGACACGTTCAGGCTTTCCACCGCGCCGTGCATCGGGATGCGCACCAGCACATCGCAGGTCTTGCGCGTCAGCTGGCGCAGGCCCTTGCCCTCGGCGCCCAGCACCAGCGCCACCGCGCCCGACAGGTCGGCGTCGTACAGCGTGATCGGCGCATCGTCGCTGGTGCCGACGACGCGGATGTCGCGCTCCTTCAGCTCGTTCAGCGTGCGCGCCAGGTTGGTGACCATCAGGTACGGCACGGTCTCGGCCGCGCCGCTGGCGACCTTGGCCACCGTCGCGTTCAGCCCCACCGCATGGTCCTTCGGCGCGATCACCGCGTGCACGCCGGCACCGTCGGCCACGCGCAGGCAGGCGCCCAGGTTGTGCGGGTCGGTCACGCCGTCCAGCACCAGCAGCAACGGCGAGCCCTGCACGGCATCGAGCAGATCGTCGAGCGAATGCGTCTGCACCAGCGCCGTGACCATTGCCACCACGCCCTGGTGGCGCGGCGCGCCGCACAGTTGCGTCAGCCGCGCATCGTCGCTTTCCACGACGCGCACATTCGCTGCCGTCGCGCGCTCGACCAACTGGCGCATGCGCTGGTCGCGGCGCGTGGCATCGACATGGATCTCGACGACCGAACTCGGTGCGGTCTTCAGGCGCACGCCGACGGCGTGGAAACCGAACAGCGTCTTGGCACTCATGCACCCATTGTCGCCGTGCCCCGATGCACCTCGGCCTCACCATGCCGCGCCAGCAGCTCCATCAGCTTCTTGCGGATCAGCATGCCGGGGCGGTCGCTGTCCATCGAATATTCGATGCCACGCCGGCGCGTGTCGACCAGCGCGTCGGGGTCGGTGGATTCCAGGATGTCCTTGTCCTCGCGCGTGATGACGTGGTCGAACTCGATCAGCATCGCCTCGGGACAATCTGCTTCGGTGTCGTTGCGGAACAGCCATTGCACCAGCTGGATGTTGCCGTCGTCGATGGGCGTGAAGCAGTTGATGATGACGTGGCGCACACCCGGCTTGCCGTTCGCGCTGGGGTATTCGATATCGAGCCGGCGCGAGAACGGCAGGTAGTAGGCATTGCGCATGTGCCGCGTGGTGATCGCATCGCTCAGGCCGGTGACGCGCTGGTACTCAACCGGGTTGGCCGCGGCGATGATCGTCTCGGCATAGAAGCCGGTGTCCTGCTCGACCAGTTCGTACTTGCTCGGCTTGGGCTGGTCGGCGACGCCGAAGGTGGCGCGGTGCACGAAGCTGAAGTGGCTGTTGTCGAAGCTGTTCTCCAGCGCGCGCAGCGGGCTGGTGGCCCAGCGTTCGTAGAACTGGAAGATGGTGCGCCAGCCCGGCGCGTCGAACTCCGGCATGTCGGGGATCGGCGCGATCGGTTCTTCCAGCGCCACCCAGGCGTAGCCGTACTTCGCTACGCTCCTGTAGGCCGGCGTGCAGTAGTCGGCCGGGATCGCGCGGCCCTCGTCGTACTGCGGGATGCGCACCACCTTGCCGCCGCCGTTGTAGGTCCAGCCGTGATAGCCGCATTCGAGCCGCCCGCCGACGCAGCGGCCCTTGCTGAGCTTGGCGGTGCGGTGGCAGCAGCGGTCCTTCAGCGCCGCCGGCTGGCCGTTTTCGTCCAGGAACAGCACGATGTTCTCGCCCAGCAACGTGAAGGGTTGCGGCGTCTCGCCCTGCAGGCTGGACAGCGGCACGGTGGCGTGCCAGAACTTGCGGAAGACCTTTTGTTGGCTGGTCAGCATTCGAAACCTCGCTCGATGAAGTGGACGTCTGCCGCGGCATCGCGCGGCCCTTCAGAGCAATTTCCGACTGCCGTACGCGGTGCACCCGAAGGCACCCGCGCACCAGGGCAGTGAACGCTTCTACTCCAGCCATCGATGCTAGCAGGCGACGTGCCAGTGTCTGCCGCTGAGGTTGCCGATCACGCTTGACGTTGATTCCAATATAGTGGATAAATCGTTCAACATGAAGGACGAACCCACGAACGCCCTCACCCAGCGCATCGCACGGCGCGTGAGCGAGTTGCGCGCCGCGGGCGGGTTGTCGCTGGACGAACTGGCCACGCGCTGCGGTGTCAGCCGCTCGATGATCTCGCTGATCGAGCGCGGCGAAAGCAGCCCCACGGCGGTGGTGCTGGAAAAGCTGGCGGTGGGCCTGAACGTGTCGCTGGCTTCACTGTTCGAGGCGCCCGAGCCCAGCCCCGGGCCGCTGTCGCGCCGCGCCGACCAGCTGGAATGGCGCGATCCGGCCTCCGGCTATGTGCGGCGCAACGTCTCGCCCAGCGGCTTCGACTCGCCGATCCAGATCGTCGAGGTGCGCTTTCCGCCCGGCGCACGCGTGGCCTACGAAACCGGCCCGCGCCACCCGCGCCTGTTCCAGCAGGTGTGGGTGCTGGAAGGCCGCATCGCACTGACGCTGGGCGACGCAACAGCACACGCTGGACGCCGGCGACTGCCTGGCCATGCTGCTGGATCGGCCGCTGAGCTATCACAACCCCACGCGCAAGCCGGCGCGTTATGCCGTCGTGCTGTGCAGCGAAGCCGGCCCCTGGAGATGACATGCTCCCCATCCGCCGCCTGCACGCGTTGAACCCCGCCGAGATCGACGGGCTGGCTCAGGTGCTGATCGACTGCGTCGAAGGCGGCGCGTCGGTGAGCTTCATGCACCCGCTGGCGTTGCCGAAGGCCCGCGCCTTCTGGCAGCGCGTGGCCGACGACGTGACGCGCGGCGAGCGCGCGCTGCTCGTGGCCGAAGACGATGCCGGCATCGTCGGCACGGTGCAGCTCGTGCTGGCCCAGCCGGAGAACCAGCCGCATCGCGCCGACCTGGCCAAGATGCTGGTGCATCGCCGTGCGCGGCAGCGGGGTGTCGGTGCGGCCCTGCTGGCCGCGGCCGAGGAAGTCGCCCGCGACTGCGGCAAGACGCTGCTCGTGCTGGACACCGCCAGTGCCGAGGCCGAGCGTCTGTATGCGCGCGCCGGCTGGCAGCGCTGCGGCGTGGTGCCTGGTTATGCGCTGCTGCCACACGGCGGGCTGTGCGCCACCACTTTCTTCTATCGCGAGCTGAGCTAGCCGCCCGCATGGACAACGGCCTGGTGCTCGCTGCGTTGCTGAGCGCTGCGCTGCACGCCGCCTGGAACGCGGCCGTCAAGGCCAGCCCGCGCCCGCCGCTGGCGATGACGGCGCAGATGCTGGCCTCGGCGGTGCTGGCCGCACCGGTTCTGCTCTGGGTGGGCTTGCCGACGCCTGCCGCCTGGCCCTGGATGCTGGCATCCAGCACGCTCAGCATGGGCGCGGTGGCCTCGCTGCTGCGCGCCTACGAACACGGCGGCTTCGGCGTGGTCTACCCGATGGCGCGTGCCTCGTCGGTGCTGCTGGTGCTGCCGCTCGCAGCCGCCGTGACCGGCGAATGGCCGCGGCCGTGGGGGCTGGTGGGCGTGACCCTGGTCAGCGCGGCGGTGTTGATGCTGGCCCACGGCGACGGCCTGAGCCGTGCTCTTTCGCGGCCGGCACTGGGCTGGACCCTGGCCTCGGCCGCCTTCACCGCCGGCTACATCGTCTGCGACGCGCAAGGCGTGCGCCGCGCCGGCTCGGCGCTGGCCTACGGCTGCGTGCTGGCCATCGGCAATGCGCTGCTGTGGACCGCCTGGCAGCGGCATAAGGGACTGCGCCTGCGCGAATTGCGGCCGCAATGGCCGCGCACGCTGCTGCTGGCAGTGGCAGCGACGCTGTCCTACTGGCTGATCCTGTGGGTGTGGACACGAGCACCGATCGCGCTGGCTTCGGCGCTGCGCGACACCAGCGCGATCTTCGCGACGTTGATCGCCGTCACCGTGCTGAAGGAGCCGCTCGACCGGCGCGTGCTCTGGGCCGTGGCGCTGGCCACGGCGGGCACGGTGTCGATTCGTCTGGCCTGAGCGCTGCGCAAGTGCTGTCGCCGAAGCATTCGCGCTGCGTGCGCGGCTACGAAGAGCTGGGTGAACAGACTCTGTACGAACACTCGCGGCCCGACCTGAAGGGACTGCGACCTGGCTCCAGCACCGCCGATCGTCACGCTCGAGAATGGCAGAATCGGCCGGGCTGAGCAGCATCGCCATAATCGATCAGTCCCCTCTTCGCCGACTTGGCCCTTCATCACCACGACATGGCCGACACCCCATACATCCTGGAAACCACCAATCTGGTGAAGGAATTCAAGGGCTTCGCCGCGGTGAGCGATGTCAATCTGCGCGTGCAGCGCGGCCAGATCCATGCGCTGATCGGCCCCAACGGCGCCGGCAAGACGACGGTGTTCAACCTGCTCACCAAGTTCCTGATCCCGACGCGCGGCAAGATCCTCTACAACGGCCACGACATCACCACCGAGAAGCCGGCACAGGTGGCGCGGCGCGGCATGGTGCGTTCGTTCCAGATCTCGGCCACCTTTCCGCACATGACGGTGATGGAGAACGTGCGCATCGGGCTGCAGCGTGTGCTGGGCACCTCGTTCCACTTCTGGAAGCCGGCCAGCTCGCTGGACGTGCTCAACGACCGCGCGATGGAACTGCTGCGCACGGTGGACCTGACCGAATTCGCCGACACGCTGACGGTGGAACTGCCCTACGGCCGCAAGCGCGCGCTGGAGATCGCCACCACGCTTGGCCACCGAGCCGCAGATGATGCTGCTGGACGAGCCGACGCAGGGCATGGGCCACGAGGACGTGGAGCGTGTCACGCAGCTGATCAAGAAGGTTTCGGCCAACCGCACCGTGCTGATGGTCGAGCACAACATGAACGTCGTGGCCAGCATCGCCGACACCATCAGCGTGCTGCAGCGCGGCCAGATCATCGCGGAAGGGCCCTACGAAGTGGTGTCGACCAACCCCGAGGTGCTGCAGGCCTACATGGGCAGCGCCGATACCGAGTTGCAGGGCGCCCATGGCTGAGAGCGTCGAGTTTCTGCGTCTGACCGACGTACACGCTTTCTACGGCGAATCGCACATCCTGCACGGCGTGGACCTGGTGGTGAACCGCGGCGAGGTGGTGACGCTGCTCGGCCGCAACGGCGCAGGCCGCACCACCACGCTGAAGGCCATGCTGGGCATGACCGGCAAGCGCAGCGGCTCGATCATGATCAACGGTGTCGAGGCCGTGAACCTGCCGACGCACCGCATCGCGCAGATGGGCATCGGCTACTGCCCCGAGGAACGCGGCATCTTCGCCAGCCTGTCCTGCGAGGAGAACCTGCTGCTGCCGCCGCAGGTGGCTCCGGGCGGCATGAGCCTGGACGAGATCTATGCGATGTTCCCCAACCTGCAGGAACGCCGCATGAGCCCGGGCACGCGCCTGTCGGGCGGCGAGCAGCAGATGCTGGCGGTGGCGCGCATCCTGCGCACCGGTGCCAAGCTGTTGCTGCTGGACGAGATCTCCGAAGGCCTGGCGCCGGTGATCGTGCAGGCGCTGGCACGCATGATCCGCACGCTGCGCGAGCGCGGCTTCACGGTGGTGATGGTGGAGCAGAACTTCCGCTTCGCCGCACCGCTGGCCGACCGCTTCTACGTCATGGAGCACGGCCGCATCGTCGAGGGTTTTGCCGCGGCAGAGCTCGAGTCGAAGATGGGTATGCTTCACGAGTTCCTGGGCGTGTGAACGCGCCCTTTCTTCTTCCAGTCTGTCTCAAGGAAAGCTCCCGATGAAATTCAAGCTCAACTCGCTGGTCGTCGCCGCTGCCATGGCCTTTGCTGCGGGCGGCGCCAGCGCACAAATCTCCGACGGCGTCATCAAGATCGGCGTCATGAACGACATGTCCGGCCTGTATGCCGACATCACCGGCCCCGGCTCGGTGGTGGCGGCGAAGATGGCGGTCGAGGACTTCGGCGCCGCCGCCAAGGGCATGAAGGTCGAGATCGTTTCGGCCGACCACCAGAACAAGCCGGACGTCGGCTCGACCATCGCGCGCACCTGGTACGACGTCGACAAGGTCGATGCGATCGCCGACGTGCCCACTTCCTCGGTCGGCCTGGCGGTCAACCAGATCACCAAGGAAAAGGGCAAGGCGTTCCTGGCGTCGGGCCCGGCCACCTCCGACCTGACCGGCAAGGCCTGCAGCCCGAACACCGTGGCCTGGACCTATGACACCTGGATGCTGGCCAACGGCACCGGCAGCGCGATCGTCAAGACCGGCGGCGACACGTGGTTCTTCATGACCGCCGACTATGCCTTCGGCCATGCGCTGGAGCGCGACACCGAGGCGGTGGTGCTGAAGAACGGCGGCAAGGTGCTCGGCAAGGTGCGCACGCCGTTCCCGGGGCAGGACTTCTCGTCCTTCCTGCTGCAGGCACAGGCGTCGAAGGCCAAGGTCATCGGCCTGGCCAACGCCGGTGGCGACACGATCAATTCGATCAAGCAGGCGGCCGAGTTCGGCATCGTCAAGGGCGGGCAGAACCTGGCCGGCTTGCTGGTGTTCCTGCCTGACATCCATGGTCTGGGGCTGAACACCGCTCAAGGGCTGGTGCTGACCGAAACCTTCTATTGGGATCTGAACGACCAGACTCGCGCCTGGACCAAGCGCTTCGTCGCGGCCAACGGCGGCAAGTACCCGTCGATGATCCACGCCGGTGTCTACGGTGCGGTGCTGCACTACCTGAAGGCAGTCGAGGCGGGCAAGACCGACGACGGCACCAAGGTGATCGCAAAGATGAAGGAACTGCCCACCGACGACACGCTGTTCGGCAAGGGCACGATCCGCGCCGACGGCCGCAAGCTGCACCCTGCGTACCTGTTCGAGGTGAAGAAGCCGTCGGAATCGAAGGGCCCCTACGACTACTACAAGTTGCGCGCCACGATCCCGGCCGACCAGGCCTTCCGGCCGATAGACCAGGGTGAATGCCCGCTCGTGGCGAAGAAGTAGCACAGACGCCGTGAAGTGGGGTGTTCAGAGGGCCACGCAGCGGCCCGGGTGGTGGCTTGACCGGAACGACGAGGTCGCGCAGTGACCGAGATCTTCGGCGTCCCCACCCAGGCCCTGTTCGGCCAGTTGCTGATCGGGCTGATCAACGGCTCGTTCTACGCGCTGCTGTCCCTCGGCCTGGCGGTGATCTTCGGCCTGCTGAACATCATCAACTTCACGCACGGCGCGCAGTACATGCTGGGCGCCTTCGTCGCCTACCTGATGCTCACCAGGTTGGGCATCGGCTACTGGTGGGCGCTGCTGATCGCGCCGGTCGTGGTCGGCGCCACCGGCATGGTCATCGAGCGCCTGCTGTTGTCCAAGCTGTACAAGCTCGACCACCTGTACGGCCTGCTGCTGACCTTCGGCCTGGCGCTGATCATCCAGGGGCTGTTCCGCAACGAGTTCGGCTCCTCCGGCCAGCCCTACCAGATCCCCGCACAACTGCAGGGCGGGCAGAACCTGGGCTTCATGTTCCTGCCCAACTACCGCGCCTGGATCATCGTCGCCTCGCTGATCGTGTGCCTGAGCACCTGGTACGTGATCGAGCGCACCAAGCTCGGCTCGTACCTGCGTGCGGCGACCGAGAACCCGCAGCTGGTGCAGGCCTTCGGCATCAACGTGCCACGCATGATCACGCTGACCTACGGCTTCGGCGTCGGCCTGGCGGCGCTGGCCGGCGTGATGGCTGCGCCGGTCTACCAGGTCAGCCCGCAGATGGGTGCCGACCTGATCATCATCGTCTTCGCCGTCGTCGTCATCGGCGGCATGGGCTCGATCCTGGGCTCGATCCTCACCGGCTTCGGCCTCGGCCTGATCGAGGGCCTGACCAAGGTCTTCTACCCTGAGGCGTCGAGCACCGTCATCTTCATCATCATGGTCATCGTGCTGCTGGTGCGGCCGGCCGGCCTGTTCGGGACGCAGAAATGAGCGACGGCGCCGGCAGTTCCGCCTCGGCGCGCAGACGCGCGGACGAAAAACGCACGCACCTCATCGCCTTCATCCTGATGCTCGTCATCCTGGTGCTGGCGCCGGCCGTGGTCTACCCGGTGTTCATGATGAAGGTGATGTGCTTCGCGCTCTTCGCCTGCGCCTTCAACCTGCTGCTCGGCTTCGGTGGGCTGCTGTCCTTCGGCCACGCGATGTTCCTCGGCTCGGCCGGCTATGCCGCGGCGCATGCCGCCAAGGTGTGGGGGTTGACGCCGGAGCTGGCCATCCTGTTCGGCACCGCCTGCGCCGCAGTGCTGAGCCTGGGCGCCGGGCTGCTGGCGATCCGCCGCCAGGGCATCTATTTCGCGATGATCACGCTGGCGCTGGCGCAGATGGTGTTCTTCTTCAGCCTGCAGGCCAAGTTCACCGGTGGCGAGGACGGCATCCAGGCCGTGCCGCGCGGCAAGCTCTTCGGCCTGATTCCTCTGGACAACCAGTTGGTGATGTATGCCTTCGTGCTGGTCATCTTCCTCGTCGGGTTCGGGCTGATCTACCGCGCCGTGCACTCGCCCTTCGGCCAGGTGCTGAAGGCCATCCGCGAGAACGAGAGTCGCGCCATCTCGCTGGGCTACGACACCGACCGCTGCAAGCTGCTCGCCTTCGTGCTGTCGGGCACGCTCGGCCGGACTGGCCGGCGGCACCAAGGCGCTGGTGTTCCAGCTGGCCTCGCTGACCGACGTGCACTGGTCGATGTCCGGCGAGGTGGTGCTGATGACGCTGCTCGGCGGCATGGGCACCATCTTCGGCCCGGTCGTCGGCGCAGCCGTCATCATCACCATGCAGAACTACCTGGCGCAACTGGGCGCCTGGGTGACCATCGTGCAGGGCGTGATCTTCGTGATCTGCGTGATGGCCTTCCGCCGCGGCATCGTCGGCGAGATCGCCAACCTGCTCAAGAAGCCGCTGTAGCGTCGGCATTCGCTGCGCCCGCCGACGCTTGCACGCAGCGGGGTGCCGGATCACTCGATCACGAAATCCGCACGCAAGCGGAAGGCGGGCGCAATGCTCAGGTCCAGTTGCCTGGCCGTACGCAGGTTGATTGCCAGTTCGAACCGGCTCGGCTGCTCGACCGGCAGATCACCGGGCGCGGCGCCCCGCAGGATCTTTTGCACATAGGTCGCGGCGCGCCGGTAGTTGTCGCTGAAGCTCGCCGAATAGGACACCAGCCCGCCGGCCTCCACGAAACCCCTTGCGCCATACATCGCCGGCACGCGAATGCTTGCAGCGAGTTCTGCAAGTCGCCGCGCATGGGAATCCGTCAGCGCACCGGCAGCGACCAGCAGCGCGTCGATTCGTTCCGCCATCATTGCCGAGAATGCCGCCTCGAAATCCTGCGCGCCATTCACGGGGAAGGGCTTCATCGACAGCCCCAATGTCCTGGCCGCGTCCTGTGCCATTCGTGCCCCGAGTACGTTGGAGGGGTCGGCCGGATAAAAAAGGACGGCGCCGCGGGACAGCCTGCCGCCTGCGATCTCGTTGAGCAGTTCCAGACGTTTCGGGGCGATCTCGACATTGGCTGTCGTCAGCCCGGTGGCGTTCCCGCCGGGCCTGGGCAAGCTGGATATCAAGCCCACGCCCACCGGATCGGCCGCCACGGCGAACACGACAGGCACCGCGCTGCTGGCGGCCTTGGCGGCGAGCGCGGCGGCCGTGGTCCCGGCCACGATGACATCCACGTTCAGTCGGACGAGCTCTGCGGCCAGCCCCGAAGATCGGCGATCTTTCCATGGGCCCAACGGAATTCGAGCAGCAGGGTCTGTCCGTCGACGTAGCCAAGCTCTGCAAATCCCCGGCGAAGACCTTCGATGCGGTCTGGGAACGAGCTTGGCGAGCCGGTCTCCAGAACACCCACGCGGGCCACTGCGGTGGGCCGCTGCGCGCGCACGCCGCCTGGCGCGACAACAAGCGCCACGGACAAGCCGGCAAAGTCACGTCGAGTCCAGTTCATGCGATCTCGCCTCGTGGCCGAAGCCACAGCCCACGGCTCGGGGGCCCGGAGCGGCCAAAATCGTAGTCGCAATCGGCAGAAGATGCACGCCCGCGGCGGCGGGCTCAGAAGCTTGGCAGCGTCGTCAACGACACCCGGCCGCTGGCGGCATCGGCCATGATCTGATCGCGCTGTTCCCAGCCGCGCAGCTTGCCGGGGTTCAGCAGGCCGGCCGGGTCGAAGCGCATCTTCGTCGCCACCACGTCGGGGTTCACCTGGCCCTGCTTGCCGTCCTCGACGATGTAGACATGCGGGTTGGCGATGTACACGCCATGCTCGCGGTGGATCTGCATGATCTGGTTCAAGCGCTCGTCGCTGCTGTAGCGGATCAGCTGCAGGCCCGAGCAGTTCATCGCACCTTCCTTGGTGCGGATGAACTCCAGGTGCACCAGCACCTCGTCGCCCAGCAGCTTGCGCATGGCCTTGGCCTGCCGCACGTGCTGGCCCGCCTGGAAGCCGCTCTGGATGTAGGTCAGGCCCTTGTCCACCTTCATCGCATGCAGCGTGGTGTGGTTCCAGGTGTACTCGACGATGGTGCGGTTGCTGGCCGTGACCTCGGCCGCGGTCTTGCGATAGGTCACCGCACCGCCGAACTGCGCCACGATCTGCAGGAAACCGGGTTCGCTGAACTCGGCCACCAGCACGAACAGCGCATGCGAACCCGGCCGCATCGTGCCGGCCAGCGGTGGCACCGCCTGCAGCAACAGGTCGGGGATCGGTGCGGCCAGCAGCGTGACGCTCTTCTTTACGATGCCGGGCGCTGAGGCCAGCGCATCGCCGAACTCCAGCGCGGTATCGAAGCTGTCGAAGCACACGATGGCCTCCAGCCATGGATACGCTGGCGCCAGGCCCACCTCCAGCTCCAGCACCAGGCCGTTGGTGCCGTACACATGGTGCAGCAGCAGCGCCTCGGGCGCGCGCAGTTCCACCACCTTGGGCTCGGGTTCGATGCTCATCGCCTTGATGCCCAGCACGTTGCCGGTGGCCGGCCAGCGGGCCGTGGTTGATGCTGCCCACACCGCCGAAGCCGCCACCGTACAGCCCGCCCAGCGTGGCGCTGCGGAAGGTGCTGGGCACGCAGCGCAGCTCCCAGCCCTGCGGCTGTGTCTGCTTGTCCATCTCCATCATGCGGATGCCGGCCTGCGCGCGGCCGACGCCGGGCTTGACCCACAGCAACTGCTTGTAGGCGCTCAGGTCCAGGATCACGCCGCCGTGCAGCGGCATGCACTGGCCGTAGTTGCCGGTGCCGCTGCCGCGCACGGTGATCGGCACACGTTGCTGCGCGCAGGCCGCCACCACGGCGCGGATTTCGTCCTCCGTCTTCGGCCGCACCACGGCATCGGCGCGCAGCCCTTCGAGCTGGCGCTTCAGGATCGGGCTGAACCAGTAGAAGTCCTGACTCAGCCGCTCGACGCGGCTGTCGGTGATCCATTCCAGCGCGTTCAGCGACGCAGCAATGGAAGCCGTGTCGCGGGCGACGGCAGCGGGTTCGAAGTTCATGGCTTCAGCATCCTCTGCACCAGCGCCTGCGCGTCGTGGCGCAGTTCGGCCAGGTCCAGGCCGGGGATCGCATCGTTCTCGGCCACCACGCGGCCGGCCACCAGCAGCGCGCGCAGCCGCGCCCGGCCACCGCTGGCGACAGGACCGACGGCCGGGTCGTGCAGGCCGAAGTAGCGCACGTCGTCGAGGTCGTACACGGCGAAGTCGGCCGCCTTGCCGACCTGCAGCGTGCCGATGCCGTCGATGCCGAGCACGCGCGCGCCACCGGCGGTGCCGATGTGCACCACGTCCTCGACGCTCATCGCCGCCGCATCGCCACCGGGCTGCGCCAGATGGTGACCTGGAACGTGGCCGGCCCTGTGCCGCTGACCCGCGACCAACGGGAAGCGTGGGCGTTCGCCCGCGCGGGGGTCAGCCCTGTGCATCAGCCAGCAGGCATGCGCCTCGCTCTGCATGTCCGCGGCTTCGTTCGACGCGGCGCCGTCCACCGCCAGCGACACCGGCACACCGGCGGCCAGCATCTCCGGCACGCGTGCGATGCCCGAGCCGAGCCGGCCATTGCTCTGCGGGCAGTGGGCGATGCCGGTGC
The DNA here is from genome assembly GCA_963743935.1 of uncultured beta proteobacterium. Classification (GTDB taxonomy): domain Bacteria; phylum Pseudomonadota; class Gammaproteobacteria; order Burkholderiales; family Burkholderiaceae_C; genus Rubrivivax. The sequence continues at coordinate 108,990 of CAVURQ010000003.1, read as the reverse complement.
CGGTGTCGGCACACAGGCGGATCTCGTCATCGTCCAGATGCACCATGTGCGCATACCAGACGTCGGGGCCGACCCATTCGTGCCTCTCGACGAACTGCATCGGTGTGCAGTCGTGTTGCTCGCGCGCCCAGCGCACGTAGTCGTAGGTCTCCGACAGATGGCTGTGCAGGCGGATGCCCAGGCGCCGCGCCTCGCGCGCCATGAGCTTCAGCTCTTCGGCCTTGCAGCTCCAGTTGGGCGTGGTGATGGCGCTGACCACACGCTTCATCGCCATCGGGCCAGGATCGTGGAAGCGATGCACGTCGCGCTCCACCGACGCGAGAAAGTCGTCCAGTGTTTCCGGCATCACCTGCGGCGGCGCGACCTGATCGGTCATCGCACGCATCTGTGTCTGCCCGCCACGGCACAGCACGAAGCGCAGGCCCAGCTTCTCCGCCTCGTCGAAGACCGCGGCCGAGGCGTCGAAAGGCATGCCCGGCCAGTAGTGGTACTGGTGGTCGGCCACCGTGCTGCAGCCCGACAGCAGCAGTTCCACCAGGCCGACGCGCGCGGCGATGCGCAGCGCATGTTCGGTGTCGAAGTGGCGACGGTAGGCCACCGGCACCGCCGCCAGCCAGGGCACCAGCGCCAGGTCGATGCCGGCCGGGATGCCCTTCAGCAGGCTCTGGAACAGGTGGTGGTGGGTGTTGATCCAGCCGGGGTAGATGACGCAGCCGGCGGCATCGATGACGCGTTCTCCAGGTTCGGGTGCCAGCGTGCCGATGGCGGTGATGACACCACCACGCACGCGGATGTCGGTACCGCCGAGATGGCGCATCGCGTCGCCGCTCTCGCCGGTCCACAGCTGCGCGGCGCCGCGCACCAGTCACGCTCAGTCATTTCGGGTTTCGCTTTCGTGCCAGCTGCCCAGCGCCCATTGCGACAGCCAGGCCATCGCCGCGAACAGCAGCACGCCGGTGACGGTGATGAGCAGCAGCGCCGCGAACATGCGCGGGATGTTGAGCTGGTAGCCGCTTTGCAGGATCTGGTAGGCCAGCCCGGTGCCGGTGCCGCCGGTGCCGGCGACGAACTCGGCGACGACCGCGCCGATCAGTGCCAGGCCCGAGCTGATGCGCAACCCGCCGAAGAAGTACGGCAGCGCACTCGGGATGCGCAGGCGCCACAGCACCTGGAAACGGCTCGCGCGATTGAGCTTGAAGTAGCTCATCAACCCCGGGTTCACGCTGCGCAGGCCGAGCGTGGTGTTGGCGATGATCGGGAACAGCGCGACCAAGGTGGCGCAGATCACCAGCGAGGCCGTCGGGTTCTTCACCCAGATGATGATCAGCGGCGCGATGGCCACGATCGGTGTCACCTGCAGCAGCACCGCGTAGGGGAACAAGGCCGTCTCGATGAGCCGGCTCTGCACGAAGGCGAAGGCGATGAGCACGCCGAGCACCGCGGCGCAGACGAAGGCAAACACCGTGATCTTCAAGGTGGTGAACAGCGCGCCGAACAGCAGGCCGGCATCGGCCACCAGCGTCTGCGCCACCAGCCAGGGCGAAGGCACCAGGAACTTGGGGATGTCGAAGGCGGTCACCCACCATTGCCACAGCCCGATCAGCAGCACCGCGACCAGCGCGGGATAGAAGATGCGCTGGAACTCCTGGCGCGCCAGCAGCGGCTTGTGCGCTGCCTGCGACGGCACGGCGTGTGGGGTTGCAGAACGATCCACCACGGCGCTCATGCCAGAGCCTCATCCACGCCGGCCGCGCTGGCGCGCAGCAAGGTGTCCTGCAATTGCTTGGCGTAGTGGCTGAAGCGCGTGGACACGCGGAAGTCGGCGCCCCGCGGATAGGGCTCGTCGATGACCAGCTCGTCGATCAGCCGTCCCGGCCGCGCGGCCATGGTGACGACGCGGGTGGACAGGTACACGGCCTCGTAGATCGAATGGGTGACGAAGATGACCGTCAGCTTCTTGCGCTGCCAAAGCTCGAGCAGGTCGCTGTCGAGCCGGTTGCGCGTGATCTCGTCGAGCGCGCCGAAGGGCTCGTCCATCAGCAGCAGCGTGGGCTGCGTGACCAGGCCGCGCGCGATCGACACGCGCATCTGCATGCCACCCGACAGCTCGCGCGGCAGCTGCTTCGCAAACTTGTCCAGCCCGACCAGCGCCAGCGCGTCGTGCACGCGCGGCGCCGCTTCCGACTGCGGCACGCCGGCCAGGTCGAGCGGCAGCTGCACGTTGGCCTGCACGCGCGCCCAGGGCATCAGCGTCGGCTCCTGGAACACGAAGGACAGGCGGTGGCCGGTGCCGTCGATCTGCTCGACCGGCTTGCGCCACAGCAGCAGCCGGCCGTTGCTGGGCTCCAGCAGGCCGGCGACCATCTTCAGCAAGGTGCTCTTGCCGCAGCCCGAAGGCCCGAGCAGCGTGACGAACTCGCCTTCCGCACCGTCAGGTTGACCGGTTGCAGTGCCTGCGTGCCATTCGGGTAGGTCTTCTCGACCGACAGAACCTCGACCGCCGGTGTCATGTCGCCCCCGTCCGTCGGGTACGCCGACGGCCCCCCGTGGGGCGCGGATCGGCTTGGGGCGGCCCGGCGCTCGGCACGGCCTCATGCCGCCACCGTCGTGCGCCGGTACATCTCGATCAGGTGTTCGCCCGCCGTCACCGGCTCGTAGCGCGCCGGGTTGCCGGGCCCGATGCAGCAGGGCAGCGGCGCGATGCGTGCATCCGGGTCGAGATCGAAGAAATACGCGATCGACCAGCGATCCCGACCGCTGTACTTGTTGATGACACGGTGCATGGTCGAGCGCCAGCGGTCGTTGGTCCAGCGCGGCATCATGTCACCGGTGTTGACCACCAGCGCACCGGGGATCGGCGCCACGTCGAGCCAGACGCCATCCGCACGCTGCACCTGCAAGCCACCCGCATCGTCCTGCGCCAGCAGCGTGAGCGCGCCCCAGTCGGTGTGCGCGCCGCAGCCGATCTGCCCCGGCGCCGCGGCCAGCGGGCTGCGGCGGGTAGTGCAGCAGCCGCGTGGTGCAGGTCGGGTCGCGCATGTAGCCGTTGAAGGCATGCGGTGCCATGCCCAGCGCCTGCGCGAACAGTGCCATCAAGCGCAGCGCCACCCGGTTCATCGCCGACGAGTAGGCCTCGCAGGCGGCACGAAAACCCGGCACCGCGCGTCGTCGGGCCACTGGTTCGGGCCCAGGCTGGTGTTGCCGGTGTAGAAGCTCTCCTTCACGTCGGGCGGCATGCCGACGTCGAGGGACTGCCAGCCCATCGGATCGAAGCCGCGCTTGATCGGCCAACCGTTGATGTGCCAGCGCTTCTTCTCATGCTCAGCGAGTGCGAAGAAGCGTCGGGACGCGTCGAAGGCCGCGTCCACCGTCTGCCTGCGGCACGCCATGGCCGGTGACCGCAAAGAAGCCGGACTCGCGCAGCGCCGCGTCGATGTGCTCCGCCAGCAGCGTGTCCGTCCTTGCCGACAGATCGATCAGTGGAACAGTCATTGTTGAATCACTCATTTCACCAACCCTACCTGGCGCCGTGCATCAAGCGGCCGCCGCGGAACCGGCTTTGCCGGGCCGCTGGCGGCGCCCCCTGGGGGGAGCGCCGCAGGCGCTTCGGGGGGGTCAAGGCAAGATCTTCAGATCCTTGACGAACTCGGTGGTGTAGGTCTTCTTCAGATCGACCTTGCCCGGGTCGAGCAGCTTCATCGCCACCATCATGTCGTAGGTCTTCTTCATGCGCTCGTCGGTGATGATGCCCACGCCCATCTTGGCGGCATCGCCGCCGCCGACCATGCCGGTCTCGTTCATCAGCTTGATGCCTACGGCGATCTTGTCGTCGGTCATGTTCGGGTTGTCCTTCTTGATCATGGCGTTGGCCGCCGACGGATCGCCCTTCAGGTAGTCCTTCCAACCCTGCATGCTGGCCTTGACGAAGGCCGCCACGGCCTTCGGGTTCTTCTTCACCGTGTCTTCCATGCACACGATGGTGGTCGAATACGGCGGCCAGCCGTAGTCGGACAACAGGAACACATTCGGCTTGAACTTGGCTTCCTTCTCGATGGCGTAGGGCTCGCTCGACAGGTAACCCTGCTGCACCAGGTTCTTGTCGGCCACGAAGGGCTGGATGTTGAAGGTGTAGGGCCGCGCCTGCGACGCATCGAGCTTGTAGGTGGCCATCAGCCACGGCCAGTAGGTGGTGTTGGCGGCGCTGGAGATGAGGATCGTCTTGCCCTTCAGGTCTTCCATCTTGTTGACCACACCGGGGTGGCCGATCAGCACCTGCGGGTCCTTCTGGAAGGCCGCCGCCACGGTGACGGCGTTGACACCGTTCTCCCAGGCCTTGATGGTCTGCGAGTCGTAGCCCATGAAGCAGTCGGTCTGCCCGGCCGCCAGCAACTGCATGCCGTTGACCTGCGGGCCGCCCATCTTGATGGTCACGTCCAGGCCTTCCTTCTTGTACAGGCCCGTGGCCAGCGCCTGGTAGAAGCCGCCGTGTTCGGCCTGCGCATACCAGTTGGTGAGGAAGGTGAACTTCTCCTGTGCCTGCACGCCGCTGGCGCCGAGGGCGGCAACGGCCAGGGCCAGGACTCGAAGGGCTTGTGACTTCATGGGCGATTCCTTGGCGTGTCGAAAGGGTGGGGACGCGGTGCGAAAGAAAGCATCCGCGCACGGCGCGTGCAAGCGGTGTGCCACCCGCGACCGCGCTCATCGGCACCGCCATGGTGCGGCAATGTAGCCGCTTTGGTGCCGTCTGCCCCGGCGCGGGCCTTCCCTGATCGAAGGCTCAGCGCTTCAGCGGCAGGTAGGCCGTGGCCTCCACTTCGACCAGGATGTCCGGCGTGGGCAGCATGGCGCTGACCTCGACCACGGTGGAGGCCGGCGGCTCGCCGCTGAAGAACAGCTTGCGCACGCGGCTGTAGTGCGGAAAGTGATCGAGGTTGCGAAAGTACTGCACCAGCTTGAAGACATCGTCCATGCGTCCGCCCGCCGCCTCCACCGTGCTGCGGATGCGGTCGAGCACGAACCAGCTCTGCGCCAGGATCGGGCCTTCCTTGATGTCGGTGCTGAACTCCCCCGTCTCACCGAGCAGCTTGCGCGCGTCGGGCGGGATGTCGGCATAGCCCTTGACGATGGTGGCCGTGGCCGGCTCCACCGCGATCACGCCGGACAGGAAGACGAAGTCGCCGGCGCGGCGCCAGGCGGAATACTTGGCCAGGGGTTGAGCGATCGCCATCATGCCTCCGTCGGAATTGCCGAGAGTTCGCGCCGCACGCGCGCGACAAACGCCTCGCGCTCGGCCTGGGTCACATGATTCATGTTGTACAGCTGCAGCCAGCGCATGCGGCAGCGCCTGGCATACAGCGGCCGCAGCCCCTTCATGAAAAGGCTGCGTCCGGGGTCGCCGATGAACTTGAGCCACCACCAGGGCGAGCCCGAGGTGGTGATGCCGACGAACAGCCGGATGTTGCGCAGCTCGCCGCCGATGGTGCGCTGCTTGGCCGTGGCGATGCGAAAGCTCACGCCCGGCAGCCACACGCGTTCGAGCCAGCCCTTCAGCATGGCCGGTGCGCCGTAGAACCAGGTCGGGTACACGACGACCCAGCCTTCGGCCCAGCGCAAGGCCTCGACGTGCGCGGCCACGCCGTCGATGTTGCGTTGCGTGTCGGCCAGGTAGCTCGCCTTCTCGGCGCGGCTGAAGACCGGATCGAAGCCGTCCGCGTAAAGGTCGATTTCACGCAGCTCATGGCCGGCGCTGCGAAGCGCATCCGCAGCCGTGCGCCGCAGCGCGGCGCCGAAGCTGTCCGGGTCGGGGTGGCAGAAGACCAGCAGCAGCCTCACGCCCGCACGCTAACGCGACGCTGCCGAAGCCGGCATGGCGGCTGAAGCCGACGACGCCTGCGGCACCACCACGCCGGGCGAGAGCGAGATGTCGCTGGCCTCGGTGACCGCGGTGACGTAGTGGCGCGTTTCGCCGAAGCAGCTGGTCGGCAAGCCGACCTTCTCTTCGTAGTGCAAGGTGACGCGTTTGCCCATGACCTTGGCCAACTCGGCCGCGATGGCGTCGTCACGCACCGTGAACTGGAACTTCTCCACCGTCGCACTGCCCGGCAGCGAGACCAGCGCCACCTCGCCCTCCCAGGTCTTGCACAGCCAGCCCTTGTGCGACAGCTTCTGGATCCAGCCCGCGCGTTCGCCGGTCGAATAGCTCCAGTTCAGCACCACGGCGAAGTAGCTGGCCAGCAGCAACGCCAGCACCATCAGTGCGACGACGATTCTCTTGAAGGTCATTGGTAGGGTACCGGTGCGACCAGGGTGCTGGCAGGGGCTGGATTCTGGCAGAGCCTCCGCAACGCAGGCGCCCCTGCCATGCGGTCGATGGCGGCCGAGGCTCAATCCTGCGGGCGCGGCGTGCCGAGCGGCATGTCCGAAAAATGCCTGCGGCGCTGCCCGCTCACGCAAGCTTAGCCAGCAGCGCGCGCGCTTCGTCGAGGTCGGGCGTAGAAAAACCGGGCGTGAAGCGTGCCAGCAGCGGCTCGATCAGCGCGCCTACCTGGGCGCCACGGCCGGCCCGGTGCCACACATTCCCCAGGCCGTTGGCCGCGCGCAGTTCATAGCCGCGAGCACCCTGTCCCTGCGCGACAGCGATGGCCTGCTCGAAGCTTGCCTCGGCCGCCGCGCTTTGCCCCGCCAACGCCAGCAGCTCGCCGCGCACGCTCAGCGTGTAGGCATGCCAGCCGAGCTCCTTGCGCTCGAGCAACTCGCGCAAGCCACGCTCGGCGAAGGCCAACCCGGGCTCCACCTGGCCGACGGCAGCACAGGCATCGGCGGCGATGGTGCGCAGCAACGAGGCGCGCAGCCGGGTCCCGGTGGACTCGAACCGGTCCAAGCCGGTCGCAAGCAGGGGTACAACGGCCGGGTCGCGATCGATCAGCGCGTTGGCCCAGGCTGTGTAGACGGTGAACATGCCGTCGTATTGCTGCAGCGACATGCGCCGGCAGGTGGCGAGCGCCTCCTCGGCCATGGCGCGCATGCGCAGCGGTTCGCGGGCCAGGATGCAGCCCACACAGCTGCTGAACCAACCCACGATGCGGCTGGGCGGATGGGCGTGGTCGCGGATCAACGGTTGCAGCGCGTCCAGCTCCGCATAGGCCTCGTCGGGCCGTCCGAGCACGAGCAGTGCGGTGGCGCGCGTACCCCGTGAGCACACGCCCGGATCGTGGCCGACGAAAGTGCTTTGGTGAAAAGGCCCGTCCACCGCGCGGTAGCGCCGGTAGGTCTCTTCGGTGTCGACCAGGGTTTGTGCCCAGTCGCCCTGCGTACTCGACGTCGTGTACGCCGCATGGTGGGCCTGCAGGATGAAACGCTCGTCACCGGTTTCAAGCGCCAGCTGCCTCGACTCGGTGATGCGCAATTCGGCCTGGTCGAAGCGCAGTTGCGACTCGGCGATGAACCACAGATTGAACGTGGCGATGAAACTGTCCGACGCCGTGCCGACGCTGCGGCACAAGCCAAGCGCCTCGCTGTACACGCGCTCAGCGGCTTGCGAGCCCAGACCCTTGGTCATCATCACCAGCGGTCCCAGGCGCAACTGCAGTGCGATTTCCTTGCGCCGCAGCTCGGATGGATCGGCGGCCTCGGCCGCCAGGGCCCGCGTCAGCTCGACGGCTTTGTCGAGATGCAGCACGGCCTCGGCGTGGGACGAGCGCGCCAGCGCCTGCGTGGCGGCGCGTTCCCATTCGGCCACGGCTTCCGCCTGGCAACCGCCGTCGCTCAAATGCCGCGCCAGCATTTGCGGCTCGGCCTCGGCCAGCGCCGCGAAGTGTTGCCGCATAACGCGCGCCGCGCGTTCGTTCACCGCGCGTCGCTCGCCGGCCTCGTCGAGCTTGCCCAAGGCGTACTCACGTGCGCTTTCCAGCAATCGGTAGCGCGCATCGCCCTGCGCATCGAGCATCACCAGCGAACGATCGACCAGCACACCCAGGGCTTCGATGACAGCCCATTCGTCATGCGTGTCGTCGCAGGCGGTCTTGGCCGCCAGATCGAGCGCGAAGGCGGATGCGAACACACCGAGGCGCCTGAACACGGTCTGCTCGTGCACCGACAGCAGGCCATGGCTCCAGTCGAGTGCGGCGCGCAGCGTCTGCTGCCGCGACGGCGCGCTGCGCGGTCCCTGGCCGAGCAGGCGGAAACGCTCCGACAGCCGGGCCTGCAGCCCCTGCAGCCCGAACAGCGGCAGGCGAGCCGCCGCCAGCTTGATGGCCAGCGCCACGCCATCGAGATGCACGCACAGGTCCACGACGGCCGGCAGGTTGTCGGGCGTGAGCTGGAAATGCCGATCCGCAGCCTGAGCCTGGTCGACGAACAGCGCAACGGCACCATAGCCAAGCGCTTCTTCCACCGACGCACCCAGGTCCGGCGCGGCCAGCGCACCCAGGCGGAACAGCCGCTCGCCGCCCAGATTGAGCGCCGCCTGAGAGGTGACCAGCACGCGAACACCGGGCGCGCCGTCCAGCACGGCATGTACCAAGGCAGCCACCGCCTCCAGCAGGTGCTCGGCATTGTCCAGCACCAGCAGCATGCGGCGCGGCGCCAGCGCATTGACCAGGGCGGCCTGCGGATTGCTGCCCGGCACCGGGATGGCGAGCTGCCGGGCCACGACAGAGACCAGCAGGGCCGCGTCGGCGACGGGTGCCAGTTCGACCCAAGCCACACCGTCGGGCGGATCGGCTTGCACGCCGTGGGCGGCGGCCAGGGCCAGTGTGGTCTTGCCCATGCCGCCTGCACCCACCACCGTAATCAGCCGGTGCTGCTGCAGCAGGCGCTGCAGCGCGGCCAGATCGTCGTCGCGCCCGAGCATGTGGGGCGGTGCCGGCGGGAGCGCTCGGCTTGCGAGTGTCGATGCAGCCGGCGCTGTCGGCACGGCCGGCGTCTCCGCCGCAGGCGGCACGATATCGGCAGTGGCCGACTCACAGGTCTGCGCCAGCGTGAACTGGTAGCCACGCCCGGGAACGGTGGCGATGGCCCTGGCGCCCAGCAACTTGCGCAGGGCAGAGACCTGGGTCTGCAGGTTGCTTTCGTTCACCGCCATGCCCTGCCAGACACGGTCGAACAATTCGTTGCGCGGCACGACGCGGTGACGCTGCTCGATCAGGTGCGACAACACATCGAAGGCCCGCCCGCCGAGCGGCAGGTCTTTTCCATCGACGCGCAACTGTCGCTGCGCGGGCCGGAACTCCAGCGTACCGAAGCGCAGCGCTTGCAACGCCGTGGCCTGCGGCGCCGACGGCAGTGGTGGCGCATCGGTTGCGGCGTCGTCGCTGAGTCGATAGACGCGCACAGGCCGTGCGATGTTCTTCACGGCCTGCTCGCCGATATCCACGAACGCGATCGCGACGCGTCCGGAAACGATGCCCTGCACCGCATGCGATACCGCCACGCCACCGGGCTCGGCCAGACCCTCCAGCCGCGCCGCGATGTTCACGCCGTCGCCATACACCGTGCCGTCGGCCTTTTCGATCACGTCGCCAACGTGGATGCCGAGACGGAAGCGCATGCGCCGGTCATCGGTCCCCTCATGCCCGAGGGTCACGCGCAGTTGCCGCTGGATCGCCAGCGCGGCCTTTACCGCCGCAGTGGCGGTTTCGAACACTGCCAGCACCGAGTCGCCGGCCATGTCGATGACCCGCCCATCGTGGCCGGCGATCTGCAGGCTGAACACGGCGCGCGCGGCATCCAGCGCCGCCACGGTGCCGCGATCGTCGAGCGACATCAAGCCGCGAATAACCCACCGCGTCCGCCGCCAGCACCGCCAGCAGGCGAGTTCGCAGCGAAGTGTCATTCGTGATCGCCGTGTCCATCGTCGCTGCGCTGACTTCGGCTGCGGCGCGCAGCGCTCAGGGCCGCACGCCGGAGACGATTCTCATGTGCGCCTTCAGCGCATAGTGCTCGCCCTGGCGCATGGGCTCGTAGGCCTGCGCCACGGCCAGATGGGTCTTCTTCTTTTCTTCGGCCGTCAGCCCGCTCCAGGCTTCGGCCGCATTCATCTCGAGCAACGGCGCCCAGAACGGGATGCCGACCTTGATCCTCGGCTCGAAGATCAATTCGTCTCTCGCGTGCATCCGCGATGCCGGCTGCGGTCATCAGCTTGGCGACGACGCCGGGTTCGGCATAGCGCGAGGGGACAAGGAAATCGGCCTCGGCGATCGGGCTGCCCAGGTGCGCGTTGGCCGCGCGCAGACCGACATACAGCACGCTGTTGTTCTGCTCCGGCCCCCAGACCATGAAGGCGATGCGCCCGCCGGGGCGCACCACGCGCGCGGCCTCGGCCAGCGCACAGGCCGGGTCACGCGCATACATCAGGCCGTAGCGGCAGGACACGGCGTCGAAGCTGGCGTCGGCGAAGGGCAGCGCCTCCATGTCGGCTTGCTCGCAGCGCACGTTCGTCAGGCCATGGCGGGCGAGCCTTTCGGCCAACACCGCCACCATCGGCGCGCTGATGTCGGTGGCGGTCACCTGCCCTTCGGCACCCACCAGCCTGGACGCCGTCAGCGCCGGTTCGCCCGCGCCGGAAGCCAGGTCCAGCAGCTTGGCGCCCGGCTTCACGCCCGCGGCAGCCAGCAAGCCCTGGTTGATCTTCTCCTGCTGCTCGGCCAGCTGATCGGCCCACTTGCCCCAGTGGACCGCCGCGCCGTCGTAGTGACTGCGCCAATGATTCGCCGTTTCCTCGGACCAGATCTGCATGCGGTTCTCCCATGTCGAATGAAAAGCTCAACTCTCGGCCAGTCCCGCCTGGCGCAGGAACCCGGCGAGCCTGGCGGCATCGGCTTCATCGCGAAGCGGGTGCTGGCGCATCACGCGCCGCACTGTCAACCGCGGGTCGAGCTTGCGCGCGCTGTCGATGGCCAGAGTCGCCTGCGGCAGCTGGCCGAGCCCGACGAACCCTGCCGCCATCATCGTATGGGCGCTCACCCATTCGGGCAACTGCCGCGACAGGCGTTGCGCCACGGCAATCAGTTCGTCGTAGCGCTGGAGGCCGAACAACGCGATCGAACGTGTCTGGTAGATCGAATAGATGCCGGGGTCCTTGGGGCTGAGCCGAAGCGCACGATCGAACCAGCGCAGCGCCTCTTCATAGCTGGCCCGCATAGGCCAGCGTCTGTCCACGCTGGTTGTTGACGCCGAAGTCGCCAGGCGCGAGTTCGTAAGCCCGCTCGGCCGCGTCGATGGCTTCGTCATGGCGGCGCAACCCGATCAACACCACGGCCATGATGTTGTGGCCCAGGGCCAGCCTGTTCATCCAGGTTGATGGCACGCTGGGCCAACCCAGCGCTTCATCGATCGCCGGCATGCGCCCGAAGGCAGCCAGCCGCCCACCGCCGCCGCCCATAGACAGCCTGCGAGATAGGCATGGCCCACGGCATCGTCCGGCGCGAGCGCAACGGCGCGACGGCTCAGTTCGATGGCCTTGAGCATGTCGACGCGGTTCCAGCGGTGGAAGTGATCCGCCGTCTGCGCCCGAAGCTGCCAGGCGCGCAAGCTTTGCGGATCGAGCTTGCGGCTTGCCTGAGCCTCCGATCGATCGATCGTCACGCGCACCGCGTTCATTATCTCGCGCCGTTATCTCGTCCTGAACCATGAACAGGTCTTCCACCGGCGCATCGAAGCGTTCGCTCCACAGGCTGCTGTTCGATTGGCAATCGATCAAGCGCACGTGGAGCCGCATGCGCTGCGCCACGACGCGCAAGCTGCCCTCGACCACATAGCGCACACCCAACTCCTGGCCGACCGTACGCGCGTCGGTGCCGGCACCCCTATAGGTGAAAGTGCTGGAACGGGCGATGACCAACAGCCCGCGCACCGACGCGAGCGAGCCGATGATGTCGTCGGCCAGGCCATCGGCCAGCAGGCTCTGCTCGGCGTCGTCGGGTGGCGCTGGTGAAGGGCAGCACGGCGATGCCCGGCAGCGCGTCCAGGTCCACAGGCACCGACACGGGATTGGCCGGTGGCGCCACAGCGCTGGAACACGCAGCGCGCGTCGTTCGTCGAGACCGAAGCCGGCGATGCGCGGAAGGCCCGCACCGCGTCGGCGATGTTCTTCACCTGCCGCTCGCCCAGGTCATCGAAGCTGGCCTGCAATACGGCCCTTGACGGTGCTGCGGACGGGTTCGGACACCGCCACGCTGCCCGGATCGGCCAGGCCCTGCAAGCGCGCGGCGATGTTGACGCCGTCGCCATACACGCTGCCGTCGGCTTTTTCGATCACGTCGCCGAGATGCACGCCGATGCGAAAGTGCAGTGGGTGGTCGTTGCCGGCTTCGCTCGATCTGCCAAGTTGCTGCTGGATCGCCAGCGCTGCCTGCACCGCCGCCGAGGCGTTGTCGAACACTGCCAGCACCGAATCGCCGGCCATGTCGATGACGCGCCCCGACATGCCCGGCCACCTCGGCGCGGAATACAGCGCGCGCAGCATCCAGTGCCGCCACGGTGCCGTGATCGTCGAGCGACATCAGCCGCGAAAAGCCCACCGCGTCCGCCGCCAATACAGCCAGCAGTCGTGTGCGGTGCGGAGTGTCCGCGGAACCCACAAGATCCATGGTGTGTGCCCTGCCTTGAGCCGGCGTGTGCAGTCTACACAGCAGCGGCCGCAGCGCCGCGGCTGCTCAGCGCCACGGGCGGTAGCGGGATATCAGGCGCCCGCGCCCGGCTCCTCCAACGCCGCCTTGTAGACAGACTGTCTCGGCTGCGCGAACACGCGCCGCAGCATCGGCTCGAACTCGTCGATCGGCAGCGTCTCGGCCTTGGCATCGAAGGCAGGGTTGTCGTACAGCGCGATGAACTCTTCGGTGCGCGTGTAGTGCTCGTGGCCGGCAAACATGTCGCGCATGTCGCGGTTCATGCCCAGATGGTGGAAGAAGTTGTAGCCCTGGAAGATGCCGTGGTTCTGCACCATCCAGTGGTTCGCTTCGCTGACGAAGGGCTTGAGGATCGCCGCGGCGATGTCCGGATGGTTGTAGCAGCCCAGCGTGTCGCCGATGTCGTGCAGCAGCGCGCAGACCACGTATTCCTCGTCGCGGCCGTCGCGCAGCGCCAGCGTCGCGGTCTGCAGGCTGTGCTGGTAGCGGTCGATCGGGAAGCCGCCGTAGTCGCCGTCGAGCAGCTTCAGATGCGCCAGGATGCGCTCGGGCAGGCCCTTGCTGAACTGCATGAAATCGCCGGCGATGAGCTGCCAGTCCTGGGCGGTGCTCTGGTCCATGCGGGTGAAGGTGGCGCGGTCGTTCATGGGTCTCTCCAAGAGGCTTCAGGGCAGGAACAGCCGCATCGCCTGCTCGGTCAATTCGTCCAGCGATGCGCCCTGCTTCGGCTTGTACCACTGCACCGACCAGTTCAGCGCGCCCAGCATCATCAGCCGGGCCACGCGCGCATCGGCGCGGATGCTGCCGGCGGCGCTCAAGCCTTGCAGCACATCGGCCCAGGCGGCTTCGTAGTCGCGCTGCAGCTTCGAGATCTCGGCGCGCTGCGCCGGCTTCAGCGATCGCCACTCGTAGAGCATCACCGGGATGAAGTCGCTGCCCGGGCCCAGCAGCACGTCGAAATGCGCGCGCACCAGCGTGCGCAGCAGCGTCTTGGGTGCGGCCCGCGCGGGCACGGCCTGCACGGCCGCCGCCTGGCGCTGCAACGCGGCGTGCATGCCCTGCTCCATCACCGCGAAGAGCAGCGCCGCCTTGTTCTCGAAGTGATAGAAGGGCGAGCCCGGCTGCATGCCGGCGGCAGCGGCGATGTCGCGCGTGGTGGTCGCCGCATAACCCTGCTGGCGGAACAGCCGCGCCGCATGCTGCAGCAGTTCCTGCCGGCGGTTGCCCTCGTCGCGCTCGTCGGGCGTCTTGCGCGGCCGGCCGCGCGGCCGGCGTGCCGGGTCGGCAGTCAACGCCCGCCCAGGCCCATCGAGCGGCTGATGACTTCCTTCATGATCTCGTTGGTGCCGCCGTAGATGCGCTGCACACGTGCGTCGGCATAGGCGCGGGCGATCGGGTACTCCCACATGTAGCCGTAGCCGCCGTGCAGCTGCACACATTCGTCGATGACCTTGCACTGCAGGTCGCTGCACCAGTACTTGGCCATCGACGCGGTGGCCGTGTCGAGCTTGCCTTCGAGCAGCGCCTTGGTGCACTGGTCGACGAAGACGCGCGCGATGTGCACCTCGGTCTGCATCTCGGCCAGCTTGTAGCGCGTGTTCTGGTAGCTTGCCACGGCCTGGCCGAAGACCTTGCGCTCCTTGACGTAGGCGCTGGTGCCGTCGATCGAGGCCTGCGCGCTGGCCACCGCGCCGATGGCGATCTGCAGCCGCTCCCAGGGCAGCTGCTCCATCAGGCAGATGAAGCCGCGGTTTTCCTGCGGCGCGCCGCCGAGCAGGTTGTCGGCCGGCACCTTGACGTCGCTGAAGAACAGCTCGGCCGTGTCCTGCGCCTTCAGGCCGACCTTCTTCAGCCGCTTGCCGGTCTCGAAGCCGGGCATGCCACGCTCCACCAGCAGCAGGCTGGTGCCCTTGGCGCCGGCCGCGGGGTTGGTCTTGGCGACGACGATCACCAGGTCGGCATGCCAGCCGTTGGTGATGAAGGTCTTGCTGCCGTTGAGCAGGTAGTGGTCGCCCTGGCGCAGGGCGGTGCTCTTCACGCCCTGCAGGTCGGAGCCGGCGGCCGGCTCGCTCATGGCGATGGCGCCGACGAGTTCGCCGGTGGCCAGTTTCGGCAGGTACTTCTTCTTCTGCGCCTCGGTGCCGTAGTGCAGGATGTACGGCGCGACGATCTCGGTGTGCAGCCCGTAGCCGATGCCGCTGAAGCCGGCGGCGTTCAGCTCTTCCATCTGCACCACCGAATACAGCTTGTCGGCGCCGGCACCGCCGTATTCCTCGGGCATGGTCATGCACAGGAAGCCGTTGGCGCCGGCCTTGCGCCAGACCTCGCGGTCGACATAACCCTGCTCTTCCCACTGCGCATGGAAGGGCGCGATCTCCTTGTCCATGAAGCGGCGAAAGCTGTCGCGAAAGGCGTCGTGGTCGGCGTTGAACAGGGTGCGTTCGATCATGATGGGAGCCCGGTGATTTTCGAAAAGCGTTTGCTTGGTATTAATTTTATCGCGCACCGCGATTCTGCGGCTCGGGCGAAAGCAGAATGCTGCGCCGTGCGTCACTTGGCGGCGGACGCCGTCCAGCCACGATGCAATGACGCAGCGGTGACCCGATGTTGCGCAATCACATGAAGCAGGATCAGCCCCACACCGACCGGTCCACCGCGCTCCGCTGGGGCGATGCCTGCATCGGCGCGCTGTTCGTCGGCTGCGCCGTGGCGATCCTTGCCCTGTTCCCGCTGTCGGACTGGGCAGCGATGCTGGCGGTGATCGTGCTGCTCCTGCTCGGCATCGACGCCCTGCTGGCCGCCTGGCAGGCGCGTCCTTCGCTGCTGTCCAAGGTCGGGCCCCTGCCATGACAGCGATGTGACACATCGCCGCGGCCGATGCGCGCTATAAGAGACTCTGCAACCGGGAGGCGGAACCATGCGACGCAGACAGTTCACGATCGACAGCATGGCCTTTGCCGTCGCGGGCAGCTTCGGCGTGGCCGCTTTCGCGGCTGTCAGCCAGGCCGATGCCGCGGCCGGCGTGCGGCTGGCGCTTGAAAAGGGCGCCAACGCGGCGGTGGACCTGCTCGGTCGCAAGGACGGCTTTCTCGGCAACCCGAAGGTGCGCATCCCGCTGCCCGGTGTGCTCAAGGACGCCGCCAAGCTGCTCAAGGCCACGGGCCAGGAAAAGCGTGTCGACGAGCTGGTCACGGCGATGAACCGCGCGGCGGAAGCCGCGGTGCCCGAAGCGCGCACGCTGCTGGTGGACGCCGCCAAATCGATGAGCGTCGAAGACGCGCTGGGCATCGTGCGCGGCGGCGAGACCTCGGTCACCGACTACTTCGCACGCAAGACGCGCGCGCCGCTGACGCAGAAGTTCATGCCCATCGTCAAGCGCGAGACCGAGAAGGTGTCGCTGGCCGAGAAGTACAACGCGGTCGCCGGCAAGGCCTCCGGTTTCGGCCTGTTGAAGAAGGAGGACGCGAACCTGCCGTCCTACGTCACCGGCAAGGCCCTCGACGGCCTGTTCCTGATGATCGGCGAGGAAGAGAAGAAGCTGCGCAAGGATCCGCTGGGGGCCGGCAGCAGCCTGTTGAAGAAGGTCTTCGGCGGCGGCTGAGCGCCGGCGCGCTGCACGGCTGGGCGCTTCTGCGCTTCGCGCGCGCTAACGACGCTGTTGCCGTGCAACGTACCAGCTTGCGACACGTTCCAGCAGCGGCTTGCGCTCTTGCGCAGAATCGCCGCCGTGCGCCTCCAGGTCCAGCGGCGCGCCACCCGCACGATAGGCGTTTGCAAACAGCTCGAGCACCTTGCTCCTCACCACGCCGCGCAAGGGCAGGTGCGCCATCATCCCGTAGGTGGCGGCGCGGCCCTTGCCCGCCAGGCTGGGGTCGGCCTTCACCGTGGCCACGGCCTCGCGCAGGTCGCGCAGGTAGTCGTCCACCACCTCCAGATGGCGCGCGGTGATCATGGCGTGCAGGCCATCGGGGAACTGCAGGCGGTTGACCTGCCAGCCCTTCGCGTCCATCTGGTCGCCGACGGCGAAGATGTTGACTTCCGGCGTGGCCGAGCCATAGGCCAGCAGCGGACCCTGCGGCTCGCCGAGCACCTTCAGCTCGGGCTGGGCCTCGATGCCGGCGCGCATGCGCTCGAAGGCTTCGCTGGTGCGCGCCGCCAGGTCGCGGTAGCCGTCGATGCCGAAATGCTGCATCGCCGCCCACGCGGCGGCATAGGCGCCACCGGGTCGCGTGCCCAGCAGCGCGGGCGAGGCGAACACGCCGCCCGGCCAGTCCTGGCAGACGAACATCTGGTGCTTCAGCAGTTCCAGGTTGCGATAGGTGATGGTCGACGCGCCCTTGGCCGCGAAGCCGTACTTGTGCAGGTCGGCCGAGATCGAGGTGACACCCGGCACGCGGTAGTCCCAGGCCGGCAGCTGCACGCCGTTCATCGCCATGAAGGGCAGGATGAAGCCGCCGACACAGGCGTCCACGTGCAGCGGAATGCCGCGGGCTTGTGCGATCGCGCCCATCGCCTCGATCGGGTCGATGCTGCCGTGCGGATACTCCGGCGCCGAACCCAGGACCATCACCGTGTGCCTGTTCATCAGCTTGGGCAGCTGCGCCACGTCGGCATGCAGCTTGTCGTCCAGCGGCAGCAGCCGCAGCTTCACGCCGAAGTATTCGGAGGCCTTGAACCAGGCCACATGCGCCGTGGTCGGCACGATCATCTCCGGCTTGCGCACGCCGCGCGTGGCGCGCGCCAGGTCGCGGTAGGTCTTCACGGCCAGCAGGCAGCTTTCGGTGCCGCCCGAGGTGACGACGCCGCAGACCTCCGGCGTGCCATGCAACAGCTGCGCGGTGGCGGCGATGATCTCGTTCTCGAAGCGCTTCAGGCTCTTGAAGGCGCTGGGGTTCAGGCCGTTGGCCGACGAAAAGGCCTGGTAGGCCTGGCCCAGGAAGTCGGCATAGGGCTCGTCCAGCCAATACACCAGGCTCCACAGGCGCGCGTCCTTGTAGTTCGGGTCGTGCTCGCCGAAGCGCTGCAACTCGCGCAGCACCTCCTCGGTGGGTCGGCCGCGTGCGGGCAAGGCGTGGTTCATCGTCAGTCAAGGCTAGCAGACGATGTTCCAATGGCGCGATGAACCGCGCCTGGATGTGTACCGAACTGAGCCCCGACCTGTCGGGCCTGCGCCTGATGGAGCGGCCGCTCGAAGCCTGCGCCGCGGGCGAGGCGCGTGTGCGCGTGCACGCCGCGGCGCTCAATTTCCCCGACCTGTTGATGACGCAGGGCAAGTACCAGCACAAGCCAGCACTGCCCTTTGTCGCCGGCATGGAGTGCGCCGGAGAAGTGGTCGAACTCGGCGCCGACGTGGACACGCTGGCGCTGGGCGATGCGGTGTGCTTCAGCGCACACGGCGGCGCCTTCGCCGAAAGCCTGGTCGCGACGGCTGCGGCACTGCGCCCACTGCCGCGCGGCTTC
The DNA here is from genome assembly GCA_963743935.1 of uncultured beta proteobacterium. Classification (GTDB taxonomy): domain Bacteria; phylum Pseudomonadota; class Gammaproteobacteria; order Burkholderiales; family Burkholderiaceae_C; genus Rubrivivax. The sequence goes on along the minus strand of CAVURQ010000003.1, from coordinate 90,904 downwards.
AGCATGGCCGAAGGGGCGGCCTATGGGGTGACCGCGCTCACCGCCTGGGTGGCGTTGGTGCGGCGTGGCGCGCTGCAGCCGGGGGAGACGCTGCTGGTGCATGGCGCCAGCGGTGGCACCGGCATCGCGGCGGTGCAGCTCGGCCGCCATCTCGGTGCCACGGTCATCGCCACCGGCAGTTCGGCACACAAGCTGCAGGCCGCGCGTGAGCATGGCGCGCATCACACCCTCGTCGTCGGCAACCCGCCCGCTGGCATGAGCGATGAAGTCAAGGCGCTCACCGCAGGCGCCGGCGCCGACGTGGTGTTCGACCCCGTCGGCGGCGACCTGTTCGATGCCTCGGTGCGCTGCATCGCCTGGGGCGGTCGCCTGCTGGTGGTGGGTTTTGCCGGCGGGCGCATTGCATCCATCGACAGCAACTGGCCGTTGATCAAGGGCTTCTCTGTAGTGGGCGTGCGTGCCGGTGAATACGGCCGCCGCGACCCGGCGCGCGGACTGCAGAACCGGCAGGCGGTGGAGGCGCTGGCCGCGCAGGGCCTGTTCAAGCCGCACATCGGCGCACGCTTCGCTTTCGCGCAAGTGCCCGCACGCCTACCGCGCCATGGCCGAACGCCGCGTGGCCGGCAAGATCGTCATCGAGATGACCGACGCTGGCCGACGCTAGAAATACGTGACGATGGCATCGACGACGTCGTAGTCGTCGTTCACCACCGCCATCCAGCGCCACTTGTCGAAGGTGGTGCAAGGGTGCGAAATGCCCAGGCCGACCAGGTCGCCGACCTGCGGCGCATCCGTCGCGCCTTCGGGCCAACGCAGGTAGGCATGCTGGTCGTTCATCGCGCTCACCTTCCATTCGGCCGGCGCTGGTTGCGGCACCGATTCACCGCGGCGGCACCACATCGCCGGGATCGGCATCTCGATGTCGTAGGACAGATCGCGCTTGCCCGCCGTCAGCAGGGCCAGCCCGGGCTCGGGGCAGGACTGCACCAGCGCCCAGACCTCGAGCGCCGCATGCAGGCCGTGGCCGCAGGACAGGCGCGTGTCCATCGCCGCCATGTAGCGCTTGTAGCTGCCGTGGTCGTGCGTGACATAACAACCCGAGCGCAGCACGCCGCGCAGCGGCACGCGACAAGCTGGGCTTGAGCAGCGGCGCCACCAGGTCGAAGATCGATGAACCGCCCGCGCTGAACAGCACTTCGTCGCATTCGAAGAGATCTTCGCGCTCGCAGTAGCAGCGCCACATCCGCCACGCGCTGCAGCAGCCCCTGCACCAGCGTGCGGTCGTCGTCGCTGCGTCCCGTCGCCCAAAGCCCCTCGTAACACTCGATGCCCACCAGCCGCGCGGCCGCACTGGCGCGCACGCGTCGCGCCAGCACTGCGGCCTGCTCGTGGCTGCGGCAGCCGGTGCGTCCACCGTCCAGGCCGATTTCCAGCAGCACTTCGAAAGGGGCTGGTGCCGGCTCACCTTGCGCCAGGCGCCAGGCCTCGATCAGGTCCAGCTGCGCGATCGAATCGACGAGGAAGATGACGCGCGCGCCGGCATGCTGGCGCAGCAGCGTGGCCACGGCGCCCAGGTCCGCAGCCGCCATCACCTGGTTGGCGATCAGCACCCGCCGCGCGCCCGCCACCAGGCCGACACGTGCCTGCGTCACATTGGCGAAGGTCATGCCCCAGGCGCCCGCCTGCAACTGCGCGGCAATGAGCTGTGGCGACATCGTCGTCTTGCCATGCGGCGCCAGCTCAAGACCCTGATCGCGAGCGAACTGCTGCATCCAGCGCAGGTTGCCGGCCAGCGCGTCGCGCTTGACCACCGCCAGCGGCCACGTCATGTCGCCGCGCAGCAGATTCCACTGCATCGCGGCGAGGGCCGAACGGCGCATGGGTGCGGCATGGTGCGGGTAGCCCTTGAGACCGAGCCCACCGATCAGCGGGTCGAGAAGATCGTGTTCGTTCATGGGCTGCACGGTAGCAGTTCGGCGGGTTTCCCCGCAATTGCCGCAGCCCCTTGCGGCGCGCATCATGAAGGCACAACCACCTGGAGACAGACCATGCCGATCCTGATGAAAGCGAGTGTGCTGATGTGCGCCGTGTCGCTGCTGGCCATCACCGGCGCGAGCCAGGCGCAGGACAAGAAGCCGGTGGAACTGCGCTACACCAGCGGCGCACCGCCAAAAGGCAACCCCTGGGCGATGCAGGCCGAGCGCTTCGCCAAGGACGTCGACGAAGAGAGCAAAGGCGAGATCAAGGTGCAGGTGTTCCTGGCCTCGCAACTCGGCAACGAGCAGGACACGGTGCAGCAGGTGGCGCGCGGGCGCATCGACATCGGCGGCTTTTCCACCGGCTCGGTGGCCCTGGTCGTGCCCGAGATGGCGCTGTTGTCGGTGCCCGGCTACTTCGCCAGCGTGCAACAGCAGGACTGCGTGCTCGACAACCACCTGGTGCCGATCGTCACCGAACTGTTCGAGCAGAAGGGCGTCAAGTTCCTCGGCTGGGTCGAGATCGGCACGATCGATCTGTTCGGCACCAAGCCGTTTGCCGCGCCCAAGGATCTGAACGGCGTCAAGGCCGCTGCCTACGCCAGCAAGTCACAGATGGTGACCTACGCGTCGCTCGGCGCGACCGCGATCCCGCTCGGCCTGCCGGAATGGATACCGGCGTTCCAGACCGGCATGGCCAGCGTGGTGATGACGCCGATCACCTTCGCGTTTCCTTCGGGCCTGACCAAGGTGGCGCCGGTGGCCACGCGCTGGGGCATGATCGACACGCCCGGTTTTTCGCTGATGAACAAGGCCTCGTTCGACAAGCTGAGCAAGCCACACCAGGAGGCACTTCTGCGCGCGCGTGACCGCGTGGGGTCGCCGCAGTTTCGCAGCGAGATCCGCAACTTCGAAGGCACGCTGTACGGCATGTTCGAGAAGGCCGGCGGCCAGGTCGTGAACCTGAGTGCCGAGCAGCGCGATGTCTGGCTGAAGACCCTGGCGCCGAACCAGCAGCGCATCGTCGATGAAACCGGCGGCCGGGCCAAGGAGGTGTTCGCGGCGATGGAGGCCGGGCGCAAGGCTTGCGCCAAATGAGACGAGCCTCACAAGACCCGCCAATACATAGGGCCAATCTGGATAGATGAGCCATGCATCTCCCGCCATCATGCGCCGGCCGCTTGGGCGCACGGATTGCGCTCGCCTGCCAACCCATCCGACGGAGACGCGCTGCATGAAGCTCAACCCCATCCTTTCCGCCGCGCTGCTGGGCGCGGCCCTGTTGGCGGCGCAAGGCACGGCCTTGGCCCAGGCCAAGCCGATCGAACTGCGCTACAGCAGCGGCGCGCCGCCCAAGGGCAATCCCTGGGCGATGCAGATCGAACGCTTCGCCAAGGATGTGGACGAAGAGAGCAAGGGTGAGATCAAGATCCAGCCCTTCCTGGCCTCTCAGCTGGGCAGCGAGCAGGACACGGTGCAGCAGGTGGCCCGCGGGCGCATCGACATGGGCGGCTACTCGGGCGGCTCGGCAGCGCTGGTGCTGCCCGAGTTGGCGCTGCTGCTGATGCCCTTCTACTTCCGCAATGTGGTCGAAGTGGACTGTGTGCTCGACAACCACTTGTCGAAGATCGTCGCCGACGGCTTCGCCAAGAAGGGAGTGCAGTTCCTCGGCTGGACCTCGGTGGGCAGCATCGACATGTTCGGCAAGAAGCCCTACATGGCACCGCCCGACTTGAAGGGTGCCAAGGCCGCGATCTATGCCAACAAGACGCAGGCACTGTTCTTCAGCTCGATGGGCGCCAGCGTCAACCCGCTCGGCCTGCCGGAATGGATCCCGGCCTTCCAGACCGGCATGGCCGACGTGGTGCTGACCACCATCACCTACGGCCTGCCCTCGGGGCTGACCAAGGTGGCGCCGGTGGTGTCGCGTGTCAATGCCTACGACTCGCCAGGCCTGACGCTGATGAACAAGGGCGTGTGGGACAAGCTGTCCAAGCCGCACCAGGAAGCCATCACGCGTGCCAGTGCACGCAACCCATCGGCCAAGTACCGTGAAGAGATCCGCGGCTTCGAGGGCACGCTGTTCGGCATGCTCAAGCAGGGCGGCGGCCAGGTGGTCGATGCCACGCAGGATCAGCGCGACACATGGCGCAAGTCCATGGAGCCGGTGTACCCGCAGATCGTCAAGGAAACCGGCGGTGATGCGGCGGCCTTCTATGCCGCCATGGAAGCCGGCCGCAAAGCCTGCGCGAAATGACCACCGCCTTCGCGCCGGCCCCCGCCGGCGCGCGCGCGATCGTCAACGGCTGGCACCGCGCGGAATGCCTGATCGCGGTGGCCGCCTTCGGCTTCATCGCGGTGGTGCTGATACTCGACGTGGCTGGGCGCGAACTGCTGGGGCCGATCTACCACGCCTTCGACATCAAGGGCTCAGCGGGCGTCTTCGCTGCGCAGAAGATGTGCGTCTATGCGCTGGTGATCGGCAGCTTCTGCGGTGTCGGCGTGGCCACCGCCACCGGCAGCCACCTGCTGCCGCGCATCGGCTTCGGCTGGGTATCGAAGTCGTTCGCACCGACGATGGACCGCATCGCCGATCTGTTCACCGGCCTGTTCATGGTCGGCGTGGCGTACTTCGGCTGGGTCTACGTGCAGTCGTCGATGCAGGCAGGCTTGCGCATGCAGGCCTTCGACATGCCGATCTGGCCAATCCAGCTGGCGATTCCGCTGGGCTTCCTGTCGGCCGCGGTGCGTTACTTCTTCTTCGCCGCCTGGCCGGCCTTGCGCCCGTTGCCGCCGGAGTTTCAGGAATGACGGCCGTCTCTGCTGATCGCGCTGGTGCTGCTGCTGCTTTGGCTGCGCCAGCCGCTGGTGGTGATCCTGCTGTCCGTCGCGGCCTATGTGCAGATCGCCTGGGGCAAGGGCCAGCTCGACTACATCCTCGAGGACATGTGGGTCGCACTCGACAAGGAGCTGATCCTGTCGATCCCGCTCTTCATCTTGTGCGGCAACGTCATGACGCTGGGCTCCACCGCCAAGCGGCTGATCCGCATCATGGCCGCCATCACCCAGCCGCTGCCCGGCGGGCTGGGCATCGCCGCGGTGCTTGAGCTGCGGTGTCTTCGCCGCCATCTCCGGTTCGAGCATCGTCACCATGCTGGCCATCGGCACCGTCATGTACCCGGCGATGCGCGCCGCCAACTACGACAACAAGTACGCGCTCGGCACCATCATGTCGGGCGGCACGCTGGGCATCATCATCCCGCCGTCGATCCCGATGATCATCTACGGGCTGGTGACCGAAGCCTCGGTGATCGACCTGTTCCTTGCCGGCGTCGGGCCGGGCATCCTGATCCTGATCGTGTTCTCGGTCTACGGCCTGTGGTTCAACCGCAAGATGCCGACGAGCAAGTTCGACACGGCCGAGTTCATGACGGCCTGCCGCGAAGGCATCTGGGCGGCGATGCTGCCGGTGATCCTGCTCGGCGGCATCTACAGCGGCTATTTCACCGCCACCGAAGCGGCCGCCGTGGCGCTGCTGTACGCGCTGATCATCGAGATCTGGGTGCACAAGGAGATGAAGCCGCAGGACTTCTACCAGGTGGTGCTCGACCAGTCCAAGCTCGGCGGCTCGCTGTTCCCGGTGCTGGCGGTCGCTTTAAGCCTGAACATCGTGCTCATCGAGCACCGCGTGCCCAGCCAGATGGTCGAGTTCATGCAGGGCTTCATCAGCAGCCCGCTGATGTTCATGCTGCTGGTCAACGCATTGCTGCTCGCGGTGGGCTGCCTGATGACCACGGGCGAGGCGATCCTGATCCTGGCGCCGCTGCTGATGCCGGTGGCCGAGTCCTACGGCTACAACAAGGTGCTGTTCGGCATCATCATGATCCTGAACCTGGAGATCGGCTTCCTCACGCCGCCAGTGGGGCTGAACCTGATCGTCGCCATGTCGGCCTTCAAGCAGCCTTTCGGCCTGCTGTGCAGGTCCGCCATACCGTACATCTTCATGATGCTGGCCTGCCTGGCCTTGGTGGTGTGGCAGCCGTGGATCGCGATGTACCTGGTGGACGGCAAGTTCCCGTAGAGTCAGCACCGCCGACGCTGCGGGCACCAAGCGCCTGCGCCGGTGCAGATGACGGCTCGCGCTTGCGACTCAGCGAAACGAGGCGTTGATCTTCGCCAGCGCGGACGCACCGGGGCACAAGGCACGCTCGTCGAGCTTGTTCAACGGCGTCGCTGCGGTATGCAGCGCGGCGTGCAGGTCGGTGGCGTCCGGGTCGACATAGAGCAAGCCGGTGACCACCTCGCCCTTGGCCTGCAGCGCATGCACCTGGTTCAGCGCGTTGACGCGGTCGGTGGGGTCGTAGTCGGCGTGCAGCTTGCGCAGTCGCATGATGCTGCCGTCGTGCTGCGGCAGCTCGATCACTTCTCCCGGTGAGGGCTCTGACTTGACTTCGCTGGCCAGATCGATGAAGTCGATCCGGCTCACGGCCTCGTTGTGCTCGCGCACGTAGTCGTAGCTTCGTGTGCTGCCTTCGTGGTTGTTGAAGGCCACGCACGGGCTGATGACGTCGATGAAGGCCGCGCCGCCGTGGCGAATGGCGCCTTCGATCAGCGGCACCAGCTGCGGCTTGTCGCCGGAAAAGCCGCGCGCGACGTAGGTCGCGCCCAACTGCAAGGCCATGCCGATCAGATCGACCGGCGTGTCGGGGTTGAGCACGCCCTTCTTCGACTTGGATCCACGGTCGGCCGTGGCCGAGAACTGGCCCTTGGTCAGGCCGTAGACGCCATTGTTCTCGACGATGTAGACCATGCGCACGCCGCGCCGCATGGCGTGCGCAAACTGGCCCAGGCCGATCGAGGCTGAATCGCCATCGCCCGACACGCCCAGGTACAGCAACTCGCGGTTCGCCAGGTTGGCGCCGGTCAGCACGCTGGGCATGCGCCCGTGCACGGTGTTGAAGCCGTGGCTGGCGCCGAGAAAGTAGTCCGGCGTCTTGCTGCTGCAGCCGATGCCCGAGAGCTTGGCCACGCGGTGCGGCTCGATGTCCAGCTCCCAGCAGGCCTGGATGATGGCTGCGCTGATGCTGAATCGTGGCCGCAGCCGGCGCACAGCGTGCTGATCTTGCCTTCGTAGTCGCGTCGCGTGTAGCCGACCTTGTTGGTGGCCAGCGTGGGGTGGTGCCAGCGGGGCTTGGCCAGGTAGGTCATGTGCTTCGTGCCCTTCTCGTCAGTTCGGCCGCGCGCGCTTCCATGTGCCGCGTGATGGCCTGGGTGATGAAGCGCGCGGTGATCGGCGTGCCGTCGTAGTGCAGCACCGCGAACAACTGTGCCGGCGCGACGGCGAGTTCGTTGATGAGCAGGCTGCGCATCTGTGCGTCGCGGTTCTGTTCGACGACGAAGACCTCGTCGTGCGCCTCGATGAACTGCAGCACACTGGCCGGGAACGGAAAGGCGCGCAGCCGCAAGGCATCGAGGTGGATGTCCGCGTCGGCAAGCCGGTCCAGCGCCTCGTCCATGGCCGGGCTGGTGGAGCCGAAATAGATGACGCCGTAGCGCGTCTTCTGCGCCGCGGCGCGCGGCACCGGCTGCGGCACCAGCGTGGCCGCGGTCGCAAACTTGTGCAGCAGGCGCTGCACATTGCGCAGGTAGTCCGGCCCGGTCTCCGAGTAGCGCGCGTATTCGTCGCGCGTCGTGCCGCGCGTGAAATAGCTGCCGCGCGTGGGATGTGTGCCGGGCAGCGTGCGCCAGGGAATGCCGTCGCCGTCGACATCCTTGTAGCGGCCGAAGTCGCGGCCGGATTCGAGCTGTTCGGCGCTCATCACCTTGCCGCGGTCGAAGCAGCGCGCATCGTCCCAGGTAAAGGGTTCGCTCAGCCGCTGGTTCATGCCGATGTCCAGATCGGTCATCACGAACACCGGCGTCTGCAGCCGATCCGCCAGGTCCAGGGCTGCGGCCGAATGCTCGAAACATTCGTACGGGTCCTGCGGGAACAGCAGCACATGCTTGGTGTCGCCGTGCGAGGCATAGGCGCAGCTCAGGATGTCGGCCTGCTGCGTGCGCGTGGGCATGCCGGTGGACGGCCCGCCGCGCTGCACGTTGATGATGGTCACCGGGATCTCGGCAAAGTAGGCCAGGCCGATGAACTCGGTCATCAGGCTGACGCCCGGGCCGGAGGTGGCGGTGAAGGCGCGCGCGCCGTTCCAGCCCGCGCCCGTGACCATGCCGATCGAGGCGATCTCGTCCTCGGCCTGCACGATGGCGTAGCGATGTTCGCCTGTCTTGGGGTCGGTTCGCAGCTTGGCGCAGTATTTCTGGAAGGCCTCGGCCACCGACGACGAGGGCGTGATCGGGTACCAGGCGCAGACCGTGGCGCCACCATAGACGCAGCCCAGCGCGGCGGCGGTATTGCCATCGACGAGGATGCGCTCACCGACCAGGTCGCGCCTTTCGATGCGCAGGCCGACCGCCTGGTCCTGCAGGTGCTCGGCCGCAAAGTCGCGGCCCAGGTGCAGCGCGCGCACGTTCGAAGCAAGCAGCCGCTCCTTGCCACGGAACTGCTCGCCGAACAGGCCCTCGATCACGCCGATGTCGATGCCCAGCAGTTGCGCCAGCGCGCCGACGTAGAGGATGTTCTTGAACAGCTGACGCTGGCGCGGATCGTCGTAGGTGGCGTTGCAGATCTCGGTGATCGGCATGCCGAGCGTGACCACGTCGTCGCGAAAGGCGCTGGGCGGCAGCGGCCGCGTCGAGTCGTAGAACAGGTAGCCGCCGCTTTCCACCTCGTGCACGTCCTGCGCCCAGGTCTGCGGGTTCATCGCCACCATCAGGTCGATGCCGCCGCGCCGGCCGAGCCAGCCTTTTTCGCTGACGCGTGCCTCGTACCAGGTCGGCAGGCCCTGGATGTTGCTGGGGAAGATGTTGCGCGGGCTGACGGGCACGCCCATGCGGATGATGGCCTTGGCGAAAAGCTCGTTGGCCGAGGCCGAACCCGAGCCGTTGACGTTGGCGAACTTGACGACGAAGTCGTTGACGCTGCGCAGCGGCTTCATAGCGCAGGCTCCATCGCGCGTGCCTTGGCATCGCGGCAGGCCGGGCCGGCGTGCGTCATCTCGATCAGGAACTTCTGCATGTCCCAGGCGCCGGTCGGGCAGCGCTCGGCGCACAGGCCGCAGTGCAGGCAGACGTCCTCGTCCTTGACCATGACGCGGCCGGTCTTCAGCGCGCCGCTGACATACAGCGCCTGCTCCAGGTTCTTCGCCGGCGCAGACAAACGCGTGCGCAGATCGGCTTCGTCGCCGTTGTCGGTGAAGCTGATGCAGTCGGTCGGGCAGATGTCGACGCAGGCATCGCACTCGATGCACAGGTTCTGCGTGAACTTGGTCTGCACGTCGCAGTTCAGGCAGCGCTGCGTTTCCTTGAAGGCCGTGGCGGCGTCGAAGCCCAGTTCCACCTCGATGCGGATGCTGGCCAGCGCGGTGGCGGCCTTGGCCCAAGGCACCTTGAAGCGCAGGTCGTTGGAGACCGCGTTGTCGTAGCTCCATTCGTGGATGCCCATCTTCTGCGACATCAGGTGCGTCATCGGCGGCGGGCGTTTCGCCACGTCCTCACCCTGCAGGAACTTGTCGATCGACACGGCCGCTTCATGGCCATGCGCCACCGCGGTGATGATGTTCTTCGGGCCGAAGGCCGAGTCGCCGCCGAAGAAGACATCCGCGCGGCTGGACTGCAGCGTGACCGCGTTCAAGCTCGGGCAGGCCCCATTCGTCGAAGTCGATGCCGGCGTCGCGTTCGATCCACGGGAAGGCGTTTTCCTGGCCGACCGCGATCAGCACCTCGTCGCAGGCGAAGAACACTTCGGGCGCGCCCGTCGGCTTGAGCGTGCGCCGGCCCTTGGCGTCGAACACCGGCTCGACGATCTCGAAGTTCATGCCGACCAGCTTGCCGCCCTCATGCACGAAGGCCTTGGGCACATGGCAGTTGATGATCGGGATGCCCTCGTGCATCGCGTCTTCCTTCTCCCACGGCGAGGCCTTCATCTCCTCGAAGCCGCTGAGCGCACGATGACCTTGACGTCGCTGGAGCCCAGGCGCCGCGCCGAGCGGCAGCAGTCCATCGCGGTATTGCCGCCGCCGAGCACGATGACGCGCGGCTTGACCGACTTGACATGCTCGAAGGACACCGAGGCCAGCCAGTCGATGCCGATGTGGATATCGTCGGCCGCCTCCTTGCGCCCGGGGATCACCAGGTCGCGACCGCGCGGCGCGCCACAGCCGACGAAGACCGCGTCGAATCCTTGTTGCAGCAGCGCCTTCATCGAATCGATGCGCTTGCCGGCCACGAAGTCGACATGCGGCATGCCGGTGATGTAGCCGGTCTCCTCGTCGATCACGGACTCGGGCAGGCGAAAGCGCGGGATCTGCGTCCACATGAAGCCGCCCGCCTTGGCCTCGCTGTCGAACACCGTCACGTGGTAGCCCAGCGGGGCCAGGTCGCGCGCCACCGTCAGCGAGGCGGGCCCGGCGCCGACGCAGGCCACGCGCTTGCCGTTGCGCGGCTGCGCCTTGGGCAGGCGATCGCGGATGTCGTCCTTGTGGTCGGCCGCGACACGCTTCAAGCGACAGATGGCCACCGGCTCCGGCTTGTCGATGTTTTCCTCTTCGACGCGGCCGCGGCGGCAGGCCGGTTCGCAAGGCCGGTCGCAGGTGCGGCCAAGAATGCCGGGGAATACGTTCGACACCCAGTTCACCATGTAGGCGTCGCTGTAGCGACCCTGGGCAATCAAGCGGATGTATTCGGGTACGGGGGTGTGGGCCGGGCAGGCCCATTGGCAATCCACCACCTTGTGAAAGTAGGTGGGGTCTGCGATATCGGTGGGCTGCACTCTCGTGTCTCCTGGGCGACATCCAGCCTGGTGAGCAGGCTCGTCGGTGCGCCCTTTCTGCTTGGGGCGCTATCTAAACATGGGCGCCAGGCCTTGTGAATCGGCATCGACCCGGCATTGGGCCTGCAGGCGTGACTTGTTGGCGCCGCCGCAACGTCAGACCGCCACCACACGCTGCAGCTTGACGAAACCGGCCGCCTTGCGCCCCTTGCGCGCACGCTTGCCAGCGTGCTCGGCCAGGCCGGCGGCTTTCAAGACTTCTTCGCGTGGCTTGCCGCCACGGCCTGCGCCGAGCAGCTTCAATTGTTCGCCAAAGCTGGCCACTGATACCAGCGGGTCCTTGGCATCCACGTCCATCAGTGTCAGGCCCTTGCCACCGTTGGACTGGTGCTTCAGCTCATCCAGCCCGAAGACCAGCAGGCGTGCACCCAGGCTCAGGCAGGCCACCTGGGCATGCCCTGCAAGCACGGCCACCGGCGGCAGCACCTGGCTGGCGTCGTCCACGCTGAGGAAGCTTCTGCCGCCCCGGTTGCGCGCCAGCATGTCGCTGACCCGCGCCAGCAGGCCGAAACCGCCGGTGTTGGCCAGCAGCAGCATCGTGTCCGCCGTGCCGGCGAAATAGTGCGCCGGCTGGGTACCGGCTTCCAGGTCGATCAACGAGGTGATCGGCTGGCCGTCACCGCGACCGCCGGGCAACAAGGCCACCGCCACGCTGTAGACACGTGCGCTACCCCCCGCGGCCGTGCCGAAGACGAGCAGCGGGTCGACGCTGCGGCAGGCAAAGCTGCCGTACAGGCCGTCGCCGGCCTTGAAGGCCAGCGTGGCCGGGTCGATGTCGTGCCCCTTCAATGCGCGCACCCAGCCCTTCAGGCTGACCACCACCGTCACCGGTTCGTCGACCACCTTGATCTCGGCGACGGCGCGCTTTTCCTCCTGCACCAGCGTGCGCCGCTCGTCGCCATGCAGCTTGGCGTCGGCCTCGATCTCCTTGATCAGCGTGCGCTTCAATGCGGCCGGGCTGCCGAGGATGTCTTCGAGCCTGGCCTGCTCCTCGCGCAGACCCTTCAGCTCCTGCTCGATCTTGATCGCCTCCAGCCGCGCCAACTGCCGCAGTCGGATGTCGAGAATGTCCTCGGCCTGGCGCTCGCTCAACGCAAAGCGCTCGATCAGCGCCGGCTTGGGCTCGTCCGCATTGCGGATGATGCGGATCACCTCGTCGATGTTCAGCAGCACGATCTGCCGGCCTTCGAGGATGTGGATGCGTTCGAGCACGCGGCCCAGTCGGTGCTGCGTGCGCCGCTGCACCGTGACCTGGCGGAAATCGATCCACTCCGACAGCATCTGGCGCAGGCTTTTCTGCGTCGGCCGGCCATCGCGCCCGACCATCGTCAGGTTGACCGACACGCTGGTTTCCAGGCTGGTGTGCGCCAGCAGCGTGGTGATCAGCTCGGCCTGCTCGACTGTGCGGCTGCGCGGCTCGAACACCAGGCGCACGGCGGCGTCCTTGTTCGATTCGTCGCGCACGGCATCCAGCACCGCCAGCAACGAGGCCTTCAGCTGCACCTGGTCCTGCGACAGCGCCTTCTTGCCAGCCTTGATCTTCGGATTGGTGAGTTCCTCGATCTCCTCCAGCACCTTCTGCGAGCTGGTGCCGGGCGGCAGCTCGGTCACCACCAGCTGCCACTGGCCACGCGCCATGTCCTCGATCTTCCAGCGTGCGCGCAGCTTCAGCGAACCGCGCCCCGAGGCATAGGCTTCGCGGATGTCGGCGGCGCTGGAGATGATCTGCGCGCCACCGGGAAAGTCGGGCGCGGGCAGCAGCGCGAAGAGATCGTCGTCATTCAGGCGTTCGTTGCGGATCAGCGCCACGCAGGCTGCCGCCACCTCGCGCAGGTTGTGGCTCGGCACCTCGGTCGCCAGGCCCACGGCGATGCCGCTGGCACCATTCAACAGCACGAAGGGCAGGCGCGCCGGCAGCAGCGACGGCTCCTGCGTCGAGCCGTCGTAGTTGGGCACGAAGTCGACCGTGCCTTCGTCGATCTCGTCGAGCAGCAACCGCGCGATGGGGGCGAGCCGCGCCTCGGTGTAGCGCATCGCCGCCGCGCCGTCGCCGTCCCGACTGCCGAAATTGCCCTGGCCGTCGATCAGCGGGTAGCGCTGGGAGAATCCCTGCGCCATGCGCACCAGCGCGTCGTAGGCCGCCTGGTCGCTGTGCGGGTGGAAGCGGCCGAGCACATCGCCGACGACGCGCGCGCTCTTCACGGGCTTGGGCGCCGCGCCGGCGCCAAAGGACAGGCCCATGCGCTGCATCGCATACAGGATGCGCCGCTGCACCGGCTTCTGCCCATCGCAGACGTCGGGCAGTGCGCGGCCCTTGACCACGCTCAGTGCGTACTCGAGGTAGGCGCGTTCAGCGTAGTCCGCCAGGGCGATGGCGTCGTCGGGATCGGCAGGCAGGGCGTCGAAAAGATCGGGTTCGCGGGTCATCGGAGGGTTTCTGCGGGCCGTTCACGCGCCGCATTCAAGATTGGGCAAGGCAAGGTCAACGTAACGGGTCAATGACGGTCACTCTGTTGAGGATCCGGCCGCGCTGCACATATTCGGCGTACAGCGTCAGGCAACTCACCTGGACAGCGACGATCTTGGCGATGTAGATGTGGGGCTCATGGCGCCTGGCAAGTGCCACGGTCATCCCCTCATTGTTCGGTCGGATATGCGTTTCGTACTGTATATCCTCACCTCGACGACATCCTCGCTCAGCGCGAGTGCGCGAGCGGCGCGATACACCGCATCTTGTTCGAACGCTCGACCTGAGCTGCGCCGCCGCAATCATGCGCGCCCTCTCAGCTCAGGTCGCTGCGAAGCGAGACAGCCGTGTTTGTGGCCCTTTTCCGGGTTCCTCCCAGGCCCCGGTTTCGAATAATCGTCCGCATGCGAGCTATCAGCGGCCCCGACGCCGTGCGCGCAGATTGCCCACTCTGGAGAAGCCATGTCCACTGCCGCGGCCGTTGAAGGCGCAGTTGCCGCCAAGGCAGGCAAGAAGAAGCTTGTCGTCGTCCTGTTGGTCGCACTGCTCTTGCTGGGCGCGGCCGGCGCAGGCGCAATGTTCTGGCTCAAGGCGCGTGCTGACGCCGCACTGGAAGCCGAGGAAGCCGATGATGGCGAAGCGCCCGCCGTGCGCACGGCTGCGCGGCGCAATCCGCAGGCGCTGCCGGTGTTCGTGCCGCTGGACAACTTCACCGTCAACCTGGCCGATCGCGAAACCGATCGCTATGCGCAGATCGGCATCTCGCTGGAGCTGCGCGATGCTCAGGCCGGCGAGCAGATCAAGCTCTTCATGCCGGCCATTCGCAACAACATCCTGATGGTGCTGGCGCACAAGCGCTCGTCCGACCTGCTGGAGCGCGAAGGCAAGGAAACGCTCGCCGCAGAAGTGCTGCGCGAGACCGAGCGCGCGCTCGGCCTGGAGCCGAGCCCGGCCGGCTCGCCGCGCCGCAAGAGCGATGGGCGCCCGGTGCGGGCGGTGCATTTCTCCAACTTCATCATTCAATGAGAGCTGCTGCGTCAAGTCGCGAGCGGGCCGAGCGCCGGGCCGCTCCCAAGCCGGCCCGGATCCCCTTGGGGGATCGGTCGACGTACCCGTCGAACGAGGGGCTCCATTGAATCAACAAATCCTTTCGCAGAACGAAGTCGACGCGCTGCTGCAGGGCATCAGCGGCGAAAGCCTGGCCGCCGAGCCGGACGCCGCGCCTGGCGACGGACCGCGCCTGTACGACCTGGCGAACCAGGAGCGCATCGTTCGCGGCCGCATGCCGACGATGGAGGTGGTGAACGAGCGCTTCGCGCGCAACATCCGCGTCGGCCTGTTCAACCTGATCCGCAAGAGCCCGGAGGTGTCGATCGGCGGCATCAAGGTGCAGAAGTACAGCGCCTTCCTGCGCGAAGTCGTGGTGCCGACCAACTTCAACATCGTCACCGTCAAGCCCTTGCGCGGATCCGCACTGGTGGTGTGCGACCCGACGCTGGTGTTCGCGGTGATCGATTCGCTCTTCGGCGGCGCGGGCAAGTACCACACGCGCATCGAGGGGCGGGAGTTCTCGCCGACCGAGCACCGTGTCATCCAGCGCCTGCTGCACACCATCACCACCGAATACGCCAGGGCCTGGGCCGGCATCTACCCGCTGGAGCTGGAGTACCAGCGCTCGGAGATGCAGCCGCAGTT
Source organism: uncultured beta proteobacterium (assembly GCA_963743935.1). Classification (GTDB taxonomy): domain Bacteria; phylum Pseudomonadota; class Gammaproteobacteria; order Burkholderiales; family Burkholderiaceae_C; genus Rubrivivax. The sequence goes on along the minus strand of CAVURQ010000003.1, from coordinate 75,825 downwards.
TGCCAACATCGCCTCGCCCAGCGAGATGGTGGTGACGACCTCGTTCATGCTGGAAATCGGCGATTCGAGCGGCATCGTCAGCCTGTGCTTTCCGTACTCGACGCTGGAGCCGATCCGCGACGTGCTCTATTCCACCAGCCAGGGCGACGCCGGCGAGCCGGACCGGCGCTGGGTGCAGCTGCTGAAGACCGAGATCCAGTCGGCCGAGGTCGAGCTGGTGGCCACGCTGGCCACCGCCCCGGCCACGGTGGAGCAACTGCTGTCCTTCAAGCCGGGCGACTTCGTCGAGCTCGACCTGGAGCCGCTGATCCAGGCCAAGGTGGACGGCGTGCCGATCTTCGATTGCCACTACGGCACCTCGAACAAGCACTACTCGATCAAGATCGATCAACTGCTGACCGGCTCCGGCCTGGGCTGGCTGGGAGAACATGCACATGCCCGCTGACAACACCACAATGAGCGAAGAAGAACGTTCAGCCGCTGAATGGGACAACGCCGCCCAAACCGGCACGGGCAACGAGATCGCGACCGAAGTGACGCACGCCGCGGAGAGCGTGGCGCCGGCCACCTTTGCCAACTTCGCGCCCACGGCCTCGGCCGGCGCGGGCGCGGGCAACGACATCAACATGATCCTGGACATCCCCGTGCAACTGACGGTGGAGCTGGGGCGCACGCGCATCCCGATCAAGCACATCCTGCAACTGGCGCAGGGCTCGGTCGTGGAACTGGACGCACTGGCCGGCGAGCCGATGGACGTGCTCGTCAACGGCTACCTGATCGCGCAGGGCGAGGTGGTGGTGGTGAACGACAAGTTCGGCATCCGCCTGACCGACATCGTCACGCCGAGCGAGCGGCTGCGCCGCCTCAGCCGCAGCTCGAGCGCGCAGCATGGCGCTGAACTGGACGCCACTGCTGTGGTTCGGCGTGATCATCGTGCTCATCCCGCTGGCGCTGTGGCTGCTGAAGCGCACGCCACTCGGCGGTGGCGCGGCCAGCGGCCCGCTGCGCCACGTGGCGGTGCTGCCGCTGTCGGCGTCGCAGCGCGTGGCCATCGTCGAAGTCGGCGCGGGCGCGGCACGGCGCTGGCTGGTGCTGGGTGTCAGCGCCCAGTCGATCAGCACGCTGCACACGATGGAACCGCAAGCCGACGCCACGCCGCCTGGAGCCGAGCCGGCGGCCACCTTTGCCCAGCTGCTGTCGCGCATGCGGCGCGAAAAATGACACTGCACTGCGCCTCAGCGCTGCGCACGGCGGCACGCCCTGCCCTGGCGGCTGCCGTGGGGCTGATGCTGTGCGCCAGTGCGCTGGCGCAGGGCAACCCCGGGTTGCCGCTGGTGGTGGGCCAGGGCGCCGGCAGCACCAGCTATTCGGTGCCGATCCAGACGCTGCTGTTCTTCACCGCGTTGAGCTTCCTGCCGGCGGTGCTGCTGCTGATGACCGGCTTCACGCGCATCGTCATCGTGCTGAGCCTGCTGCGCCAGGCGCTGGGCACGCAGGCCGCGCCACCCAACCAGGTGATCATCGGCTTGAGCCTGTTCCTGACCTTCTTCGTCATGAGCCCGACGCTGGAGAAGGTCTACGAATCGGCCTATCAGCCTTTCGCAGCGAACCAGATCGCCTTCGACGAGGCGCTCAAGCGCGGTGAGGTGCCGATGCGCGAGTTCATGCTCAAGCAGACGCGCCAGGCCGATGTGCAGCTGTTCGCCAAGCTCGCCAAGCTGCCGGCGGAAGTCAAAGGCGAGGACGTGCCCTTGCGCGTGCTGCTGCCGGCCTTCGTCACCAGCGAGCTGAAGACGGCGTTCCAGATCGGCTTCCTGATCTTCATCCCCTTCCTGGTGATCGACATGATCGTCGCCAGCGTGCTGATGAGCCTGGGCATGATGATGCTGAGCCCCGTGCTCGTCGCCCTGCCCTTCAAGCTGATGCTGTTCGTGCTGGCCGACGGCTGGAACCTGTTGCTCGGCTCGCTCGCGGCATCCTTTGCGAACTGAGCTGCCGCGATGAACTCACAGCAAGTCTTCACCCTCGGCCAGGAAGGCCTGCTGAACCTGCTGATGGTGAGCGCGCCAGTCCTGCTGACCGTGCTGGTGGTCGGCCTGGTGGTCAGCATCTTCCAGGCGGCCACGCAGATCAGCGAGGCCACGCTGTCCTTCGTGCCGAAGGTGGTGGCGGCGGTGCTGGTGATGGCCTTCGCCGGGCCGTGGATGATGAGCACGCTGGTCGAGTATCTGCAGCGCACGCTGCTTTCAATCCCCGGTGCGATCGGCTGATGGGGCCCCCAAGACGCCTGCAGCGCCGCCCCCCCGAGGGGAAACGCTCCGCTTGGGGCGGCCCTGCGCCGAACCCGCGGTGATCAGCTTCACCGAGGCCGAAGTGCTGGCCTGGATCACGCCGCTGTTGTGGCCCTTCCTGCGTGCGTTGGCCCTGTTCTCTGCACTGCCGCTGCTGGGCACGCGCACGGTGCCGGCACGGGTGCGCATCGCCCTGGCAGCGCTGGTGGCGCTGGCGGCGCAGGCTTCGCTGCCGCCGATGCCTGCGGTGGCGCTGGACTCGATGGCCGCGTTCATGCTGGTGCTGCAGCAACTGCTTATCGGCATCAGCCTGGGCTTCGCGGTGCGCCTGGTGTTTGCCGCGATCGAACTGGCCGGCGAGGTCGTGGGCCTGCAGATGGGGCTGAACTTCGCCGGCTTCTTCGACCCCGTGACTGCCAGCCAGACCACCGCCACCAGCCGCTTCTTCGGCGCCATCGTCGGCTGGCTGTTCATCGTCATCAACGGCCACCTGCTGGTCATTGCCGCGCTGGTCAACAGTTTCAACGCGTTCCCGGTGGGCGACGACCCTTTTGCCTTCCTGCGCCAGGCACTGCCGCATGAATGGGGCGCGCAGATCTTCAGCACGGGGCTGTGGATCGCGCTGCCGATGGTCGCCATGCTCACCTTCGTGAACCTGGTGCTGGGCGTGATCTCGCGCGTGGCCGCACAGATCAACATCTTCGCCATCGGCTTCCCGATCACGCTGGGCGTCGGGCTGATCGGCATCCTGCTGACGCTGCCGCTGATGCAGCAGCCCTTCACGATGGCGCTGGAGCGGATGCTGGCCTATTTCTAGGTGCGCGTGCCGCGCCAGCGCCTGCTGCGCCGAGCTCAGGCGCGCGATGCGCGGCGGCGGGCGACGAAGCCCAACGCGCCCAGACCGGCCAGCAGCATCGCATAGGTCCCGGGCTCGGGCACCGCGGTGACGTTGGTCACGATGAAGTCGGACTGGTTGTCACAACTGCCACCCGCACTGCCGCAAAGGCCTGTCAGGGCCGTGAACTCGATCTTGGTGACGTTGGCGATGTTCAGGCCGTCGATCTTCCAGTGGCCCGCACCGGGCTGAGCGGCGGGCGACAGGTTGGAGAACGTCCCCGCGCCCGTCCAAACAGCCGTAGTCGCGTCGGTGGCGGCAAGGGTAAAGACGCCCAGCGAGGTGATGCCGTCGAAAAAGCTCACCTGGGCAACTTCGTTGACGTCGCCGAATTCGGGGCCGTCGTAGAGCAAGCCCAGCTGGAACGACTTGATCGTGTAGCTGCCACCCAGGCTCATCGCCAGGGTTTCACGAAGGCTGATTTCACCGGTCTTGCCGCGGCCGGTGATGCCTTGGTCCGTGTGAGCGCTGCCGTCATCTGTGACGCCGAGGAAATTCGTGCCGTTGTCCGACAAAGTGATGGTTGAGGCGCCGACGGAACCGGCAGCAAGAGCAAGTAGCGCAGCGGTGGCGGCGATCTTATGGAGCTTCATGAGGACGACCTTTTCGAATGGTTGCATGTGGGGCAAGCAGGTCCGTCAGAACCTTGCGGATTGCCTGCATCGACACGACGCCGATGCATATGCGAACCTTAGGGTCAGGGCACGCAATTCGCCACCACCGAAGGCCGCGTGTCCGCGGGGGAGCTCCCCTGGGTGGGGGCCCCGCGCCTCGGGGGGTCAAACCGTCAGATCGTGCATCGTGCACGCCCTGCCGCTTACGCGTCAACTACCCACCAGCCCGTTGCGGATGGCGTAGACGGTGAGCTCGGAGTTGTTGGCGAGCTGCAGCTTCTCGAGCACGCGTGCGCGGTACACCGATACCGTCTTGGGCGACAGCACCAGGTCGGTCGCGATATCGGACAGGCGCTTGCCCGAGGCGATCATCACGAGAGTCTGCATCTCGCGGTCCGAGAGCTTCTCGTGCGGATGTTCGCTGGCTGGTGCACTCAGCGACTCAACCAACATCTGCGCGATCTCGGGCGTGACGTACTTGCGTCCCTGCGCCACGGTGCGCACCGCCTGCACCAGCAGCTGCGGGTCGCCGGCCTTGTTGACGTAGCCATGCGCGCCGGCACGCAGGGCGCGGATCGCATACTGGTCTTCCGGGTACATGCTGACGATGAGCACGCGCACCGCGGTGCCTTCGTCCTTCAGCACATGCAGCACGTCCAGCCCGCTGCGCCCGGGCAGATTGATGTCGAGCACGAGCACGTCGCAAGGCGAGGACTTGGTGCCATCGCCGGCCGCCAGGTTGCGCATCAACGTGCGCAACTCGCCGTAGTCGCCGGCTTCGCCCACGACCGTGATGTCGGCGGCGTCGGACAAGGTGTCGCGAATGCCGCGCCGGATGAGCGCATGGTCGTCGCAAAGGATGACGCGGATCATAGGTCTCCCCAGGCCGAAGGGTCGTGCGACAGCTCGGCCTCGGTGTTCACAGGTGCAGGCTCGCTCGGCGCGGCGCAAGCACCGTCAGAAGCGATCATCGGCACCGACAGGATCAGTGTCGTGCCGCGCGCGGAGCTCGACAGATCGACCCAACCGCCGACGGTGACGGCGCGTTCGTGCAGGCCGCGAATGCCGAAACTCTGTGCCTTGGCCAGGTCGCGGTGCGACAGACCGCGGCCGTTGTCGCTGATTTCCAGCGACAGCATGTCCGGCGCGAGCAGGAGATCGAGCCGCACGCGCGTGGCCTGCGAATGTTTGCTGACATTCGTCAACGCCTCCTGCGCGGTGCGGTAGGCCACCAGCGGCACGCCCGCGGGCAGCTGCAGGCTGTCGTGGCTGGTATGGAATTCACACTCGATGCCAGTGCGCTTTTCGTAGCGGCTGGCCATCCACTGCAGCGCCGCCACCAGGCCCTGCTCCAGGATGGCAGGACGCAGGTTGTGCATGATGCGCTGGCTGGATTCGATGGCATGGGTCACCGTGTCCAGCGCCGCCAGCGCGCGGGCGCGCACAGATTCGCTGTCGGAGTGGCGCGCGATCCAGGACAGGTCGAAATTCAACGCCGTGAGCGAGCCGCCGACATCGTCGTGGATCTCGCGCGCGATGGCGCTGCGCTCCAGCTCGACGCTGGTCTGCAGGTGTTGCGCCAGTTCGGCCAGGCGCTGGCGCGAGGCCTGCAACTCGTCGTCGGCCGCGATGCGCGCGCGTCGCGCCTCGGCTGCCTCGATCGCATGCTCCATCGCCGGTGCCAGGCGCGAGAGGTTGTTCTTCAGCAGGTAGTCGGACGCGCCGTTGCGCATGGCCTCGACCGCGGTGTCCTCGCCGATCTCGCCCGACACCAGAATGAAGGGCCACAGCCGACCGCTTTCGCGCAGCATGTCCAGCGCCTGCAGGCCGGAAAAGCCGGGCAGGTTGTAGTCCGACAGGATCAGGTCCCAGTCACCCTGCAGTTCGGCTTCAAGCTCATCCCTCGATTCGATGCGCCGCGCGCTGACCATCAAGCCCGCGCGCTGCAGGTGGGCCAGCGCCAGTTCGTGGTCGAGGTCGGAGTCTTCCAGATGCAGCACGCGCAAGGGGCGGTGCAGGGACGGATCGGTCATGCAACAAGTATCGCCGAGCGCAAATGGCCGTCCGGCGGCAGGAGCACGCAAACAGTGCGATCCGTCACTGGCCAAACACCCGCACGCCGGGCAGGGACCGGACTATTCCGCGGCGCTGCGCAACGTGTCCATCACCGGCCGGCGCAGCACCTCGCGCAGACCCCACCAGCCCGCCGCCAGCGCCAGCAATGCACCGGCCAGCGCGCCGAACAGCGGCACCCAGGGTGAGGCATTCCAGCTGAACTCGAAGGCATAACGCGCCATGGCCCAGCCCACGGCCATGGCCGCCAGCGAGGCCAGCAGCCCGGCCAGCGCGCCCACGCCCAACAACTCGGTGCGTTGCACGCGTGCCAGCAGCTTGCCGCTGGCGCCCATCGCGCGCATCAGGCCGAACTCGCGCGAGCGCGCCTCGCGCGTGGCGCTGACGGCGGCAAACAGCACCACCAGCCCGGCCGCCAGCGTGAAGGCAAAAAGGAACTCCACCGCCCGCACCACCTGGTCCAGCACGCGCTGCACCTGGCCGATGGAGGCGGAGATGTCGACATTCGTGATGTTCGGGAATTCGCGGCTCAGCGTGTTGTCGAAACCCGGCGTGGCGGGCGCGCGAAAGGCACTGATGTAGCTCAGCGGCAGGCCCTGCATCTCGGCCAGCGGAAACATGACGAAGAAATTGACGCGCATCGACGACCAGTCGACCTTGCGCAGGCTGGTGATGCGCCCTTCGCGCACCTGACCGGCAATGTCGAAACCCAGCCGGTCGCCGAGCTTCACGCCCAGGGTTTCGGCCAGCCCGTCCTCGACGCTGATGGCGTCGGCCTCGTCTGCCGTCCAGCGACCCGCGCTGAGCTTGTTGTGCCCGGGCAGTTGCGCGTCGTGGCTCAAGTTGAACTCGCGCTCGACCAGGCGCTTGCCGCGGTCGTCGGTCATGGCCTCGGCATTCACCGGAGTGCCGTTGATGGTCAGCAGCCGACCGCGAATCATCGGAAACCAGTCGTAGCGCTGCACACCGGCGCTGGCCAGCGCCTTGCGGAAGGCGTCGGCCTGGTCCGGCTGAAGATTGATGACGAAGCGGTTGGGCGCGTCCGGCGGCGTGGCCTGCCGCCAGCTGTCGATGAGATCGGTGCGCAACAACACCAGCAGCACCAGTGCCAGCAGGCCGACCGCCAGCGCCGACACCTGCAGCACCGCGAAAGCCGGCCGAGCGGCGATCTGCCGCGTGGCCAGCACCAGCCAGCGCGGCGCGCGCGCCTCGGGCACCGCGCGCTTGAGCAGTTGCACGGCCAGCCACGACAGCAGCGCAAACAACGCGATCGCCGCAGCAAAACCGCCGACGGCAATCAACCCGAGCTTGAGATCGGCCGACACCGCGAGCAGCAGCGCGATGAAACCCGCACTGCCCGCGACCAGCACCAGAAGTGACGAGGCCTTCAGCGCACCGACATCGCGGCGCATCACGCGCAGCGGCGGCACACGCGCCAGCTGCAGCACAGGCGGCAGGCCGAAGCCGAGCAGCAGGGTCAGGCCCACGCCCATGCCGAAGAGCGCCGGCCACGGCCCCGGCAATGGCAGATCGGCATTCACCAGCCCGGCGAGCAGCCAGACGAAGACGTAGTGCACGGCAAAGCCGACAAGCACGCCCAGTGCGCTGGCGAGCGCGCCGACGCCGGCGAACTCCAGGGTGTAGGCACCGGCGATGCGCGCCTGCGACAGGCCCAGCACCCGCTGCATGGCGCAGTCGTTCAGATGGCGCTGGGCAAAGTCCCGCGAGGCGATGCCCACCGCCACCGCGGCCAGCAGCGCCGACAACAGCGCCACCAGGTTGAGGAACTTCTCGGCGCGGTCCAGCGTCTGGCGCATCTCGGGGCGGCCGCTTTCCAGCGATTCGACACGCACGCCGCGGTACGGTGCGGACTTGATGCGTTCCTCGGCCCAGTTGACATACGCGCGCAGCGCCGCGTCGCGGCCGTCGGGTGCGGCCAGCGCGAGGCGATAGTTGACGCGGCTGGCAGGCTGGATCAACCCGGTCTGCTCCAGATCGGCCTGGTTGAGCATGACACGCGGCGCAAAACTCATGAAGCCGGCGCCGCGATCGGGCTCGACCGAGACGATCTGCGCGATCTCGAAGGCCGCATCGCCGAGCAGCAGGTCGTCGCCGACCTTCAGCTGCAGGCCATCGAGCAACGCCGCATCCACCCACACCGTGTTGCGCGCCGGCGCGCCCGAGACATTGCGCTCGGCCGCCCCGGGCTCGGCCTTCAGGCGCAACTGGCCGCGCAACGGATAGAGGTCGCTGACAGCCTTCACCGACACCAGCCGCGAGGCGCCGCCCAGTTCCTCCGGCGCGCGGCCCATGCTGGGGAAGCTGGTGCTGGTGGCAGTTTTCAAGCCCAGCTCGGCGGCACGCTGCAGCAGCTCGGGCGGTGCCGGCTTGTCGCTGCCGACGATGGCATCGCCGCCGAGCATGGCGCTGGCATCACGCGCCAGGCCGCTGTTCAGGCGGTCGGCAAAAAAACCGACCGCCGTAAGCGCTGCCACGGCCAGCAACACGGCCAGGGCCAGCAAGCGCAACTCGCCAGCGCGAAAGTCACGCCGCGTCTGGCGCCAGGCCAGCGCCACGATCGAGGGGGGCTTGTGTGGCAGGTCATTCATCGGCGCGACCTTAACGCATGTCGCAGCGGCCGTTGGACGTGGGGTTGAACCCGCCGAACGTCAGCGAGGAATGACCCCGCAGCGTGGCCTGCCATGCCAGCGCGGCCTGTGCGACCACGCAGCAGGGTTTGCCTGGGCTTGGAGCGCTGGCCGGGTTGGCGGTCCAATACGGTCCTTCTGCGCGGCCGCTTCGCTGCTTGCGTCGCTGCGAAGCGGCCTCCCTTTCCCGAGCCAAGCCCTTGCCCACACCTCTTTCCTTCCTTGGCGCGGTCGCCATCGCCTGCAATCGCCAGACGCGACCCCCCCACGGCGGCGCTGGCACTGCTCGCGCTGGCGAGCGCTGCGCAGTGGCCCACACTCGTGCGCGCCCAAGCCACCGCCGGCGAGGCCGTGGTCATCAGCGGCAGCGGCATCGAGCAACGCGCCTTCGACACACCCTACGCGGTGACCATCGTCGAGGCCGAAGCGTTGCGCTCGGCGGGGCCGATGGTCAACCTGTCGGAATCGCTGAACCGGGTGCCCGGCCTGGTGGCCAACATGCGCAACAACTATGCGCAGGATCAGCAGATCAGCTCGCGCGGCTTCGGCGCACGTTCCACCTTCGGCATCCGCGGGCTGCGGCTGTACACCGACAACATCCCCGCCACCATGCCCGACGGCCAGGGCCAGGTGTCGCACTTCGACATTGCCGGCGCGCAGCGCATCGAGGTGCTGCGCGGCCCGTTCTCGGCGCTGTACGGCGCCAACTCCGGCGGCGTGATCTCGCTGGTCAGCGCCGCGCCTACCGAAAGCGCCTATTCGCTCGATGGCGATGTCGGCAGCAACGGCCTTTGGCAGGCGCGCGTCGGCATCGAATCGCTGCTGCCCGGCGGATGGAACATCCGCGCCCAGGCCAGCCAGTTCAATACCGACGGCGTGCGTCCGCACAGCGCAGCCGAGCGCACGCTGGGCAATGTTCGCCTGGGCTGGGTCGGCGAGCGCGATACGCTGGTGCTGCTGGCCAACAGCGTGGACCAGCCGGCGCAGGACCCGCTGGGCCTGACGCGCGAGCAGTTCGACGCCGATCCGTTCCAGACCACACCGCAGGCATCGCAGTTCGACACGCGCAAGACCAGCGGGCAGACACAAGGCGGCGGCACCTGGCGGCACCGCTTCGTCGATGCCGGCGCCTTGCGCGAAAGCGTGCTCACGCTATACGCGGGCCAGCGCGACGTGACACAGTGGCAGGCCATTCCCGTGGCGACACAGGCCAACCCGCGCCACCCTGGCGGCGTGATCGACTTCGCTCGCGATTACGCCGGAGTGGACGGGCGGTTCATCTGGCGCTGGGACACGACCTCGCTGATTGCCGGCGTGGCCACCGAGCAGCAGCGCGAAGACCGCTTTGGCTACGAGAACTTCCGCGGCAGCGGCGCCGACCAGGTGCTCGGCGTCACCGGCGCGCTGCGCCGTGAAGAAAAGAACCGCGTGCGCAGCACCGACATCTACGCGCAGGGCCGCGTCGATTTCACGCCCACGCTCGGCGCCACGCTCGGCTTGCGCAGCGGGCGCTTGACGGTGGACAGCACCGACCGCTACCTGCCCAACGGCGACGATTCCGGCGAGCTCAGCTACAACTACAACACCCCCGTCGTCGCGCTGCAATGGCTGCCGACCGAGGCACTGAACCTGTACATCAGCGCAGGCCGCGGCTTCGAGGCGCCGACGCTGGGCGAGCTGGCCTACCGCCCCGACGGCGGCACCGGCTTCAACACCGCGCTGGAGCCGCAGACCAGCACGCAGATCGAGCTGGGTGCCAAGTGGCGCGACAGCGCACTCGGCCTGTCGCTGGACGCGGCGATCTTCCGCGCCGACACCGACGACGAGATCGGCGTGTTGACCAATGCCGGTGGCCGCTCCACCTTCCAGAACGTCGGACGCACGCGGCGCAGCGGCGCCGAACTCGGCCTGGGCTGGCTGCCCGATCCGGCCTGGCGCGCGCAGCTGGCCCTGACCTGGCTCGACGCCACCTACCGCGACAGCTTCGAGACCTGCCGTGTCGTGCCTTGCACCCAACCCGCGGACCGCGTCACCGTGCCGGCCGGCAACCTGATCGCCGGCACGATGGCCACGAGCGCCTTCGCCAGCCTGGCCTGGCGCGTGCTTCCGAGCACCGAACTGGGCTTCGAGCTGCGCTACCAGGGCGAGATGCCGGTGAACGACCGAAATACCGACTTCAGCCCCAGCGCCACCGTGGCCGCGCTGCGCGTCAGCCACAGCGTCGATCTCGGTGGCGGCACGCTGTCCTTCCTGCTGCGTGTGGACAACCTGACGGATGTGATCTATTCCGGCGCGGTCATCGTGAACGAGGCCAACGGCCGCTATTTCGAGACCGCGGCCGGGCGCAACGCGCTGCTCGCATTGCGCTGGCGCATGCCGTTCTGACGATGCGCCAAGGCCGGCCGTTGCCTTGGCGTGCGGCCGTTACCGTGCCGCTGCCGCGAACGCCGCGTCGAGCTGCTGCGTCCAGCCTTGTTTGTGCTGCGCATCGGCGAAGCTGGCCTCGAAGCTGTTGGCCGCCAGCTGGTGCGCGTGGCGTGCTGTCAGCGCCGGCAGCGCGTCGAAGGTCTGCACGAAGTTGTCGTTGATGTAGCCGCCGAAGTAGGCCGGATCGTCGCTGTTGACGGTGGCGCACAGGCCGGCATCCAGCAGCGCCGGCAGGTTGTGCTCGGCCATCGTCTTGAAGACGCACAGCTTGACGTTCGACAGCGGACACACCGTCAGCGGCATGCGCAGCTTCGCCAGGCGCTCGACCAGCGCCGGACTTTCGACGCAACGCACGCCGTGATCGATGCGTTCGACCTTCGAGCACATCGAGCGCACTTTCGATGTAGGCCGGCGGCCCCTCCTCGCCGGCATGGGCGACGACATGCAGGCCGAGCTCGCGGCACTTCGCGAACACGCGCGCGAACTTCTCCGGCGGGTTGCCGCGCTCGCCGCTGTCCAGGCCGACGCCGATGAAATGGTGGCGCAAGGGCAGCGCCTGCTCCAGCGTGGCGAAGGCGGCCTCTTCGCTGAGGTGGCGCAGGAAACACAGGATCAGCTTCGCGCTGATGCCGAACTCGGCATGCGCGCGCCGGCAGGCGTGTTCCAGGCCGACGATGACGGCTTCGATCGGCACGCCGCGATCGGTGTGCGTCTGCGGGTCGAAGAACAGCTCGGCATGCACCACGTGGTCGGCGGCGGCGCGCTCGAAGTAGGCCCAGGCCATGTCGAAGAAGTCCTGCTCCTTCAGCAGCACACCCGCCCCGGCGTAGTAGATGTCGAGGAAGCTCTGCAGATCGGTGAAGGCATAGGCCCTGCGCAGCGCTTCGACATCGGCATAGGGCAGCTGCACGCCGTTGCGCTGCGCCAGCTTGAAGATCAACTCGGGTTCGAGCGAGCCCTCGATGTGGATGTGCAGCTCGGCCTTGGGCATGGCGCGCAGCAAGCGCGGGCAGGCGCGCGCGGGGAATCCTGTCGAAGTCGATGGTCATCGCAATGGGCTCCACAAAATTGAAACGCCGCCGGGCGAAGCTCGCTCGGCGGCGTCGGTCGGATCGGACCGAACTACTTGCCGCTCGGGATCTTGCCGTCCACGCCCTTGACGTAGAAGTCGACCTTGTCCTTCCAGGCCTGGTCGGGCATCGCGTCCTTGGGCAGGCGTTCCTTGCCTTCGCTGTCGACGATCGGGCCCTTGAAGGGGTCCATCGTGCCGGCCTTGTAGCCTTCCTTGACCTCGGCCACCTTCTTCTTGATCTCTTCAGGCACCGCGTCGGCGATCTTGATCACGCCGTTGGCGTCTTCCTTGTAGCCCCAGATGGTGCGCTCGGACTTCCAGCTGCCGTCCATCACCGACTTGACGGCCTTCTTGTAGTACGGGCCCCAGAACACCATGTTCGAGGCCAGGTGCGCCTTCGGTGCCACCGCACTCATGTCGGCGTCCCAGCCGAAGGCGAACTTGCCGTTCTTCTCGGCCGTCTGCAGCACCGCCGACGAGTCGGTGTTCTGGATCAGCACGTCGGCGCCGGCGTTGATCAGGCTCTGCGCGGCCTCGGCTTCCTTCGGCGGATCGAACCAGGTGCTGATCCACACCACCTTGGTCTTGATCTTCGGGTTGACGCTCTGCGCGCCCAAGGTGAAGGCGTTGATGTTGCGCAGCACTTCGGGAATGGGGAAGCTGCCGACGAAGCCCAAGGTATTGGTCTTGGTCATCGAGCCGGCGATGATGCCCGACAGGTACGCGTCCTGGTAGAAGCGCGTGTCGTACACGCCCATGTTGGCGGCCAGCTTGTAGCCGGTGGCATGTTCGAACTTCACGTCGGGGAACTCGGCCGCCACCTTCAGCGTCGGCTCCATGTAGCCGAAGGAAGTCGTGAAGATGATCTTGTTGCCCTGCGCCGCCAGGTCGCGGATGACGCGCTCGGCATCGGCGCTTTCGGGCACCTTCTCGACGAAGGTGGTCTTGACCTTGTCGCCGAACTCGGCCTCGACCGCCTTGCGGCCCTGGTCGTGCGCGAAGGTCCAGCCGGCATCACCGACCGGGCCGATGTAGACCCAGGCGGCCTTCAGGGGCTCGGCCGGGGCCGGCGCCGCTGCTGCAGGTGCCGCGGCGGATGCCGGCGCGGCGGCCACCGGGGCGGCCTCTTCCTTCTTGCCACAGCCGACCAGGGCGGCCACGGCGGCCGCAGCCGTCCAGCCCAGCAGACCGCGTTTGGATAAGGTACTCATGCGAAGAAACTCCTGTTGTGGGGTGAGTGAAGGGTCTGACCGAATCCGGGTATCGAGTCGAGCGGCCGCCTTGTCACGGCGCGCTCCAACGAGAGAACAATTATGTGCCGGGGTGGAAAGGCTTCCCGAGCGAGGCCGGCATGTTGATGCGGATCCACGTCGGATTGCGGCTGATGATGGCCAGCACCACGATGGTGGCGATGTACGGCAGCATCGCCAGCAGCTGGCTGGAGAAGTTGACGCCGGCGCCCTGCAGCGCAAACTGCGCCATGGTCACGCCGCCGAACAGGTACGCACCGAGCAGCACGCGCACCGGCCGCCAGGTGGCGAAGGTGGTCAGCGCCAGCGCGATCCAGCCGCGCCCGGCGACCAGCCCTTCCACCCACAGCGGTGCATACACGACCGACAGGAAAGCCCCGGCCACGCCGCACAACGCGCCACCGGCGATGACGGCCACCAGGCGGATCCAGCGCACCTTGTAGCCCAGCGAGTGCGCCGATTCGGGCGATTCGCCCACCGCGCGCAGCACCAGCCCGGCGCGGCTGCGGTAGAGAAACCACACGCTCGCGCCGATCAGCAGGATGGCGATGTAGACCATCGGGTGCTGCTTGAACAGCGCCGGCCCGACGAACGGGATCTGCGACAGGAAAGGCACCTCGAAGGCCGTGCGCTCCGACAGCTTCTGGCCCACGTAGCCCACGCCGACGAAGGCCGAGAAGCCGTAGCCGAACAGGCTGATCGCCAAGCCCCGTGGCGTACTGGTTGGTGTTGAGCCAGATGACCAGCCCGCCGAAGGCGGCCGCCAGCAGGCCACCCGCCGCCGCGCCGGCAATGAAGGCGGCGGTGTCGCTGCCGGTGGTGAAGGCGGCGGCAAAACCGGCGATGGCGGCGACGAGCATCATGCCCTCGGCGCCCAGGTTCAGCACCCCCGCCTTCTCGTTGATGAGCAGGCCCAGGCCGGCCAGCGCCAGCGGTGTGCCCGAGGCCAGCGTGGCCGCAATCAGCAGTGCGATTTGGTCCATGGTGGCGGCTTTCTCAGTGTGCAGCCGCGAGCGCGGAGCGCACGCGGATGCGGTAGTGGATCAAGGTGTCGCAGGCCAGCAGCACCAGCAGCAGCAGGCCCTGGAACACGCCGGTCAGCGCGTTCGGCAGGCCCAGGCGCGATTGGCCGAGCTCCCCGCCGATGATCATGGTCGACAGCAGCAGGCCCGCGAAGATGATGCCCACCGGATGCAGCCGGCCGACGAAGCACACGATGATGGCGGTGAAGCCCAGCCCGGTGGAGACATGCGGCGTGATCTGCTTGAAGGTGCCGATGGCCTCGATGCCGCCGGCCAGCCCCGCCAGCCCGCCGGAAATCAGCAGCGCGGTCCACAGCGAGGTGCTGGCCGAAAAGCCCGCGTAGCGCGCCGCGGCCGGCGCCAGCCCGCCCACCTGCAGCTGGTAGCCACGGAACAGGCGGAACATGAACACCCAGGCCAGCACCACCAGCGCCAGCGCAATGAGGAAGCCGATGTGCATGCGTGTGCCGCTCATCAGGTTGGGCAGCCAGGTGGAGGCGTCGAAGTTCTTGGTCTGCGGGAAGTTGAAGCCGGCCGGGTCCTTCCAGGGGCCGAAGACCATGTAGTTGACGAGCTGCTGCGCCACGTACACCAGCATCAGGCTGACCAGGATCTCGCTGGCGTTGAACTTGTCGCGCAGCAGCGCGGTGATGCCGGCCCAGGCCATGCCGCCGAGCACGCTGAAGGCCAGCACCAGCGGCACGGCGACGATCTTCGGCAGCACGATGCCGCTGGTGGTCAACCACAGCGCGACACCGCCGCCGGTCAGCACACCGAGCAGGAACTGCCCTTCGGCACCGATGTTCCAGACGTTGGAGCGGTAGCACACCGCCAGGCCGAGCGCGATGACGATCAGCGGCGTGGCCTTGAGCACCACCTCGCTGATCTGGCGCATGCTCGAGAAGGGCTCGACGAAGAACATGGCCAGGCCGCGCACCGGGTCCTTGCCCAGCGCCAGGAACAGCAGCGCGGCAATGATCGCGGTCGAGCGCCAGCGCCAGCAGCGGCGACAGCAGCGACATCAGCTTCGACGGCTGCGGGCGGGCTTCAAGCCTGAGCATGGCGCGCTCCTTGAGAGGTCAGTGAAGCCGCGCTGCCGGGTGCAGACGCGGGTGGGCTGCCGGCCGACGGCCACAGTCCGGACATCCACTCGCCGATGCGTTCGATGGTGGCCTCGGCGGTGGGGATCGACGGCGACATGCGCCCTTGGGCGATGACGATCAAGCGGTCGGCGATCTCGAACAGCTCGTCGAGCTCTTCGCTGACGATGAGCAGTGCGCAGCCGGCGTCGCGCAGCTTGAGCAATTCACCGCGGATCAGCGCGGCCGCGCCGACATCGACGCCCCAGGTGGGCTGGCTGACGATCAGCAGCTTCGGGTTCGCGTCGATCTCGCGGCCGACGATGAACTTCTGCAGGTTGCCGCCCGACAGGCTCTTCGCCGCCGCGCCGGTGCCACCGGCCTTGACGTTGAAGCGCTCGATCAGCTTGGCGGCGAGCAGATCGACGCCGCTGGTCTTGATCCAGCCCGAGGCGCTGACCGCCTCGGTGCGCGTGAGCAGGGTGTTCTGCGCCAGCGACATCACCGGCACCGCGCCGCGGCCCAGGCGCTCCTCCGGCACGAAGTTCAGGCCCTCCTTGCGGCGCCGTCGCGGCGAATGCGCGGCGATGTCCTTGCCGAACAGCTTGATGGAGCCGGCCGGGCCACGCGGGTCTTCGCCCGACAGCGCGGCCATCAGCTCCTGCTGGCCGTTGCCGGAGACACCGGCGACGCCGACGATCTCACCGGCACGCACGTCGAAGGCGATGTCCGTCAGCGTGGTGCCGAACTGGTCGAGCTTGGGCACCGACAGGCCCTTCACCGCGAACACCACCTCGCCGGCCTTGACCGCCTTGTGCTGCAGCTGCGGCGGCTCGGCGCCGATCATCAGCCGCGACAGCCCGGCGTTGTCCACCGTGCGCGGATCGACCATGCCGGTGACCTTGCCGCCGCGCAGCACGGTGCAGTTGTGGCACAGCGCGCGGATCTCGTCGAGCTTGTGGCTGATGTACAGGATCGAGCAGCCGTCGGCCGCCAGCTGGCGCAAGGTGACGAACAGCTTCTGCACCGCCTGCGGCGTGAGCACCGAGGTCGGCTCGTCCAGGATCAGCAGCTTCGGGCTGGTGAGCAGCGCGCGCACGATCTCGACACGCTGGCGCTCGCCGACCGACAACGAATGCACCGGCCGCAGCGGCTCCACGTCCAGGCCGTACTCCTTGCTGACCTTGCTGATGCGCTGCGTGATCTCGGGCAGCTTCTCGGCTCTTGTCCAGGCCGAGCCAGACGTTCTCTGCCGCCGTCAGCGTGTCGAACAGGCTGAAGTGCTGGAACACCATGCTGATGCCCAGGGCGCGGGCCTGCTGCGGGTTCTTGATGTCCACACGCTCGCCGTTCCAGCGGATCTCGCCCTCGTCGGGCCGCACCGCGCCGTAGATCATCTTCATCATCGTGCTCTTGCCGGCGCCGTTCTCGCCGAGCACGGCGTGGATCTCGCCCGGCAGCACCTGCAGGCTGACGTTGTCGTTGGCCTTCACGGCCGGGTATTGCTTGCTGATGCCCACCAGTTCGAGTCGAAGCATGGTGTGTCTCCTCGTTTCTTGTACGTTGCGTGCGACCTGTGGTCTCGATCAGGCGTGAGCTTCAGATGTTTGCGTGCGACGGTGCCGGCACACACCGGCGACCCAGCTTTCCACCAGATCGCGCTCGTCGCCGAGCATGATCCAGGCGAAGACCTTCTCATGCAAATCCCGCGCCACCTGCTGGCGGCGTTGGGCCACGCCGCCCGAGGCCCAGTCCCAGATGCACAGGTCGGCCATCGTGCCGGCTTCGAGCGAGCCGATTTCATCGCCCAGGCCCAGTGCCTGCGCCGAGCCGCGCGTCGCCGCGTGCAGCAGCGCCCAGGCACTGAGCTTGGTGCCGGCCAGGGCCTGCACCTTGTAGCCATCGGCCATGGTGCGCTGCATCGACAGCGAGGTGCCGCCGCCGACATCGCTGGCCAGGCTCATCTTCACGCCCGCGCCTTCAGCCTGCGCCCAGCCGAACAGGCCGCTGCCCAGGAACAGGTTGGAGCTGGGGCAGAAGGCGATCTGCGCGCCGCTGTCGTGCAACAGCGCGCGGTCGGCATCGTCGAGCCAGACGCCGTGCGCCAGCACCGAGCGCGGGTTGAGCAGGCCGTGGCGTGCATAGACATCCAGGTAGCTGCGCGCATCGGGGAACAGCTCGGCCACCCAGCGCACCTCGTCGCGGTTCTCGGCCACGTGGGTCTGCATGTACAGGCCCTCGTGCCGCGCCAGCAGCCGGCCGGCCATGGCCAGCTGGGCCTCGCTGCTGGTCGGGGCGAAACGTGGCGTCACCGCATAGGCCAGCCGACCCTGGCCATGCCAGCGGCGCGATCAGTTCCTCGCAATCGCGTTCGGCGCCATCGACATCGTCGCGCAATGCCTCGGGTGCGTTGCGGTCCATCAGCACCTTGCCGGCGATGACGCGCATTCCCCGCGTTTGCGCGGCTTCGAACAGCGCATCGACGGAAGTCTTGTGCACGGTGGGGAAGACCATCGCGCTGGTCGTGCCATGGGCCAGCAGCGCATCGAGGAACTGCGCCGAACCGGCCTGGGCCTGCGCCGCATCGGCCATGCGCACTTCGGCCGGGAAGGTGTAGGTGTCGAGCCAGTCCAGCAGCTGTGCGCCCCAGGAGCCGATGACGTCGAGCTGCGGGCTGTGCACATGGCTGTCGATGAAGCCGGGCAGGATCAGCTTGCCCTTGTGGTCGATGGCGCGCCAGTCGGCACCGGGCGCGTCGGGCTGCGCGCCGACGATGCGCCCGTCTTCGATGAGCAGCCAATGGTCGGGCCGAAAGCGCACGGCCGCGCTGTCGCGATCGGCACGCGCCGGCGGCCGCCGTGAAGTCGAGCAGGTCGCCGCGCAATGCGATACGCGAAGTCATGGCCATGCCCTCGGCGCCACGCGCCAGCCTGTCGAGCGGGGGCACGCGCCGTCGCGTCGGCCGGGCGCGCTCACTTCGATCTCTCCGGCACGGGCACCAGCCGCCGCGCCACGTCGCGCACACGCTCGCGCAGCCAGCGCAGCGGCGGCGCGGCATGGCTGCGCTCGTGCCACAGCTGGTAATAGGTCAAGGGCGGGAACTGCACGGGGCAGCGCACGATGCGCAGGCCCAGTGCATCCACATAACGCGTGCAGAACAGGCGGCCCGTCGTCAGCACCAGCCAGCTGCGCGCCACCATCAGCGGGATCAGGCTGAAATGCGCGCTGCGCACCACGATGTTGCGCTCCAGCCCCTGCGCGGCCAGGTGCTCGTCGATGACGCCCGGCGCACCGGCATGCAGCGCCACCGGCGCGACATGCTCGCTTTGCAGGTAGCGCTCGGCGCTCCAGCCGCGGCCGCTGCGTCGCTGCCGGGTGGTCGGCGGCCACCAGGCAGACGACCTCGTCGCTGATCGAGGCGCCCCAGGTGCAGCTCCTCGGGCGGCTTGAGCCAGTTGCCGATGACCAGATCGACCTCGCCCGCCGCCAGCTTGCGCCGGTAGTCGAATTCGGCCGACAGCGGGTGGATGTCCAGATGCGTGCGCGGCGCCTCGGCCTTGAGCATTTCCACGATGCCGGGCAGGAACATCGGATCGAGGTAGTCGCTCGCCGCGATGCGAAAGGTGAGCTCGCTGTGCGCCGCGTCGAAGGGGCCGCTGCGTTGCCGCGGCGCGAACAGCAACTCGGCTTCACGCAACAGGCGGCTGGCCGGCTCCAGCATCGCCAGCGCGGCGTCGGTGGGCGCCAGGCCCTGGCCCGATCGCACCAGCAAGGGGTCACCCGTCAGCTCGCGCAGCCGCTTCAATTGGGCACTGACCATCGGCTGCGTGCTTTGCAGTCGCATGGCGGCGCGGGAAACACTGCGTTCGCTGATCACGGTGTGCAGGACCTTGACGAGATGAAGGTCAATGTTGGCGAGTCCCTGCCGCTGTGCCATACGTTTTATCTTATACCTGCTAACCGCATGGACGTATACATGAACGCCAGCCAGGCGTTAGTGTTCGGCTGACATCAGATTGCCAAGGACGCCATGGACACCCGACCCATCCGCTTCGTGCACCGCGGCCGCATCGCCCAGGTGGAAGGCGCTGCCACCCACGCGCAGCGTGCTCGAATGGTTGCGCGAGGATGCCGCGTGTACCGGCACCAAGGAAGGCTGCGCGGAAGGCGATTGCGGCGCCTGCACCGTCATCGTCGCCGAGCTGGCGGACCAGGGTGCGGCCTCGGGCACGGCCGCGGCGCAGGCCACCGTCGTGGGCGGGTTGTCGCTGCGCCCGATCAACGCCTGCATCCGCTTCCTGCCCACCCTGGACGGCAAGGCGCTGCTGAGCGTCGAAGACCTGGCGGCCATCGGTGGCGAACTGCACCCGGTGCAGCAAGCCATGGTCGAGTGCCACGGCTCGCAATGCGGCTTCTGCACCCCCGGCTTCGTCATGACCTTGGCCGCCACCTACGAGCGCCACTGTGAAGCCGGCACCGTCGCCACGCGCCAGCAACTGGCCGACGAACTGTCGGGCAACCTGTGCCGCTGCACCGGCTACCGGCCGATCCTGGATGCCGGGCAGCGCATGTTCCAGCTGCCCACCAAGCGGTTGGACACGGCACCGATCGTCGCGTTGCTGAAGACACTGCGCAACGATGCGCCGCTGCACTATGCGGCGCCCAACCCGGCCGCGCCCGGCCCGGCCGGCGCGCGCGCGCAGCGACCATTTCCATGCGCCGCGCACGCTCGAGCAGCTGGCCAGCGCCTATGCCGCCAACCCGAAGGCTCGCCTGCTGGCCGGCTGCACCGACATCGGCCTGTGGGTGAACAAGCAGTTCCGCGACCTGGGCGACATCCTCTACCTCGGCGAGGTGGACGAGCTGAAGCGCATCCACGTCGCCGACGGCGCGCTGCACATCGGCGCCGGCGCCACGCTGGAAGACGCCTGGTCGGCCCTGGCCGCACATTGGCCGCAAGCCCACGAAGCCTGGCTGCGCTTTGCCGGCCCGCCGGTGCGCCACGCCGGCACGATGGGCGGCAACATCGCCAACGGCTCGCCCATCGGCGACAGCGCGCCGGTGCTGATGGCGCTGGGCGCCAGTGTCGTGCTGCGCCACGGCGCCAGCACGCGCGAGCATGCCGCTGGAAGACCTCTACATCGACTACATGAAGAACCAGCTGGCGCCCGGTGAATTCGTGCAGGCGATGCGCGTGCCGCTGCCCACAGCGGCACAGAACTTTCGCGCCTACAAGATCACCAAGCGTTATGACTGCGACATTTCGGCGCTGATGGCCGGGCTGGCCATCGAACTGAATGGCGACACCGTGACGAGCGCGCGCTTCGTATTCGGCGGCATGGCCGGCGTGGTCAAACGTGCACGCGGCGCCGAAGCTGCCGCCATCGGCCAGGCCTGGAGCGAGGCCACGATGCAGGCTGCCGCCGCCGCGCTCGACACCGACTTCACACCCTTGAGCGACCTGCGCGCCAGTGCCGACTACCGGCGCCAGGTGGCACGCGGATTGCTCAAACGCTTCTGGCTGGAAACGCGCACCAAGGACGCGCTGGCGCCGGCATCCTCCAGCGTCTGGGCCACGGCCATTGCTTGAGCGCCATCGCCGAGCGCAGGGAGAACCACGCATGAACAAGCTCACCGAAGCGCCCTTCGTGACGCCGAGCGCCGACACGGCTGCCGCCACGGGCGCCGTCGGCAAGAACCACGCGCACGAGTCGGCGCACCTGCATGTGGCCGGCACCGCCACCTACATCGACGATCTGCCCGAGCTGGCCGGCACGCTGCATGCGGCGCTGGGCCTGTCGCCGCTGGCGCACGGGCGCCTGAAGGGCGTGAAGCTGGATGCGCTGCGCGCGCTGCCGGGTGTGGTGGATGTGCTCGTCGCTGCCGACATTCCCGGCGAGAACCAATGCGGCCCGATCGTGCACGACGACCCGATCCTGGCCGAAGGCGAAGTGCACTACCTGGGCCAGCCGGTGTTCGCGGTGATCGCACGCACGCGCGACGCCGCCCGGCGCGCGGCGGCACGTGCCAAGGACTTCATCGACGTCGAGCCGCTGCCGGCGGTGTTGAGCGTGCGCGAGGCGCATGCCGCACAGTCCTATGTGGTGCCGCCGATGCACCTGACGCGTGAATCGGCGCCGGGCGCGCTGAAGCGCGCCATCGACAGCGCGCCGCACCGGCTGCAGGGCAGCTTCGTGCAAGGCGGGCAGGAGCAGTTCTATCTGGAAGGGCAGATCAGCTACGCCGTGCCGCTGGAAGACGGCGGCATGCGCGTGCACTGCTCGACCCAACACCCCAGCGAGATGCAGCAGGTGGTGGCGCATGCGCTGGGCGGCGCGGCGCACGCGGTGCTGGTCGAATGCCGGCGCATGGGCGGCGGTTTCGGCGGCAAGGAATCGCAGTCCGCGCTGTTCGCCTGCATCGCCGCGGTGGCCGCGCGCCGCCTGAACAAGCCGGTGAAACTGCGTCCCGACCGCGACGACGATTTCATGATCACCGGCCGGCGCCACGGCTTCGAGTTCGACTACGACATCGGCTACGACGAGGCCGGCCGCATCCTCGGCGCCGAGGTGACGATGATCTGCAACGCAGGTTTTTCCGCCGACCTGAGCCCGCCGGTGATGACACGCGCCATCTGTCACTTCGACAACGCCTACTGGCTGCCCGAAGTGGCCATCCACGGCTTCTGCGCGCGTACCAACACGCAGAGCAACACCGCCTTTCGCGGCTTCGGCGGGCCGCAGGGCGCGCTCATCGTCGAGCTCATCCTCGACAGCATCGCGCGCAAGTTGGGCTCTGGACCCGCTGGCGGTGCGGCGCGCCAACTACTACGGCACGACGACGAACAACGTCACGCCGTACCGACAGACGGTCACCGACAACGTCATCCAGCCGCTGACCGACGAACTGGTCGCCAGCTCGAACTACAGCGCGCGGCGCGAAGCCATCGCGCGCTTCAACCAGAGCAGCCCGATCCTGAAGAAGGGCCTGGCGCTGACGCCGGTGAAGTTCGGCATCTCCTTCAACGTCAACCACTACAACCAGGCCGGCGCGCTGGTGCATGTCTACACCGACGGCTCGATCCTGGTGAACCACGGCGGCACCGAAATGGGCCAGGGCCTGAACACCAAGGTCGCGCAGGTGGTGGCGCATGAACTGGGCGTCGATCTGTCACGCGTGCGCTGCAGTGCGACGGACACCAGCAAGATCGCCAACACCTCGGCCACGGCCGCCTCGACCGGCAGCGACCTGAACGGCAAGGCCGCGCAGGATGCCGCGCGGCAGATCAAGGAACGGCTGGCGCAGCTGGTGGCCGACCAGCACGGCGTCGATGCGGCCCGCGTGCGCTTCGAAGGGGGGCGCGTGCGCAGCGGCGACAAGGTGGACATCGCCTTCGACGAGCTCATCGCCAAGGCCTACGTCGCCAGAGTGCAGCTGTGGAGCGACGGCTTCTACGCCACGCCCGGCCTGCACTGGGACCGCAGCACCCTCACCGGCCGGCCGTTCTTCTATTTCGCCTACGGCGCGGCGGTCAGCGAAGTCATCATCGACACGCTCACCGGCGAATGGAAACTGCTGCGTGCCGACCTGCTGCACGACGCCGGCAAATCGCTGAACCCGGCCATCGACATCGGCCAGATCGAAGGTGCCTTCATCCAGGGCATGGGCTGGTTGACCTGTGAAGAACTGGTCTGGCACCCGAAGACCGGCGCGCTGCTGACGCATGCGCCCAGCACCTACAAGATCCCCACCGCCAACGACGCACCGGGTGTTTTCAACACGCGCCTGTTCGACAACGGCAACGTCGAGGACAGCATCCACCGCAGCAAGGCGGTGGGCGAGCCGCCGCTGCTGCTGCCCTTCAGCGTGTTCTTCGCGATCCGCGATGCGGTATCGGCGGCGGGCGGGCACCGGCGCGACCCCGCGTTGAGTGCGCCGGCCACGCCCGAGTCGATCCTGCGCGCGCTGAACTCGATAGCCTGAACAGTTGACGCCGAGTGGCGTTCATTCGCATCGGACGGCCAGGCTGCCTGCGGCGCAAGCCGAAACTCAAGGACCACTGTGCGCGAAGCAGCGGTGCGGCAAAGCCGCGCCCAGGCAGGCCGCAACGCCTCGGTTCGGCGCTCGGCTGCGCGACGGGGGGATCGACGAACGCGATAGCGGTTTCTGTTGGACAGCCCCTATCCGCCGCACGCGGCCCTCGCCGATCTTGTGTGTGTGAACGCGACCCGATTTCACATCAGGCATGCACCGCGACCATGCGCAGTTCACTGCGTGCCTGGCCGATGACCGAGCGCGCGGCCGTCAGCGCCAGCAGGCCCATCACCGCCGCCACGGCCAGATCGGGCCAGGCGCTGCCGGTGCCGAACACGCCCAGCGCGGCCGCCATCACCGCGACATTGCCGATCGCATCGTTGCGCGTGCACAGCCACACCGAGCGCATGTTGGCGTCGCCGTCGCGCCAGGCGTAGAGCATCACCGCGACCGCCACGTTCGCGGCCAGCGCCAGCGCCCCGATGGCGCCCATCGTGGCGGCCTCCGGTACCGTGCCGACGGCCGCGCCGTAAACCGCCCTGCCCAGCACGAAGACGCCGAAGGCCGCCATCGTCAGGCCCTTGAACAGCGCCGCGCGGGCGCGCCAGCGCAAGGCCATGCCCAGCACCAGCAAGGCCAGACCGTAGTTGACGGCATCGCCGAAGAAGTCGACCGCGTCGGCCAGCAACGAGACCGAACCGGCGCGCAGGCCGCCGGCGATCTCGATGCCGAACATGGCCGCGTTGACCCACAGCGCGATCCACAGCACACGGCGGTAGCGTGGCGACTGGGTGGCGGCGGGTGCGGCGCAGCCGTGATGACCGCAGGAATCGCTCATGGGGCACTTTCCGGTTTCAATGCGCCCATTGGAAAGCCTGAAGTCACTGTAGAGTCAAGCGCTGCCATTCAAGACACGGAGGGGCGCATGCAGGGCATGAAGATCGGTGCACTGGCCAAGGCCACCCGGACGCCGGTGGCCACCATCCGCCACTACGAACATCTGGCACTGCTGCCGCAGGCGCCGCGCAGCGAGGGCAACTATCGCCTGTACGGTGCCGACGAGGTGCAGCGCCTGGGCTTCATCCGCCACTGCCGCTCGCTGGACATGACGCTGGACGAGATCCGGCTGCTGTTGCGCTTCAAGGATGCGCCGCAGCAGGACTGCGGCGATGTCAACAGCCTGCTCGACGAACACATCGGCCATGTGGCCACACGCATTCGCGAGCTCAAGCAATTGCAGAAGCAGCTCCAGGCCTTGCGCGAGCGCTGCGCCGGGCCGAACGATGTGGCGCACTGCGGCATCCTCAACGAGCTGTCACACGCCGCGACCCGCCCGGCGCCGGCGCTTGCGCCCCACGCCGACCATGTCGCCGGTGCGCACAGCGCGCGCCGCGCAGGGAGGCAGCGACACGATGAAACACTTCGATGCCGTGGCCACTCGCGAGGCACTGCCCTTCGACACGTTGATCGAGGCCTTGTCGCGGATGTTCGTCGAAGGCTGCGAAGTGCCGCTGCGGCACACGCACACGCTGGCCGGCGCAGACGGTGTGCAAGGCACGGTGCTGATCATGCCGGCGTGGCGCGCCGGGCGTCACCTGGGCATCAAGACCGTCAACATCTTTCCCGGCAACGCCGCGCAGGGCCTGCCCGGGCTGTACTCGACCTACATGCTGTACGACGCGCGCAGCGGCGCGCCGCTGGCACAGATCGACGGCGACCAGATCACCTCGCGCCGCACCGCAGCGGCCTCGGCGCTGGCCGCGTCCCGGTTGGCGCGGCCCGATGCGCGGCGCCTGCTGGTGGTCGGCGCCGGCCGCGTGGCGGCATTGCTTCCGCAGGCCTATCGCGCCGTGCTGCCGATCGAGCAGGTCGAGGTCTGGGCGCGCACGCCGGCCCGGGCGGCGGCGCTGGTCGATGCCTGGCGGGCGAACGGGCTGCAGGCCCGCGTCGCCAGCGATCTGGCTGCCGCCGCGGCACAGGCCGACATCGTGAGCTGCGCCACGCTCGCCACCGCGCCGTTGATTCAAGGCGCCTGGCTGCGCGCGGGCAGCCACCTCGACCTGATCGGCAGCTTCACGCCGCAGATGCGCGAGGCCGATGACGCCTGCTTCCATGGCGCCAGCGTCTACGTGGATACCGACGAAGCGGTGGCCAAGAGCGGCGATCTGCTCGGGCCGATATCGCGCGGCGTGCTGTCGGCCGCGGACATCCGCGGCACGCTGGCCGATCTTTGTCGCGGCGCCGCTGTCGGGCGCGCAGTCGGCCGAGCAGCGAACGGTCTTCAAGTCGGTGGGCACGGCGCTCGAGGACCTGGCGGCCGCCACGCTGGTCTACGAAGGCGGGACATCGTCGCGTCAGGATTGAGCCTGCCTACACTCGCGCCTCATCCACCATCGCCCCGTCCCATGAGCTCCGACACGTCCGCCGTGCTGCACGCCCACGGCACCCCGCCACCACACGACGGCCGCCTGCCCGCTCACGTGCAGACCTACATCGTCGGCGGCGCGGTGCGCGACCAATTGCTCGGCACGCCCGGTGCACGACCGCGACTGGGTCGTCGTCGGCGCCACGCCCGAACAGATGCAGGCCGCCGGCTACCGCCCGGTGGGCCGCGATTTTCCGGTCTTCCTGCATCCGCTGACGCAGGAGGAACACGCGCTCGCGCGCACCGAGCGCAAGTCGGCGCCGGGCTACCGCGGCTTCACCGTGTTTGCCGACCCCTCCGTGACGCTGGAGGAAGACCTGTCGCGGCGCGATCTGACGATCAATGCCATGGCCATGCGCACGTCGGGCGAGCTGATCGACCCGTACGGCGGGCAGCGCGACCTGGCCGATCGTGTGCTGCGGCATGTCTCGCCGGCCTTCGCGGAAGACCCGGTGCGCATCCTGCGCGTGGCGCGTTTCGCGGCGCGCTTCGCCGACTTCGTCGTCGCGCCTGAAACGCTGGCGTTGATGCGCGACATGGTGGCCGCCGGCGAGGTGGACGCGTTGGTGAGCGAACGGGTGTGGCAGGAGCTGGCACGCGGCCTGATGGAGCCGCGCCCCTCGCGTTTGTTCGACGTGCTGCGCGACTGCGGCGCCCTGCAAAAGCTGCTGCCCGAGGTGGACCGGCTGTGGGGCGTGCCGCAACCGCCGGCCCACCACCCGGAAATCGACACCGGCGTGCACCTGATGATGGTGCTGGACGAATCGGCGCGTGCCGAAGCCGCGCTGCCGGTGCGCTTTGCCTGCCTGTGCCACGACCTGGGCAAGGGCACGACGCCGGCGGAGATGCTGCCGCGGCACCTGGGTCACGAGGAACGCAGCGTCAAGCTGCTGCTGAAGCTGTGCGAACGCCTGAAGGTGCCGGTGGAGTGCCGCGAGCTGGCCGAGATCACCGCGCGCGAGCACGGCAACGTGCACGCAAGTCTGGCCTTGAGCCCGGCGGCACAACTGCGGCTGCTGGAACGCAGCGACGCGCTGCGCCGCCCCGCACGTTTTGCGGACATGCTGCTGGCCTGCGAATGCGATGCACGCGGCCGCCTGGGCCTGCAGCAGCGCGACTATCCACAACGCCAGCGCCTGCTGCAGGCCCTGGCCTTCGCGCGCGGCGTGGACACGGCCGCGGTCGCGCAGCACTTCGCCGCGCGGGGCCAGACCGGGCCGCAGATCGGCGAGGCGATTCACGCAGCGCGCATCGCGGCGCTGCGCCAGGGCTTCGCGCAGGCGTCGTAGCCGCCTAAGCGTCGAGCCGGGCCATCAACCCGCTGCCTTCGAGGCTGGCCTCGATGGACCGCGCCAGCGCCTGCGCACGCTCGTTGTGCGGCGACGCCGCGGCGATCTGGCCCTGTTGTTCGTGCAGCCGCGCCAGCGCGCGCTGCAGGTCCAGCATCAGGCGCACGCGGCCCAAGGGCTCGGCCACCGCCACGGCCTGCGTCAGCTCGGCCAGCGCGGGCGCGAAGGCACGTTCGTGCAGCAGCGCTTCGCCGCGCCAGCGGCGCGCCACGGCCTGCAGCTCGCGCAGGCCGTTGGTCTCGGCTATGTGGAGCAGTTGATCTGCCATCGCGTGGCAACGTCGCGTATCGCCTTGCAGCAGCGCCATCTCGGCCAGCGCGCCCAGGCAACGCACCTGCATGTAGCGCTCGGCATGCGCGCGCGTGCGCTCCAGCATCAGCTGCAGCAGCGCGGTGTCTGACTCATCACCCAGCCGCGCGCGTGCCACGGCCGCATGCGCGTCGAGGCTGCCGCGCCAGAACATGATGCCGCTGTCGCGCGCCAGCGCCTGGCCGCGACACAGCAGCTCCAGCGCCTGCGCTTCGAGTCCCAGGTCGAGCAGCAGGTGGCCGATGGCGTCGAGCGCGATGAACTGGTAGCGCACCTGGCCCAGCTCCTGCAACTGCTGCAGCGTGCGCTGCATGCCCAGCCAGGCCTCGCCATAGTGGCCGGTGCAGGCACGCACATGGTCCAGCCCCAGCAGCGTGGGGCCCAGGTGCCATTGCAGGTCGGCGGCGCGGGCGATGTCCAGGGCGGCCTCGAAATGTGCCACCGCACGCGGGTAGTCGCCGCTGCCCTTGGTGCCTACACAGGCGTAGCCGATCATCATCAGGTTCTCGGACTCGTAGCTCTTGTCGCCGATGGCGCGTGCAAGTGCCAGCGAGCGTGTGTAGCAGGCGATGGCCGCCGCCGGCTCGGCGTTTGCGAAGTGCGCCTCGCCGCGCCCGTGATAGGCCTGCACGGCCACCAGGTCGACGAAGCCGCGCCGCTCGCAGATCTGCACTGCCTGCTGGTGGTGGGCGGTGGCCTGGTCGTTCAGTCCGGTGCTCCAGGCCACCGTGCCCAGGTGGTACAGCGTGTCGGCGGCCTGGCGCTCGTCGTTCATCGCGTGCGCCTCGTCGAGCGCCTCGCCCAGGCAGGCGGTGGCCTGCTGGTAGGCATCGGCGCGGCGGTAGGCCATGCCCAGCTGCACCAGCGCATCGCGCGTGCGCTCGCGCGCGCCGACGGCACGCGCCGCATCCACCACGCGCTGCAGATCGGCCACCGCGCCCTGCGTCTGCCCGGCCTGGGCGCGCGCCGCACCGCGCTGTTCGTACAGCGCCAGGCGCTGGTGATCGTCCAGCGATCGCGGGTGCTGCTCGGCGATGGCCACCGCACGGTCCAGCCAGTGCAGCGCATCGCGCATCGCAAACAGCGTCTGCGATCGTTCGCCCGCGCTTCGCAGGTAGTGCAACGCCTTGGGCCAGAGATGAGCACGCTCGAAGTGGTCGGCCAGCCGCGCGATGTGTTCGTGCGCGTCGGCATCGCCGTGGCGTTCCAGCGCCTCCGCCACCGTCTGGTGCAGCAGCCGGCGCCGCGCACCGCCGATGTCGCCGTAGACCACCTCGCGCAGCTTGTCGTGGCTGAAGTCGTAGACACCACCTTGCGCATGCTCGCGCAGCAGGCGCCGCCTGACCAGCGACTCCACCGCGTCGAGCAGCTGTGCCTCGCTGTCGCCGCCGACCTGCAGCAGCGTGTCGAAATCGAAATGCCGGCCCAGCACCGCGGCCGTCTCCAGCACCGGGCGCAAGGCCTTGGGCACATGCGCCAGGCGCACGCGCACCGCGGCGCGCAGCGCCTCGGGCAATTGGCCGGGGCGGGGGGGTGCCGGCGCGCCGGCAGCAGGCGTGCCCTCGCTCAGCGACTGCAGCATCGACACCAGGAAGAAGGGGTTGCCTTCGGTCTCCAGGTGCAGGCGCTCGGCCAGCGTGGCATCGGCCATCGCCGTCACCAGCTGCGCGGTGGCTGCCGCGTCCAGCCGCGGCAGCGGCAGGCGACGCGCCGCGGCCTCGCGGCACAGGCTGTCGACCAGCCGGGCCAGGCGCTCGTCCTGGTCCACGTCCTCGTCGCGGTAGGCAAACACCACGAGCCGCGCGCGCTCTGCGCCCTGCCGCGCCAGGTGGTGCAGCACCTGCACGCTGGCCTCGTCGGCCCATTGCAGGTCGTCGACCACCAGCAGCGACGGGCCCGGGCCGAGGGCTGCGCCCAGCAATTGCCCCACCGCACGCGACAGCCGCGCCTGGCGCGCCTCCGGGAAGTCGCCCGACAGCGCAGGCAGCCCGGGAAAACGCTCGCCGATCTCGGGCACCAGCGCCTTCAGCTCGGCCAGCGACACCGCGCCGAGCTTGGCGATGTCGGCGGCACTGGCGCGTTGCAGCGCGCGCGACACCAGATCGATCACCGGCTGGTAGGGCATGGCGCGTTCGATCTCGTAGCACTTGGTGGCCAGCAGCGGCAGCTCGCGCGCCTGCGCCTCGCGTTGCAGCTCGCGCAGCAGCCGCGTCTTGCCGATGCCGGGCTCGCCTTCGACCAGCACGGTGCCGCCGCGGCCTTGGGCCAGCTGCGCGAGACATTGCTGAAGTTGGACCAGCTCGTGGCCGCGGCCTACGAAGGGCGTGACCTCGGCCGGCGGTGACTCGGCGGGCGCGGCCGGCGCGGCGCCCTGCTCGGCCGGCTGGCCATCGAGCGCCAGGCGCTGCAGGCTGCGCAGCGCGCGCGAGGCTTCGAGAAAGGCCGCGCGCTCCGCGTCGGGTACGGCCAACGTCGTGGCCATTCGTTCCGCCAGGTGGCGCGACGGCCGGCGCTCGTCGGCTTCGATCTTGCGGATCGAGAACACCGAGACGCTGACGCGCTGCGCCAGCGCCTCCTGCGTCAGGTCCAGCGCCTTGCGCCGGCGGCGCAGCCAGTAGCCAAAGGAATGGGATCGGTCCTGCACCGCGCCGACTCTAGCAAGCCGGGGCCACTTGTCCGACTTTTTGTCCCACTCGGCGATACCTTTTCAAAGGACATCCGGCGCTCAATGGAGCCCTCGTCACCCAACCCGTCAGGAGATCCGCCATGTCCGCTGTTCTGTCCCCCACCACCGCAACGCCCGACCTGGCTGCCGTCAAGACGCGCCAGCAGGCCGCCTGGTCCACCGGCAACTACGCGGTGGTCGGCACCACCTTGCAGATCGTCGGCGAGCAGCTGTGCGAAGCGCTGGACCCGCGCGCAGGCTGGCGCGTGCTCGATGTCGCCGCCGGCAACGGCAATGCCACGCTGGCCGCGGCGCGCCGCGGCTGTGCGGTGACCTCCACCGACTACGTGCCCTCGCTGCTCGACGCCGGCCGGCTACGCGCACAGGCCGAGGGCCACGACATCGCGTTCCAGGAAGCCGATGCCGAAAAGCTGCCCTTCGCCGACGCCAGCTTCGATGCAGTGCTGTCCACCTTCGGCGTGATGTTCACGCCCGACCAGGAACAGGCGGCGCGTGAGATGCTGCGCGTGTGTCGGCCCGGCGGCAAGATCGGCCTGGCCAACTGGACACCGGAGAGCTTCATCGGCCAGCTGTTCAAGACCATCGGCAAGTACGTGCCGCCGGCCGCGGGGCTGAAGTCGCCCGCGCTGTGGGGCACGCAGGCGCGGTTGCAGGAGCTGTTCGGTGCCGGCGCGCGCGCGCTGCACATCCACAGCCGCGAGTTCGTGTTCCGCTACCGCTCGCCGGAACACTGGATCGAGGTCTTCCGCACCTACTACGGGCCGACGAACAAGACCTTCGCTGCGCTGGACACCACCGGCCAGGCTGCGCTGCACCAGGACCTGCTGGCGCTGATGGCGGCGCGCAACCGCTCGGGCGATGCCACGCTGGTGCTCCCCAGCGAATACCTCGAAGTGGTGATCGAGCGCGCATGAGTGCGCTGGGACGGTTCCAAGCGGGGATCGCGGAGCACGCAGTGCACAGGAGCGTCAAGTGACCGACCCCTACTTCCGCGAGGCGGGGTCAGGCCCGGGCGTGGTGTGCGTGCACTGCAATGCCAGCAGCAGCGCGCAGTGGCGCGGCCTGATGGACCGGCTGGCGCCGCGCTTCCACGTGCTGGCGGGTGACAGCCACGGTGCCGGCCGCGGCCCGGCCTGGCCTGCAGAGCGCACGCTGCAGTTGCAGGACGAAGTGGCGCTGCTGCAGCCGCTTCGCTCGCGCGCCGGTGAGCCGCAGGCGCTGGTCGGCCATTCCTACGGCGGCGCGGTGGCGCTGCTGGCCGCGCTGCAGCAGCCGCCCCGCGCGCTGGTGCTGTACGAGCCCACCCTGTTCGCGCTGCTGGACGAAGCGTCGCCGCCGCCGAACGACGGCGAAGGCATCCGCCAGACCGTGGCCGACGCCGCAGCCCATCTGGCGCGCGGTGACAGCAGCGCGGCGGCCGAGCGCTTCATCGACTTCTGGATGGGCGACGGCAGCTGGCAGGGCACGCCCGCGGCGCGGCGCGCGCCAATCGAAGAGGCCATCGTGCACGTGCAGGGCTGGGGCACGGCGCTGTTCACGCAGCCGACGCCACTGTCGGACTTCAGCGCGCTGGACGTGCCGGTGCTGCTGATGGTGGGAAGCGACTCGCCCGCGTCCTCGCGCGGCGTGGCGCGGCTGCTGGCGACCGTACTGCCGCGGTTGCAACTGCTGGAGCTGGAAGGTCTGGGCCACATGGGGCCGATCACCCACCCCGAGGTGGTGAACGCGGCCATCGAGGACTTTCTGATGCGAGAGTTGGGCCCATGACTCATGTGCTGGACAACCCGGTCTGGCACGCGCTGAGCGGCCCGCACCGCGCATTCGCCGCGCGGCACGGCCTGGCGCTGCACTATCCGCGCGAGGTGGCAGCCTTCTCCGCCATCGCCGAAGCCAGCGCCCAGGCCTACGCCGACCTGGCGTGCGGTCTGCCGCCCGACACCGACGGCCGCCAGCGCGAGGGCCCGTCCATCGTCGCGCTGGGGCCATGCGACCGCGACGCCCGCTGCAAGGTCTTCACCACCTGATTGAGCTCCAAACCGCGGCCGGCCATCCAGCCGGTTGACGGCATGGCGCAGCCGCTTCAGTGGACCGGCGAGGCAGGTTTTTGCCATCGCGCCTTCAGCTGTCGAAGTACCTCGTGTCGAGTCATTCTGGCGCCAGACGTGCGAATGCCCTCGGGCGTACCCGAGGCGCGCCGCTCATGCGGCGTGTCGCAGCGGGACGGCAAAGCCGCGCTGCACCGCCGGGCGCGCCATCAAGCGCGCGGTACCAGCGCTGCACGTGCGGAAAGTCGGCCAGGTCGACCTGGTGCCGCTCGTGCCGCCAGGCCCAGCCGAGGATGGCGAAGTCGGCGATCGACAGTTCGCCGGCAAAGTACTCGCGCGTGGCAAGTCGCTTGTCCATCACGCCGTACAGCCGGCGTGTCTCGTCCATGTAGCGCTTCAGCCCGTAGGCCCGCTGGGCTTCGTCCTTCAGCGCGACGAAGTGGTGCACCTGCCCCGGCATCGGCCCGAAGCCGCCCATCTGGAACATCAGCCACTCGAGCACCGCGATGCGCACGGCCGGGTCGGTGGGCCAGAACCTGCCGCTCTTCTCGCCCAGGTAGACCAGGATCGCGCCGGACTCGAACACGCTGATCGGCTGGCCGCCCGGGCCTTGCGGATCGACGATGGCGGGGATCTTGCGGTTGGGGCTGATCGCCTCGAATGCCGGCGCATGCTGTTCGCCGCGCGTGATGTCCACCACCTTCACTGTCGTAGGGCAGGCCCATCTCCTCCAGCGCGACGCTGATCTTGCGGCCGTTCGGCGTGTCGAAGGCGTACAGCTGGATCGTCATGCCTGCGGCGCGCGCATCGCGCTCAGCATCTGCTGCGAGCCCGCCGCCAGCAGCTTGGCGTCGGAGCCGACGGTGACGAAGCGGAAGCCCTTGGCCGCGCGGGCGCGCGCCACGTCGGGCAGGCCGTTGTGCACACCCGCCACCACGCCGTGCGCCTTGGCGCGTTCGAGGATGTGGTCGATGGCCTGCGCCGCCTTCGGGTCCGGGTTGTCGAAGTCCGGCCTGCAGCCCAGCGCCAGCGCCAGGTCGCTCGGCCCGATGTAGACCGCGTCCAGCCCCTCCACCGACAGGATCGCGTCCAGGTTGTCCAGCGCCTGCGCGGTCTCGATCATCGCGAAGGCGACGATGGTGTCGTTGGCATGGGTCGGATAGTCGGGCCCGCCGTACAGCATGGCGCGCACCGGCCCGAAGCTGCGTGTACCGCGCGGTGCGTAATGCGTGTAGGCGACCAGCTTCTGCGCGTCTTCGCGCGTGTTCACCATCGGGCAGATCACCGCGTAGGCGCCGGCGTCCAGGCTCTTCATGATGATGCCGGGCTCCAGCCAGGGCACACGCACCACCGGCACGGTGGGCGTGGTGGAGATGGCCTGCAGCATGGTCACCATCGCGGCGTAGTCGATCACGCCGTGCTGCATGTCGATGGTCAACGTGTCCCAGCCCTGGTGCGCCATCACCTCGGCGGCGAAGCTGTTGGGAATCGCCAGCCAGCCGTTCACCGCGGCCTTGTCTTCGCGCCACAGCGTGCGCAGTCGGTTTTCTCTCATGCCGATGTCTCCGTTGGGTTGTCGCCGCTCAATCGATCTTGATGCCGCCCTGCGCCACCACCGTGGCCCAGGTCTTGCGCTCACGCTCGAAGAACTGCGTGAACTCGGCCGGCGTCATCGTATAGACCTCGGCGCCTTGCGACACCAGCCGCTCGCGCACCTCGGGCGAACGGATGATGGTGATGAGCTCGGCATTGAGCTTGTCGATCACCGCCTTCGGCGTGGCTGGCGGGCATCAGCACGCCTTGCCAGGTGCCCGACTCGAAGCCCTTGACGCCTTGTTCGGCAATCGTCGGCACATTCGCCAGCAAGGGCGCGCGCTTGGCCTTGCTCACGCCGATGACCTTGAGCTTGCCGCTTTCCACGAAGGGCAGCGTGGCCAGCATGCCGTTCATCAGCACCTGCGTCTGGCCGGCCACGGTGTCGCCGATGGCCTGCGAGCCGCCCTTGTAGGGGATGTAGGTCCACTTCGCGCCGGTGGCCCTTTCGATGGCCACGCCGGCCACGTGCGGCGCGCTGCCGATGGCGGTGACGGCAAAGTTCAGCGGCTGCTTGTGCGACAGCGCCACCAGTTCGGCCAGGTTGGTGGCCGGCACCGACGGGTGCACCACCAGCAGGTGCGGCGAATAGGCCAGCATGGTCACGCCGCGCAGGTCCTTCGACGGGTCGAAGGGCAGCTTGCTGTAGACCGATGCGGTGATGGCCAGCGCGCCCACGTCGCACAGCAGGAAGGTGTGCCCGTCGGTCGATTTGGCGACGAAGTCGGTGCCGGTGTTGCCGTTGGCGCCGGGCTTGTTCTCGATGATCACCGTCTGCTTCAGCGCCTCGGACAGCGGCTTGCTGATGGCGCGCGCGATGATGTCGGACGAGCCGCCCGGCGGGTACGGCACGATGATGCGGATCGGTTTGTTGGGCCAGGCTTGTGCCATGGCGGCGGGACTGAGAACAGCGGTGCCGAACAGAGCCGCCAAGGCGGCAAAGAGTCTGCGGTTCATGGGGTCTCCTGGAAGTGCAGCAACGGCGACGGAAGATTCAATCGCTCAGTTTGTTATCAGACATCGTACAACTCAGCATAACGGCAAGCTTGGCCCATGGCAAGGCGGCGAACCCTGAATTTGCCTCATCAGCCCACACCGATCAGCTCGATTCCTCGCCCAGCACCGCGGCCCGCCGGCGCCTTTCGCGGCTATTGGCCAGGTGCGTGCGCATGGCCGCGCGTGCGGCGTCGCTGTCCTGGTTGCGGATGGCGTCGAAGATGCTCTCGTGCTCGCTGTTGACGCGGCGCAGGTACAGGCGTTGTTCCTCGCTGGGGCTGCGCCCGGTGTCGAGCCGCGCGCGCGGAATGATCATCGTGCCCAGGCTGGACATCAACTCGCCGAAGTGCGCGTTCTGTGTGGCGCGCGCGATCTCCAGGTGAAACTGGAAGTCTGGCCCGACGGCATCCCGCCCCTGCTCCACCGCCGCGGCGATGGCGTCGAGCGCGGCGCGCATCAGGCGCAGGTTGTCGGCCTGCCGGCGCTGTGCGGCCAGACTGGCGGCCTCGGTCTCGATGCCGATGCGCAACTCGAGCACCGCAATCACGTCGCGCAAGGTGGCAAACTGTTCCGGCGCGATGCGAAACGGTGCCGCATCGCCCAGCCCGACGACAAAGGTGCCGATGCCGTGGCGTGTCTGCACCAGGCCCGAGGCCTGCAGTTTGGAGATGGCCTCGCGCACCACCGTGCGACTGACGCCGAACTCGGCCATGAACTCGGCTTCGGTGGCCAGCTTGGCGCCGGCTGGGAGGCGGCCGTCGCGCACGCGATCGCCCAGCGCCTCCACCAGTTCCATCGCCAGGCTGCGCGGCCGGCGACGAAGTGCCTCGATGCTTGAATTCATGGATCCCCCGCATAAACCCTGAGCCGCCTTGGCTTGACAGGCTGATCCGGTTCCCGGACCATTCGCATTGTTGTACGACAACTGACGACGTATGACAACCCTATTCTCCCCAGTGCCACGAGATTCGACGATCAAGATGCCTGCCGCCCACCCCACCGCGCTGCGATTTCGCCGCTTGCTGCTGACTGGCGCCGCGGGCGGCCTGGGTCGCGAACTGCGCACACGGCTGAAGGCCTATTGCGACACGCTGCGGCTGAGCGACGTCGCCGCCGCTGGGCAGCGCCGCCGCGGGCGAGGAACTGCGTCCTGCCGAGCTGCAGGACCGCGACGCGATGCACGCCCTGCTGCAGGACGTGGATGCCGTCGTGCACCTGGGCGGCGTCTCGGTCGAAGGGCCCTTCGAGCCGATCCTGCAGGCCAACATCGTGGGCATGCACAACCTCTACGAAGCGGCGCGTGTGCACGGCGTCAAGCGCATCGTCTTCGCCAGCTCGAACCATGTCACCGGCTTCTATCGGCAAGACGAGGTCATCGACGCACGCGCGCCGATGCGCCCCGACGGTCACTACGGCCTGAGCAAGGCCTTCGGCGAGAACCTGGCGCAGTTCTACTTCGACCGCTACGGCCTGGAAACCGTGAGCCTGCGCATCGGCTCCAGCTTCCCCGAGCCGAAGGACCGGCGCATGCTCGCCACCTGGATGAGCTTCGACGACCTGGAGCGGCTGGTGGTGTCCAGCCTGAGCGCGCCGGTGGTCGGCCACACCGTCATCTACGGCATGTCCGACAACACCACCACCTGGTGGGACAACACGCCCGCCCGGCACATCGGCTACCGCCCGCAAGACAGCTCGGAAGTCTTTCGCGCAGCGGTCGAAGCACGCCAGCCGCCGCTGGACATGCACGACCCGGTGACGCTGTACCAGGGCGGCGGCTTCGTCACCAAGGGCCCGTACGAATGAGTTTTCCTGTCCCGCAAGCACCTGGCTTGCATATTCCCAACCTTCGCTAGCGAACTGGAGACACAAATGATGATTCGCAGAACCCTGATCGCCGCCTGTGCGGCATTGGCCGCCTGGGGCGGCACGCCGTTGATCGCACACGCACAGACCGTGCTGAAGGCCGCCGACGTGCACCCCGCCGGCTACCCCAACGTGGTCGCCGTCGAGAACCTGGGCAAGAAGCTCGAGGCCGCCACCAACGGCAAGTACAAGCTGCAGATGTTCCCCGGTGGCGTGCTCGGCGCCGAGAAGGAGATGGTCGAGCAGACGCAGGTCGGCGCGATCCAGATCGCGCGCATCTCGCTGGGCGTGCTGGGCCCGGTGGTGCCGGCGGTCAACGTCTTCAACATGCCCTTCGTCTTCCGCGACGAGGCGCACATGCGCAAGGTCATCGACGGCCCGATCGGCCAGGAGATCCTCGACGCCATCACCGCCAGCCCGGCACGGCTGGTGGCGCTGGGCTTCATGGACAGCGGCTCGCGCAGCATCTACACCAAGAAGGCCGGTGCGCAAGATGGAGGACCTGAAGGGCCAGAAGATCCGCATGATGGGCAACCCGCTGTTCGTCGACACCATGAACGCGATGGGCGGCAACGGCATCAGCATGGGCCACACCGAGGTCTTCAGCGCGCTGCAGACCGGCGTCATCGACGGCGCCGAGAACAACCCGCCGACGCTGTTCACGTCCAACCAGTACACCGCCGGCATCAAGTACTACACCCAGACGCACCACCTGATCATTCCGGAGATCTTCGTCATGTCCAAGGTCACCTGGGACAAGATGACGCCGGCCGAGCAGGCGCTGGTGAAGAAGTTCGCGCGCGAGGCGCAGCTCGAACAGCGTGCGCTGTGGGACAAGAGCGTGGCCGAGTACAGCGCCAAGCTCAAGGCCGCCGGCGTCGAGTGGATCGAGGTCGACAAGAAGCCCTTCTTCGACGCCACCGCACCGGTGCGCGCCAAGTACGGCGCGGCCTATGCCGACCTGATCGCGCGCATCAACGCGGTGCAGTAGCCGCCCCGCGCGACACCGCCGCTGCTGTCATGTGGCGGTGGTGTGGCGCAGTAGGTCGAACTTTCCCTGCCGCGCCACGGCGCGGCCGAGGTCCCATCCGTCATGCAATCCACTGTCTCGGGCGCGCTCGACGCCATCTACCGGCTGTGCATCTGGGCCTCCGGCATGGCCATCGTCGTGATGACGCTGATCGTCCCCTGGGGCGTGTTCGCGCGCTACGTGCTGGGCAGCGGCTCGAGCTGGCCCGAGCCGATCGCCATCATGCTGATGGTCATCTTCACCTTCCTCGGCGGTGCCGCGGCCTATCGCGCCGGTGCCCACATCGCCGTGCAGATGCTCACCGCCAGCCTGCCGCCGGGTCTGCAGAAGGCCGCCGCAGTGTTCAGCGATCTGGTCATGCTGGCCGTGTGCGGCTTCATCGTCGTCTGGGGCACGAACCTGTGCATCGGCACCTGGGGCCAGTCGCTGGACACGCTGCCGTGGATGCCGGTGGGCATGACCTACGCCGCGCTGCCGCTGGGCAGCCTGTTCACCGCGCTGTTCGTGCTGGAGCGCATGGCCTTCGGCTCGATGGCGCGGCGGCCGCTGGTCGCTCTTCGGCGAACCCGGCGCCGACTTCGAAGGAGCCGCCTGATGGACGCGCTGGTGCTGCTGGGCAGCTTCTTCGTGCTGATGATCCTGGGCGTGCCGGTGGCCTACGCGCTGGGCATGGCCTCGCTGATCGGCGCGCTGTGGATCGAGCTGCCGCTGGACGCGGTGATGATCCAGATCGCCGCCGGGGTGAACAAGTTCTCGCTGCTGGCCATCCCCTTCTTCGTGCTGGCCGGCGCGATCATGGCCGAAGGCGGCATGGCGCGGCGGCTGGTGGCCTTTGCCGGCGTCTTCGTCGGCTTCCTGCGCGGCGGGCTGTCGCTGGTGAACATCCTGGCCTCGCACCTTCTTCGGCGCGATCTCGGGCTCGTCGGTGGCCGACACCGCGTCGATCGGCTCGGTGCTGATCCCCGAGATGGAGAAGAAGGGCTACCCGCGCGACTTCTCCACCGCCGTCACCGTCAGCGGTTCGATCCAGGCGACGCTGATCCCGCCCAGCCACAACGCGGTGATCTATTCGCTGGCGGCGGGCGGCGGCGTGTCGGTGGCCGCGCCTGTTCCTGGCCGGCGTGCTGCCCGGGCTGCTGCTGCGGCCTGACCATCGCCGCGCTGTGCCTGGTGATCGCGCACAAGCGCAACTTCCCGGTGGGCGAACGCATCCCGCTGAAGCGCGCGCTGCAGATCTGCGTCGAGGCGCTGTGGGGCCTGATGACGATGGTCATCATCCTCGGCGGCATCCTGAGCGGCGTGTTCACCGCCACCGAATCGGCGTCGATCGCGGTGCTGTGGGCCTTTTTCGTCACCATGTTCATCTACCGCGACTACAAGTGGCGCGACCTGCCCAAGCTGATGCACCGCACGGTGAAGACGGTGACCATCGTGATGATCCTGATCGGCTTCGCCGCCAGCTTCGGCTACCTGATGACGCTGATGCAGATCCCGGCCAAGGTGACGGCCTTCTTCGTCAGCATCTCCGACAGCAAGACGGTGATCCTGCTGATGATCAACGTCATGCTGCTGCTGCTGGGCACGCTGATGGACATGGCGCCGCTGATCCTGATCTGCACGCCGATCCTGCTGCCGGTGGTGGTGAGCCTGGGCGTGGACCCGGTGCACTTCGGCATGATCATGATCGTCAACCTGGGCATCGGGCTGATCACGCCACCGGTGGGCACGGTGCTCTTTGTCGGCAGTGCGGTGTCGAAGCTGCCGATCGGCGTGGTCACCAAGGCGATGGCGCCGTTCTTCGTCGCGCTGCTGCATCGTGCTGGCCATGATCACCTACATCCCGGCGCTGTCCTTGTGGCTGCCGCGGCTGCTGGGCGTGTGAAGATCTTCCTGAGCTTCAAGCCCGCCGCCCGCGCCCGGTACTACGGCGACAAGGCGCTGCGCGGCTTGCGCGAGCTCGGCGAAGTGCGGCTGAACGACAGCGACACCGCGCTCGACGGCCAGGCGCTGATCGACGCCGCGCAGGGCTGCCAGGTGATCGTCAGCGACCGCCAGACGCCGGGCGCCGCGGGCCTGTTTGCCGCCAGCCCGCAGCTCGCCGTGTTCCTGCGCTGCGCGATGGACATCCGCAACGTCGACGTCGCCGCCGCCAGCGCCGCCGGCGTGCTGGTGACGCATGCCAGCGCCGGC
The DNA here is from genome assembly GCA_963743935.1 of uncultured beta proteobacterium. Taxonomy (GTDB): domain Bacteria; phylum Pseudomonadota; class Gammaproteobacteria; order Burkholderiales; family Burkholderiaceae_C; genus Rubrivivax. Next base: position 35,934 of record CAVURQ010000003.1, on the reverse strand, counting down.
TTCACCACCGCGGTGGCCGAATGGGTGCTGGGCGCGATGATCGACCTGAGCCGCGGCATCAGCGACAGCGTGCTCGCCTACCGCGCCGGCCAGGCACCGGCCATCGTCATGGGCCGTGAACTGCAGGGTGCCACGCTCGGCGTCATCGGCTACGGGCAGATCGGCCGGCGCGTGGGCGCGCTGGGCCAGGCGCTGGGCATGCGCGTGCTGGTCAGCGACCCGATGCTGCGCGTCGCCGACGCGGGTATCGAACAGCTCGAACTCGACGCGCTGCTGGCGCAGGCCGACCATGTGGTGTGCCTGGCGCCGGCGCGGCCCGAGACCGAGAACCTGATGAACGCGGCGCGTTTTGCGCAGATGAAGGCCGGCGCGTTTTTCATCAACGCGTCGCGCGGCGACCTGGTCGACGAAGCCGCGCTGCTGCAGGCCCTGGACAGCGGCCACCTGGCCGGCTGCGCGATGGACGTGGGGCGCGCACCCGACCAGATGCCCTCGCCCGCGCTGGCGCGGCACCCGCGCGTCATCGCCACGCCGCACATCGGCGGGCTGACACCGCCGGCCGTCGAACACCAGGCCCTGGAAACCGTGGCCCAACTGCGCGAGCTGCTGCGCGGCCGCATGCCCACGGGTGCCGTCAACGCCGCCCAGGCGCGGCGCCTGGCGCTGCTGCGCAGCGGCGCCTGAAGCGCCGGGTCGTGACATGCCGGACCCAGCCCGCAGCCCGCGTCATGCCGTCCGGGGCCTGCGATTGCCACATGCATGTCTTCGAGCCACGCTTCGGCGGCCAGGCCGACACGCCCGCACCACTGGCCACCGCAGCGATGTATCGCGAGGTGCAGGCGCAGTTGGGCCTGCAGCGCGTGGTGGTGGTGCAGGCCAATCGCTACGGCTGCCGACAACCGCGGCATGCTCGAGGCGATGGCCAGCTTCGGCGACAGCGCCCGCGGCGTGGTCGTGATCGATCCGGACACCGACGACGCCGAACTGCAGCGCCTGCATGCGCTCGGTGTGCGCGGCGTGCGTTTCCACATGCTGAGCGGCGGCCACCTGCAATGGGCGCAGCTCGACGAAGTGGCCGCGCGCGTGCGGCCCTTCGGCTGGCACCTGCAGCTGCAGTTCGACGGCTGGACCTTGCCGACGCATGCGGCGCGGCTGCGCGCGCTGCCGGTGGACATCGTCATCGACCATCTCGGCAAGTACATCTCGCAGCCGCCACCCGGCGTCGGCGACCCGGCCTTTGGTGCGTTGCTGGGCCTGCTCGACGGTGGCCGCTGCTGGGTCAAGCTGTCGGCGCCCTACGAGTCATCGCGCCTGGGTGCGCCCGGCTACGACGACGTGGCGCCACTGGCCCGCGCGCTGGCCGCAGCGTTTGCCGAGCGCTGCGTCTGGGGCAGCAACTGGCCGCACCCGGGCCGCATACCAGCGCCGTCGCAGGCCGCGCTGCTCGACCAGCTGTTCGAATGGGCCGGCGATCGAGAACACAGCCCGGCGCATCCTCGTCGACAACCCGCAGCGGCTCTACGACTTCGGCTTGCCCGACGCCAAACTGAACACAGGCCATCGAACATGCACGCCGCCGACACGCCACGCCTGAAACTCGCCGTCATCGGTGCCGGCATGGCCTCGACGCCGCACTTTCGCAGCCTGACCGATCTGCGCGACCAGGTCGAACTGAGCTGGGTGGGCGCACTCACGCCGCGTCGGCTGCAAGGGCTGCCACTGCCCGATGGCGCGCGCACCACCACGCGGCTCGACGACATCTTCGAAGACCGCAGCACGCAGGCCGTGCTGCTGCTGACGCCGCCGCACACGCACCTGGAACTGGCGCAACGCGCAGCGCGTGCCGGCCAGCATGTGCTGATGGAAAAGCCGCTCGAGATCGACCTGGCGCGCGCATTGACGCTGGTCGACACCTTCGACAAGGCCGGGCTGACCCTGGCGGTGGTGCTGCAGCACCGGCTGCGCGACGGCGCCTTGCGCCTGGCGGAGCTGGTGCGCTCGGGCGCGCTCGGCCCGCTCGTCAGCGCCGCGGCCTTTGCGCGCTGGTGGCGGCCGCAAAGTTACTACGACGAACCCGGCCGCGGCACACTGGCGCGTGACGGCGGCGGCGTGCTGATCACGCAGGCCATTCACACGCTCGACCTCTTTCTCAGCCTGACGGGCCTGCCCGAGCGTGTCACCGGCCTGGCCCACACCAGCCGCGTGCACCGCATGGAGTGCGAGGACACGGCCGCGGCGCTGCTGCAGTTTGCCGGCGGCGCAACGGCGGTGGTGCAAGCCACCACCGCAGCGTATCCGGGCTTTGCCGAGCGCATCGAATTGAATGGCACGCTGGGCACGGCGACCTACGAGTCGGGTGAACTCAAGGCCCAGCTGGCCAGCGGCGAAACCATCCAGGCCGGCGCGCGGCAAGCCACCGGCGGCGGCGCCGACCCGATGGCCTTCGACCATGCGCCGCACCGTGCCGTGCTGCAGGACTTTGTGCGCGCGGTGCGCAGCGGCAGCGCATCGGCGACCTCCGGCCGTTCCGCGCTGGCGGTGCAACGTGTCATCGAAGCCATCATGGCCTCGGCACGAAGCGGCGGCGCCGTCAGCATCGACACTGCGGCGCGCTGAAACCCGGCGATCGTCGCCGCCCCACCGACAAAGGAGCACCATGAGTTTCGACACAGCGGCACGAGCGCACGGCGCGGCCTTCACCCCCAGCACCCGCTACCCCGACCCGGCCATCGAAGTGCTGGACCCCGCCTTCCTGAAGCTGCGCCTGTTCAGCGCCAGCGTCGAGCAGCTGGCCACCGGCTGCCGCTGGGCCGAAGGGCCGCAGTGGTTCGGCGATGGGCGCTACCTGCTGTTCAGCGACATCCCCAACAACCGCATCCTGCGCTGGGACGAATGCACCGGCGCGACCGCCGTGTTCCGCGCGCCGTCGAACAACGCCAACGGCCTGGCGCGCGACCGCCAGGGCCGGCTGCTGGCCTGCGAGCACCTGACGCGGCGCGTGACGCGCACCGAATACGACGGCTCGATCACCGTGCTGGCCGACCGCTTCGAGGGCAAGCGCCTGAACTCGCCCAACGACATCGTCTGCGCGCGCGACGGCAGCATCTGGTTCACCGACCCGCTGTTCGGCATCGCCGGCCACTACGAGGGTTTGCCGGCCGACAGCGAAACGCCGTGGGCGGTGTACCGCATCGACCCGAGCAGCGGCGCGCTGCAGAAGATGATCGACGACATCGCCGCGCCCAACGGCCTGGCCTTCACGCCCGACGAACGCGGCCTGTACGTGGTGGAGAGCCGCGCCGAGCCGCACCGCAGGATCTGGCTCTACGACCATGCGGCCGACGGCCGCCTGTCGAACAAGCGCCTGTACGTCGACGCGCAAGGGCCGGGCGCCTACGACGGCATCGCGGTGGATGCGGCGGGCAACGTCTGGTGCGGCTTCGGCACCAACGGCGCGCCCGATGCCGATGCCGCGGCGCTCGACGGCGTGCGTGTCTACGACCCTGCCGGCAAGGCCATCGGCCACATCCACCTGCCCGAGCGCTGCGCCAACCTGTGCTTCGGCGGCGAGAAGAACAACCGGCTGTTCATGGCGGCGAGCCATTCGCTGTATGCGCTGTTCGTCAATGTGCAAGGCGCGGTCTGATGGGGCTTTGCGTTGGTTGATTGAGGTCGTGCGCCAGTCGCCAAAGGCGGCTGATGGCAGCTTGCATTCCTCCCGCCGGGGCGAATGGAGGGCCCCTATGCAGGGAGCGGTCAGTCGTAGGCGCCGTGGGGATTCACGCTGGAACGCGGCTGTCTACTCGCAGGCTCCTGCTGTTTCCGCGTCAGGTTACGAGTCGATCGGGATGCTGGGGCAATGAATCTTGGACTTCATGCCAGTCAGCCTTCGACGCAACAAAGTAGTGCCCAATGGGACGCTCGGAGATCGGCGTGTCGAGGGTGCCTAGTCGCAGCCTCAAGACACCGGGTACGGCGTCTCGCCTGCTGATGAGGGGAGACCCACATGCCGAACAGAACATGCGGTGCACGCCTGCCGCGGTGCTGTAGGTGTTCAGCGCGCTCCGGCCCGCGACGAACTCGAAGGCGCTCTCCGCGACGGTCGCATTGGCAGCAAAAGCAGAGCCACTTGCTTTCCGACATCGCGTGCAGTGGCAATACGTGACAGTGCTGAGCTCGCCCCGCACCTCGTACGTCACTGAGCCGCACAAGCAACTGCCTTTGTACATGGCACGCACCTCACTGCAAAGAAGCAAATGTCCTTCTTGGCGAACGTCCGGTCAAACACTGAAAACAAGGTGTACCTTGGGTCAAGGGCGTCAGTTAGCAAGTCCGGGGCGAATGTCAGCAACCAGTCTCTTGCCGACAATTGAGATGGGCAAGTTGACGATCGACTTTTGGCTGTCAGCAGGCAGCCTGCTTCATACGCGATCAAAGCTGAGCTTTCACGCCGCCCACCAGAACGCGACCCCGCGCACGTCGGCTACCCTTCGCACTCCCCAACCCCGGAGAGTCCGCCGTGTCCGATACCCTGTGGTCCTGGTCCGCCCACCGCCTGTCAGCCGCCATCCGCAGCGGTGCCGTCTCCGCCCGCGAAGCCGCAACCTCCAGCCTGCAGCGGGTGCAAGCCGTCAACCCCGCACTGAACGCCATCGTCGACCTGCTGGCCGATGAGGCGCTGGCCGCGGCCGACGCAGCCGATGCCGCGCGCCGGCGTGGCGACACGCTGGGCCCTCTGCACGGCGTGCCGGTGACGGTCAAGGTCAACGTCGACCTCAAGGGCCGTGCCACCACCAACGGTGTGGTCGCCTTCAAGGACAACATCGCCAGCGAAGACAGCCCGGTGGTGGCCAACCTGCGGCGCGCCGGCGCGGTGATCATCGGGCGCACCAACACGCCGGCGTTTTCGGTGCGCTGGTTCACCGAGAACGATCTGCACGGCCGCACGCTCAACCCCTGGTCGCGCGAGCACACGCCGGGCGGCTCCAGCGGCGGCGCCTCCTCGGCAGTCGCCGCGGGCATGGGCGCCATCGCACACGGCAACGACCTGGCCGGCTCGGTGCGCTACCCGGCCTACTGCACCGGCGTGTGCGGGCTGCGGCCGTCCTTCGGCCGCGTGCCGGCCTACCTGCCCAGCGCCAAGGACGAGCGCCCGATCTCGATGGCGATGATGTCGGTGCAAGGCCCGCTGGCGCGCCATGTGGCCGACCTGCGCCTGGCGCTGCAGGCCATGAGCGTGGGCGATGCGCGCGACCCGTGGTGGGTGCCGGCGCCGCAGTCCGGCCCGGCGCTGCCGCGGCGCGTCGCGCTGACGGTCAACTGCCAAGGCATGCCGGCCGATCCGGCGGTGGTGGCGGCCGTGCGCCAGGCCGGCGCCTGGCTGGCCGATGCGGGTTATGCGGTGGAGGAAGTCGAGCCGCCCAGCCTGGCCGAGGCGCAGGAGCTTTGGATGCTGATCGGCAACGACGAGGCGCGCCAGTTCATGTGGCCGACGATCCAGCAACTGGGCGACGAAGGCGTGCGCCGCTCCTTCGGCTGGCTGCTCGATGGCTCGCCAGTGCTGGGCCATGCCGCGCACCTGCGCGCCTTTGCCAAGCGCGCCACGCTGCTGCGCCGCTGGCAGCTGTTCATGGAGAACTTCCCGCTGGTGCTGTGCCCGGTGTCCGGTGAACCGCCCTTCCCCTGGGGCTGGGACGTGCAGGACCAGGCCACGGCAAGCCGCGTGATCCGCGCGCAGGAATCGCAGTTCGCGGTGCCGGTGCTGGGCCTGCCCGCCGTGTCGGTGCCCACCGGCCTGGCCGGCGCGCTGCCGATGGGCGTGCAGCTGATCGGCCCGCGCTTCCGTGAAGACCTGGTGCTGGATGCGGCCGAGGTGATCGAGGCGCGCTGCCCACCGTTGACGCCCATCGATCCGCGCTGAGCGATCGGGCGCAACGGGTGCGCAGCAGATCGCTTCCGCGTCGAGCCTCTATCCTTCAGCCATGTCCAGCCCCTTCGAACTGCAGCCGCTGACCCCGCGGCTCGGTGCGCGCGTGATCGGCCTCGACCCCGCGGCCCACCTGTCGCAAGAAGCCTTTGCCGCGCTCTACCAGGCCTTCCTGCAGCACAAGGTGCTGGTGTTCGCGCCGCTCGATCTGCCGCCGGCCGCGCAGGTGGCCTTCGCGCGGCGTTTCGGCGAGGTGCAGGTGCACGTGATGTCGGTCTATCACGCCGATGGATTCCCCGAGCTGTACCGGCTGTCGAACCTGGACGAGCAGGGTCGCCCGAACGGCAAGCACCCCGACAAGGGCACGATGGCCTGGCATACCGACGGCTCGTGGCAGCGCCTCACCGGCCAGGCGACGATCATCTACGGCGAGCAGGTGCCGCCGCAGGGTGGCGAGACCCATTTCTGCGACATGGCCGGCGCCTACGAACGGCTCGACGCCGGCTGGAAGCGGCGCATCGCCGGCCTGCGCGCGGTGCACAACCTCGACTTCTCGCGCACGCGCCGCCATGCCGAGGACCCGCTCAGCGAGGCGCAACGCCTGGCCAAGCCGCCGGTCGATCATCCCGTGGTGCGGGTGCACCCCGAGACCGGGCGCCGCTGCCTGTACCTGGGCGACCACGCCGAGTCGATCGTCGGCCTGCCCTACGACGAAGGTCGCGCGCTGATCGAAGAGCTGAACGCGCTGGCGGTGGCACACGCCGACCTGCGCTACGAACACCACTGGCAGGCGCACGAGCTGATCGTCTGGGACAACCGCAGCCTGCTGCACCGCGCCACCGCCTTCGACACCGAGCGGCATGCGCGCGTGGTGCGGCGCTGCACCGTGCTTGGCGAGGTGCCGGTCGGCGATGTGGAGGGTGCTGCGGCTGGCCGATGAGCGGCGCTTGTTCATTCGGCGCGTCATTCGCGGCTTGCGCTGTTGGCTTGTCGAAAACGGTCCGGGTCATTCGTCGACAAGATGCCGACACCCCAGCGGCGACCTCGACACCAGGAGTCCCCCCATGTCCACGACCCTCACCCCCTACCTCAGCTTCGCCGGCAACACACGCGAGGCCTTCGCGTTCTATGAAAAAGCACTCGGCGCGTCGATCCAGGCCATGTTGAGCTATGCCGACATGCCGGCCGCCGCGGCGCCCAGCGAAGGCTGCGCCGACGCCGGTGCTCCTGCTGGCGACGGCATCATGCATGCCTGCCTGGTGCTGCCCGGCGGCGCGCTGCTCTTCGCCGGGGACACGCCGCCCGGCTTGCCCTACGAAGGTGTCAAGGGTGTCATGCTCGCGCTGCAATACGACACCATCGACCAGGCTCACGGCGCCTTCCAGGCCCTGTCGCAAGGCGGCCAGGTGACGATGCCGCTGGCACCCACGTTCTGGGCCAAGACCTTCGGCATGCTCACCGATCGCTTCGGCGTCAGCTGGGCCGTCAACGGCGAACCGATCGCCTTTCAGTAGGTCGGCAGCAGGAATTTCGCATCGTCCCGGCGCTGCGCCGCTGCATCGACCGGCTTCGATCAATCCGCGCCGAGCGCCGGCGCGCTTCGGGCTGCAGCGGATTGCATCGCCTGCATCCAGGCGACCGTTGGCTCCTGCCTACCCGAGTTCGAAGCTCGTCACGCCATAGAGCCGGTCGATGGCCAGCTGGGGCGCGGCGCCGGTGTACATGCGGGCCGTCTCGAACACCGGCGCCATGCCGTGGGCGGCGACCAGCTCGAGCGCCGCCGCATTCGGCGACGGGATATCGAGTTGCACGCTCGAGCCCGGCGGCGTCTGTGCCACCAGGGCACGCAGCAGGCGGTCGGCAAGCTGCGGCTCATCGGCGAACAGCGGCCCGAGCTTGAAGCCCGTGCGGCAAGGCCGGATGACGCCATAGCCGGCCAGCCGGCCCTCTTGCATGACACCGAGCGCGGTGCTGCCGCGCTGGGCGATCCAGCAGCGCAGGAAGCTCGCGCGTTCGTCCGGGAAGAAGTCGGCGTCGTAGCGCAGCAACTGGTGCATCGGCACCTGGGCCAGCGGCACGATGGCCGGGTCCGGAGCGCTCGCGCGCCCGGGCACACCTTCGTAGCGCACGTTGTTGTAGGCCAGCACGAAGCCGCTGCGGCGATAGTTGTCCTGCTGCGCGACCACGCCGTCCAGGCCGACCAGGCGGCCGCGCAGGGCCTGCACCGCCGCCTGCCAAAGCGCCAGGCCATGGCCGCGGCCGCGCCAGGCGGGCCGCACGATGTAGAAGCCGATGAAGCCGAAGCCGTTGCCGTACTTCACCGCCGAGATCATGCCGATGGGTTCATCGTCGAGCAGACCGACGAGGAAGCCGCCCGGGTCGGCGGCGAAGAAGCTGTCGCCATCGTGCAGGCCGGGGTTCCAGCCTTCCGCCCCCGCCCAGTCGAGGCCGAGATCGAGCTCGGCGCGGGTCATGGGACGAATGATGAAGTCGCTCATGTTGTTGCCATTCTGTGGCCACAGCGTATCGGCTGCCAAGGCGCTGAGCCGACCGGGCCGCACGAAGCGCTCTAAGATCGCCGTCGGCAAGCCTGCCGATCGCAGGCGCACTCTGGAGCAATCGACATGAGTCTTCAAGGCAAGGTGGCCTGGATCACGGGCGGCGGCAGCGGCATCGGCCTGGCCGGCGCGGTGGAACTGGCCAAGGCGGGCTGCCGCGTGGTCATCTCGGGCCGCGACGCGGCCAAGCTCGACGCCGCCGTGCAGCAGGCGACGGCGCAAGGCGCGCCGGCCGGCTCGGTCAGCGCCGATGCCGCTGGACGTGGCGGATGCGCAGGCCGTGGCGCGCGTGGCGCAAGCCATCCAGGCCGATCACGGCCGTGTCGACATCCTGGTGAACAGCGCCGGCGTCAACTTCCGCAAGCGCTATTGGGCCGAAACCGACATCGCCACCTTCAACGAGGTGGTGGCCATCAACCTGAACGGCGCCATGGCCTGCACGCTGGCGGTGTTGCCGGGCATGCGCGAGCGGCGCGAGGGCACGGTCATCAACGTCGCCTCCTTCGCCGGCTGGCACTACGGCTACCTCACCGGCCCGGCCTACACCGCATCGAAGGCTGCATTGATGGCGCTGACCCATGCCTTCAACATCGAGGAATGTGTCAACGGCCTGCGCGCGACCTCGCTGTGCCCGGGCGAGGTGGCCACGCCCATCCTGCAGAAGCGCCCGGTCGTGCCCAGCGCCGAGGAGATGGCGCGCATGCTGCAGGAGGCCGACCTCGGCCAGACCATCCGCTTCCTCTGCACCATGCCGGCGCATGTGTGCATCAACGAGCTGGTCATCTCACCGGTCTACAACCGCATCTACATCGGCGGCGAAGACCTGAAACGCAAGCAATAGACGGAGACAACGATGGGCTATGAACTGACGGGTTTCGACGGCAAGGTGGCGGTGGTCACCGGCGCCGGGCGCATGCGCAGCATCGGCCGGCCGATCGCGCTGGCCTTGGCGCGCGCGGGCTGCGATGTGGTGCTGACCGGCTCGGGCAAAGCGGCCAGCGCGTACCCGGAAGACGAGCAGCGTGCCGGCTGGCGCGACATCGAATCCGTCGGCGATGAAGTGCGCGCGCTGGGCCGGCGCGTGCTGACGCTGGTGTCGGACGTGCGCGACCCCGTCGCCGTCGAAAGCCTGGCCGAGCGCACGCTGGCCGAGTTCGGCCGCGTCGATTTCGTCATCAACAATGCCGGCTCGACGCGCGGCGCCGACCGCGTGCCGGCCACGCAGCTGCCGGTGGACCTGTGGCGCAGCGTGATGGCGGTCAACCTGGACGGCACCTTCCTGATGTCGCGCTGCTTCGCACAGCACATGAGCCAGGCCGGGCGCGGCGGCGTGATCCTCAACGTCTCGTCCATCGCCGGGCGCAACCTCATGCCGAACACCGCCGCCTACGGCACCTCGAAGGCGGCGATCGACGCGCTCAGCACCGTGCTGGCCGGTGAGCTGGGCGCCAAGGGCATCCGCGTCAACTCGGTCGCGCCGGGCATGATCGACACCAGCCGCATGGACGACGTGCCGCGCGGCAAGGTCTGGGACGACATCGTGCGCAACAACATTCCGCTGCAGCGCGCCGGCACGGGCGAGGACATCGCGCACATGGTCGTCTTCCTGTGCAGCGAGCAGGCCGCCTGGATCACCGGCCAGACGATCTACGTCGACGGCGGTCACGGCCACGCACCCCGCGTTTGAGTGTTCGCGGCGATCGCCGTGCCGGGCGGCTTCTCCTATACTGAAATTCAACGCTCCCGGCTGAGCCGCCCTACATCGAAGGGGGATCCCTTGCAGATCGCCACGCGCCAGTTTGCCGACACGATCGTGGTCACTCCTGCGGGCCGCATCGACCACCGCAGCGCAGCCGATCTGGAAGCCGCCCTGCTGCCGCTGGTGGCCCAGGCCGCCGAGCGCAAGAGCCCCATCGTGCTGGATTTTTCCGGTGTCGACTACATCAGCAGCGTCGGTCTGCGCGTGCTCATGATCGCCGCCAAGCAGATGCGCGCGGCCGAGGCCAGACTGTCGATCACGGCCTTGCAGAGCGTGGTGGCCGAGATCTTCACCATCAGCCGCTTCGACAAGGTGCTGGTGGTCTGCGCCACGCTCGAAGACGCGCTGTCGCAGAGCTCCACGGCCGCGCTGGCCGCCTACCGCAGCCACCCCGCCGGCAGCATGCCATCGCCATGAAGGGCGTGCGCTTCTGGGGCACACGCGGTTCGCTGCCGGTGGCACTCACCGCGGCAGGACTGCGCAGCAAGCTCAAGGGCGTGCTGCGCGCCGCGCACGGCAAGGCGCTGGACAGCGATGCCGCCATCGATGGCCTGCTCGACAGCCTGCCCTTCGCGCTGGCCGGCACCTATGGCGGCCACAGTTCGTGTGTGCAGATCCTGATCGATCAAGGCAGCGGCGGCGCGGACTACCTGATCTGCGACATGGGCAGCGGGCTGCGCGCCTTCGGCCAGGCGGCGATGGCGCAGCGAGGTGGCAAGGCGCAGACCTTCCACATCCTCATGTCCCACCTGCACTGGGACCACATCATGGGGCTGCCCTTCTTCGTGCCGGGCTTCATTCCGGGCAACCGCGTGATCATCTACGGCAGCCACCGCGAGATCGAGATGGCGCTGCGTCGCCAGCAGCAGCCGCCGTCCTTCCCGGTGGATTTCGGCACCATCTTCGCTGACCGGGTGAGCTTCAAGTACCTCGAACCCGGCGTGGCGCACGAGGTCGCGGGTGTGGGCGTGCGCACCATGCTGCAGCGGCACACGGGCGACTCCTACGGCTACCGCTTCGAGTCGCAGGGCAAGGTGCTGGTCTACACCACCGACTCCGAGCACCCGCTGGCCGACCCGGCACACACCGAGCGCTTCGTGCAGTTCTTCCAGGATGCCGATCTGGTGATCTTCGACGCCATGTATTCGCTGGCCGACTCCATTTCCGTGAAGGCCGACTGGGGCCATTCCAGCAACGTCGTCGGCGTCGAGCTGTGCCAGCTGGCCGGCGCCCGCCACCTGTGCCTGTACCACCATGAACCGGTGTTCGACGACGCGGCCATCGAGGCCATGCTGGCGGAAACGCGGCGCCTGGAAGAGATCACGCGCGGCGCGACGCCGCTGCGCATCAGCGCGGCTTACGACGGGCTGGAAATCGGCCTGTGAACGCCGCGCCGGCCGGCAATGCCTGGTCGGGCCGCATCCGCCTGGCCAGCGCCGGGCTGCTGGTGGTTCTGGCCCTGTTCGTCTGGCTCAGGGGTCCCTGGGTCGATCGGCTGCAGGCGGCGTGGTTCGACGCGCACCAGACGCTGTGGCCGCGCCAGACGACGACCTATCCGGTGACCGTGGTCGCGATCGACGCGAAGAGCCTCGCCGATCTGGGCCAATGGCCCTGGCCGCGCAACCTGCTGGCCCGGCTGGTGCGCATCATCCAGCGCGCCGAGCCCGCAGCCATCGGCATCAACATCCTCATGCCCGAGGCGGATGCGCTCTCGCCCGAACGGCTGCTCGCGCAGGCCCAGGTCGAGGACAAGTCGTTGATCGACGCGCTGCGCGCCCTGCCCACGCACGACGGCCAACTGGCGCGGGCCATGGCCCAGGCGCCGACCGTGTTGGCCGTGGCGGGTACCACCGAAGCCGGCCACCTGGCACTGCGCGCGGCCCCAGTGACCGTGCACGGTGTCGGCGCCTCCGCCCCGGCCGCCACGCCGGACGTGCCCGTGTACGCCGGCGCCCTGACGAGCATCGACGAGCTCGACCAGCGCGCGCGGGGCTGGGGCCTGATCTCCGCCGAGCCCTCGCGTGGCGTCATCCGCCGCATGCCCACGGTCGCCAGCATCGACGGCACGCTGCTGCCCGCGATGGCGCTGGAAATGCTGCGCGTGGCCCAGAACCTGCCGTCGGTGCGGCTCTCCGTGTCCGGCAGCGACGTGACGGACGTGAGCATCGGCCGCCTGCGCGTGCCGACCGAATCCGACGGCGCGGTGCGCGTGTACTTCTCGCCGCATAAGGACCAACGCTTCGTCTCGGCGGTGGACGTGCTCGACGGGCGCATACGCGAATCGCAGTTGCGCGGTCAGCTGGTGCTGATCGGCCTGACCGGCGTGGCGCTGCAGGAGTTCCAGAACACGCCCATCGGCGAGCGCATGTCCGGCACCGAGATCCACGCGCAGCTGCTGGAGAACCTGCTCGACGACACGCTGCTGCGCCGCCCGCCCTGGGCCAGCGCGCTGGAGGCGGCCACGCTGTTGCTGCTGGGCGGGCTGCTGCTGTGGGCCACGCCGCGCTGGCGCACCTACCCTGCCGCGCTGCTGCTGCTGGCCTGCCTGAGCGTGCCGCTGCTGCTGGCCTGGGCGGCGTTCCGCTCGCATCAACTGCTGTTCGACGCGCTCACGCCCGCCTTGAGCCTGCTGGTCTTCTTTGGCGTGCTGCTGGTGCTGTCGCTGGCCGAATCGACCCAACAGGCGCGTGTGCTGCAGCGCGCCCTGCAGGCACAGCGCGAGGCCGGCGCGCGCATTGCCGGTGAGATGCAGGCCGCGCAATGGGTGCAGACCGCCACCCTGCCGCGGCCCGACGCGCTGCGCGGCGACCCGCGCGTCGAGCTGCACGCCACGCTGCAGCCGGCGCGCGAGGTCGGCGGCGATCTCTATGACTTCTTCATGCTCGACGAGCGACGCCTGTTCGTCCTCATCGGCGACGTCTCCGGCAAGGGCCTTTCGGCGTCGATCTTCATGGCGGTGAGCAAGGCGCTGTACAAGAGCGCCATGCTGCGCGCACCCGACGCCGACATCGGCGCGATCATGGTCATGGCCAACGCCGAGGTGTCGCGCGACAACCCCGGCAACCTCTTCGTCACCGCATTCGCCGCGATCCTCGACCTGGACGAGGGCATCCTGAGCTACTGCAATGCCGGGCACGACAACCCGTATCGCCTGCATGCCTCCTACGACGCGCCGCTGCGCATCGAGGACGGCGACGGGCCACCGCTGTGTGCCGTGCCCGACTACGACTATCGCGGCGCGCGCTGCCGCATGCTGCCGGGCGAGATGCTGTGCCTGATGACGGATGGCGTGAACGAGGCGCAGACCGCCGCCGGCCAGTTGTACGGCAACGAGCGGCTGCAGCGGTTGCTGCGCGAACTGCAGCGACAGGCGGCTGGCGCAGCCGCGCTGGTCGAGGCGCTGCGCTCGGATGTCCTGAGTTTTGCAAACGGCGCGGAAGCGGCCGACGACCTGACGATCCTGGCGCTGCGCTGGAACGGCCCGCGCGGGGGCGCCACGTGAGCGGCGCGCTACCGGACCAGGATCTCGACGCGCCGGTTGCGCGGCTCGGCCACGCCGTCGGCGGTGGGCACCATCGGCTCGCGCTTGCCGCGGCCGACCAGCACCATGTTCTCCGCAGCGACGCCGCGTTCCGCCAACGCCTTGCGCACGACCTCGGCGCGGGCCTTGGACAGTGCGTCGTTGTAGACATCGTTGCCCACCTTGTCGGTGTGGCCGATGACCAGCACGTCCGGCACCGGGCGCCTGGCGATCTCGGTGAACACGCTGTCGAAGGCCAGCTTGGATTCGGGCGTGAACTCGTCCTTGCCTTCGATGAAGTACAGCGTGAATTGCGCCGGCGAGGCCGGGCGCGCGGCCAGCGCCGCGGCAAACTGCGCCTGCACCTGCTCCGCACTGAGCGTGGCCTTCTTCGGGCCGGCGCTGGTGAGGCTGGCCGCTGCATAAGGCTGGTCGAGCAGCAGTTCCTTGTTGCCCTGCGTCACCGTGAGGGCGCTCTTGCTGCCATCCCTTTCGGGCAGCAGCACCACCGAGCCTTGTGGCACCGGCGTGGCGCAGGCGCCCAGCAGCGCGGCCAGGGCCAGCGCCGCCCAGGCACAGTACCTATTCACTCACCGACACCACGAAGTCGGTGCCACGCACGCCAAGTTGCGCCGACGGCGTGCGCACCGTCATGGCCTGCGGCGACTGCTTGGCAATGCGCCCGGAGACCACGGCCAGCGTGCCACGCTGCAGCTGTGTGTCGAAACGCCCCTGGTGGGTGGTGGCGTCGAAATCGAAGCGTTCCAGCGACAGGATGCTGTTCGGCCCGGCCGAGAGCAGGGAGTTGTCGCGCATGGTGATGCCCACGGCACCGTCGGGCCCGGTCTTCAGCGTGTCGGCCGCCTCCAGCCGCATGCCGACCGCGCCGGGCAGCACCTGGCCCTGGCGGTCGACCGAGACCTGGCCCTTGCTCATCTTGATCTGGCCGATATCGGCGGTGGCCGGCATGGCGATGGACAGAGCCAGGAGCAGCAGCGCGCCATGTGCCATGGCGCTGCGGAACGACATGAGCTTCATCGAAGTCTCCAGTAGGTGGTCGACCGGCGGGCTGCCGGGCAGGCCAGCGCGAGCTTAACCTCAGACGGCCATGACAACCAGCGAGCGGCGCATCCTCCAGGCGCGCATGGCGTGCCTGCCACTGGCCACGGCCTTTGTCGAGGCCTTCTGCGCGCAGCACCAGGTCGCGCACGCGGACGCCCAGCGTCTGACGCTGGTGATCGAGGAGCTGTTCACCAACACCGTCAAACACGGCCATGGCGGCGACAACGACGCACCGGTGCACGTCGCCCTGGGCGTCGATGCGATCCATGTGACGCTGTGCTACGAGGACAACGCAAGACCCTTCAACCCGCTGCAACACGCGCAGGGCGCGCCGGACGATATCGACGGCAGTGTCGAAGAGCGCCGCGTGGGAGGCCTGGGCATCCGGCTGGTTAGACAGTTGACGGAACAGCTGGACTACGCCCACGTCGACGGCTTCAACCGCTTGCTCCTGTTGCTGAAGCGCAAGGCCTGATCGGCCCACAGCGAGCGCGACGCCGAGGCGCAGGTCAATAGTCCAGCGCGCGCGGCAGCCACAACGTGATTTGCGGGAAGGCGATGAGCAGCACCAGCAGCACCAGCATCGCCAGCACGAACCACAGCACCCAGCGCACCGTCTCCTCCATGCGCACACCGGCCATGCGCGACGAGACCATCAGGTTCACCGCCATCGGCGGCGTGAACTGGCCGATGGCCACCATGTAGGTCAGGATCACGCCGAACCACACCGGATCCCAGTCGTAGGCGCGCATCAGCGGCAGCAGCAGCGGCACGAAGATGAGGAAGATCGACACCCCGTCCAGGACCATGCCCACCGCCAGCAGCAACAACACCACCAGCGCCAACGCACCGTAGGAGCTCAGGCCGCTGCCGATGATGAACTCGGTGATCGGATCCACCAAGCCGAGCGTGCTGACGGCGTAGGCAAAGATGCTGGCCAGCGCGACCACGACCATGATCACGCCCGAGGTCTCGGCCGCATCGGCCAGCATGCGGCCCAGGTCGCGCAGCCCGATGGTGCGGTACACCACCATGCCGACGAACAGGCCGTAGACCACGGCCACGACCGCCGCTTCGGTGGGCGTGAACCAGCCCGCACGCATGCCACCCAGGATCAGCACCGGCGCCACCAGGCCCCAGCTGGCCTCGCGCAGCGAGGCCCAGAACGGCGGCCGCGGCTCGATGCCCTCGTTGGCACCGAAGCCGTGGCGGCGTGCCAGCCATACCGCCGGCACGATCAGCGCGGCCGAGGTCAGCAGGCCGGGTATCAGCCCGGCGGCAAACAACGCCGGCACCGACGCGCCCGGCACCAGCACCGAATAGACGATGAAGGCGATCGACGGCGGAATCAGGATGTCCACCGCCGCCGCCGCACCGACGACGCTGGCCGAATAGGCCGGCGGGTAGCCGGCGCGGGCCATGGCCACCAGCATCACGCCGCCCACCGCCGCGGCAGTGGCCGGGCCCGAGCCGGAGATGCCGCCCAGGAACATCGCCACCAGGATGGCCACCATCGGCAGCATGCCCGACCCGCGCCCGACGATGGCCAGCGCAAAGCGCACCAGCCGCTGCGCCACGCCCGAGCGGTCGAAGATCACGCCGACCAGCACGAACATCGGCAGCGCCAGCAGCGGGTACTTGGCGATGCCGGCGTAGAAGTTGTTCGGAATCGACAGCCAGCCCAGCTCGGCCAGCCCGATGCCCAGCGAGCCGCCCAGCATCAAGGCCACGCCGATGGGCACACCGGCCAGCATCAGCGCCGCGAAGGCGACGAAGATGAGCACGCCGCTCACCGGACTACCCTTCGCGCGACGCGCTCCGGGATTCGCGCTTGGGAACGGCCCGGCGCGCTCATGCGGGCCGCCTCCACACGCGCACGAACAGCTGCACGGCACGCACGGCAATGGACAGCGCGAGCACCGGCAAGGCCACCGTGTACCACCACTGCGGCACGCCGATGCCGGGCGAGGTGACTTCGTACTGGAAGTCGTCCCAGGCCAGCCGCCCGCCGAGCGCGCCCAGCAAAACGAAGGCCAGCGCCGTGGCGCCAGCCGACAGCAGCGCCAGGCGGCGCCGCCGCTCGGGCGAGCCGCTGGCAAAGAGAATCTCGATGCGGATGTGCCGGTCGCGCGACACCGCGGCGCTGGCCGAGACCAGCGTCAACACCACCATCAGCGAGACCGAGAGCTCCTCGGTCCAGGCGAATGACTGGTTGGTGAAGTAGCGCGCCAGCACGTTGGCGAAGGTGATTGCCGCCAGCAGCGCGAGCACCGCGCCGCCGACCCAGTCTTCCCAGCGCAACGGCGCGCGCGCTTCAGCCGTCGCAGCGATGGGGTCCTGTTCCTGCGTCATGGCGCAAGGCAGGACCGAGCCGCTCGGGCGTCGAAGGACATGTGCCGCCTCGCTGCCCGGCACGCGCCAGGCAGCGACCGCAGCACCCGTGCCCGCCTCAAGCGGGCTTGCGGGCAGCCACCGCGGCCTGCGCCTCGCGCACCAGATCCGGGCCGATCTGCTGCGTCCACTTGTCGACCACCGGCTTGACGGCCTGCTTGAACGCGTCCTTCTCGGCCGGGCTCAGCTCGGTGACCTTGACGCCCAGCGCCTCGACCTGCTTGATGAAGGACTGGTCCGCGCCGCTCAGGCCCTTGCGCGCAATGACGATCTCCTGCTTGCCGGCTTCGATCGCGGCCTGGCGCACGATCTCGCGGTCCGCGGCGCTCCAGCTCTTCCAGACGTCCTGGTTGACGACGAAGATCAACGGGTCGGCGACGTAGCCCCAGCGCGTCACGTACTTCTGCGCCAGCGTGTTCAGCTTGGCGGCGGTGAAGACGTGCAGCGGGTTCTCCTGCCCTTCCACCGCGCCCGACGCCAGCGCGGGCTGCGCGTCGGCCCAGCTCATCTGCGTCGGGTTGGCGCCAAACGCGCTGAAGGTGTCGTTGAAGATCGGCGAGCCGACGACGCGGAACTTCAGCCCCTTCATGTCGGCCGGCGTGCGGATCTCGCGCTTGGAGTTGCTGACCTCGCGGAAGCCGTTCTCACCCCAGGCCAGCGGCACCACGCCCGCCTTCTCGACGATCTGCATGACCTGCTGGCCGACCTTGCCCTGCGTCATCGCGTCCAGCCCGGCATGGTCCTGCGCCAGGAAGGGCAGCGAGAACAGGTTCAGCTGGCGCACCTGCGGCGACCAGTTGATGGTCGAGCCCACCGCCATGTCGATCACGCCCTGGCGGATGGCGCTGAACTCGCGCGTCTGGTCGCCGTTGATCAGCGACACGCCCGGGTAGAGCTTGATGTTGATGCGCCCCGCCGTGCGCTCGCGCACCAGCTTGATCCAGATGTCGGCGCCCTGGCCCCAGGGGAAAGCCGTGCCGACCACGGTGGACAGCCGGTACTCGGCCTTGTAGCTGCCCTGCGCCAGCGCGCGGCCGGTCAGCAGGAAGGGGGCAGCCAGCGTGGCCGAACCGGCCAGGCCGGTCTTCAGAAGGGAACGGCGATGCATGCAAGTGTCTCCATGTTGTTGAATCGAGTTCAGCCCGGCAGTTTAACGGCCGGGCGCGCCGCTCATTGGCGTGCCAGCAAGGCGCGCGCGCGTTCGACGATGCGCGGCACCGACAGCCGCGCCTGCGCCTCCAGCACCGGCGCATAACCCACCGGCACGCGCGGCGCGCCCAGCCGCGCCACGCGCGCCGCGCTGTGTTCGGCCAGCGTGGCGGCAATCTCGGCGCCGAAGCCCGCCACCTGCACCGCCTCGTGCACCACCAGCACACGACCGGTGCGCTCGGCCGAGGCCAGCACCGCGTCGCGGTCCCAGGGCCACAGCGTGCGCAGGTCGATGACCTCGGCCTGCACACCCTCGAGCGCCAGCGCGTCGGCGGCGGCCAGGCAGTCGTGCACGGCCTTGCTCCAGCTGACCAGCGTCATGTCGCCACCCTCGCGCAGGGTGCGCGCCCGGCCGATCTCGCCGGCGGCTTGTGCGTCGACCTCACCCTGCAGCGCCCACAGCTCCTTGTGCTCCAGGTAGGCCACCGGGTCGCCGCAGTCGATGGCGGCACGCAGCAGCGCATGGTTGTCCTGCGGCGTGCAAGGTGCGATGACCACCAGCCCCGGCACGTGCGCGAACCAGCTTTCCAGCGACTGCGAATGCTGCGCCGCCGACGCGCTCCAGATGCCGATGGGCATGCGGATCACCGCCGGCACGCGGCCCTGCCCGCCGAACATGAAGCGGTTCTTCGCCGCCTGGTTGACGATCTCGTCCATCGCGCACAGCGCGAAGTCCATCACCCGCATCTCCACCACCGGCTTCAGCCCGGTCAGCGCCATGCCGACCGCGGCACCGACGATGGTGGCTTCCGAGATCGGCGTGTCGATCACACGCTGCGGCCCGAAGCGCTCGGCCAGGCCGCGGTACTGGCCGAAGATGCCGCCGCGGCCCAGGTCCTCGCCCAGCGCGACCACGCGCGGGTCGGCCTGCATCGCGATCGCCAGCGCGTCGGCGGCCGCGGCCGCATAGCTCATCACCGTGTTCACACCCATGCCCCGGCTCCCTGGTCCTGCACTTCTGCGAATGCGGCCTGCGCGTCGGGCCACGGTGCGGCAGCGGCCGAGGCCAGCGCGGTGGCGATCTCGTCGTGTGCGGCGTCGGGTCACGGCATCCAGTTGCGCGACACCGACGCCGCGCGCCAGCAGGCGTTGGCGCGCACGCTGCAACGGGTCGTCGGCCAGCGCCGCCTGCAGTTCGGCCGGGTCGCGGTAGGCGGCCGGGTCCACCGACACGTGGCCCTTGAAGCGGTAGGTGCGTCGCGTGCAGCAGCCGCGGACCGGCGCCGCCGCGCACCTCGCCGACCAGCGTGCGCGCAGCGCGGTACACCGCCTCGATGTCGTTGCCGTCCACCTCCAGCGCCGGCACACCGTGCGCGCGGGCGCGTGCGGCGGCGCCTTCTCCGGCCGACAGCGCGCCGGTCTTGGTGGTGGCGGACCACTGGTTGTCCTCGCAGACGAAGAGCACCGGCAGCGCGAAGGCGGCCGCCCAGTTCAGCCCTTCGGCGAAAGGCCCGCGATTGATGGCGCCGTCGCCGAAGAAGCTCACGGCAATCGCCTCGACGCCGCGGATGCGGATCGAGTGCGCCGCGCCCACGGCGATCGGGATGCCGGCGGCGACCACGCCGTTGGCGCCGAGCATGCCGACCGAGAAGTCGGCAATGTGCATCGAGCCACCGCGCCCACCGCAGTAGCCGGTGGCCTTGCCGAACAGTTCGTGCAGCATGCGCTCGGGGTCGGCGCCCTTGGCCAGCGTGTGGCCGTGGCCGCGGTGCGTGCTGGTGAGGTAGTCGCTGGGGCGAAGCTGCGCGCACACGCCCGCGGCCACCGCCTCCTGGCCGGTGGACAGGTGCAGCGGGCCACGCACCGCCGCTTGCGCGCCTGCGGCCTGGCCGAAGGCGGCGACGCCACCCTGGCTGGCCAGCTCGGCGGCGTCCTCGAAGGCGCGGATGCGCGACATCGTGCGGTACAGGTCCAGCAGCTCGGGGACCGTGACATCGGGCTCGTTCAAGGCGATCGTCTCCAGCAAGGCAATGGCTGCGGACTATACGAGGCCGCGCACGGCCCTCGCTGCCTTGCTCAAGCGCCGTGTCCGAGATGCGCCAGCAAGCCCTCGCAGGCATCCTCGATCAGGTCGAGCACGTGCTCGAAGTCCTGCGGTCCGCCGTAGTACGGATCGGGCACTTCGTGCACATCGTGCTCTGGCCGCGAAGTCGAGCAGCAGCCGCAGCTTGTGCGCGTGGGGCGGCGGGCACATCCTGGCGGCGCGCTGCAGGTGGCCTTCGTCCATCACCAGCACCCAGTCGGCACGCTCGAAATCCGCAGGGGCTGAAAGGCCTGGCGCGCAGGTCCGACAGGTCGTAGCCGCGCAGCCGCGCATGGCGGATGCTGCGTGCATCGGGTGGGTCGCCGCGGTGCCAGGCCTCCAGGCCGGCAGATTCGACCACCAGCCGCTGGCCAAGCCCGCGTTCGGCAATGCGCTGGCGCAGCACCGCGTGCGCGGTCGGGCTGCGGCAGATGTTGCCGGTGCAGACGAAGACGATGCGCAGCGGCGGGTCCACCGTCAATGTCGCCGAGGATGGCGCCGGGGCCTCACAGCACCAGCAGCGCGCGAAAGTCGTTGACGTTGGTGAAGGTCGGCCCCGGCACGACCAGGTCGTTCAGGCGCGCAAAGAAGCTGTAGGCGTCGTTGCGGTCGAGATACTCGCTGGCCTTCAGGCCGGCCGCGGCAGCGCGGGCCAGCGTGTCGGGCGTGACGATGGCGCCGGCGTTGTCCTCGATGCCGTCGATGCCGTCGGTGTCGGCCGCCAGCACGTACACACCCGGCTCGCCCTGCAGCGCGATGGCGCAGCCGAGCAGGAACTCGGTCGCCCTGCCGCCCCGGCCAGGGGCGGCCTCACCCTTCGCGCCCCGGCTTCCCTTGCTCTTCACCGTGACCGTGGTCTCGCCGCCGCTGAGGATGACGCAGGGCTTGGCGAAGGGCGTGCCGCGCCGCGCCACGGCGCGCGCCAGCGCGGCATGCACCTTGCCGACCTCGCGCGATTCGCCTTCGATCTC
Source organism: uncultured beta proteobacterium (assembly GCA_963743935.1). Classification (GTDB taxonomy): domain Bacteria; phylum Pseudomonadota; class Gammaproteobacteria; order Burkholderiales; family Burkholderiaceae_C; genus Rubrivivax. The sequence goes on along the minus strand of CAVURQ010000003.1, from coordinate 14,515 downwards.
GTCGCTGAGGATGTGCGCATCCAGCCCGGCTTGCCGCGCCAACAGCGCCGCGGCTTCCAGGCTCTGCTGTGGCGTGGCGATCATGTGCACTTCATGGCCGGCGAAACAGGCATCGCCCGGCTTCGGCGTTTCGTAGGCAGCGCTTTCCAATCCTGCACGCGCCGCCGGCGGAATGTCGATGCCATAGCGCTGCAGGATGCCGAGTGCGTCGGCGCAGGTGCTCGAGTCGGCCACGGTGGGGCCGCTGCCGATGACCTCGGGCGCGTCGCCTGGCACGTCGCTGATGAGCAGCGTGACCACGCGCGCCGGCGCACAACGCGCGGCGAGCCGCCCGCCCTTGATGGCGGACAGGTGCTTGCGCACGCAGTTCATCTCGTCGATGGCCGCGCCGCTGTTCAGCAGCGCCTTGTTGACGGCGCGCTTGTCGTCCAGCGTCAGACCCGCCGCGGGCAGCGACAGCAGCGCCGACGCGCCGCCGCTGATCAGGCACAGCACCAGGTCGTCCGCCGTCAGGCCCTGCGTCAGATCGAAGATGCGCTGCGCGGCGCGCGCGCCCGCGGCGTCCGGCACCGGGTGCGAGGCTTCGACCACCTCGATGCGACCCGGCTTCGACTTGTACCGCGGCGGCACATGGTCGTAGCGCGTGACCACCAGGCCGGACAGCGGTGCATCCCTGGGCCACAGGGCATCCACCGCTTCGGCCATCGCACCACCGGCCTTGCCGGCGCCCAGCACCAGCGTGCGGCCCTTTCGGCGGCTTCGGGCAGAAAAGGCGCCGTGTTGTGCGCCGGCAGCGCGCGCGCCACGGCGGCGTCGTACAGCGCACGCAGGAACTCGCGCGGATGGGCGCCGGCGTCCAAGTTGGCAGTCATGCCTCAAATCGCGCGCACGGCCTCATCGAGCAGACGCCGCGGATCCGGCTTCGCCGGTCCGCCAGCGGCGCCCCCTCGAGGGGGAGCGCCGAAGGCGCTGCGGGGGTGGGCCACATCACGCCACTTCGTGGTTCGCCATCAATTCGAGCGCGCGCACCAGCGCCGAATGGTCCAGGTCCTGCATGCCGTTGGCGGCGCAGGCCTGCATCAATTGCGCGGCGCTGGCGGTCTGCGGCAGCGACACACCCAGCGCGCGCGCGCCGGCCAGCGCCAGGCTCAGATCCTTCTGGTGCAGCCCGATGCGGAATCCCGGGTTGAAGGTGCGCTTGATCATGCGCTCGCCATGCACTTCCAGGATGCGGCTGGACGCGAAGCCGCCCATCAGCGCCTGGCGCACCTTGGCCGGGTCGGCGCCGGCCTTGCTGGCGAAGACCAGCGCTTCACCCACGGCGGCGATGTTCAGCGCGACGATGATCTGGTTGGCGACCTTGGTGGTCTGGCCGTCGCCATTGCCACCGACCAGCGTGATGTTCTTGCCCATCAGCTCGAACAGCGGCTTGACACGCTCGAAGGCGCTGTCCGGGCCGCCGACCATGATGGTCAGCGACGCCGCCTTGGCGCCGACCTCGCCGCCGGACACCGGCGCGTCCAGGTAGTCGCAGCCGAGCGCGTTGATCTTCTTGGCGAAGGCCTTGGTCTCGATCGGCGAGATCGAGCTCATGTCCACGACCATCTTGCCCTTCGACAAGCCGGCAGCGACACCGTTCTCGCCGAACAGCACCGCCTCGACATCCGGCGTGTCGGGCACCATCGTGAAGACGATGTCGGCGCGTTCGGCCACGTCCTTGGCACTGCTGCACTGCGTCGCCGCGCTGGCGGCGAGTTCGGCGTGCAGCTTGCTGCGCGTGTGCACGAACAGCGGGTGTCCGGCCTTGACGAGGTGCAGCGCCATCGGCGCGCCCATGATGCCCAGGCCGATGAAGCCCAGCTTGAGGGGTTGTGTGGTCATCGATGTGTTCCGGTTCAATGGTCGGGGTTGAGCTTCGTGATCCAGCCCAGGCCGTCTTCGGTGCGCGCAGCGGGTTTGTATTCGCAGCCCACCCAACCCTTGTAGCCAATGCGGTCGAGGTGGGCGAACAGGAAGGCGTAGTTGATCTCGCCCGTGCCCGGTTCGTTGCGCCCCGGATTGTCGGCCAACTGGATGTGCCCGATGCGCGCGAGCTGCGCGCTCAGCGTGTTGGCCAGCTCGCCTTCCATGCGCTGCGCATGGTAGATGTCGTACTGCACATAGGCGTTGTCCGCGCCCACCTCGTCCAGGATCGACAGCGCCTGCGCGGTGAAGTTGAGATAGAAGCCGGGAATGTCGAAGCGGTTGATCGGCTCGATCAGCAGGTTCAGCTTCGCCTTCTTGAACTCGGCCGCGGCGAAGCGCAGGTTGGCGACGAAGGTGCGGCGCAAGGTGGCGTCGTCGATGCCGGACGGCGCCTTGCCGGCCAGGCAGTTGAGGTGCGGCACACCCAGCGCCGTGCCGTACTCGATGCCGCGTGCCACGCCGGCGCGGAACTCCTCGACACGCTCCGGGTGGCAGGCCATGCCGCGGTCACCGGCGTCCCAGTCGCCGGCCGGCAGGTTGTGCAGCACCAGCTTCAGCTCGTTGTCCTTCAGGCGCTTCTGCAACTCGGCCACGGGGTAGGCATACGGAAACAGGAACTCCACCGCCTTGAAGCCGGCCTTGGCGGCGGCCTCGAAGCGGTCGAGGAACGGATGCTCGTTGAAGAGCATCGTCAGGTTGGCGGCGAACTGGGGCATGGAGGGTTCCTTGGTCAGTCTAGAAGTCCGATGGCGGTGGGCGCGTCGGCGATGCTGGTGGCCAGTTCCTCGAACTCGTTGATGGCGTCGATCTCGGTGCCCATCGAGATGTTGGTCACGCGCTCCAGCATGACCTCGATCACCACCGGCACCTTGAACTCGGCCATCCAGGCGTTCGCCTGCTGGATGGCCGGCGTGATCTCTTCCTGCTTGTACACACGCACGAACTTGCAGCCCAGGCCTTCGACCACCGACTTGTGGTCCACGCCGTAACCCTGCAGCTGCGGCGCGTTGATGTTGTCGAAGCCCAGCTGCACGCAGTAGTCCATGCTGAAGCCGCGCTGGCTTTGCCGGATCAAGCCGAGGTAGCAGTTGTTGACCACCATGTGAATGTAGGGCAGCTTGAACTGCGCGCCGACCGCCAGCTCCTCGATCATGAACTGGAAGTCGTAGTCGCCCGACAACGCCACGATGGTGCGGCCGGGGTCGGCCGCGCGCACGCCCAAGGCGGCGGGAATGGTCCAGCCCAGCGGGCCGGCCTGGCCGCAGTTGATCCATTGGCGCGGGCCGAAGACATGCAGGAACTGCGCACCGGCGATCTGGCTCAAGCCGATGGTCGACACATAGGTGGTGTCGCGCGGGAAGTTGTTGTTCATGCACTGGTAGACACGCTGCGGCTTCATCGGCACCGCTTCGTAGTTGGTCTTGCGCAGCATCGTGCGCTTGCGTTCGCGACACTGTTCGACCCACTCGCTGCGATCCTTCAGCTTGCCGGCGGCCTTCATCTCGCTGGCCACTTGCACGAACAACTGCAACGCGGCCTTGGCGTCCGAGACGATGCCCAGATCCGGCGTGAAGACGCGGCCGATCTGCGTCGGCTCGATGTCCACGTGCACGAACGTGCGGCCCTTGCAGTAGACCTCGGTCGAGCCGGTGTGGCGATTGGCCCAGCGGTTGCCGATGCCGAGCACGAAGTCACTGGCCAGCATCGTGGCGTTGCCATAGCGGTGCGAAGTCTGCAGCCCGCACATGCCGGCCATCAGGCGGTGGTCGTCGGGGATGCTGCCCCAGCCCATCAGCGTGGGGATCACCGGCACGTCGACGAGTTCGGCAAATTGCTGCAGCAGCGCGCTGGCATCGGCATTGATGACGCCGCCGCCGGACACGATCAACGGCCGCTCGGCCGGCCTGCAGCATCTGGATGGCCTTCTCGACCTGCTTGCGCGTGGCGGCGGGCTTGTAGGCCGGCAGCGGCTCGTAGGTCTCGATGTCGAACTCGATCTCGGCCATCTGCACGTCGAAGGGCAGGTCGATCAGCACCGGACCGGGCCGGCCCGAGCGCATCAGGTGGAAGGCCTGCTGGAAGGCGCGCGGCACCTGCGCCGGCTCGCGCACGGTGACGCTCCACTTCGTCACCGGCTTGGAGATGGACTCGATATCCACCGCCTGGAAGTCTTCCTTGTACAGCCGCGCGCGCGGCGCCTGACCGGTGATGCACAGGATCGGGATGCTGTCGGCGATGGCCGAATACAGGCCAGTGATCATGTCGGTGCCCGCCGGCCCCGAGGTGCCGATGCACACGCCGATGTTGCCGGCCACCGCGCGCGTGTAGCCCTCGGCCATGTGCGAGGCGCCCTCGACGTGGCGCGCCAGCACGTGGGCGATGGTGCCGCGCTCGCGCAACGCGGCGTACAGCGGGTTGATGGCCGCGCCGGGCACGCCGAAGGCCTGCGACACGCCTTCCTTTTCCATCACCAGCACCGCGGCCATGATGGCCTTCATCTTTGCCATGGAGATCTCCTAGATTGGATGGCAGCAATGGTCGGGCATCGCACTCGCCATGAGAAGTCCAGCCCGCAGATATAAGCTATTCCGTGCCGGAATGGCCCGAGCGCAGGGCTGCTTGGATGCGACGCTATTTCCATGCGGAGTCTGGTGGGGATTGCGAATTCTGCGCCGTTGGACTAGAAGCCCAGTGCCACACTCTTTGGAGCAGGAGTTTCATCATGCAAAGACCCTCGTCCCGGCGCGCGCTGCTTGCGGTGCCCACGCTGGTTGCATCGATCACGCTGGCCGCCTGCGGCGGTGGTGCGCTGCTGGTGCTGGGCTTCATCGGATCGGCGGGTGGCAGTTGGTTCCAGGACGACGATCCGGCGCAGGCCGGGCTTCAGCTGCGCAGCAACTGCGGCCCCGGCGGCAATGAGGATTGCTTCATCAACATCCAGCCTGTCGGCGGCCAGGATGTCTTCGCCTCCAGCTTTCCGCTCACCTACACCAGCAACCTGCCCGACGGCAGTTGCTCGGCGGGCGGCAACGGCAGCGCCGACAGGCGAAGGCTGGAGCTGAGTGGCTGCTTCAGTGGCGAGTACGTGAACATCAACCAGGCGCTGTCCAACAGCGGCTCGGTGCGCATGTTCTTCAACTTCACACCGCCGCTCAACCAGGGCATCTGGGTCGAGTTGCAGAACGGCCAGCGGCGCTTTGCCTTCAGCGACAACAGCACCGGCTGCGAACTGGGCACGCCGAACGTGCCGGTGGCGGTGAACATCGTGCCGGCGGACATCCGCAACGCGGCCGGCCCCTTCGAGACGACGATCCAGTCCTTCACCATCCAGGGCGTCGCCTGGAGCGGCAGATTCATCGGCGTGTCGGGCATGCGCCTGACTCGTGGCAACGAGGTGCTGGAACTCGAACGCCGCCAGGGCAGCGCCGCCTGCTGAGCCGCTTTCAGCGCAGCAGGGGAAAGAAGCGCTCGCGCCGCAGTTCGGCGCGATGCGACCTCCCTTGTCGATAGACCTGCAAGGTGCAGGCCTCGCGCCCGGCCAGCGACGCCCAGGCCTGCGGCACGCTCCACTGGCGAGCGTCGGCGCCGTCGATGGCCTGCACCTGGTCGCCCGCGGCCAGGCCGGCCGCGGCGGCCGGGCCGGTCTCGAACACCGCGCTCACCGTCAGCGAGCTGCCGGCCTCCAAACGCAAGCCGAAGCCGCCCGGCAGCGGTGGCGGTTCGGGCAGGCCGGGCAATTCGACGACGAGGCGGTTGCCGGGGCCGTCCAGCGTGACCGCGCCGGGCTCGAACAGAGCCACGCCCAGGCTGCCGGCCAGACGCTCGAAATGCTGGCCGCGGCGGGCGGCCGAACCGGATTCCAGCGCCGCCGGAACCTGCCGGGCCACCCAGCCCGGCGCGCTCACCCGGTCCAGCCGCGCCAGGCGCGCGCGCACGACCCCACCGAGCTCGCGCACCGCCGTCTCCGGCAGCGGCGGCGCGTCGGCGAGCAGCGACTCGGCGCGCCGGGCAAACAGCAGCATCGCGCCGGCATTGCCGGTGTCGAACACAAAATCGTCGGCCGCGCGTGCGCCGAGGGCCAGTGAGACCACCGGCAGACCCTCGTCCCAGCGCAACGGCAACACCGCTGCACCGTCGGGCACGGTGCCGTCCGACTGGCTCCACTGCACCGTGCCGCCGGCGAAATCGAAGCGGGTGCGGCGCTCACGCAACCAGGGCGCGCCCAACGCACCGTCGAGTGCGGCGCCGGTGGCGCCGAGCAGCTGCCGAAGGTCGAGCACGAAGGCCGGCGTGTCGGTGCCCATGCCGGCTCCCGGTAACGGCGGCAGCACGGCGCGCTGCAAGGTCTGCGTCCCGCCGGCCATGGCCACGCGCACCGGCGACAGCGGACGCAGCGCCAGACGTTCGGCCAACGCCGGCGACACCAGCGCTGCGCTGGCGCCGCTGTCGACCAGCCAGCGCGTGGCCCGGCCCTGCAGATCGATCTCCACCCAGGGCAGGCCGCCCAGGTCACCGGTGCGCAGCAGCTGCAGCGGCAGCGTGGCACCGGCAGCGGCGGCCGGCAAGGCGCAGGTCGCCAGCGGCCACTGCAGCAGGCGGCGGCGAGTCAACGGCATCGCTCACTCCAGCTCGCTGTCCAGATCGCCGATCAGCTCGGCCACCTGTGCGCTCATGCGCTCGAGCGCGGCGCGGGCAGCCGCGTTCAGCGCTTCCTTCTGGGCATCGAGCTGCGCGATCTCCTGCGGCGGCGCGCCCCCGCAGGCGTCGAGATGGTGGATCGACTCGATGACCTCGTTCAGCCGGAACATCGCTCCGCGATAGACATCGTTCTCGATCGAGGCCAGCACCTCGCGCACGTCCTCGCACAGGCTGCGGCGCTCGCGCCAGGCCGAGGTGATGCGGTCGCGGTGCAGTGCCAACCGCGGGATGAAGCGTTCGCACACCGCGTTGTAGGCGGCCACGCTGTCGCGCACATGGTCGAAGGCCGCCTGGTTGACCGACAGCACGGCCAGGCTGTTGCCCATCGAAGCCTGCCACCTGAAGGCCACCTGCTTGAACTCGGTGCTTTCGTCGGCCAGTTCGTCGAGCATGCGGCGACGGTCGGCGCTGCGCAGCGTCTCGATCATCATGCTGGCGTGCTTGAACAGCTCGTCGGCCAGCGTGCGCGCGGCGGCAGCAATGCCTTCGTCACTGTGGTCGATGGCCTCCAGATAGAGCATCTCCTCGGGATCGATGCCCAGCGTCTTCATGCGCGTGCCCACGTCCTGCAGCAGCACCGGCAACACATAGGCGCGCTGCAACGCCTGCTGCCGCTGCAGCGCCAGCGCAGTCTCGCGCCGTACCCAGTCCGAGGCCAGCGCATGCTCGTCGATGAACAGCAGCACAAAATCGCAGTCGTTGCGGATCGCCGACTCGATGCGCGGCGCGAAGCGCTGGCCCGGCGCCATGGCATCGCGGTCGAGCCAGATCGACACGTGCGCGGGCAGCGGCTCGGTCAGCCGGCGCACCAGTGCCTTGCTCTCACTCGCATGACTGAGGAAGATCTTCATCAGCGGAGCTTGTAGGGGCCACCCGGCGCGCTGTCAATATGGCGAGCACGCCAGTCTGGGCAGCCCCGCCGCGGCGAGCGCCTGACCACCCGTCGAGCGGCCGCCTTGGCCGCGCGGCGCGGGCAGGCTCAGGCAACGAGCAACGCCGCCAGCATACGCACGTCATCCAGCTCACCGAGGCGCTGCACTCCGTCGAGGAACCCGGCCAAACGCTGCGGCGCGGGCGGCCGTGGCGCATAGGCCATGCAGTCATCGAAACGCGCCTGCTGCTGCGCGTCGCTGAGCGGGTTGTCGGGAAAGCCCGGCGCGAAGTCGAGCGAACGTGCGTGGGTGCGCCCGTCGTCGGTGTGCAGCAGCACGTCCACCGCCGTGTGGCCGCGGGCATTGAGCGCCACATCGGCCTCGACTGTGACGCGCTCGATCAGCCGGCTCAACCCCGCGTCGCGCACCGCCTCGACACGAAAGTGCGGCAGCGCCGAGCCGCGCCGCACGATGGCATTGGCGACGCAGTACTGCGCACTGAACTGCGCGTCCACGCGCGGGTTGTCGCCGATGCGCCAGGCCTGCCCCACCAGCTTGTGGGAATAGGGCGGCAGCACCACGCGCACCGCCCTCACCTGCTCGGGCTGCAGGTCCAGCTCGGCCACCAGTTGCAGCACCAGTTCGGTCATGCCCTGGGTGGCGCCGCAGCTCGGGTACTTCTTGAACATCATGCGCAGCAGCCGCCATTCGCTGCCCAGCCCCGCGGCCAGCGCCTGCACGTCGAGCTGGCCGCGGCCGTAGAGGTGGCCGTAGCCATAGATGCCGGTGAGGAAGTTCACCGGGCCGGTGAAACCGCGCTGCGCCATCTGCGCGCAGACCACGCCGGTTTCGGCCACCCAGCCCTGGATGGCGCGCACCGCGAGCGAGCCGTCGATGTTGCTCTGGAAGCTGCCGCCGCAGCGGTTGAAGGCCAGCGCCAATGCGTGCAGCGTCTGCTGGGGTGTCAGCTTGAGGATGCGCGCCGCGGCAGCCGTCGGCGCAAAGACCACGGCAATGCCGGTCGGGTCGAAGCCGTCGTACTGCGCTTCGGACAGGTTCAGCCGCGAGCTGATCTCGGCGCCGGCCGCCAGCGCGGCCAGGAACTCCGCCCCGCTGCAGCCGCCGGCCAGTTCGGCCGCGGCCAGCGCCGCCGGGATCAGCGACGAGCCGATGTGGATGCCCGGCGCCATCGCGTCGCAGTAGTCGAGCGCGCGGCACATCGTGCCGTTGAGCTGCGCGGCGGCGGCTGGCGGGCAGGCGGTCGCCGAAGACGAAGCTCGTCGCCTGCGCGGCGCCGCCGCGCTCCAGCAGCAGCTCGCGCAACGGCGCGATGCCGTCCTCGCCCGCGCCGGCCACCGCCGCGCCGGTGGCGGCCAGCAGCACCTGGCGCACGATGCGTCGGGCATCGGCCGGCACGTCGCCGGCCTGCAGCGTGCAGACGAAGTCGGCGAAGTGTTGTTCGATGCTCACTGGTCGACCCTCCGCGCTGTGCGCTGCGGGATGAGCGCTTGGGAGCGGCCCGGCGCGCTCATACGTCAGCGCCCGGCGTGACGGCCGTGCCGGCCTGCTGCTCGACCCAGCGCGCCAGCTCGCTGACGCTGGCGCCCGGGCCGGCCGCCAGCGCCGCGGCGCGCCACAGCTGCTGGCCCAATGCCGACAGCGGCAACGGCAACTGCGCCTCGCGCCCCAGTTCCAGCGCGATGCCCATGTCCTTGAGCATCAGCTCCAGCTTGAAGGGGTCGTCGAAGCTGCGGCTGAGCACACGCTGGCGGATGTGGTTCTGCGTGATCCACGAGCCGCCGGTCGATTGGTCCAGCACGTCGACCATCGCCGCCGGGTCCAGCCCGTAGCGCTTGCCGATCACCAGGCCTTCCATCGTGGCGCTGAAGGTGATCGAGGTGATGAGGTTGTTGATGCACTTCATCGCATGCCCGGCGCCGAGCGCGCCCACGTGGTGCACGGCGCGGCCCATCACGTCGAGCAGCGGGCGCACGCGCGCCACATCGGCCGCATGCGCCGCCGACCATGAACACCAGCTTGGCTTCCTGCGCGCCCCATTGCGCGCCGGACACCGGCGCGTCGACCATGGCCACGCCGCGCTCGGCCAGCAGCCGCTGCGGTGGCCTGCGTCAGCCAGGGTTCGGCCGACGAACAATCGAGCAGCAGCGCACCGCGCTTCAGGCCCTGCAGCAGGCCCTGTTCACCCTGCACCACCTGCTGCACCACCTGGCCGTTGGGCAGCATGGTGATGACGATGTCGCAGCGCGGCGCCAGCGCGGCCGGTGTAGTCCACCGCCTGCGCCGCGTCGCCCAGCGTCTTTGCCAGCGCGCGCGCCACGGCCGGGTCGGCGTCGTGCAGCGTCAGCCGGTGGCCGGCGCGGGCCAGGTGGGTGGCCATCGGCGCGCCCATCACGCCCAGGCCGATGAAACCGATGTCCAGGCTTGGCATGCCCGCGTCTCCTTGGTGTTGCGGAGCTGCGAGCTTAGCCGCTCGCCGACGCGCCAAGCCTCAGCGGTAGACGCCGTCCCATGGGCCGGGTTTGACGCTGGCGCCAAGCCCATCGTCGCTGGCCAGCGGCCGGTTCATCGTGAACATCGCTTCCGGCGTCAGCACCGAATAGTCCATGTAGCCCAGCCGCGCCAGCGCGCGCATCGCGCCGCTCTGCACCAGGCCGTCCTGGATGAAGGCGTCGTCGATGTAGACGCCGACGACGCTGCCGATGACCACGGTGTAGCCCTCGCCGCGCGGCGGCGCCGGCAGCGGCAGCGTCTGCCACAGCCTGCATTCGAAGGCGGCCGGCGACTCGGCCACGCGCGGCGGCTTGACGAAGTGCGATGCCGCCTTCGTCAGCCCGGCCAGCTCGAACTCGTCGACGCTGGGCGCCACCAGCGCGGAGCTGAGGTTCATCGCCTCGCGCAGCGCCCAGGTGGCGATGGAGAAGGTGAACTCGCCCGTGTCGAGGATGTTGCGCAGGCTGTCCTTGTGGCCGCCGGAGCTGAACATCAGCATCGGCGGGCGGTCGCTCACCGCGTTGAAGAAGCTGTAGGGCGCGAGGTTGGCCACGCCGTCCTTGCCGAGCGTGGACACCCAGCCGATGGGCCGCGGCACCACCAGCGCCTTGAAGGGGTCGTGCGGCAGGCCGTGGTCGCGTTTGGCGGTGTCGTAGTGCATGGGCGGAGCTTAGCCGAGCGCTACAGTTGCCGCATGGACACCGTCGCCGGGCTGCAGCTCTTCATCCGCGTGGTCGAGACCGGCAGCTTCAGCAAGGCCTCGGCCGACCTCGGCATCACCCAGCCCACCGCCACCAAGCACGTGGCGGCGCTGGAAGCGCGGCTGGGCGCGCGGCTGTTCCACCGCAGCACGCGCGGCGTCACGCCCACCGAGGTGGGCGCGGCCTACTACGACAAGTGCAAGGCCATCGCGCGCCAGCTGGAAGACGCCGACAACCTGGCCGCGCTGATGCAGTCGCGCGTGCAGGGCACCTTGCGCATCAGCACCTCGGTGGCCTTCGGCCGGCGCGTGCTGACGCCGCTGGTGCTGCGCTTCATGCAGCAGCACCCGGGGCTGCAGATCGACCTGAGCTTCGACGACCGCTACGTCAACCTGGTGGAACAGGGCATCGACCTGGCCATCCGCATGGGCCGGCTGGCCGATTCGTCGCTGGGCGCGCGCTACCTGGGCGCCAACCCGTGGGTGGTGGTGGCTTCGGCCGGCTACCTGCAGCGCCGCGGCACGCCGGCCGAGCCGGCCGAACTGAGCACGCCACGACGCGCTGATCTACAGCAGCGTGCAGGGCGACGAGCGCTGGCACTTCAGCGGCGCCGACGGCCGCAGCCAGAGCGTGCCGGTCAAGGGCCCGCTGCGCAGCAACAACCTGTCGGCGCTGCTGGCTGCGGTGCGCGACGGCCTGGGCCTGGCCGCCCTGCCCTGGTACGTGGCCCACGACTCGGTGCGCGACGGCGTGGTGCAGCCGCTGCTGACGCAGTGGACGCTGCCGGCCCAGGAGATCCACGCGGTGTTCAGCTCGCCGCGGCTGGTGCCGACCAAGGTGGTCGGCTTCGTCGACTTTCTGCTGCCGCACTTCGGCGGCGACTGGTGGGCCGGCGACAATGCGCTCCGCCGACAAAGCCTGAGACGTGCGACCATGCCCACGCTGACCGAACGCCTCGCCGCCTGCTATTCCGGTGCCGTGCACGACGTGCTGCGCGGCATGGGCCACGAGCACATCGTGCTGCCGCCGTCCATCAAGTGCATCACGCCGGGCCAGAAGCTGGCCGGCCCGGTGTGGACCGTGGCCGGCCACATCGACCGCAGCAAGAGCCGGCACGACTGCCTGCTCGGCTGGTGCACGCTGCTGGCCAAGGCGCCGGCCGGCCACGTGGTGGTGTGCCAGCCGCACAACCACGAGGTGGCGCTGATGGGCGAGCTGTCGGCGCAGACGCTGGCCGCGCGCGGCGTGCTCGGCTACGTGGTCGACGGCGGCTCGCGCGACACCGACCTGGTGCTGGAACAGGGCTTCCCGGTGTTCTGCTCGTTCCTCACGCCGTCGGACATCGTCGCGCGCTGGATCCCGCATGCCTACGGCGAGCCGATCGACATCGGCGGCGTCACCATCCGCAGCGGCGACTGCCTGCTCGGCGACCGCGACGGCGTGGTCATCATCCCGGCCGAGATCGCCGAAGAGGTGGTGACGCAAGACCGAAGAGGTCGTCGCCACCGAAAGCGACATGCGCCGCGCGCTGGTGTCGGGCATGGACCCGGTCGAGGCCTACCTGAAGTACGGCAAGTTCTGAAGCGCCTCAGCTCGCGCAGCCGCGCACGCAGTTCGGTCTTCAGCACCTTGCCGTAGTTGTTCTTCGGCAGCGCCTCGACGAAGACGTAGCGCTTGGGCCGCTTGAAGCGCGCGATGTGCTGCAGGCAGTGCGCATCCAGCGCGGCCGCATCCAGCACCACGCCCCGGCTGCGCCACGACGAAGGCCACCACCACCTCGCCCCATTCGGCGTCGGGCGCGCCGACCACCGCCGCCTCGGCCACGCCGGGTGCGGTGAGCAGCACCTCCTCGACCTCGCGCGGATAGATGTTGGAGCCGCCGCTGATCAGCAGGTCCTTGCTGCGGTCCTTCAGCGTCAGGAAGCCGTCGGCATCGAGGCAGCCGACATCGCCGGTCCACAGCCAGCCGTCGCGGATGGCGGCGGCCGTCGCCTCGGGGTTGCGCCAGTAGCCGGCCATCACGGTGTCGCCGCGCACCAGCACTTCGCCGATGTCGCCGACGGGCAGCGTCGCGGCCCTGCTCGTCGGCCACCCGCACCTGCACCGGCGTCTGCGCCACCCCCACCGAGGCGCGGCGCTCGCGCTGCCGCGGGTGCAGCGTCATCGGCCAGATGGCGGCGCGACAGCGCCGTGCCCACCATCGGCGTCTCGCCCTGGCCGTAGATCTGCACGAAGCGCGGGCCCATCACGCGCAGCGCACGCTCGATGTCCGCCTGGTACATCGGCGCACCGCCGTAGACGATGGTCTTGAAGCATGCCGCCGCATCGGCCGGTGTCAGCCCGGCGGCTTCGGCGTGGTCGACCAGGCGCTTGACGATGGTCGGCGCGGCAAAGGTGGACAGCGGCCCGAGCGCGCGGCCCAGCGCGAACAGCTCCGCCGGATCGACGCCGCCGCTGGCCGGCACCACGTGGCGCGCGCCGGCCATCAGGTGCGGGATCGCGTAGAGGCCGCAGCCGTGCGACATCGGCGCCGCATAGACCATCGCGTCCTCTCGGCGCGATGGCGTCGACGTCGACGAAGTAGCCCAGCCCCATCGTCATCAGGTTGCGCTGCGTCAGCATCACGCCCTTGGGCCGGCCGGTGGTGCCGCTGGTGTAGAACAGCCAGGCCAGATCGTCGGGCGCGCGCTCGACCGGTGCTTCGGCGTCGTCCAGCGCGTGCCAGCAGCGCATCGGCTTCGGCCGACTCGATGTCCACCTGCTGTTGCAGGCCGGCCAGCGGCAATCGGCGCCACGTCGCGCGTGACGAAGGCCCAGCGCGCGTCGGCATTGCCGATGATCCATTCCAGCTCGGCCGGGTGCAGCTTGGCATTGACCGGCACCACCACCAGCCCGGCCCACCAGGCGCCCCACAGCAGCTCCAGGTAGCGCGGATGGTTGCGCATGAAGATCACCACCCGGTCGCCGGGCTGCAGGCCGGCGCTGCGCAGTCGCGTGCCAGGCCGGCGCTGCGCGCGGCCCACTGGCCGTAGGTGGCCCACGGCCGGGTGCCTTCGAAGATGGCGTCGCGCTGCGGCTGCAGCCGCGCCTGGCGGGCCAGCAGGTGGCTGAGACTCATCGGGTTCTCCTGGTGGTGCCGGCATGCGGCGATGGCCCCGAAGATAGCGCTCTTCGGAACGGTAGCATCCGGCCAGGACAGGAGATGCCTTGATGAACGTGCTGATCATCGGCGCCGGCCCCGCCGGGTTCTTTGCCGCAGCCGAACTGGCCCGCCACGGCATCGCCGCACGGCTGGTCGAGCGCGACACGGCGCCGCACCGCCAGGCCCGCGGCACCGCCATCAAGCCCGGCACCCTGGAGATCCTGGAATCGGTGGGGCTGCTGCAGGACTTTCTGGACGCATCGACGCCGGTGCACGGCTTTCGCCTGTACGGCCCCGATTTGTCCCCGCTGCAGTCGCTGCGCTTCGACGGCCTGGACTGCCGCCACAGCTTCGAATGCAGCCTGCCGCAGTACGCAGACCCAGCGCATCCTGGAAGAGCGCCTCATCGCGCTGGGTGGCCGCGTCGAACGCGGCATCACTGCGGCGGCCCTGGATGCGGATGCCGCCGGCGGCGAGATCGAACTGAAGCACGCCGACGGCCGCATCGAGCGGGTGCAGCCGGACATCGTCATCGGCGCCGGCGGTGCGCACAGCGTCACCCGCCATGCGATGCACGAGCCGCTGGCAGGCGCCACCTACGAGGGCCGTTTTCTCGTCGCCGACAT
>CAVURQ010000002.1:0-177967 GCA_963743935.1 uncultured beta proteobacterium | reverse complement strand
CGAGCGAGAAGCTCAGGCCCATGCCGTCCTGGCTCCACGGCGTGATGCGCAACTGCGGGTTGCGCACGAAGACCATGCCGCTCGGGCCCCAGTAGTCGATGGTGTTCGGGAACACGTCGATGTCCATGAAGTTCGAGTAGGTCTGGCCGGCGCCGAACATGCCCAGTTCGGCCCAGATGCTGAGCCAGTGGATCGAGGTGCTGCCGTCGCTGCCGAACAGGTCGAAGCTCAGGTCGGTCTTGACCAGTCCCCACGAGGTGGGGATGAACGAGCGCAGCCCCAGGCTCGACTGCCGCGCGCTGAAGACCCAGTTGCCGTCACGGCCGCAGCCTGCATCGCCCGGGCAGTTCACCGGGATCTGCGATGGCCGCATCGTCGCGCTGAAGTCCGGGTTCATGCGCTTGAAGTCGTAGATCGAATCCAGCATGACCTGGCCGTAGACCTCGATGCGCGCCTTGTCGGCGTCGGGCAGGCTGGCGTCTTCGGCGCGCGTGCCGACCGACACCACCGGCGCACCCCAGCTGCCGGAAGCCGGTGCGGCGGCCGCGGCCGGGGCAGGCGCGGCCGAGCTGGCCTTTTGCTTGTCCGCCTCGAGGGCCTGAACCCGGCCCTTCAGGTCGTCGATGGTCTTCAAGGCCTGGTCGAGCATGGACTTCAGCTGCTCGTTGCTCTGTGCCTGCGTGGCACCGCAAAGGGCCACGGCGGCGGCTGCGGCCAGGATCTTGTACTTCATCTCGCCCCTCCTTCTGCGCGCCGATTCTTCGAATCGCCGGCGGGTTGATCCCCCCTCTTGTTGGGGGGGCATAGGGCAAGGCCGGACGCGGCACAGCCAGGTCGGAATGTTCGACAGCGTCATGACCTGTCCCGCGCGGCCAGGGTGATGTGCGAGAGCAGTTGCCCGAGCACGCCATCCGCCGCGCCCTCGAACGCAGGCTCGCGGTTCTTCGCGAACGCCGCCTCGATTGCGGACCAATCGGCCTGGCGAGGTGCCGCTGGGCGGCCGGCAGGATGACGCCTTCCTCGCGGCCCAGGTGGTCCCATACGAAGGAGGCATAGCTGCGCACCGCATCGTCGAGTTGCCGCGTCGCGCTGACCGCAGCCTCGCCGAATGTGCTCGCCAGGGCTTCGACCTGTGCCGCCATGTCGGCCACGTGTTGGCGGTCGCGCGGCGTGCTGGCGCTGCAGTTCGTCCAGTTCGGCGTTCACCTCGCTGGTGCGCTGCGCGCAGGCGGGCGAACAGATGCTCGTCCTCTTTCGCGCCGTGCAGCGCCAAGGCAAAGGCCTCGAGGTAGCGCACGGCAGCGCGCATCAAGTCCGGATCGGCCGCCACGCCTGCGCTTCGAGCCGTCGCCAGCACGTGCATCCAGGCATGCAGCATCGCGGCCAGCGCGCGGTGCTCGTCGCGGATGATGCCGATGGCCCGCGTCGACGGCCCGGGGTCCGCGGCGCGGGACACCAGCACCGGCAACCCGGCGCCCATGATCGTGTTCACCGTGACGAAGGCCGGCGCCGTGGCGGGCGCGCCACGTTGTGATGGCGTTGCCATGAAGACCAGGTCGCAGCCGTCACCGCGTGCCGCCTCGACCATGGCCGCGGCGGGCTGGTCGCTGAATGCGAGCTTCGAATCGCAGGGCACGCTGGACGCACGCGCGGCGGCAGTCGCCTTGGCCAGCAGTTCCCCGGCCTTGCCGACGAGGGGGTGGGCGGCAGGGTCCGGCGCGTCGAGGCCTGAGGTGCCAACGTCATCGCGTGCCCGGACGACATCGCCGGGCACCGCATGGAAGAAGGTGATGTGCGACCCAAGCGCACGTGCCAGGCCGACCGCATTGCCCACCGCTTCGATGGACAGAGCGGTGTCGTCGATGGGAACCAGCAGTCGGCGGTACATGGGGTTGATCTGGCGCACGCGTGCCGGGCGAGCGGCGCTGCGCCCTGGGCCCGAATGCGACCCGATCGATCGTAGGCAGCACGCCGCCCGCCCACCTACTCTCGAAGAGGGGGCGGTGGCGCGGTGCGCCGGCGTGCGCAGGGTTACCATCCCTGAAATGGACAGCCTGCAGTCCGCCACACAGGTGCCTGGCGCCGTCACCCGTACGGGCGCTGGACGCCTTTCAGACAAGAGCGTGAAACCGAACGGTCCGTCCGTCAGCGCGCCGGCCGACGACTTGTTGCTCAAGGTCACGCCGCCGCGCCTGCAGCGCCACCTGGTGATCCGTTCGCGCCTGATGTCCGGCAGCGACGGCCTGCGCGATCGCCCGCTCATCCTCGTGCAGGCCCCGGCCGGCTTCGGCAAGACCTCGCTGCTGGCGCAGTGGCGGCGCGAACATCTGGCGCACGGCGCCGTCGTCGCCTGGGTGCTGGCGCAGCCGCAGGACAGCCCGCAACGGCTGGTGCGCGCGCTCGCGCTGGCGGTGCGCACGTCGGCCGCACGCCCGGGCTTCGGCCACACGCTGCTCGACGCGCGAGCCGGCGGCGGGCCTGGAAGCGTTCACGGTCTGGCTGGCCGAGGTGGCGCAGACGGCCCTCAACATCGTGCTGTTCGTGGACGAGGCCGAGCGCTGCCGAGCGAATCGGTCGACGCGCTGGCCTACGTGCTGCGCAATGCACCGCCCAACCTGCGCGTGGTGGTGGCCACGCGCACCGACTGTCACCTGGGCATCGACGACCTCGTCGCCTACGGGCAGTGCGCGGTGGTGACGCAGGCGATGCTGCGCTTTCGCTTCGAAGAGACGCTCGAAGTCGTGGACAAGCACTTCGGCCACCGCATCGACAACGACGACGCCGCGCGCCTGCACGAGCTGACCGAAGGCTGGCCCCTGGGCCTGCAGCTCGCGCTGTCGGCCATCGGCAGCGCCGGCGACGTGCGTGTCGCCACGGCGGCGCCGGCGGCACAGGGCCATGTGCTGCGCGAGCACTTCGTCGCGCTGCTGCTGGCCAACCTGGATGCGGCCGACGTCGCCTTCCTCACCCGCATCGCCATCCTCGACCACCTGCATGCCGACCTGTGCAGTGCGCTGGTGGCGCCGGACGACGCAGCCGAGCGCCTGGCGCGCATGGCCCGCGATACGCCGGTGCTGATCGGCGCCGAGGGCAGCGAATGGCTGCGCTTGCACCCCCTCGCGCGCGACGTGCTGCGCCAGCGATTTGCCTTGCTGCCCGCTGCAGAGCAGGCCAGGCTGCACGCCCGTGCCGCGGATTGGCTGGCCGCGCATGGGCTGATCGAGGATGCGGCCGGCACACGCACTGAGTGCAGGGCAGAACGACCACGCCTACGACCTCGCCGAGCGCAGCCTGTACGAATCCCTGATGACGCGCGGGCACCAGGGCAGCGTGCTCGAGTGGCTCGACCGGCTGCCCGCCGACGAACTCGACCGGCGCCCTCGGCTGCTGCTGGCGGCGGCCTGGTCGCTCGGCTTGAGCGAACGCCACGACGAGGCCGAGCGCCTGGTCGCGCGCATCCTGGCGCAACCGGGTGTCGATGACGCGCTGAAGTGCGAATGCGCGCTGATCCTCAGCGGTGCGGCGGTGTTCGCCGACGATCCGGACCGCTTCGCCGAGCTGCACGACCCCTGGGCCGAGGCGCCGCCGCTGCGCGACCCGCTGCTGCTGAAGATCCACGCCAACCGCTCGGCCTTTCGCACCCTGCTCGACGGCGAACCCGCGCTGGCCCGCCTGCGCCAGCAGCAGGCACCGCGCAGCGAACAGAACCCGGCGCTGGGCTACGTCAGCCGCTGGGGCGACTTCATCGTCGGCCTGAGCTACCTGTGGGAAGGACAGGTGCTGCTGGCCGAGAAGCTGCTGCGCCCGGCATTGGCGCTGGCCGAAGGCCACCTGGGCCGGCGCGCCCCTTTTGCCGCGATGCTGGCGTCGCTGCTCGCCGCCGCGATGTGGGAGCGCAACCAGCCCGCCGAGGCCGCCGCGCTGCTGGCCAACCGGCTGGACGTGCTGGAGCGCAGCGGGCTGCCGGAGACCGTGCTGCTGGGCTATCGCACGATGGCCCAGGCCGCGATGGCCGACGACGCGGAGCACCGCGCGCTGGAACTGCTCGGCGCGCTGCACGCGGTGGGCGTGGCGCGCCGGCTGCCGCGCCTGTGCGTCGCCAGCCTGGTCTATCAGGTGCGCCTGCATGCGCGCCGCTTCCGCGCGGAAACCTGCCGCGAGCTGTGTGCGCAGATCGATGCGCTGTTGGCCGACGGTCCGACCGGCCGCGCTGTGGCGGCGCAGCGTCGAGGTGCTGCGCGAACTGGCCTTCGGCCACGCCGCCATCGCGGCCCAGGACTGGCGCCGTGCGCTCGACGCGCTGGCGCGCGCCGACGCGCTGGCGCAGCAGCTTGAAGCAGGGGCGCCTGCACATCGAGCTGCTGGGCCTGCGCGCCTTCGTGCTCGACCGCTGCGGCGAAAAATCGCTCGGCCTGTTGCGCGAGGCCGCTGACCTGGCGCAGGCCTACGGCCTGGAGCGCGTCTTCGACGATGCCCACCCGATGCTCGGCGACTGGGCGCGCCAGGCGCTGCGCGCGCAGCCAGGGGCGGATACCGACCTGGCCGGCCCGCTGGCCGCGCCGATGCGAGCGCCGCAGCCGCCGCGCGAGACGGCCTCGACCCACTCGACGCCGAGCATGGCGCTCACGCCGAAGGAGCGCGAGGTGCTGGAACTGCTGGCGCGCAACCTGTCGAACAAGGAGATCGGGCTGGCCATGCAGGTGGGCGAAGCCACGATCAAGTGGCACATGAAGAACCTGTTCGCGAAGCTGGACGCCGGCACGCGCAAGCAGGTGGCGCAGCGCGCGCGCATCCTCGGCCTGCTCGACGCCGAATGAGCTGAAAGGAGGGGGCTCCCCCCTCCACGAAGGGGGGAGCTGCGACGCTGCGCAGCGGCAAACTTCTGCCCATAGAAGGCGGCCTGATGCCAGCCTCGTAGAGCAGGAGACACCCTACCATGAGTACCACCCTTGACAAGCCCGGCGCAGCGCCGGCTGTCGTGCGCGCCGCCTCGCTGGCCGACTCGATCAAGGTCGAGCCGCTGACCTGCAGCATCGGCGCGCTGCTGAGCAACGTCAACCTGGGCGTCGCGTCGCGTGACAGCGCTTTGGTGGCCGAAATTCGCGCGCTGCTGCTGAAGCACCGCGTGCTGTTCTTCCGCGACCAGGACATCACGCGCGCCGAACACGTGGCCTTCGCGCGCCACTTCGGCGAACTCGAAGACCACCCGGTCGCCGGCAGCGACCCGGACCACCCCGGCCTGGTGCGCATCTACAAGTCGCCCGACCAACCCAACGACCGCTACGAGAACAGCTGGCACACCGACGCCACCTGGCGCGAGAAGCCGCCCTTCGGCTGCGTGCTGCGCTGCGTCGAATGCCCGCCGGTCGGTGGCGACACGATGTGGGCCAACATGGTGCTGGCCTACGAGAAGCTGCCCGAGGCACATCAAGACGCAGATCGCCGGCCTGCGTGCCCGCCACAGCATCGAGGCCAGCTTCGGCGCAGCGATGCCGATCGACAAGCGCCTGGCGCTGCACGCGCAGTTCCCGGACGCCGAGCACCCGGTGGTGCGCACGCACCCCGAGACCGGCGAGAAGGTGCTGTTCGTCAACGCCTTCACCACGCACTTCACCAACTTCCACAACGCCGACAACGTGCGCGTCGGCCAGGACTACGCGCCCGGGCGCGAGCCAGCTGCTGCAGTACCTGATCAGCCAGGCGCAGATCCCCGAGTACCAGGTGCGCTGGCGCTGGCAGCCGAACAGCGTGGCGATGTGGGACAACCGCTGCACCCAGCACTACGCGGTGATGGACTACCCGCCGTGCCACCGCAAGATGGAACGTGCCGGCATCGTCGGCGAAGCCACCTACTGATCAATCTGCTCACATTCACAAGGATCCACCATGAACTTCCTCGACGGCTCGCTCTTCCCCGAAAACCAGGACAAGCTGGTCATCACCGCCGCGCCCTACGGTCCCGAATGGATCCCCTCGGACTTCCCCGAGGACATTCCGGTGACGATGGAGGCGCAGGTCCAGAAGGCGGTCGACTGCTACAACGCCGGCGCGTCGGTGCTGCACCTGCATGTGCGCGAACTCGACGGCAAGGGCAGCAAGCAGCTGTCCAAGTTCAACGAGCTGATCGCCGGCGTGCGCAAGGCCGTGCCCGACATGATCATCCAGGTCGGCGGCTCGATCTCCTTCGCGCCCCCGACCGAAGGTGCGGCGGCGAAGTGGCTGTCCGACGACACCCGCCACATGCTGGCCGAGCTCGACCCGAAGCCCGACCAGGTGACGGTGACGGTGAACACCACGCAGATGAACGTGACCGAGCAGATGGAGGCCGCCGACCTTGCCGGCACCTCGCTGGCCGAGCCGGCCAACTTCCACGCCTACTCCAACATGATCGTGCCGTCGAACCCGGAGTTCTTCGAGGAGCATGTGCGCCGCCTGTCGGCTGCCGGCATCCAGAGCGCCTTCCAGTTCTACAACATCAACAGCTACGAGACGGTCGAGCGTCTGATCCGCCGCGGCGTCTACAAGGGTCCGCTGGTGTGCAACTGGGTGGCGATCGGCGGCGGCATGGACCAGCCGACGGTCTACAGCCTGGCCAGCTTCCTGCGCGCCATCCCCGACGGCGCCGATGCTGACGGTGGAAAGCAGCATGCGCAACGTGCTGCCGATCAACATGATGGGCATGGCCATGGGCCTGCACGTGCGCTGCGGCATCGAGGACAACCTGTGGAACCAGTCGCGCACCGCGAAGATGACGACGGTGCAGCAGATCGAGCAGCTGGTGCGCATCGTCGCGCGAGTTCGGCCGCGAGGTCGCCAACGGCAAGGAAGCGCGCGAGATCTGCAAGATCGGCGTGTTCTACGACACGGTCGAGGAAACGCTGGCCGCCAACGGCTTCGCGCCCAACGCCAAGGGCCGGCAGCAGGGCTTCCTGCGCAAGGCGGCCTGAGCCTCACTCGAACCCCACAAGACAGCTGGAGACAAAGATGACGAAGACCCCGAAACACCGCCTGCGCCTGAAGGCGCTGGCGGCCCTGCTGGCGATGGCCGCCGCGCCGCTGGCAGCGAACGCCTGGACCACCAAGCCGGTGAAGATGATCGTGCCGGCGCCGGCCGGCGGCACCATGGACGTGGTCGCGCGCATCCTGGCCGAGTCGATCTCGGCCGAGATCGGCCAGCCGGTGATCGTCGAGAACAAGCCCGGTGCCGGCGGCGCGATCGCGGTGCAGGCGCTGAACGCCGCGCCAGCCGGACGGCCAGACGATCATGGTCACGGCCAGCAACATCCTGACCGAGATCCCGCTGGTGATGAAGACCAGCTTCGATCCGGTCAAGGACGTGAAGCCGGTGACGATGGTCGGCCGCGCCAACATGGTGCTGGTGGCGGCGGCGACGGTGCCGGCCAACGACGTGAAGGCGCTGGTCGACTACCTGAAGACGAGCAAGGGCGGCAAGGGCAGCTTTGCGTCGTACACCGCCGGCACCAGCTCGCACTACGCCGGCATGATCTTCGCGAAGAAGACCGGGCTGGACCTGACGCATGTGCCCTTTCCCGGTTCGCCGCCTGCGCTGCAGAACCTGATGGGCGGCCAGGTCGACATCATGTTCGACGGCATGGCCACCTCGCTGCCGCAGATCAAGGGCGGCAAGCTGAAGGCCTACGGCGTGGCGTCGAAGACGCGTTCGGTGCACCTGCCCGACGTGCCGACGACGGCCGAAGCCGGCTTCGCCGAGATCGACTTCTCCAACTGGGTCGGCACCGTGGTCTCGGCCAAGATGCCGGCCGAGCTCGTCGGCAAGATCAACATCGCCACCGTCAAGGCGGCGATGTCGCCGAAGGTGCGCGAGCGGCTGATCGCCGCCGGCTTCGAGCCGACGGTCAGCGAAAGCCCCGACAAGCTGGCGCAGATGGTGAAGGCCGACTACGAGCGCAATGCGCAGATCGTCAAGGCCTTCAACATCCAGTTGAACCAGTAATCGCGGACCGACCGGTCGCGTCACTCCCGCTGCAAGCTGTCATGACGACATCACCCCACCGTGCTGATCGTGCCGGGGCTGCGCGACCCGGTCGCGCAGCACTGGCAGACGCTGCTCGAAGCGCGCCTGCGCGCCGCCGGCCGGCCGGTGGCCAGCGTGCCGCCGATGGGCCGTGTCGACCTGTCCTGCGCGCAGCGCGTGGTGGCCATCGAGCGCGCGGCGCAGGCGGTCGAAGGGCCGCTGGTCATCGTCGCGCACAGCGGCGGCGGTCATCATGCTCGCGCACTGGGCGCAGCGACGCAGCGGCCGTGTACTGGGCGCGCTGCTGGCTACGCCGCCCGACTTCGAGCAACCGCTGCCCGGCGGCTATCCCACGCTGCATGAACTGCATGCCGGCGGCTGGCTGCCGGTACCGCGACGTGCCGCTGCCGTTTCCGAGCATCGTCGCTGCCAGCCGCAACGACCCGCTCGGCCGACTTCGAGCGCGTCGCCGAACTGGCCGAAGCCTGGGGCAGCCGCCTCGTCGACCTGGGCGAAGTCGGCCACCTGAACCCGGCGTCGGGCTACGGCGAATGGCCGCGGCGCCGACGCCTTGATCGATCAACTGTCTGCCAATCAGTCGGCTGCCGCCTGAGCGCGCCGCCAACCCATACGAATACGGAGAACCCCATGTCCAAAGCCATTCGCTTCTACGAAACCGGCGGTCCCGAAGTCGCTGCAAGCTCGAAACGGTCGAGGTCGGCGACCCCGGCCCCGGCCAGGCGCGCGTGCGCCACACCTACGTCGCGGTGAACTTCATCGACATCTACTTCCGCACCGGGCGCTACCCGTGCCGCTTGCCTAGCGGGCTGGGCAGTGACGCGGTCGGCGTGGTCGAGGCGGTAGGCGCAGGCGTCACCGACATCAGGGTCGGCGACCGCGTCGGCTACCTGCTCGGGCCCGCAGGGCGCGTACGCCGACGTGCGCGTGATGCCGGCCGAGGTGCTGATCCCGCTGCCCGACGGCATCGGCGACCGCAGCGCGTCGACGCTGATGATGAAGGGCATGACGGCGCAGTACCTGTTCCGCCAGGTCTTCCCGCTGAAGGGCGGCGAGACGATCCTGTACCACGCCGCGGCCGGTGGCGTCGGCCTGGTGGCCTGCCAATGGGCGCGCGCGCTCGGCGTGACGATGATCGGCACCGTCAGCACCGAAGAGAAGGCCGCGGTGGCGCGCGCCAACGGCTGCGCGCACACCATCGTCACCGGCGGCATGAGCCCGAGGACCTGGCGCGCGAGATCCCGAAGCAGGTGCGCGAGATCACCGGCGGCAAGGGCGTGCCGGTGGTCTACGACTCGGTCGGCAAGGACACGCTGATGGCCTCGCTCGACAGCCTGCAGCCGCGCGGCACGCTGGTCAGCAACGGCACGACCTCGGGGCCGGTGGTGATCGACACCACGCTGCTCGCGGTGAAGGGCTCGATCTGGCTGACGCGGCCGGCGATGATCCACTACGCGACGCCGCGCGCGCACATGCTGTCGATGGCCGACGAGCTGTTCGAGCATGTGCTGGCCGGGCGCATCGTCGGCGAGCCGAAGCGCCTGTACGCGCTGGCCGAGGCGGCCGAAGCGCACCGGGCGCTCGAGTCGCGCCAGACCACCGGCGCCACCGTGCTGGTGCCCTGATCCCCGGCGGCGCCGGATCCCAGTAACGCGGCGAGTACCGCGCCACGACAGTGGCGCGCGAGCGCAGCCATGCCTGCTGGCCGTGAGCGGCACCCACTTTCTTACTCAACCCGACCGGCGCATGCCGGCCGAATCAACCCTGGAAAGAGAAACTGAAATGAAGAAGTCAACACTCCTGCTGGCCGTGCTCGGCAGCGTCGCCGGTGCGGCCTCGGCCCAATCGTCGGTGACGATGTTCGGCGTCGTCGACCTGAGCCTGCGCTACGTGAACAACGACGACAGCCACCTACCAGTTGGCCCAGGACGGCATGGCCGCCAGCCGCCTCGGCTTTCGCGGCGTCGAAGACCTCGGCGGCGGCCTGAAAGCCAGCTTCTGGCTCGAAGCGGCGCTCGGACCGGACACCGGCCGTGGCGGCGCGAGCTTCGGCAACGGCACCTCTGCCGCCCAGCCTGAAAACGCCCTGATGTTCACGCGCCGTTCGACCGTGAGCCTGTCGAACCAGTGGGGCGAGATCAGGCTGGGTCGCGACTACACACCGACCTTCTGGAACATCGGCGTATTCGATCCCTTCGGCGTGCAGGGTGTCGGCTCATCCGGCAACATCTTCCTGTCGGCGGAGATCCGCGGCATTGCCGGCGCCGGCGCCGCTTACGGCACGCTGGTGCGCGCCAACAACGCGGTGCAGTACATCCTGCCGAACGGCGTCTTCGGACCAGGCCTGTACGGCCAGGTGATGGTCGCCGCTGGCGAGAATGCAGCGGCCAACAAGTACTTCGGCGGACGCGTCGGTTATGCGGCCGGCCCCTTCGACGTAGCGCTGGCCTACGGCAATACCGATGTCGATGCGGCGGGGAACGTCGAGCTCGACAACTGGAACGTCGGCGGCTCCTGGAACTTCGGCCTGCTCAAGATCTCGGGCTTCTACGGCTCGATGGACATCGGTGGCCTGGCTGCCGGCGATGTCAAGCAGGACAACTGGTTCGTCGGCGTCAGCGCGCCCATCGGCCAGTGGAACGTCAAGGCCAGCTACGGCCAGGTCAAGCAGGGCGGCATCCTCGATGGCAACAAGGCCAACCAGTTCGCCGTCGGCGGCGACTACAACCTGTCCAAGCGCACGGCGTTCTATGCCACCTACGGCTCGATCCAGAACACCGACACCGCCTACAGCGTGTCGGCCACCGGATCGGCGCTGACCCGGGGCACCAACTCGAACGGCGCGGAGTTCGGCATTCGCCACTCGTTCTAAGTGCCGCGAGGCCGCGCTCCTTGAGCCGGCCTTGGCCCGAGGGAGCGGCAATCGGTCTTTCTGGAGTCATACCCCCCAACGCTGCGCGGGAACCCTATGTCCACGATGTCGCTTTCTTCGGGCCAGGCTCAGGCGCGGATTCTGTTTCCGGGCGTGTTGGCCTGCGCGGTCGTGGCTGCAGCAGCAAGCTTCCTGTCCGAGCACTACGGCGCGCCGGTGATGCTGTTCGCGCTGCTGCTGGGCCTGGCCATGAACTTCCTGTCGGGCGAGGGGCCCTGCGAGGCCGGCATTGCGTTCACCGGACGCACCGTGCTGCGTCTCGGCGTCGCGCTGCTCGGGCTGCGCATCACACTCGGACAGGTCGTCGAACTGGGCTGGCAGCCGCTGGCCATCGTCATGGTCTCGGTCGTGCTGACAATCGCGGTGTCGATGGCCGTGGCGCGGGCCATGGGATTCCAGAGCCTGTTCGGGCTGCTCAGCGGCGGCGCCACGGCGATCTGCGGCGCCTCGGCCGCGCTGGCTTTGGCCGCCGCGCTGCCGAACCATCCGCTGAAAGAGCGCGCAACGCTGTTCACCGTGATCGGCGTGTCGGCACTGTCGACGCTGGCGATGATCGTCTATCCGATGCTGGCGCAGGCGTTGGGCCTGGACGAGCGCGCGGCCGGGATCTTTCTCGGCGCGACCATTCACGATGTGGCGCAGGTCGTCGGGGCGGGCTATGGCATGTCGGCGGCCACCGGCGATGTCGCGACGTTGGTCAAGCTGCTTCGCGTGGCCATGTTGGTGCCGGTGATCGTGTTCGCAGTCATGCTTGCGCGCAAGTACGAGCGCAATGACGGCGGTGAAGGCGGCGGCGAACCCGGACCGCGACCACCATTGCTGCCGTGGTTCGCAGTGGCTTTTGCACTGCTGGTGGCAGTGAACAGCCTGCAGGTGCTGCCGCCTGCAGTGCCGGCCTTCGGCAACGAGGCCTCGCGCTGGTGCCTGGTGGCGGCGATTGCCGGCATCGGCATGAAGACACAGTTGAAGGAGCTGGCCACGGTGGGCCTGAAGCCAGTTGCCCTGATGATCGGCGAGACCACTTTCCTCGCTGCGCTCGCCCTGGGGTTGATGGAGCTGCTGCGTTGGACCTCGAGTTGACTCAAGTCAATTCAACGGTTCCTCCAATCCGATGTGAGCGGCATTGCCAGCCTTCTGCTGGCATCTGGACCCTCTATCAAGAGCGACCGCAGAGCGCTGGTTACAGCCATCGGCATCGCGCGATGCGCCTTCGATCGTTGTACGCAAAGATCGTATGAGTGCCGGTGCCGTCTGACGACAAGGAGGGCAAACCAGGCGGAGCGAACCGAGTCGCGAGGCGCCCTACAACACGCGTCCCGGGTTCAAGCGGTTCTGCGGGTCCAACGCCAGCTTGATTGCGCGCATCAGTTGCAGCGCCACCGGCGACTTGCGTTCAGCCAACTCATCGCGCTTGAGCGCGCCCACGCCATGCTCGGCGGAGATCGATCCGCCGCGCGCGCACACGGCGTCGTACACCAACGTGTTCACCGCATGCTCATGTTGGTCCATGAACTCCTGCGCGGCCATGCCCTCGGGCGCCTGCACGTTGTAGTGCAGGTTGCCGTCGCCCAGGTGGCCAAAGTTCACCAGCCGCATGCCGGGGAAGGCGGCGGCCAGCTCGGCGTCGGTGTGCGCCACGAACTCGGCGATGGCGGATATCGGCACCGAGATGTCGTGCTTGATGTTCGCGCCTTCCTGGCTTTGCGCCAGCGGGATCGATTCGCGCAGGTGCCACAGCGCTTGCGACTGTGCCAGGCTCTCGGCCACCACCGCATCGTCGATGACGCCGGCTTCGAGTGCGGCCTCCAGCAGTGCTTCGAAGCGCGTGCGTGCCTGTGCTTCGCCTTCGCTGTCGGACTGTTCCAGCAGCACCGTCCACGCGGCCTTGGGCAGCGGCTGGGGCAGGTCGGGGAAGTGCCTGGCCACCAGGTCGAGCGAAAAGCGGTTCATCACCTCGAAGCCGGTGAGGCCGGCGCTCAGCCGCGCCTGCGCCAGGCCGAGCAGGGCCACACATTGTTCGAGCGAGCCGGTCGCTGCCAGCGCGGTGGTCACGGCGGCGGGTTTCGGGCTGAGCTTCAAGGTGGCGGCGGTGATGATGCCCAGCGTGCCCTCGCTGCCGATGAACAGATCGCGAAGGTCGTAGCCGGTGTTGTCCTTGCGCAGGCCGGACAGGCCTTCCCACACCTGGCCGTCTGCGGTGACGACTTCCAGCCCCAGGCACAGCTCGCGCGCATTGCCGAAGCGCAGCACCTGCGTGCCACCGGCGTTGGTGGCCAGGTTGCCGCCGATCGTGCAGCTGCCTTCGGCGGCCAGGCTCAGCGGCAACATCAGGCCCGCCGCGTCCGCCGCCTGCTGCAGCGCCTGCAGCACGCAGCCGGCTTCGGCCGTGAGCGTGAGGTTGGCGCTGTCGATGGCGCGCACGCGGTTCAGCCGGCCCAGGCTCAGCAGCACCTGCGTGCCGCTGGCATCGGGCACGCCCCCGCCCACCAGGCCGGTGTTGCCGCCTTGCGGCACGACGCTGGCGCCATGCGCCGCGCAGGCGCGCAGCACGGCGGCCACCTGCGCGGTGTCGGCAGGGCGCACGACGGCCAGCGCGCGGCCGTGGAAGCGCTTGCGCCAATCCAGCTCATAGGCCGACAGGTCGCCGCTGTCGAGCACATGGCTTTCGCCCACGCACGCGCGCAGTTCGCGCAACAAGGCTTCGCTCATCGGCAGACTCCACGGCGCGCGCGGCGCGTTCTGCAATGGATGTTCATGCCTTGGCCAACAGCGCCACGCGGCGCAGCCGCCAGCGCACGTGCAGCGCGCAGGCCGTGAACAGCACCAGGCACAACAGCACCTCGAGCACGGCCAGCCCTTGCGAGACACCGTGCTCGGTGGTCGCGCGCACGACACCTTCGGTAAAGTAGATCCACACCAGCAGGCTGACCCAGCGGTAGGTGTACATGCGCGCACGCAGCAGCCCGGGCAGCGGCAGGAACAGGGGCAGGACCTTGATCGCCAGCGTGCCGGTGCCGGTGGGCGCAAGCCACAGTTC
The DNA here is from genome assembly GCA_963743935.1 of uncultured beta proteobacterium. Classification (GTDB taxonomy): domain Bacteria; phylum Pseudomonadota; class Gammaproteobacteria; order Burkholderiales; family Burkholderiaceae_C; genus Rubrivivax. Next base: position 163,984 of record CAVURQ010000002.1, on the reverse strand, counting down.
CCAGGCCAGGCCCAGCACGATCAGGCCGACCACGCTGCCCACGGCCAGCGCGCGCGTCCAGCGCACCGTGGCGTCCATGCCGAGCTGCAGGGCGGGGGCGTTGTCTTCGGTCATGCTGGCATCATAGTCAGCATGAACGAGCCCGGCCGATCTCAAGGCAAATCGCAAAGTGATTAACGCGGCGCCTGGACGATGAGCAGCGCCGCCGGCCTGTGGCAACAAGGCGCCGACCAACTGGGCCTGTTGCTGCAGACGCTGCGCACCTGGCCCTGGTTCGAGACCGCGCGCACGCTGCGCCAGCGCTTTCGCGAAGACCGGCTGGGCATCACCGCCAGCAGTCTGACCTTCACCACGCTGATCGCACTGGTGCCGCTGGTGACGGTGATGCTGGCGCTGTTCTCCGCGTTCCCGATGTTCGCCAAGTTCCAGGGTGCGGTGCAGCAGTATTTCCTGCAAAGCCTGGTGCCCGACGGCATTGCCAAACCGGTGCTGGGTGCGCTGACGCAGTTTGCCTCCCAGGCGAACCGGCTGGGCACCGCGGGCCTGCTGTTCCTGTTCTTCAGCGCGCTGGCCTTGATGCTGACGATCGACCGCACGCTCAACGGCATCTGGCGCGTGCGCAAGCCGCGGCCGATTACGCAGCGTGTGCTGGTGTACTGGGCCGCCCTCACGCTGGGGCCGTTGCTGCTGGGGGGCAGCCTGAGCCTGAGTTCGTACGCGCTGACGGCCTCGCGTGGTTTCGTGAGAAGCATGCCGGGCGGTCTGGCGCTTGTGCTGGACATTCTGCAGTTCGTGCTGCTGATGCTGGCCATGTCCGGGCTGTACCGCTATGTCCCGAACACCCATGTGCGCTGGCGTCATGCCCTGGCCGGGGGCCTGTTCGTGGCCATCGGCCTGGAACTGGCGAAGCGGGGCCTGGCCTGGTACCTGAACTCGATGCCGGGCATCTCGATGATCTACGGCGCCTTTGCCACGCTGCCGATCCTGCTGTTGTGGATCTACCTGTCGTGGCTGGTCGTGCTCTTCGGCGCGGTCATCGCCGCCTACGCACCCAGTCTGCAGATGAACCTGGTGCGCCAGAGCGACGCCCCCGGCCAGCGTTTCGCGCTGGCGGTGGTGCTGTTGCGCGAACTGCAGCGCGTGCGATCCCATGCGCCGCATGGCCTCACGATCGCGCAGTTCTCCGCCAGCCAGCGTATCGATCCGCTGCAGGTGGAGCCGCTGATGGAACTGCTCGTCAAGCTGGGCTGGGTGGCGCGGCTGGACGAGCCCGGCGCCGAGCGCCATGTGTTGCTGTGCGACCCGGTCACGACCTAGGGCCGAGGCGCTGATCGACCAGCTGCTGCTCGGGCCCGACGCGCGCACCCGCGCCTTCAGGCAGCGCGCGGGCCTGAGCCGGATGTCGCTGGCCGAGTTGATCGACGCCTGAACGCCCCTGGCCGCAGCCGGCCCGCGCCGGCGACGCGGATCGCGCGGGTCATGCCAGATCGGCATATCTGCTAGTGTCGACCCACGGTTGTTTGCAAGGCACGGGCTGACCATAATCGCCTGCAATTGCAGCCAACAAGCCCATGCAAAGCAGCCCCATCGCCGGTATCTCTTCGATGGCCACACGCCAGGTGCTGGCCGAGCTGGCCGATGCCTACCGGCAGCGCAGCGGCGTCGTGGTGAACTTCGAATCGGTGGGCGGCGTGGATGCCGCAAAGCGGGTGCAGGCGGGTGAGGCCTTCGACGTGGTGGTGCTCGCCAGCGAGGCCATCGACAAGCTGGTGGCCGCGGGCCGCGTCGCCGCCCACAGCAAGACCGACCTGGTGCAATCGGGCGTGGCCATCGCCGTGCGTGCGGGCGCGCCGCGGCCGGACATCGACTCGGAGGCCGCACTGCGGCAGGCGGTGCTGGCCGCACGTTCGATCGGCTACTCCACCGGCCCCAGCGGCGTCGCCTTGTCGGCGCTGTTCGATCGCTGGGGCATCGCGGAGAGCCTGCGCCAGCGCATCATCACGCCGCCGCCCGGCGTGCCGGTGGGCACGCTGGTCGCGCGCGGCGAGGTCGAACTCGGATTCCAGCAGTTGAGCGAGCTGATGCACCTGGAGGGCATCGACGTGCTCGGGCCCATGCCGAGCAGCATCCAGATCGTCACCACCTTCTCGGCGGGCCAGTGCACGGCGTCCACCCGGCCCGAGGCGGTGCGCGCATTGCTCGAATTCATGAGTTCGGCCGACGCGGCCGAAACCAAGCGCCGCCACGGCATGTCGCCGGCATGACGGCACGGCGACGCACACGGAGAGACAAACGATGATCATCGACTGCCACGGCCACTACACCACCGCGCCCAAGGCGCTGGAAGACTGGCGCAACCGTCAGATCGCCGGCATCAAGGACCCGGGCGCGAAGCCGAAGGTCGCCGACCTGAAGATCAGCGACGACGAACTGCGCGAATCGATCGAGAGCAACCAGCTGCGACTGATGAAGGAACGCGGCAGCGACCTGACGATCTTCAGCCCGCGCGCCAGCTTCATGGCGCACCACATCGGCGATTTCGAGGTCAGCAGCACCTGGGCGGCGATCTGCAACGAACTTTGTTATCGCGTCAGCCAACTGTTCCCTGACCACTTCATCCCGGCGGCGATGCTGCCGCAAAGCCCCGGCGTGGACCCGGCCACCTGCATCCCCGAGCTGGTGAAGTGTGTCGAGCAATACGGCAACGTCGGCATCAACCTCAACCCCGACCCGTCGGGCGGGCACTGGACCAGCCCGCCGCTGACCGACCGGCAGTGGTACCCGATCTACGAAAAGATGGTCGAGTACGACATCCCGGCGATGATCCATGTCAGCACCAGCTGCAACGCGTGTTTCCACACCACCGGCGCGCACTACCTCAACGCCGACACCACGGCCTTCATGCAGTGCCTGACCGGCGATCTGTTCAAGGACTTCCCGACGCTGAAGTTCATCATCCCGCACGGCGGCGGCGCGGTGCCCTACCACTGGGGCCGTTTCCGCGGCCTGGCGCAGGAGCTGAAGAAGCCGCTGCTCAAGGACCACCTGCTGAACAACATCTTCTTCGACACCTGCGTGTACCACCAGCCGGGCATCGACCTGCTGACCAAGGTGATCCCGGTCAAGAACATCCTGTTCGCCAGCGAGATGATCGGCGCGGTGCGCGGCATCGACCCCGAAACCGGGCACTACTACGACGACACCAAGCGCTACATCGAAGCCAGCAGCATCGTCGTGGGCGACGACCGCCACCAGATCTACGAAGGCAACGCGCGGCGCGTGTTTCCGCGGCTCGACGCCGCGCTGAAGAAGCAGGGCCGCTAGGCCGCGCTAGAAGGAAAGGGCCGCAGGCCCGCTCCTCCAAGGAATACCTCATGTATCAACTCGGCATCGTCAAACGCAACATCGAGCGCGCCGACCGCGCCGCGGTGGACAAGCTGGCCGGCTTCGGCACCGCCACGATCCACGAGGCCATGGGCCGCGTCGGCCTGATGCGCCCCTACATGCGGCCGATCTATGGCGGCGCGCACCTGGCCGGCACGGCAGTCACGGTGCTGCTGCACCCGGGCGACAACTGGATGATGCATGTCGCGGCCGAACAATTGCGCGAAGGCGACGTGGTCGTCGCTGCGTGTACCGCGGAGAACACCGACGGCTTCTTTGGTGACCTGCTCGCCACCTCGTTCCGTGCACGCGGCGCCAAGGGCCTGGTCATCGACGGTGGCTGTCGCGATGTCAAGGACCTGACGGCGATGCGTTTCCCGGTGTGGAGCAAGGCCATCAGCGCCAAGGGCACGATCAAGTCCACGCTGGGCTCGGTGAACGTTCGTGTGGTCTGTGCGGGCGCCGAGGTGAACCCCGGCGACGTGATCGTGGCCGACGACGACGGCGTCGTGGTCGTGCCGGCAGCGATGGCGATGCAGGTGGCCGACGCGGCGGCCGCGCGCGAGGCCAACGAGGGCGAGAAGCGCGCCAAGCTCGCCGCCGGCGTGCTGGGCCTGGACATGTACAACATGCGGCCCGCGCTCGAGAAGGCCGGTCTGAAGTACATCGACTGACCATGCCGGCCGATGCCAAATCCTGGCACGTGGGCCTCGTCGGCTATGGCGAGGTGGGTCGCATCCTGGCCGAGGATCTGCGTGCCCAGGGCGTGGCCGTCTCGGCCTACGACCTCAAGCTCGACGGCGCCACCGGTGTGGCCTTGCGCGACCATGCGGCTGCCCACGGCGTGACATTGCTTGCCTCGCATGCGGCGCTGGCCGCGCGCAGCGATCTGGTGGTCTCGGCGGTCACCGCCAGCCAGGCCGTGCCGGTGGCGCAGGGCTGCGCCGGCGGCATGCGCCGGGGCGCGCGCTTCCTGGATCTCAACTCCGCATCACCCGGCGCAAAGATCCGCGCGGCCGAGTTGATCGACGCCACCGGTGCCTTTTGCGTCGAGGGTGCGGTAATGACGTCGATCCCGCCCTATCGCCTGCGCGTGCCGCTGCTGCTGGGCGGGCCGCACGCGGCGCGCCTGCAGCCGATGCTGGTGGCGCTGGGCTTCAACGCCAAGGTGGCGTCGCACAAGCTGGGCGTGGCCAGTGCCACCAAGATGTGCCGCAGCGTCATGATCAAGGGCCTGGAGGCCATGGTCATCGAAAGCTTCACGGCGGCGCGTGCCTATGGCGTCGAAGACGCGGTGCTGGCCTCGCTGAAGGAAACCTTTCCCGGCATCGACTGGGAAAAGCAGGGCGCCTACTTCTTCCAGCGTGCCATCGAGCACGGCCGTCGCCGCAGTGAAGAGCTGCGCGAGGTGGCCGAGACGGTACGCGAGATCGGCCTCACGCCCTGGTCGGCCGAAGGCACGGCCGAGCGTCAGGCCTTCATTGCGGACCTGGCCGATGCCGGCCTGTTCGGTGCCCGCGGCTCGCTCGATTTCGCGCGCAGCGCCGACTGGCGCATCGAAGCCGATCGCATTCTTGCCGGCGTGCTGCCCAATCCCTGAAAGCGAAACGATGGAATTCACCAAGACACCGGGTTGGCTGGACTGGTACGCCGGCCCCAGCAAGCCGCGTTTCAAGCTCCCGCCGGGCAGCGTCGACGCGCATTGCCATGTGTTCGGCCCCGGCGCGCAGTTCCCGTATGCGCCGGAACGCAAGTACACACCCTGCGATGCGTCGAAGCAGCAGCTGTTCGCGCTGCGTGACCATCTTGGCTTTGCGCGCAACGTGGTCGTGCAGGCCACCTGTCACGGCGCCGACAACCGCGCCATGGTCGATGCGCTTGTGCATTCCAATGGCATGGCGCGTGGCGTGGCCACGGTCAAGCGCGGCGTCAGCGATGCCGAATTGAAGGCCATGCACGAGGCTGGCGTGCGCGGCGTGCGCTTCAACTTCGTCAAACGGCTGGTCGACTTCACGCCCAAGGACGAGCTGATGGAGATTGCCGCGCGCATCGCCCCGCTGGGTTGGCACGTGGTCATCTACTTCGAGGCGGTGGATCTGCCCGAGCTGTGGGACTTCTTCACTGCGTTGCCGACGACCATCGTCGTCGATCACATGGGCCGGCCCGACGTGAGCCTGCCCGTCGATGGCCCGCAGTTCGAGCTGTTCGTCAAGTTCATGCGCGAGTACCCGAACGTGTGGAGCAAGGTCAGTTGTCCCGAGCGGCTGTCCGTCAGCGGACCGAAGGCACTGAACGGCGAGCAGGCTGCCTACCGCGACGTGCGTGCCCTTTGCGCGCCGCATCGTCGAGACCTTCCCCGACCGCGTGTTGTGGGGCACCGACTGGCCGCACCCGAACCTGAAGGACCACATGCCCGATGACGGTTTGCTGGTCGATTTCATTCCCCATATCGCCACCACGGCCGAGCTGCAGAAGAAGCTGCTGGTGGACAACCCGATGCGTTTGTACTGGCCCGAAGAGGCCCACTGACCGCGCCATAACGGCATACCAACAGGAGATACCCGGTGCAACACCCCCTTCGCCTCGCCAGCTTGGCCACCGCGGCGGCCCTGGCCGCATGCGGCAGCGGCCCGCGCGAGGCCGCCGGTACGCCACCGCACCTGGCCGCCGCCCAAAGCGCGGCCCTCAAGGCCTGCGAGGCCTTGCCGGCGCAGTTCAGCTTTGCGCAGACGCGGCTGGAGAGCGCGGCACCGATAGCCGCCGGTGCGGTGGTGCAGGGCGGGCCGGTGGCCCCGGCGCATTGCCTGGTGAAGGGCCAGATGCGGCCGCGCAAGGGCAGCGACGGGCAGGACTACGCCATCGGCTTCGAAATGCGTCTGCCCCAGGCCTGGAACGGCCGCTTCTTCTATCAGGCCAATGGCGGCATCGATGGGGTGGTGCAGCCCGCGCAGGGCGCCTTGGGCGGCGGGCCGCTGACCGGAGCGCTGACGCAGGGCTTTGCCGTCATCAGCTCCGACGCCGGCCATACCGGGCGGCAGAACCCGCGTTTCGGTGCCGAGCCGCAGGCCCGCGCCGACTACGGCCACCAGGCCGTGGCCGCGCTTACGCCCATGGCCAAGAGCCTCATCGCCACCGCCTATGGCAAGGGGCCGGACCGCAGCTACATCGGCGGCTGCTCGAATGGCGGGCGCCACACGCTGGTCGCTGCGGCCCGCTTGGGCGACCAGTACGACGGCTACCTGGTCGGTGCCCCGGGCTATCGCCTGCCGAATGCCGCGCTGGCCCAGTTGTGGGCCGTGCCGCAATGGGCGGCGCTGGCCACGCCGGGCGCCACCCGGCCGCATCCCTTCAACCCCAGCGCCACCATTCCCGACCTCGGCACCGCGCTGACAGTGGCCGAGCGTCAGCGCGTGGCACGTGCCATCACCGAACGCTGCGATGCACTGGACGGCGCGCGTGACGGCATCGTGGCCGACACCGCCGCCTGCCAGGCCGCCTTCAACCTGGAGCGCGACGTGCCCACCTGCAGCGGCGCACGCGATGGCCAGTGCCTCAGCGGCGGACAAAAGCGCGTGCTGGCCGCCGTCTTCGCCGGTGCGCGCACGTCGGGTGGCCAGGTCCTCTACAGCAGCTTCCCCTGGGACACCGGCATCGCCTCGGCCAACTGGGCGCAATGGAAGTTCGTCAATTCGCTGGTGCTGGACCCGGCGGCCGGCTACATCTTCATGACCCCACCGCGTTCGGTGGACCCGATGAAGCTGGACATCGAAGAAGGCTTCAAGGCCATCTACGCCACCGACGCGGCCTTCCCCGAGTCGGCGGATGCCACCATCGCGCTGCCCGGCAAGGACAACCCGGTACAGCTGGCCGCCCTGCGCGGGCGCGGCGCAAAGATCCTGATGTACCACGGCGTCAGCGATGCCGTCTTCTCGGCCGACGACACCGTGTCGCTGATGCAGCGTATCGACCGCGTCGCCCAGGGCCGCGCCGCCGACTTCGTGCGCTACTTCCCTGTGCCCGGCATGGCCCATTGCAGCGGAGGGCCGGCCACGGACCAGTTCGACGCGCTGAGCCCGCTGGTGCGCTGGGTAGAGCAGGGCGAGGCGCCCACCGGCCTCACCGCCAGCGCGCGTGGTGCCGGCAATGCCGGCGGCGCAAACGCGGAAGTACCTGCGGACTGGGCCGCCGCACGCAGCCGCACGCTGTGCCCCTGGCCCAGCGTGTCGCGCTACAAGGGCAGCGGCAGCCTGGATGGGGCGGACAGCTTCAGCTGCAGCCCTTGACGAGAACACGGGAGCCGAGCATGGCACTGAACAAACCTTATCTGGACGTCCCCGGTACGACCATCTTCGACGCGGAGCAGTCGCGCAAGGGTTACCACCTGAACCAGTTCTGCATGAGCCTGATGAAGGCCGACAACCGCGCGCGCTTCAAGGCCGGCGAACGCGCCTATCTCGACGAATGGCCGATGAGCGAGGATCAGAAACAAGCCGTGCTGGCGCGCGACCTGAACCGCTGCATATCGCTGGGCGGCAACATCTACTTCCTGGCCAAGATCGGCGCCACCGATGGCAAGAGCTTCCAGCAGATGGCCGGCAGCATGACCGGCATGAGCGAAGAGGAATACCGCAACATGATGATCGGCGGCGGCCGCTCGGTCGAGGGCAATCGCGTCGTGGGCGAGGACGGCGATGCGCAGGCGCACCGGCAGCCCCAAGGTGCGCGTACCGGCGCAGCGGGGAGGGCGTGACCATGGCCCGCATCACCGCTTCCGTCTACACCAGCCACGTGCCGGCCATCGGCGCGGCCATCGACCAGGGCAAGGCCAGCAGAGCCCTACTGGGTGCCGCTGTTCAAGGGCTACGACTTCTCCAAGCAATGGCTGAAGGACAACAAGCCCGACGTGATCTTCCTGGTCTACAACGACCATGCCACGGCCTTCAGCCTGGAGATGATCCCGACCTTCGCCATCGGCACCGCGGCCGAGTTCATGCCGGCCGACGAAGGTTACGGGCCGCGCCCGGTGCCCAAGGTCATCGGCCACCCGGAACTGGCCTCGCACATCGCGCAGAGCGTGATCCAGGACGACTTCGACCTGACCATCGTCAACAGGATGGACGTGGACCACGGCCTGACCGTGCCGCTGTCGCTGATGTGCGGCCAGCCGCAAGCGTGGCCCTGCCCGGTGATCCCCTTCGCCGTCAACGTGGTGCAGTACCCGGTGCCCTCGGGACGTCGCTGCTTCATGCTCGGCCAGGCCATCCGTCGCGCGGTCGAGTCCTACGACGAACCCTTGAACGTGCAGATCTGGGGCACCGGCGGCATGAGCCACCAGTTGCAGGGGCCGCGTGCCGGGCTGATCAACGCCGAGTGGGACAACCGCTTCCTCGATCGCCTGATCGCCGACCCCGAAGGCCTGTCGAAGGTGCCGCACATCGAATACGTGCGCGAAGCCGGCTCCGAAGGCATCGAGTTGGTGATGTGGCTGATTGCGCGCGGTGCGATGGCCGACATCGCCGGCGGCAAGCCACCCATCGTGAAGCACCGCTTCTTCCACGTGCCGGCATCGAACACCGCCGTGGGACACCTGATCCTGGAGAACAACCGATGAAGACCCTCAAAGTGGCGCTGGCCGGCGCCGGCGCCTTCGGCATCAAGCACCTGGACGCGATCAAGCTGATCGACGGTGTCGAGGTGGTGTCGCTGGTCAGCCGTGAACTCGGCAAGACGCAGGAAGTTGCCGACAAGTACGGCATTCAACACGTCACCACGAATCTTGCCGACAGCCTGGCGCTGAAGGAGGTGGACGCGGTCATCCTGTGCACACCGACGCAGATGCACGCCGAGCAGTCGATCGCCTGTCTGAATGCCGGCAAGCACGTGCAGGTGGAGATCCCGCTGGCCGATTCGCTGGCCGGCGCCGAGGCCGTGGTCGCGCTGCAGAAGAAGACCGGGCTGGTCGCGATGTGCGGCCACACGCGCCGCTTCAACCCCAGCCACCAGTTCGTGCACAACAGGATCGCGGCCGGCGAGTTCAACATCCAGCAGATGGACGTGCAGACCTACTTCTTCAGGCGCAGCAACATGAACGCGCTGGGCCAGGCGCGCAGCTGGACCGACCACCTGCTGTGGCACCACGCGGCCCACACCGTGGATCTGTTCGCCTACCAGTGCGGCAGCCCCATCGTGGTGGCCCATGCGGTCCAGGGGCCGATCCACCCGACCCTGGGCATCGCCATGGACATGAGCATCCAGCTGAAGGCAGCCAACGGCGCGATCTGCACGCTGAGCCTGAGTTTCAACAACGACGGCCCGCTCGGCACCTTCTTCCGCTACATCGGCGACAGCGCCACCTATCTCGCGCGCTACGACGATCTGTTCGATGGCAAGGAACAGAAGATCGACGTGTCCAAGGTCGCGGTGTCGATGAATGGCATCGAGCTGCAGGACCGGGAGTTCTTCGCCGCCATCCGCGAAGGGCGCGAGCCCAACGCCAGCGTGGCCCAGGTGCTGCCGTGCTACAGGGTTCTTCACCAGTTGGAGCAGCAGTTGCTCGCCCAATAATCCCCGCATCTTTCACCCAGGAGACATTGCATGAAAACGCTCAAGAACTGCCTGCTCGGCATCGGCCTGCTGTCCCTCACCGCGCTGCAAGGCGCCTGGGCGCAGACGACCACGCTGCGCTTCCACCAGATGCTGCCGCCGCAGGCCACCATTCCGGCCGCGGCCATCAAGCCCTGGGCCGAGAAGGTCGAGAAGGAAAGCGGCGGCAAGATCAAGGTGCAGCTGTTCCCGAGCATGCAGCTCGGTGGCCGCCCGCCCGAACTGTTCGACCAGGCCAAGGACGGCGTCGTCGACATCGTCTGGACGGTGCTGGGCTACACGCCGGGGCGCTTCCCCAAGACCGAGGCCTTCGAGCTGCCCTTCAGCAGCGGCCTGGCCGAGCCGGCGTCGCGTGCCTTCCAGGAATTCGTCGAGAAGAACGCGATGGACGAGTTCAAGGACGTCAAGCTGATCGGCGTGCACGTGCACGGCCCCGGCCTGATCCACAGCCTGCAGCCGGTGACCAAGCTCGAGGACATGAAGGGCCTGAAGGTGCGCGGCGGCTCGCGCATCATCAACATCATGCTCGAGCAGCTCGGCGCCACGCCGGTGGGCATGCCGGTGCCGCAGGTCGGCGAGGCGCTGTCCAAGGGCGTGATCTCGGCCACCACCATCCCCTGGGAAGTGGTGCCGGCGCTGAAGGTCGAGCAGATCGCCAAGAACTCCACCGGCTTCAGCGGCGCCAAGGGCCTGTACACGCAGACCTTCGCGGTGGCGATGAACAAGGCGTCCTACGACAAGCTGCCCGCCGACATGAAGAAGGTCATCGACGCCAACTCGGGCATGGCCGCGGCCACGATGTTCGGCCGGGCCATGGACCAGGGCGACAAGGCGGGCCTGGCCATCGCGCAGAAGGCCGGCAACAAGATCATCACGCTCGACGCCGCCGAGACGCAGCGCTGGCAACGTGCCGCCAACGGCGTGCGCGCCGTGTGGTTCAAGGAAGTCGAGAGCAAGGGCATCGACGGCCCGAAGCTGGCGGCCGAAGCCGAAGCCTTGATCGCCAAGCACAGCAAGTAGGCATTCAGCACGCCTTCACCCCGGCCACGGCGGCAGCACGCCGCCGTGGCCGAAACCACCCCCGCAATGAACAAACTCATCTATGGCCTGAGCCGGGCGATGGCCTGGTTCGGCTCTTTCGTGCTGGTGCTCATCGCCGTGATGAGCGTGACCAGCATCATCGGGCGCGCGCTGTCGGGGCTGGGCCTGGGGCCGGTGCCGGGTGACTTCGAACTGGTCGAGGCCGGCACCGCGCTGGCGGTGTTCTGCTTCCTGCCCTGGGCGCACCTCAAGCGTGGCCATGCGGTGGTCGACATGCTGTGGGCCAGCTACCCGCCGCCGATGCGCCGCGTGCTCGACGTCATGGCCGACGCGCTGATGTTCATCGTCTGGGTGCTGCTGGTGTGGCGCATGTCGATTGCGATGGGCGAGTACCGCCACAACGGCGAGGTCAGCTTCATCCTGCAGATGCCGGTGTGGTGGGGTTATGCGGCCTCGATGCCGGCGGCGGTGGTGGGCTGCATCGCCTATGCCTGGCGCCTGCTCGAAAGCCTGGGCCTGGCCTCGCCGCCGCCCGGCTTCGTGATGGCGGGAGGGGGCCACTGATGGATCCGATCTGGCTGGCCACGGCCTCCTTTCCCGTCCTGCTGATCCTGATCTTCCTGCGCGTGCCGATCGGGCTGTCGATGCTGGTCGTCGGGCTGCTCGGCTCCTGGCAGGTCTACGGCAGCGCCGCGCCGCTGCTCAACCAGATGAAGAACCTGGCCTACAGCCAGTTCTCCTCGCACTCGCTGTCGATCGTGCCGCTGTTCCTGCTGATGGGTCAGTTCGCCACGCTGGGCGGCATGTCGCAGGCCTTGTTCAAGGCGGCCGGGGCCTTTCTCGGCCACCGCAAGGGGGGGCTGGGCATGGCCGCCATCGGCGCCTGTGCCGGTTTCGGTGCGATCTGCGGCTCGTCGCTGGCCACGGCGGCCACGATGGGCCAGGTGGCACTGCCCGAACTGAAGCGTGCCGGTTATGCCGGCAGCCTGGCCAGCGGCGCGCTGGCTGCCGGCGGCACGCTGGGCATCCTGATTCCGCCGTCGATCGTGCTCGTCATCTACGCCATCCTGGCCGAGCAGAACATCGCCAAGCTCTTTGCCGCGGCCTTCATCCCCGGCATCCTGGCGGCGCTGGGCTACATGCTGGTCATCAACATCGTCGTGCGCATCAATCCCAAGCTCGCCGGCAGCGTGCCGCCGATGCCCTGGCCCGAGCGTTGGCAGGCCGTGGCGGCGGTGTGGCCGGTGATCATCATCTTCGTCGTCGTCGTCGGCGGCATCTACACGGGCCTGTTCACGCCCACCGAGGGCGCGGCGGTCGGCGCGGTGTCCACCGGGCTGCTGGCCTGGTGGCGCGGCGGGCTGACGCGCAAGACGCTGCAGGAGGCCTTCGAATCCACCGCCGGCGGCACGGCGATGGTCTTCATGATCGTGCTCGGCGCCGCCGCCTACAACACCTTCCTGGCGTTGTCGCAGCTGCCGCAGGAGCTGGCCGGCTGGGTCGGCAGCATGGGCTTGAGCCCCTATGCCGTGCTCTGGGCGATCCTGTTGTTCTATCTGATCTTCGGCTGCGTGATGGACTCGCTGTCGATGATCCTGCTGACCATCCCGATCTTCTTCCCGATGGTGTCGGGGCTGGACTTCGGCCTGACGCCGGAGGAAACCGCGATCTGGTTCGGCATCCTGGTGCTGATCGTCGTCGAGGTCGGGTTGATCACGCCACCGGTGGGCATGAATCTGTTCGTCATCCAGTCGATGGCGCCCGACATCAGCATCCGCGACACCTACCGCGGCGTCTGGCCCTTCGTGGTCAGCGACCTGCTGCGCGTGGTGCTGCTGGTGATGGTGCCGGGTATCGCGCTGTTCGTGCTGCGGTTCTAGCTGGCGCCCAAGGGGTGCCGCGGCCAGCGGCTGCGGCACCCTCCCAGCTTCAGCGCTTCACCGCAAAACAATAGAAGTAGCCGTTGCCGCCCGTGGCGTTCAGCGCTTCGATGCTGCAGCCGCGTGTCGCGTGCGACGAGTTCCACGACTTCGCCGGCGCCGATTGGTCCAGGCCCATGCGGTCGCTGTGGCCGACGATGGCCGAGCCTTCGCCGCTGCTCGTCCAGTTCTTGCAGGTGGTGTCCTTGTCGCCGGGAACGGCCTTGCCGTCGGGCGACGAGCCGGTGAGGATGTCGTGCTGGTTCGGCGTGTCGCCGCGGCCCTTGATCTCCTCGCCCTTCTCGTTCAGCGCGGTCACCTTGGCAATGCGGTTGTCGCCGTGCAGTTCTTCGAGGTTGTTGGCGACGGTCAGGCCGTTGGCATTGATCCATGAGCCGTTGCCGATGCGATCGCGCGCATTGACCGGCTGCGCACCGGTCGTGCTCAGATAGGCGCGCCAGGTGCCGCTGCCGGCGCCTACGCTGGCAGCCAGCTTCTGGCAGTGCTTGTCGGCGCCTTCCAGGCCGCCCAGATCGGCGCCCTTGCCCATGTTGGTGCTGGTGACGAAGAAGCTCAACGTATCGTTGGTTTTGCCGCCACCGGTGGCGCAGCCGGCCAGCACGACGGCCGCCGCCAGGGCACTGAACAAGTGGGTTCGACGCATGATTTTCCTTTGTTGTGAATGGGGTGGTTGGATGGCGGCCGGCTGGGCACAAGCGTCGCCGGCGCCCCGGGCCACGCGGCCCGGGTTTCACACTTTAGCCGCATGCGCCTTGCCGCTACCATCGCATCGACCCCTACTGACCACTACTGGAGAACCCTTTGTCCCCACGCCGCATCGGCCCGTTCGAGGTTTCCGCCATCGGCCTGGGCTGCATGAACCTGAGCCATGCCTACGGCGCGCCGCCGCCGCCCGAGGACAGCGAAAGGCTGCTGCTGCACGCGCTGGACCTGGGCGTGACGATGTTCGACACCGCCGCGCTGTACGGCTTTGGCGCGAACGAATCGCTGGTCGGCCGTGTGCTCAAGCCGCATCGCGCCAGGATCACCCTGGCCAGCAAGGGCGGCATGGCCGGCGAGATGTTCGACGACGGCATCAAGCGTGTCATCGACGGCCGGCCCGAGGCCATCCGCCGCCATTGCGAAGACAGCCTCAAGCGGCTGCAGACGGACACCATCGACCTGTACTACCTGCACCGCTGGGACAAGCGCGTGCCCATCGAGGACAGCGTCGGTGCGATGTCGCGGCTGGTGGAGCAGGGCAAGGTGCGCGCCTTGGGTTTGTCCGAAGTCTCCGCCGCGACCTTGAGGCGTGCGCATGCGGTGGCGCCGATCGTCGCCGTGCAGTCGGAATATTCGCTGTGGAGCCGCAACGTCGAGATCGGCGTGCTGCAGGCCTGCAAGGAAATCGGCGCGTCGCTCGTGGCCTTCAGCCCGACCGCGCGCGCGTTCCTCACCGGCACGCTGCGCGATGTGTCCACGCTGGATGCCAAGGACATCCGTCGTGGCATGCCGCGCTTCTATCCGGACCACTACGCGCAGCAACCTGAAGCTGCTGGACGAGTACGCGCGCATCGCGCAGGACGCCGGCTGCAGCATGGCGCAGCTGTCGATCGCCTGGGTGCTGTCGCGCGGCGAACACGTGATCGCGCTGCCCGGCACCACGAGCCTGGCGCATCTGGAAGAGAACCTGGGTGCCGATGCAGTGAGCCTGTCGCCGACCACGCTGCAGCGGCTGGATGCGTTGATCAACCGCACAGACGGTGGTGGGTGCGCGCTACAACCCGGCCACGCAGGCCGAGGTGGACACCGAGGAATACTCCGCCTGATCAGGCGGCGGCCTTCTTGTCCTTGCATCTTCTCGGGGTGGAAGTCGTCGTAGCGCTGCTGCATCTGCCGCAGCTTGAGCACGCCGTAGAACACCAGCAGCACCATCGCCACGATCAGCGTGCCGACCAGCGCCTTCTCGGTTTCGAAGCTGCCGGCGCGGTTGGCCGCGAAGGCCGAGACGATCAGCGCCAGGATGCCGAGGTTGACGCCCCAGTTCAGCGGCTTGGGCAGCACGAAGTGCAGCGTGCCGAAACCGGCCAGCTGGTACAGCATGAAGGGCAGGATGGCGGCGGCCGGGATCAGCTCCGACGCGCCGAGCGCGACATCGACGGACGAGCCGGCGGCCGCCGACGCGGCTGCCGCGGCCGCACCCGCCACCCCGGCCGCGCCGGTGGCGGCGTCGTGCAGCAGCTTGCTGTGGCCAGCTCGTGGAACACGCTGGGCACCGCGGTCAGCAGCGGCACCACCGCCAGCAGCTCCAGCACCAGGCAGCCGCTCCACACGCCGGTGCGCGAAGAGGTGTCGGCGCCGGCGCCGTCGGAGCTGGAACCGATGAAGATCACCGCCACCACCGCCGACATGCTGGCCAGCATCAGCAGCTCGACACTGATGCCGAAACCGGCCGGCTCGCCCACCTTCAGCAGCAGCAGCGCCAGGAAGCCTGGCGTGTAGAACATGATGCGGCAGGCCCGCGCCCAGACACGCGCATCGCGCTCGGGCGGCAGGATGGGCAGGGCTTGGCCGTCGGTGCCGACGGTGGCGCGATCCTTGGACATGCAGGCTCCTCAATCTTTTCGTTGGCGGACGAAACGCTATCACAGCGCGCCGCGGTGGACTTGGCCTAAACGGACACCGCAAAGATCTCCACCGCTGCCGCCTTGCCCTTGAGATGCACGCCGCCCAGCGGCTCCAGCGCCAGCGCACTGCCCAGGCCTGCCGCGGTGTCTGCGTCGATCAGGATCGGCCGGCCGGCCTCCTTGGTGTGGGCCTCCAGCCGCGCCGCCAGGTTGACTGCGTCGCCGATGCAGGTGTAGGTGGCGCGGGCCTGCGTGCCGGTGTAGCCGGCAATCATGTCGCCCGTGGCGATGCCGATGCCGATGCGCAGCGCGACCTTGCCGGTGGCCTCGCGTTCGACGTTCAGCAACTCGATCAATTCGATCATCTCGCGCGCGGCGCATACCGCGCTGCCGCGGGCGTCTTCCAGCGCAAGCGGCGCGCCGAAGATCGACATCAACCCGTCGCCGACCATCTGGTTGACGACACCGCCGCAGCCGGTGATGGCGTCGAACATCAGCGTATAGAAGGTGTTCAGCAGCTCGATCGTCTCTTCCGGCGTCTGCTGCTCGGTGATGGAGGTGAAGCCGCGGATGTCGCAGAACATCACCGTGCCGACGACCCGTTTGCCGCCGAGCGAGAAGCCCGAGCGCTGCAGGTCATCCGCCACCTCGCTGGTCGCAAAGCGGCGCACCAGCGCCTTCTGCTGGTCGCGCAGGCGCTTCTTCTCCAGGCTGGAATTGATGCGCGCCTTCAGCAGCACCGGGTTCACCGGCTTGGGCAGGTAGTCGTCGGCGCCGAGCTCGATGCAGCGCGCCACATGCGCCACGCCTTCGAGCGAGCTGGTCACGATGACGGGCAGATCGCGCAGTTGCGCATCGCCGGCCAGATGCTCCAGCACCTGGAAGCCGTCCATCTCCGGCATCTCCATGTCCAGCAGCAGCAGATCGAAGGCCTCGCGATGGAGCATGTCCAGCGCCACGCGGCCGTTCTCTGCGGACGACACGCGGTGGCCCTGCAGTTCCAGGCTGCGCGTGAGCAGCAGCCGGTTGACCTTGTTGTCGTCGGCCACCAGCAGGCGCGAGCCGGCCGACGATGCCTGGCCGCCCCAAGCCGGCGTCCTGGGGGTCGGATCAGCCACGCGTCAGTTCCCGCAGCGCGGCGGCGACGCGCGCGTATTCGGCATCCAACGCGTCGATCGGGGCGGTGTCCGCCACCAGCCCGCCCAGTTCCAGTGTGCGTGCCATCTCGCCGAGTTTGAGTGCGCCGAAGGTATGGCTGTTGGACTTGAGCGAATGGGCGGCGCGGCGGAAGCGTTCGGCCGAAGCGGCGGCCTGCGCTGCGCGCAGTTCCGCAAGCATCTGCGGCGCTTCTTCGAAAAAGGTGCCGACCAGTTCGCCGACGAACTCGGCGCCGGCGGTGTCCTGCAGTTCGGCGAAAGTGGCAGCGTCGATGGGGTCGTTGCTCATGTCAGCGGTCCGTTCGGGAAGTCACATTGTCCAGTGCGCTCACCAGCGCGTCCACCCGGATCGGCTTGGTCACGTAGTCGTCCATGCCGGCGGCCAGGCATTCCTCGCGGTCGCCCTGCATCGCGTTGGCGGTCATGGCCACGATGCGTGGGCGCTGTCGCGTTAGGCCACTTCGCGACGATGCGCCGCGTGGCCTCCAGCCCGTCCATCTCCGGCATCTGCACGTCCATCAGCACCACGTCGTAGGGCTGGCGTGTCACAGCATTCGACGGCCTCGATGCCGTTGCTGGCGACGATCCGCGCGGTAGCCCATCTGCTGCAGCAGCCGCAAGCGCCAGCTTCTGGTTGACCACGTTGTCCTCGGCCAGCAGGATGCGCAGCGGGTGGCGCGTCGGCCAGCGTGGCGTCGATGCTCGGCTTGGCCACGCGCGGGCGCGGGCAGCCGCACCTCGTCTTGCGCCAGCAGCGTGACCAGCGTGTCGAAGAGCTGGCTCTGGCGCAGCGGCTTGGCCAAGGTG
Organism: uncultured beta proteobacterium; assembly: GCA_963743935.1. Lineage (GTDB taxonomy): Bacteria > Pseudomonadota > Gammaproteobacteria > Burkholderiales > Burkholderiaceae_C > Rubrivivax. Next base: position 146,446 of record CAVURQ010000002.1, on the reverse strand, counting down.
GCGGCAAACAGGCTGTCCGCGGCTTCGCGCCGGCCCAGTGAGCTGAACAGCACCAGCGGCAGCGTGTGGCCGGCTTCGCGGATGCGCGCGGCCAGCGTGGCACCGTCCATGTCCGGCATGTGCATGTCCAGGATGGCCAGCGTCGAAGCGTTCGCCAGCCTTGCGCGAATCCTCCAGCAGCTGCAACGCCTCGGCCGGCGTTTCGGTGTCGCGTACCATCATGCCCCACTTGGCCGCCTGCAGCGCCAGGATGCGCCGGTTGGTGGCGTTGTCGTCCACCACCAGCAGGCGCTTGCCGGCCAATGCCGGCTGCTGTGCCGCTGAAGTCGCGCCGCTGGCCGTGGCGCGCTCTCGGCATGGGCGCGCAGGCATGCTGAAGCGGAAGGTCGAGCCCTGGCCCGGCCCGTCGCTTTCGGCCCACATCGCTGCCGCCCATCAGCTCGGCCAGGCGCTTGCTGATGGCCAGCCCCAGCCCGGTGCCGCCGTACTTGCGCGTGGTGCTGCTGTCGGCCTGGCTGAAGCTCTGGAACAGCTTGCGCCAGGCCTTCACTCGTCAGGCCGATGCCGGTGTCGCGCACCGCGAAGCTGAGCTCCGCCGCGCCGTCTGCGCGGGCGCCCTCGGCGTTCACGTCAGCACGACCTCGCCCGCGGCGCGTGAACTTCACCGCATTGGTCAGCAGGTTGAGCAGCACCTGGCGCAGCCGCGTCACGTCGCCGTTGATGGCGGCCGGCACCTCGCTTTCGAACACGTAGGCCAGGTCCAGGTGCTTCTCGGCCGCACGCCGGCCGATCAGGTCCAGCGCCGATTCCACGCACTCGCGCAGGTCGAAGGGCTGGCGCTCGATGTCCATGCGCCCGGCCTCGATCTTGGAGAAGTCGAGGATGTCGTTGATGATGGTCAGCAGCGAATCGCCGCGAATCGCGGATGGTCGGTGCGAAGTCGCGCTGCTCGTCGTTGAGCGGCGTGTCCAGCAGCAGCCCGCTCATGCCGATGACCGCATTCATCGGCGTGCGGATCTCGTGGCTCATCGTCGCCAGGAAGGCGCTCTTGGCTTCGTTGGCGGCTTCGGCCTGGGCACGCGCCTCCTGCGTCTCCTTGAACATCTTCGCGTTCTGGATCGCGATCACCGCCTGGTCGGCGAAGGTCTTGATCAGCGCGATCTCCTTGTCGGTGAAGGGCTTCATCGGGATGCGCGCGACCTCGAAGGCGCCGATGCCCTGGCCCTTCCAGATCAGCGGCACATACAGCAGAGAGATGGTCGCCCATCCACCCGGACAGCTCACGCACCGAGGCCGGCACGTCTGGCCCGTGCTGCACATCGGGAAAGTTCAGCACCGCGCGCTTGTGGGCGCAGTAGCCATGCATCGACTCGCGTGTAGGTGCTGGGTATGTGGCCTGCAACCACGCGACGACCTTTGGGTACATCGGGTCGCCGGGAAACTGCGCAGCCCGGTTCACGTCCACATGCACCTGGCCGTCGTCACCGATCAGGCCGATGTTGACGTAGTTGGTGTTCAGGATGCGCCGCGCGCTGTCGACTATGCGCTCGAACACCGGCGCCGCATCGGACACCGAGCTGCCGATCACCGTCAACACATCGGCGCTGGCGGTCTGCTGCTCCAGTGCCTCCTGCGTCTCGTTGAACAGCCGCACGTTCTCCATCGCGATCGCCGCCTGGTCGGCAAAGGTGCGCAGCAGCGCGATGTGCTTGTCGTCGAAGGGCTGCACCTCGGTGCGGCGCACCAGGATCGCGCCCAGCGCGCGGCCCTCGCGCAGCAGCGGCACGGCCAGCGTGGTGTGGTGGCCGTGCCGGCGCGCCAGCTCGCTGCCGCGCGGGTACTCGTCCTGTGCCTGCTGCAGGTCGTGCACATGCACCGGCGCGCGCTCGACGATGGCCCGGCCCATGACGGTGCTGCGGTCCAGCGGCATCGGCTCGCCGGTGGGGCCGCCCAGGTCGCCGACCACGGCCACGCCGCGGATCGACTCGCCTTCGCGAAGGATGATGTCGACGAACTGCGCGTCGCAGATCTTCGCCGCGCGCTCGGCCACCGCCTGCAGCACCGGCTGCACGTCGGTGGGCGAGGCGGAGATCACCTGCAGGATCTCGCTCGTCGCGGTCTGCCGCTGCAGCGCCTCCTGCGTCTCGTTGAACAGGCGCACGTTCTCGATCGCGATCACCGCCTGGTCGGCGAAGGTGCGCAGCAGCTGCGCGTGGTGCTCCGCCCAGGGGCCGGGCGATTCGCGCGTGACGGCGATCATGCCGAGCACGGCAGCCGTCGCGCATCAACGGGCGTGAACAGCATGGCCCGATAGCCGCGCTGGCGGGCCAGCTCGCGCAGCATGTCGGGCACGGTCGCGTCCGACTCGGTATCGTCGATGCGCGCCACCTGGCCGCTGCCGACCAGTCGCGACGAGCGGGAACTCGGCGATCGGGCGCGGGAACATTGCCGTCAGCGTGGCATCGGCCCGGGGGTTGGTCGCCGTGAAGGCCACCAGGTGCAGCACGCCGTCGACGATGCGGAAGACCGTCGTCGAGAAGCCTGCGAGCAGCCTTTTCGAGCTGGCGCGCAATGGCGTCGAACACCGGCTGCACGTCCGACGGCGAGCCGGCGATGACCTTCAGGATCTCGGCCGTGGCCGTCTGCCGTTCCAGCGCCTCGTTCGTCTCGCGGAACAGCCGCACGTTCTGGATCGCGATCACGGCCTGGCTGGCAAAGGTCGACAGCAGCTCGATTTCCTTGGCCGAGAACGGGTGCGGTTCGCGACACGTCACCGCAACCACGCCGACGACGTCGTGGTCCGCCAGCAAGGGGATCGCCACCGCACTGCGAAAGCCCCGCGCGCGGGCGAGGTCGCGCATGTCGGGTGTGACCTCGGGTGAAGCTTCGTAGTCGACGATCCACTTTGCCGTTCCATCACGCACGACGGGCTCGAACAGGGCATTGCCCTGAATCGGCCGGGTCGATTGGGCCACTGCAGCTTCGTTGGCCGCGGCGCTCATCTCGGTGAAGGCCACACGATGCAGCGTGTCGCCTTGCCGCAGCCACACCGCACAGGAGAACCCGCCGACGAGCGGCGGCGCGGCCGCGACGATGGCGTCGAACACGGGCTGAACGTCCGATGGCGAACTGGCAATCACCTTGAGGATTTCCGCAGTCGCCGTGCGCTGCTCCAGCGCCTCCTGCGTCTCGTTGAAAAGCCGCGCGTTCTGGATCGCGATCACCGCCTGGTCGGCGAAGATCTGCAACAGGGATATCACCTTGTCGGGGAATGCGCCTGTCGCCTTGCGCGCGACGGCGAGCACGCCAATGATCTGCCCCGCCTGTAGGATCGGAACGGCCAGCAGGCTGCGATAGTCCGCTGCCTTGGCGGCGGAGTTCAACCGGTATTCGGGCTCCTGCTCGATGTCGACGATCTGCACGGGCTCGCGAGCCAGAATGCAGCGGCCATTGATCGAACTCGGGTCGGGCTTTCGCGGGAACGACGCACGCATCAGCGCGTCAGCCTCGGGCGATATCCCGTGGTAGCCCACCATGTGAAGCAGTTCGCCGTCAAAGCGCGTGGTCGCGCCGAATTCCGCGCCGCACAGTATGCGAGCACGTTCGGCGATGGCGTCGAACACCGGTGCCGCGTCGGTGGGTGAATTGCTGATCACTCGCAGGATGTCGGCCGTAGCCGTCTGCTGTTCCAGCGCCTCCTGCGTCGCGTTGAACAGCCGCGCGTTCTGGATCGCGATCACCGCCTGGTCGGCGAAGGTCTTGAACAGCACCTTGTCCTTGTCCGCCATCGCGCCCGCCGCGGCGCGCGCCACCCAGAGCGTGCCGATGACCTTGCCCGCCGACACCATGGGCGCAAAGGCGATCGCCTTGCCGTTGCCGATGCGGCAGGCAGCGACCACTTCGTCCGGCACACCGGGCGCGTCGATGTCGGGAAAGTCGAGCACCTCGCCGCGCAGCTTCAAGCGCGAGCCCGTGGTGCGCGACGGCGCGGTGCCGAAGTGCCGGACCAGCGCGTCGCGGTCGAACTCGCGCCCGACAAGGTGGCGCGACGTGGCCAGGTACAGCCCGCCGCGTTCGTCGATCAGGTTGATGCCGACGAACTGCCCCGCGAACAGCCGCTGGCAGGCATCGGCCACGGCCTCAAACACCGGGCTCGCGTCGGCCATCGAACCGCCGATCACGCGCAACACTTCGGCCGACGCAGTCTGCTGCTCGAGCGCCTGCTGCGTCTCGTTGAACAGCCGCGTGTTCTGGATGGCGATGCTGGCCTGACCGACGAAGCCCTGCAGCAGCGCAAGCTCCTTGGCGTTGAAGCCACCCGGCGCGTGGCGCGCGACCACCAGTCCGCCAACGGCCTCGCCCTCACGCAGCATCGGCAACAACAACAAGCTTCGAACCCCCTGCTTGGCCTGCACGCGCTGCTCGTGCGGCGGCAGCTCGATGGCCAGCAAGTCGGGGATGTGCACCATCTGCCTGTCGACGATCATCCGCGACGGAAAGTTCGCCTGTGGATCGATCGGCGTCAGATCGGGGAAGGGGCCCGTGACAGGCTGGCCCGGGCGGGCGAGCGCCATCGTACGGAACGCAGCGCCTTCGACTCGGGCCACACCAGCCATCGACGCGCCTGCCAGGCGCACGGCCGCGCTGACGATGGCGCGGAACACCGGCTGCACGTCGGTGGGCGACTCGCTGATCACTCGCAGGATCTCGGCGCTGGCGGTCTCGCGTGCCAGCGCCTCTTGCGTCTCGTTGAACAGCCGCGCGTTCTGAATCGCGATCACCGCCTGGTCGGCGAAGGTCTGCAGCATCGCCAGCTCTTTGTCGCTGAACGCACCGCTGATGCGCGACAAGCCAATGGCGCCGATGCCGCGGCCGTTCCACAGCATCGGCGCGTAGGCCATGCATTGGTAGCCGGCCAGTTCGGCCACGCGGCGCACCGCGCGCGTCAGCCGTGGGTCGTGCATCGCATCGCTGTAGTGCACCACGCGGCGCTCGGCGATGGCATGGCCGGCGGGTGACTTGGCCAGCGGCGCCGGGAAGGTGGCCGCCACGACGTCGTGTTGCTTGCCGACGTAGGCGCCGAGTGTCACCACTTCGGCTTCATCCACCAACAGCACGGCGGTCTCGTCGCTGCCGAACAGGTGCTTGCAGCTTTCGAGGATCTTGTCGAACACCGGCTTGGTGTCCGACACCGAGCTGCTGATGACGGCCAGCACCTCGGCTGCGGCTTTCTGCTGTTGCAGCGCTTCCTGCGTCTCGTTGAACAGCCGCACGTTCTCGATCGCGATCACCGCCTGGTCGGCGAAGGTCTGCAGCAGCGCCACCGTCGCATGCCGCGAACGACCCCGGCGATCGGCGCGCCACGCCGATGGCGCCGATGAGCGGCCTTCGTGCAGCAAGGGCACGATCATGATGCTGCGACAAGCCCATGCGGTCAGCGCGCCTCGACGTTGGGGTAGTCCGGCTCCAGGCGCACGTCGGGTATCTGGAGTCGGCCACCTGTTCGTGCCGTAGCGCACGCCGGATGCTGGGCGGCGCCATCTCGCAGCGCGACCGGGCAATGCGCTGCGCACCGCGCCTTCGGCTTCGCTGGCTGCTGCCGCTCACGCCCGCCATCTGCATCAGATTGCCGTCGCAGCCGCGTGATCGATGCCGATATCGGCTGCGCACAGCGCGCGTGCGCGCTCGGCGATGGCCTCGAACACCGGCTGCACGTCGGTGGGTGATTCGCTGATCACGCGCAGCACGTCGGATGTGGCGGTCTGCCGTTCCAGCGCCTCCTGCGTCTCGTTCATCAACCGCGCATTGCGCATCGCGATCTGCGCCTGCGCGGCAAAGCCTTGCACCAGCGCGATCTGCTTGTCGCTGAACGGCCGCACCGTGGTGCGCACGAGCGTGAACACGCCGATGATCTGCCGGCCTTCGTCGAACAAGGGGACGCTGAGGTTGGTACGAATACCGCCCAGGTCGACGCTGGCGACAACGACCGGCAGTCCGGTTTCGTAGACCTTCAACGCCTTCAGATCGGCAGCATGGAAATAGGGGTTCTCGTGCGCGTTGCGGCCGAGCAGGTGGCTCACCGGCACGATCGCACGGGCGCTCCACTCCGCGAAGGCGGGTGGCATGTTGCCTTGGCCAAGAGCAACGCTACGCGCCATGTCGCCTTCGACCAGCCACAGGCCGCCAAAGTCTGCGTCGCACAGCGTCACCGCCTTGTCGCGGATCACATCGAACACCGGCGATATGTCGCCGGGCGAGGCGTTGATGACCTGCAGCACCTCGGTGCTGGCGGTCTGGCGCTCCAGTGCCTCCTTCGTCTCGTTGAACAGCCGCGCGTTCTGGATCGCGATCACCGCCTGGTCGGCGAAGGTCTTGAGCAGCGCCTGCTCCCGGTCGGTGAAACCGCCGAGCTTCGCGCGCATCAGCGCGATCGCGCCGAGTCCGCGTGTGCCCTGCATCAGCGGCGCCATCATCTGCGAGTAGTTGATGCCCAAGCGCCAGGGCCGGCGCGCGCACGCCGCGCGGCACGTCGGCGCCGTTGCAGCACGTCGGGGAAGTTCAGCACCCGTCCGCCGGCGATCGCGGCAGCCGTGCCGGTGCCTGCCAGCGGCATCGGGAAGACCGCGCGAGTTCTATCCGCGGCTGCGGCGAAGTCGGCCTCCGTCCAGCCCGCAGGAGCGCCTTCGCGCGACATCGAGCGATCCGCCGACAGATGCAACAGCCCGTCCTCGCCGACCAGCATGACGGTCGCTGACGCGACATCGAACAGGTGGGTGCAGCTGTCGAGAATCTTCTCCAGCACCGGCTGCGCATCGGACACCGAACCGGCGATCGCCTGCAGCACCTCGGCCGTCGCGGTCTGCCGCTCCAGCGCCTCCTGCGTCTCGTTGAACAGGCGGGTGTTCTCGATGGCGATCAGTGCCTGGTCGCGCGAACGACTCGGCCAGCGCGACCGCCTTCGCGGCTGTGAAGGCGTTCGCGCTTCTGCTGCCCAGCACCTAGCACGCCGACACACTCGTCGCCGCGCAGCAGCGGCAGCGCTACCAGCGCCGAGTTCAGGCCCAGCTGTTCGTGTCGTACCTGCTCGCGCGGCGTGCAGCTCGCACCGCTCAGCCAGTCGCGATCTACGTGCAGCATGGTCTTGCTCGGATCGTCGCGCGACGGGAAGTTGGCATCGATCGGGGTCGTCCACCGGCATCAGCTGCGTCTCGCCCGGCACCGGCATCAGCGCCGGCCGGGGTGGCCATGGCCTTGCGCGAGTAGGTGTCGCCGTTCGCGCGGGCTGCACCAGCGCCAAGTCGCCGCCCAGGTGTTTGACGGCGCGTGCCCACGATGGCCTCGAACACCGGCTGCACGTCCGAGGGCGAACTGCTGATGACCGCAGGATGTCGGCGCTGGCGGTCTGCTGCGCCAGCGCCTCCTGCGTCTCGTTGAACAGGCGCGTGTTCTCGATCGCGATCACCGCGTGGTCGCAGAAGGACTCGGGCCAGCGCCATCTCCTGCTCGCTGAACGGGCCGGCCTCGGCACGCAACAGCCCGAGCACGCCGATGCAGGCGCCGGCGCGCATCAGCGGCAGCATCAAGCAGGCGTGGCAGCCGAGCTGCGCGAACACCTCGGCCTCGTGAGGGGGCAGCTCGATCGCCGTCCAGTCCGGCAGGTGCAGCGCGGTCTTGCTCACGATCACCCGGGACGGGAAGTCGTGGTCGGGGTCGACCGGACGCAGCCGACCCACCGAGCTCATGCGCGAGCCGTCCGCCTTGACCACCGCCACCTGCTGGAAGGTTTGTCCGTCGGTGCGCAGCACCGTGGCGAGCGTGCAGTTCAACAGCCGCCGGCCGCTGTCGACGATGGCCTCGAACACCGGCTGCACGTCGGTGGGCGAGCTGCTGATGACGCGCAGGATGTCGGCGCTGGCGGTCTGGTGGGCCAGCGCCTCCTGCGTCTCGTTGAACAGCCGCGCGTTCTCGATCGCGATCACCGCCTGGTCGGCGAAGGTCTTGCAGCAGCGCCTGCTCCTTGTCGGTGAAACCGCCGAGCGTCGCGCGCGACACGTGATCACGCCGAGGCCGCGCCGTGCCCTGCATCAGCGGCGCCATCATCTGCGAGTAGTTGATGCCGCGACGCCAGGGCCGGCGCGCGCACGACGCGGGCACGTCGGGGCCATTGAGCACGTCCGGGTAGTTCAGCACCGGTCCGCAGGCGATGGCGGCGGCCGTGCCGGTGCCGGCCAGCGGCATCGGGAAGACCGCGCGAGTTCTTCCGCAGCTGCGGCGCGTCGGCCTCCGTCCAGCCCGCAGGCAGCGCCTTCGCGCGACATCGAGCGCTGACGCGACAGATGCACAGCCCGTCCTCGCCGACCAGCATGACGGTCGCTCGACGCGACATCGAACAGGTGCTCGCAGCTGTCGAGGATCTTGTCGAGCACCGGCTGCGCGTCGGCCACCGAACCGCCGATCGACCTGCAGCACCTCGGCCGTGGCCGTCTGCCGCTCCAGCGCCTCCTGCGTCTCGTTGAGCAGCCGCACGTTCTCGATGGCGATCACCGCCTGGTCGGCGAAGGTCTGCAGCAGCTCGATCTGGCGCGGCGGGGTGGCGCCCGGGTCGCGCCACGCGACGTGGACCGTGCCGACCGGATGGCCGTCCTTCAGCATCGGCGCGATGATCATGCGCCGCCAGCCCCCCGTCTTGGCCAGCAGCGCCGGCGTGTAGTGCCGTTCGGCCTGCGTGTCCTCGACCGCGATCGCCTTGCCGCCAAGGATCACCCGCCCGGCCAGCGTGTTCTCGTCGACCGGCATCGGGTACAGCTTCTGCACCTGCGCGAGCGCCTCGGCCGGCCAGTTGCGGTGCGCGGCAAAGTGGATCAAGCGTCCGTCGTAGCGGAAGATCGCCATCAGCTGCGACTGGAACAGCCGCATGCCCGAGTCCATGATGGCCTCGAACACCGGCGCCACGTCGGTGGGCGATTCGCTGATCACGCGCAGCACCTGGCTGATCGCGGTCTGGTATTCGAGCGATTCGCTGAGTTCCGCCGTGCGTTCCTCGACCTTGTGCAGCGCCTCCTGCGTTTCGTTGAACAGCCTCGCGTTCTGGATCGCGATCACCGCCTGGTCGGCGAAGGTCTTCAGCAGCGCATGTTCGGCGGGGCTGAAGCCTTGTGTGTCGCTGTAGGCGGCGGCGACGTCCCGCGGTGATGCCGATGGTGCCGATGCCACGGCCTTGCCACAGCAATGGGGCGGTCAGCACCGAGAAGCTCATGCCCAGCCGCTGCGCAGCGAGCCGCTGCGACCTGGGGCGCGCCAGGGTCGTTCAGCACGTCGCGGAAATCGACGACGTCGCCCGTTTCGAAGACTGCGGGCAGGGCGGTGTCGGCCAGCGGCATCGGATACACCGATCGCAGGCCGGCTTCCAGCGCTGTCACCGCGGCGTCACCGCAGCTCGGTGCGTCCCGACGCTGTCCAGTGGAAGCGTTCCAGCGCCACCATGCCCGCGTCGTCGACCAGGAACAGGAGACCGGCAGTGCAGGAAAGCAGCCGCTCGCAGCCGTCCAGGATCTTGTCGAACACCGGCCCGGGGTCGGCCGGTCGAACTGCCGATGATCTGCAGCACGTCCGCGGTGGCCTTCTGCGCGGCCGCGGTGTCGATGCGCTTCGGCCGTGCGCCGCGCCAGCTGCTTGCTGCAGCGCGGCGGCGCCTCGTGCCATGCGCCAGTGCCGCCGCGGCCTGTGCGGCCAGCAGTCGCCAGCAGCGCACGCTCGGTGTCTTCGAAGCGCCCCTGCGCGCCTTCGATGTCGGCATACAGGCAGCCCAGCGGCCCGTGCGGTGCCACCAGCGGCGCCACCAGGCAGCTGCGCTGGTCGATTGGCTCGGCACCGTCGGGCCCGTGGCGCAGGCGGCTGGCGCCGGTGTCCAGGGCTTCGGCCAGCCAGGGCGTCGACGGCCTGCAGCAGATCCTCGGCGCTCTCTCGCCGGCCGGCAGCCTGGACCCGGCGATGCGCGGCGCTGCGTCGTCCGGCTGCAGCACCAGCAGCACGCGCTGCGCCCCCAGCAGCCGGGCGGCTTCGCTGACGATGGCCGCGTGCAGCGCGGTTTCGTGTTTCAGCTTGCCGAAGCGCAGCGGCAGTTGCGCCAGCCGATCGAGCAGCGCGGTCGACGAAGCCCGGGTCTTGGTCATCACGTCGCGCCTTGGTATGCCAGAAATTCAGCGGGGCGCAGCACGGGTACGGTGCGCCAAGGGTCCAACACCAGCAGGTCGTCATCGCTGCTGATCAGCACGTCGGCCTGGCACACCTGCACCAGCGCCAGGAACTTGTTGTCGCTGGCATCGCGGCACGCCGGCTGCACGCAGCCTCGTCGGCTGGCGTGACGGCGAAGAAGTGCATGCTCTGGCGCAACAGCGCCGCAAACTCCAGGCGGATGTCGCGCGCCAGGTAACGATCGAAACGCCGGTGCTGCATCACGCGCTCCAGTTCCAGCCAGGTCGGCACCGATGCGCACACATCAGCACGCGCCAGAGCCATCAGCAGGGCCAGGTGGGGCACGGAGCCGGGTTTGAGCGCGGCCCCGACCAGTGTGCTGGTGTCCAGCACCACGCGCCGCAGCGGGCTCATCGCAGTTCATGTACCAGCCGGTTGATGTCGTCGTCCGACAGCGCTTCGGCGGCCGGGGTGGCAAGGGCCTTCGCGCGGGTGCTCCAGGCTTCGAGCGTCTGCACCGCCTTGCTGCGTCGGGCGCGCACGTCGAGCAGGGCTTCCATGTCCTCGGGCGACACGATGAACGCGGCGGGGCGGCCATGGCGCGTGACGGTGACGGGCTCGCGCCGCGCCATGTCCAGCAGTTGACCGAAACGGTTCTGGGCTTCGACGGAGGTCACGGTGATCATGGCTGTATCCCAGGTAGTAGCTAATATGTACAGTATAGCTACAATAGATTGGTTTATCCCGAGTCAACGGCGCAAGGCTCGGGCTGGGCCTCAATCGGTCATTGTCTGGATTCCCCGAGCGCTGTATATTGATCATGTTGATATCAACATCGTGGAGAAATCGTGGCACTGCAGATTGCAAACCCGTCCGTGGTCAGCAAGGTCGAGCGACTGGCCAAACGCACGGGGCTGAGCAAGACGGCCGTGGTCGAGCGGGCGGTTGATCGATTGCTCGGCGAAACCGCCAACCCGTCCGGCAAATCGGCCCACACACGGCTGGCCGCCTTGCTGGCCCAGCTCGACCGCATACCCGATCGCGCCGACGCGTCGGACCCGTTGCAGTGGGACGAACACGGCTTGCCGAAGTGATCGTCGCCGACACCTCCGCGATCGCGGCGATCGCGTTTGCCGAACCCGAGCGCGAAGCCTTCGTGCAGGCCATCGAGCGTGCCGAGCGCTGCTTGATCAGCACCGTGTCGGTCGTCGAGGCGCGCATGGTGGTGCATGGCCGGCGCGGGCAACGCGCGGTGGTGCTGGTGGACGACCTGCTTCGATTGCCGCTGTTCGAGATCGTCCCGCCCGGGCCGGCCGAGATGGATGCGGCCTACGCCGCCTTCGTCGCCTTTGGCAAGGGCAGCGGGCACGCGGCTGCGTTGAACTTCGGCGACGTGTTCAGCTATGCGCTGGCCAAGGTGCGTGGCCTGCCGCTGCTGTACAAGGGCAGCGACTTTGCGGAAACCGATATCGCCAGCGCGCTGAACGCCTGAAGCGACCGCCCCGCCATTCGATTCAGTGCGCATCGCGGGGCCTCACCTGGTTCAGCGCCTCGACCAGCGCATCCACCCGGATCGGCTTGGTCACGTAGTCGTCCATGCCGGCGGCCAGGCATTCCTCGCGGTCGCCCTGCATCGCGTTGGCGGTCATCGCCACGATGCGCGGGCGTCGATCGGCGGGCCACTTCGCGACGATGCGGCGCGACGCCTCCAGCCCGTCCATCTCCGGCATCTGCACGTCCATCAGCACCACGTCGTAGGGCTGGCGTTCGAGGCTCTCGATGGCCTCGATGCCGTTGCTGGCCAGGTCGGCGCGGTAGCCCATCTGCTGCAGCAGCCGCAGGGCCAGCTTCTGGTTGACCACGTTGTCCTCGGCCAGCAGGATGCGCAGCGGGTGGCGCTCGGCCATGCGTGGCGTCGATCTTCGGCTTGGCCACGCTCGGTGCCGGCGCACCGGCGGCCTGTCCCGACAGCAGCGTGACCAGCGTGTCGAACAGCTGGCTCTGGTGCAGCGGCTTGGCCAGCGTGGCGGCGAACAGGCCGGCTGCTGTTCTCCAGCCGGCCGAGCGACGTGAACAGCACCAGCGGCAGCGTGTGGCCGGCCTCGCGGATGCGTGTGGCCAGCTGCACGCCGTCCATGCCCGGCATGTGCATGTCCAGGATGGCCAGATCGAAGCGCTCGCCTGTGCAGCAGTCGGCAGCGCCTTCTCCGGCGCATCGGTGTCGATGGCCACCATGCCCCACTTGGCGGACTGCAGCGCCAGGATGCGCCGGTTGGTGGCGTTGTCGTCGACCACCAGCAGGCGCTTGCCCTTCAGCGGCGCCTGTTCGCCGATGAAGTCGCGCTTGCGCGACTCCGCGCCCTGCGGCAGCGCGGCCGGCCGCGACTGGATGGTGAAGTGGAAGGTGGAGCCCGTGCCCGGCCCGGCGCTTTCCACCCACATCGTGCCGCCCATCAGCTCGGCCAGCAGCTTGCTGATGGCCAGGCCCAGCCCCGTGCCGCCGTACTTGCGCGTGGTGCTGCTGTCGGCCTGGCTGAACTTCTGGAACAGCCGGCTCTTGCCTTGTTCGCTCAGGCCGATGCCGGTGTCGCGCACCGCAAAGTGCAGCAGTGCGCCGTGCTCGCCTTGTTCGGCGATCACGCTCAGCACCACCTCGCCGGCTTCGGTGAACTTGACGGCGTTGCTGAACAGGTTGAGCAGGATCTGGCGCAGCCGCGTCACGTCGCCGTCGATGACGGCCGGCACCTCGCCCGCGCGCTGCTCTCGAACACATAGGCGATGTCCAGGTGCTTCTCGGCGGCGCGGCCGGCGATCAGGTCGAGCGCCGATTCGACGCAGTCGCGCAGGTCGAAGGGGTGCGCTTCGATGTCCATGCGCCCGGCCTCGATCTTCGAGAAATCGAGGATGTCGTTGATGATGGTCAGCAGCGAGTCGCCGCTGTCGCGGATGGTCGCGGCGAAGTCGCGCTGCTCGTCGTTCAGCGGCGTGTCGAGCAGCAGCCCGCTCATGCCGATGACGGCGTTCATCGGCGTGCGGATCTCGTGGCTCATCGTCGCCAGGAAGGCGCTCTTGGCCTCGTTGGCGGCCTCGGCCTGGGCGCGGGCTTCCTGAATGCGACGGAACAGCGTGGCGTTCTGAATCGCGATCGCTGCCTGCCCGGCGAATGCCTCCAGCAGCGCAGGCCTCCTTCGCGTCGAAGCCGTCGGTTCGCCCGCGCGACACGACGAGCGCGCCGATGGTCTGTCCGTCGCCGAGCATCGGGACGAACATGGTCGAAAAGTTCAAGTCGAAGCGCTCTGCCAGGCGCCGCGTGCGCGACGGAACGTTGGGGTCGTTCGCGCACGTTGCGGAATTGAAGCGACCTTGCCGGCACGCAGCGCAGACTCGTGCGGAGCGCCCGCCACGGGGAATGGGAAGTGCCCGCGAATCTGGTCTGCCAGTACCTCTTTCAACTTTGGCAGGACAGACGGGCCCGTGCGCAGCTCGACGAGATGCACCGTTCCGTCGATGATGCGTTCAACCTGTATGACATCGAGATCGGGGATCAGCCGCTGGCAGCAGTCCATGATGGTGCTGACCACCGGCGCGAGATCGTCCTTCAGGCCGCTGATGGCTTGCAGTACCTCGGCCGTGGCCGTCTGCCGGGACAGCGCCTCCTTCGTCTCGTTGAACAGCCGCGCGTTCTGGATCGCGATCGCGGCTTGGTCGGCGAAGGTCTTCAGCAGTTCGATCTCCTTCTCGGAGAACGGCTTCGGCGGAATGCGTGCGATGCTCAAGGCACCAATACCTCGTCCCTCCCAGAACATCGGTGCGTCCAGTGTCGAGTAGTTGCCGTAGTACTCCACCGACTTGCGCAGCCCTTCCGGGACATTCGGGCCGTTCTGAACGTCCGGGAAGTGCAGGACCTGCCGCTTGTGGATTGCGTAGCCCTGGATCGATTCGCGCACCGGCCTGGGGAAGTCGCTCTGGTAGCGCTCCATGCCCAGCCTGACCTTCGGGTCGTCGGATTCGATTGGAAGCTGCACCAGGTGCATCAGCCCGTCGTCGCCCACGATGCCGATGCTGGCGTGGCTGCTCTCGATCAGTTGCTGGCAACTGCGCATGATCTTCTCGAACACCGGCTGTGCGTTGGCAACCGAACTGCTGATGACTTGCAGCACTTCGGCGGTGGCGGTCTGGCGCTCCAGCGCTTCCTTCGTCTCGTTGAACAGCCGCGCGTTCTGGATCGCGATGGCCGCCTGATCTGCGAAGGTCTTGAGAAGGTCGATCTCCTTCTCGGCGAACGGCGCCGGCGGCTGGCGGTAGACGTGGATCGCCCCGACGCCGCGGTCCTGCCACAGCATCGGCGCAACGATCGCCGAGGCATTGCCCATGCGCTCGGCCATCCTGCGCAACACCTCGGGCACACGCGGCGCAGCCCAGGATGTCCGGGAAGTGCAGCACCCGACGCTTGGCGGATCGCGTAGCCCTGGATCGAGTCGTCGATCGGCTGCGGGTAGAAGCGGCCGATGTCCGCGGCGTCCTCGGGCGAATAGCCGCGGTTCGCGCTCAGGTGCACCATCCCGTCGTCACCCACCAGGCTGATGCCGAGGCCCACGCTGCTGAACAGCCTCTGACAGCTGTCGAGGATCTTCTCGAACACCGGTTGGGTGTCCGACACCGAGCTGCTGATCACCTGCAGCACCTCGGCAGTGGCGGTCTGTCGTTCCAGCGCCTCTTGGGTCTCATTGAACAGCCGTGCGTTCTCGATCGCGATCAGCGCCTGGTCGCGGAACGATTCGGCCAGCGCGATCTCGTTGGCGGTGAAGGCGCCCGCTCGGGCGCGCGCCAAGGAGAGCACGCCAATGCATTCGTCTGCGCGCAGCAAGGGAAGCATCAGCGACGCGTTGACGCCGCCCGACTCGTGCACGCCGCGCTCGTATTCCGGCAGGTCGATGGCGGCCCAGTCGGGCAGGTGCAGCGCCTGCTTGTCCACCACCACGCGGGACGGAAAGTTCGCGCCGGGGTCCACGGGAATCGACTTGTCCGCCAGGTTCGCAATCAAGCCGTCCTTTCCGGCGCCCGCGGTCAGCCTCAGCCTCTGGCCGTCCAGGTGCAGGACGAAGGCCTTGTCGCAGCCGATCAACGACACGGCCGTGGTGACGATGGCGTCGAACACCGGCTGCACGTCGGTGGGCGAGCTGCTGATCACGCGCAGCATGTCGGCGGTGGCGGTCTGGCGGCTCAGCGCCTCGTTCGTCTCCTTGAACAGCCGCGCGTTCTGGATCGCGATCACCGCCTGGTCGGCGAAGGACTTGATCAGCCGCGCGTCGTCGTCGCTGAACGGCTGCATGTCGAAGTGGAAGGCCGCGATCGTGCCGTACACCTTGTCGCCCAGCGTCATCGCGGCGCTGAGCATCGAGCAGTTGCGGCCTAAGCGGCGCGCCCCTTCGCGCAGGCTCTCGGGCACGCCCTCGCCGTGCAGCAGGTCAGGAAAGAATGTTGCCTTGCCCGTCAGCAGCCTGGCGCTGGCCGGTGCCGGCCGCGGGAACAGCTGGCGCATCGCTTCGAGCGACTCGCCGATAGCCCGCGCGCCAATGGATCAGGCCATCGTCGCCGAGCGAGCCGATCGCCAGGTCCGCCCCCGGCAGCAGGCGCGACATGCTGGCGCAGATGCTTTCGAACACCGGCTGCGCATCGGCCATCGAGCTGCCGACCACGCGCAGCACCTCGGCGCTGGCCGTCTCGCGTTCCAGCGCTTCCTTGGTTTCGTTGAACAGCCGCGCGTTCTGGATGGCGATGGCCGCCTGGTCGGCAAAGCCGCGCAGCAGCTCGAGCTTGCGTGCATCGAGAATGCCGGCTTCGGCGCGGTTGACGGAGATGCCGCCGATCCATTCGCCGCCGCGCATCATCGGCACGATCGCCGATGAGCGCACGCCGCGCGCGCGCATCGCCGCACGGATGGTGGCGTTGAAGCGCTCGTCGGTTTCGGCGTCGGCCACCAGTTGCGGCTGGCCCGCGCGCAGCTGCGCCGCCGCGGCGAAGTCGGCGATGCGCAGCGGAAACATGCGCTTGAGCGCGGCGGCGCTGCCTTCGTCGCTGGCGCTGAACGCGGCCAGCTGCAGCCACTCGTGGTCGACGCGATGGACATGGCAGGTGGTGGCGCCGGTCAGGCGCTGCGCATCGGCGACGATGGCGTCGAACACCGGTTGCACGTCGCCCGGTGAGGCGGCCATCACCTTCAGGATGTCGTTGCTGGCAGTCTGGCGTTCGAGCGCTTCCTTGGTCTCGTTGAACAGGCGCACGTTCTGGATGGCGATCACCGCCTGGTCGGCGAAGCTCTTGAGCTGGGCGAGTTCGCGCTCGTCGAAAGGCGCGGGCGGCACGCGCACCATCGTCAGCGCACCGATGCCGCGTCCTTCCCATACCAACGGCATGAAGACCAGCGAGCAGTTGCCGAAGTCCATGGCCTCGACCACGTTGCGCACGTCGGGCAGGACATCGGCACCTTCGAGCACGTTGTCGAAGAGAAGCACCCGGCCGTCCCGCAGCGGCTGGCTCAGCGGGTGTCCGTCGCGCAACGGCAGCGGGAAGATGCGGTCGAGCACCTCGCGGGCGGCGCCGCGGTGGGCGGCCAGCCGCATCTGCCTGTTCTCCTCGTCGAACAGGAAGATCGACTGCCAACTGCCCGCAAAGAGACGCTGGCAGCCGTCGAGGATGCGCTCGAACACCGGTTGTGTGTCGGCCACCGAACTGCTGATCACCTGCAGCACCTCGGCCGAGGTCGTCTGCTGTTCAAGCGCTTCCTTCGTCTCGTTGAACAGGCGCACGTTCTCGACGGCGATCACCGCCTGGTCGGCGAAGGTCTGCAACAAGGCCAGCTGCTTGTCGTCGAAGGCATCGGGCTCCAGCCAGCCCAGCGTGATGGCGCCGATGGGCTCGCCGTGGCGCAGCATCGGCACCGTCAGCTGGCTGCGCGTGCCCAGCGCCAGGATCATCTGGCGCGAGATGTCCGGCACCGGCGGGTCTTGTACCAACACGATGTCGCTCACGAAGTACGGCTGGCGCGTGCGGATCACCTGGCCGACGATCGTGTCGTCGCCGGCCGGCCGCGGAAACACTGCCGGCACACGGCTCAGCCATTCGGCGCCGATGCCGCGCGTGGCCACCATGCGGATCAGCGATCCGTCGTAGCGATAGACGCGCCCCACATGCGCGCCGCACAGCGTCACCGCACGCTCGACCATGACGTCGAACACCGGCTGCACGTCGTTCGGCGAACTGGCGATGACCTTGAGGATTTCGGCCGTGGCCGTCTGGCGTTCCAGCGCTTCCTGGGTCTCGTTGAACAGCCGCACGTTCTCGATCGCGATCACCGCCTGGTCGGTGAAGGTGCCGAGCAGCGCCACGTCCTTGTCGGTGAAGCTGCCGGGCAGTCGGCGCAGCACGGCCAGCCCGCCGATGGCCTGGCCGTCGTGCACCAGCGGTGCGTACACGCCGGTGCGAAAGCCGCTCTTCAGGCCGAAGTTGCGCACCAGCGGGTACTGGTCGGCCGCGGCCTCCAGGTCTTTCAGGTGCACGGTCTGTGCGTCCACGACGCAGGCGCCGATCGGGCTGCGGTGGTCCAGCGGAATCGTCTCGCTGGGCAGGCCGCCGTTGCTGGCACGGGCGCGCAGCCGCCCGCCGTCGATCAGAAACAGCACGACGCGGCTGTCGTCGAACAGGCCGCCGCAGTTGTGCACGATGGCGTCGAACACCGGTTGCGTGTCGGTCATCGAGCGGCCCAGCACGCGCAGCACCTCGGCAGTGGCGGTCTGGCGCTGCAGCGCTTCCCTGGTTTCGTTGAACAGCCGCGCCTTCTCCAGCGCCACGCCCATGCCGGCCGCCACGGTGGTCAGCAACTCCACGGTGGCGTCGTCGAAGGCGTCCTCGCGCTCCAGGCTGACCAGGCGGATCGTGCCGCGCAGCCGCTGCCCCACCATCAACGGCACGAACACGCTCGATCGGCTGGGCTCGGTGCCAGGCGCGCTGCGCACGCCATGGGCCTCGGTCATGGCGCGGTCCTTCAGCAGCAGCGGCTGTCCGCCGCTCAAGGCCTTGGTCACCGGGTTTTCCGCGCTCACCTTGAAGGGTGGAATCTGGATGCGCTGGCCGCGCTCGACGACATACAGCGGGTGGATCAGCATGCCGTCTTCGTCGCTCCAGTGGATGCCGATGTCGTCGCTGCCGAACAACTGCCGCAACTGGTCGCCCACGGTTTCGATGATGGCGTCGAACTCCAACTCGGCGGACAGCGCGCGCTGGATGTCGTTGATCGCCGCCAGCTCGGATGACCGACGTTCGGTCTCCTTCAGCAGCCGCTGCGTCTCGTCGAAGCTGCGCGCGTTCTGCAGCGCCACGCCCATGCTCGCGGCCACGGTGCTGAGCAGCCGCACCTCGGCTTCGCCGTAGGCGTTCTCGCGCTCGTGGTTGTCCAGCGCGATGGTGCCGAGGAAACGGTCGCCGGCAAAGAACGGCATCTGCGCGGTCGACAGGCTGGGCTCGGTGCCGGGCACGGTGCGCAGGCCCAGCGCAGCCATCTCGGCGCGGTTGTTGGCGACGATCGGCCGGTTGGCCTTGAAGGCCTTGATCATCGGCCCGTCCGGGTTGGGCCGCGTCGGCGCGATGCTCACGCGCTGGCCGCGCTGGCAGGCATACAGGTACAGCGCCTGGCCGGCGGCCGCGTCCCACCAGATGATGAGCACGTTGCCGGTGTCGAAGACCTCGCGCAGCCGGTCGCCGACCAGCTCGACGATGCCCTGGAAGCTGGCCTGCGCGGCCATGCCTTGCTGGATGCTGTTGATCACCGCCAGCTCGCTGGCGCGCTGTTCCGCGCGCTCGCGCGCAGTCTGTGCTTCGGCGGTGCGCTCGGCGACCTTGGCCTCGAGGCCCTCGCTGGCGCGGATGTTGGCCAGCGCCACCGCGGCCTGCGCGGCGAGCACGGCCAGCAGGTCGCGGTCGGCGTCGTGGAAGCGGCCGAACGCGCCTTCGATGTCGGCGTACAGGTAGCCCAGCAGGCTGCGCTGCGCGATCAGCGGCGCGACCAGGCAGGAGCGCTGGTCCACCGCGTCCGCGCCGGCGGGCCCGTGGCGCAGGCTGGCCAGGCGCGTGTGCCGCGCCTCGTCGAGCCAGGGTGTGATGGCCTGCAGCAGCGGCGCAGCCTGCTCGCCCACCGGCACCATGGCAGCGCCGATGGCCAGGCCGTCGTCCTGCGGCAGCACCAGCAGCACACGCTGGGCGCCGCTCAGTTCGGTGGCCTCCTCGACCAGGAACTCGTGCAGCTCGGCCGCAGTGTGCAGCTGGTTCAGGCGCACACCGGTGTCGACCAGGCGCTCGAAGGGCTCGCGCAGCTGCGTGTCGGCGTGCAGGTGCGCCAGGGTGCGCGCGGGCGGCAGCCGGCGCCGGCGGCCTTCGGCCAGCCAGGCGCGGATCAGCTGGCGGTGCGCCTGCACCTTGTTGAACCAGCTGCGGCGCAGGCCCTCGTCGCTGAGGCTGGCCACGCCGTCCAGCATCACGCGGTAGCCGGTGGCCAGGGCCTTGTTGGCCGCCGCGCCGTTGGCCATTGGCCTGCAGCGCGCGCGAGTGCCACCACCACGCCGATGCCGGCGTGAACATGCTGCCCAGCCCCGCATCGCCGCGCGCGTGAAGTTGCTCCACGGCCTGCCGTGTGGCCGCCAGCGCCGCCGCCGCGTCGCCGGTCTCGACCAGCAGGCTGCCCAGCTCGGTGAGGGTGACGACGCGCAGCGTGCGAGTCGCGCCGGGCTTCGGCCAGGGCCACGGCGCGTTCGAGATGCTGGCGAGCCTTGGGCATCTCGCCGTACATGCTTGCAGCGCGGCCGAGCACCAGCTGCACGATGACCGCGTACCACGGGTCCTGCAGCATTTCGGTATCGGCCGCCGCCTCTTCGGCATGGCGACGCGCGTTCTCGCGGTGCCCCATGTGGCTTTCGATGACCGACAGCATGGTGGCGAAGTAACCCGATCGCTGACGCAGCGCATTGATGGTTTCGGTGCTGGCCAGGTGACCGCCCGGGTTGCGCGCGCGGGCATACAAGCCGATCGACCCGTAGGCCATCGCCAGGTTGCCCAGGCTGGCGCCGGCCCGCTCGGGCTGGCCGGCGGCGACGAAGGCGACCAGCGATTCCTTCAGCCCCTTCAGCCGCAACGCCATGTCGGCATGCTCGCGGTACAGGATGTTGGCGGCCGCGCCGATGCCTTCCTGGTCGCCGGTCCGGCGCGCCAGCGCCAGCGCCGCCGTGGCGCTGCGCTCGAGCTCACGCATCTGGCCCAACTGGTCGTACGCGTAAGCCTGCGCCCACAGGGCCCGGCCCTGCCAGACGCCGTCGCCCAGCGCCTCGAAGATCGCCGCCGCCTGCTGCGCGTGTTGCAGCGCCTGCTCGTTGTCGAACTGGCGGAACTGCGCCTCGCTCAGGCGAAACAGTGCCAGGCCTCTCAGCGCAGGCTGGCGCGCCCTGCGTGCCGCGGCCAGCGCCGCGGCAGCGGACTGCGCGGCCAACGTCAACTGGTTCTGCCGCGTCTGCACGGCGGCCAGCCGGCACAGCGCCTGCGCTTGGAGCGCGGCGCTGCGCGTCTGGCGGGCGCTGTCCAGCATGGCCTGGGCATCTGCCGTGGCCTGCGCCATGTGGCCAAGCGCCAGGTGGCTTTCGGCACGCCGGTCGAGCAGCTCGACACGCTGCGCGACCCCCAGCCGGGGCGCGTGCAGCGCCTCGTCGGCCCGCGCGATCGCCTGTTCGTGTTGGCCGGCCCAGGCCAGGTCGGCAATCGCCGCGGCGCGCTTGTCCGGCGTGGGTCGCCGGCGTGGCGGGTGGGGCGTTGACTGCGGCTGCGGCATCGGTGGTACCGGCTGTGCGTTGGGCGGAGTGCGGCCGTGACCGGGCCGGATGGAGCGCGACGAGTCTACAGGCGAGCGGGCAGAATCACCCGCTGTGAAACCCGCTGCCGGAGACACTGCATGGGCCCACCTTCGATGGATCGCGTGCGCCGCGCAGGCGCCGTCGTCACACTGCTGCTTCTGGCTCTGCCGGGCACAGCACTGGCGCAGGGCGCCTACCCGCAGCGGCCGATCACACTGGTCGTGCCCTTCGGCCCCGGCGGCATTGCCGACCTGACCGCTCGCACGGTGGCGCAGGCCATGAGTGCGTCGCTGAAGCAGCCGATCGTCATCGACAACAAACCCAGCGCGGGCAGCATCGTCGGCAGCACCGCGGTGGCGCAGGCCGCACCGGACGGCTACACGCTGCTGCTGATGAGCAATGCCAACGCCGTCAGCGCCAGCCTGTTCAAGAAGCTGCCCTTCGACGTGACCCAGGCCTTCGCGCCCGTGGGTCTGCTCGGTGTGTTCGACCTGGCGCTGTTCGTGAATGCCGATTCGCGCTTCAAGAGCGTCGCCGATTTGCTGAGCGACGCCAAGGCGCGGCCCGGCAAGCTCAGCATCGGCACCATCGCCGTGGGCAGCACGCAGCACCTGTCGGCCGAGCTGTTCAAGACGCGCACCGGCATCGACGCGCTGATCGTGCCCTACAAGGGCACGCCGGCCGTGCTGACGGCGCTGCGCGCGGGCGAGATCGACGCCGCCTTCGAGATCCTCGGGCCGATGCTGCCGCAGGTGCAGGCCAAGGCCATCCGCGCGCTGGCGGTGACCTCCGACAAGCGTTTCAGCGCCTTGCCCGAGGTCCCGACGATGGGCCAGGCCGGGGTGCCCAATTACAACGTGGCCTCCTGGAACGGGCTGGCCGCGCCGGCGAAGACACCGCAGGCGGTGATCGACCGGCTCAACGCGGCAGCCAACGAGGCGCTGAAGTCACCCGCCGTGCAGGAGCGGCTGCTCGGCCTGGGCGTGCGTCCGCAAGGCGGCACGCCGCAGCAGATGCAGGCGCTTCTGGCGGCCGAGATCGCCCATTGGCGCGAAGTCATCCGCGCCGCGAAGATCGAGCCGGAATGACGCCGGCACCGCGCCCGCCGTGGCGTCATCCGTACCGACTGCGTGCATGGACCTGAAGCAGCTCGAGTACTTCGTGCACGTCGCCGAATTCGGCAGCTTCACGCTGTCCTCGCGCTTCCTGCGCGTGGCGCAACCGGCCCTGAGCCGGCAGATCCGCTCGCTGGAGGTGGAGCTGCGGCAGACGCTGTTCACGCGCAACGGCCGCGGCGTCACGCTCACCGAAGCGGGCAAGCGGCTGCTCGAACATGCGCGCGGCATCGCGCAGCAGGTGGAGCGCGCGCGGCACGATCTGGAACAGCAGCGCGGCGCGGTCTCGGGCCGACTGGTCATCGGCCTGCCGCCGAGTGTCAGCCGCACGCTCACCGCGCCGTTGGTGCGCGCCTTTCGCGAGCGCTTTCCGAGCGCCAGCTTCGGCATCGTCGAAGGCCTGTCCGACCACCTGATGGAATGGCTGGCGGTGGGGCGGGTGGACTTCTGCCTGGTCTACAGCAGCACCGCGACGGCGGCGGTGGAGTTGCAGCCGCTGCGCGAGGAGCCGATGTTCCTGGTGGCTGCGCGCAGCGAAAGACAGGCCGACCGGCTCATCGGCCCGGTCGTCGCACTGGCCCAGGTGGCGCAGGCCGAATTGGTGATTCCGGCGCGGCCGCACTCCATCCGCATGCTGCTCGATTCCGCGCTGGCCGATGCCGGCTTGAAGGCGCGCGTGGCGCTGGAAATCGAAAGCGTGCCGACGATCCTGGACCTGGTGCGCAACGAGGGCTTTCCATGCCGTGCTGACGCTTGAACGCCATCCGCCGCAGCGGCAACGAAGCCGCGTTCCATGTGCGGCCCATCGGCAAGCCGCGGCTCAAGGCCACCCTGCGCCTGGCGACCTCGGCACAGCGCCCGCGCGGCCCGTTGATGGAGCAGGCGATCGCGCTGGTGAAGGAACTGGTGGCCCTGCACTGGAGCTGAGCCCGCGCGACGGCGCGCCAGAGCGCATCAAGCCACCGCGGACCGGCCCTTCAACACCCGGAACACTCTGTAGAGCACGGCGGCGCCAACGAACAGGAGCGCCGAGAACACGATCGGCACGAAGGGATCGGCAGTGCGGTCGAACAACCACCCGGCCGCGGGCGGGCCGAGCGTCATGAGCACGAAGTACAAGCTGTAGAACACGCCCATGCCGAAGGCCCGGCGCTGCGGCGCCATGGCCTCGCCGGTGAGCGCCATGATGACGCCGGCCGGCGCTCCCCCGAACAGGCCGAACGACAGGCTCAGCACCACGGCCAGTGCGCTCTGCTGCAACAGCAGCAGCGAGACCACGGCCAGCGCCGTGCAGACATAGAGCATGCGCGCGCGCTGGCCGCTGTGGTCGGCCATGCGTCCACCGATCGGACCGGACAGGATCATCACCCAACTGGCGAGGCTGATGACAGCCGCCGCCTGGGCCGCCCCGTAGCCCCCGGCCATCAGCACGCGCGGTGCGAAGCTCAGGTAGACGATGTAGCCGGCGTTGAACAGGCCCCACACCGTGGCGGCCAGCAGAGTCAGCCGCAGTTCGTCGCGCGGCAGGCCGACCGCGACGGCTGGCGCCACCTTGAGCGTTGCCGGCGGGCGGTAAAGCAGGAACAGCGCCACGGCGCCCAACGCGCAGTACGCCGCAGACACCATGAACACCATGCGCCAGTCGAAGTGGATATCGATCCACACATGGCCGACCTGGCCCATGGCGATGCCGAAGGGCCAGCTCATGACCAGGATGCCCATGGCGGTGGCCAGATCCTTGCCGGCAAACCAGTCCGCCGTCATCTTGGTGAAGTAGATCGTGCTGATGACGAAGCCGGTGCCGGCCGCGAAACGGCCCAGGGCAAGCATGCCGAAGCCTTGCGCCGCCGCCGCGATGCCGCCGCCCGCGGCCAGGCACAGAAAGGCCAGGCTCACCAGCGTGCGGTCGGACAGGTAGCGGCCCATGTAGCCGGAGGGCAGTGCCAGCAACAGACCGGGGAGCATGAAGAAGCCGATCAGCGTGCCGATCTGCGCATAGCTGAAGCCCAGCTGCGTCACCAGTGAGCCGGAGACCGAACCAAGGGTCTGGAACTGGAAGCCCAGGCCGGCGCGGCAGGCAAACAGCAAGGCCAGGATCCACCAGCGGTTGTGGTTGGCCGTGAGGGCGAGCGTGTGCTGGGCGGTCATGGGCGGCGCAGGCATGCTAGCTCGCGCGTCGCGCCTGTCGGGTGGGGGTTCCTACTCTGCGGGTTCCTACCGTTTCAGGGATTCGTTGCCCATGCAAGGGCGTCGTCCAGGCGGTCGTCGCCCCAGCCGAGGATCTCCAGAGTTTTCATGGTGACTGGGTGTGCGTGCTGAGTTCGGTCGCAGATCGGCCGGGCAGGGCTGGGGCTTCGGATCGATGCATGGCCTCGTCGTGCGGCCGCGTGTGATGCGGCGCTGTGCTCAGAAGCGGATCTTGCCGCTCCAGATGTCCTTGTACATGACCCAGTCGCCCATCAGGCTGTACAGCGGGCGCTTGAAGCTCGCCGGCTTGTTCTTCTCGAACACGAAATGGCCGATCCACGCAAAGCCGTAGCCGCACAACAGCCCGTACAGCAGGTACTGCGGGCGGCCGGTGGCCACGAGCATGGCCAGGCAGACCAGCACCAGCGTCGAGCCGACGAAGTGCAGGCGCCGACACGTACGGTTGCGGTGCTCGCCCAGGTAGAAGGGGTAGAACTCGGCGAAGCTCTTGAACTCACGCACGTCGGGGGTGGCGGTGGTGCTCATCGTGGTCTCCAGTGGGGCGCCTCGTCAGGCGCCGGTGCCCTCGGCGCCTTCGCACAGCGCCTTCAGCCGCGCCAACGCCTTGGGGTAGGTCTCGTTCATGTAGGTCTCGAACTCGGGTACGACGTCGACGCTGACGACCACTTCGGTGCCGCCGGGTGCCGGTCGGAAGGCGAAGTTCTCGTAGGCGGGCGCCCAGGCGCGCACCTTGTCGCTGCGGGTGTCCTCGACACCGGCGACGATCTCGCCCAGGTGCCGTATCGAGACGAATTCGTGGCGCCGGTTCTGGGCGATCTCGGCGACCATGCCATCGCCGTTGGGCGCGAGGAAGCGCATCGCCTGGCCTTCGTCCCAGGAGCCGACGAAGGTCGAGCCCTCGCAGAACGCGGCCGTCCAGTGTTCGTAGCCTTCGCGATCCAGCATGAGAGCCCAGACTTGGGCGACCGGTGCCAGGATGATGGTGCTGAAGTGCAGGGTCTTGGTCATGGCGTCGGGTGATCGATGGGCCAGGCGGGTTGCCCGCAAGCGCATTCTGCCCGCGCCGCCCGCGCCGCCCGCACTATCTGGCGGCCACCTCGATCGTGCCCTTCATGCCGGGGTGCAGCCCGCAGATGTAGGCGATGTTGCCGGCTTCGTCGAACTGCAGCGCCGCGGCCTGGCCCTTGAGCATCAGCTCGCTGCGCTGCCCCTTGGCGCCGACCACGCTGATCTGGTGCGGCGTGTCGTCGGCGTTGGTCCAGGTGACGCGCTGCCCGGCCGCGACCTTGAGCGCCGCCGGGCCGAAGACTGAAGTCGCTGATGATGACCTCGCCCGGCCCGGCCTTGGCCGTGGCCTTGGCATCGCTGGGGAACTTGCCGGACAGCTTGGCCATGTTGGTGAGGTAGTCGTCCTTCGCAAACGGCAGGTGGCATTGGAAGCATGAGGTCAGGTTGGCCTTGTCGTTGACCTTGCCGTCGGGCGAGAAGGACTGGTAGATCCAGTCGCCGTTGCGCACTTCGGCCGGAATGTCGGCGCCGAAGCCCTGGCCCTTCATCATCGAGTTGACGGCGAGCAGCTTGTCCTTGACGAAGCGGCCGTTGGCATCCTTGATCGGCACGCCGGCAGCGTCGAGCTTGGCCGCATAGGCCGCCAGCGTGAGCACGGTGCCATAGGGCACGGGCTGGCCTTCGCGCGCGGCCTTCACTGCCTCGGCCGGGCCCCAGAACTCGCGGTACTGCTTGGTGTCGTAGCGGTCGACGGTGGCGTACATCACGCCCTTGTCCCAGCCTTCGGGAAAGGCCAGCTTGTTCGGACCGGGCGGCACCACCACCTGGGCGATGGCCAGCGCGGCCAGGCCACACGAGGCGACAGCTGCGATGACGACATAAGGGCGGGCAGTGCGCATGGCGGTCTCCTCGTGGTTGACGGACTGGCCAGCCCGCAGCGGCCTACTGTACAAGTCCCTCCGCCTGGCTGCTTGCCTGACCCGGACGACGGACCCGCTTCGTCACCAAGGTGATCCCAAAGCCAGTGCCGCACAGGCGGCCGACGCGAGCGACGCCGCGCTGCGCACGTGGTTCCAGAACAGCCATTCGCGCATGTAGACGGGCCAGTAGGCCTGGGCGTCCGCGGAATCGCCGTCCAGCCGCGCCAGGCGTTCGTTTCGCGGCACGTTGAAGGCCGCGGTGACGCCGAAGGAGCCCAGCGCGTAGAGCAGCCCGGCAGCCAGCAGCAGCATCGACTTCGGCGCGCCCCAGGGGAAGAAGCCGGCAAGCACGCAGATGCCAGCCAGGATGGCCGTGGCCACGAAGATGCCCAGGAACAGCGGGTTCATCACCACGACGTTGATGCGCTGCATCGCGGCAATGCCCTGAGCCGCGGGCAACTGGCCGAGCGCCTTCATGACGAACGTGGAGAAGGCGAAGAAGACCCCGCCGACGAGGCCAGCGCCAAGGCACATCAGAAGCGGCAGGGTCTTGAGCATGGGTGTGTGGCAGATGCCGCTCAGCCGAGGAGTGGGTGGGCATCGACCGCGATATCGAAATGCAACACGTCTTCGCGCATGCCCAGCTTGCTGTACAGCGCAATGGCCGGCTCGTCCTCGACGCCGGTATCCGCCTGGACGAAGATCACGTAAGCGCCGCGCGCCGCGGCAATGCGTTGCATCTCTTCGATCAGGGCCGTCGCGATGCCCTGGCGCCGGTGGGCCGCGCGCACCGCCAGGTCGTAGATGTAGATCTCGCTGCGCTGCTGCTCGAACTTGTGCAGCTCATAGGCCGCGATGCCACCGACGACCTCGCCGCCCTTCGATGCCACCAAGGCGATGAAACTGTCGCCCGCCAGCAGCCGGCGCAGGTATTCGGCACTGGGGCGCCGCGCGGTGTAGGTGTCCATGTCGCCGAATGCCTCGCCAAAGGCGGTCAGCAGGCCGTCCATCAGCCCGAGGTCCTGGGGCCCGAGTTGGCGAAGTTCTGGCGTCACTGCAGCGCCACGAGCAAGTCGAGCTCGTCGAAGCCCTGGAGGCTGAGCATGGCGATGTGCATGGGCCGATTGTGCCGAAGCCTCATCTCAAGAGAGCGATTCGAAACCCGGGTTGAAGGCGATCTCCCAGAGGTGACCGTCCGGGTCCTGGAAGTAGCCCGCGAAGCCGCCATAGAAGGTTGCGGCCGCGGGCTTGACGATCTTGGCGCCGGCGAGCTCCGCACGCTGCATGAACGCGCGCACCTCGTCTTCCGAAGCGAGGTTCTGCGCCAGCGAGAAGGCGCTGCTGCTGGCCGCCTGCAGGGGCACACCGCTTTCGGCCGCCAGGCTCTTGCGCGGCCACAGCGCGAGCTTCAGGCCGCGCTCGCAGTCGAAGAAGGCCACGGCACCGTGCTCGAACTGCGCGCCGACGATGCCCTTCGTGTCGAAGCCGAGCCCGTCGCGGTAGAACGCCACGGCGCGGTCGAGGTCGTCGACGCCGAGCGTGATGAAGGAGATGCGTGGTTTCATGATCTCGCGTCTAGGCGCCGACCCGCCAGCACCGATGCGATGAACGGCGCTTTGGCCTGCGTATACGCGTCGCGGTCGAGCGGGTGCAACGCGGCCAGCGAGCGCTTGAGCTGCGCATAGCGCGCAGCCAGCGCCGGGTCCTGCCGCAGCGCATCGCGCAGCGCCAGGCGCTGCTGCCACACAGTGCCGCCATGCTCGACCACGTGCAGGTGATGTGTGCGATGCGCCGGCGACGGCTTGCAGAACCAGTGCATCTCCTGCGGCTTGTAGGGGTGGTGCAGATAGCCGATCCGGCACGCTGCGTCGATGACACCGGTGGAGCCGGCCAGAGAAGCCACCGGCACCATGATGTCGATGATCGGCTTGGCCGCCAGGCCAGGCACCGCCGTGCTGCCGATGTGCTCGATGTTGCCCGTCAGCCAGGGCTGCAGTGCAGCGGCCAGCAGCTCGCGCTCGGCCTCGAAGCGTGAGGGCCAGCGTGGGTCGTAGGGCACGAGCTCAATGGGCGCGTCGGGCTGCGAGGCAGCACCTTCTGCCGGCGAGGGGTGTTCGGTCATACAAAGGGCTACCAGAAGCCGTCGCCTTCACGCTCACGCACAGTGCGAATACAGTGTTCTGCAATCCTGCGCACCAGATCTTCCGGCACGGGCTGGTCGTAGGGGATCTGCAGAAAGTTCTTCGTCGTCTGGTGCGCTGCCAGCTCCTCGCGAAAGGCCTCCAGCGCCGTCGCCATGGGCGCGAAGTTGCAATGGGCCTTGTGGGCGGAGAAGGCGAACAGGAAACGCGGCTCCACGAAAAATGGGGTTCCCCACTTGATCGTCTCCTGTGCACCGGGTGCGACGCTTTTCAGGATGGCGTAGAGCCGGCGCAAGTGCGGCTGGGCCACGCTCGGGGCCGCCTGGATGTACTGGGCGATGGTGGTCGCTCGCTTGCTGGCCATGTCTTGTGCTCCTGTCAGACAGCTCTTCGCGGCTCGAGCACCAGACGCACCGCCATGGCGGCCAGCACGGTGCCCATGACATAGCGCTGCGCGGCCAGCCAGCGCGGGCTGCGCGCAAACCAGGCCGCCAGGCGGGCCGCGGACAGCACGATGCAAAGATTGACGCTGAAGCTGACGCCGATCTGCGTGAACCCGAGCTGCATGCTTTGCATGAAGACCGAGCCGCGCTCCGGCAACACGAACTGGGGAAAGATCGCCAGGTAGAAGACCGCGATCTTGGGGTTCAGCACGTTGGTCAGGAAACCCATGAAGAACAGCTTGCGCGGTGAATCGATGGGCAGGTCTCGGGCCTCGAACGGGGAGCGAGCGCCGGGCCTGACGGCCTGCCAGGCAAGGTAGAGCAGGTACAGCGCCCCGGCCCATTTCAGCACTTCGTAGGCCAATGGGACGGCCATGAACAGGGCCGTCAGCCCCACGGCCGCGGCCAGCATGTGGACCAGAAACCCGGCCGCGACGCCGAAGAGCGAGAGCACGCCGGCCCGCCGGCCTTGACAGAGGGAGCGCGAGACCAGATAGATCATGTTCGGCCCCGGCGTCAGCACCATCAACAGCGCAGCGCCGGCGAAGAACAGCAACTCGTTCAACGGGACCACGGGGCCTCCTGGGAATCTTGCACAGCGCCGATCTTAGGGGCGAGAGGCGACCCGCAATTCGTGCAGGCTCATGGCTTCAGCTCAGGTCGCAGGTTTCGGCTTGCCGCCAGACGAGGCCTTGTTGAAGGCCACGCCGGCTTGAACGAGCGCCATCAGTGCGCCCGTGTCGACCACGGCGCCTTGCGGGAAATCGATCGCCCGCCTGACGTTGCCGTCGAGGCTCGAGTTGAACAACTTCGACGGATCGGGCAGCGAGGCGCCCTTGGCAAACGTCAGCTTCACCGCCTTCTTGTAGGCCTCGCCCGTGCAGATGATCCCGTGGCAGGACCAGACGGGCGTATTCCACTTCCATTCTTCGGCGATGTCGCCATCGGCGGCCCTGATCGAGGCTCTGAGCTGCGCGAGAAGTTCAGCGCGCCAGTCTCCAAGCTCTGCGATGCGCTGGTCGATCAGCGCGGACGGCTGACTTGCCCACATCGGCTTGCGGCGTCGATTTCGCGAATCGCTTGGCGGTTGGCACGTAGTGTTCCTTGCGTGGGTCGAGCAATTGATCAGGCCGCGCTCGTGTGGCCAAGCTGGTTGCCCTTAGGCCTCGCCGGCATCGACTTCGTAGCCGAACGATTGCAGTGACGATGCAACGTCAGTCGGTGAACGAACCAAAACGCCCTGGAGCCCCGCGTCTACTGCGGCCGCGACATTGGCGGGCAGGTCGTCATAGAAGACGATCGAGGCGGCAGGCAAAGCCACGCGCTGGCAGATCTGGTCATAGGCTGAGCGATCGGGTTTACGCAGCCCAAGTTCGTGGGACGCGAAGATTCGATCGAAGGCGCCGACCACGCTTGGGAACAGTCTGCTCCAAGTCTTCATGTGCGAAGCGTTGGTGTTCGTGAACGCATAACAAGGAAGGTGGGCACGCATGTTCTCAACGAGCCTTCGGGTTCGCACGATCTCGCCTACGAAGATCGAGTTCCATCCCTGCTCTATCTGGCAGAGGTTTGCACTGAGGTGCAGCGTCTTCGCCAAGTGAGCAAAGTACTCTGCGGCTTCGATCTCGCCACGCTCATGTCGCTCGTACTGCACATCGTGCGTGAAGCTGCTGCGCAGTTCGGCCAGCGACAGACGTGAATAGGGAGCCCAGGCATTCAGAGCCCGAGCGAAGTCGATGTCGACCAGGACGCCACCAAGATCAAACAGCAGCGCTTCAGGGAGGCGTTGTGGCATAGGTCGCATTCGTGAGGCCCAACTTCAAAGTCGGGCGACGTGCGCCCGAAACCGGACCGTGGTGCAGCCTTTCGGTCCGAATCTGGAAAAGTGGTGCTTTCGGACCTAAGCCGTTTCACCACCGCTCACCCCAACGCCCCGCGCAGCGCCGCCAGCACCGCATCCGGCGCCTCGGCCATCATGTGATGGCCTGATGGCCACCGTCACCACCTTGGCCTTCAGCGCCGCGGCCAGTTCCTTGGTCGCCTTGGGCGGTGTCATCTGATCCCGCTCGCCGACGATCAGCGTGCGTCGGGCACTTCACCTTCGCCATCGCCTCGGCGCCGCCGGCATAGGCGTCGCAGATGCGGAAGTCGTGCTCGAACAGGTTGAGGTCGCCCGTCAGCGCCTGCTGGTTGCGCATCAGCGCGCGGTTGCTGCCGTGCACCCACATGCCGGGGCCGGGGTAGCTGGGCTTGCTGGCCGGCGTGCTGATCGACAGCGCGTTCACCATGTCGATGGCCTTGTGCGGCGCCTCGCGCGCGGTGCTCAGCAGCGCGTCGCTCACCTTCATCGGGTAGGCAGCGCCCAGCAGCACCAGGCGCGTGATGCGCTCGCGTCGCGCGTGCCGCGGCTTCCAGCGCGATCAGCGTGCCCATGCTGTGGCCTACCAGCGTGGCCTGCGGCACGCCGGCCGCCGTCATCAGCGCCAGCGTCCAGTCGGCCAGCGCTTCGACACTGGGCAGCGGCGCGCCGGTGCTGCGGCCGTGGCCGGGTTGGTCGACGGCCAGCACGCCGAAGCCGTGGTGCGCGCACCAGCGTGCCAGCAGCGTCCAGCCGCTGTGGTCGTGCATCGCGCCGTGGATGAACACCACGCAGGGCAGGGCGGGGTCGAAGGGCTTGCCGCCGGTGTAGGCATAGGCCTGGGTCGGGCCATTCGGGCCATCGAGGTCGAGCTTCATGCGGCGGCCCTTTCCGCGGTCTTCAGCGCGCGCTTCAGGTCGTCGATCAGGTCGTCGGCGTCTTCCAGGCCGATGCTCAGGCGGATGGTGCCCGGCCCGATGCCGGCCGAGGCCAGCGCCGCATCGTCCATGCGGAAGTGCGTGGTGCTGGCCGGATGGATCACCAGCGAGCGGCAGTCGCCGACGTTGGCCAGGTGGCTGAAGAGCTTCAGCGCCTCGATGAAGGCCACGCCCTGCTTGCGCGTGCCCTTCAGGTCGAAGCTGAAGACCGAGCCGCAGCCGCGTGGCAGCAGCTTCTTCGCCAGCGCCTGGCTGGGGTGGCCGTCCAGTTCGGGGTAGCCCACGCTGGCCACCATCGGGTGCGCGGCCAGGAAGGCGACGACCTTGCGCGTGTTCTCCACATGCCGCGCCATGCGCAACGGCAGCGTCTCGATGCCCTGCAGGATCAGCCACGCGGTGTGCGGGCTCATGCAGGCGCCGAAGTCGCGCAGCCCTTCGCGCCGCGCGCGCAGCAGGAAGGCGCCGACGCTGCTTTCCTCGCTGAACACCATGCCGTGGAAGCCGGCGTAGGGCTCGGCTCAATTCGGGGAAGCGACCCGACTTGTCCCAGTCGAAGCGGCCGCTGTCCACGAGCACGCCGCCGATCACCGTGCCGTGGCCGGACAGGAACTTGGTGGCCGAGTGGTACAGCAGGTCCGCGCCGTGGTCGAAGGGCTTCATCAGCCACGGCGTGGTGAAGGTTGAGTCCACCAGCAGCGGCAGCCCGGCGTCGTGTGCGATGGACGAGACCGTGGGGATGTCCAGCACGTCGAGCCCGGGGTTGCCCAGTGTTTCGCCGAACAGCAGCCGGGTCTCGGGCCGGATGGCGGCGCGCCAGCCATCGATGTCGCCCGGCTTGACGAAGGTGGTGGCGATGCCGAAGCGCGACAGCGTGTAGTGCAGCAGGTTGTGCGATCCGCCGTACAGCGCCGACGCTGGCGACGATGTGCGAGCCGGCCCCGGCGATGGTGCAGATGGCCAGGTGCAGCGCCGCCTGGCCGCTGGCCGTGGCGATGGCGCCGCTGCCGCCTTCGAGCGCGGCAACACGTTCTTCCAGCACCGCGTTGGTGGGGTTGCTGATGCGGCTGTACACATGGCCCGAGCGTTCCATGTTGAACAGGCTGGCCGCGTGTTCGCTGTTCTCGAACACGAAGCTCGTGCGACAGGTGGATCGGCACCGCGCGCGCGCCGGTGGCGGGTCGGGCGCGGCACCGGCGTGCAGTGCCAGGGTGTCGAAACCGGGGTCGGAATATCCGGGCATGAAGGCTCTCTCTGGAGGTGGTGCCGGTGCAGATTGTGGCGCCTTGGCCGGACGCGATCGGCCGTGTCGGATCGAGGCCGCGCTCGGCGGCGGGCCGTTGGCGACAGCCCGGTCCGCGCGGCCTTCAGTCGTTGGCGCCGCGCGCCCGGAGCCGATCGAACAGCACCGCGATGACGATGAAGCTGCCGACGAAGGTGCCTTGCCAGAAGGTGCTGATGCCCAGCAGGATCAGGCTGTTGCGGATGACCTCGATCAACGCCGCGCCGACCACCGCGCCGAAGGCCGTGCCCACGCCGCCCATCAGGTTGGCGCCGCCGATCACCGCCGCGGCGATGACCGACAGTTCCATGCCCTGGCCCAGGCTGGTGGTGATGGTGCCGAGCCAGCCGACCTCCAGGATGCCGGCGATGCCCGCGCACAGGCTGCAGAACATGTAGACGCTGACCTTGACCCACTTCACCGGCACGCCGTTGACGATGGCGGCGCGCTCGTTGCCGCCGATGGCGAACAGGTAGCGGCCCCAGCGCGTCCAGCGGAACGCGAAGCCGGCGAAGAGCAGCATCACCAGCAGGAACAGCACCGGGCTGGGCACGCGGATCGGGTCGACGAAGGGCAGCGGCAGGTTGACGAAACCGCCGCCGAGCGCCAGCAGTTGCGGCTGGTCGGGCCCGAACTCGTAGACCATCTTGTTGTTCGACAGCACCATCGCCAGGCTGCGCGCGATCGACAGCATGCCGAGCGTGACGACGAAGGACGGCACGCCGACATAGGCGATGAGGATGCCGTTGAACGCCCCCACCGCCAGGGCCGCGCCCAGCGCCAGCGGCACCGCCAGCCAGATCGACATGCCCGCGTTCATGGTCATGCCGATGACCATGCCCGACAGCACCAGCACCGCGCCGACCGACAGGTCGATGCCGCCGGTGATGATGACGGCGGTCATGCCGATGGCGATGATGGCGACGAAGGCGAAGTTGCGCGTCACGTTGAACAGGTTCTGCTGCGTCGCGAAGACGTCGCTGGCCAGGGTCATGCCGACGAAGGCCAGCACCGCCGCCACCGAGACCCAGAAGGTCTGCTGGCTGGCGAGCCAGGCGAGCCAGCTGCGGTGCTCCTGCTTGGCGATCGATTCTTCGAGGCTCAGGGCCATGTCGGATTGCCTCTTGCGGTGGCGTGCATCACGCGGTCTCGATGGCGCCGGTGATGAGGCCGGTGACCTCTTCCGGCGAGCTTTGCGCCACCGCCTTGTCGGCCACCTTGACGCCGCGGCGCATGACGACGATGCGGTCGGCCACCGCGAACACGTCGGGCATGCGGTGGCTGATCAGCACCACCGCGATGCCGTGGTCGCGCAGCCGCCGGATCAGGCTCAGCACCTCGGCCACCTGGCGCACGCTGATGGCGGCGGTGGGCTCGTCCATCAGCACGATCTTCGGGTCCGACAGCCGCGTGCGCGCAATCGCCACCGCCTGGCGCTGGCCGCCGGACATCTTGCGCACCAGGTCGCGCGGCCGGGTCTCGGACTTCAGCTCGACGAACAACTCGCCGGCGCGCTTGAACATGCTGCGCGTAGTTCGAGCACGCGCAGCGGGCCGATGCGGCGCATCAGCTCGCGGCCGAGGAACACGTTCTCCGCGGCGCTGAGGTTGTCGCACAGCGCCAGGTCCTGGTAGACGATCTCGATGCCGGCGTCGCGCGCATCGGCCGGCTTGTGGAAGGCGACCGGCGGCCCTGCAGCGTGATCGTGCCCGCGCTCGGCGCGAAGTTGCCGGCGATGATCTTCACCAGCGTGGACTTGCCCGCGCCGTTGTCGCCCATCAGGCCGACCACCTCGCCGTCGCGCGAGCGTCAGCGACATGTCGATCAGCGCCTGGATGGCGCCGAAATGCTTGGAGATACTCGTCAGCTCCAGGACAGACATGGTGCGCTCAGGATTCCCATGCTTGCAACACAAAACAAGGGCGCCGCCGGGCGCCCTTGCCATCGACGGGCAGCCTCAGCCTACTTCGCCGGGCACTTGTCCAGGTTGGTGGGCAGGCATTCGTCCAGCCCGGTGTACAGCGGGTCGGCCACCTTCTTGCCGTTGATCAGGTCGATCAGCACCGTCGGCGCGCGGTAGCCCATCTCGAACGGCCGCTGGCCGATCTGCACATTGCTGCGCCCGGCCTTCAATGCCGCCAGCTGCGGCGGCAGCGTGTCGCCGGCGATGATGATCAGCTCCTTCGACTTCAGCCGCGGCATCACCTGGTCGGTGACCTGCGCGTAGGCCTGCGGCCCGAACTGCGCCCAGCCGCCGACGAGGATGAAGGCGTCGAGCTTCGGGTTCTTGGTGAACACGTCGGCCATCTGCTGGTTCGCCAGGTCGATCTGGTCGTTGGTGAACAGCGGGCAGCCGGCGATCTCGGTCCAGCCGCCTTCACCCTTCAGCTTGTCGATGCCCTTCTTGCCGCCGATGGTGTCGCGAAAGCCCGCCGCGCGGGCATTGATGTTGTCGGCCGCGACGTTGCCGAGCTGCAGGCACACCGTGCCGCCCTTGGGCTTGAGCTCCTTGGCGTACTTGGCCATGCCCACGCCCATGTCGTAGTTGTTGGTGCCGAGGTAGGTCTTGCGCAAGCCGCGGTCGGCCGCGGCCAGGTCGGCGTCGATGGTCATGATCGGCATCTTCGGTGCCTTGGCCTTGAGCATGTTGGCCATGGCCGGTGCGTTCGACGGCGAGATGGCGATGCCGGCCACGCCCTTGTTGATCAGGTCCTCGACCAGCTTGACGCCACCGGCTTCGTCGGCGCTGGAGGCCGGGCCGGTGTACAGGCAGGTGTATTCGGAACTGGCGTTCTCCTTGTTCCACTTGGCGCAGCCGTCGCCGAGCACGGTGAAGAAGGGGTTGTCCAGACCCTTCACCACCACGGCGAGCGACCTTCTTCTGCGCCATGACGGGCCCTGCGGCGGCAAGCGCCACGAGCGCCGCGCCCACAACCATGAATGCTGACTTGTTCATCGGGTCTCCTTGGTTTGAATTTGTACTGGGGGTGTCGAGCGCACCCGCTGCCGAGAGGCGCCTCATCCTAAGGACCGGATGCATAACTAACCAATAGATTTTCGGGGATGTGACATATAGACTTTGATATGCCACATCGAGGTCCGTGTTGATGCCGACGCCCCACGACACACACTGGTTCATTCGTGCCCGCCTGAAGACGCGGCAGCTGCTGTTGCTGCTGGCGATCGAGGACGAAGGCAACATCCATCGCGCTGCGCAGGTGCTGAACATCAGCCAGCCGGCCGCGTCGAAGCTGCTCAAGGAACTGGAAGACGCGCTGGGCGTGCCGCTGTTCGAGCGCCTGCCGCGTGGCATGCGTGCCACCTGGTACGGCGAGGCGATGCTGCGCCACGCGCGCCGTGCGTTGGCCAGCCTGGCGCAGGCCCGCGACGAGGTCGAGGCGCTGAAATCGGGCCGCTTCGGCCAGGTCAGCGTCGGCGCCATCACCGGCCCCGGGCTTGATGCTGCTGCCCGAGGCGGTGGCGCAGGTCAAGCAGCAGCATGGCAGCCTGCACGTGCAGCTGGCGATCGAAACCAGCGATGTCCTGATGGAGCGGCTGGCGCAGGGCCGGCTCGACATCGTGGTCGGACGCCTGTTCGAGCGCCACGACAAGACCGACGTGCGCTACGAGGAACTGGTGGAAGAACCGGCGAGCGCCGTGGCGCGCCCCGGGCACCCGCTGCTGGCCGCGCCGCGGCTGGCGCTGCGCGACCTGGCCGGTGCCGGCTGGATCGTGCCGCCGTCGGGCAGCGTGCTGCGCCACCGCTTCGACCTGATGTTCCAGGAAGAAGGGCTGCAGGCGCCGACCGACCTGATCGAGACCACGGCCCTGCTGTTCCTGACCAGGATGCTGCAGCGCAGCGACATGCTGGCCGTGCTCGCGACCGACGTGGCGCGCTACTACACGCAGCACGGCATGGTGTCGCCGTTGCCGATCGAGCTGCCCTGCAAGATGGACGCCTTCGGGCTCATCACGCGCACCGACCGCCCGCCGTCGCCGGCCGCCAAGGTGATGCTGCACGCGCTCAAGACGGCGGCATTGACGGCCTACGGCGTGGCCTTCGATCTGTCCGTGCTGAACGAAACTTCGCCGCGCTAGCGCTAGCGCCAGCCGCCATCGACGGTGAACTCCTGCGCGGTGCACATGCGCGCATCGTCGGAGGCCAGGAAGAGCACCATCGCGGCGATGTCCTCGGCCTGCAGCTTGTCGGGCAGGCACTGGTTGCGCGCGATGTCCTGCTCGCCCTGCGGCGTGAGCCACAGCGCCTTCTGCCGCTCGGTCATGACCCAGCCCGGCGTCACGGTGTTGACGCGGATGCGGTCGCGCCCCAGCGAGCCGGCGGTGCCGCGCGTCAGGCCGTTGACGGCCGACTTGGCGATGGCGTAGCAGGGCAGGTCCGACTGCTTGATCTGCCAGCTGATGGAACCCAGGTTGACGATCGAGCCGCCGCCCAGCCGCCGCATGCCGGGCACCACCGCCTGCAGCGCAAACAGCGCGGCGCGCTGGTTCACGGCGATGCGCTCGTCGTAGTAGTCCGGCGTCACGGCCTCGAGCGCATGGCGGTCGTCGCTGGCCACGTTGTTGACGAGCACATGGAAGTCGCCCATTGCCTGCGCCGCATCGGCGATGGCCTGCTGCAACGCCGCCACGTCGCGCACGTCGCAGACGCGCGACCAGGGTCGCGTTTGGCCGGCGGCGGCCAACGCATCGGCGAGTGCCGGGGCTGGGCGCATCGGCGATGTCGATGAAGGCGACGCGCGCACCCTGCGCGGCAAAGGCCGACACGATGGCCGCGCCGATGCCCGACGCACCGCCGGTCACGAACACCGCGCGTCCGTTCAGGCTGGGGTAGCGGGCGCCTGGGCTTGTCGTTGCATCTGCCGGCATGGTGTAGACAAGAAGTTGGATTGCCGGACAGTGTGAGGTGGGCGGATGTACCGCGTCAAGTTCACCACCGGCCAACAAGGCACGGTGGGTCGTCGGCGCAGGGGACCCGCCGGAATGTGGCGTGCGGTGCGCTTGTTACCATCGCCGTCACATCCGCCCGATCATCCATTCCATGTCCGGCAGCACCTTCGGCGAACTCTTTCGCGTCACCAACTTCGGCGAAAGCCATGGCCCGGCCATCGGCTGCGTCATCGACGGCTGCCCGCCCGGCATGGCGCTGAGCCGAAGCCGACATCCAGCACGACCTGGACCGCCGCCGCCCCGGCACCAGCCGCCACGTGACGCAGCGCAACGAGCCCGACACGGTGGAGATCCTCTCCGGCGTGTACGAGGGCCTGACCACCGGCACGCCGATCGCGCTGCTCATCCGCAACACCGACCAGCGCAGCAAGGACTACGGCAACATCCTCGACACCTTCCGCCCCGGCCACGCCGACTACAGCTACTGGCAGAAGTACGGCCTGCGCGATCCGCGCGGTGGCGGCCGCGCGTCGGCGCGGCTGACGGCACCGACCGTCGCGGCCGGCGCGGTGGCGAAGAAGTGGCTGCTGCAGAAGCACGGCACGCGCTTCGTCGGCTGGATGACGCAGATCGGCGACATCGCCATTCCCTTCGAGGACGAGGCGTACATTCCGAACAACCCGTTCTTCGCGCCCAACGTCAGCCGCATCGCCGAGCTCG
This sequence comes from uncultured beta proteobacterium, assembly GCA_963743935.1. GTDB lineage: Bacteria > Pseudomonadota > Gammaproteobacteria > Burkholderiales > Burkholderiaceae_C > Rubrivivax. The sequence continues at coordinate 107,822 of CAVURQ010000002.1, read as the reverse complement.
AGGCCTACATGGACGCGCTGCGCAAGGCCGGTGATTCCTGCGGTGCTCGGCTAACCGTCACCGCCCGCGGCATGCCGGTGGGCCTGGGCGAGCCGCTGTACGACAAGCTGGACGCGGACATCGCCTACGCGATGATGGGCATCAACGCCGTCAAGGGCGTGGAGATCGGTGTCGGCTTCGGCTGCGTCACGCAAAAGGGCAGCGAACACGGCGACGAGCTGTCGCCGCAAGGCTTTCGCAGCAACCATGCCGGCGGCGTGCTCGGCGGCATTTCCACCGGGCAGGACCTGGTGGTGTCGATCGCCGTCAAGCCGACCAGTTCGATCCGCGTGCCGCGCGCATCGATCGACCGTGCCGGCGCGCCGACGGTGGTGGAAACCTTCGGCCGCCACGACCCCTGCGTCGGCATCCGCGCCACGCCCATCGCCGAAGCGCTGCTCGCGCTGGTGGTGATGGACCATGCGCTGCGCCACCGCGCGCAGAACGGCGACGTGCGCGCGTCGCTGCCGCCCATCGCCGGCGCCGCTGCACCCGAGTGAGCCGCGACGGCACGGCCTTCCGCGCCGCACCCTTCGGCGCGCTGTGGCTGTGCTACTACGGCGCCATCGGCTTCTTCAGCCCGTATTCGCCGCTGTGGCTCAGCCACCTGGGCTATTCCACGCTGGCCATCGGCGCCTTTGCCGCGCTGCAAAGCTGGACGCGCATCGTCGCGCCCTACGGCTGGGGCTGGCTGGCCGACCACGGCGGGCGGCGCGTGGCGCTGCTGCGCCTGGCGGCAGGGCTCAGCGCGTTGGCGGCAGCGGCGCTGTGGTTCGTGCGCGATGCCGGGCCGTGGCCGCTGGCGCTGGTGATGGCGGCGCTGTTCCTGGCCAACGGCGCGATCACGCCGATCGGCGAAACGCTGCTGCTCAAGCATCTGCACGATGGCGACGGCCTGGACGCGCGGCGCTACGGCAAGGTGCGCATGTGGGGCTCGATCGGCTTCATCGTCTCGGTGCTGGCTTTCGGCTTCGTGCTGCAGCGCACCGGCATCGGCGCCTTTCCGATCTTCACCTTCGTCGCTGTTCGCGCTGTTGCTGCTGGCCGCCTGGCGCCTGCCGCCTCAAGCCGACGGTGCGTCCCGGGGCAGCGAGCGTGCGGCGGTGTGGCCGGTGCTGCGCCAACCGGTGGTGCTGTGGTTCTTTGCCGGCGTGATGCTCACCGTGCTGGCGCATTCCAGCCTGTATGCCTTCTTCTCGCTGTACCTCGACCATCTGGGTTACGGCAAGCCGGCGGTGGGCTTGATGTGGGCCGTGGCGGTGGCGGCGGAGATCGTCTTCTTCGCGCTGGCCGGGCGTGGTTTCGAACGCATCGGCCCGTACCGCTGGCTCGTGGTGGCCGCGCTGGTGAGTGCCGCGCGCTTTGCGCTGACTGCCGCCTTCGGCGACGTGCCCACCGTGCTGGTGCTGCTGCAGCTGACGCATGCCGTCACCTTCGCCGCGCAGCACATGGCCTGCACCACCTTGATTGCGCGCCATTTCCCCGACCGCTTGCGCGCACGCGGCTCGGCGCTGTATTCCACGCTCGGCTATGGCGTGCCGGGTGTGGTCGGTGGCCTGGCCGGTGGGCTGCTGAGCGAAGCATTCGGTCTGGGCGCGGTGTTCTGGGCGGCATCGCTGGCGGCGCTGGGCGGCGCGGGCTGCTGCGCGCTGGCCGAACGCGCCTCGCGCCGTGGCGCATGCCCATAATCCGCCGTCATGAAGATCCTCATCCTCGGCGCAGGTCGTGTCGGCGAAAGCGTGGCCGAAAGCCTGGTCTCCGAGAAGAACGACATCACCGTCATCGACACGCACCCCGAGCGGCTGGCGGCGCTGCAGGATCGGCTGGACATGCGCGGCGTGGTCGGCAACGGCATCCAGCCCTCGGTGCTGCGCGAGGCCGGCGCCGAGGACGCGGACATGCTGATTGCCTGCGCTCCGCTGGACGAAACCAACCTGGTGGCCTGCAAGATCGCGCACGATGTCTTCCACATCCCCACGCGCATCGCGCGTGTGCGCAGCCCCGAGTTCACCGACGGCAGCCCGCTGATGGGCAAGGAGGGCTTCGCGGTGGACGAGGTCATCTGCCCGGAAGAAAGCCTCACCACCTACATGCGCAAGCTGATCCAGTACCCCGAGGCGCTGCAGGTGCTGGAGTTCTCGCAAGGCCGCGTCAGCCTGATCGCGGTGCGCGCGGTGGAAGGCGGGGCGATGGTGCACCACGTGATCTCGGAGCTGCCGCAGCTGGTGCCCGGCCTGCCGATGCGCATCGTCGCCATCTACCGGCGCGACGCGATGGGCCACGACCGGCAGGTGATCTGCGATGGCAGCACGCGCATCGAGATCGGCGACGAGCTGTTCGTGCTGTCCGCCAACGAGTACATCCGCCGCGTGCTCGACGCGCTGCACGCGCGCAGCGATCCGGTCAAGCGCGTCATCATCGCCGGCGGTGGCCATGTCGGGCTGCGTCTGGCGCGGCACATTGCCAGCACCTGCCAGGTGAAGATCATCGAGTCCAACCCGCAGCGCTGCGAGTACCTGGCGAGCCAGTTGCCCGCCGGCACGCTGGTGCTCAAGGGCGACAGCACCGACGAGGAGCTGCTCGAGGCCGAGAACGTGCAGGACACCGACCTGTTCATGGCCGTGACCAGCGACGACGAGGACAACATCATGTCCTGCCTGATGGCCAAGCGCATGGGCGCGCAGCGCGTGCTGGCGCTGATCAACCGCCGCGCCTATGCCGACCTGGTGCAAGGGCAGGGCACGCAGATCGACATTGCCGTGTCGCCGGCGCAGACCATCATCGGCGAGTTGTTGACGCATGTGCGCGGCGGCGACATGGCGGCGGTGTACAGCCTGCGCCGCGGCGACGCCGAGGCGCTGGAGGCGGTGGCGCGCGGCGATGCCAAGAGTTCCAAGGTGGTGGACCGGCGCATCGACGAGCTTGCGCTGCCGCCGGGCACGATGATCGGCGCCATCGTGCGCGACGGCCCGGGCGTGGACCTGAAGCCGGCCAAGGAAGTCATCATCGCGCACCACGACACCGTCATCCGCAGCGGCGACCACGTGATCGTGTTCGTGCCGCGCAAGCGCATGGTGCGGCAGATCGAGAAGCTGTTCCAGGTCGGCGCGACCTTCTTCTGACGTGACCCCCCCGCAGCGCCTTCGGCGCTCCCCCCAGGGGGGCGACGCCAGCAGCCCGGCGAAGCCGGTTCCGCGGCGTCCGCTCGGTCGCAGCCCGCGTTATCGATTGGGCGCCTCGTGAACTCGCCGCTGGCGGTGACGGCCCTGGTCGGGCGCATGCTCGTGCTGTTCGCGCTGTTGATGGCGGTGCCGCTGGCCTTCGCGTTGGTGGCGCACGACCCGGCCGAGGACGCCTTCCTGATCGCCATCGGCGTGACCTTCGCCGCCGGCGTGCTGCTGACGCTGGCGACGCGGCGCTTTCGCCGCGAGCTGCAGCTGCGCGACGGCTTCGTGCTGGTGACGCTGATCTGGCTGGTGCTGCCGGCCTTCGCGGCGCTGCCGCTGTGGCTGGCCATCCCGGGCCTGAGCGTCACCGACGCCTACTTCGAAGCCATGTCCGGCTTCAGCGCCACCGGCGCCACGCTGCTCACCGGGCTGGACCAGCCTGCCGCTGTCGCTGAACGTGTGGCGCTGTTTCCTGCAGTTGGTCGGCGGCCTGGGCATCATCGTGCTGGCGGTGGCGATCCTGCCGCTGCTGGGCGTGGGCGGCGCGCAGCTGTTCAAGACCGAGATGACCGGCCCGATGAAGGACACCCGCCTGACGCCGCGCATCGCCGAGACGGCGCGCGGGCTGTGGGTGGTGTACTTCATCGGCTGCGTGGCCTGCTTCTTCGCCTACCGATGGGCCGGCATGAGCTGGCCCGACGCCTTCATGCACATGTGCACGACCATGAGCCTGGCCGGCTTCTCGTCGCACGACGCCAGCTTCGGCTACTGGAATTCGCCGCTGATCGAGGCGGTGGCGGTGTTCTTCATGATGCTGGCCGGCATCAGCGTGGCGCTGTACTTCGTCGCCTGGCGGCGGCGCTCGCTGCGGCCGCTGTGGCGCAACGTCGAGGCGCGTGCCTTCGTCGGCGTGATGGCCGGCTGCGGTGGCCTTCATCTCGCTGTACCTGTGGCTGGGTCGGCACCTATGCCAGCTACCCCGAGGCACTGCGCCACACGGTGTTCCACGTGGTGTCGATCGGCACCACCACCGGCTACGCGACGCAGGACTACACGGCCTGGCCGCCGTTCGCGCCGCTGCTGATGCTGCTGCTGGGCTGCTTCGCCACCTGCGGCGGCTCCACCGGCGGCGGCATCAAGATGATGCGCATGCTGCTGCTGCTGAAGCAGGCGCAGCACGAGCTGGTGCGCATCGTGCACCCGGACGTCGTCAACCCGGTGGTCATCTCCGGCCAGGTGATCCCGCAGCGCGTGATGCAGAACATCATCGCCTTCATGATGGTCTACGGTGCCATGCTGGTGGTGCTGACGATGCTGATGGTGTTCAGCGGTGCGGACGTGGTCACCGCGTTCACTGCGGTCGTGGCCTGCGTGAACAACATCGGCCCCGGCCTGGGCGAGGTCGGGCCCTGCCGTCAACTACAGCACGCTCAACGACTTCCAGACCTGGATCTGCACCTTTGCCATGGTGCTGGGCCGGCTGGAGATGCTGTCGCTGCTGGTGCTGTTCACGCCGCAGTTCTGGAGAGGATGAGGATGGCCACCATCGAACATATCGAAGCGCGCTGCTGGCGCGTGCCGTTGGACGAGACGCTGCACGACGCCAAGCATGGCGCGCACACGCACTTCGAGCTGGTCACGGCGCGGGTGCGGCTGAGCGACGGGCTGCGAGGGCACGGGCTACACCTACACCGGCGGACGCGGCGGCCGCGCCATCCTGGCGGTGATCGAACACGACCTGCAGCCCTTCCTGCTGGGGCAACAGGCCGACGAGGTCGAGGCGCTGAACGCGGCGATGGGCTGGCACCTGCACTACGTGGGTCGCGGCGGCATCGCGGCCTTTGCCATCTCGGCCATCGACATCGCGCTGTGGGACCTGCGCGGCAAGGCCCGCGGCGAGCCGCTGTGGCGCATGGCGGGTGGCGCGGCGCAAAGCTGCAACGCCTACCGCGGCGGCATCGACCTGGGCTATTCGCTCGAACAGCTCGTGCAAAGCGTCGAGGGCTACCAGCGCGACGGCTTCGACGCGGTGAAGATCAAGGTCGGCCTGCCCGCGCTGGCCGACGATGTGGCGCGTGTTGCCGCAGTGCGCCGTTGCCTGGGGCCGCACGCGCGCCTGATGGTCGATGCGAACTACGGCCTGTCGGTGGACGAAGCCATCGCCGCGGCGCGCGCCTTCGCGCCGCACGATCTGCTGTGGTTCGAGGAGCCCACCGACCCCGATGACCTGGAGGGCTACGCGCGCATCGCCCAGGCCACCGGCATGCCGCTGGCGATGGGCGAGAACCTGCACACGCGCCACGACTTCACGCGCGCACTGGCCACGGCCCGGCTGTCGTACCTGCAGCCCGATGCCGGCAACTGCGGCGGCATCACCGGCTGGCTCGAGGCGGCGCAACTGGCGCGCGAACACGGCGTCGCGCTGTGCAGCCACGGCATGCAGGAACTGCACGTCAGCCTGCTGTCGGGGCAAGCCGGCGGCGGCTGGCTCGAGGTGCATTCCTTTCCCGATCGACCGCTACACCACGCGGCCGCTGCGGCTGCACGAGCACCGTGCGCAGGCGCCCGACGTTCCCGGCACGGGCGTGGCGTTCGACTGGGCGCGGCTCGAAGCGGCCACGGCGCAAGACGGCGTTGCCGGTTGACCTGAGCCGCGTGCCGCGGGGCAGGACCGGCAAATACGGCCCCGCGCGCCGCGGGGCGATGGCGGGCTTCGTAGACTTCGACGATGCATTCCCTTGTGCTCGCGGCTGTGATGTTGCTCTGCTTCGGCGCCGCGCTCGCGCAGCCCGATGCCACGCGCATCGACTGGCAGCGCGTGGGCGACTTCGACATCGCCCGCACCGAGACCACGGTCGGGCAATTCCGCCGTTTCGCCGAGGCCACGGCCACGCGCACCCGCGCCGAGCGCGAAGGCGGCGGCCAGGTCTACGAAGCCGGATGGGTGAACAAGCCCGGCTGGACCTGGCGCACGCCCTTCGGTGGCGGCCGGGCCGCGGCCGACGACGAGCCGGCCGCACACATCAGCTTCCACGAAGCGCAGGCCTTCTGCCGCTGGGCGGGCGGCCGCCTGCCCAGCGACGCGCAATGGCTGGCCGCGGCCTACACCGAGCTGCGCAGCGCGCCGCCACCGCCCTGGCAGCGTGGGCGCCGCTATGCCTATCCGACCGGCGAGATGCCGGCCGGTGCGCAGTGCCTGGACGATTGCGGCCCCGCGGCACGCGAGCGCGCCATCGCGCACGGCGCCACATTGCTGCGCGGCCATGGCCACGCCCGGGTCACCAGCACACCGGCCGGGGTGAACGGCCTGCACGACATGGGCGGCAACCTGTGGGAATGGGTTGATGAACCGGCCGGCGCTGCCGGCGACGCCGAGCGCCGCACGCGCGGCGGCTCGTGGTGGTACGGCCAGGCGCAGATGCGTGCCGAGCACCTGCAGGCCAAGCCCGCGGACACATCGGTGGTCTACATCGGCTTTCGCTGCGTGCGGCCCTGACCGGCGGCCCGCGCTCGATCTGGCCGGGCGCGGGACCAAGCTTCGGCCCGCGCCGAAACATCGGTGCCCGGGCATGCGGCACAGTGGCGACTTCGAACAACGCTTGCTGAACCACGCCATGGCCATCACCTGCTTCATCCGCTACCAGATCGATCCCTTCCAGCGCGAGGCCTTCAAGCGCTATGCCGAAGCCTGGGCGCAGCATCATTCCGCGCTGCGGCGGCGACCTGATCGGCTACTTCCTGCCGCACGAAGGCAGCAACGACATCGCCTGGGGCCTGATCGGCTTCGACGACATGGCGGGCTACGAGCGCTACCGCGCCGCGCTGCAAGAGCGATGCCGAGGGCCGCGCCAACTTCGAGTTCGCGCGGGCCGAACGTTTCATCCTGCGCGAACAGCGCACGCTGGCTCGAGGACGTGGCGGCACACGCGCAACCTGGCGCGGGAGGTGGCGCCATGATCGCGGTCATCTTCGAAGTCGAGCCGCACCCGGGCGCAGCGCCGCGCTACTTCGAGCTGGCCGCGGCCCTGAAGGCCGAGCTGGAGTCGATCGACGGCTTCGTCTCGGTGGAGCGCTTCGAGAGCGTCACGCGACCGGGACGCTACCTGTCGCTGAGCCTCTGGCGCGACGAAGCTGCCGTGCGCCAATGGCGCTGTCACGGCATGCACCGCCAGGCGCAGCAGCAGGGCCGATCCGAGGTGTTCGCGGGCTACCGGCTGCGCGTGGCTTCGGTGTTGCGCGACTACGGCTTGCTCGATCGCGAACAGACACCCGCCGACTCGCTGGCGGCGCTGATCTGAGCGCGATGCAGCACACCCCACGAACCCCGCCTCGCCCGTGTGGCCGCCCTGGTGGCCGACCCGGCGCGCTCGCGCATGCTGGCCTACCTGCTGTCCGGTGAATACGCCAGCGCCGGCGAGCTGGCGAAGACCGCGTCGGTGACGCCGTCCACCGCCAGCGGGCACCTCGCCAAGCTGCTGGATGCGCGGCTTCGTGGTCTGCGAAGCCGCGCGGTCGGCACCGCTACTTCCGCCTGGCCGACGCCGAAGTGGCGCATGCGCTGGAAGCGCTGGCCCTGGTGGCCGAACGCGGCGAGCACGACCGCGCCTGGGCCCACCCCGAGCGCAAGCGCCTGCGCTTTGCGCGCTGCTGCTATGGGCACCTGGCCGGACAGCTGGCCGTGTCGCTGTTCGACGGCTTGTGCAGCGAAGGCCGCCTGCTGCCCAGCGCCGATGGCTATCGACTCTCGGACGCCGGCCGGCAGTGGCTGCAAGGGCTGGGGCCTGACGCCCGGCTTGCCCAACGGCCGCCGCCGCTATGCCTACCGATGTCTGGACTGGTCCGAGCGCCGCGACCACCTCGCGGGCCAGCTGGCCGAAGAGATCTTCCAGCACTTCGCCAAGGTCGGCTGGCTGCGCCGCAGCGGCGGGAGGGCGGTGGAACTGACGGCCCGCGGCGAGAAGGAACTGCTGCCCGCGCTGCAGATGAGCGGCGCCTGAGCGCGCCGCTGGCTTCGTGGGTCAGCGCTTCAGCGGATCGGCGAGCCGGTGCGTTCCGCGGCCGCATCGGCCTCGAAGTCGCCGTCCTGTGCGCGCTTTTCCAGCGGCATGTTCGGATAGTGCACGGCAAAGGCGTCCAGGATCTGCTGCAGCGGCACGTCGTCGAAGGCGCCGTGCATCGCCACATATTCCATGTGGCGGTTGCCGGCCTTGTCGAAGGGGTGGTAGATCGAATCGCCGCGGCCGTCGAAGTCCAGCGGCAGCAGGCCGAAGCGGTCGCACAGCTCGATGTTGAAGGCCGGCGTGGCCTTCAGCCACTGGCCGTCGAGCCAGATGTCGGTGTAGCCGTGCCAGACGAACAGGTCGCTGCCCATGTTCTGGCGCAAGCGCTCGGTGCTGAGGTGGTTGCGCACGTCGGCATAACCGACACGTGCCGGAATGCCGGCCGCTCGGCAGGCGGCCGCCAACAGCGCAGCCTTGGGCACGCACCAGCCGAAGCCCTTGGACAGCACCGTGCTGCCCTTCATGCCAGTCACGCTCAGGTCGATGCGATAGGGGTCGTAGCGGAAGCCGTCGCGCACCGCGTAGTACAGCGCGACAGCGCGCTCGCGATCGTCGGCGCCGCGCGCGTGTTCGCGGGCAAAGGCGATCACTGCCGGGTGGTCGCTGTCCACCATCGTGGTGGCTTGCAGTTCATTGACAGGCATGGGTCTGGGTCGAATTCGGCGCAACAGGCCATCGGGTTCAGTTGACGACACGACTGTAGCGCCCGGCACGGCCTGCGTACGACGCCGCTAGCGAAGCGCGCTTGCAGCGATTCAACTTCAGGCGCCCCGATGAACCGCCAGGGGTCCGAGCTGGAGACGTGTGATGCGCCGACGTGACGCTGTGCCAAGCCCTTTTCAGCCAGGCCCAGTGCATGCGCGCTGCGACGACCTGGGAGCTCGACGATCTGCAGCCGTGTCGGCTCCAGCCCTTCGATCACGGTGCGCCCACCGTGCAGCGCCACTTCGGCGCCAGCGCGCAGGAACGTGTCACCCGCATCGTCTTCCTGGGTCAGCCAGGTGGCGCCGAAGAGAACGCGCACGCGTCCGTCGCGCCCGCCGTCGAAGACCATCATCTGGTCGTAGCCGAGATCGATGGTCCTGATTTTTTCCGTGGTGGTTCTCATCGCCTTCTCCGTTGCATGGCGCATGCTCGCGCTGGTGCTATTGGAGGCTTTGCCGCCCGGCGCGACAAACGAAAAGATCGCAGTTGATGGATGCGTGCTGTGCATGTATGGTGCATGCATGGCCAACCCACCCAGCCCATCGAGAAGTGGCGCGCGCAAGCGCCGCCCGATCGGCCTGGCCGCGTTGCGCGGCTTCGAGGTGGCGGCGCGGCGGCTGTCGTTCACCGAAGCGGCGGCCGAGCTGAACCTGACGCAGTCGTCGATCAGCCGGCAGATCGCCGCGCTGGAGCAGCAGGTGGGCAAGCCGCTGTTCGTGCGCAAGACGCGCGCGCTGTTGCTGACCGCGGCCGGCGCACGGCTGCAGCAGGCGGTGCAGCAGGCGCTGACGAGCATCGACCACAGCGTCGACGAGATCCGCGGTGCCGGCAATGCACGGCGCGTGACCTTGAGCACCTATGCGTCCTTCGCATCGCTGTGGCTGGTGCCGCGGCTGGCGTTGTTCCAGCGCCAGCATCCGCAGATCGAGATCCGTCTGGAGGCCTCGGACCGTGTGGTCGATCTGCAGGCCGAGGACATCGATGTCGCCATCCGCTGGATTCCGAAAGACAAGATGTCCGCCGGCGCGACCTTGCTGATCGACGACGTGGTCACACCGGCCATCAGCCCGCGCCTGCTGCAAGGCAAGAAGCTGCGCGCGCCGGCCGAGCTTGCGCAATGGCCGCTGCTCGACCTGGACGAGGGCGTGCCGGGCACGCGCTGGCTGAACTGGCAGACCTGGTTCGACTTTGCCCGCGCAGGCGAGGTCGAACCGACCGCCGGGCGGCTGGTGTTCTCCTTCGTCGACCAGGCGGTGCAGGCCGCCATCCGTGGCCAGGGCGTGGCGCTCGTGCGCTCACCCTTCCTGCAGGACTGCGTGGCCAGCGGCGACCTGGTGATGCCCTTTGCCCGGCTGCGCATGCCGGCCGGCTATCGGCACGTGCTGCTCGTCAACCCGTCCGGCTGCGCGCAGGCCGCATGTCGAGGCCTTCGTCGGCTGGCTGACGGAGCAGTTCCAGCAAGCGCCGCAGCTGGTGGATTGAGTGCTCGCGTCGACGCGCGATGCCCGGTTACTTCGATGAGGGCTTGGCGATATTCGTGTTCTGCGCGGCTCGAATGCTCCATTGCTTGCCGTCGAGCTGCAGCACCCAGGTGAACCGCCCGCTGCGCGGTGTGCGGGGCGTTCCGTCGGGGTCGAAGTCGCCGCGAATGGACCAACGCAGGTGTACCAAACCGACGCCCGGCTGGAGAAGCTGAGCCTGGTGCTCGTGGTTGTCCCATACGCTTGCGTGGAACTGCGTCGCATGCATTGCAGCATGCACGCGTTCGACTTCGGCTCTGCCCTTCCAGTAGCTGCCCAATACGTTGACGAAGTCGACGTCCTGCGTCAACAGCGCCGCCATGCGGGACATGTCGTGGGCGTTCCAGGCCGCTTGCCATTCAGCAGCGATTGCGGCGGCGGCGGCTTCGAGCGTGATTTCCAAGGGGGCATCCTTTCACTTCCATGTGCAAGCCTGCTCATCCGGCTAGACCGGCTTGCCGCGCCGCCGCACATGTCGTCGCGACGCGGCGTTCAGCCGAGGCGCTTCGTCAGCTCCGGCGGATTGGCGGAGCGCTCGCGGAACTCGGCCTTCGAGCGGGCGAAGCTCACGCCAGCGCGCTTGATGGCGCCGTCATCCACTTTTTCCAGCGGCGTGTACATCGGGTGGTGGTGTTCGACGAACGGGTTGTTGCGCGCCGCGTTGTAGCAGTGCAGCACGGTCCAGCGGCGCTGCGCAGAACGGTTCTGGTCGGAGCGGTGCAGCACGTTGGCGTGAAAGAACAGGCCGTCGCCGGGCTCCATTTCCGCATGCTCGACGGGCAGACGCTTGAGGATCTCCTCGACGCGCTTCGGGTCGGCACCCACCTGTTCGCCCGGCAGCACGCCGTGTTCGATGCGCCCGCAATGGTGCGAGCCCTTCACCACCTGCAGGCAGCCGTTCTCCCGCGTGGCCCGGTCCAGCGCGACCATCACACTCGCCATGTGCGGATAGACGATGCCGTTGTGATACCAGTAGCCGTAGTCCTGGTGCCACTCCCAGGCGCCGCCGTCGCGTGGCTCCTTGGCGGTGAGCTTCGAGTGGTAGTGGTAGACCTCGCCACCCAGCAGGTCCTCCATCGTGTCGACCACGCGGCGCGAGCGCGCCGCCAGGCCGTAGGCACTGTCGCCCGGGTGGTTCCACACCGCCATCTTCGTGGCCTTGCCCGAGGCGTCGCGCCGGTCGTACAGGCTTTCGCGCAAGGCCGGGTCGCCTTCGATCGCGCCGCGCAGGATCGCGATCTCCTCGTCGTCGAAGAGTTTGCGCACCATGACATAACCGTCGCGATCCCATGCGTTGCGCTGCTCGGCATTGAAGATGGTCCCGCTCATCGCTTACCCCTTGGCGTAGATAGGTGGTCTTGCGCTTGCCGGCGGTCCTTCAGCCGCTCGGGGGCCTGCCGGCGCCGCTTTGGGGCTTCTGCACCAGCGGGTTAAAGGCATCCTCGAAGCTGGGGCCGATCTTGAAGATGCCACTGACGCGCGCCACGTTCTCTCCATCGGCCGTGACCACGCCTTGCATGAATACCATGCTGCGCGTGGCCTTGAGCAACTGCGCCTGGCCCTGCACCCAGGCACCGAGCTTCGACGCGGCCAGGTAGTCGACCTGCAGGTTGATGGTGGGCAGGAAGCGTCTGGCCAGATCCTTCGACAGGTAGTGCGCCGAAATGGGCAGCAGCATGTCGCAGAAGGTGGCGATCATGCCGCCGTGGCAGATACCCATCGGGTTGCAGTGCCGCGGCTCGACACGAAAGCCAAGCAGCACGCCGTCCTCCAGCTTCTTCAGGTACAGCGGACCGTTCACGCCGATGAAGCCGTCGCCAAAGCTGCGCGGCTTGAAGCCTTCGGGAATGTCAGCGTCGGCCGCGGCGGGTGTGTCAGTGGCGGCTGTCATGGGCAGTGGTCCCTATTCTTCGAAATGGTGAATGGCGCGAGACTACCAAAGCGCCGCGAAGCGCCTTCGATCCACGTACCGAGAACCCGCGATGCAAGAGCCCGACGCCACGCCAGCCGCACCGCCTCCCTTCAAGAAGTTGAACTGGCTGCGGCGCGACATCGCCTACGAAAAGCGTGCCGACGGCAGCATCCTGCTGCGCTCGCGCGTGCCGCTGCGCAGCTATGCACCACACGTTCCCAGCCTGCTGCGCAAATGGGCGGCCGAGCGGCCCGATCACACCTGGCTGGCACAACGGCGCGGGCCCGCGGGCGAATGGTTCCGGCTGAGTTACGCCGAAGCCTTGCGCAGCGTGGATGCGCTGACGCAGGCTTTGCTGGACATGAAGCTCGGGCCCGAGCGGCCGGTGGCCATCCTCAGCGGCAACTCGATCGAACATGCGCTGATGACGCTGGCCGCGATGCAGGCCGGTGTGCCCGCCGCTCCCGTGTCGCCGGCCTATTCGCTGATGAGCCTGGACCACGCCAAGCTGCGCTACATCTTCGATCTGATCCGCCCCGGCCTGGTGCTGGTGCAGGACGGCGTGGCTTTCGGCAAGGCGCTGGCCGCGCTCGACCTGAAGGGTGTGGCGCTGGTGCATGTGCAGCGCGCGCCGGAAGGCGTGCCCAGCCTGTCCTTTGCCGAACTGGCCGAGACGCGCGTGACGCCGGCGGTGCAGGCCGCGGTCGACCGGCTGCGCGCCGACACGGTGGGCAAGCTGCTCTTCACCTCGGGCTCCACCGGCATGCCCAAGGCGGTCATCAACACGCAGCAGATGATGTGCGCCAACGTCGGCATGTCGCAGCAGACGCGCGCGCGTGCGCACGACGACCCGCTGCCCGTCATCCTGGACTGGATGCCGTGGAACCACACCATGGGCGGCAATGCGCTGTTCAACGTGCTGCTGGCCGACGGCGGCACGCTGTACATCGACGAGGGCCGGCCGGTGCCGGGTTTGTTCGAGCCGAGCCTGCGCAACCTGCGTGAAGTCTCGCCCACCTACTACGCCAACGTGCCCGCCGGCTACGCCATGCTGGCCACCGCGCTGGAGGCAGACGACGAACTCGCGCGCAGCTTCTTCAAGAAGCTGGGGCTGCTGGCCTACGGCGGCGCCACGCTCAGCGACGACCTGTACCGACGCATGCAGGCGCTGGCCGTGCGTCACACCGGCCAGCGCATCGTCTTCTTCACCGGCTGGGGTTCGACCGAAACCGCGCCCACCGCCACTTCCACCTATTGGGAAACCGAGCGTGTCGGCCTGATCGGCCTGCCGCACCCCGGCGTGGAGCTGAAGCTGGTGCCCACCGGCCCGAAGTACGAAGTGCGGCTGCGCGGCGTCATCGTCACGCCGGGCTACTACCGCCAACCGGAGCTGACGCAGGCGGCCTTCGACGAAGAGGGCTTCTACAAGATCGGCGACGCGGCGACCTTCGTCGACCCGCTGGATGCGTCGCAGGGCCTGGTCTTCGCCGGGCGTGTGGTCGAGGATTTCAAGCTCGAATCCGGCACCTTCGTGCATGTCGGCCCGCTGCGCGTAGCGGCCATCGCCGCCGCCTCGCCGGTGATCCAGGATGCGCTGGTGGCCGGGCAGGACAAGGCCTATGTGGCGTTGCTGGCCTGGCCCAACCTCGAGGCCTGCCGGCAAGTCGCCGGGCGGCCGCAGGCGACGGCCGACGAGCTGATCCGCGACGCGGCCGTGCTGCAGCGCCTGCGCCAAGGCCTGCAGGCGCACAACCAGGCCAACCCCGGCAGCAGCCTGCGCATCCAGCGCGTCATGCTGATGAGCGAGCCGCCGTCGATCGACGGCAACGAACTCACCGACAAGGGCTACATCAACCAGCGCGCCGCGCTCACGCGCCGTGCGGCGCTGGTGCAGCAACTCTATGCCGAGCCGCCTGTCGAAGAGGTCATCGTCATCGAGGCTTGAGCGCCGCCTGCGGCTCGGCATCGAGCGCTGCGCGAATGGCATCGAAGAGCGCGGCGCGGGCCGCGGCTGCCGCCGGGGCCGGGCTGGAGTTGATCTCCGGCGGCGACGCGCTGTTGAAGACCACGACCAGATCGCGCGCCGGGTCGACGTGGATCAGCTGGCCGTGCAGGCCGCGGGCGTTGAAGCGGCCGTCGTCGCGCGTCCACCACTGGTAGCCGTAGCCGAAGCCGGGCATGCCGATGTCGGCCTGCTTGCGCGTGGCGGCCTGCAGCCAGCCCTCGGGCAGGATCTCGCGGCCCTGCACACGGCCGCCGTCGAGCATGAACTGGCCAAAGCGTGCGTAGTCGCGCGTGCTGGCCTGGATGCAGCAGCCGCCGTGCTCGTGTCCGGAGCGGTCGAGCATCCACGACGCATCGCCCCCCATGCCGTAGGCGGCCCAGATCTTTTGCGACGCATAGTCGGACAAGGTCTTGCGCGTGGCACGCGAGACCACCACGCCGAGCAGGTTGGTCTCGCCGGTGTTGTAGTGCCAGCGGGTGCCGGGCGCGGCCTCGCGGCGCAGCGTCTTCATGTAGCTGGCGGTGGCGTCCATGCCGGGCGGGACGGGACTCATGAACAACAGAATCACGTCCGACGCGGGGTCGGCGTAGTCTTCGTTCCACTTGACGCCAGAGGACATCGTCAGCAAGTGCTTCAGCGTGACACCTTCGTACACGCTGCCCTGCAGCTCGGGGATGTAGCGAGTGACGGCATCGTCGACGCTGCCGATGACGCCATCGCGGATGGCGGCGCCGACCAAGGTGCTTGTCAACGACTTGGCCAGCGAGAACGACACCCAGCGGCCGCTCGCGCCGAAGCCGCGGGCATAGTGCTCGAGGCGCAGTTGGCCGCGGTGCAGCACGACGATGCCCGAGAGCTGGGCGTCGTCGACGCTGCGCTGCAGCTGCAGCGCCCCCGCGCCGCCTGGCGCGAAGCCGGCCAGCGGGGCGCCCTGGGGCAGGGCGTGCACCGTCGGGCCGCGCGCAATGGCCTTCGACGGAAAGAGGCGGTCCCAGTTTGCGAAGCCGAATTCGCGCTCCGCCTGGTTCCAGGCGGCGACGGGGCGACGCGTCAGGCCGTCTCTGTCGATCTCCAGGTCGGCCCATGCTGGCGTGGCGAGGGCCAGCAGCAGCGTGGCCAGCGCCAACCGGGTCCGGCGCAGGGTTCGCGCCACCGCAAGCCACCGGGGCGGTGGCGTCACGTCGTGCCGGTTGCAGGCACGCGGTGTCGGCAGCCGTTGGAGTACGGGTTCGCTGCACATACGGCGCCTCCACACAGGCAGAACGGGTGGGCTAGCGTACACCTGGGCATCGCGGTCGACAATGCCACGGGCCGCTCGATCGGCCCGGTGTCCAACAGGCTGCCTCGACGTCGCCGACCGGCCCACCGGTGCCCGTCAGGCCTTCGTTTCGTCGCCGCCGGACCAACTCGGCAGCCTGAAACCGCTGAGCATGGCCAGCGAGCGCATGCCGGTGGCCACGGCCGCACCGGCCAGCAGGCTCCATCCGTCGTGCAGGCCCGTGGCCTGCGCGCCCACCACCACCCAGCCGCCGGCGAAGGCACACACCGCGTAGGGCTGCTGGTCGCTGAAGGCGCGTGGGATCTCGTTGACGACGATGTCGCGCAGCACGCCGCCGAAGGCCGCGGTGACCACGCCCATCAGCACCGCGACGATCGCCGGCAGGCCCTGGGCCAGCGCGATCTGCGTGCCGCTGGCGCTGAACAGACCCAGGCCCAACGCGTCGGGCCACTGCATCGCACGCTCGGTGACGGCGAAATGGCGCGTGCGCAGCACGAACATCGCGCCGACGCACAGGCCCAGCAGCAGCCACAGCCACAGCGCATGCTCGACCCAGAAGAAGGGCCGCCGGTCGAGCAGCACATCGCGCAAGGTGCCGCCGCCAAAGGCGGTGAGCCCGGAGACCACGCACACGCCCACCACGTCGAGCCGCTTGCGTGCCGCCTCGAGCAGGCCCGACAGCGCGAAGGCGATGGTTGCCGCGGCTTCAACCGCGGTCAGGAACAGCGCATACAGCGGCGTTTCGGGCATGACCGGGATTGGAGCATGGCTTGGCGGCGCACGCGGGGTGCGCGGCCCGGTGCGCCAAGCTCAGATCGCGCGCCCGACCACGGCAAGCACGAACACCAGCGTGCCGAGCATCAGGTTCAGCACCACGCGCATGCGGATGGCATTGAGCTGCGCCGCCGCCGCCGGCCAGCTGCGCGTGGCGACGGCCTGCTGCAATCGCGGATAGGCGGCAAAGCGAATGTGACCGTACACCGCCATCATTGCCAAGCCAATGCCGAACATCGCATGCGTGCTCCAGTGCGCCGCGGCGAAACCGCCGGACAGCCACATCATCGCCAGCCCGCTGAGCAGCAGCACGATCACCGCCACGCTGACCCAGGCGAAGAATCGACCCAGCGCCGCGGCCATGAAGGGCAGGCGCAGCGGCGGCTCCAGCGTCTGCACGGCGGTGGGCCGCACCGCGAAATGCATCACCGCCATGCCGCCGATCCACAGCGTGGCGGCCAGCAGGTGCAGGCAAAGCAAGGTGGCATGCAGCAGCGGCATCGGCATGGGCCGGAACACGGCCCCAGGGTGAAGCGGGCCTGCAGTGTCTCACCCCGGCGCCGCTTCATCCGGCGCTGGCGCGGTGTGGCGCTTCAGGCTGCCGGTGTGCCGCTGCGCAACTGTTGGTGCCGTTGCAGCCGATGCGACAGCCGCACCACGGCGCGCTGCGCACTCGACAGCCGCCCGCGCAGTGCGGCATTGGCGCCACGCCAGAAATCATCGATCGCCTCGTCGCGCAATGTATGCGCCTGCCGCAGTGCCTGGTCATGCAGGCGGTTCAGCTCCTGGGCGCTGAGGCTTACGGACAGGTCATGCGAGTTCATGGTGGATCCCTGCTTGGGTGTCGATGGTTTGCACTCTAGACAGATGACAGTGCGCCGGAAACACCACAAGATGCCACTTGGCATTGCAGAAACTGCAAGACCAGGGCAAAGTCGCTGCCATGACGATCCAGCTCGACGACATGGCGCTGTTTGCCCGCATCGTCGAGCTGGGCACGCTGTCGGCCGCGGCGCGCGAGCGCAACGTGCCGGTGAGCCAGGTGACGCGCGCGCTGGCGCGGCTGGAGTCGGCCTGCGGCGCACGTCTGCTGCACCGCAGTACCCATGGCCTGAGCCTCACCGACGAAGGCGATGCGGTGCTGGCCCACGGGCGTCGTCTGCTCAACACCGCCGCCGAGCTGCACGGCGAGCTCAGCGGCAAGGTCAGCGGCCCCAGCGGCTGGGTGCGCATGAGCGTCAGCCCGGTGCTGGCGCAGGCGGTGATCGCGCCCAGCCTGCCGTCGCTGTACCGCCGCCACCCGCAGCTGCAGGTGGACATTGCCGCCGACGACCGCATGGTGGACATGGCGCGCGAAGGCATCGACATCGCGCTGCGCACCGGCAGCACCCACACCGACACGGTGGTGGCGCGGCAGATCGGCGAGTTGAAGCGCGCGCTGTTCGCGTCGCCGGCCTACGTGGCCGAGTTCGGCCTGCCGGCCAGCCCGGCCGAGCTGGAACAGCACCGCCTCATCGCCAACAGCGGCAATGCCGCGCTGAACCGCTGGACCATGGCGTCGGGCAAGGGCCAGCACGAGCTGCTGGTGAAGGGCCACACGCGCACCGACAACACCGCGGTGATGCTGTCGCTGGTGCTCAACGGCGTGGGCATCGCGCGGCTGGCCGAGCTGGTGGCGCGGCCGCTGGTCAAGCGCGGCAAGCTGGTGCCGGTGCTGCCCGAGCGCTTCGAGATGCCCGATGCGCCGCTGTATGCGGTGATGCTGCAGGAGCGCCACCGCCTGCCCAAGGTGCGCGCCTGCATCGACCACCTGGCCGAGTGGGTGCGCACGCAGCACGCCCAAGCCTGAGACGAAGAACCGAAAGAGGACACCGCGATGAAGATCACCGAACTGAAGGTGCATGTGCTGAAGAGCCCGCTGGCCGAGCCCTTTGCGTTTTCGCAGGGCTGGGTGCGCCAGCGCAGCGCGACGCTGGTGGAACTGATCACCGACGACGGCCTGATCGGCTGGGGCGAGGCCTTCGCGCAGGGCCTGGAGCCGCCGGAGATTGCTGCGGCGGCCATCGAACACGCGTTGAAGCCGCTGGTGCTGGGCTGCGACCCGCTGGACACCGAAGTGCTGTGGCACCGCATGTACCACCGCACGCGCGACTATGGCCGCAAGGGCTCGGTCATCGCCGCCATCAGCGCGGTGGACACCGCGCTGTGGGACCTGGCCGGCAAGTTCCACGGCCTGCCCGTGCACAAGCTGCTGGGCGGTGCCTTCCGCCAGCGCGTGCAGCCCTATGCCACCGGCTTCTACCGCATCCAGGGGCAGGGCGAGGCGGCGCGCCTGGCCGAGGAGGCGCTGCGCCACTTCGACGCCGGCTTCACGCTGATGAAGGTCAAGCTGGGCTATGGCGTCAACGACGACATCGACTGCATGCACGCCATCGGCAAGGCACTGCAAGGCAAGCCGGTGCGGCTGATGGTCGACACCAACCATGCCTATGGCCGCGCCGAGGCGCTGCGCCTGGGCCACGCGCTGGCCGAGTTCGACCTGCGCTGGTACGAGGAGCCGGTGGTGCCCGAAGACCTGCAGGGCTATGCGGAACTGCGGCAGAAGCTGCCGATGCCGATTGCCGGCGGCGAGAACGAGCACACGCTGTACGGCTTCCGCGAGTTCCTGGGCGCCGGCTGCGTGGACGTGGCGCAGCCCGACATCGGCTCCTGCGGCGGCTTGAGTGCCGGCCGCCACATCCTGGCGCTGGCGCAGTCGCACGGCGTGATGGTCAACCCGCATGTCTGGGGCTCGGCCATCGCGCAGGCGGCGGCGCTGCAGTTCATTGCCGCCGTGCCGGTGGCGCACCACTCGCTGTTTGCCACCGAACCGGTGCTGGAGTACGACCGCTCGGCGCACCCCTTCCGCCAGCAGTTGATCACGCAGCCGTTGCAGATGGTGGACGGTTGGGTCGAGGTGCCTGATGCGCCGGGGCTGGGCGTGGAGGTGGACCGCGCGGTGCTGCAGAGGTATCGCGGCTGAGCAGCGCCGATGTGCGCGCGCGCGGTGCACTGCTGCGGGTGCCCTGTCGATTTCGCGCCCCTCGCTCGTCGTTGCAACGAAAGCAGACGGATTCCCCGTCACCAACGGAGCGAGCACAAGTGGGCAAGGTCATCGTGGAACAGATCGTCAGCGCGGACGGCTATGCCGAGGACGCGGATGGCGGCATCGGCTTCTTCGCCAATGCGGACTGGATCAACGACGCGGACACGGAACAGCTGCGCATGCTGTCCGGCGTCGCGGCCATCGTGTTCGGCGCAAGGACGTATCGGATGTTCGCCGACTACTGGCCGTCGGCCGATCCGGTGGCCGAACCGGTTGCGACTCCGATCATGAAACTCCCCAAGTTCGTCGTGTCCTCCACGCTCGAATCGGCCCCCTGGGGGACGACCGGATCGGCCGAAATCCTCAGGGGCGACGGCGTGGCCGCGGTTCGCGGCCTGCGCCACCGATTCACCGGCAACCTGATCGTCTGGGGCAGCCTCAGTCTGAGCGACGCGCTGCTGCGCGCGGGCGAGGTCGATGTGCTGCGCCTGCGTGTACTTCCGGTCCTGCTGGGTCGTGGGCGATCCTTTGCCCCCAGCGATCTGGGTCTGCGCCGGTTGTCGCTGACCACTGCGAAGTCGTTCGCGAGGGGATTGGTTGTGCTCGAGTACAGCGCGGGGCTTCAGCCCTGAGGCCCCGCAGCCTGGTTGCTTGGCTGCGCCGGCCCAGGCGCACATCCGAACGCCGCCGACGGCTGTCGGCGGCTCCCGATGGTTCGAGCGCAGACTCGGCTCAATCCAGTGTGATGCCGTTGTCGCGAATGATCGGCGCCCAGGCGCTGGACTCGCTGCGCGCGAAGGCGCGGAACTGCTCCGGCGTGCCCTCCTGCCGACGCCGGCGCGACACCATGGCCTATGTCAGCACCGCGCTGGGCCTGGTGGCCGCCGGACTGGGCGAGCCCAGCGCGCTGTCGGGCTGAAACTCAGGGCGCGGTGTAGTCTTGGGCGATCCAGCAACCGACCGCCGAAGACCCATGCCCCTGCCTCCGCCCGACTGTGCGCGCGAAGCCTCGCACCAGCGCTCGATCACCATCAATGCCTACGCCCGCGCCGACGGGCTGTGGGACATCGAAGGCCATCTCACCGATGCCTGGACCCAGCCGGTGCCACGTGCCGGCGGCATGCTGTCACCGGGACAACCGATGCATTCGATGTGGCTGCGGCTGACGGTGGACTCCAGCGCCACCATCGTCGCCGTGCAGGCCGACACCGATGCCGGGCCCTACGACCAGGCCTGTGCGGCGATCACGCCCGACTACGGCCAGCTCGTCGGTGTGCGCGTGGCACGCGGCTACCGCGATGCCATTCGCCGGCTGTTCGGCCGCACCGCAGGCTGCACCCACATGAACGAGCTGGCCGGCGTGATGGGCAGCGCCGCACTTCAGGCGATGTGGGAGGTGATGACGCAGGACGCCGAGGAGAAGCCCTTCAGCATCGACGGCTGCCACGCGCTGAAGTCCTCGGGCCCGCAGGTGGCGACCTTCTTTCCCCGCTGGTACAAGCCGGCGACCCCGCCATGAAGAAGGCGCAGTACACGGGCTGACACGCGACCGCGCCAAGAGGCGCGCCGTCAGCACTCGACGATGTTCACCGCCAGGCCACCGCGCGCGGTTTCCTTGTACTTGGTCATCATGTCGGCGCCGGTTTCGCGCATCGTCTTGATGACCTTGTCCAGGCTGACGAAGTGCGTGCCGTCGCCATGCAGCGCCATGCGCGCGGCGTTGATGGCTTTCACCGACGCGATGGCGTTGCGCTCGATGCAGGGGATCTGCACCAGCCCGCCCACCGGGTCGCAGGTCAGGCCCAGGTGGTGTTCCATGCCGATCTCGGCGGCGTTCTCCACCTGCGCCGGCGTGCCGCCCATGACCGCGGCGAGTGCGCCGGCGGCCATGCTGCAGGCCACGCCGACCTCACCCTGGCAGCCGACCTCGGCGCCGCTGATCGAGGCGTTTTCCTTGTAGAGCAAGCCGATGGCCGCGGCGGTGAGCAGGAAGTCGATCACACCGGCATCGGTGGCACCGTAGACGAATCTTGCGTAGTAGTGCAGCACGGCGGGCACGATGCCGGCCGCGCCGTTGGTGGGCGCGGTGACGACACGTCCGCCGGCAGCGTTCTCCTCGTTCACGGCCAGCGCGTACAGGTTCACCCAGTCGAGCACCTGCAGAGGATCGCGCAGCGCCTTTTCAGGGTGCGAGGTGAGGTCGCGGTACAGCTGCGGCGCGCGCCGCTTGACCTTGAAGCCGCCGGGCAGCGTGCCCGCCGTGGCGCAGCCGCGCCGCACGCAGTCCTGCATCACCTGCCAGATGGTCAGCAGGCCGGCGTCGATCTGTGCATCGCTGCGCCAGTGTCTTTCGTTGATGCGCATCACCATCGCAATGCCGATGCCTTCGCGTTGTGTGATCTCCAGCAGATCGGCGCCGCTGTGGAAGGGCAGCGGCAGCACGGTGGTGTCCGGCGCGATGGCCTGGTGCCGGCTGCCGTCGGCGGCCGCCTCGTCGCTGATGACGAAGCCGCCACCGACCGAGTAGTAGGTCCGGTTGGCGATCTGTGCGCCGTCGGCATCGAAGGCCGTGAAGCGCATGCCGTTGGCGTGCAGCGGCAGCGATTCACGACGGTGGAAGAGCAGGTCGCGCTTGTCTTCGAAAGCGACTTCATGGCCACCATGCAGTGGCAGCCGGCTGCTGTCGCGAATGGCCTTCAGCAGCGCCGGGATGGCCTCGACATCCACCGTGTCGGGCTCGTGCCCGGCCAGGCCCAGCAGCACGGCCTTGTCGCTGCCGTGGCCCTTGCCGGTGGCGCCGAGCGATCCGTACAGATCGCAGCGCACGCGCGCACAGCGCGGCAGCAACCCATCCTGCTGCAGGCGCAGCGCAAACAGCCGCGCCGCGCGCATCGGCCCGACCGTGTGGCTGCTGCTCGGGCCGATGCCGATCTTGAACAGGTCGAATACGGAAACCGCCACGGCGATGCAGATTCGGATGTCGCGGTACGCCTGGGCCGGCGCGCTGCGCTCAGACCCGCGCGACCTTGCCGGAGGCCAGGTCGTACATCGAGGCGACGATCTTGATGCTGCCTTTGGCTTCCAGCACGACCACCAGACCCAGCGACGCGCTGCCGCCGAGGAAGCCGCGGCGGTGTGTGTCACAACAGAAGGCTTGCACTGGCATGATTCGACGCTGCGTCGCTGTGGGGGTGAATCGATGATAGCGGCCAGCTCAGGAAAGCCCGACAAGCTGCAGCTTGCGGGCAGGCCGCGCAGAATCCCGCTCCATGGATTCGCTCTCGCAACTGGCCCTGGGTGCGGCGGTCGGCATGGCCACGATGGGCCGTCGCACGGCCGTATGGAAGGCGGCGCTGTGGGGCGGCGTGGCCGGCACGCTGCCGGACCTGGACGTGCTCATCGACCATGGCGACCCGATCCGCAACATGGTGCTGCACCGCGCCGAGTCGCATGCCCTGTTCTGGCTGACGCTGTTCTCGCTGCCGATGGCCGCGGCAGTGGCGCGGCTGCACGGCGAGTGGGCCTTGTGGCGGCGCTGGTGGCTGGCGCTGTGGCTGGCGCTGGTGACGCACCCGCTGCTCGACGCCATGACGGTGTACGGCACACAACTCCTGCTGCCTTTTTCCAACCACCCCTTCGGCGTGGGCAGCGTCTTCATCATCGACCCGCTGTACACGCTGCCGCTGCTGGTGGGTGCCGGCTGGGCGCTGGCCACGCGCGGCAGCCACCGCGGGCTGCGCGCCAATGCCGTCGGACTGGTCTTGAGCACCGCCTACCTGGCCTGGGGTTTCGCGGCGCAGCAGCAGGTCGAGCGCATCGCGCGTGCCTCGCTGGCCGCGCAGGGCATCCGCGCCGAGCAGGTGCTGGTGACGCCCACTGCCTTCAATTCGGTGCTCTGGCGTGTGCTCGCGGTGGATGGCGAGCACTACCACGAGGGCTTTCGGTCGCTGCTGGATGACGATGCGCCCATCGCTTTCGACCGCTTCGAGCGCGGCAGCTCGCTGGCAAACGCGTTGCAGGGTGTGGAAGGCGTGCAGCGCATCGTGGTCTTCAGCAAGGGCTTCTACAAGCTGCACGAGGATGGCAGGCGCGTGCGCATCAGCGACCTGCGCATGGGCCAGGAGCCGAGCTACATCTTCAGCTTCGAGGTGGCCGAGCGGCGCAGCCCGCCCGTGGCCCTGGCCGTCGCCGAGCAGGTCGGAGAGCGGGTCGACTTCGGGCGCGCCCTGCCTTGGCTGTG
The DNA here is from genome assembly GCA_963743935.1 of uncultured beta proteobacterium. GTDB lineage: Bacteria > Pseudomonadota > Gammaproteobacteria > Burkholderiales > Burkholderiaceae_C > Rubrivivax. The sequence continues at coordinate 84,036 of CAVURQ010000002.1, read as the reverse complement.
GCGCCGTGCGCAGGGCGAACGCGCTGCCGCCACCGCGATGACCGGGAAACCTACGAACTGAACTCGCTCATCGGCGGGCAGGAGCAGAACAGGTTGCGGTCGCCGTGCACGTTGTCCACCCGGCCCACCGGCGACCAGTACTTGGCCGTGCGCAGCCCGGGCATCGGGAAGGCCGCGTCCTCGCGCGTGTAGGCGTGCGGCCAGTCGGCGACGAGCAGCGACGCGGCGGTGTGCGGCGCGTTCTTCAGCGGGTTGTCCAGCTTCGGCCAGGTGCCGGCTTCGACCTGCGCGATCTCCGCGCGGATGGCGATCATCGCGTCGCAGAAACGGTCCAGCTCGCTCAACGGCTCGCTCTCGGTCGGCTCGATCATCAGCGTGCCGGCCACGGGAAAGCTCAGCGTCGGCGCGTGGAAGCCATAGTCGATGAGTCGCTTGGCCACGTCCTCCGCGCCGATGCCGGTGGCCTTGGCGAGCGGGCGGATGTCGAGGATGCATTCGTGCGCCACGCCGCCGCTCTTGAGCTGCGCGTCGCCGCCGCTGTAGAGCACCGGGAAATGCGGCGCCAAGCGCGCAGCGATGTAATTGGCGCTGAGGATCGCCACCTCGGTGGCATCGCGCAGGCCGTCGGCGCCCATCATGCGGCAGTACATCCAGCTGATCGGCAGCACCCCGGCGTTGCCCAGCGGCGCGGCCGAGACCGCGCCGACGCTGTGCTCGCCACCGATTCCCGCCGTGCGATGGGCGGGCAGAAAAGGCACCAGATCGGCCACCACCGCCACCGGCCCCACGCCCGGCCCGCCGCCGCCGTGCGGGATGCAGAAGGTCTTGTGCAGGTTGAGGTGGCTGACGTCGCCGCCGAACTCACCCGGCGCGGCCACGCCCACCAGCGCGTTCATGTTGGCGCCGTCCACGTACACGCGCCCGCCATGCCGGTGCACCAGCGCACACAGCTCCTTCACGCGTACCTCGAACACGCCGTGCGTGCTGGGGTAGGTGATCATCACCGCGGCCAGGTTGGCGCTGTGCAACTCGCACTTGGCGGCCAGGTCGTCCATGTCGACGTTGCCCATGGCATCGCACTTCGTCACCACCACCGTCATGCCGGCCATCTGCGCGCTGGCCGGGTTGGTGCCGTGAGCGCTTTCCGGGATCAGGCAGACATCCGGCGCTGGCCTTCGCCACGCGATTCGTGCCAGGCCTTGATGACCAGCAGCCCGGCATATTCACCCTGGCTGCCGGCATTGGGCTGCAGGCTCACGCCGGCATAACCGGTGGCCTGGCTGAGCCAGGCGCAGAGCTGGTCGTTCAGCGCCCAATAACCCGCCAGCTGGTCGCGCGGCGCAAAGGGGTGCACGTGGGCGAACTCCGGCCAGGTGATCGGGAAGCATCTCGCTGGTGGCGTTGAGCTTCATCGTGCAACTGCCCAGCGGGATCATGCTGCGGTCCAGCGCCAGGTCCTTGTCGCTCAGGCGGCGGATGTAGCGCAGCATCTCGGTTTCGCTGTGGTGGCTGTTGAACACCGGATGCGTCAGGTAGGTGCTGGTGCGGCGCAGCGACTGCGGAATCATCGGCTCGATGCCCTTGTCGAAGGCCGCCACATCCGGCAGCGCCTGGCCGGGCTTGGCGAACAGCTGCCACAGCGCGCGGATGTCGTCGCGCGTCGTGGTTTCGTCCAGCGCGATGCCGATCATCGTGTCGCCCCATTCGGGGAATCGGCGCAGGTTCATGCCGGCGGCCACCGCACGTGCGGCGATGTGTGTCGTGGCCGCGCCGGTGTCGAGGCACAGCGTGTCGAAGGCCGTTTCGCTGCGCACCACCACGCCCATTTCGCGCAGGCCTTGCGCCAGGATCGCGGTATAGCTGGCCACGCGTTGGGCAATGCGTTTCAGCCCCGCCGGCCCGTGATAGACGGCGTACATGCTGGCGATCACCGCCAGCAGCACCTGCGCGGTGCAGATGTTGCTCGTCGCCTTCTCGCGGCGGATGTGCTGCTCGCGCGTCTGCAGCGCCAGCCTGTAGGCCGGATGGCCGTGGGTGTCGATGCTCACGCCGACCAGCCGGCCAGGCAGGCTGCGCTTGTATTCGTCACGGCAGGCCAGGTAGGCGGCATGCGGGCCGCCGCCGCCCATCGGCACACCGAAACGTTGCGTCGTGCCCAGTGCAATGTCGGCGCCGACTTCACCGGGTGGCACGATCAAGGTCAGCGCCAGCAGGTCGGCGGCGACGATGAAGGCGGCCTGGTGGGCATGGATGCGCGCTGCGTCCTCGCGCAGGTCGTGGATCGAGCCGCTGGTGCTGGGCAAGTTGCTCCAGCGCGGCGAAGTAGTCGCCGCCCGCGATCAGCTTGTCCCACTCCGGCGCCGAATTGGCGAGCACCACCTTCAAGCCCAGCGGCGCGGCGCGAGTGCGGATCACCTCGATGGTCTGCGGGTGGCAATCGCCGGCGACGATGAAGGTGTCGCTCTTGCTCTTCACGCTGCGCTTGGCCAGCGTCATGGCCTCGGCCGCCGCGGTGGCTTCGTCCAGCATGCTGGCGTTGGCGATGGCCATGCCCGTGAGGTCGCAGATCATGGTCTGGAAGTTGACCAAGGCTTCCATGCGGCCCTGGCTGATCTCGGCCTGGTACGGCGTATAGGCCGTGTACCAGGCCGGGTTCTCCAGGATGTTGCGCAGGATGACGCCCGGCGTGTGTGTGCCGTGGTAGCCCTGGCCGATGAAGCTCTTCAGCACCTTGTTCTTCGATGCCAGCGCGCGCAGTTCAGCCAGGGCCTGCGCCTCGCCGATGGCCGGCGGCAATTGCATCGGCTGGCTGCGCGCGATGCTGCGCGGCACGATGCGCTCGATCAAGGCCTGCCGCGAGGCCGCACCGATGACCGACAGCATGTGTGCCTCGTCCTCGGCATAGGGCCCGATGTGGCGGGCGGTGAACTCGGACGCGTGTTCGAGTTCGTCGAGCGGCTTCAGCGCAGACATCAACATGGCAGGGCTTTCAGGCAGGGGTCGGGGGTTCAGAGGGTCTTGAGCAGCGCGTCGTAACCGGGCGGATCCATCAGCTGGTCGAAGTCGGCCATGTTGGTGACATGCACCTTGAAGAACCAGCCGTTGCCCATCGGGTCGCTGTTGGCCAGCGACGGGTCGGCGCGCAAGGCTTCGTTGACCTCGACCACCTCACCGGTCACCGGCATGAACAGATCGGCCGCGGCCTTGACCGACTCGACCACGCCGGCGATCTCGCCCTTCTTCAGCGTCTTGCCCACTTCCGGCAGATCGACGAAGACCACGTCGCCCAGCGCCTCCTGCGCATGCAGCGTGATGCCGACGACGGCGGCCTCGTGGTCTTCGATGTTGATCCATTCGTGGTCGGGCGTGAACATGGTGGTCATCGGCAGCTCTCCTGGGTGGGTTGGGGCAAGGTGGGCGGGCATCAGCCCCGGTGGTAGCGGTGCGGCACGAACGGCATCGGCGTCACGCGCATCGGCAGCTTGCTGCCGCGCACTTCGGCATACACCTCGTGCTGGGGCAATGCGTGCTCCGCGCTGAGGTAGGCCATGGCGATCGGCTTGTTGACGGTGGGCGCGATCGTGCCGCTGGTGACGGTGCCGAGCTTATGGCCGCGAGCATCGACCAGCTTCGCGCCTTCACGCACCGGTACACGTTCCAGGCCGACCAGGCCGACGCGCTTGTGGCTCACGCCCTGCGCCAGCTGGCTTTCGATGGCGCTGGCGCCAGGGTAGTGGCCCGCGCGCTCGCCGCCCGGGCGGCGCACCTTCTGGATGGCCCAGGTCAGGCCGGCCTGGATCGGGCTGGTGCGCGTGTCGATGTCGTGGCCGTACAGGCACAACCCGGCTTCCAGGCGCAGCGTGTCGCGCGCGCCCAGACCGGCGGGCTTGACCTCGGGCAGGTTGATCAGCGCACGCGCCAGTGCCACGGCGGATTCTTCGGGCACCGAGATCTCGAAGCCGTCCTCACCGGTGTAGCCCGATCGCGTGACGTAACAGTCGGCGCCGGCCAGCTTGAAGCTGCCGCCGGTCATGAAGACGAGTTGTGCGACGGCCGGGTTCAGGTGGCTCAGAGCGGCCGCCGCCTTCGGGCCCTGCAGCGCGAGCAACGCGCGCTCGGGCATCGGCAGCACGCGGCAGCGGTGGCCGATGTTCGTCACCAGATGCTGGATGTCGGCCGCCTTGCAGCCGGCGTTGACGACCAGCAGCAGATCGTTCTCGCGCCGCGTGATCATCAGGTCGTCGAGCATGCCGCCGCTGGCATCGGTGAAGAAGGCGTAGCGCTGCTGGCCGATGGCCAGGCCGATCACGTCCACCGGCACCAGCGTTTCCAGCGCCTTGGCGGCGTCCTCGCCGACCAGGCGAAGCTGCCCCATGTGAGACACGTCGAACAACGCCGCCGACTCGCGGCACTGCTTGTGTTCGGCAATGATGCCGCCGGGAAAGTTGACCGGCATGTCGTAGCCGGCAAAGGGCACCATGCGTGCGCCATGTTCGACATGCAGAGCATGCAGCGGGGTCTTCAGCAACTCGGTGGACATGGCGGCTCTCCAAGGGCAAAGTGACAACCGCATTCTGGGTTGTGATTGCCCTCGCTGTCCGCTTTACCTGAGAGATTGGCACCGCACTTTCGCGCGACGCTTGCCCCTTCGGTGGGCTGGCTTGTCAACCAGCCTCTCTCCAGTGAGGAACGCCCCGTCGCCGGGGCGCTTGCCAGTCCTTTTTGCCTGAGCGTTCGAAGCGTCTTGCCCCTGCGCCTTCGGCGGCCGCTGCTGCATGGCGGCAGCGGCGCTCTCCTGACGCACGCAGTGTAGCCGAGCGCTCAGGCAGCGGGCGACAGGGCGGCGGGTGACAAGCGTGCGGGCGGCATGCGCCGCCCCTGGTTCCACCATACCAGGCCGATCAGCAGCAGCGCCGGCAGGTAGAACCAGTGCGGGCTGGGCGCGCCGGTGGGTACCTTGATCGCTGCCACGTCCCAGCCGGATTCGAAGCCGCCACGCTTGGCGCGCGAGCCGAACTTGACCGCGCCCACCTGCACGGCCGGGCCCAGCGGCACCAGCTGCAGCCCGGCATCGGCCAGGCGCTTGCGGCCGTCGGCGCCGGCCTCGCCCAGCTGCACCGCCACCGTCTTGGTGATGTCCTCGCCCTCCAGCGTCGTGCCCTTGATGATCATTGCCAGCGTGGCGTTGGCGGGTGCGTTCTTCGCCAGCTCGAAGACCTCGGCCGCAGGCGCATCGCGCGTCGGCGGCGTGATGCGGTCCATGAAGAAGTCGGGGCGGAACAGCAGCACCACGGCCAGCGCCAGCAGCAGCGTTTCCCAAAGGCGGCTCTTCACGCGGAACCAGTTCATCGTCACGGCGGCGAAGATCAGCGTGGCGATGCTGCAGGCCACGACAACCCGTATCAATTCGCCGGTGCTGTGGATGTCGATCAGCAGCAGCTGCGGGTTGAAGATCCAGATGAAGGGCAGGATGACGGTGCGCAGCGCATAGACCGAGCCTTGGATGCCGGTCTTGATGGCGTCCTCGCCGCTGATGGCCGCGGCCGCGAAGGTCGCCAGGCCCACAGGGGGTGTGATGTCGCCCATGATGCCGTAGTAGAAGACGAACAGGTGCACCGCGATCAGCGGGATGATCAGCCCGCTCTGCGCGCCCAGTTCCACCACCACCGGCGCCATCAGCGTGGCCACCAGCACGTAGTTGGCGGTGGTGGGCACGCCCAGCCCCAGCACCAGGCAGACGAAGGCGGTGAACAGCAGCATCGCCAGCACGTTGCCCTGGCTGACGAATTCGACGAACTCGGTCATGCGCAGGCCCAACCCGGTGAGCGTGATCGCGCCGACGATGATGCCGGCGGTGGCCGTGGCCACACCGATGCCGATCATGTTGCGCGAGCCGTCGTTCATGCCGTGCAGCACCTCGGCGGCGCCATCGCGCAGCGTGCCGGCAGTGGCCCGGCCGCGGAAGAACTCGATCAGCCAGCGCTGCGTCAGCATCAGCACGATCAGCACGGTGATCGCCCAGAAGGCCGACAGCGACGGCGACATCTCCTCGACCATCAGGCACCAGATCAGCGTGGCGATGGGCAGCAGGTAGTGCAGCCCGGCCTTCACCGTGGGCCAGGTGTCCAGTGCCTTGGGGTTCTCGATATCGATGTCCTGCGGCAGGTCAGGGCAGCGCGCCGCCTGGCGCACGGCATAGACGTAGATCGCCGCCATCACCACGGCCACGGCCCAGCCGGCATGTTCCCCGAGCACGGACTTGATCGCCGACAGCAGGTAGTACATCACTGCGATGACGATGATGCTGCCCGACAGCCCCAGCCCCAGGCGCAGCATGGCATCGCCCCAAGTGCGCGGCACGCGGTTGATGATCGGCATCATGCCCAGCTTCAGCGCCTCGAGGTGCACGATGTACAGCAGCCCCAGGTACGACAGCGTGGCCGGCAGCACCGCATGCTTGACCACCTCGCTGTACGGAATGCCGACGTACTCGACCATCAGGAAGGCGGCAGCGCCCATCACCGGCGGCATGATCTGTCCGTTGACCGAGGCCATGGTCTCGATGGCACCGGCCTTGACGCCGCCATAGCCGGCCTTCTTCATCAGCGGGATGGTGAAGATGCCGCCGGAGACCACGTTGCTCACCGAGCTGCCGCTGATCATGCCGTTCAGCGCCGAGGACACCACCGCCACCTTGGCCGGCCCGCCGCGCAGGTGGCCCAGCGCCGCGAAGCTGACCTGCATCATGTAGTTGCCGCCGCCGGCACGGTCGAGCAGGCTGCCGAAGAGCACGTAGACGAAGATCGCGCCGGTGGACACGCCCAGCGCGATGCCGTACACGCCCTCGGTGGTGAGCCACATGTGCGACAGCAGCCGATTCAGCGACGCGCCCTTGTGCGACAGCACCTCGGGCATGTACGGGCCCAGCATGCAGTAGGCCAGGAACAGCGCTGCCAGCACCGCCATCGGCCAGCCCACGGCGCGGCGCGTGGCCTCCAGCAGCAGCAGGATGCCGGCGCTGGCGACGACGATGTCCATCTGCGTCGGCTGGCCGGGTCTCGTCGCCAGCTGCGCATAGAACAGCAGCAGATAGCCGCCGGCAAAGGCGCCAGCCAGCGCGAACACGATGTCGAGCAGCGGGATGCGGTCGCGCGGCGAGCTCTTGAACGCCGGCCAGGCCATGAAGGCCAGGAACAGCGCAAAGGCCAGGTGGATGGAGCGTGCCTCGGTGTCGTTGAGCACGCCGAAGCGAAGGATGAAGGGCAGCGGCGACGCGTACCACAGCTGGAACAGCGCCCAGGCCAGCGCGGTGCCGAAGATCAGCTGCTTGGCAAAACCGGTGGGCTCGCGCCGGCCGGTGTCGACCTCGGCGACGAGTTCCTGCAGTTCGGCAGAGGCCTTTTCGATGTCGGTGGCCATGGTTCTTCTTCTCCGCAACAAAAAAGGGGGCGAAGCCCTGGCTTCGCCCCCGCGTGATCGCGCTACCGCATGGCCGGGCCTACTTGATCCAGCCCTTTTCCTTGTAGTAGCGCAGCGCACCGTCATGCAGCGGCGCCGACAGGCCGTCCTTGATCATGTTCTCGGGCTTCAGGTTGGCCAGCGCCGGGTGCAGCTTCTTGAATTCCTCGAAGTTGTCGAACACCGCCTTCACCACCGCGTACACCGTGTCGGCCGGCACCTTGCTCGACGACACCACCGTGGCCAGCACGCCGTAGGTCTCGGCGGCGTCGGGGTTGTTGGGGTACAGGCCGCCGGGGATCGTGGCCTTGGCGTAGTACGGACGCTCGGCCACCAGCTTGTCCACGGCCGGGCCGGTCAGCGCCACCAGCTTGGCGCCGCAGGAGGTGGTCGGGTCCTGGATGTTGGCGGACGGGTGGCCCACGGCGTAGAAGAAGCCGTCGATCTTGCCGTCGCACAGGGCGGGGCCGTGTTCGTCGGCTTTCAGCTCCGAGGCCAGCGAAAAGTCGCTGAGCTTCCAGCTCATGGCGGCCAGCAGCTCTTCCATCGACGAGCGCGTGCCTGAGCCCGGGTTGCCGACGTTGAAGCGCTTGCCCTTGAAGTCGGCAAAGGTCTTGACGTTGGCTTCCTTGCGCGCCAACACCGTGAAGGGCTCGGGGTGCACCGAGAACACCGCACGCTCGTCGGTCCATGCGCCGGCATCCTTGAACGAGCCCACGCCCTTGAAGGCATTGAACTGCACGTCGGATTGTGCGAAACCGAGGTCCAGCTCGCCGGACTTGATGGTGTTGACGTTGAAGACCGAGCCGCCGGTGGATTCGACCGAGCAGCGGATGCCGTGCTTGGCGCGGTCCTTGTTGACCAGACGGCAGATGGCTCCGCCGGCGGCGTAGTACACGCCAGTCACGCCGCCGGTGCCGATGGTCACGAACTTCTGCTGGGCGACGGCCGGTGTCCAGGGCAGGGCCAGGGCCAGGGCAGACGCGGCCAGCGCGGCGCGCAGCGGGGTGGTGCTTCGTGTCATCGTCGGACTCCTGAGGAAGGTTTGGGGGTGAGGCACACGATAACGCAAGCGCCGTGCCCGTCATGCCGGGACTTCCGCCAATGCCGCGTCGACGGCACGCGCCAGGCGCTGCACGATCTGGTCCAGCTGCGCATCGTCGACGATGAAGGGCGGCGCCAGCAGCACATGGTCGCCGCGCTGGCCGTCGATGGTGCCGCCCATTGGGTAGACCATCAGACCCTCACGCATGGCCTGCGCCTTGATGCGCGCGTGCAGCTTCAGCGCCGGGTCGAAGGGCGTGTGAAAAGTGCGATCGCGCACCAGCTCGATGGCCTGGAACAGCCCACGGCCGCGAATGTCGCCGACATGCGGGTGCGCGCCAAAGGTCGCGTCCAGCCGTTCGCGCAAACCCAAGCCCTGGCGCCGCACGCGCTGCACCAGCCCGTCGCGCTGAATCACGCGCTGCACCGCCAGCGCGGCCGCGCATGCCATCGCATGGCCGATGTAGGTGTGGCCGTGCTGAAAGGCGCCGCTGCCCTGGCTGAAGGCCTCGACGATCCGAGCCTGCGCCAGCACCGCGCCGATCGGCTGGTAACCGCCGCCCAGGCCCTTGGCAATCACCAGCAGGTCGGGCACGACGCCTTCGGCCTCGCAGGCGTGCAGCGTGCCGCAGCGGCCCATGCCGCACATCACCTCGTCCAGGATGAGCAGGATGCCGTGGCGGCTGCACAGCTCGCGCACGCCGCGCAGGTAGCCGGGCACCGGCGTCACCGCGCCCTGGGTCGCACCGCCCACGGTTTCGGCGACGAAGGCGATGACCTTGTCGCCACCGAGCGTGTCGATGGCCGCCGCCAGCTCCTGCACCAGGCGCTGGCCGTATTGCTCGGCACTTTCGTCAAGCGCGGCGGTCGCGGTACTCGTAGCACGGCGCGACATGCGTCACATCGATCAGCAGCGGCGCAAACTGCTTGCGCCGCCAGGCGTTGCCACCCACCGCCAGCGCACCGAGCGTATTGCCGTGGTAGCTCTGGCGCCGCGCGATGAAGTGCTGGCGCTGCGGCTGACCCGTCTCCACGAAGTACTGGCGCGCCATCTTCAACGCCGCTTCCACCGCCTCCGACCCGCCCGAGACGAAATACGCATGGCTGATGCCGGCCGGCGCGCCTTGCACCAACACATCGGCGAGTTCCTCGGCTACCTGCGTGGTGAAGAAGCTGGTATGCGCATAGGCGAGCTGGTCCAGTTGGGCATGCATCGCCGCCAGCACCTCCGGATGGCCATGGCCGAGGCAGGACACCGCCGCGCCGCCCGAGGCGTCGAGGTAGACGCGGCCCTCGGCATCGACGATCTCGGCGCCGCGCGCAGACGATGCCACCGGCAGGCCGTGTTTCAGCTGACGATGAAGGATGTGCGATTGGTGCATGCGGTGCCCGGGCTGCGGTCGACGATGCGGCGATTCTTCCAGACGCCTGTGTCGACGCCGGAACCGTGCGGACGTTGACGGCGTGCCGCCGCCTGCACAGACCGGCAGCGCACGCCGACAGGACAATCGAAGGACACACCGAGACCTGACCCGATGCTCGACCGACTCCGCCGCCTCACCGGCTCGCATGGCCCGCTGCGGCGCGGCCGCGGCATGGTGTCGGGCGTTGCCGCACTGGTGCTGGCCGCACTGTGCCTGCTGGGCGTGCTTGCGTTCCACTTCCCGCAATACCTGACGACGCCGCAGCTGCGCCAGATCTACGACGTCGAGCTGCTGCGCGCCTTGATGTACTGGGCACTGGTGCTGGCCGGCGGCATTGCGCTGTTCAACATCCTGTTCGGCCGGGGTCGCTGGCTGTCCTCGTGTGCCTTCGCGCTGGTGGCGCTGGCCGTGGCCTTTGGCGGGCACCGCGTGCCGGTGGGCGACTTCGCGGACGGCACGCCCTACATCGGGCTGGACTGGTTCGTGCTGGACCTGCTCGGCTCGGCGCTGGTGTTCGTCTTCATCGAAAAGCTGTTCCCGCTGCGCCGCGCGCAGCCGGTGTTCCGCGCCGAATGGCAGACCGACCTGCACCACTTCATCGTCAACCACATGCTGGTGGGCTTCATGCTGCTGGCCACCAACCTGCTGGTCCATCAGCTGTTCGGCTGGGCCGCGCACGAGGGCTTGCGCGGCTGGGTCGCGGGGCTGAACTTCTGGGTGGCGCTGCTGCTCATCGTGCTGGTGGCCGACCTGCTGCAGTACGCGCTGCACCGCGCCTACCACCAGGTGCCGGCGCTGTGGCGGCTGCATGCGGTGCACCACAGCGTGAAGACGATGGACTGGATGGCCGGCTCGCGCCAGCACCTGCTGGAGGTGCTGATCACGCGCACGCTGGTGCTCGGGCCGATCCTGGCGCTGGGTTTTGCCAAGGAGGTGATCGACGCCTACATCGTCATCGTCGGCTTCCACGCCGTCTTCAACCATGCCAACGTGGACGTGCGCCTGGGCCCGTTGCGCCACCTGATCGTCACGCCCAACTTCCACCACTGGCACCATGCCCAGGACGGCGAGGCGATCGACCGCAACTTCGCCGCGCACTTTGCCTTCATCGACCACCTGTTCGGCACGGCGGTGCGCTCCGATCGGCCCTGGCCGGCGATGTACGGCGTGGTCGGCGACCATGTGCCGCAGGGCTTCTGGCGCCAGACGCTGTACCCCTTCACCCGGCGCCGCGAGGCGCGGCGGCCCTGAGGTAGCTGGGGTCGAGATCGGCTTCGGGCGGCGCTGAAGCCATAGCCGCAGCGGACATCGCTCGGCGGCGGCCGGGCGAATCGGGTTTACCCGCGATATCGAATTTAGCGATCGCTCACCGCCACCGTATTGAATTTCACAGTGCCGGGCAGCGACCGTATCGTTCGAGCCCTGATCCGCGCCGGTGCCCGGCGCGATCGCCCATCCACGCACAGGAGTCCGCACCATGACCAGCCGCATGCCATTGCTGACCGTCACCGCCGCCGTGGCGCTGGCCGTTGCCGCGCCCGCCATCGCCCAGCAGGCCAAACAATCCATCGGCAAGGGCGAAGGCCAGGTCGACATCGTGGCCTGGGCCGGCTACATCGAACGCGGCGCGACCGACAAGAACTTCGACTGGGTGACAGAGTTCGAGAAGAAGACCGGCTGCAAGGTCAACGTCAAGACGGCCGGCACCTCCGACGAGATGGTGGCGCTGATGAACGAGGGCGGCTTCGACCTGGTCACGGCCTCGGGCGATGCCAGCTCGCGGCTGATCCGCGGCAAGAAGCTGCAGCCGATCAACGTCAACCTGATCCCCAGCTACAAGAACATCGACCCGCGGCTGCAGAAGGCGCCCTGGCACTACGAGAACAACACCCACTACGGCGTGCCCTACCAGTGGGGCTGGAACGTGCTGATGTACAACACCAAGGTCTTCGGCGACAAGAAGCCGACCAGCTGGAACGTGGTCTTCGAGGAGCAGACGCTGCCCGACGGCAAGAGCAACAAGGGCCGCGTGCAGGCCTTCGACGGGCCGATCTACATCGCCGACGCGGCGCTGTACCTGATGAAGAAGAACCCGGCGCTCGGCATCAAGGACCCGTACGAGCTGAACGAGGCGCAGTACAAGGCCGCACTCGAACTGCTGCGCGGCCAGCGCAAGATCGTCGGCAAGTACTGGCACGACGCCTTCGTGCAGATCGACGACTTCACCAACGAAGGCGTGGTCGCCTCGGGCAGCTGGCAGTTCCAGGCCAACATCCTGGGTTCGAAGAAGCAGCCGATCGCCACGGTGGTGCCGGTCGAAGGCGCCACCGGCTGGGCCGATTCGACCATGATGCATGTCGATGCCAAGAACCCGAACTGCGCGTACATGTGGCTCGAACATTCGCTGAACCCGAAGCTGCAGGGCGACCTGTCGGCCTGGTTCGGCTCGGTGCCCGCGGTGCCTGCGGCCTGCAAGGGCAACGCGCTGTTGAAGGACGACGGCTGCAAGCGCCAGGGCTACGACGACTTCGAGAAGATCTCCTTCTGGAAGACGCCGACCACCAAGTGCGCCAGCCAGAACGACCAGTGCATTCCGTATCACAAGTGGGTGTCCGACTACATCGCGGTCCTGGGTGGAAGGTGAGCCCGTCGCACGGCCGCCCGAAGACGGGCGGGCGCCCTCCGGAGAGCCGGCGCGTAGCGCCTGGGTGTCGTCAGAATGACGGCCGCGGTCACACTCGACCGCGTCTCCTGCGTCTTCGGCACCGCCGGCCATGAGGTGCGCGCGGTCGACGGCGTCGATCTGAACATCGAGGCCGGCGAGTTCTTCACGCTGCTCGGGCCTTCGGGCTCGGGCAAGACCACCTGCCTGCGCATGATCGGCGGCTTCACCTTGCCGACCGCCGGCCGCGTGCTGATCGGCGGGACGGACGTGACGATGCAGCCGCCCTATGCGCGGCCGGTGAACACCGTGTTCCAGGACTACGCGCTGTTCCCGCACATGAGCATCCGCGACAACGTCGCCTATGCGCTGATGGTGCGCAAGATGGACAAGGCCGAACGCCACCGCCGCGCCGACGAGCTGCTGGCGCTGGTGGAACTGGCGGGCGTCGGCGACCGGCGGCCGGCGCAGCTGTCGGGCGGCCAGCGCCAGCGTGTCGCGCTGGCGCGCGCGCTGATCAGCCAGCCGCAGGTGCTGCTGCTCGACGAGCCGCTGGGCGCGCTCGACCTGAAGCTGCGCGAGCAGATGCAGAGCGAGCTGAAGGCGCTGCAGCGGCGCCTGGGCATCACCTTCCTGTTCATCACCCACGACCAGCACGAGGCGCTGTCGATGAGCGACCGCATCGGCGTGTTCAACAAGGGCCGGCTGGAGCAGGTGGGCACGCCGCACGCAGGTCTACAACGCGCCGGCCACGCGCTTCGTCGCCAACTTCGTCGGCGCGGCCAACGTGCTCGACGGCGATGCGGCGCTGCGCCTGACCGGCCGCGCCAGCGCGATGCTGCGGCCCGAGCGCATCCGCCTCGGCGCGGCCGACGGCGCGCGCGCCAGCGGCGCGGTGCGCGAGGTGCAGTACTTCGGCGCCTTCACGCGCCTCAAGGTCGACGCGGCCGGTGCGCTGCTGCAGGCCGATCTGCCCGAAGCCCCGGCACGCACTGGCCGGCGCCTGGCGAAGCGGTGCACCTGCATTGGGACGCGGGCGCGGTGCATGCGCTCGACGTGGAGCCGGTGGCGTGAACACCGCGCTGGCCTTGCCCGCCCCGGCCGGCGGCCTGCAGCGCCGCCTCTCCGACCTGCTGTACACGCGCCGCGGCTTGCTGCTGCTGGCGCTGCTGGCGCCGCCGCTGCTGTGGTTCGGCGTCATCTACCTCGGCTCGCTGTTCGCGCTGCTGGCCAATGCCTTCTTCGGCATCGACGACTTCACCGGCCAGGTGGTGCGCGAGTTCACGCTGAAGAACTTCGTCGAGATCGGCAACCCGGCCAACCTGGACGTCGTGCGCCGCTCGGTGACGATGGCCGTGGCCGTCACGCTGGCCTGCACCGTCATCGCCTTCCCGCTGGCCTACTACATGGCGCGTTACGCCACCGGCGCGCAGAAGGCGCTGCTCTACATCGCGGTGATGCTGCCGCTGTGGTCGAGCTACCTGGTGCGGCTGTACGCGTGGAAGCTGCTGCTGGCGCGCGAAGGCGCCATCTCGTGGCTGGCGCACGAGCTGCACCTGGTGTGGCTGCTCGACGCGCTGCTGAGCCTGCCGTCGATCGGCGGGCCGTCAGCTTGAGCTTCTCGGCCATCGGCACCTTCATCGTCTTCGTCTACATGTGGCTGCCGTTCATGATCCTGCCGGTGCAGGCGGCCATCGAGCGCATCCCGGGTTCGTACATCGAAGCCTCGGGCGACCTGGGCGCGAGCCCGGCGCTGACCCTGCGCAAGGTGATCCTGCCGCTGGCGCTGCCGGGCATCGCCGCCGGTTCGATCTTCACCTTCTGCCTGACGCTCGGGCGACTACATCATTCCGCAGGTCATCGGCGACAGCACGCGCTACATCGGCCAGGTGGTCTACATGCAGCAGGGCGTGGCCGGCAACCTGCCGTTTGCGGCGGCGTTCTCGCTGGTGCCGATCGTCGTCGTCGGCGTCTACCTGTGGCTCGCCAAACGCATGGGGGCCTTCGATGCGCTCTGAGCCGCGCGCAGGCTGGGGCCTGAAGACGGCGGCCTGGGGCGCGATCGCCTTCCTGCACATCCCGCTGGCGCTGATCATCCTGTATGCCTTCAGCGCCGAGGACAAGAGCTATGTCTTCCCGCCGCCGGCGCTGACCACGCAGTGGTTCGGCGTGGCCTGGCAGCGCGAGGACGTGTGGGCCGCGATCCAGCTCAGCTTCGAGGTCGCCGCCTGGTCCACCGCCATCGCCGTGGTGCTGGGCGCGCTGGCCGCGGCGGCGCTGGCGCGCGCGACCTTCTTCGGCCGCGACGCGATCTCGCTGCTGCTGATCCTGCCGATCGCGCTGCCCGGCGTCATCACCGGCATCGCGCTGCGCTCGGCCTACGGCACGCTGCACATTCCGTTCTCGTTCTGGACCATCGTCATCGGCCACGCCACCTTCTGCGTGGTGGTGGTGTTCAACAACGCCATCGCGCGGCTGCGGCGGCTGAACCCGAACCTGATCGAGGCCAGCATGGACCTGGGCGCCGACGGCTTCCAGACGGTGCGCCACATCATCCTGCCGCAGCTGGGCTCGGCGCTGCTGGCCGGTGCGCTGCTGGCCTTTGCGCTGAGCTTCGACGAGGTCATCGTCACCACCTTCACCGCCGGGCAGCAGACCACGCTGCCGATCTGGATGCTGCAGGAGCTGATCCGCCCGCGCCAGCGGCCTGTCACCAACGTGGTGGCGGTGGTGATCATCGCGCTGACCTTCATCCCGATCCTCGCCGCCTACTGGCTGACCCGCGCCGACGAGCCGGCGCACCGCTGAAACCTTGCCAAGGAGATCCCCATGACCGACATCACGCTGCCCACGCAACTGTTCATCGACGGCGCCTTCGTCACCGGCGAAGGCGAGGCCGAAAAGGTGCTGAACCCGTCCACCGGCGAACTGCTGGTGGCGCTGCCCGAAGCCTCGGTCGAGCAGGTGCACAAGGCCGTGTCGGCCGCGCACCGCGCCTTCGACGGCTGGAGCGAGAGCACGCCGATGGAGCGCTCGCGCCTGCTGCTGAAGCTGGCCGACGCCATCGAATCACGCGGCGAACAGTTCGCGCGGCTGGAAAGCCTGAACTGCGGCAAGCCCTATGCGCGCGCGCTGGGCGACGAGATCCCGGCGGTGGCCGACTGCTTCCGCTACTTCGCCGGCGCGGCGCGCTGTGTGTCAGGCACGGTGGCCAACGAGTACCTGGCCGGCCACACCAGCATGATCCGCCGCGACCCGATCGGCGTGGTCGGCTCGATCGCGCCGTGGAACTACCCGCTGATGATGGCGGCGTGGAAGATCGCGCCGGCGCTGGCCGCGGGCAACACCGTGGTCATCAAGCCCAGCGAGCAGACGCCGCTGACGACGCTGCTGCTGGCCCAGGTGGCGGCCGAGATCTTTCCGAAGGGCGTGCTCAACGTCATCGCCGGCCGCGGCGCCAGCGTCGGCCAGCCGCTGGTCGAGCATCCGAAGGTGGCGATGGTCAGCCTGACCGGCGACGTGTCCACCGGCCGCAAGATCCTGCAGGCGGCCACCGGCACGCTGAAGCGCACGCACCTGGAACTGGGCGGCAAGGCGCCGGTGATCGTCTTCGACGACGCCGACATCGGCTCGGTGGTCGAAGGCCTGCGCACCTTCGGCTACTACAACGCCGGGCAGGACTGCACCGCGGCCTGCCGCGTCTATGCCGGCGCCAAGGTCTACGACAAGCTGGTGGCCGACCTGTCCAGCGCGGTCAAGACCATCAAGGTCGGCCTGCAGGACGACGCCGACGCCGAGATCGGCCCGCTGATCAGCGACCGCCAGCGCAACCGCGTCGCCAGCTTCGTCGAGCGCGCGCAGATGAGCGGCCACATGGAGATCACCGCCGGCGGCAAGGCCCGTGCCGGCGCCGGCTTCTTCTACGAACCGACGGTCATTGCCGGCGCGCGCCAGGAAGACGAGATCGTCAAGCGCGAGGTCTTCGGCCCGGTGGTCAGCGTGACGCGCTTCACCGACACCGAGCAGGCCATCGCCTGGGCCAACGACAGCGACTACGGTCTGGCCTCGTCGGTGTGGACGCAGGACGTGGGCCGCGCGATGCGCGTGGCCAAGAAGCTGCAGTACGGCTGCACCTGGATCAACACCCACTTCATGCTCGTCAACGAGATGCCGCATGGCGGGCTGAAGAGCAGCGGCTATGGCAAGGACCTGAGCATGTACGCGCTGGAGGACTACACCGTCGCGCGGCACGTGATGGTGAAGATGTAGGTGCGGCCTTAGCGTGGCTTGCGTGATCGGCTCATGCTGGCGCGCTAGGCACGCGGCGGCCATGGGCGCAGGCTGTGATGTCGGGCGGTCTCATCGCTATTGAGGATGAAATGCCATCGTCGAGCTTTCGCTACGGGTGGCAACGGCGTAGAGTCTTTTCCCCCGCGGCGCTTTGCTGACAAGGGGTGCTGTGGGGGTTTCGATCAACTTCGAAAGGACCCACCATGATTGCCTTCTACCGCACCGCAAGCATCGCCACGGGAAAGATCACAAACGCCATGGCCTTCGCCAAGGAGGTTTCGGCCTATGTCAAGGACAAGATCGGCGTCGAGGTCAGCATTGCTGTACCGGTCGGCGGCAACCCGAACCGCATCGGCTGGTCCTCGCGCTACGAGAACCTGGGCGCGCTCGAGACCGGATGGAACAAGCTGCTGGCCGACCCGAAATACATGGAGATGGTCAGCAAGGGCGCTGAGAACTTCATCGCCGGGTCGGTGCACGACGAGATCTGGCGGACACTGTGATGTCTGAAGGCCGGGCGTCGTCCGGCCTCGTCTTGCCTCTGGTCATCGGCGTTGGCCTGATGGGCCAGCCTGCGATGGCGCAGACATTGCAACTGATGTGCGAGAACTGGCATCCCCGGCTCGGTCAGATGAACGACGTTGCTTTTGTCATCGATGTGTCTCGGCAGACCTGCAATGCCAACCCCTGCAAGATTACCGAAGGCGAACTCAGCTGGAGCGAGGGCGGCGGCCGCTATGAATACTCGATCAACCGGCTGACGGGCGAAGGGCAGGTTCGCCTCTATGGCGCCTCTGAGCCCACGCAGATCCTGAAGAGCTGCCGGGCCAGCGAGAAGAAGTCCTGACACTGCCTGGCGCTCCAGTCGCCGGTGCCGATCACGCCAATGGCTCCCGTGCCCTCGTCAGGGCGACACAGCCTGCCCTATGCTTGCCACACCACGCACAGGAACGACGCATGACGCCAAGCCACTACACCCTCATCCGCGCTGGACCAGGCGCTGGCCGACGCCATCGAGCGCTATCGCGTCCGCCACCCGACCAGCGCCCGTCAGCTCGAACAGGCGGCCGAGTTCCTGCCCGGCGGCAATACACGCAGCGTGTTGTTCCAGGCGCCGTTTCCATTGACGATGGTGCGCGGCGAGGGCTGCTGGCTGTGGGACGCCGACGGCCACCGACTGCTCGACGCGCTGGGCGAGTTCACGGCCGGCCTGTACGGGCACTCGGCGGCGCCGATCCGCCAGGCCATCGTCGCGGCGCTCGACGGCGGCTTGAGCCTGTCGTCGCACACGCTGCGCGAGGTCGAGTTGGCGCGCGAGATCGTGCAGCGCTTTCCGTCGATGGCGCTGCTGCGCTTCACCAACAGCGGCACCGAGGCCAACCTGCTGGCCCTGGCCGCGGCCGTGGCGCACACCGGGCGGCGCAAGGTGCTGGTGTTCGAAGGCGCGTACCACGGCGGTGTGCTGGCCTTCGGGGGTGCCACCGCGCTCGGTGAACGTGCCGCACGAGTGGCTGCTCGCGCCCTACAACGACGCTCGACGCGGTGGCGGCGATCGTTCAGCGCGAAGGCGCTGCGCTGGCCGCGATCCTGGTCGAGCCGATGCTCGGTGCGGGCGGTTGCATCCCCGGCACCTCAGAGTTCCTGCACGGCCTGCGCAGGCTGGCCGACGACAGCGGCGCGTTGCTGATACTTCGACGAGGTCATGACTTCGCGGCTGGCGCTCGGCGGCCGGCAGTCGCAACTCGGCCTGACTCCCGACCTGACGACCCTGGGCAAGTACTTCGGTGGCGGCCTGTCCTTCGGCGCCTTCGGCGGCCGGCGCGAGGTGATGCAACGCTTCGACCCGCGCCGGCCCGATGCGATGGGCCACGCCGGCACCTTCAACAACAACGTGCTGACCATGGCCGCCGGCCTGGCCGGCCTGCGCGAGCTGTGGACACCTGCGGCGATCGAAACGCTCAACCGCCGCGGCGAGCGGCTGCGCGAGCGCTGCAATGCGCTGTTCGCCGCGCGCGGCCTGGCGCTGCAGTTCACGGGCCTCGGTTCGCTGATGAGTCTGCATGCCACGAGCCGACCGGTGCGCCGCCTGGCCGATCTGGCGGGCAGCGACGCGCGCATCAAGGACCTGCTGTTCTTCGCGCTGCTGGAGCGTGGCGTGTTCATGGCGCGGCGCGGCATGGTGGCCTTGTCGCTGCCCTTCGGCGACGCCGAGTGCGAGCAGTTCGTGGCGGCGCTGGACGATGCGCTGGCGGCCCACCAAGGTCTGTGGCCGGCCGCAGGCTGAGCGCGCCGCACTGCTTCAAGCCCGCCGCGAGCGCGACTGCTCGCGCGCCAGTTCGATGAACTCCGCCGCGGCCGGTTTCAGCCCCGAGCCGCGCCGCCAGACCAGGCCGACATCGACGCTCGGAATCTCGTCGCGCAGGCGGCGCACTTCCACGTGCTCGGCATCCAGCGTCCACGGCCGGTACAGGATGTCGGGCAGCACGGCGATGCCGGCGCCGGCGCCGACCAGCGAACGCACCGCCTCCAGCGACGAGGTGCGCAGGATGACCCGCGGCTTCAACTGGTGGCGTGCCCACACGCCGGTCATCAGCTCGTCGATGCGGTCGGCCTCGAGCACGATCTGGTCGCAGGCCGCGCATTCGGCCAGCGTGATCTCCTCGTTGGCGGTGAGGGCGTGGTTCGACGCCATCCACACCCGGTTCTGGCTGCTGGTCAGTGTTTCGGCGACCATCGCCTGCGGCTCGCTGAGCGCGTTGCTGACCATGATCGCCACGTCGAGCTCGCCGTTGATCAGCAGATGCTCCAGGAAGCGCGGCGTGTCCTCGGTGACGAAGACCTCGACGGCCGGGTTGTTGCGGCGGAAGCGGCTGAACAGCTCGCTCAGGTAATAACCGGCCACCAGGCTGGTCACGCCCAGCGAGAGCACGCCCGACAGTGCCGAGGCCGATTCCCCGCCGTGCAGCCGCAACGCGTCCGCCACCGAGCCGATGACCTTGCGCGCGCTGCCCAGGAAGCGGTGGCCCTGCGGCGTCAGGGTCATGCCGCGCGAACTGCGCACGAAGAGCGGGCTGCCGAGCTCGGACTCGAGCTCGAGCATGCTCTTCGTCAACGCGCTCTGCGCGATGTTGAGCATGCGCGAGGCGGCAGCCACCGAGCCGCTTTCGGCCACGGCGACGAAGTAGCGAAACTGGCGCAAGGTGACGTGGCGGTGGTTCATGCGCGGGCGGGTGGGGTTCGCAAGGGCAGCGGTGGGCAGGGCACGCGCGGTTGTACCCGCGTGGTTGTACCTGATGCGCGCCGCCGGCTTGCGCTATCGTGGCGCGCAGACGCTCGCCTGAACATGACCGACGACATCCCCACCCTGCGCCGCATCCTGCGCCAATGCCGCCGCATTGCCGTGGTCGGCCTGTCGGCCGATTGGCATCGGCCGAGCAACTTCGCCGCCAACTACATGCAGCAGCACGGCTATCGAAGTCGTGCCGGTCAATCCGCGCTACGCGAAGGAGGGCATCGACGTGCTGGGCCAGCGCTGCGTGGCGCGGCTGGAAGACATCGACGGCCCGGTGGACATGGTGGACGTGTTCCGCCGCACCGAGGACGTGCTGCCCATCGCGCGCAGCGCCATCGCCATCGGCGCCAAGTGCCTGTGGCAGCAGATCGGCGTGAAGAACCTCGAAGCCGACGCGCTGGTGCGTGCGGCGGGGCTGGATTCGGTGATGGACCGCTGCGTCAAGATCGAACACGCGCGACTGTTCGGCGGCCTGCACTGGGCCGGCGTGAACACGCGCGTGATCTCCGCGCGCCGGCCAGTCTGAGATCGAGCATCCCCATGGCCGATCGCCACTTCCAACCCGAGACGCTGGCCATCCACGCCGGCCAGATCCCCGACGCGGCCACCGGCGCGCGCGCGCTGCCGATCTACCAGACCACCAGCTTCGTCTTCGACAGCGCCGAGCATGCGGCCAGCCTGTTCAACCTGCAGACCTTCGGCAACGTCTATTCGCGCCTGAGCAACCCGACGGTGGCGGCGCTGGAAGAACGTGTCGCCGCGCTCGAAGGCGGCCGCGCCGCACTGGCCAGTGCGTCCGGCATGGCGGCCGAGGCGATGGCGCTGATGACCATCCTGCAGCAGGGCGACCATGTGGTCGCGGCCGGCGCGCTGTACGGCGGCTCGGTGTCGATGCTGTCGGTGAACCTGGCCAAGTTCGGCATCAGCACCACCTTCGTCGACGCCACGAAGCCCGAGGCCTTCGCCGCCGCCATCCGCCCGAACACGCGCGCGCTGTTCGCCGAAAGCCTGGGCAACCCGAGCATGCTGCTGCTGGACATCGCCGCGGTGGCCGACGTGGCGCATGCGCACGGGCTGCCGCTGGTCATCGACAACACCGTGCCGTCGCCGTACCTGTGCAACCCCATCGCCTTCGGCGCCGACATCGTGGTGCATTCGGCCACCAAGTACCTGGCCGGCCACGGCACCACGCTGGGCGGCGTGATGGTCGAGAGCGGCAAGTTCCCCTGGGACAACGGCAAGTTCCCGGGCATGACCGAGCCTTCGCCCGGCTACCACGGCGTGAAGTTCTACGAGACCTTCGGCGACTTCGGCTTCTGCATGCGCGCGCGCATGGAAACGCTGCGTGTCTTCGGCGCCGCGTTGAGCCCGATGAGCGCCTGGCAGATCCTGCAGGGCGTGGAGACGCTGCCGCTGCGCATGGAGCGGCACAGCCGCAACGCGCTGGCAGGTGGCGCGCTTTCTGCAGGACCATCCGCGCGTGAGCTGGGTCAACTATCCGGGGCTGCCCGATCACCCGCAGCACGCGCTGCTGAAGCGGCAGATGCGCGCACTGGACGGCGAGCCGATGGCCTCGGGCCTGCTGGCCTTCGGCGTGAAGGGCGGGGCGGCGGCGGGCGTGAAGTTCATCGAAGGCGCGCAGTTCATGAGCCACCTGGTGAACATCGGCGACACGCGCACGCTGATCAGCCACCCGGCCACCACCACGCACCGCCAGCTGGACGAGGCGCAGCAGCGCGCCGCCGGCGTGCTGCCGGACATGGTGCGCATCTCGGTGGGGCTGGAGCACATCGACGACATCCTGTGGGACATCGACCAGGCGCTCGCGAAAACGAACGCTTAGCGACCAGGCCCGCGCGACGCCAGCGCTTGAGCGTTCAGGCGCTGGAGGTTGCGGCACGCTGAGGCGCGGGCGCCGGCGGACGCGGCGACAGCCCCATCCACGGCCGCAGCCACCCGACGCGCCGCGCCAACTGCCAGGCCGACCAGCCGCCGGCGAAAGTCAGCGCCACGATCACCGCCGCCTCCGACGCCCGCCGGCAAGGACAGCGGGCGCAGCGCCACCGCCGCGACGATGATGACCGTCTGGTGCACCAGGTACAGCGGGAACACCGCCTCGGTGAGCGGCGCGCGCCAGCGGTGGTCGACGTCGAGGTGCCGGCGCGCAAAGCCGAAGGCGGCGACGATGCCGCCCCACTGCGCGGCGCCGCAAACCCCAGGCGCATCGGCAGGCGCTGCGCCTCGGGCACCGACGGCCAGCCGGGCAGCAGCACGGGGTAGAGCGCCAGCACCGCCCAGCCGGCCAGGCCCAGCGCCAGCGCCGGCCAGCGCAGGGCCTGCACTTCGGCCTGCAGCACCGGCCGGCGCGCCAGCAGCACGCCGAAGGCGAACAGCGGCAGCGTAGGCGGCGTGCGCCGCCCAGTCGTCGAGCAGCGCATGGGTCTCGCCGAAGCGCGGGAACAGCAGCACGCGCACGGCCGCCAGAAACACGAGCAGCACCAGCAACAGCCGCCAGCCGCATAGCCCGCGCGGCTGCCCGACAGGGCGAACTCCGAAGTGCGCAGCACGAAGGTTCACCATTGCGCCCGTCATGCCACGGCCACCGCAGCTGCGCGCCGCAGCCATGCGCGGCAGCGCGCAGTGCCAGCAGCACAGCAGCGTGTAGGCACCACAGGTAGGGCAGGAACCACAGGTGGTTCCAGGTCGGCAGCGCCAGGCACTGCGTGCCGTGGCAGAAGCCGCCGTAGCGCGCTGAAGTACAGGCGCAGGAAGTCGAGATAGCCGCCGGCGTAGCCGAACTGCTCGCGCACCTGCAGCCAGGACTGCGGCGGCACGATCACCGCCATGCCGAGCAGCAGCGGCAGCAGCAGCCGCTTCGAGCGCTCGCGCGCCAGGCCGGCGCGGCCCAGCATCAGCCCGGTGGCCAGCGCCGGAGATGACGAACAGCAGGCCCATGCGCCAGGGGTTGCTCAGCCGCATCAGCGGCTCCAGCGCGGCGTAGGTGCGGCTCGTGCTTGACGTGGAAGTCCCAGGGCACGTAGAGCATGCCCACGTGGTACAGCACCAGCAGCGCGAAGGCGCCGATGCGCAGCCAGTCGACGTAGAGCAGGCGCTCGCGGGGCAGGGGGTGTGGGGTCATGGTGGCAGCGTAGGCCGCCGCGCGGCGCGGAACCAGCGGATTGGGGCGAAACACGCCGTCGCCGGGGTGAAGCGCTCGCGGTGGAGGCGGCATGCGGCCGAGCAGGCGCTGCCTGCGCCGGGCGGGGCTCCTCGCCGGCCAGCCAGCGCGAAATCAATCTCGGCAGTGACTGTCGTCGTGCGATCAATACAAGCGCACGGCCATGTCGAAGTGCCAGCTGCGGCGGATCTCGACGACATCGAACTCGCGGGCCAGTGCCGGCGGGAACGCCTGGTAAGGCAGTTGGCTTTCCACGATGCGCCGTATCGCGTCGTCGATTTCCGCCACGCCGCTGGACCTGACGAAGGTCACCGACTCCACGGAGCCGTCCCTTCGAATCGCCACCGTCACGAGAGGATTCGTGTGGGGCCGCTTGGCCGCCTCGCGCACCATGTCGAAGGTCATGTTCAGCTCGATCTTTCGGGCCCAGGCTTCCGCGTACAGGACGAGTTCGGCGTTGGCGTCGGCCCGCCCGAACAGCCGGCCGCGACGCGCGCCGCTCGACGACGGCGCAAGCCGGGATGCCGAGTTCGCCGCAGACGCAGCCGCCTCACGTCGGGTGGCTTCCTCATCCAGCTGTCGTCCTATCGCGCGCAGCCTCGATTCCCTCCTCGCCTCCTCTTCCTGCGCGGCGTCGGATCGCGCGGTCTCTTGTCGAGCTGCGGCCTGGCGTGCGGCTTCTTGCTGTGCGGTCGCCTGTCGTGCGGCCTCCTGGCGCTCGGCCTCCAGCCGCGCGGCCTCGATCCGCTCTGCTTCCCGACGGGCGGCGTCGCGCCGTGCGGCGTCCTGCACTGCCGCTTCTTGGCGCAAGGCCTCCTTGCGTTCAGCCTCCAGCCGCGCAGTCTCAGTCCGCTGCGCTTCCTCGCGAGCAGCCTGTTGTTGGTCCGCTGCCTGGCGTGCTGCCTCTTGGCGCTCGGCCTCCAGCCGCGCGACCTCGATCTGTTCGGCTTCCCGGCGGGCGGCGTCTTGTCGTGCAGCCTCCTGCCGTGCCGCTGCCTGGCGCAAGGTCTCTTGGCGCTCAGCCTCCAGTCGAGCGATCTCGATCTGCTGCGCTTGCTGACGGGCGACGTCCTGCTGTGCCGCCTCTTGCCGCGCCGCTGTCTGGCGCAACGCCTCTTGGCGTTCAGTCTCGAGCCGCGCGGCCTCGGTCCGTTGCGCTTGCTGACGGGCGGCCTCCTGCCGTGTCGCCTCCTGCTGTGCCGCCGCCTGACGCAAGGCTTCCTGGCGTTCGGCATCCAGCCGCGCGGTCTCGATTTGCTGGGCCTCCCGACGGGCAGCATCCTGCCGCGCGGCCTCTAGCAACGCCGCTGCCTGACGTCGTGCCTCCTGCTCCACCAGATCGCGCTGAGCAAGTTCGGTGGCTCGTTCCCGCGCCTGCGCGTCGATTCGCTCCTGCGCGACATCGCCGGCATCTGGCGCGGTCGGTATTGCGGACTTCGGGCTCGAGGCGATAGGCGCTGCGGCGATCACTGGCATCGGCGTTGACGGACCCGCGGGCACGACCACCTTGACCTCGGCGGGCGGCTGCACGGCGGCCACTTCCGGCGCGCTGATGGGCGGGGCCGCCATGCCACCGGAGCCTTCGGTGGCCGGAAGAAGTTTCGCAGCCGCCGTATCGGCCAGATCGCCTGGCGTCTTCGTCGCCGTTGTGATCGCCTCGGTCTTTGGCTCGCTCGTCACTGCCGTCGCGGCTGGGGTCGGTTCCGAGGGCATGGGCGGTGTTGGGGGCGGCGCACCCTCGCCACGCGGCTCGGCCGATCCCGGCCGCAGTGCTCTATTTGATCGACGCATCCGCGGGCTGCGCAGCCGTCACCTGCGCCGGCACGAGCACGACGCGCAGATCGGGCGCCTCGACGCGGCGCTCGCGCCAGGGGAATCCCAGGCCTGGAAGCCCGGGTCCCAGCCCACCGAAAGTCAGGCTCAACAGCAGCGCATGCAGCAGCAGGGAAAGCAGGAGCGCGAGCAACACCCGCCTGCGTTCAGCGCTCATGAGGCAACCTTCAGTCCCATGAGAACCGTCGATGCGGCGCGGCGCCGACACCCGTGAACCTCGTCCTGCCGATAGCCGTACTCACGCCCGTCATGCCCCCAAGGCCCGCTGCAGCCCATCGCGCCACGGCCGGCTGCAGCGCAGCGCCGTCCCGTCGGTCAAGCGCACGGTGGCGTTGCCGCGCTCGGCGGCCTCGACGGCGCGGACCGCGGCCAGTGCCACCGCGCAACCGCGGTGGATGCGCACGAAGCCCGGCCCCAGGTCGGCCAAGCAGGCCATCGAGCGTGCGGCGCAACAGGTGCGTGCGCTGCGTCGTGGTGTGCAGCTCCACGTAGTTGTCAGCCGCCTGCAACCACAGCAGTTCGCGGCATGCGATCACCAGCACCTGCCCGCGCTCGCTGACCACCAGCTTGTCGGCCGCGGGTCGCGGCGCCGCCATGCGCCGGCGCCCGCGCAGTCGCTCGATCGCCTTGGCCAGCCGCGCCGGATCCACGGGCTTGAGCAGGTAGTCCACTGCGGCAGCGTCGAAGGCCGGCAGCGCGTACTCGTCGTAGGCGGTGACGAACACCACCGCCGGCCCGCCCTGATCGAACTCGGGCAACGACGCGGCCACGTCCAGGCCGCCCAGCTCGGGCATCTGCACGTCCAGCAGCAGCGCGTCGGGTCGCAACGTCTCCGCCATCGCCAGCGCCTGCAGACCGTCGCCGGCCTCGCCCAGCACCTGCACATCGGGCAGCGCGGCCAGCAGCCGCCGCAAGCGCGCGCGGGCCGGCGGCTCGTCGTCGACGATCAGCAGGCGCAGCGGTTCAGCCATGAGCCCGCCGGGCCGTCCCAAGGGCGAATTCCGGAATGCGCAGCATGCAGGTTGCCAGCCCGCCGGCCGTCCCAAGGGCGAATCGGAGTGCGCAGCACGTCGCTGGCCCCCTGGTGCGGCAACGCCATCACGGCGACGCTGCCACCGCCCTCGCGCGGCCTCAGTGTCAGTGACGCGGCCGGGCCGTAGAGCGCTTCCAGCCGTTCGCGCAGGTTGGCCAGGGCGACGCCGGGGCCGCGCTCGGCTGCAGCGGCAAGTCGCGCGCCGTCGCCATCGTCGGCGACGCTGATCGTCACGCGTTCGCCCTGAATTCCCACGCTGATGCACACCGTGGTCAGCGCCGCGCGCGGCTCCACGGCATGCACGAAGGCGTTTTCGAGCAGCGGCTGCAGTGACAGCGCCGGCACGTCGATGGCCGGTGCAGCATCGGTGTCCCACTGCAAGCGCACGCGCGCCGGGCCAAAGCGTTGCTGCATCAGTGCGGCGTAGCTGCGCGCCAGCGCCAGCTCGTCGGCCAGCGGATGCAGCGGCCGGCGCGCGGCGTCGGTGGCGGCGCGCAACAGATGCGACAGGTGCAGCAGCGCGGCATCGGCCGCGTCGGGGTCGTCGTGCACGAGCGAGGCGATGGTGTTGAGCGCGTTGTAGAGGAAATGCGGTTGCATCTGCTGTGTCAGCTGCGCCAGCCGCGCCTCGCTGGACAGGCGCTCCAGCCGCTCGGCGCGCAGCCGCTCGGCGGCCAGCGCGTGGAACGAGCGCAGCGCAAACTGCACGCCGGCAAACAGGATGTAGAAGACCGAGAACTTCAGGCTCTCGTAGGCCAGCACTTCTGCCCACGGCAGGTGTTCGTAGTTCAAACCGAAGGCCGCGCGCACCGCGTGGCGCGTGCCGTACAGCGCGCCGACGAAGGCCAGCGCCATCAGCGGCGTCCAGCGCAGCACGCGCCAGAACCAGCGCGCGGGCTGGCCGAGCCAGGGGTCGTCCAACGGGCTGCGGCGCCAGCGCCAGACGGCGACCGCCGTGGCCACCCCCATCGACGACGCCTCGTAGAACACCGGCCAGGGCCACAGCGCCTGCCCGGCGTACCAACGCTCCTGCAGGCCCACCAGCATCATCAGCAGGCAGAAGGCGCCCCAGGCCGCGGCCATGCGCGGGCTGATCGGTGCAAAGGCGTGGGCTGGCATGCGCGCATGATGCCCGCTGCGGCCGGCGCTAAGATGGACCGGCTGCCCCGCAGTGGCCAGGAGACAAGCGCGATGAGCATCTACGACCAGCATCTGGACAAGAACGCAGCCAATTTCGTGGCGCTCAGCCCGGTGAGTTTCGTCGAGCGCAGCGCCGAGGTCTTCGGCGACCTGCCGGCGGTGGTGCACGGCACGCGGCGCTACAACTGGGCGCAGACACGCGAGCGTTCAGCACGGCTGGCGGCCGCGCTGCGTGCCTTCGGCATCGGTCGTGGCTCGACGGTGAGCGCGATGCTGCCGAACACGCCGGAGATGGTCGAGGCGCACTACGCCGTGCCCGCGCTGAACGCGGTGCTGAACACGCTGAACACGCGGCTGGACGCGCCGCTGCTGGCCTGGCAGATGGACCACTGCGAGGTCGACGTGCTGATCACCGACCGCGAGTTCGCGCCGCAGATGGCCGAGGCCTTGCGGCTGCTGCGCGAGACGCATGGCCGCTCACCGGTGGTGATCGATGTCTGCGACAGCGAATACGACGGCCCGGGTGAACGCGTCGGCACGCACGAATACGAAGCGCTGCTGGCTGCGCATGAGCCGCTGGCCACGCTGGACGGTCCGGCCGATGAGTGGGACGCGATCGCGGTGAGCTACACCAGCGGCACCACCGGCGACCCGAAGGGCGTGGTCACGCACCACCGGGGCGCCTACCTCAATGCCGTGTGCAACGCCGCCACCTGGACCATGCCGCACTTCCCGAAGTACCTGTGGACCTTGCCGATGTTCCACTGCAACGGCTGGTGCTTTCCGTGGACGGTGGCCATGCTCGGCGGCACGCATGTGTGCCTGCGCCGTGTCGAGGCCGGCGCCATCCTGGAGGCGATGCGCGAGCACCGCGCCGACCACTACTGCGCGGCGCCGATCGTGCACAACCTGCTCATCAACGCACCCGCCGAGGCGCTGGCCGGCATCACGCACAAGGTGCGCGGCATGGTGGCCGGCGCGGCGCCGCCGGCAGCGATGATCGAGGGCATGGCCAAGCTCGGCTTCGACATCACGCATGTCTACGGACTGACCGAGGTGTATGGCCCGGCGTCGGTGGCGGTGAAACGCGCGGGCTGGTCCGCCGAATCGCTGTCGGAACAGGCGCGGCTGAACGGTCGGCAGGGCGTGCGCTACGCGCTGCAGGAGGGCATGACGGTGCTGGATGCCGAATCGATGGCCACCACGCCGGCCGATGGCCAGACCATGGGCGAGATCATGTTCCGCGGCAACATCGTCATGAAGGGCTACCTGAAGAACCCCAAGGCCAGCGCCAAGGCCTTCGACGGCGGCTGGTTCCACACCGGCGACCTGGCGGTGATGGAAGCCGACCGCTACGTGAAGATCAAGGACCGCAGCAAGGACATCATCATTTCGGGCGGCGAGAACATCAGCTCCATCGAGGTCGAGGACGCGCTGTACCGCCACCCGGCGGTGATGGCTTGTGCGGTGGTCGCCAAGCCCGATGCGAAGTGGGGCGAAACGCCTGTGGCCTTCGTCGAACTGAAGGGCGGGGCCAAGGTCACGGCCGCCGAACTGGTGGCGCACTGCAAATCGCTGCTCGCCGGCTACAAGGTGCCGCGTGAAATCCGCTTCGAGCCGATCCCGAAAACCAGCACCGGCAAGATCCAGAAGTTCCAGTTGCGCGAACGTGCGCAATCGGCCAAGGCCATCGAATAGGAGATCAGCGCATGACCGGACCCGACGCCCCGCTGGTATTGAGCGAATGCGATGCACGCGGCGTGCACACGCTGACGCTGAACCGTCCGCATGCCTTCAACTCGCTGTCCGAGGGCATGCTCGACGCGCTGCAGAGCCGAGCTCGATCGCATTGCGGCGGACGAAGACGCGCGTGTGCTGGTCATCGCGGCGGCGGGCAAGGCCTTCTGCGCCGGGCATGACCTGAAGGAGATGCGTGCCGAACCGTCGCTGGCCTACTACCAGCGCCTGTTCGATCAATGCGGCCGCATGATGATGAGCGTGCAGAAGCTGCCGATACCGGTGATCGCGCGCGTGCAGGGCATCGCCACGGCGGCCGGCTGCCAGCTGGTGGCGATGTGCGACCTGGCGGTGGCGTCGCGTGACGCGCGCTTTGCGGTCAGCGGCATCAACGTCGGCCTTTTCTGCTCCACGCCCAGCGTCGCGCTGAGCCGCAACCTGTCGCGCAAGGCCGCCTTCGAGATGCTCGTCACGGGTGCGTTCATCAGCGCGGACGAAGCCTTGGCCAAGGGCTTGATCAACCGGGTGGCGGACGCGACCCGGCTCGACGATGAAGTGGCTTCGCTGGTGAGCAGCATCGTCGCCAAGCCGCGTGTGGCGATCCGGCTGGGCAAACAACTCTTCTACCGTCAGATCGAGGCCGGCATCGAAGCCGCGTATGCGGATGCCAGCCAGACCATGGCCTGCAACATGATGGAGCACAGCGCGCTCGAAGGCGTGCAGGCCTTCATCGAAAAGCGCCCGCCCGACTGGACCCAGGCCTGAGCCGGGATTGCGAACTCCTGCCTGCGCGGCGTGTGGCGGCTACGCAGGGCAGGTCGCATGCAAAGCGCGCGAGCGCGCTGCATGCCTGGCGTACCGGCCCGCCCGCGGCGGGATCGGCTCTACTTGGTCGCGGCGCGCTTCTTCGCCGCCGGCGCGGCCTTGGCGGGCGCAGCGCTCGGGGCGGGCTCGGCACCGGCGCTGAGGCTTTCGCTCATGCCCAGCAGCACACCGCTGACCATGGCCGCATAGCTGTCGAGCATCACCTGGCTGGCGCGCATGCTGGTGGCGCGGCCCTTGCGCAGGGCGTCCTGGGCCTGCGCCATCAGTCCTTCGACGGTCTGCGTGGCCATCGCACCGCTGGCCGTGCCTTCCAGCTTGGTGGCTTTCAGCACCTGTTCCCACGGCCCCTTCATCGGGCCGGTGACACCCTGCACGGCCTTGCCCATGGTGCTGAAGAACATGTCTTCCATCTTCTCGATGCCGGCCACCGCCGACTTGAGCTGGTTCTCGCGCAACGCGGCACCCTGATCGACCAGTTGCTGCAGGGCCTTGCGATGCGCCTGCACGGCCTGCAGCAGCGCCGCGTCCATGCCGGCGATGGCCTTGCGCAGCAGGCCTTCCACATCCACCGCGCTGGCCGGGTTCTTCTCGGCGCCCATGGCCGTGGCCTGGGTCACCGACTTGATGACCTTGCGCATGTTCTCCAGCGTCAGCTCGCGCCCCTGCAGCGCCTTCAAGGTGGCGTCCGCCACGCCCTTGCGCAGTTTTTCGCCCTGTTTGGCCGAGGCCTCGGCCACCATGTCGATGAGTGCGTCCTGGTCGATACCTGACTTGAGCATGTGAGTCTCCTGATTTGTGGTGGGGAGCGGCCAATATGCGCCAAGGACCAGCCGCAGCGCGATTCTGAATCAGTTTGGAAAGTGGCAGGCCGCCACATGCCCCGGCGCCAACTCGCGCAATAGCGGCGCCTCGGTCTTGCAACGCGCCTGCGCACGCGGGCAGCGCGGGTGGAAGTGGCAGCCGGGCGGCGGGCGGATCGGGTTCGGCACATCGCCTTCGAGCACGATGCGCTTGCGCGCCACCGTCGGGTCGGGGATCGGCACCGCCGACAGCAGCGCCTCGGTGTACGGGTGTTTGGGCGAGGTGTACAGGTCGCGCGATGCCGCCACCTCGACGATGCGCCCAAGGTACATCACCGCCACACGCCGGCTGATGTGCTCCACCACCGACAGGTCGTGCGCGATGAACAGGTAGGCCAGGTTGAACTGCGCCTGCAGGTCTTCGAGCAGGTTGATGACCTGCGCCTGGATCGACACGTCCAGCGCCGACACCGGCTCGTCGCAGATGATCAGCTTGGGCTTGACCGCCAGCGCGCGCGCGATGCCGATGCGCTGGCGCTGGCCGCCGGAAAACTCATGCGGGTAGCGGCGCATCTGGTCGGCCGACAGGCCCACGGTTTCCAGCAGTTCGACGACGCGCTCCTCGATCGCGCGCGCGTTGTCCGCCAGCTTGTGGATGACCAGGCCCTCGCCGACGATCGCGGCCACCGTCATGCGCGGGTTCAGCGACGCAAACGGGTCCTGGAAGATGATCTGCATGTCGCGCGCCAGGCGGCGCAGTTCCTCGCCCTGCATGTCGGCGACCTTGCGGCCCTCGAAATGCACCTCGCCGCCGCTCGGCTCGATCAGCCGCAGCACGCAGCGCCCGGTGGTGCTCTTGCCGCAGCCCGATTCGCCGACCAGGCCCAGCGTTTCGCCGGCGGCCAGTTCGAAGCTGACGCCATCGACCGCGTGCACATGGTCGACCACGCGCCGCAGCAGCCCGCCGCGGATCGGGAAGTGCTTCTTCAGGCCCTTGACCTGCAGCAACGGTGGGGTCATGCGGCGATATCCAGGATGCAAGCGACCCGGTGTCCAGGCGCCACCTCGCGCAGCGGCGGCGTGGCCTGCAGACATTCGGCCCTCGCGTGCTTGCAGCGCGCGGCGAACCGGCAGCCTTCGGCCGGGTCGATCAGCTTGGGCACCGTGCCCGGAATGGCTTCAAGGCGCACACGCTGCGTGGCCGCCATGTCGATGCGCGGGATCGAACGGATCAGCCCCTGCGTGTAGGGGTGGCGCGGGTGGGCGAAGAGTTCGCGTACCGGCGCTTCCTCGACCACCTTGCCGGCGTACATCACCACCACGCGTTGCGCCACCTCGGCAACCACGCCCATCGCATGGGTGATGAGCATCACGGCCATGCCCATCTCGTCCTTCAGCCGGCCCAGCAGGTCGAGGATCTGCGCCTGGATGGTCACGTCCAGCGCGGTGGTCGGCTCGTCGGCGATGACCAACTGCGGCTTGCAGGCCAGCGCGATGGCGATCATCACGCGCTGGCGCATGCCGCCGGAGAACTGGTGCGGGTAGTCGTTGATGCGGCGCTCCGGCGTGGGGATGCGCACCAGCTTGAGCATCTGCACCGCGCGATCCAGCGCGTCCTTGCGCGACAGGCCCTCGTGCAGGCGCAGGCTCTCGGCGATCTGCTCGCCCACGCGGTACACCGGGTTCAGCGAGGTCATCGGCTCCTGGAAGATGATCGAGATCTCCTTGGCGCGGATCTTCTGCATCTCCGCAGGGCCCAGCGGCACCAGGTCGCGGCCCTTCCACAGCACCTGGCCGGCGACGATCTTGCCCGGAGGCATGTCGATCAGCTTCAACACCGTCTTGGCGGTGACGCTCTTGCCGCAGCCCGATTCGCCGACGACGCCGACGGTCTCGCCACGGTCGATGGCGATGTCCACGCCGTCGACGGCGTGCAGCCAGCCGTCGTCGGTCTTGAAATGTGTCTTCAGCCCCTTGATCTCGAGCAATGCCATCTAGAGCACTCTTCTTGGGTCGAGCGCGTCGCGCAGTCCGTCGCCGATGAAGCTGATCGCCAGCACGGTGATGAAGATGGCCAGCCCCGGGAACATCGCCCAGTGCATGGCGATATCCAGGTAGTCCTTGGCATCGAAGAGGATGCGGCCCCAGGTCGGGATGTCGGGCGGAAAGCCCAGGCCGAGGAAGCTCAAGGTGCTTTCGAGGATGATGGCCGCCGCCACGTCGATGGTGGCGGCCACGATCACCGGGCCCAGTGCGTTGGGCAGGATATGCCTCACCACCTGGCGCTGCGTGCTGGCGCCGAGCGCGCGCGCGGCCTCGACGAACTCCTTCTCGCGCAGGCTGAAGAACTGCGCGCGCACCAGCCGCGCCGCCGGCATCCAGCGGAAGCCGCCGATGACCAGCACGATGAGCAGGAAGATGCCGACTTCAGGCCCGACGACGGCCTTCAGGCCGTCGCGGAAGAAGAAGATCAGCACCAGCAGCATCGGCAGCTGCGGCAGGCTCAGGAACAGGTCGGTGACCCACATCAGCACGGCATCGACCCAGCCGCGCGAAATGCCGGCGATGGCGCCGATGGTCACGCCCACCAGGATGGCCACGACCATCGAGGCGAAGCCCACCGCCAGCGAGATGCGCCCGCCGTAGAGCACACGCGCCAGCAGGTCACGGCCCAGGTCGTCGGTGCCCAGCGGGTGCTGCCAGGAAGGCGATGCGAGCCGCGCCTTGAAGTCGATGTCGTTGATGCCGACCTTGTAGACGAACGGGCCCAGCAGCACCGCCAGCACCAGCAGCCCCAGCACCCACAGACTCCAGTAAGCCAACCGATGGCGCTTGAAGCGCAGCCACGCGTCGGCCCAGAGCGAGGGGCTGCCGGCCCGCTTGCCCAAGGGCTCAGCGATAGCTGATGCGGGGGTCGAGCCAGCCATAGACGATGTCGGCCAACAGGTTGAACAGGATCACCAGCGCGCTGAGCACGAAGGTCACGGCCATGATCACCGGCGTGTCGTTGCGCAGCACGGCGTCGATCAGCAGCGAGCCAATGCCGGGGATGCGGAAGATCTGCTCGGTGACGATCGCGCCGCCGAATAGCTGCGGCAACTGCAGTGCCACCAGCGTGACGACCGGGATCAGCGCGTTGCGCACCGCATGCTTGAGGATCACCACGCGCTCGGTCAGGCCCTTGGAGCGGGCCGTGGTGACGTAGTCCAGCCGCACCACGTCGAGCACCGACGAACGCACATAGCGCATCCAGCTCGCTGCCAGCGCCAGGCCCAGCACCGAGACCGGCATGATGCTCTGCTTGATGTGCTCCCACCACCACATCCAGCCGGTGGCCGAAATGTCGGCGCGGAAGACGAAGGGCAGCCAGTCGAGCTGGATCGAGAAGAACAGGATGAACAGCAGCCCGGTGAAGAAGGTCGGCAGCGAGAAGCCGATGAAGGCCAGCGTGCTGGCGATGCGGTCGAACCATGAATAGGGCCGCACGGCCGCGAGGATGCCCACCGGCAGCGCCACCAGCAGGGCCAGGATCAGCGCGCTGCCGATGATGGCGACGGTCACCGGCAGGCGTTGCAGGATCAGTTGGTCGACATCGATGCGGCTGACGAAGGAGAAGCCCCAGTCGCCCTTGAGCATGCTGGTCAGCCAGTGCGTGTAGCGCTGCCAGACCGGGTCGTCCAAGCCGAACTGCGCGCGCAGTGCCATGCGCACCTCGGGGGGCACGTTCGGGTTGGTGGCCATCTCCTCGAACGGGTCGCCCGGCGCCAGCGCCAGCACCGTGAACAGGATGATGCTGATGCCGAGCAGGCTCGGCACCGCGATCAATAGCCGGCGCAGGATGTAGTTGCCCAAGGGCGACCCAGGTCGTCAGGGGAGGCAGCGGCAGGTGCGTGCGGGACGGCGCCGGATCAGGCTTCCTTGAACCAGTGGGGCAGGGCCCACATGTCGTTGTCCCAGCCGGACAGTGGCGCCGACAGCTTGTTCACCGCCGCCGAGACACGCGGCCGGTAGACCACCGGGATGATGTAGTTGTCGCTGCACACCAGGTCGTTCATCTTGATGAACATCGCCGCGCGCTTGACTGGATCCAGCTCCCCTTGCGCCGCCTTGTGCGTGGCGTCGTACTCGTCGCTGCGCCAGCGGCTGACATTGCGGCTGGCCCACTTGTTCGCCTTCTGCGCAAACTCCCAGCTGCAGTACTGCTCCATGAACAACTGCGGGTCGGGCTGCGTCATGGTGGTGGTGTACATCTCCATGTCGGCCCAGTTCTTGGTGTAGGTGTCGGGGTTGGCAAAGTCGCCCCCGAAGAACACCGCCGCCGTGATGGACTTCAGCTCCAGCTCGATGCCGGCCTTGGCGCAGGCATCCTTGACGATGGCCTGTGTCTTCTGACGCGGCTGGTTGACCGAGGTCTGGTACACGTACTTGAGCTTGACATTGCCCTTGGCGCGGATGCCGTCGGCGCCCTTCTTCCAGCCCGCGGCCTCCAGGATCTGGTTGGCCTTGTCGACGTTGAAATCGAACTTCAGGTTCTTGCTGTTGTAGCGAGGTGGGTTGTTCAGGAAGTTGGCCGTGGCGATGCCGGTACGGCCGTAGATGAACTCCTGCACCCCCTTGCGGTCGACCAGCAGCGCCATCGCGTCGCGCACGGCCTTGTCCTGAAAGGAGGGGTGGCGGCTCTTGGCGCTGGCGCGTTCTCCGTCCACTTCGGTCCAGGGGTCGGAGTAATTCAGGATGATGAACTCGATATTGCCGCCGGCCACGATCGTCACCTTGCCCTTGCCCGAGCCCTCCAGGCGCTTGAGGATTTCGTCCTCGACCTGCAGGTTCCAGGCGTAGTCGTACTCTCCGGTCTGCAGCACCGCGCGCGCCGCCGAGATGGCGTCGCCGCCGCCCTTCATCTCCACGGCGTCGAAGTACGGCCGGTTCGACTGGTGGTAGCCGGCGTAGGCCTCTCCACGCAACATGTCGCCCGGCTTGAAATCGACGAACTTGTAGGGGCCTGTGCCCACCGGCTTGATGTTGGCCGGGTTCTCGCGCGACTTGGCGCCGATGTAGTCGGCAAACAGATGCTTGGGCACGATCATGCCGGCGGTGCCGACGAAAGGCTCGGCCCAGAAGGGTGTGGCCTTGGGAAAGGTCACGCGCACGGTGTGCGTGTCGACCTTTTCCACCTTGATGTCGCGATAGACCGCCACATAGACCGTGGAGGTGGCTGGGTCGGCGTTGTATTCCCAGTTGAAGACCACGTCGTCGGCGGTGAAGGGCTTGCCGTCGTGCCAGGTCACGCCCTGCTTGAGCTTCCAGGTGACGACCTTGCCGTCCGCCGATAGCCCGCCGTTTTCCTTGGTGGGTATCTCGGTGGCCAGTGTGGGCACGAGGTTGCCGTCGGCATCCCAGCTGGCCAGCGGTTCATAGAACACGCGTGAGCCTTCCTGCTCCTTGGTACCGCTGGCGAAATGCGGGTTCAGCAGCACCGGCCCCTGCCACCACAGCAACTTGAGCGTGCCGCCACCACCGCGCTTGGTGGGCTTGTAGGCCGGCATTGCCATCTGCGCCTGGGCCACGCCGGCATGCATCAGCATCATCGACGCCATGGGCGCCGTCAGGCCGAGCCCGACCATCTGCTGGATGAAGCTGCGCCGTGGCAACTGACCCGCCTTGACCTCTTCGATCAGGCCCCTGAGTTGCTTTTCGTTCATGCGAAGACTCCTGTGTACGTGGCGGCAAGGTTGCCGCGTGATTCAAGCGGTGGGCACCCGATTGGGGCGCGGCCAAGTAAAGCCGAAGCCGTGTCAACAAACCATTCTCCGAAACCCTAGACGCCGCGGGCCACCGTGACTGCGGTTGGCAGACGGGCGGATGCAATTTCGGGGCCACGCTTTTGCTCCGCTACAGTCTCGCGATGCACCAGACTCACGCCGCCGCCCAGCCATGAACCCGCGCATCCGCCTGCGCCCGACCATGCTGTCGGACCTGGATTTCGTGATCTCGGTGGAAACCGACAGCCGCAACCTGCCCTTCATCACGCCCTGGGAGCGCACCCAGCATGAAGGCGCGGTGCGCTTTCCGGACTTCCGCCACTTCATCGTCGAGGGCGGGGCGGATTTCTCCAGCATCGGCTTCGTCATCCTGCAGGGTTGCCGCAACCCGCAGCGCAGCGTCGAGCTCAAGCGCCTGGTGCTGCAGACCAAGGGGCAGGGTCTGGGGCGGGCCTGCGTGCGGCTGCTCAAGCAGATGGCCTTTCGCGACCTGCATGCACACCGCTTCTGGCTCGACGTGAAGCAGCTCAACACGCGTGCGCTGGCGCTGTACCTGAGCGAGGGCTTCGTCGAGGAGGGCCGGCTGCGCGAAAGCGTGCGCGTCGTCATCGACGGCGCCGACGGCTACGACTCGCTCATCGTCATGAGCCTGCTCGACCGCGAGTACCAGGCACGTGTGGCGCTGGGCCTGGAAAGCGCGGCGCTGTCGGTGGCAGAGGGCTCGTCGGCACCGCAGAACCTGCACGAGGAAGACGCTCGATGATTGCCACCATGCCGAAGTTGCCGCTGTCTCTCACGAGCTTGGGGCGATAGTTCTCGCTGCATTGGCTGGACTCGAAGCCATGAACGATCTGGATTTCAGCGGCAAGACCGTGCTCGTGGTGGGCGGCGCCAGCGGCATCGGCAACGGCATCGCGCATGCGTTCCGTGAGCGCGGCGCCAGCGTGCATGTCTGGGGCACGCGCGAGGACGCGGCCGCCTACCGCGCGGACGAAGGCAGCGAGCTGGCCGGTCTGCACTACACGCAGCTGGATGTGTCGGACTTCGCCGCGGTCGAGGCGCACCGACCGGTCTTCGACACGCTCGACGTGCTGGTGCTGTGCCAGGGCACGGTGCTCTACAAGCGCCAGGAGTTCGCCATGCCGGGCTTCGAGCGTGTGCTGGATGTCAACCTGCACAGCGTGATGGCCTGTGCCGCGCGCTTTCGCGGGATGCTGGCGGCCACGCGCGGCGCGCTCGTCACTGTCAGCTCGGTGGCGGGCTACGGCGCGAACGTCGGCAATCCAGCCTACGCCGCGTCCAAGGCCGGTGTCATCAGCCTGACGCGCACGCTGGCCGCCGCCTGGGCCGGGCAGGGCATCCGCGTCAACGGTATCGCGCCGGGGCTGGTCGACACCAAGCTCACCAAGGTGACCACCGATCACCCGCAGCGCCTGCAGCGCGCCTTGGTGCAGATCCCGGTGCAGCGGCTCGGCACCCCCGCCGAGATGGCCGGCGCGGTGCTGTTCCTGGCCTCGCCGCTGGCCGCCTATGTGTGCGGCCAGACGCTGCGCGTCGATGGTGGCCTGGGCTTGTGAGGGCGGCGCCTGCGATCGGGATGAAGACGCGACAAGGGCGATGGCGCCGATCCGGCTGCCGCTGCGCCGCGCGTGTCAAAGGCGCACGGCTTGCGCCTCATGGATCTGCATCGCGGGCGCGGCGGACGCCAGTGCCGCGGCGGCCTTGACGAAGGCGCGCGATGCCGGCACGGCAAAGTGCACCAGCAAGGCCGCGCGGTCGGACCATTCCTCGTAGAACACCAGCCGCAGCGGGTTCTCGACGTCGCGGTACACCGCATGCGAGATGCAGCCTGCCTCGGTGCGCGAACGGCGTACGTGTTCCAGGCTACAGGCCAGCAGATCGTCGAAGCGATCGGGCAGGGAATTGATGCTTCCAGTGACGATGATCATGCAACGGGCCTCGCGTCGTGGCAGAGGTTGGGGCGGTGGTGCTGCGTTTCAGCCGTGCGTCAGCCCGGCTGCGCCGATGCCGGCAATGCAGATGGCCTCGTCCTCGTCGCCGGTACCACCCGAGGCACCCGCGGCGCCGATGACCTGGCCGTGTGCGTCCATGATCAGGACCGCGCCGGTCTGCGGGATGAACTTGTGCGAGCTGGCGCTGGCCAGCGCGATGAAGAAGGCCGGCAGGTCCTTGGCGCGCTGCGTCAGCACGCGCGAGCTGGCGCCCATGCCGACGGCCGCGCAGGCCTTGCCGGTGGCGATGTCCAGACGCAGCGCGCTGGCGCCGTCTTCGCGCGCCGCGGCCTTGGTCTGGCCGGCGGCGTCGACCACGACCACGCCCATCGGCTTGTAGCCCTTGTTGCGGGCTTCGGCCAGCGCGGCGGTGACGAGGGTCTGGGACTGGCTCAATGTCAGTGCATTCATGGTGGTGTCGGGAGTCGAAACTCTGCGTGAAGGGACAGGTCGCGATTCTTGCCGATCCCAATGGCTGGGCGCTGTCCTCGCAGGCTATGCTGCCCGTGAAACCTCAATAAGCCAGGAGACCCACATGACATCCCAGGGGCCCACGCGCACTTCAGCTGGGAGGTACGTGCGTTGAACATGGATCAGTGGCTGACGCTGCACAGCCTGGTCGTCGTCCTCAGCCTGCTGGCCTACGTGGTCACGGCGCACCTGTTCGAACAACGGCGCCACCCGACGGCGGCCATTGCCTGGGTGCTGTTCATGCTGCTGCTGCCCTATGTGGCCTTGCCGATGTTCCTGGCCTTCGGCTCGCGCAAGCAGGCGCGGCCGCGCTCGGCGCTCGGCCAGGGTGTCGCGCCGCAGCCGGCCGGTTCTTCGTGGGCCTTGCAGACGATCCATGCGCTGGGCCAGCCCGCGCCGGCCGCCTATCTGGATCTGCACATCCACGCCAACGGCAGCCAGGCCTTGCGCGCGCTGTGGCAGTGCCTGGACGCCGCGACGCAGTCGATCGACCTGTGCACCTTCATCCTCGGCCGTGATTCGCTGGGCCAGCAGGTCATCGACAAGCTGTGCGACAAAGCCCGTGCCGGCGTGCGCGTGCGCCTGCTGCTCGACGGCATGGGCAGCCTGATGGCCGGGCGTCCGAACCTGAAGCCCCTGCGTGCAGCTGGCGTCAGCGTGGTGCTGTTCGTGCCGCCGCTGCATTCGCCGCTGAAGGGCCGCACCAACCTGCGTGACCACCGCAAGATGCTCATCGTCGACGGCGCGCTGGAGTCGCGCCGGCTGTGGAGCGGCGGGCGCAACCTGGCCGCGGAATACTTCGAGGGTGAACCGGGCAAGGCCGCCTGGCACGACCTGAGCTTCGACCTGGCCGGGCCGCTGGTGCTGCAGGCCCTGGCGCTGTTCGAGCGCGACTGGGCCTTTGCCAACACCGAACACGCGCCCGCGCAAATGCCGCCGGAGGCGCACACCGAGGACAGCGAACGTG
Source organism: uncultured beta proteobacterium (assembly GCA_963743935.1). Classification (GTDB taxonomy): domain Bacteria; phylum Pseudomonadota; class Gammaproteobacteria; order Burkholderiales; family Burkholderiaceae_C; genus Rubrivivax. Next base: position 44,108 of record CAVURQ010000002.1, on the reverse strand, counting down.
CCCACGGCGCCCAACTGGTGGCCTCGGGCCCGGACCAGGTGGACGACACGGTGTATGCGCTGCTGCTCAGTGCGGCGTACCAGGCGCGGCGCCGCATCGCGCTGGTGACGCCGTATTTCGTGCCCGACGCCGCGCTGCTGATGGCGCTGTGCCTGGCGGCGCGGCGCGGTGTGAACGTGGAGCTGCTGATACCCGGCGCGATCGAACCATCGGCTGTCCGACATCGCGCGCGGACGGGCCTTGCGCTCGCTGGCGCAGGCCGGCGCGCGCATCTGGCTGGCGCCGCAGATGCTGCATGCCAAGCTCGCGGTCATCGACGATGAACTGGCGCTGGCCGGATCGGCCAACTTCGACAGCCGCAGCCTGTTCCTGAACTACGAAATGATGATGGCCTTCCACGAGCGCGAGGACGTGCGCGCCTTCGGCGACTGGTATGAGCGTGAGCGGGCGTCCGCGCTGGCCTACACAGCGCGCAAGCCCGGCCTGCTGCGCGACGTGGCCGAAGGCATGGTGCTGTGGGTGGGCTTTCAGCTTTGACGTGTGCCTGAGCTTCGTTGCATGCGTGTGCTCAGTTGCATGCGTGCCATGTGTGGCTCTCGGGCATCGGGCATGGTCAAGAAAAGTACGCGACGTTCGAGCATCGCGGCAGGCGGCACCCGACAGGGGCTCATGGTGTGGCGGTCGGCGCTGCGCGCCGACTGCACTGTGGTGCTCAGCCCGGAGTCGCGTCGCAGAACTCGCTTCGATCGCTTCGCTCACTGCGCTCAAACAACTGCGACGAGTCAGTTCACGAAGCGCGCTGCGCGCGCCGACTCCAGGCTTGCGCTCCTCGTCGCCACAAATCGCCCCTGCCAGGTGCCGCCCGCCGCGAGGCACCAGTGGCTGTTCTCGACGAAAACCACCTTGCCGCGCAGAAATGCGTGCTCAAAGCAAACGCATGCGCCTCATCTACCGACGGACCGGCGCACAGGCTTCAGCGCCGCCGCACCATCTTGCGCATCAGCTCTTCCAGCACGGCGTCGAGATCATCGCAGCGCCCCGTATGCACCGGCGAGACCTGCACGCTGGTGCTGCGCGGCGCCACCAGCCAGTGGAAGCGCTCGCGCGGCGACAGGCGTCCGATGGCGCCGGCGCTTTCGCCGCCCATGCAGACCGCTTCGATGCCGGCCAGCGCCGCGCGGATCGGCTGCAGGTCCAGCCCCGGGGCGAGGCACAGCAAGGCGGCCTCGTCGAGATCGAAGCGCGCGCGCAGGGTGCCTGCGGCGGCGCAGGACAGGATCACGCCGCGTTGATCTGCTCGCCGCGCTCCACGCGCGGCAGCACACGCACGATGGCGTAGTCATAGTGGTGCATGGGCGTGGGCAAGAGCGTGGGCGCGCAGGGCTTCCTGCACGAAGGCGCGCGGCGCCTGCAGCCGCGCCAGGAAATACTGGCGATAGGCGTCGCGCTGTGCCGCGCGGTCGGCGAAGAGCGGGTCGGGCTCCAGCCATTCGTCGGGAATCAGTTGCACGATGGTGTCGATGACCGCCGGGCTCAGGCGCGGCGCCAGCAGGGCATCGGTTTGTGCCAGGGTGGTGGCAAAGGGCAGCAGCACGTGGTCCTTGATCGGCATGAAGGGCAGGGTGCTGCGCGCGAGAAAGCCTTCCCACTGGTGCTGGAACACCAGCGCGGCACCATGGTCGATGAGCCACAGCCTGCCGTGCCACCACAGCTGGTTGACGTTGCGCGGGCTGCGGTCGACATTGCCGACGAGTGCATCCAACCAGACGATGGACGATGCCAGTGCAGCGTCCACCGGCATCGTCAGCGGGTCGAAGCTGACCGAGCCCGGCAGGTAGTCCAGCGCCAGGTTCAAGCCGCCGCTGGCGCGGATCAGGTCCTGGATCTCCGGGTCGGGCTCGGTGCGCGCCAGCTCCACATCGAGCTGCATGAACACGATCTCCGGCACCGGCAGGCCGAGTGCCCGCGCCATTTCGCCGGCCACCAGTTCGGCGATCAGCGCCTTCGGCCCCTGGCCGGCGCCGCGAAACTTCAGCACGTACAGCCCGTCGTCGTCGGCTTCGACGATGGCCGGCAGCGAGCCGCCCTCGCGCAGCGGCGTCAGGTAGCGCGTGGCCTGCAGCGTGCGCACGCGCTCAGGCTTCCTTCGGCAGGAAGGCGTTCTGCGGGAACAGGAAGCGCCGCGCCTCGTCGTCGGTCTCGGTCTTGAACTGGTTGTACTTCTCGCGCAGGGCGGCCACCCGTAGCGCCGCCGGGCGCGCGCTGATCGCATCGACCAGCCGCTTCAGGTGGGGCAGCTCGGCGAAGGCCTGTTCGCCCAGCACGAAGGGCACCATGCGCGCCCAGCCCCACACCGCCATGTCGACGATGGTGTAGTCATCGCCCAGCATGAACGCATGCCATGCCAGCCGGTCGTCGAGGATGCCGAAGTGGCGCCGCGCCTCGACGCTGTAGCGATTGGCGGCATAGACCTGCGGCGGCGCGGGCGCATAGTGCCTGAAATGCACCGCCTGCCCGGAAAACGGCCCCACGCCCGAGGCCACGAACATCAGCCACGACAGCAACGGGCCCGCGCTCGGCCGGCGTGTCGCCGGGCAGGAAGCGGCCGGACTTTTCTGCCAGGTACAGCAAGATGGCATTGCTGTCGAATACCGTCACGTCGCCGTCCACGATGACCGGCACCTTGGCGTTCGGGTTCAGTGCCATGAACTCGGGCGCGAACTGCTCGCCCTTGCGCGTGTCCACCGGTATCGGCTCGTAGGCCAGGCCGGCTTCTTCGAGGAACAACGCCACCTTGGCGGGGTTGGGTGCGTGGTTGAAGTAGAACTTGATCATTCACGATCCTTGCGCGTGCGGGGTGAACGACTCTACCGCGAAGCGTGTTCCGCGCAGGCGCAGATCACAGCGCGGCAGAGCACGGCTCGCCGCGCCGCCGCAGCAGCTACACTGACGTACAACGCTGTACAACTTCTTGTCCGTTTGCCATGGGCGCTGCCATTGTTTCACCCAAGGGTCAGGTTGTGATTCCCGCCGACATCCGCAAGCAGCTCGGCATCACGCCCGGCAGTCTGGTGAGCGTGTCAGTGCAAGGCGGCGCGGTGCGCATCGCGCTGGAGCGCGCGGTGACGGCGAGCAATCATGCCGAAGGCTTTGGCTTGCTGCGCTACGCGGGGCCTGCCAGACGCCTGGCCGATTTCGACGTGGCCGTCGAGATGCGGGCAAAGCCGAAGTCCAGTAGCCGCCGGGCGCGAAAGCCATGATCGCGGTCGATACCAACATCCTGGCGCGCTACTACGTCGATGACCCTGCCGACGACCAGGCCGCCGGCCAGCGCCGCCGCGCCGAGCGGGTGATGCGCGACAGCGAGCACGTCTTCGTGCCACTGACGGTGGTGCTGGAACTGAGCTGGGTCCTGCGTTCGTTCTATGCATTCGCCGCCGCCGACTGCGCGCGTGCCATCGAACATCTGGTGGGATTGCCGAACGTGACTGTCGAGTCCTGGCCCAGGGTTCTGGAAGCCAGCCGACTGCTGCGCGCCGGGCTGGATTTCGCCGACGCGCTGCACCTTGCAAGTTCGCACGCCTGCGAGGAGCTCTATACCTTCGACGATCGGCGATTTGCGAAGCGTGCCCAGAAACTGGGTTGCGTTCCGTCGGTCCGAACACCGGATTGAGGCGCAAGGAGACTGCAATGTCGATGACCCAAATGCAAAAAGCCGAACTCTTTCGCAGCCTGCACACGGGTGAGTGTTTTGTCATTCCCAACCCCTGGGACGCCGGCAGTGCCCGTGCGCTGGCCGGCCTGGGTTTTTCGGCGTTGGCAACTTCCAGCGGCGCGGCGGCCGGTGTGCTGGGACGGCGTGATGGCGAGATCACGCGCGACGAGGCGCTGGCCCATGCCCGCGCCATCGCCCTGGCCACCGAGCTGCCGGTGGCCGCCGATCTGGAGAACGGCTTCGGCGATGCGCCGGCCGATTGCGCACTGGCCATTCGCCTGGCCGCCGAAGCGGGTGTGGTCGGCGGCTCGATCGAAGACTGCGGTGGCGTGTCGGGCCGAAAGCTGTACGACCTTGCACATGCGGTGGAGCGCGTGGCCGCCGCGGCCGAGGCGGCACGCGCGCTGCCGTTCCCCTTCACGCTGACGGCGCGCGCCGAGAACTTCCTGCGTGGCAACCCGGACCTGCAGGACACCATCGCGCGGCTGCAGGCTTACGAGAAGGCCGGCGCCGACGTGCTCTTCGCGCCCGCACTGCCCGACCTGGCCGCAGTGCGCGCGGTGTGCGCCGCCGTGAGCAAGCCGGTGAACTTCATGGTGGGCATCAAGGGCAAGTCCTTCAGCGTGGCGGAACTGCGCGATGCCGGCGTCAGGCGCATCAGCCTGGCGACATCGCTGTACCGCGCCGCCATGGCCGGTTTGCTGCAGGCGGCCGGCGAGGTCAAGCAGCAGGGCAGTTTCACTTACCTCGAACGCCTGTGACGATGAAGCTGCTGGTCCTGTCGGACCTGCATCTGGAGTTTTCCGACCTGGCCTTGCCCGAGCACATCGATTTCGACATCGCCATCCTGGCCGGCGACATCGTCTGCCCTGGCGCCAGTCTGATGAACTGGGTGCGGGCGTCACCCGTGCTGCGCCGCGCGCGGGCGGTCGTGGCCGTGGCCGGCAACCACGAGTACTACGACCGCGTGCTGCAGTTCGAAGCGGTGGCCATGCAAGCCGGTGCGAACGCCTTGCAAACGCCGCCGCTGCATCTGCTGGACTGTGGCGAGATCGTCATCGACGGTGTGCGCTTCCTCGGCTGCACGCTGTGGACCGATTTCAAGCTGCGCATCGACACGCCGGAAGGCCCGGTGTCCGACCCTGCGCGTGGCATCCCTGCGGCGCTGCGTACGGTGGCCGATTACCGCACCATCGGCTGGCGCGACGAGCCGGGTGGCGCCACCACGGGCACCGCCCCGCCGCGGCGGCTGACACCGCATGACACGCTGCGCATGCACCTGCAACAGCGCGCCTGGTTGCAGCACAAGCTGGCCGAGCCCTTCGATGGCGCGACCGTGGTGGTCACGCATCACGGCCCGCATCGCCACTCGCTGGCATCGCGCTTCGCCGCCGACTGGGTGTCCACGGCGTATCTGAGCGAGCTGCCGGATCACTTCTTCGAGCGTCCGGTGCTGTGGGTGCATGGGCACACGCACACCAGCCACGACTACCGCGTCGGCGGCTGCCGCGTGCTGTGCAACCCGCGCGGCTATCAGCTGCGTGGCATGGCGGGGCCGGAGAATCTGGCCTTCCAGGCGGACCGAGTGGTCAGCATCGACACCCGGGCGCGGCGCTGAGCGGCGTCTGTATGCGGCATTTGTTGCGATCCGCAGCTTGCGTGCCGCGCGCCCCTGGCAATGGCATAGCATTTGCCGCGCCTGCTGCGTGGTTTCCACCGTGGCGTCGAGGAGTTGATGCATGACCCAGTCTGGTGATCGAATCTCGTGGCAAGCGCGCGTGGCCGCCTTGCTCTGCGTGGCCTTTGTGTCGGGCGCATCGGCACAGTCCGAAGGCGGCCTGTACCTCGCCGGAGCGGGTTTCAGCTTCCAGGTGGCTGCCGAGCGGGCCATCGCGCAGAACCCCGGTGGTGGGCGCTTCTTCCTGCTGTCATTGCCGCCGCAGACGGCCGCGCTCACCACCAGCGCCAGCCCCGCGCAGAGCCGCGTGCGCGACCGTGTCGTCGCTGCCAACGGCGTGCTGCTGGTGTGCCAGCGCGACATCGACAACCGGAAGATCCGCGCGAACAGCCTGGTGCCGGGTGTGCGGGCCGTGCGCGGCTGGCCGGCCCAGGGCAGCCCGCAACTGCCCGATGGTCAGCGCTACTTTGCCGACGAGAACCCGGCCGACCTGCCGGCCAGCAACGAGGCATTGCGCCGCATGCGCTCGGCCTGCGCCTGAGTTCGCGTCGCGCCGCGAGGCGCGTCGGGTTTGACGCAGTCGCGAGGCCGCATCAGCGCGGCGCCGAAGCACCTGGTGCCGGAGCAGTGGGCGCGCCGCTTGCGGGCTGGAAGAGTTCCTTCACGCGTGTGGCGAAATCCGGCGGAAAGGTCCAGTAGCGGCCGCCAACGGTGGTGTTCTGTCCCTCCAGCCCACGCTGCTGCGGCTGCGCGTTCAACAGCAACAGGCCGAGCAGGTCGCCGCTGACCCAGGGGTCCTCGTACCAGAACGCGTGCGAGCGCAGCGGCAGCTTGGGAATGGCGTTCGGATCGACCTTGATCATGTCGAAGCCGAACTTCCTGGACGCCTCGAGCATGAACTCGGTTTGCTGCGTGTCCAGCTCGGTCGGGTTCGGGCCGCCCGGCGCGCGACGCGCGGTGCAGCAGGTTGGCCACGCGCAGCGCCGAGTCGTTCAGGTTGGCGGCGATGCTGACGCGGTCGACCACATCGATGTACAGACCCAGATCGTTCACAAAGCGACGCGTGTCGATGTCAGGCGCGGCGTAGTAGATCTGCTTCAGGCGCAGCCGCGCGCGCAGTTGCTCGCGCGATTCACCCGGCTGCGCCGTGCCCAGCTTGGCCAGCGCGGGGCTGGCGATCTGCGCGCCCGCGCTGTAGGCCAGCACATCGATATAGGTGGCCTTGGTGTGCTTGCCGAGCAGTTCGACCAAACGCACGAACGGGTCCACCGAGGCCGCTGCGTTGCCGACGTCGGTGAAGTACTTCAGCGCCGACCCGCCCGAAGGCCAGATGAAGGCCAGCACCACCATGCGCCTGCCGGTGAAGTGGCGCAGCTGCGCGGCCTGCGCCGCCGCCCGTGGCACGGTGTTGTTGGAGCCGTGAACGTAGATCAGCAACTCGCTGCTGGCGCTGGCGGCCAGCGCCTTGTCGACCAGCGCGAAGAAGGCCTGCGCATCGCGGCGAGCTCGCCACGCTATCGCCGGGGCTCAGGCCCGCCATCGGCTCGAGCCAGTCGAGCTGCACGATCGGGCGTTCGTCGTCGTCGTCGCTGGTGGACAGGCGGTGCAGCGTCTCCCAGTCGAGCGTGTCGTCACCGATGCGCACATGTGCCACGCCCATGCGCAGCCGCTCGCTGGGCAGGATGGTGTAGATCGGCTTGGGCTTTTCGATCACCGCGCCGCGGTTGGTCACGTACAGCACCGGCACGTCGGTGCCTTGCGCGGTAGTGCCTGCGTTGGCAAAGGGATCGACATCGCTGGTGCGGAAAGTCACCGGCGTGGGCATCAGCCGCACCGGTGATTCGCAACCGGCCAGCAGCGCGGCCATGCACAGCGCGGTCAGCAGCCAGCGCAGGCGGAAGAGGGTGGGGAGGGAGTGCGCCGATAGGGCAGCGTCGCGGGGGTGGCTCATCGGCAGTGAATGCATGCAACATTCTGCCGTGTGTCCACGGGGCGCGACGGGCGCAGGTCTGCAAAGCCCTCGTTTGCGCCTTGCCGATAATCGCCGTGAGGAGCAGTGCAATGAGCTGTGCAACGGGCGATGCGATTTTGCGACGCAGGGGGCTTCAGGCGCCCGCGCGCCCAGTTGCCGTGAAGGCACTTGCCTTGGCGCTGAGCCTGGGCGCAGCGGCTTCGATCGCATGGGGGAGCCCCGCCTTGCTGCAGGACCGATTGCTCTATTTCCCGGCGCGGGCCACGGTGGCCGAGCTGACGACCGGCACGCTTCAGGCCTGGCCCGCAGCCGATGACTTTCGCGGTCTGGTGGGTCTGCCACCGGGCAGCGTGCGCGGCACGGCGGTGGTCTTTCATGGCAACGCCGGCCACGTCGGCCATCGTGCTTTTTACGTGGAGGCGTTGACGCGCCTGGGCCTGCGCACGATCCTGGCCGAATACCCGGGCTACGGCCCGCGCACCGGCAAGCTGGGCGAGGCGTCGCTGGTCGACGACGCCTCGGCCACCATCGAACTTGCGCATCGCCTGCATGGCGCGCCCGTGCTGGTGGTGGGTGAATCGCTGGGCGCTGGCGTGGCCGCGGCGGCCGCAGCGCGTCAGCGCGACAAGGTGGCGGGCGTGCTGTTGATCACGCCGTGGGATCGGCTGCAGCACATCGCCGAGTTTCACTACCCCTGGCTGCCGGTGCAATGGCTGCTGCACGACCGCTACGACAGCGTCGCGCATCTGGCGCAGTTCGGCCGGCCGGTGGCGGTGGTGGTGGCCGAGCGCGACGACATCGTGCCGGCGCGCTTCGGCACGGCGTTGTTCGACGCGCTGGGCGAGCGCAAGCGCCTGTGGGTGTTGAGTGGTGCCGGGCACAACAACTGGATCGCGCGTGTGGATGCCGCTTGGTGGCGGCAGGTGGTGGACTTCCTGCTGGCCGCGCCGGCCGGGCCCTGACGCTGCGGGCCACTCGGAGCAGTCCCGTCCGCGTCGCAGCCGGAGCGGTCGATTCGGTGTTGGTCGGTACGTGTAGTCTCGTGGGCGCGCCGGAGCCTCGCTTCGGCAGGAGCCTGCCATGTCGACCCTGGTACCGCCCACCGAACAGCCCAGCCCAGCCGCCATGGCGCCGATCGCGAGTGCACCTCGCCGCATCGCCGACTTGCCCGGCCCGCCCGGCTGGCCGCTGCTGGGCAACCTGCCGCAGATCGAACCCGCGCGCTTCCACCTGCAGTTGGGCGACTGGGCGCGGCAGTACGGCCGCTTCTACAAACTGCGCATGGCGAACCGGCTGTTGCTGGTGACGGCCGACCACAGGGCCGTGGCGGCGGTGCTGCGCGACCGGCCCGAGGGCTTCCGCCGCACCGACCGGCTCGAAGCCATCGGCCAGGAGATGGGCCTGAAGCCGGGCCTGTTCGGTGTCAACGGCGACGCCTGGAAGCGCCAGCGGCGCATGGTGATGGCGGCCTTCGACCCGGGCCACGTCAAGGCCTACTACCCGTCGCTGGCCAAGTGCGGCGAACGCCTGCGCGCTCGCTGGGCCGAGGCCGCATCCGCCGCAACGCCCATCGACCTGCAGGCCGACCTGATGCGCTTCACCGTCGATGCCATTGCCGGGCTGGCCTTCGGCACCGACGTCAACACGCTGCAGTCCGACGACGACATCATCCAGCGCCACCTGGACAAGATCTTCCCCAAGCTGTTCACGCGCATGATCACCGCCGTGCCGTACTGGCGCTTCTTCAAGCTGCCGTCGGACCGCGAGCTCGACCGTGCGCTGGCCGCGGTGAACAGCGCCATCGACGGCTTCATCCGCACGGCGCGCCAGCGCCTGGCCGACGAGCCCGCGCTGCGCAGCGCGCCGCAGAACCTGCTGCAGGCGATGGTGGCCGCGGCCGACGAGCCCGACAGCGGCATCGACGACGCGCAGGTGGCCGGCAACGTCATGACCATGCTGCTGGCCGGCGAGGACACCACCGCCAACACGCTGGCCTGGTGCATCTGGCTGCTGCACCGACACCCGCAGGCGCTGGAGCGGGCCACGGCCGAAGTGCGCGGCGTCATGGCCGAAGCGGGCGAGGGCGCCGCGGTGACGCTGGAGCACCTGGCGCGGCTGGACTACGTGGAAGCCTGCATGCACGAGACCATGCGCCTGAAGCCGGTGGCGCCGCAGCTGCCGCTGCAGGCGCTGAAGGACACCGTGGTCGGCGACGTGGTGGTGCCGAAGGGCACGGTCGTCATCAGCCTGCTGCGCCACGACAGCATCGACGACGCGCACGTGCCCGAAGCCCAGGCCTTCAGGCCCGAGCGCTGGCTGGGCGAGGACGGGCTGTCGCCGGGCTCGGCCAAGCGCATCTCCATGCCCTTTGGCGCCGGCCCGCGCATCTGCCCGGGGCGCTACCTGGCGCTGCAGGAAATGAAGATGGTGCTGCTGACGCTGCTGAACCACTTCGACATCGAATCCGTCGGCACGGCCGACGGCAGCGAGCCGGCCGAGCGGCTGATGTTCGCGATGGCGCCGGTGGGGTTGCGGATGCGGTTGCGCTTAGAGGCCTGAGGCCATGCACCGTCGCCCGACGTCATGGGCGGGCGACACTGAAGGACGCGTTCCGCCTTTCCGACTGCGGCGCCGAACGACGCCAGGGTGCTTGCGACAGCCGTTGACGCATTCATCCTCAAGGTAGCAAGACGTGGAAACGGAGATACGGCGAGGTTACTCGGGACGAAAGGGGCGGCAACAGACAAACCAGACCTACTGCCACCGCGCCACACTCGACTCTACCGGCCAGGTTCTGCCTGTCGTGCGGCGCGCGGCACATGGCCCAGACCGCTGCGTGCGACGCCGGGCAGGCTCGTGCCCGCCCCCGCCAGCCTGCCGCGCGCGCCCACCTTGGCGTTTGCGCCCGCGCGAAAGCGCCACTACAAGCGTGCGGAGCAGTCCGTTGCCGCCGCAAATCGATGCTTGCCCCGACCCTATCGGCTCCTCCACGCTCAGCCTTCGTGCGCTTGAAATGACCATCCGTATGAAAGCTCGGCGATCTCCTACCAGGCCGCGGTCGAGGGCCGGGGGATAGCGCTGGCTCAACAGGCGCTGGTCGAAGTCGACATCCGGGCAGGCCGGCTCACCTAAATACTACGACGACTTCCTCGACCTCGGCCCCTACACGTACTACCTGCTCTGCCCGCTCGACGCGCCGGCATCGCCCGCGCTGGACCTCTTCCGCCAATGGCTGGCGGCCAGCAACAACACGAGCTGACCGCAGCCCATCACGGCGAGCACGATCACCGCAGCGCCGAGCGTCGATCTCGGGAACGGGACGAGCGCCGACACCGTTGCAACCCCGCAAGCGAGGGCCAGACCTGTGAGCTGCGCCTGGCGGCGGTACCGCTCCTCACCCCGGAGGTTGCCGACGCCAGCCGACGACACGAGACCTTCACCGGCACCCAGATCCAGGCGCAGCGTGCACAGCATCGCCGAGAACTGCGGGGCCATTGTCGTAAGGGCGCGCGCGAGCAGCGTAAGGACGAAACATGGCAGCAGTGTTCCGCCGAGATCGGCATCGAGCACGGTTAGCCGCGAGGTAATCGTCGACAGTGTCGCGTCCGTGCCGCGGGCGCCGGTCACCGCAGCCGCAAGCGAGCCGAGCATCGCCATGAGCAGCCCGAGCGCCACCGACTGCAGCGCGTGTGCATGAAGGGTCGAGCGGACCCGTTGTTCCGCCTCCTCACCCGGAAGGTCCGTGGGGCCCGCGCGGATTCGCAGTGCCGCGAGTTGCTGCCACACGGCGAGGTCGACCAGCGGGTGCAGCAGCAGAACGACGCAAAGCACGGCCACCGCCCACCCGGGCAGACCGCCAGCAGAAGGAGCGGATGACCGCAACCCCTGCGACCAGGCTCCGTAGAGTGCCATGCCCGCGACCACGATCGCGACCACCACCAGCGTCGATACGATCTGGTTGGTCAGCTTGCCGACGCGGCGGAGCACGCGGGAGGCGAGCGGCGCAGGCTCGGCGTGGGACAGCTCGGGCGGGCGGATCGTCTCGGTGTCGACGTATCGCGAGCGCCGCTTGACGACCAGGGCGACGCAGGTCGCCGCCCCGATCGCGAGCATCAGCGCATCGCCTCGGCCAAGCGGCACGAGGGTCGAGGCCTGCGCATAGAGGAGCACGACCACCGACCCGAACAGTCCGACGTACAGCAACCCGAACTGGAACTGCGCCGCGTGCAGCGCCGCCGCGTGGCCGGAGGCCATCGCCTGGAGCGCGGCAACCACCACCACTCCCGCCGCCAGGGCGCGAGCAAGCGACGATGCATCGGGCAAGAGCTGCTCGAAGCACCAACGGAGCACGAAGGCCTCGGTCAGCACGACTGCCATCAGCGCAACGAGAACGAGGACAGCCGCGAGCCTGCGAACGCGCGCGTCGAGGCCAATGCGCCTGCCCACGAACGCAACCACCGACATTGACCCGTCGCGCGCGAGCGCGTCGTCCAGGTGTGCGAGCATCGGGTGGCGCAGGAGGTAGACGAGATAAACCCCCGCGCCGAGGCTTGCCGACATCGCAAGGACGACCCACACCTCGCCGCTCGCCCCGGCGGCGAACAGGGCGACGAAGACTGCCGCCCGCATCGTCGTGGCGACCGACGCGTTGCGGGCCACCTGGGCCCGCATCCGGTCCGGCGCCACCAGCCAGTCGCGGGCAGAACGAGCCCCGCTCCGTTTCAGCAGCCAAAGCGGGAGCGCGCTGGCTGCAATCGCCAGAAGGACGAGTCCGAGGCCGATCGGTGACATCGACATGGCATCCTCGACAACGCTCGACAGCCGCGCACGTGAAGGGTGTGCTGGCATCGATCGGAATAGCATAGGCGACATGCCAACGCTTAGAACCCCCCTCGCCGCGCTCGCGCTTGTGGCACTCCTCGCCAGCACTGCGGCGTGCGCGGAAACGCGCGTCATCCTGATGCGGGGCTGGTTCGGCGTGTTCTCGACCGGGATCGACGCGATGGCCGAGACCCTGCGCGGCCAGGAGGTGCAGGCGGAGGCGATCGGCCATCTCGCCTGGCGCGCCGCGGCGCGGCGCATCGTGCAGGAGCGCGCCCAGGGCAAGCCCGGCAAGGTGGTGCTGGTCGGCCACTCGCAGGGGGGCAACAACACGGTCGACATCGCGCGCGAACTCAAGGCCGTCGGCATCCCGGTCGACCTCATCGTCACCCTCGCGCCCTGGAAGCAGGATCCGGTGCCTGCCAACGTTCTGAAGGCGATCAACTACTACCAGGCGGGCGGCTGGGGCTCGCCGCTGGTCGGCGAGGCCGACTTCAAGGGCGAGCTGGTCAACCTCGACATCGGGCCCGAGCCGGGCATCACCCACGTCAACATCGACAAGAGCCCGCGCGTACAGGCCGAGGTGGTGCGGGCGATCGTCGCGCTGGTGCGTTAAAACGAACGCGGCGACGGTCACGTGGCGCGGCCGGCCGCCGGCGCGTCACTGCTCCGGCAAATCGATCCGCCGTAGGCGGTCGGCTCGAACGACTGGTCTTATGCGTCGCGCACGTCGGTGGACTCACCGTTGGTCTTGACCGAGGACAATCCCGTGGCGCGTGTGGATTCTGAGGCATACATCTGGCTCGAGCCGATGACCTGGCTATTCGCAGCCTTCAGATTGAAATAGAACCGCCCGTCACTGGCAGTGCTCAGTTCGTATTGTTCATCCTTGGAGGAGTTCCTTCTGCACAGATCCGATTCCGTTCAGGGCCGAGGCCTTCGATTCGTACTGTTGACTGCGCAAGAGCTGGGCCACGGTGCGCGCGATCGCGCTGCGGGCCTTCGGTGGCGTGGTGTCCACGATGCCCGGCCGAATGGCCCGGCTTGCCCAGCCCTGGCTGACCCACCCGCAAGGTTCGCTCTGCTGAGCCTGTGCCCACAGGGTTGGCGCCGCCGCGCTCGGGGAGAGCCGTGCAACGCCTTCTGAAAGCCCTGACGCATGTCCCGTTGGGCCTGCTGTATGGCGTGGGCTGGCTGATCCATGTGATCGTGTTCCACCTCATGCGCTGGCGGCGCGACCAGGTGGAAGCAGACGTTGCCAGGGCGTTTCCGGAAAAGTCCGCGGCCGAGCGGGCGGTGATCGTCAGCGCGTCCTACCGCAACCTCGCCGATGTCGTGATGGAAACCATCTGGGGGTTCGGCGCCAGCGACGCCGAATTGCGGTGTCGCGTCGTGTTCGAGAATCCTGAAATCGTCCACCATTGCGCGGACACCAAGCAGTCGGTGGTGCTGCTCACGCCGCACTTCTGCAACTGGGAGTGGTTGTTGCTCGCTGGCGGCGCCACGTTCGGCCTCCCGATCGACGCGGTCTACCAAACCTTGCGCGTCCGCTCCGTCGACCAGTATCTGCGCGACGCGCGCTCGCGCTTTGGCGGCAAGCCGTTCCCGCGCCAGGATTTCGTGTTCGAACTGATGAGCCGCGCCGACACCCCGCGCGCCTACGGGCTGATCGCCGACCAGACCCCGCGCCGGGACCAGCGCAAGCACTGGACCCGCATGCTCAATCGCGACACCGCGTTCTTCCTCGGCGCGGAGAGGATCACCCGGTTCCTCGACGCGACGGTGCTCTATGTCGAGATGCGCCGGGTGCGCCGCGGCCACTATTCGGTGCGTTTCGAGGTGCTCGCCGCCCCGCCCTACGAGCTCGACACCGGGATGGACGACTCGCCGATCATGGAGGCATTCGCACGCCATCTCGAGCGGGCAGTCATCGAAAGGCCCGCCGAGTGGCTCTGGGTTCAGAAGCGATGGAAGTACCCGAAGCCCGCCGACGCGTGATCGGAGCGGCCTCGGCGTGAATCTCATCTCCCCTCAGGGCGCGTGGCGCCAACCCGTGATAAGTTAAGCGACCGGTCCCCGACGCAGCGGCGTTCGCCTTGCGGCGAAAGGAGGCCGCAAACTCGTGATGGTCAGCAACGGCGCACATCGCGCGAATTCCGTGGCAGCAAACGACGCTTTCTCTTTACCCGCTGAGGTTGACGCGAACACGCGTCCCTTCAAGCTTGCCATGCCGACGATTGCAGGAACCATAACCGACGACTACCCCTTGCCAAGGCCCGGGGTGCGCTGGCTTGGGCTGGTCTTCTTCATCGTTCTTCACGTCGTGGGCATCGTCGGCACGCCGCTCTACATCTACCACCGTGGCATCACGGCTGGGGAAGTTGCGCTATTCATCTTCTTTTGCGCAGCGACGGGCATGTCGATCACCATGGGCTATCACCGCCTGTTCGCGCACCCCACGTACAAGGCATCACCCGTGCTGCGGTTCGTGTTTCTCTTCTTCGGCGCGGCAACGTTCGAAGAGTCGGCACTGAAGTGGTCTTCGCAGCACCGCCAACACCACCGCTTTACCGATACCGCGCACGACCCCTACGGCGTCAACATGGGGTTCTGGCATGCCCACATCGGCTGGATCCTGTTCTGGCGCCACACCACCAACTACGGCAACGTGAAGGACTTGAAGCGGTCCCGCCTGTTGTCGCATCAGCACGACCACCATGCATGGTGGTCCGTCGGTGCGGGCGTTGTGCTTCCGATGCTGCTGGCGTGGTGGATCGGGCATCCGCTGGGCGGGTTCATCATGGTGGTCTGCCTGCGGATCGTCGTCGTTCTGCATTCCACGTTCTTTGTGAACTCCTACGCCCACACCTTTGGCACCCGGCCCTTCGATCCGGCGCAGTCTGCGCGAGACAACTGGATCGGCGCCATCCTGACCAACGGCGAGGGTTTTCACAATTTTCACCATCGCTTCCCACTCGACTACCGCAACGGGGTTCGCTGGTATCACTGGGATCCGTCGAAGTGGGTCATCTACAGCTTGTCGAAGCTCGGCCTGGCCCGGGATCTCAGGCGAACTTCCGGGCGACAAATCGCCGAAGCGCTGCGGTACTGAGTTCAGCGGTTGCTCGGCGCGTTGGGCGCCGGCCGTCACTTTGGCAACCCGACCGTCACCCGCGTGGGCTCACCACTTTGAAGTGAAAGTCTTCAGCGCCTCGGCGAACAGCGCTTCACGTTGATCTGGTCGGGCTGCGGACCGTCATTCGAGGCTGCCTACGACACGGGCTCGGCCAAGTGAGATGCCGGAAAGTTGCCCGTGGCCAGCGGCAGGAATCGGCGGGGAGCGCCAATTCGTGGCCACGCCAGGAGGCCTCCGCTTCGAGCGGCTCACGTCACGAACGCCCCCGGCTCTGCCGGAAGATGGTTACTTGGCCTTCAGCCGAACACATTCGTCCCGGTTCTTGTTCTTCACGTCGCTGCAATTGACGTTGCTGGTGTTGTTGTTGACCTTGGCACGGACGCATTCGTCCCGGTTCTTGTTCTTCACGTCGCTGCAGTTGATGTTGCTGGTGTTGTTATTGACCTTGGCACGGACGCACTCGTCCTGATTCTTGTCCTTGACGTCACTGCAGTTGACTTTGGCGAACGCCGTGCCAGAGAGCCCAATGACCAAGCTGCACGAAATCATCAGCAATCTAAGAGTTGGCATGGGGCTTGTTCCGAAGAGATGGAAAGAGTGGGTGCATAGTCTATCGACTGATGCTTACGACGCAAGCGGAATTGCCGCGGCGATTCCACGGCCCCGAAGTTGCTCCCTTGGATGTCGCTTGCGGGTCGGTACGTGAGCTCGGCGCCGTGAGCAGCTTCCAAGAAGTGCAGGACAAGCGGCGCAGTCGGCGCAGCAAGGGGACAACTCCCAATGCATCGACCCAGGCATCCCGTGCTTCAATGTCCGGCGAAGCCGGCGGCGGCGCATTCCCAACAACACCTGGAGACGACGACGATGCGACACCTTGCCCGACTGTGTGCCCTGGTCCTGTGCCTGTCGGCCTGGGGCACCTTCGCCCAGACCTGGCCCAGCAAGCCCATACGCTGGGTGGTGCCCTACACGCCCGGCGGCATCACCGACAACGCCACGCGCATGGTGCTGGCCAAGCTGCAGGAGCAGACGGGCTGGAGCATCGTCATCGAGAACAAGCCGGGCGCGAATTCGATGCTCGGTGCCGACCTGGTCGCCAAGGCCGCGCCCGACGGCAGCACCTTCCTGACCGTGATCGCCGCGCATGCCGCCAACGCCACGCTGTACGCCGGACGCAGCCCCTATGACCCGGTGAAGAGCTTCGCGCCGGTGTCGCTGGTGGGCATCGCGCCGCTGATCCTGACCGCCAACAACGACCTGCCGGCCAAGGACGTGAAGGAGCTGATCGCCTACGCCAAGGCCAATCCCGGCAAGCTGTCCTTCGGCTCGTCGGGCATCGGCGCGGCGGCGCACCTGACGACCGAGCTGTTCAAGCAGACCGCGGGCATCGACATGGTGCACGTGCCGTACAAGGGCACCGCGCCCGCGCTGCAGGATCTCATCGGCGGCAACATCCAGATCCTGGTCGACGTGCCCAGCACGCTGATGCCGCAGGTGCGCGGCGGCAAGATCAAGGCGCTGGGCATGTTCTCGGCCAAGCGCCTGGCCAGCGCCCCCGAGGTGCCGACCATTGGCCGAGTCCGGCGGCCCGGCGCTGGAATCGTCGACCTGGGTGATGTTCCTCGCGCCGGCGGGCACGCCGCGCGAGATCGTCGCCCGTCTGTCCGCCGAGGTGGCCAAGGCGGTGACGCTCGCCCGACATCACGCGGCAAGTTCGAGGCCATCGGCATCGTGCCCGTGGGCAGCACGCCCGAGGCCGCGGCGCGCTTCCTCGACGACGAGATCGGCAAGTGGGCGAAGGTGATCTCGACGGCAGGCGTCAAGGCCGAGTAGCGACGCGCCGGCGCGTCAGCGCTTTTCCAGCCGCTGCACCGCGGCTTCCGCCTGCTCCAGCGAGCGCAGGATCTGCGCCTTCAGCGCCGGCAGGTCCACGCCCACCGTGCTCTTCTTGCCTTCGAGGTAGCGCGAGTACACGCCGTGCACGATGGCCGCGCTCTTCCAGCGGTTGAAGCCGACGTAGTAGTCCAGCAGGCGCAGGTCGCGGCCGGTGCGCGCGGCGTAGCGGTCGGCCAGCTCCTTGCGCGTCGGCCAGCCGGGCAGGCTGGTCGGCGGCACGCCGCGCACCGACGGTGGGTCGCCGGGCTCGGCCCACTGGTTCAGCGCATAGGCCAGGTCGGCCAGCGGGTCGCCGAGCGTCGAGATCTCCCAGTCCACCACGGCGGCGATGCGCCCGCTCGTGCCCACCAGCGTGTTGTGCAGGCCATAGTCGCCGTGCACGATGCGCGCCGGCCCCTGCTCGGGCACGTGCTCGAGAAAGTACTTCTGCAACTCGTGCGCGCGCGGGTCGTCCAGCTGCGCGCCGGCGATCGACGCGGTCCACGAGCGGTACCAGGTCTTCAACTGGCGGCCGATGTAGTCGTCCTTCTTGCCCAGGTCGCCCAGACCCACCGCGTCGGGGTCGATCGAATGCAGCTCGGCCAGCACGTCGATGAAGGAGTGCGCGATCTCCTTGCGCATCTGCGGCGGTGCATAACGTTCGGCGTCGGCGGCCGAATACAGCGGGTGGCCGTCGATGCGGCCCATCACGTAGAACAACGCGCCGGTCACCGCGGTGTCGGCGCAGAAGCCCATGGCGCGTGGCACCGGCACCTTGGTCTTGCCCAGGGCGCTGATCAGCGCCCATTCGCGCGCCATGTCGTGCGCCTTGGGCAGCAGCTCGCCCATCGGCGGGCGGCGGATCACCGCCTGCCGGCCGAGCGTGCCTTCGATCAGGTAGGTCAGGTTCGAGTGGCCGCCTTCCAGGCGCGTCCACTTCAGCGGCGGCGTCAGGTCGGCGATGTTCGCGGCGATCCAGGCCTCGACGGCCTGGGTGTCGTAGCCGACCGGCGCGGCGGGTTCAGCTGCAGGGCGGCATAACGTTCCAGGTGGTGGTCGGCATCGCCGAAGCGCTGCGCGATCATCGTCAGGCGGCGGAAGGTGTGCGAGATCTTCAGCTCCTCGGTCATGCCCATGCCGCCGTGCAGCTGCACCGATTCCTGGCTGATGTGCCGCGCCGCGTCGGCGATCTTCACCTTGGCGGCGGAGACCGCGCGCTGGCGTTCCGTCGCGTCGCCCGCCGCATCGACCTTGCCCGCCGCCAGGATGGCCATCGAGCGCGCCTGTTCGCAGACGATGAACATCTCCACCATGCGGTGCTGCAGCACCTGGAAGGACGCGATCGGCACGCCGAACTGCTTGCGTGTCTTCAGGTACTCGAGCGTGGCGTCGTTGGCGTACTGCATCGCGCCGATGGCGTCGGCGCACAGCAGCGCGGTGGCGAAGTCGATCGCCTCCTCGATGAACGGCAGCGCGCCGCCGGCCGGGCCGAGCAGCGCGTCGGGCCCGAGCTTCACGCCGGTCGAAGCGCACATCGGCGGCGCGCTGGCCGTCGACGGTGCGGCTGGGGTTGAGCGCTGACGCCCGCCGCCTTGCGGATCGACGATGAACAGGCTCGCGCCCTGTGCGTCGCCGCGCCGTGCGCGCCGACACGATCAGCCGGTCGGCCGAAGGCGCGCCGATGACCACGCTCTTCGTGCCGTCGAGCACCCAGCCATCGCCCGCTGCGCGGCGCGGGTGGTCTCGGGCGCCAGCTCGTAGCGCCGGCCCGGCTCCAGATCGGCGAAGGCCAGCCGCAGCTTGCCGTCGATGGCGCCGGGCAGCAGCGCGGCGCGTTGCGCGGCCGAGCCGGCGCGCGCCACCAGCCGCGCGCCGAGGCCGATGTTGTCGAGCAGCGGCTCGACCACCAGCGCCTCGCCGCAGGCTTCCATCGCGGCCATCAGGTCGATCGCGCCGCCGCCGAAGCCGCCATCGGCCTTCGGGCAGCGCGATGCGCCATCAGGCCCATCTCGGCGAAGGTGGCCCAGGCGGCGTCGCTGACGCCGCGGGCCGACAGCACGATGGCCTTGCGCTTGTCGAAGCCGTAGTCCTGCGCCAGGTACTTGCGCAGGGAGTCGGCCAGTTGTTGTTGTTCGTCGCTGTAGTCGAAGTTCATGTCGTGTCCCCGCTCAAAGGCCGAGCGTCATCTTGGCGATGATGTTGCGCTGGATCTCGTTCGAGCCGGCATAGATGCTGGTCTTGCGGTAGTTGAAGTAGCGCGGCGACAGCCGCGAGGTGCACGTGGTCGATCTCGCCGTCGTCGACGGCGACGAACGGCTGCGCCATCGGGCCCACCGCCTGCATCATCAGCTCGGTGATGCCTTGCTGGATCTCGGTGCCGCGGATCTTCAGCATCGACACGTCGGCGCCCGGCGGCTGGCCGGTGCGGCGCATCTTGTCGAGGAAGCGCATCGAGGTGATCTCCAGCGCGTCGAGCTCGATCTCCACGCGCGACAGCCGGTCGCGAAAGCGCGGGTCTTCGAGCAGCGGCTTGCCGTCCTTCAGCTCGCGCGCGGCCAGCGCGCGCAGCGCGGCCAGCTCGCGCCGCGACCCGCCGACGTTGCCCGAGCCCATGCGCTCGTGGCCGAGCAGGTACTTGGCCACCGTCCAGCCCTTGTTCTCCTCGAACACCAGGTTCTCCAGCGGCACCTTCACGTCGTCGAAGAAGATCTCGTTCACCTCGTGGCCGCCGTCCATCAGGATCAGCGGGCGCACGGTGATGCCGGGTGTCTTCATGTCCATCAGCAGGAAGCTGATGCCCTCCTGGCGCTTCTCGGCCGTGGTGTCGGTGCGCACCAGGCAGAAGATCCAGTCGCCGTACTGGCCCAGCGTGGTCCAGATCTTCTGGCCGTTGACGAGGTAGTGGTCGCCGCGTCGTTCGGCGCGCGTCTTCAGCGCCGCCAGGTCGGAGCCGGCGCCGGGCTCGGAGTAACCCTGCACCCAGAAATCGTCGCCCTCGCGGATGCGCGGCAGGAAGCGCTCCTTCTGCTGCGGCGTGCCGAAGCGCAGCAGCACCGACGCGCACATGCTCGGCCCGAAGGGCGGCAGCGCCGGGCGCGCCGGCCAGGCCGAACTCCTCGTCGTAGATGTAGCGCTGCGTGATGTTCCAGCCGGTGCCGCCCCATTCCACCGGCCAGTGCGGCACCGACCAGCCCTTGGCGGCGAGGATCTTGTGCCAGCGCTTGTGATCCTCCTTCGCCAGGTGCCGGTAGCCGATGACCTTGTCGCGGATGTCGGCGGGCAGGTTTTCTGCCAGCCAGCCGCGCACCTCCTGGCGAAAGGCTTGTTCTTCGGCGGAGTAGCTCAGGTCCATCGTCGTTCCTCTTGCGCTTGCATCGTGCGCCGTCCCAGTGCGGCGCGAGACGGCGATGATCGCAGCTTCGGCGCTGGCATGGCTTGCAGGTTTTCCATGTCCGCCAGGTGACACACGGCGCACGTTATGCTGGCTGCCGACAACCGCTGGAGACACCCGATGGCACTGCCCGCATTGCAAACGCTGCTCTACGACGTGAGCGATGGCATCGCCACCATCACGCTGCACCGGCCCGAGAAGATGAACGCCTTCACCGCGCAGATGCGCGACGATCTGCTGGCCGCCTTCGACGAGACCGATGCCGACGATGCCGTGCGCGCCGTCATCGTCACCGGCTCGGGCCGCGCCTTCTGCGCCGGGGCCGACCTGTCCACGGGCGGCAAGACCTTCGACTACGCGGCCCGCGGCGATGCGGCGCGCGACGCCTACAAGGTGGGCGATGTCTATCGCGATGGCGGCGGCATCGTCACCTTGCGCATGTTCAACAGCCTGAAGCCGGTGATCGGCGCCATCAACGGCGCGGCGGTGGGCATCGGCATGACGATGCAATTGCCGATGGACATGCGCCTGGCCAGCACCGAGGCGCGCTTCGGCTTCGTCTTCGCGCGCCGCGGCATCACGCCGGAGGCCGCGTCGAGCTGGTTCCTGTCGAAGCTGGTGGGCATGCAGACGGCGCTGGAATGGTGCTTCACCGGCCGCATCTTCAACGCGCAGGAGGCGCTGGACCGTGGCCTCGTGCGCTCGGTGCATGCGCCGGCCGATCTGCTGCCGGCGGCGCGTGCGCTGGCGCGCGAGATCGCCGACCACACCGCGCCGGTATCGGTGGCGCTGACGCGGCAGATGCTGTGGCGCATGGCCGGTGCCGAGCATCCGATGGCGGCGCACCGCGTCGACAGCCGCGCGATCCAGTCGCGTGGCCAATCGGCCGACGCGCGCGAGGGGGTCAGCTCCTTCCTCGAAAAGCGCACACCCACCTATCCGAACAAGGTGTCCAGCGACATGCCGGCGTTCTTCCCGTGGTGGGACGAACCCAAGTTCGAATGAGTGCCATGGCCAGCCCCAGCGAAGACTTCGACGTGCTCATCGTCGGCGCCGGCATTTCCGGCATCGGCGCTGCGGTGCACCTGCAGCGGCAATGCCCGGACAAGCGCTTTGTCGTGCTCGAGTCGCAGGCAAGCTTCGGCGGCACCTGGCGCACGCACCGCTACCCGGGCATCCGCTCCGACAGCGACCTGTTCACCTTCGGCTACGGCTTCAAGCCGTGGCTGGGCAAGCCGATTGCCGGTGGCGACGAGATCCTGGCGTACCTGCGCGAGACCATCGACGAGAACGCGCTGAGCCCGCACATCCGCTACGGCCAGACGATCAGCTCGGCCGCCTGGTCCGGCGCCGAACAACGCTGGACGGTCGAGGCCACCGTGCAAGGCGCGGACGGGCCGGCGACACGACGCTTCACGGCGCGCTTCCTGTGGATGTGCCAGGGCTACTACCGCCATGCCGGCGGCTACACGCCGCAATGGCCGGGCATGGAACGGTTCAAGGGCCGCATCGTGCACCCGCAGGAGTGGCCCGAGGACCTGGTGCTCGACGGCAAGAAGGTGGTGGTCATCGGTTCCGGCGCGACGGCGGCGACCTTGATCCCGGCGATTGCCGACAGCTGCGCGCACGTGACGATGCTGCAGCGCTCGCCCACCTTCTTCATCACCGGGCGCAACGCCAACGACCTGGCCAACACGCTGCGGCAGCTCGACATCCCGAACGAGTGGACGCACGAGATCGTGCGCCGCAAGGTGCTGTTCGACCAGGCCGCCTTCACGCGCCGCTGCGTGGCCGAGCCCGAAGTCGTGCGCCAGGAACTGCTGGCGGGCGTGCGCGCCGCATTGGGCCCGGGCTTCGAGGCCGAGGTGGAAAAGCACTTCAACCCGCGCTATCGGCCCTGGCAACAGCGCATTGCCTTCGTGCCCGACGCCGACCTGTTCAAGAGCATCCGCGAAGGCAAGGCCTCGGTGGTCACGGACCAGATCGAAGCTTTCACCGAAGGCGGCATCCGGCTGCAGTCGGGCCAGGTGCTCGACGCCGACGTCGTCGTCAGCGCCACCGGCTTCAACCTCAGCGTGCTCGGCGACATCCGCTTTGCCATCGACGGCGAGCCGCTGGACTTTGCCAGGACCGTCGGCTGGCGCGGCGCGATGTTCAGCGGCGTGCCGAACATGGCCTGGGTCTTCGGCTACTTCCGCGCCAGCTGGACGCTGCGCGCCGACCTGCTGGCCGAGTTCGTGTGCCGGCTGCTCAATCACATGGACGCCAAGGGTGCGCAGGTGGTGACGCCGACGCTGCGCGCGATGGACCAGGGCATGGCGCTGCGGCCCTGGGTGGACCCGGACAACTTCAACCCCGGCTACCTGGCGCGCGGCATCGAGCGGCTGCCGCGCCAAGGTGCGCACCAGCCGTGGCTGCACCAGCAGGACTACGCCACCGACAAGGTCGAACTGCCGGCCGCCGATCTGGACGACGCGGCGCTGGTCTATCGCTGACGGTCGCGTCGGCTGCGCAGCAGCACCTGGCCGGGCCGCGCTGCCGTGCCTTGCCCGTGCTGCCACACGGGAATGCCGGCGACGAGCACATGCTCGATGCCGGTGGCGGCGCGCTGCGGGTCGTCGTAGGTGGCGGTGTCGATGACGGTGCCGGCATCGAAGACCACGAGGTCGGCGCACTGTCCTTCGGCGAGCGTGCCGCGGCCTTCGAGCCCGAAGTTGCGCGCCGTCAGCCCCGTCATCTTCCACACCGCGGTCTCCAGCGGGAACAGGCTCAGGTCGCGGCTGTAGTGGCCCAGCACGCGCGGGAAGGTGCCCCACAGCCGCGGATGCGGGCGCTCGCCCAGCGGAATGCCGTCCGAGCCGATCATGGTGTGCTCGTAGGCCAGGATGCGCTGCACGTCGGCCTCGTCCATCATGAAGTAGATGGCGCTGGCCGGCTGCAGCCGGCGCACCGCTTCCAGCTTGTCGCAGCCCCACTCGCGTGCGATGTCGTCCAGCTCGCGCCCGGCCATCTGCGGCTGCGGCTCGCTGTGCGCGATGAGCACGCGGCCCTGCAGGCGCACCGGGTCGTTGTGCAGCATGGTGCTGCCTGCCGTGTAGGGGTAGCAGTCCAACGCCACGCACTGGCACTGCAGCGCTGCGCCGATGCGCGCCAGCGTCTCGGTGGAGCGGCCCCAGTTGGCCGCGCCGGTGACCTTGTGGTGCGACACCACCACCGGTACGCCGAGTTCACGGCCGATGCGGAAGGTTTCTTCCAGCGACTGCATCACCGCGTCCTGCTCGTCGCGCATGTGCGTGGCGTAAACGCCGCCACTGCCCGTCAGCGGGCGGCAGACTTCGATGATCTCTTCGGTGGAAGCTGCCGCTGCGGGCGGGTAGTAGGTGCCGGTGGACACGCCGATCGCTCCGGCGTCCAGCGCTTCCTGCACGTGGGCGCGCATGGCCTCGATCTCCTGCGCGTCAGCCGCGCGCTGCAGGTCGGCGACGCAGCGCGCGCGCAGCGTGGTGTGGCCGAGAAGCGGCGCCACGTTCAGCGCCGCCGGCGCGCGCCGCATCGCGTCAATGTAGCCGGCGAAACTGGCAAAGCGCCCGCCAGCATCGCCGACGGCCAGCGAGATCGGCTGGGGCGTGGGCGTGTGCGCTTCCAGCGGTGCCGGGCTGATGCCGCAGTTGCCGGTGACCACCGTGGTCACGCCCTGCGAGACCTTGAAGTCCATGCCGGGCCGGCGCAACACGGCCAGATCGTCGTGCGTGTGCGCGTCGATGAAGCCGGGCGCGACGATCTTGCCGCGCGCATCGATGCGCTGCTGCGCCGCGTGCCCTTGCAGCCGGCCGACGGCGACGATGCGGCCGCCGACGATGCCCACATCGGCATCGAAGCGCGGCGCCTTCGTGCCGTCGATCACCGTGCCGCCTTCGATCAACAGGTTGAATTCCGTGGCCATGGTTTCGACTCCCGCTCACTGTCTGCGGCCATTGTGCCGATGCCGGGGTCTCAGCTTGGTGGCGCCAGTTCGCCCAGCAAAAACTCGATGAAACATCGCGCCCGCGCCGACAGCAGCCGCGTCTGCGGGTAGACGATGTGGATCGGCAGCGGCGTCGGGTAGTCGTCGGGCAGCAGCCGGCGCACCCGGCCGCTGTCGATGTCGTCGCCCACCACCCAGTGCGGCACGCGGGCGATGCCGATGTGGCTGAGCACCGCGCCGTACATCGCATCGGCGCTGTTGACGCCCAGCGTGCTCGGCACCTCGATGGTCTGGCGGCCCTGTTCGGAATCGAAGACCCAGCGGTTGCCGTGGGCGAAGCCGGTGTAGACGATGCAGTTGTGCTGCAGCAGGTCGGTGGCGTGGCGCGGCTCGCCGTGCGCCGCAGATAGGCGGGCGTGGCCACGACCAGGTGTTCGACGATGCCCAGCGAACGCGCGATGAGCGTGCTCGACGCCAGGTCGCCGATGCGCACGCCCAGCTCCACGCCTTCTTCCACCAGGTTCAGCGGCAGGTCGGTCAGGCGCACGTCCAGGCGCACGCGCGGGTGCGCGGCCAGGAAGGCGGCGAGCCGCGGCATCACCACCGCGCGGCCGTAGGAATCGGGCAGGGCGATGCGCAGCAGCCCGCTGGCCCCGGCGCGCGCGCTGCCCAGCGACGCATGCACCGCGTCGGCCGCGTCCAGCAGGTGCTGCACCGCGTCGTACAGGCGCAGCGCCTCGGGCGTGGGGTTGAGCTTGCGCGTGGTGCGCGCGAACAGCTGCACCTTCAGCTCGGCTTCGAGCGCGGCGATGTGCTTGCTGACGGTGGACTGCGTCAGCCCCAGTTCGCGCCCGACGGCGGAGAAGCTGCCGAGTTCGACGGCACGCGCGAAGGCGCGGTAGGCACTGAGGCTGGGCATCGTCGATTCAGTCGGATGTGGAATGAATGTTATCGAATCACGGCGCTTCCGCGCAACAGGCCCGCTGTCCAGAATGCGCCCCACAACATCGACGGAGACAAGCATGGACAAACGCATCGCGATCGTGGGCGCCGGCACCGCCGGCCTGCATCTGGGCCTGTACCTGCGCTCGCGCGGCGTCGACGTGACGCTGCACACCGACCGCCGCCCCGAGGACTATGCGCAGATGCCGTTGATGAACACGGTGGCGCACCACAGCATCACCGTCGCCCGCGAGACCGAACTGGGCGTGAACCACTGGCCCACCGACCAATACGGCTACTACTGCCACTACCACCACTTCGCCGGCGAGCAGCCGCTGTTCTTCCGCGGCGATTTCCGCTCGGCCAGCCGGGCCGTCGACTACCGCATCTACCTGCCGCGGCTGATGCAGGACTTTGCCGAGCGCGGCGGCCAGCTGGCCTACGGCGAGATGAACGCCGGCAGCGTCGCCAAGCTGGCCGAAGGCGCCGACCTGGTGGTGGTGTGCACCGGCAAGGGGCCGCTGGGCCAGATGTTCGCGCACGAGGCCGAACACTCGCCCTTCGACCGGCCGCAGCGCATGCTGTGCGTGGGCCTGTACAAGGGTGTGGGCGAAGAGCCGACGCGCAGCGTCACGCTGTCGGTGTCACCGGGGCAGGGTGAGCTGATCGACATCCCGACGCTCAGCTTCAACGGCATGGCCCACGCGCTGCTGATGGAGAACGTGCCCGGCGGCGACATGGAGGTGCTGGCGCGGCTGCGCTACGACGACAACCCGCGCCTGTTCCTCGACACGCTGCTCGACAAGCTGCAGCACCACCACCCCAGCGTGTACCGGCGCATCGACCGCCAGGCCTTCGACCTGGCCAACGGGCCGAAGGACCTGCTGCAGGGCGGCGTCACGCCCACCGTGCGCCAGGGCCATGTGGCACTGGGCGAGGGCAAGTACGCCATCGCGCTGGGCGACGTGCAGACGGTGGTCGACCCGCTGTGCGGGCAGGGCGCCAACGTGGCGTCGTACGCGGCCTTCGTGCTGGGCGAGGAGATCGTGCGCCAGCCGGTGTTCGACGCGCGCTTCTGCGAGGTGGTGGACGCGAAGCGCCGCGACCGCGTGCTCGGCGCCGCGCGCTGGACCAACATGTTCCTGCAGCCGCCGTCGCCCGAGCTGATGCAGCTGATCGGCACGATGAGCCAGGACCGCGCGCTGTGCGACGAGTTCACCGACAACTTCAACCGGCCCGAAGCGCAGTGGGACCGGCTGGCCAGCCCGCAGCGCATCCTGGCGTGGATCGGCGAGCGGCGTGCGCCGGTGGCGGTGGCCGCCTGAGCGCGCCGGGCCGTTGCCAGGCGCTGATGACGGAGCGCGCCGTGCGGAGGAGTGCTTCGGTGAACGCCGTGGCGCCGCTGCATGCGCCGGCCGCCGGCGCCGATGCGCTGCGCTTTCGCCGCAGCGTGTCGCACTTCGCCACCGGCATCGCCATCGTCAGCTGCCTGGACGACGACGGCCAGCCGCAGGGCATGACGGTGAACAGCTTCACCTCGGTGAGCCTGGAGCCGGCGACGGTGCTGGTGTCGCTGCGGCCCGGGCGCACGCATGCGCTGATCCGCCGCCGCGGCTGGTACGGCGTCAGCGTGCTGGGCGGCGAGCAGGAGCGCTGGTCACGGCATTTCAGCGGCCGGCCCGAGCCCGGGCTGGCCGTGGCCTGGCGCAGCGGCGAACGGGTGGCCGTGCTGCGCGACGCGCTGGCCTGGTTCGAGTGCCAGGTGGTCAGCCTGCTGCAGGTACACGACCACACGCTGTTCGTGGCGCGCGTGACGGACTGCAACCACGCCAGCGGCAGCCCGTTGATGTTCTACGCCAGCCGCTACCACCGGCCCTGAGCCTGGCAGCGGCGTGATCAGCTGTCAGGGTCTGGCGGCGTGCGCGCCTGGGCCATGCCTTCGATCAGGTGCTTGGCGCCCAGGCCCAGGGGCCGCTCCTTCGACCAGACCACGTCGACGTACAGCGTCATCGCGTTGCTCATGCTCTGCAGCGGCAGGGTGCAGAGCCGTCCGCCGGCCAGTTGCTCCTGCACCAGGCTGCGCGGCAGCCAGCCCCAGCCCAGGCCGGCCTCGAGCAGGCTGCTGGCGGCCTCGGGGCTGTCGGTGTGCCAGACATGCCGGCCGAAGACCACGCGCGGGTCGGCCACGCCGGCGTCGCGGCCGGCGATGACGATCTGGCGCGTGCGCACCAGCTGGGCCTCGCCCAGGCCGCCCGGCGTGTCACCTCCTGCAGCAGCGCATGGCCGGGCGCCACCACGGCGACCAGCGTCTCGTTGCCGACCTCGCGAAAGCCCTCGCGCCCATCCAGCCGGGGCCGCTCGAACACCAGCGCCAGCTGGGCGCGGCCGGTGTGCAGCATGGCCAGCGCATCGGCCTGCGGCGTGACCAGCACCTCCACGTCCAGCAGCGGATGTTCGGCCGCCAGCTGCGCCAGCGGCGCGGTCCAGCGCGCCGACAGCAGCTCCGGCGCGATCGCCAAGGTGAGGCGATTTTCCAGCCCCTGCGTCAGCGCCAGCGCGTGAGCCTGCAGTTCGCGCAACTGCAGCGCCAACTGGCGCGCCTGGGGTTCCAGCGCGCGGGCGGCGGCCGTGGGCTGCGGTTCGCGCCCGCTGCGGTCGAAGAGCTGCAGGTCCAGCTCGGCCTCCAGGTGGGCGATGGCCATGCTGACGGCCGAGGGCACGCGCCGCAGCGAGCGCGCGGCGGCCGAGAAGGAGCCGTGGTCGAGCACGGCCAGGAACAGCAGCACGTTGTCGGAGCTGAATGTCATGACCGCCAATATGTCAGAAAAACTGACATGAGGTGACTTCTTCTTTCAGATCTGCAGCCATAAAGTCCAGCCCATCATGCAAGGCATCCAACGCAAGCTCGTCTACGTCGGCCTCTACGAAGGCTTCGCCATCCTCTTCGCCAGCATCGGCCTGCACGCGCTGTCGGGCGCCGGGGCCGCCAAGTCCACGGCCTTGGCCGTGGCCAGCTCGGTGATCGCCGTGGTCTGGAACCTGGCGTTCAACACTCTGTTCGAGGCCTGGGAGTCACGCCAGAAGGTCCGCGGGCGATCGGTGGCGCGGCGCATCGCACATGCCATCGGCTTCGAGGGCGGTCTGGCGGCGATCCTGGTGCCGGTATTTGCCTGGTGGCTGGGCATCGGCCTGTGGGAGGCCTTCCTGTTCGACGCAGCGCTGCTGGTGTTCTTCCTGGTCTATACCTTCGTCTTCAACTGGAGCTTCGACCGCGCCTTCGGTCTGCCGGCCTCGGCCGCAGCAGCGCGCGCCGCCTGAGTCAGGCGCGCGAGTCGACGACGGCCGCGTTGATCATCGTGCGCAGCTCGCGCCGGATCGGGTACAGGCTGGACGGCATGAACTGCGTCAGGAAGACGACGCAGATGTCTTCCACCGGGTCGATCCAGAAGGCGGTGGAGGCGGCGCCGCCCCACCAGTATTCGCCCACCGAGCCGGCGATCTGCGTCTTGGCCACGTCGGTGGTCATGGCGAAGCCCAGGCCGAAGCCGACGCCGCGATAGCTGGCCTCGGTGAACATCGACAGCGACAGGTCGGCCAGGTCGCGCCCGCCGGGCAGGTGGTTGGCGCGCATCAAGGCCAGCGTCTTGGGGCCGAGCAGCCGCGCCTCGCCGAGCGCGCCGCCACGGCGCAGGCATTCGCAGAAGCGCATGTAGTCGGCCGCGGTGGAGACCAGGCCGCCACCGCCGGACGGGGCGGCGGGCGCTTCCCGAAAGGTGCGCCCGGGCAGCGGCACCAGCTTGCCCTCGGGCGAGTTGATGTAGCACTGCGCGAAGCGCGCGACCTTGTCCTCGCCGCACATGGAAGGCGGTGTCCACCATGCCCAGCGGGTCGAAGATGTGCTGCTGCAGGAACTTGTCGAAAGGCAGGCCGGAAATCTTCTGCACCAGGTAGCCCAGCACATCGGTCGACGACCGAGTAGTTCCAGGCCGTGCCGGGAGAGAACTCCAGCGGCAGCTTCGACAGGCCTTCGATGAAGCCGTCGAGCCCCTCGGTCTGCTCGAAGGTCTCGATCTGGTATTGGCGGTACGCGGCGTCGACGTTGGTGCGCGACTGGAAGCCGTAGGTCAGACCCGAGGTGTGGCGCAGCAGGTCGATGATGCGCATCGGCGCGTCGGTCGGTCGGGTCAGCCAGCCGGGCGGCGTGCCGGGCAGGCCGCCGCCGCCCGCCACGTAGACGCTCAGATCGCGCCAGGACGGGATGTAGCGGTGCACCGGGTCGTCCAGCATCACCAACCCCTGCTCGACCAGCATCATGAAGGCCACGCTGGTGATCGGCTTGGTCATCGAATAGATGCGCACGATGCTGTCGTCAGCCAGCGGCGTGCCGCTTTCCAGCGAGGCCTGGCCCAGCACCGTCTGGTGCACCAACTGGCCACCGCGCGTGACCTGCAGCAGCGCGCAGGGCAGGCGGCCGGGTTCGATGTAGCGCTGTGCCAGGAAACGGTCGATTCGCGCCAGGCGCGTCGAGCACATGCCTGCGGATTCAGGTTTGACGGTCAAGCGCATCTCCAGGCAGCGTGGACATTGGCACGCTCGGCCCGGCAGGACGGCGCGCCGTGGGTTGAGGCAAGGCTGCCTCGCACCCTCGGATTCTCACCCAAGGGCCCGGCCACGCCGCGAGAACTCAGCGTTGCGTCGGCGGATCGACTTCGACGACTTCGCGCACCTCGGCATCCACCACTTCGCCGCTCGGCGTGCGTGGCCTGGGCGTCATCGCCGTGTTTCGCCAGCGCATGGAGACGGGCCCGGGGCGCCGGCCGCGCAGCAAGGCCCACAGCAGGACACCGGCCGCCAGTGCCATGCCCAGCAACAAGGCCCCGAGGGTGAGCAAGACGCCGAACAGCACGATGGCGGCGCGTGCCAGCGACCCCAGGACACGGCCCATGGCGGAGGGAGGATGCGGACTTTGATTCATGTGCATGCGACCCGAATGGCCGCTCGAGGTTCCCTGCAATTGCGCGCATGATGCGCCCGGTGAGGCCCGGAACGCCTTAGACTTTTGCCATCCACCTACCGAGGGAGTGCTGAATCATGGAAGAAATCGTCATCGTCGCCGCCGCCCGCACCGCAGTCGGCAAGTTCGGCGGCACGCTCGCCAAGACACCGGCCGCCGAGTTGGGCGCCACCGTCATCAAGGAACTGCTGGCCCGTTCAGGCCTGCAGGGCGAACAGATCGGCGAAGTCATCCTGGGCCAGGTGCTGCAGGCCGGCACCGGGCAGAACCCGGCGCGCCAGGCGGTCATCAAGTCCGGCCTGCCGCAGGCGGTGCCGGCGATGACCATCAACAAGGTCTGCGGCTCGGGCCTGAAGGCGGTGATGCTGGCGGCGCAGGCCATCCGCGACGGCGACAGCGAAATCATCATCGCCGGCGGCCAGGAAAGCATGAGCCTGTCGCCGCACGTGCTGCTCGGCTCGCGCGACGGTCAGCGCATGGGCGACTGGAAGATGATCGACAGCATGATCAGCGACGGCCTGTGGGACGTCTACAACCAGTACCACATGGGCATCACCGCCGAGAACGTGGCCAAGAAGTACGGCGTCACGCGCGAACAGCAGGACGCGCTGGCGCTGGGCTCGCAGCAGAAGGCCGCCGCCGCCCAGGAAGCGGGCCGCTTCAAGGACGAGATCGTCGCCGTCACCATCCCGCAGAAGAAGGGCGACGCCATCGTCTTTGCCGCCGACGAGTTCATCAACCGCAAGACCAGCGCCGAAGGCCTGGCCGGCCTGCGCCCGGCCTTCGACAAGGCCGGCAGCGTGACCGCCGGCAACGCGTCCGGCCTGAACGACGGTGCGGCCGGCGTCGTCGTGATGTCGCGCGAAGAAGGCCGCCGCGCTCGGCCTGAAGCCGCTGGCGCGCATCGCCAGCTACGCCAGCGCCGGCCTGGACCCGGCCTATCATGGGCATGGGCCCGGTGCCCGCCGCGCGCAAGGCGCTGGAGCGCGCCGGCTGGAAACCCGCCGACCTGGACCTGCTGGAGATCAACGAAGCCTTCGCCGCCCAGGCCTGCGCGGTGCACAAGGAAATGGGCTGGGACATGAACAAGGTCAACGTCAACGGCGGCGCCATCGCCATCGGCCACCCGATCGGCGCCTCCGGTTGCCGCATCCTCGTGACCTTGATCCACGAGATGATCAAGCGCGACGCGAAGAAGGGCATCGCCTCGCTGTGCATCGGCGGCGGCATGGGCGTGGCGCTGACGATCGAGCGCTAGACACGCAGCGCAGGCGACACACGCAAAGGATGTGAACCGTTGGACGCCCTCTTGCTGGCCCGCATGCAGTTTGCGGCCAACATCACCTTTCACATCCTCTTCCCGACCATCAGCATCGCCTTGGGCTGGCTGCTGCTGTTCTTTCGCTGGCGCTGGCTGAGAACGCACGACGGCCCGGACAAGGTGCATGCGCAGGGCTGGCTCGACGCCTACCGCTTCTGGACCAAGGTGTTTGCGCTGACCTTTGCGCTGGGTGTGGTCAGCGGCATCACCATGAGTTTCCAGTTCGGCACCAACTGGCCGGGCTTCATGGAAACGGTCGGCAACATCGCCGGCCCGCTGCTCGCCTACGAGGTGCTGACGGCGTTCTTCCTCGAAGCCGGTTTCCTGGGCGTGATGCTCTTCGGCCACGGCCGGGTGAGCGAGCGGGTGCACTTCATGTCCACCTTCTTCGTCGCCTTCGGCACGACGCTGAGCGCGTTCTGGATCCTGGCGCTGAACTCCTGGATGCAGACGCCCACCGGGCACGAGATCATCGATGGCGTGTACCACGTCAAGAGCTGGTTCGACGTCATCTTCAACCCGTCGTTCCCGTACCGGCTGACGCACATGCTGCTGGCGTCGGCGCTGACCTGCGCCTTCCTGCTGACGGGCCTTTCGGCGTGGCAGCTGTTGCGCGGCGTGGGCCAGCGCTCGGCACCGCGTGTGCTGCGTGTGGGCCTCACGCTGGCGGCCGTGCTCATCCCGGTGCAGATCTACGTCGGCGATCTGCACGGCCTGAACACGCTGCAGCACCAGCCGGCCAAGATCGCCGCGATGGAGGGCGTGTGGAACACCGAACGCGGTGCGCCGCTGCTGCTGTTTGCCTGGCCCGACGCGGCCGAGCGCCGCAACCACTTCCAGATCGAGGTGCCCAAGCTCGCCAGCCTGATCCTCACGCACGAACTCGACGGCGAGATCAAGGGCTTGAACGACTTTCTCGGTGCGCACCCGCCGCCGCTGCCGGTGTTCTTCGCCTTTCGCATCATGGTCGGCATGGGCCTGTTGATGCTCGCCACCAGCTGGCTCGGCTGGTGGCTGTACCGGCGCACGAAATGGCAGGCGCAGGCGCTGCCGCGCACGTTGCTGTGGCTGTTCGCCGGCATGACCTTCTCCGGCTGGGTGGCCACCGTCGCCGGCTGGTACGTGACGGAGATCGGCCGCCAGCCCTTCATCGTGCATGGGCTGGTGCGCACGGCCGATGTGGCATCGACCGTGCCGTCGTCGATGATCGGCCTGACGCTGCTGCTCTACGTGACCATGTACCTGGCGCTGATCGTGGCCTACGTGGGCGTGCTGAAGTACATGGCCGAGAAGCCCGAGGAAGCGCTTGCCACCGATCCCGTCGGCTCGCCGTCGCTTGCCGCCGCGGGAAGCAGCGCATGAACTGGATGAGCTTCGACGTCGCGCTGCCGGTGATCTTCATGGCGCTGATGGGGCTGTCGATGCTGGTCTACGTCATCAGCGACGGCTACGACCTGGGCGTGGGCATGCTGATGCACCGCGCCACGCCGGCCGAGAAGGACTTGATGATCGCCTCCATCGGCCCTTTCTGGGACGCCAACGAAACCTGGCTCGTGCTCGGCGTGGGCATCCTGCTGGTGGCGTTCCCGCGCGCGCACGGGCTGGTGCTGGGCGAGCTGTACCTGCCGGTCGCGCTGATGCTGGTGGGCCTGACCTTGCGCGGCGTGGCCTTCGACTTTCGCGTCAAGGCCAAGGACACGCACAAGCAGACCTGGGACCGCCTGTTCTTCGCCGGCTCGACCTTGGCGTCGATGTCGCAGGGCTGGATGCTCGGCCGCTACGTCAGCGGCTTCGGCACGGGCTGGAACTACCCGTTGTTCGCCGCGGCGATCGCGCTGGCGCTGCCGATGGCCTATGCGCTGATGGGCGCGGCCTGGCTGATCATGAAGACCGAAGGCGCGCTGCAGGAGCGTGCCATCGGCTGGGCGCGCACCGCCTGGGCGCCGATGGTCGGCGGGCTGGTGCTGATCTCGATGGCCACGCCCTGGATCAGCGCATCGGTGCGCGAGCGCTGGTTCGCGCTGCCCGAGATCATCGCGCTGATGGCCATTCCGCTGATGACCGGCGTGGCCCTGCTGGCGATTCGCGGCGTGCTGCGATCCGGCGCGGTGCGCGGCCCGCTGTGCTGGCTGCCGTTTGCGCTGTTGATCGTCGTCTTCGTGCTCGGCTTCCTGGGGCTGGCCTACAGCATCTACCCCTATGTCGTCATCGGCCAGCTCACCATCTGGCAGGCGGCCAGCAGCCCGCAGGCGCTGAAGGTGATCCTCTTCGGGGTGTGCATCTCGGTGCCGGCGATCGCCGGCTACACGGTGTTCTCGTACCGGGTGTTTCGCGGCAAGACCTCGGAACTCAAGTACGCGTAGCTGCGGCCGTCGCCGGGGTCGGCCCCGTCCTACAGCCCGTTGCGACAGCATCCGATGGGCACGGTCGTCGGCTCGCGCCAAAGTCCAGGCTCGTGCCCTGCGGTCTTGAACCCCGGGTTCTTTGCCCATACACCGGATGCCGTGATGAATCCTGCCGCTCGACCTGAGCCCATCGTTGCCGCCAGCTCGAGCACCGCGCCGCCGATCAAGCGAGCACCCATGCCCGCCAGTCCCTGGTTCGGTCTGATGCGTGGCTTGCTGTTCGCGCTGTGGCCCGGCATGCGCTTCCCATCGGTCGGTGCGACGCCGTCGCCTTGGCAGCTTGCGTCCGTACGGCGGCGCCGTGTGCTGATGGCGCTGCTCCTGTCGATGGCGGGTGTGGCCGTGGCACTGCAATGGCATGCCGCGCCCGAGAGTCCGTCCTTCGCATGGTGGCTTCAGGCGTTGCTGGTCACCTTGCTCTTCAGCTGGGTGAGTGTGGGCCTGGCGACGGCGCTGATGGGGGCGTGGGTGCTGCTGCGCGGCGATGCGCACGGCATTGCATTGCGCGAGCCGCATGCGCCGATCGACCGGGCCGCGCGCACCGCGTTGATCATGCCGATCTGCAACGAAAACGTCGCCACGGTGTTTGCCGGGCTGCGCGCCACCTGCGAATCGCTCGCCGCCACGGGGGCGTTGCCCCTGTTCGACATCTATGTGTTGTCCGACACCTCGGACCCCGCACTGCGCGCCGCCGAGCAGCAGGCCTGGGAACGCCTGCGCAGCACCCTCGGCGATGGCGCGGTGGGCGAGGGCGGGCGCGTGTTCTACCGCTGGCGGCGCCGGCGCACGCGCCGCAAGGCCGGCAACGTGGCCGACTTCTGCCGCCGCTGGGGTGGCGGCTACCGCTACATGGTGGTGCTGGACGCCGACAGCATCATGCACGGCGACACGCTGGTGTCGCTGGTGCGGCTGATGGAGCAGAACCCGCGCGCCGGCATCGTGCAGACCCTGCCACAGGGCTTTGGCCATGGCACTGCGCACGCCCGTCTGCAGCAGTTCGCGAACCGCGTCACGGGGCGGCTCTTTGCGCTGGGCATGGCCTACTGGCAATTGGGTGAATCGCACTACTGGGGCCACAACGCCATCCTGCGCATGGAGCCGTTCATGCGCCACTGCGGCCTGGCGCCGATTCCCGGGCGCGGTGGCCTCGCAGGCGAGATCCTGTCGCACGACTTCGTCGAAGCCGCGATGATGTGCCGCGCCGGCTATGAAGTCTGGCTGGCACCGCAACTGCAGGGCAGTTGGGAGCAGCATCCCGCCAACCTGCTCGAAGAACTGCAGCGTGACCGACGCTGGTGCCAGGGCAACCTGCAGAACGCCCGCCTGATCGCCGAACCTGGCTGGCGACCGGTGCACCGCGTCATGTTTGCGGTGGGCGCCTTGTCCTACCTGATGGCGCCGGTGTGGCTGTGTTTCGTGGCCTTGGGTATCTGGCTCAGCGCGAGCACCGCCTCGAGCAGCGGCTTGTGGATCCTGACCCTGCTTCTGCTGCTGCTGCCGCGTGTCCTGGGCGTGCTGGCGGTGCGCCTGAAGCGCGAACAGGGCAGCTTCGGTGGAACGGCCGCGCTGCTGGGCAGCGCGGTGCTCGAACTGTTGCTGTCGGCCGTGCAGGCGCCATTGCGCATGCTGGCGCACAGCGCATTCGTGCTGGGCGCGTTGACCGGACTGCGGCTGGACTGGAAGTCACCCTCACGCGATGCCTTGGCGGTGGCCTGGCGCGATGCCGCCGCCGGCATCGGCATGCTGGCACTGGCGGCGTTGTCGCTGGTGCTGCTCGCCCTGCAGGGACGCAACGTGTCGGCGCCACATCTGGTGCCGCTGCTGCTGCCCTTGTTGCTGGCCGTGCCGTTCACGGTCTGGACCGGTGGCCCCCGGCTGGGTGGTGTGTTGAAGCGCGCGGGCCTGCTGTCGGTGCCCGAAGAGCGGCAGCTGCCGCGGGCCCTGTTGCGTGGCGCGCAGCAGCAGGATTTCATCGATCTGACGCCGCAGCCTGTGCTGGCACCACGACAGGCGCCTGGCGTGAAGCGCCTCCAGCTCGTGGCCGTCGCCGCCAGCCTGGCACTGGGCATGCTGGTGTTGCCGCAGACCGCGTTGTCGCCTGCGCTTTCGCCGTTGCTGCACCTGCAGGCGGGCATTCCGGTGCCTGACGACGAGCCGCCGATCATCGTCTCGAGCTCGACCGAAATGGAGCGTGCCGTCAGCCCTCAGGCGCCCCTGCGGACGGTGCGCTATCGGCCCGCAAGCCAGATCGACGACGCAGTTCGGCGCCGGGCTTACGAGTCGGTGGCCCGATCGCTGGAGTACGAGACGATCTGAAGCCAGCGCGCTGAATTGCCAGCGCACCCGTTCGCTCAATCCGCGCCAAAGCGCGCGCGCAGCTGCTGAACCAGGTGCTCGAACACGGTGCGGATGCGCCGGCTGCGGTGCAGGTCGTCGTGCGCCGCCACCCACACGGGCAGGCCGCCGACCACCAGCCGCGGCAGCACGCGCACCAGCTCGGGGTGGCGCTGTGCCAGCCACACCTGGCACGGGCCGATGCCCACGCCGGCGCGCAAGGCGGCAATCTGCGCCAGCAGACTGTCGCTGCGCAGGCGCACGCGTTCGGGGGCAATCGCTACGCCATGCTGTGCGGCGGCGCGCACGAAGGCCTGCGGGTCTTCCCAACCCACCATGGTGTGTTCGGCCAAGGCGGTGGCGCGCCTGGGCACGCCATGGCGCTCGAGGTAGCTGCGGTGGGCGAACAGCCCGATCGGCAGCGTGCCCACCAGCGTGGCCACCACTTCGGCCTGCGTCGGCCGCACGAAGCGCACTGCCACGTCGGCCTCGCGGCGCAGCAGGTTGCGCAACTCGTCGCTGGCCGTCAGCTCGACCTGCAATTGCGCATGCTGCTCGAGCAAGGGCGCCAGCAGCGAAGGCAGCAGCTCGACGGCGAAGATCACGCTGGTGGTGACGCGCACGACACCGACGAGTTGCGCCGAGCGTTCGCTGCCCGCCGCGCCGCTTTGCAGCGACTGCGCCAGCCCCGTGACGGCCTGCTCGGCAGCGGCCGCACGCTCATACAGTCCGGTGGCGCGCGCGGTGGGCACCAGGCCGCCGGGCCGGCGGTCGAACAGCGTCTCGCCCAGCTGCCGCTCCAGCGCACGGATGTGGCGGCCCACGGTGGGCTGCGTGCTGCGCAGTCGCGCGGCGGCGGCTGTCAGGCTGCCGCTTTCGACCACGGCGACAAAGGAGCGCAGCCAGGGCCAGGCGGGGCCGGGAGGGTCGAGCGTGCGCGGGGTGCTCTTCTTCATCGTTGCCGGTATCGTGGGCATGCATCAATGCATGGGGTTCATGCGTCGGCAGGCAGTTTACGTGCGATCCGTGTTCGGCCACCATGGCGGCCAATGCTGTTGCAGACCAGGAAGCCCATCATGATCCCCAGCCGCCGCAAGGCTCTTTCCACACTCTTCAAAGGCACGGCCGCCGTCGCCGTCATCGGCGCGGGTGCGCTCGGTTGGCGCTTGAGCCAGACCGGTGTTCCCGGCACGGGCGGCGCGCCCTTCGAGCCGTGGACGGCGTTTGCCGACTTGCCGGCCGGTGATCCGCTCAGCCTGGTCGGTGCGGGCATCCTGGCGAGCAGCCCGCACAACACGCAGCCCTGGATGTTCAGCGTCGGCCCGACGCAGATCGACCTGCATGCGGTGCCGCAGCGTCACCTCGGCGCGATGGACCCGTTCACGCGCGAAATGTGGCTCGGCCTGGGCTGCGCCGTCGAGAACATGGTGCAGGCGGCTGCCGGCAAGGGCTTTGCCATCGAGTCCCTGACGGCAGCGCCGAACGCGGGCGCCGATCACCTGGCGGCGCGCCTGGTGTTGCGCCCGACGGCAACCGCCCCGTCACGTCTGCACGACGCCATCGCCCAGCGGCGAACGAACCGCGCCGACTACCTGCCCGATGCAGCGCTGCCGAGCGCGACGCAGGACACATTGGCGTCGGCCGCTGCCCAGTCGAGCGCCGATGCGCGCCTGCTGCTGCTGCCGGCCCACGGCGCGTTGGGCCAGGCCTTTGCCGCGGGCACCTTGGACGCGACGCGCTGGATCACGCGGGACCCGACGATGGGCGCCGACGGCCACCACTGGTTCCGCCCCAACCCGCGCGCGGTGGCCGAGCATCGCGACGGCGTGACCCTGCCGACGGCCGGGCTGCCGCCGCTCATCACCACGGTGGGCCAGTTGATGCCCGAGCCCGACAGCGAGGCGGCGGCCGGCTACTGGATTGCCTCGACGCAGCGACAACTGGCCAGCGCACCGTGGTTTGGCGTCATTTCCGTGCGCGATCTGTACGACCGGCGCCAGCAGATCGAAGCGGGCCGCCTGTGGCAAAGGCTGCACCTGGAATTGACCCACGCCGGCCTGGCCGCCCAGCCGTTGAACCAGATGCCGGAGGTCGTGGACCGCGAAAGGCAGCTTGGCCAGCCGGCGGCGATGGCCGGCACGCTGGCACGCTTTGCCGAACCCGGTTGGTCACCGACTTTCGCCTTCCGCTTCGGCCGGGCCAGCAGCGATGTGCCGCATTCGCCGCGTCGGCCGCTGGCGGATGTCAGTCGTAGAGTACCGGCTTCCCTGGCTTGACGCCGGTTGCGAGTCTGCTCGAAGTCGGCCTATGCTGCGATCGCCATCGCTCGCTCGACCTCTTGCTGGATTGCCGAAGCTCGATGCCGGCCAAAGGACGCTCAAGGGACGCAGACATCCGAATATCGAGCCCTCACCCAACCTGGAGGAATGTGAGATGAGCACGAAGGACTATCAGGACCACGTGCTGAGCGGCGCCACCGCCCAGTCGGTCGATCATTTCGAAACTGCCTGCCACCAGCTGCGATGCTATGTCGGCGACCCGATGGCCAGCGCACAGGCCGCGCTGCGCGCCAGGCCGGACATGACCATGGGCCATGTGTTGGTGGCCTACCTGAACCTGCTGGGCACCGAGTCGCTGGCGCTGCCGGCGGCACGCGAGGCGCTGGCCGCGGCCCGCGCATTGCCGGCCAATGAGCGCGAGGTGGCACATTGCGAGGCCATCGAGCATCTGGTCGATGGCCGCTGGCATGCGGCTGGGCTGGTGCTCGAAGACTTGAGCATTCGCTACCCGCGCGATGCGCTGGCGCTGCAGGCCGGCCACAGCATCGACTTCTTCGTCGGTGATTCGCGCATGCTGCGCGACCGCATCGCGCGTGCCATCGGCCGCTGGCAGCCCCGAGATGCCCGGCTATCACGCGGTGCTCGGCATGTATGCGTTCGGGCTGGAGGAAACCGGCGCCTACGCGCGTGCCGAGACCGTCGGCCGCAGGGCGGTGGAACTGCAGCCGCAGGACGGCTGGGCCTGGCATGCCGTGGCGCATGTGCTGGAGATGCAGGGACGCCGCCGCGACGGCGTCGCCTGGCTCGGCGATCACAGTGCGAGCTGGAACGAGGGCAGCTTCTTCGCCGTGCACAACTGGTGGCATCTGGCGCTGTTCCACCTCGGCCTGGACCATGTCGACGAGGCATTGGGGCTGGTCGACCGTCAGGTCCTCGCATCGGCGTCATCGGTGGTGCTGAACATGATCGACGCCTCGTCGATCCTGTGGCGATTGCAGCTGCGCGGCATCGACGTCGGCGATCGCTGGCAGGCGCTGGCCGAGCGCTGGGTGCCGCAGGCCGAGGCGGGCAACTACGCCTTCAACGACATGCACGCGATGATGGCCTTCGTCGGCAGCGGCCGGGACGCCGATGCGGCGCGCCTGCTGGCCGCGCAGCAGCGTGCGCTGGCTGCCGACGGCGACAACGTGCACTTCCTGAAGGATGTGGGCGACGCCGCCACACGCGCGGTGCATGCCTTCGGCCAGCAGCGCTATGGCGACGCGGTGCAACTGCTGCGCCCCGTGCGCAGCGGCGCGCACCGCTTTGGCGGCAGCCACGCGCAGCGTGACCTGATCGACCTGACGCTGATCGAGGCGGCCGAGCGCGGCGGCGAGCACGACCTGGCCGATGCGCTGCGCCGCGAGCGCGAGTCGCCGATGCCCTGAGCCACGTCAGTGCGACGCGCTGCGTTGGACGAAGTCCTCCAGCGCGTCGAGCACCGCGCTGGTGTCGCCGGCCCACAGCAGGTGGTCCTCGCCTGCCAGCAGGCACAGTTCCGCGCCCGGGATCTGTGCCGCCAGGTAGCGCGCGACACCGGCGCGCACGATGCGGTCACCCTCGCGTTGCACGATCAGTGTCGGCGCGCGCAGCGTGCCCAGCCGGCCGCGCACGTCGACACTGGCGAAGGCGCGAAGGATGGCCGGCAGGCTGTTGCGCGACGCCGCCTGGCGCAGCATGCGCGCCCACCAGTGGCGCGCCGCCTCGTCGTCGGCCAGCGAGGGCGCGAAACGCTCCAGGCTGGTGGCCAGCCCCCAGGCCGATTGCAGCTGCGCCAGCCATGCGGCGCGCTGCTCGGGCCGCAGCGCCCAGGGATAGTCCTCGGCCCAGCTGCCGCGCGCGTGGGCGGCGTACAGCATCAGCCCCCGCACCCGCGCCGGATACGTGCTGGCGTATTCGATGGCGATGGCACCGACCACCGAACTGCCCAGCAGCCACAGCTGCTCCACGCCCAGCGCGCGTCGCACGGTGTCCAGGTCCTGCACGCCGGCACTCAACGCCTGCGGCAGCGCCAGGCGTTCGGACAGGCCGATGCCGCGCCGGTCCAGCAGCACCACCTGGAAGCGCTGCGCCAGCCGCTGCAGCACCGCGCGGATGCCGGCGTGCTCCCACGCCACCTCGACGTGCGACCACAGCCCGAACAGCACGACCAGCGTGCCGCACGGCGCCTGCGGGCTGCCCAGCCGCAGATAGGCCAGCGTGCCGTCCTCGCTGTCGGCAAAGTGGATCGGCGCTGCCGCATCGGCTGGCTGGCAGGCGCTCGCCGGGCGCGCAGCGCCAGCTGCCGCTGAGCCTGTGCATAGGCCGATTCGATCAGCACCGACGGCCGGATGCCCAGCTCGTCACGCAACATCTCGGCGCAGGCGAAGTAGGCCGCTTCCACCCCGGCGGCATCGCCGAGCCGCGCGCGCGCCGCCAGCAGCGCGGCATGGCCGGCATCGGCCAGCGGGTCGATGCGGATCAGCGCACTCGCGGCCTCGGCCGCGCGAGCGGGCTGGCCGCTGTCGTTGGCCTGCGTGGCGAGCTTCGTCAGCGCGCGCATCAACAGCTGCTGGTGCTCGGTGCGGCGGCTGTCACGCCAGGCCATGAAGCTGTCCGACTCCAGCTCGAAGCCGTCGAGCAGGCCTGAAGCCGCGGGGCACACAAGCGGCTCCAGCGTCGCCAGCGCAACGTCGCCGTCGGATGCAGCCAGCACCTGCTGCGCCGCGGCGCGAACGCCGGCCACGTCGCTGGCCAGCGCCATGCCGTCGCCGGCCAGCCACAGGGCATCGCCGTCGCCCACCAGCATGTCGTACCCGAGCTGGGTGTTGACTTCGTGGCTCAGGCGGCGCAGCCGGCTGCGGCCGATCTCCAGCGCCGCGTCGGGCCACAGCAACTCGGCGAGCCGGCTGCGCGCCACCTTGCGCCCGAGCTCGCTCAAGTACACCAGCAAGGCCAGGCCGCGCTTCAGCTTCAGCGGCACCGGCTGGCCGTCGATGCGTAGTTCCGGATAGCCGCTGGCGCGCAGTTCCATGCGCGCCAGCGCATATGCGGACGCATCCTTCGGGCGGTCATGCTCGGGGTGGGACATCGGGACATCCTGCAAAGGCGGGACGGGTCAATTGTGGCGAAGCCGGCGTAGCTCGCGCCAGCAGCGGTGCAAGTTCGCGGCGAATGCGAATCCGACAAGATCCGCGCCACGTTGACACGCGGCCGATATCGGCTGCCGCCTGGCATGACGCAGCCGCGCGGCGCCTTTGGAACCAGGGGACGCACAGCGGACGCTCCCCTTCCACACTGACGCCACCCAAGCTTGACGAGGACTTGCAATGACCATCAAGGACATCCAGAGGCACGCGCTCGGTGGCGTCGATGCCCATGAAGGGGAGTCGATCATGCAACCACCCTGCGCCACGTCCGTCTGCCGAACGGCCTGATCATCGAATGCGCCGAGCAGGGCCGCCGCGGCGGCCCTGCGCTGCTGCTGCTGCACGGCATCACCGACACCTGGCGCTCCTTCGAGCCGGTGCTGCCCTGGCTGCCGCCGGATTGGCATGTGGTCTCGATGACGCAGCGCGGCCATGGCGGTTCGTCCACCGCGGCGAGCTACCGCACGCGCGACTTCGCGGCCGATGCCGCTGCGCTGGTCGCGACGCTGGAGTTGCCGCCTGTGCTGGTGGTCGGCCACTCGATGGGCGCGGTCAACGCGCTGCGCATGGCGATCGACCACCCGGGCGCCGTGCGCGGCGTCGTCGCTGCCGGTGGCTTTGCGAGCTTTTCCGACAAACCCGAGCTGGTGGATTTTGTCCACAGCCAGATGCTGACGCTGGGCGGGCAGGTGCCGCGCGAGCTGGCCGAGTCCTTCCAGCGCGACACCGTGGCCGGCCCGCTGGCCCCGGGGCTGCTGCAGACCATGGTGGAGGAGTGCCTGCGCACGCCGGCGGCCACCTGGCGCGGCGCATTCGCCGCGCTGCTGGAGGACGATTTCAGCGGCGAGCTGCACAGGATCGAGGTGCCCGTGCTGCTGCCCTGGGGCGACGCCGATGTCTTCTCGCCCGAGTCGGATCAACAGCGGCTGCAACGGCAACTGCCGCGGGCCACACGAGCGGTCTACGCCGGCGTGGGCCATGCGCTGCACTGGGAGCAGCCGCGCCGCTTTGCGGCAG
Organism: uncultured beta proteobacterium; assembly: GCA_963743935.1. Taxonomy (GTDB): domain Bacteria; phylum Pseudomonadota; class Gammaproteobacteria; order Burkholderiales; family Burkholderiaceae_C; genus Rubrivivax. Next base: position 1,077 of record CAVURQ010000002.1, on the reverse strand, counting down.
ACCTGATAGCGTTCGAGCAATCGTTGAGGGTCACATGCTGAGTCGAACACCCTGCGTGGCCGCATCTGCGACCGCGATCACGCGCAGAAGTTTCGCAAGTCTGGCTGCGGCGCTGGCCTTGAGGCCGTCACTGGCCCAAGGCAGCTCGCCCGCCCGGGTCGGCGTGCTCGTGCTGGGTTCGTCCGAGCAGCGCGACGACGTCGATCGCCAGTTGGCGCAAGGGCTGAGCGAACTCGGCTACGTGGAGGGCCGCAACCTGCTGTTGGAGCGGCGCTTTGCCGACAGCCAGGTCAGCCGGTTGCCGGCCTTCGCCCAGGAGTTTGCGGCGCGCGACTTCGATGTCATCGTGACCACCTGCACGCCGTCGACCCGTGCCGCACGCAGCGCGACCCAGCGCATCCCCATCGTCATGGTCGCGGTGGCCGACCCGGTGGGCTCGGCATTCGTCAAGTCGCTGGCCCAGCCCGGCACCAACATCACCGGCCGGTCGAGCCAGTCGAACGAGATCGTGGCGAAGATGCTGAGCCTGTACCTGCGCGCGGCGCCACGCACCGAGTCCATCGCTGTGCTGGTCAACGTCAACAACAGCGCGCACGAGCCGCTGTGGCGCGAAGCGGCACAGGCCGCGCTGGCGCTGAAGTTGGAAGTGCGCCGCGTCGAGCTGCGCAGTGCAGAGAACCCGCATGGCGAGGACCTGCCGTTGGCCTTCGAGCGACTGTCTGCCGCAGGTGCGCGCGGCGTGTTCATGCTGCCCGACGACCCGATCAGCGTCATCAATCGCGCTCGGCTCGTGGCGCTGGCGGCGCAGTACAGGTTGCCGGCGCTGTACGGCGCGAGCGAGTTCACCGAGGCCGGCGGGTTGATGAGCTATGGCGAGAACCTCGGCGAAAGCGCGAGGCAGAGCGCCCGCCATGTCGACCGGCTGCTCAAGGGAGCCGACCCTGCCACGCTGCCGGTCGAACAGCCGACGCGCTTTGAGCTGGTGCTGAACATGAAGACCGCGCAGGCGCTGCGGCTCAGCTTTCCGTCCGACCTGCGGGTGCTTGCAGATCGGGCGATCGAATGACTGCGGTGAGC
>CAVURQ010000001.1:0-281009 GCA_963743935.1 uncultured beta proteobacterium | reverse complement strand
CTGGAACGCCTCCGACACGTAGCGGTCGAAATAGGCGGGAGCGGTGGCAGCGCCTGGGTCAGACGCTGGAAGTCCTCGGCGCCGACCATCAGCACCACCGAATCCTCGAGCGCGCGCACGGTGCCGGTGCGCAGGCCTTCGCCGAGCAGGACGCGCTCGCCGAAATGGCCGCCCGGGCCCGATGTGGCGCGCGGTCTCGCGGCCCTCGGCGTCGCGGACCCTCAGCTCGAAGGCGCCCTCGACCACCGCATAGAAGCCGTCGGCGCGGTTGCCTTCCTCGAACACCCGGTCGCCGGCGCGGTAGCGGATGTAACGCGTCGCCGGGGCCCTGGCGGATGCCGGTCTGCACCGTGCTGCGCCCGACCACCGAATCGAGCAGCCACTGCGCGGCGATCCGCATCTTGGTGGCGAAGCCCGGCACGAACGACAGGTAGTAGCTGCGCCAGAGCAGCCAGGCCGGCAGGCCCGACAGCCGGACGCCGTAGACCTCCGCCACGCCGCGACGCGCCGCCGAGCGAGGCGAGCGCGCCCTTGGACTTGTAGACGAACGGCTCCGGCGGCGGCCTTCGAGCGCCGCGCGCGATGTTCTTCGCCAGCGCGCGCGCCTCGCGCACGGCGAACTGCGCCGTCGGCGGCGCGTAATGGCCGCGCTCGCTCGGGCGCCTCGACGAGCGGGATCAGCGCGGCGTCGCCGAGCGACCAGATGTCGTCGCGGCCCTCGACGCGCAGGCGTGCGGTCGGTCCGGAGCCGGCCGCGCTCGTTCGGCAGGTCGAGCTTGGCGACCAGCGGCGACGGCGCGTTGCCGATGGTCGCGACCACGGTCCGGGTGCCGATCACCTCGCCGGTCGTGGTGACGATCGCGGTGCCGGTCGCCTCGCGCACGCCGGTCCCCAGCAGACCTCGATGCCGCGCTTCTCGAAGAAGCTCCGGGTGTACTCGCCGAGCGAGGCCGGCAGCTCGCCGAGCAGCCGGTCGGCGAACTCGACGACGAGGATGCGGACCTCCTCCGGCTCGATGTTGGGGTAGAAGACCAGCGACCGCTCGATCAGCTCCATCATCTCGCCCGCGGTCTCGACGCCCGAGAAGCCGCCGCCGATGACGGTGAAGGTCAGCAGCTCCTTCTTGACCTCCGGCAGCGCGGTGATGTCGGCGTGCTCGAGCTTGTCGATGACGGCGTTGCGCAGCGTCATCGCGTCGCTCAGCGTCTTCATCGGCAGCGCATGCGCGGCGAGGCCGGGGAAGCGCGAAAGGTCGACGCCCTGGCCCAGCGCCAGCACCAGGTGGTCGTAGCCGACCTCGGTGTAGCGCCGCTGCAGTCCCTGGAAGATGATCGACGATCTTCCGCTCGAGGTCGATGTCGTAGATCTGCGCCTGGCGCACCCGGACGCCCGGCAGCAGGCGCCGGAGCGGCGACACCGCGTCGCGGACCGAGACTGCCGCCCGCCGCCACCTCCGGCAGCAGCGGCTGGAAGATGAAATAGTTGACCTCGTTGATCAGCTCGATCTCGGCGACGCGTCCGACGCGTCGCCGCAGTTCCTGCGCCGCGAACATGCCGGCGAAACCGCCGCCGAGCACGAGGATTCGCTTCCTGTCGCCGACCGCCATCAGACCTCCTTCAGTGTGCTCGGACAGCGCCTCGCGTTGACCGGTAAAATCGGCGCTGTATTCGCGTAGAATTCCCGTAGCTACAGACCGCCGGCGGCGGCAAGCGTTAACGCTGGACGCCCGGTCTGCTGCCCGGTCTCGCGGCGCATCCCGGGGAGTGGCGTCGAGGCTGTCGAGCCAGCCGGGGTCGAGCTTCGGGACCGAGGCGAAGAGCAGCTTCGAATAGGGGTGGGTCGCGCCGTCCTGCAGGCGGTCGGCGGGCAGACGCTCCACGACCTCGCCGTTCAGCATGACCAGCACGTCGTCGCAGATCGCCCGCACGGTCGAGAGGTCGTGGCTGATGAAGACGTAGGAGAGGTCGAGCTCGCGCTGGAGCTCCTTCAGCAGCGCGATCACCGCCTGGGCGACCACGGTGTCGAGCGCCGAGGTGATCTCGTCGCAGAGCACCACCGAGGGCTCGGCGGCCAGCGCCCGGGCGAGGTTCACGCGCTGCTTCTGGCCGCCGGAGAGCTCGCCCGGCAGGCGGTGGCGCATGGCGGCGGGCAGGCGCACCATGTCGAGCAGCTCGGCGACGCGGGCGTCGCGGGCCGCGCCCTTCATGCCGTGGTAGAAGGTGAGCGGCCGGCCGAGGATGTCGCCGACCGGCTGGGCCGGGTTCAGCGCGGTGTCGGCGAGCTGGAAGACGATCTGCAGGCGGCGGAGCTGGTCCTTGGTGCGGCCGCGCAGGTCGGCGGCCATTTCCGAGCCCTCCAGCCGGACGCTGCCGGCATGGGCGGGGAGGAGGCCCGCGATCACGCGCGCGAGCGTCGACTTGCCGCTGCCGGATTCGCCGATCACCCCGAGGTTGCGGCCGCGCTCGAGCGCGCAGCTGACGTCGCGGACGGCGACCTTGCCCGGCAGCCCGTCGCGGCCGGCGGGGCCGTAGCCGGCGATGACGTTGCGCACCTCGAGCACTGGCTGGGGCGGCGCGGTCTCGGCCGCGGCGACCGTGGCGTGGGGCTTCGGGTGGAAGGCCGCGAGCAGCTCGCGGGTGTAGGGGTGCGTGGGGGCATCGAGGATGGTGGCGGTCGGGCCCTGCTCCTGGACCTCGCCGCCGCGGAGCACGACGATGCGGTCGGCCATCTGGGCGACCACGGCGAGGTCGTGCGAGACGTAGACGCCGGCCATGCCGCCGGTGCCCATCACCGACTTGAAGGCGCGCAGCACCTCGATCTGGGTGGTCACGTCGAGCGCGGTGGTCGGCTCGTCGAAGATCACGAGCTTCGGGCCGCCGATCAGCGCCATCGCCGCCGAGAGCCGCTGGAGCTGGCCGCCGGAGACCTGGTGGGGGTAGCGCTGGCCGATCGTCTCGGGGTCGGGCAGCGAGAGGGCGCGGAAGAGCTCGACCGCGCGGGCGCGGGCCTCGTCCGATCGGCATCAGCCGGTGGATGCGGGCGACCTCGACCACCTGGTCGATGAGGCGCTTGGCCGGGTTGAAGGCGGCGGCGGCGCTCTGCGGCACGTAGGCGACCTCGGTGCCGCGGATGCTTGGCGCGCTCGGGCTCGGAGAGGCGCGGCCATGTCGTGGCTCGCCGACGCGGACCGAGCCGCCGGCGATGCGAGCAGCCGGGGCGGGTGTGGCCCATGAGCGTCAGGGCGATGGTGGTCTTGCCCGAGCCGCTCTCGCCGATGAGGGCGACGATCTCGCCCTCGGCGACGTCGAGGCTGACGCCCTTGATGATCTCCACCGTGCGGCCGGAGTCGGTGCGGGCTTCGACGCGGAGGTCGCGGATCTCGACGATGTTGGGCATCAGGCGCTCCTGTCGCGGATCTTGGTGGGGAGATTGTCGATCAACAGGTTCACGCTGATCGTGAGGGTCGCGATGGCGAGCGACGGCATCAGCACCGCCGGGGCGCCGAAGGGCAGGCCGCCGATGTTCTCGCGCACCAGCGAGCCCCAGTCGGCGTTGGGCGGCTGCACCCCGAGGCCGAGGAAGGAGAGGCCCGAGAGCAGCAGCACGATGAAGACGAAGCGCAGGCCGAGGTCGGCGAGCACCGGGCCGAGGATGTTCGGCAGGAGCTCCTGGCCGATCAGGTAGGGAGTGCGCTCGCCGCGGGCGCGGGCGACGGCGACGAAGTCCATGGTGTTGACGTTGACCGCGAGCGCGCGGGCGAAGCGGTAGGCGCCGGGGGTGTAGATGACCGCGAGCGTGCCGATCAGCACCGGGATGCTGGAGCCGAAGCCCGCGACGACGACGAGGCCGAAGAGCTTCGAGGGGATCGAGTTCAGCGCGTCGAGCAAGCGGCTGAGCACGGTGTCGAGCCAGCCGCCGATTACCGCCGCGGTCATGCCGAGCACCACGCCCGCGGTGCACGGCGATGATGACGGCGGCGAGCGAGATGCCGACGGTGTAGCGGGCGCCGACGAGGATGCGCGAGAGGATGTCGCGGCCGAGGTAGTCGGTGCCGAGCCAGAACTGGCCGGAGATCGGGCCGAAGTAGTCGAAGTCGACGATCTCGCCCGGCGGATAGGGGGTGAGCCAGGGGCCGACGAGCGCGATCACGGCCCAGAAGAGGATGACCGCGAGGGCGACGACGCCGACGGCGTTGAAGCGGTAGCCGAGGCGGCGGGGGGTTGGGAAGGTCATGGCGATCATTTGCGCAGCCTCGGGTTGGAGAGGATCGCGACGATGTCGGCCGCGGTGATCAGGGCGAGATAGCTCAGGCAGAAGATCATCGCGCAGGTCTGGATCAGCGGCAGGTCGCGGGTGGAGACCGCGTCGACCATCAGCTTGGCGATGCCGGGATAGTTGAAGATCGTCTCGACGATGATGACGCCGCCGACCAGGTAGGAGAGCGAGAGCGCGACGGCGTTGACGATCGGACCGATGGCGTTCGGCAGGGCGTGGCGCAGCACGATGCGCGGGCGCGAGGCGCCCTTGAGCAGCGCCATCTCGATATAGGGCATCTTCAGGGTCTCGATGACCGCGGCGCGGGTCATGCGGATCATCTGCGCCGAGATGACGACGGCGAGCGTGATGACCGGCATGGCGTAGGCGCGGAGCACGTCGAGAAGCCCGCTGACGTCGCTCGCGAAGGAGAGCGCCGGCAGCCAGCGGAGCCAGACGGCGAAGACCAGCACCGCGAGGGTCGCGATCATGAACTCCGGCACCGAGATGATGCCGACGACGAGCGTGTTCACCACCCGGTCGTAGAGCCGGCCGCGGTACATCGCGGTGGTGATGCCGAGGAAGAGCGCCACCGGCACCGCCACCATGGCGGTGACCGACGCGAGCTTGAGCGTGTTGACGAGCCGGCCGCCGATCAGCTCGGCGACGGGCATGCTGTTGGCGTAGGAGGTGCCGAGGTCGCCCTGCAGCGAGCCCGGCGAGCCAGCGCAGGAAGCGCAGGATCGCCGGGTCGTCGAGGTGCATCGCCGTGCGCAGGCCGGCGACGGCCTCCTCGGTCGCCGCCTGGCCGAGCAGGATCTGCGCGACGTCGCCCGGCAGCATCTCGGTCGCGGCGAAGACCACGAAGCTGACGATCAGAATGGTGACGAGCGCCAGCGCCGAGGCGGCCGAGCACCAGCGAGACGACCTGTCGGTCCATGTTCACGCCTCCCTGTGCAGGGCCGGGGGTGCCCCCGGCCGGTTGAGATCAGCCCTCGAGCCAGACGTACTCGGCGAAGGCCTGGCCCATCTGGCCGCCGAGCGGGTTCGGCTTGAGGCCGCGCACGTTCGGGGCGAGCGCGTCGGCGTTCGAGAGATAGACCGGGATCGCCGTGCCTGCCTCGTTCGCCACCATCACCTGCATGTCGTCGTAGATCGCCTTGCGCTTGGCGAAGTCGAGCTCGCCGCGGGCCTCGAGCAGCATCGCGTCGAACTTCTCCGACTTGAACTGGCTCTCGTTCCAGGGGGCGTCCGAGGCGTAGAGCAGCGAGAACATGATGTCGGGCGTCGGGCGCGGGTTGATGTTGCCGAAATGCACCGGCGCCTTCAGCCAGTAGTTCGACCAGTAGCCGTCCGAGGGCACGCGCTGGATGTCGAACTTCATGCCGATCTCGGCGCCGGCCTGCTGCAGGATCAGTCGCCATGTCGACCGAGGAGGTGGCGGCGTCGGAGGCGACGACCGGGATCGGCTGGCCGAGCACGCCCGCCTTCTCGAAGAGTGCCTTCGCCTTCTCCGGGTCGAAGGCGCGCGGCGCGAGCTCGGCGTTGTGATAGGGGCTGATCGGCGGGATCGGCTGGTCGTTGGCGATCTCGGCGAAGCCGCGCAAGCGCCGCCTTCTGGATCAGCTCGCGGTTCAGGATCAGCTTGATGCCCTCGACGAAGCCGGCCTTGTCGCCCGGCGCCATGTCGAGGCGCACGTTGAGGTTGGTGTAGTTGCCGACGGTGTTCCTGACGAGCTGGATGCCGGGCACGCTCTCGATGAGCGTATCGGACTGCGGCTTGATCGCCGCGGCGAGCTGCACGTCGCCCGAGAGCAGCGCGTTGACGCGGGCGTTCTCGTCGACGATCGCGAAGTACTCGAAGGTGTCGAGACGGCGCCTTCTGGGCCTTGAAGTAGTTCTCGTTGCGTACGCCGATCGACCGCACGCCGGGCTCGAACAGCTCGAGCGTGAACGCCCCGGTGCCGATGCCCTTGGAGAAGTCGGTGGTGCCGTCCTGCACGATCATGAAGTGGTGCATGGGCGAGGATGGTCGGCAGGTCGGCGTTCGGCCCGGCCAGCGTGATCTCGACGGTCAGCGGGTCGACGGCCTTGATGTCGACGATCTGCTTGGCGATCGAGTTCACCTTGGAGCCGACCGCCTCGTCGAGGTGGCGGCGGAGCGAGAAGACCACGTCCTCGGCGGAGAGGGTCTTGCCGTCGTGGAACGTCGACGCCCGGACTTCAGCTTGACGGTCCAGACCTTGGCGTCGGTGGTCTCGACGCTCTCGGCGAGCTCCATCTGCACTTCGCTGTTCTCGTTGAGGAAGGTCAGGCGGTTGTAGTAGGCGCAGCAGCGCGTGTAGTCGGTGGCGTTCGAGGCCTTGGCCGGGATCGAGCGTGTCGGCGGTCGAGGCGGTAAAGCCGGCGGCCTTCAGGTGGCCGCCCATCACCGGGGTCGCGGCGAGCGCGGCCGAGGCGCGGCCGAGGATCGAGCCGCCCGCGGCGAGCGCGACGCCGCCCGCCATGAACATCCGCAGGAGCTCGCGGCGCGAGGCGCCGCGGCGGATCGCACCTTCGACCATGGCATCGTCGGCGCGGGTCCAGTTGGTCACGGAATGGTCGGTCATGTCGCTCTCCCCAGGTTGAATGGCAGGCTTTGAGGCACAGTCTGCGCCGTGACGGTCACTTCGGTGCGTCGAATACTTCTGTCCGGCGGCAGAATGTGCCGAATCGCGGCGACGGTGCGGCACGGGGCAGTCAATAGCCGCGCTCCCGATCGACGAGGCCGGGGCGACTCGGCTTCAGAATCAGAATCGCAAAATGCCGAAAAATCGTGCTCGCCCAGCACTCTCTCACCAGCTTTGCTCATTTTCTGGATATCTAAATTGGAGGGACAATGATGGACATAAGGGTATTGAAAAGGAGAACAGTTCTTTGACATGAGTATTCGATAACGATAATGCTTAAAAACGGCGTCTCGACGAGCATGGAAAGAAAGGGGAACCTCATCAATGGCATTAATCCTGATGGAATGAGGAAGCAGAGAATTCATGGCCTTCTTTAAGTTTTCAACCGGAATCCTGCTCTCTGTTAAAAAGTTGCACACTTGCGCCAGAGCATGAGTGCCTGCATCGGTCCTACCCGAAGCATGAACATGTACGGGTTCCTTAGTCACTTGGGAGGCAATCGAAGTCAATGTTCCTTGGATTGTATCGAGCCCCGGCTGGACCTGCCAGCCGTGGAAGTGGGTGCCATCATATTCAAGAATAAGACGAAGGTTTCTGGGCATCAGGGAGTACAAGTCTCTGTAGGCGATTCTGACAACGTGTTTCTTAGCGTGAGGTCCGGCTTCCCGGCTTAATCGGCGCTGAGCCGGCACGACATAGTGGACAGTCCTCTGGAGTGTAAGTGGGGATGGTAAGATTCCACAGGCTGTGATAGGGAACGCCGAAATGAGTTTTCCCGCCGCTTCGATCCACTATGGCACAGGCCCCGAGAACGACTCCCCCACATTCCTGAACCACCTTAATGGTCTCTGCTGTAGACCCCCCCTCCCGGGGCCAGGTGTACGAGTTCATGTGACGGGAACTCCGCCGCCTCCAGTGGCCCGATACCGCAGGCCCTGCCGTGATGTGGCGCAATTGCGATACACTGGGTCGATGAAGACGACCACCATCCCGTCCATCCGCGTCGAGCCCGACTTTCGTGCCGAGGTGGAGGCGGTGCTGGCCGACGGCGAGACGCTCACCCAGTTCGTCGAAGCCTCGGTGCGCGCGAGTGTCGAACGACGTCGCGTGCAGGCCGAGTTCCTCGCGCGCGGACTTCGCTCGCGCGACGAGGCGCGGCGCACGGGTGACTACGTCGATGCCGACGTGGTGATCGACAACCTGCAACGCAAGCTCGACGCCGCGCGTACGCGCCTGGCGAAGAAGGGCAAGTGACGTTCAAGGTTCGGCTGACCCGGGACGCCGAGGCGGACCTGGACCGGCTCTTCGACTTCCTGCTGGAACGTGAACTGTCCCGCGACGGCGGTGACCTCGACCTTGCCGACGCAGGCCATCGCGGCCTTGCGGTCCGGCATCGCGACACTGAAGACGTCGCCGTTCACGTGCCGCAAGGCCGGGCAAAGCCCGTTCCTGCGCGAACTGATCGTTCCGTTCGGTCGATCGGGCTATGTGGCGTTGTTCGAGATCGAGGACGACGCCAACGTCGCCGTGCTCGCCGTGCGGCACCAGCTCGAAGACGACTACCATTGAGGCAGTCTTCTGCTTTTGTAGCGCGCGAGCAGGCAAAGCGGCGATACCGTCAACCAAGCCGCGAATACCGTCATCGGGGCGCGGATTAAGCAGGTCAATACCGTCAATGTCGTCTCGTTCGATCCCAAGCGATCCACATGGCTTTGCAGAGGCCGGCTCTGATGGCCAATATCGACGAGACGGAGGTCTAGCATCGGTCGAAACAGAGACGGTACACATGTCGGTATCTCGCTCGCTGCGGGCAACCGAAGCGCCCGATGTACCTATGAGCGGCGCCCGCCTGTTGACAATAGAGTGGGAATGATTCGGCGTCTGCACCAGCGCCATGCGGTTGGGCGCGAGCACCTTCCAGAGCAGGTCGAACGATTCGAACGAGATCCGCTCCTGCTGCCGCTGGTCCGCGAATGCAGCCTTCACGTGCTGCTTGAAGGACTCGGTCGCATCGACCGTGATCGTCACTGCACCCATCTCAATCCCCCTTCTATTCGGCAACTTCGGCCAATGAGCCATCGGCGTTGATCGGCGGCGCGGCACGCGCCCTGAGCGTCGGAGCGGTCGATTCTTGCCGAATCGCGATCGAGGATTCGAGGCTACGACGATGGTCACCACTGCCACGCTTTCCAGGAGGTTCCAGATTTCCATCCCGAAGTCCGTGCGCGAACAGCAGCGCTGGCAGGCCGGGCAGGAGTTCGTATTCATTCCCAATGGCAAGGGCGTGCTGCTGATACCGATGCCCGAGTTGCAGCAACTGGCCGGCATCGCCAAGGGCGCGCGCAAGGACGGCTACCGCGACCGCGAAGCCCAAGCAGGCTTCGATGTCTCGAAGGGACTCGCGCCAGGTGAGCTGGGCGAAGACCATCACGCGAAACAAGTCGGCGCAGCCCAGCATGCGCAAACCCGCATCGCCCTTGTGGCGCTCGACGATCCGACCGAAGGTCTTCCACGGCACGAACTCCATCACCTGCGCGAGCAGCGTCTTGCCCACGTTCATGCGTCACCCCAGGTCGTTCAAACCTGCGAGCATCGCAAACAGCCGAACCGAAACTCAAATCGTGGACACCCATGAATCCCTCGAAACCCGCGTCAGCATTGGCTTCGCGGCCGGCTCGACTTCAAATGAACCGGACACTACTGGGTTCGCATCTATATTCACCATCACATACTGATAACAGTAGATCCCTCGTCGATTCACTGATCCCGGGCCCAGTGGACGGTGTGCCGCACACCGCACTCCATGAACAACTCTTACGCCCTGGGAAAACCCCAGAAGCGCCCGCGCCAGCCTCTGGCTAGCATTCAACTAAGTTATTACTTAGAAGAGAGCGACGACCATGAGCACCCTCGCAGCGCTGCCCGACCGCATCGAGAACGAAGAGCATCTCGAAGACCTGATGTCCGAACCCACGCCCGAGCTGGTGGAGGACCTGAAGCAGGTCGACGGCGACATCATGGTGCTGGGCGTCGGCGGCAAGGTGGGGCCGACGCTGGCGCGCATGGCCAAGCGCGCGGCGCCGGGCAAGCGGGTCATCGGCGTGGCGCGCTTTTCTGAAGCAGGCCTGGCCGAGCAGCTGGAATCCTGGGGCATCGAGACCATCCGCTGCGACCTGCTGGACCCCGAAGCCGTGGCCAAGCTGCCCAAGGTGCGCAACATCGTCTACATGGCCGGCAAGAAGTTCGGCACCAACGACGATCCCGTCCTTCGCCTGGGCGATGAACACCTACGTGCCGGCCATCGTGGCGCGCGAGTTCCGTGAATCGCGGCTGGTGGTGTTCTCCACGCTGTGCGTCTACCCCTTCGCGCCGGTGGTGCAGCACGGCTGGGACGAAAGCGTCGAGCCCGGCCCGCTGGGCGACTATGCCAATTCCTGCGTCGGCCGCGAGCGCGCCTTCGCCTACGGCTCGCGCCAGTGGGGCACGCCGGGCCGGCTGATGCGGCTGAACTATTCCATCGACATGCGCTACGGCGTGCTGATCGACATCGCCAACTGGGTGATGCAGGAGCAGCCCATTCCCATCGCCACCGGCCATGCCAGCGTCATCTGGCAGGGCGACTGCAATGCGCAGATGCTGCGCACCTTCAGGCACTGCACCACGCCGACCTCGCCGCTCAACATCGGCGGGCCCGAGCTGGCCAGCGTGCGCCTGCTGGCGCACGAGTTCGGCAAGCGCTTCGGCAAGACGCCGCGCTTCGACGGCGTGGAGCAGCCCGACGCCTGGGTCAACAACACGCTGCAGGCGCAGCGGCTGTTCGGCTACCCGCGCGTGCCGCTGGCCCGGCTGATCGACTGGGTGGCCGACTGGGTGCAGCGCGACATGCCGCAGCTGGGCAAGCCCACCCGCTACGAAGTGCGCGCCGGCCGGTTCTGAAGCGAAAGGCTCAGCGTGACGACGACCGACCTGTCCCAGGCCAAGGGGCTGATGGTGTTCCTGGCCAACTTCGAGCCCGAGCACCAGCAGGCCTACCGCCAATGGCACAACGCCGAGCACATCCCCGAGCGGGTGGGCATCCCCGGCTTCCTGCTCGGCCGGCGCTACCTGGCCACCGACGATGCCACGCGCTTCCTGATGTGCTACGACACGCTGGGTGAGCAGGTGCTGGTCAGCGATGCCTACCTGAAGGCGCTGAACAACCCCACGCCGTGGACGCGGCAGGCGCTGACCTGGTTCCGCAACCCCGACCGCAACGTCTACACGCTGCTGTCCAGCCGCGGCGCCGCCGCGCCGAGCGCGGCGCCGGTGCTGGCCGTGGCCCGCTTCGACGCCGGCGCGCTGCCCGCGGGTGACTTGCCCGACGGGCGTGACGCGGCTGGCGCTGTACCAGCTGGACGGTGCCGGCTCGTCGGTGCGCACGCAGGAGGCCGGCATCCACGGCGCGCGCAGCGCACAGGACGGCGGGCTGCTGTGGCTGGAATGCAGCGACGTGCAGCTGCTGACCCAGCCCGATCGTCGCCAGGCGCTGCAGGCCTGGGCCGCGGCCTTGCCGCTGCAGGGCCTGCAGCCGCTGCAGGTGTTCTGCATCGACTTTGCCTACGAGGCGCGATGACGTCGGCGAGGGCTCAGCCTTTGGCGTCCAGCAACCCGCGCACATAGCCGATGCACCAGGCCGCGCAGCCGGGCCCGTCGGGCAGGTAGTCGAAGGGTTCCATCGCCAGCCAGCCGCCGTAGCCCTGGCGCTGCAGCGCCGCCAGGATCGGCGCGAAGCGGTCCTCGCCCTGGCCCGGGCCGCGGCGGTTGCGGTCGTTCAGCTGCACGTGCACCAGCTGGCCGCTGGGCCAGACGCGGTCGATCAACGCGGGCAGCGGCTCGGCTTCGGTGGCACCGGCCGAGCTGGTGTCGAGCATGGTCTTCAGGCCGGGCAGCGCCGCCGCGTTGACGATGGCCAGCGCCTCGTCGACGGTGTTCAGCACCGAGGTCTGCTCGCGCCCCAAGGGTTCGATGCAGTAGTGCAACCCGAAGCGGCCCGCCAGTTCGCCGGCCTTGACCCAGGCCTCGGTGGCGCGCGCCAGCGCGTCGGCCGCGCTCTGGCCCGGCTGCGGGTTGCGCTGCGCCGGCGAGCCGTGCACCAGGTAGCTGCCGCCGAGCTGTGCGCACAGCTCGATCAGGCGCGCCAGCACCGCGTCGCTGCGCTGGCGCACCGCCGCGTCGGGGCTGGCTGATCGACAGGCCCTTGGGCGCCACCAGCAGCCAGTGCAGCCCGCTGATGGCCAGGCCATGGTCGCGCGCGATCGCGGCCCATTGCGCGGCCTGCGCATCGGTGATGTTCATCGGGTCGTCGGCCAGCGTGAAGGGCGCGACTTCCAGCGCGCGGTAGCCGAGCTTGGCCGCATAGGCGCATTGCTCGGCAAAGCCCCAGGGCGCCAGCACCTCGTTGCACAGCGCCAGCCGTTCGATCATGTCGTTTTCCTCGACGCAAACCAGCGCCGCACCATCGGCAGCTGCAGCAGCAGCATCACCAGCACCAGCGCGGCCAGCACGGCGCTGATCGGCCGCGTGAAGAAGGGCAGCAGGCTGCCGTCGGACAGCACCAGCCCGCGGCGCAGCGACTTGTCGACGATGTCGCCCAGCACCAGGCCCAGCACGAAGGGCGCCACCGGAAAACCGCGCCGGCGCAGCCAGAAGCAGGCGATGCCCACGCCCAGCATCACCCACACGTCGAACAGCCGCTGCGTGATCGAGTACGAACCCAGCACGCACAGCACGAAGACGATGGGCATGATGATCTCGCGCGGCACCTTCAGCACCCACAGGATGGGCCGCACCAGGATCAGCCCGAACACCAGGATCGCCAGCGTGGCCACCAGCGTGATGCCGACCACGTCGTAGATGAACTGCGGCTGGTTCACCATCAGCATCGGGCCGGGCTGCGCGCCGTGGATGATCATCGCCGCCATCAGCACCGCGGCCGGCGCCGAGCCGGGGATGCCCAGCGCCAGCGCCGGGATCAGCGCGCCGGGGATGGCGGCGTTGTCGCCGGTCTCGGCGGCGATCAGGCCGTCGACCGAGCCCTTGCCGAACTTCTCGCGCTCCTTGCTGGCGCGCTTGGCCGCGGCGTAGGACGACCAGGCCGCCATGTCCTCGCCCACGCCGGGCAGGATGCCGACGAACACGCCGATCAAGCCCGGAGCGGATGATGGTGCGCCAGTAGCGCAGCAGGTCGGCGATCTTCGGCAGCACCGAATCGACCGAGTTGATCATCGCCTTCAGCTTCGACTGGCTCATCACCGTCAGGATCTCGGCAAAGCCGAAGGCGCCCACCAGCGCGGGGATCAGGCCGATGCCGCCGCTGATCTCGTTGTTGTCGAAGGTGAAGCGCGGGTGCGCGTGGATCGGGTCCAGCCCGACGCTGGCGACGAAGATGCCCAGCAGGCCCATCAGCCAGCCCTTGATCGGGTTCGATCCGGTCAGGCTGCCGGACATCATCACGCCGACCATGCCCAGCCAGAAGAACTCGAAGGCGCCGAACTTCAGCGCCGTTTCGGCCAGCAGCGGCGTGAACATCGCCAGGCAGACCACGCCGAACAGCGAACCGGCCACCGAGCCGGTGGTGGCGATGCCCATCGCGCGGCCGGCCTGGCCCTGGCGCGCCAGCATGTTGCCGTCCAGGCAGGCGGCGGCGTTGGCGGCGGTGCCGGGGATGTTGAGCAGGATGGCGGTGCGGCTGCCGCCGTAGATGGCGCCGACGTAGACGCAGATCAGCACCAGGATGGCGTCGGCCGGCGCCATCTTCAGCGTCAGCGTGGTGAACAGCGCCACGCCCAGCGTGGCCGACAGGCCCGGCAGCAAGCCGATGACGATGCCGGCCAGCGTGGCGCCCAGCGCGTAGGCAATCTGCCAGGGCCCGGCCAGCGCGGCCAGGGCGGTGCCCAGGTGGTTCAGACCTTCCATCGGACTTCACGGAAGACGTACCAGGAAGACCGATTCGAACAGCCATGAGATGAAGGCCGAGGCGCACACGGCCACGGCCAGGGTCTGCAGCCAGGCCGCGCGCGACGCGCCCGGCGGCGCGCCATTCGGCCCAGCTGAACAGCGTGGTGAAGACGAAGATGAAGACCGCGCCTTCGACCACGAAGGGCGTGCCGTGGCCCAGCGTGATGCCGGCGAAGACCACGCACAGCAGCAGCGCCAGGCCGGCACGGCGCATCCCGCCGGGCACGGGCGGCTCGTCGTCCGCGGCCTGTGCCGGGGCACGCAGCGCCTGCAAGCCCAGCACCAGTGACAGCACGATCATCAGCGCGCCCACCACGCCCGGCGTCAGGCCCGGCACCGACCAGGCCTCGATGCCACGGTCGGTGAGCCGGTCCATGCGCAGCGACGCGATCAGGATCGCCGCGCCGGCGGCGGCGAACACGCCCGCGCTCAGCAGCTCATCGCGGCGCGCCATCGTGGAGATCAGCGCTTGATGCCGAGCGATTCCGGCGAGACCTTCGCCAACCCGGCGTCCTGCAGCAGGTAGGCGTCGGTCACCACCGTCGGCCACACCGCGTCATAGGCGGCCTTGCCGTACAGCGGCGTGAACAGCGCGCCCTTCTCGGCGGCGTACTTCTTCAGCTTGTCGGAGGTGGCGATCTTCTCGGCCCACAGCTTGTCCACCGTGGCCACCACCTCGGGCGGCACGCCCTTGGGGATGAAGATGCCGAAACCGGTGGTCACCTTGGGGAAGTCCTTGACGAAGTCGGTGATCGGCGGGATCGTGCCGTAGCCCTCGATGGTCAGCGGCTGGTCGCCGACCACCGCCAGCGGGCGCAGCCGCTTGGCCTTGATCATCTCGGCCTGCTCGGGCGCCAGCTGCGTGGTGACTTCGGTCTCGCCGGCCACGGTGGACACCACCGCCGGGTTGCCGCCGTCGTAGGTGACATGGCGGTACTTCACGCCCGCGGCCTTGGAGAGGGCTTCCATCGCGAAGTGGCCCGAGCTGCTGTTGCCGGCAGTGGCGACCGACACCTGCTTGTTCTTCATCGCTTCCAGCAGCTGCGGCAAGGTCTGGTACGGCGAGTTCGGGTTGACGCTGACGATCGACACGTTGGTGACGGCCAGGTACAGGTTGAAGTCGTCGACCTTGCTGTTGATCATGCCCAGCACCGGGTAGGTGCCCAGCTGCTTGGCCGCGCCTGCCGTCCAGGTGTAGCCGTCTTTCGGCGCGTCCATCGCCGCCTTGGTGCCGATGGAGCCGGCGCCGCCCGGCTGGTTGACGACCACGATCTTCTGGCCCAGGCCGGCTTCCAGCTCCGACGCGGCCAGCCGCGTCACCTGGTCGGTGGCGCCGCCCGCGGCCCAGGGCACGATGATCGTCACCGGTTTGGTCGGCTTCCATGTCGCCTGGGCCAGGGCGAGGGCAGGGGCCAGGCAGGCGGCGGCCAGCAGCGTGGCCAGGGCGGTCTTGGGCATGACAGTCTCCGATAGAGAAATGGAAGCGGCCCGAGACGGACCGTTGTTCACTAGATGGTGAATCGTAAATGCTGCCATGCCGCAAGACAACCGTACAGACCCGCAGCCGGGGGCCGCGGGCCAAACAAGCGCGACGCTCAGGGGCGCTTGAAGCCCAGCTGGTCGGGCGGGATCTTGGTCTTGCCCGAGTCGAACATCAGCCAGGCATTGGCATTGATTGCCGGCGCGGCGGCGGCCTGGGCGGCGTCGCCTGCCACCGGGTCGAACAGCGCGCCCTTGCTGGTGGCGTACTTGCGCAGCGCCTCGTTGTTGGCGATGGTGCTCGCCCATGCCGCCTGCACGGTGGCCAGCACCTCGGGCGGCACGCCCTTGGGGATGAAGATGCCGAAGTAGTTGGTGGCCGGCTTGATGCCGGGAATCGTCTTGGTGATCGGCTCGATCGTGCCGAAGCCTTCCAGCTCGAGCGGGCGGTCGCTCACCGCGGCCAGCGGGCGCAGCCGCTTGCTGCGGATGAAGTCGGCCTGCTCGGCGGCCAGCTGGGTGGTCACGTCGGTCTCGCCGGACACCGTCGACACGACGGCCGGGTTGCCGCCGTCGTAGGGCACATGGCGGTACTTGACGTTGGCGCCCTTGGCGATCAGCTCCATGGCGTTGAAGCTGCTCGAAGCGACGCCGCCGGTGGAGACCTTCACCTCGCCGGGCTTGGCCTTCATGCCGTCGATCAGCTGCGCCATCGTCTGGTAGGGCGTGGCCGGGTTGGCGCTGACCACCGGCACGTTGGCCACGCTGAGGAACAGGTGCCAGTCCTTCACCGGCACGTCGAGCAGGCCCAGCGTCTGGTACACGCCCAGGTCCTGCGCTGCGCCGGCCACCCAGGTGTAGCCGTCGCGCGGCGCGTCCCAGACGCTCTTCGTGCCGATCGAGCCCGAGCCGCCGGGCTGGTTGACGACGACGATCTTCTGGCCGAGCACTTTCTCCAGCTCGGCTGCGGTGACGCGTGTCACCTGGTCGGTGGAGCCGCCGGGCGCCCAGGGCACGATCAGGTTGATCGGCTTGGTCGGCTTCCATTGCTGGGCCGCTGCGGGCAGCGCCACCGCCAGTGCGGCGGCGGCAACGAGATGAAGGAACTTCCGTGATGCCATGTGCGGTTGTCTCCGGTTGTCGTGGGTCGTGCAAGAAACGGTCATGCGGCCTCGGCCGTGTGGAACTGGCGCAGCACCCCACACATGCCGAAGGTGGTGTGGAGTCGCTCGTGCCGCACGGTGGCGCTGGCGGCCAAAGGCGCTGCCGGCGCGGTGCTCAGGGCGAACAGGTCGCGCCGTGCGTCGATCTGGCTGCGATGCAGGTCGACGAAGCGCGACAGCTCGGCGAAGTAGCCGGGCCGGTCGTCGCGCCACAGCTGCAGCAGGTGCAGGTAGGCGCGCACGGAGGCATCGCGACGTTGCAATGCGCCCTCCAGTCCGCCCTGCCGCGGCAGCGCCTTCAGTCGCTCGTACTCGTCGGGGTCGGCGTCCACCTGCGCGCCGAAGTACAGGCGGGCGTCGCCGCGCTCGGCCAGGCCGGCGTTGCCCATCAGCGCCAGCACTTCGAGGCCGCGCGTGCTGACCGAGCGGTGCAGCGTGCCCGGCGGGAACTGCACGAAGTCGCCGCGTGCCAGCGGCACGCTGCGAAAGCCGCGCTCGGCGTCGTGCAGCTCGATCGCGCCTTCACCGGCGACCACGTAGTAGGCCTCGTCGGTCAAGGCGTGCACATGTGCGCAGCCCGAAGACAGGCCATCCGGGGCGGGCCGCTGCTCGTAGACGCTCAGGTGGGTCAGGCCGATGCCCGCGATGAAGGGGCTGGTGCTGCACGGTGAGGCTGGGTTCAACTGCCGCTCCTCGACGCAATCCGGCGATCGTGGGCGATGACGCTGCAGCGAACAACCGCCCGTCAAATCTCCAATCGGTGAATTATGCTAAGCCCGGCGTCCCGCATCGTCAATCACCCCGTCTCAGGGAAAGCCAGGGGTTGCGGCATCGAAACATGGCTCGCAGATCACCGGACAGTGAAACGCGCCGCGCGAGGCGCGAGCAGGGATCAGTCGCGCACCAGGTAGCCCAGCACCAGGTCGGTCATGTGCGACAGCCGCTCGACCTTGGCCTTGGCGCCAAGCAGCGGGCGGTTGAAGATGGTCGACAGCGTGTGGATGTTGCCGAGGTAGAAGTACGACAACCCGGCGATCGAGATGTACAGCTGCACCGGGTCCACCGCGGCGCGGAACAGCCCGACCTTGTGGCCGCGCTCCAGCACGTCGGCCAGCGTCTGCACCAGCGGCGAATGCATTGCGGGCACCTTGGTCGACTGCTTCAGGTGGCGCGCACGGTGCAGGTTCTCGCTGTTCAGCAGCGTCAGGAACTCCGGATGCTCGATGTAGTAGTTCCAGGTGAAGGCGATGAGCCGGCGGATCGCCTCCACCGGCTCCACCCGCGTCAGGTTGAGCTGCTGTTCCTCGCCGCGGATGCTCTCGTAGGCGCGCTCCAGCACCGCGAGGAACAGGCTTTCCTTGCTCTCGAAGTAGTAGTAGATCAGCCGCTTGTTGACACCGGCGCGCTCGGCGATGCGGTCCATGCGCGCGCCGCCCAGGCCGTGCTCGGCAAACTCGGCCAGCGCGGCGTCGAGAATGTCCCTTTGCGAGCGGTCGGCGTCGCGCGGGCGGGCTTCGGTGACGGAGGCTTTGGCCATGGCTGAATGATTCACCGTCTGTTTAATTGTGTTGTACAGCACAAACCCTCGCCAAGCCCTTCGCATAATCGTCGATCGACAAATGGAGATGCGTCATGACCGCACGACCCGCAGGCCACGCACTGGTCGAAGCCCTGATCGCCCAGGGTGTGCACACCGCCTTCGGCGTGCCCGGCGAAAGTTATCTGGCGGTGCTCGACGGCTTCCACCAGCACCGCGACAAGATCCGCTTCATCGGCTGCCGCCAGGAAGGTGGCGCCGCCTTCATGGCCGAGGCGCAGGGCAAGCTGACGGGACGGCCGGGCATCTGCTTCGTCACGCGCGGGCCCGGTGCCACCAATGCCAGCATCGGGCTGCACACGGCGTTCCAGGACTCCACGCCGATGATCCTGTTCGTCGGCCAGGTGGCCAGCGATCAGCGCGACCGCGAGGCCTTCCAGGAAGTCGACTACCGCCAGATGTTCGGCCCCGGCACGCTGGGCATGGCCAAGTGGGTGGGCGAAATCCAGGACGCCGATCGTGTGCCCGAATACGTGGCACGCGCCTTCCACACCGCGCTGCAGGGCCGGCCGGGCCCGGTGGTGCTGGTGCTGCCCGAGGACATGCTGACCGAAGGCGACCAGCGGCGCCGGTGCTGCCGCGCGCGCAGCCGGCGCTGGCCTGGCCGGCGCCGGGCGCGCTGCGCGACCTGCGTGCGATGTTGATGGCGGCGCAGCGGCCGTTGTCTGATCGCCGGCGGCAGCGGCTGGGACGCGGAAGCCTCCAACGCGCTGCAGCGCTTTGCCGAGAACTGGCAGCTGCCGGTCGGCTGCGGCTTCCGCTTCCAGGACACCTTCGACAACCGCCACCCGCTCTATGCCGGCGACGTGGGCATCGGCATCAACCCGAAGCTGGCGGCGCGCGTGCGCGAGGCCGACCTGATCATCGCGCTGGGCGTGCGCCTGGGCGAGATGACCACCGGCGGCTACACGCTGCTGCAGGCACCGCGGCCGACGCAGAAGCTGGTGCACATCCATGCCGGGCCCGAGGAACTGGGCCGTGTCTATGCGGCCGACCTGCTGCTGCAGAGTTCGATGGCCTGCGCCGCCAAGGCGCTGGAAACACTGGCCGCGCCGACCCAGGTGCCCTGGGCGGCCTCGGCACAGGCGGCCCATGCCGACTACGAAGCCAACCACGCGGCGAGCGCGGTCGAACCGATGGACCTGGCGGTGGTGATGAAGACCGTGCAGCGCCTGGCACCGGCCGACACCGTCTACACCAACGGCGCCGGCAACTACAGCGGCTGGCTGCACCGCTACGTGCGCTACTACGGCCTGCAGCACCATGGCCGCACGCAGCTGGCTCCGACCTCGGGTGCGATGGGCTACGGCGTGCCGGCCGCCGTGGCCGCGGCGCTGCTGTACCCGCAGCGCACGGTCATCAACGTGGCCGGCGACGGGGACTTCCTGATGACGGGGCAGGAGCTGGCCACCGCCACCGGCTACGGCGCCGGGCGGGGTGCCGGCAAGCTGGTGAGCATCGTCGTGGACAACGGCAGCTACGGCACCATCCGCATGCACCAGGAGCGCGAGTACCCGGGGCGCACCAGCGGCAGCGACCTGTTCAACCCCGACTTCGCGGCGCTGGCGCGGGCCTACGGCTGGGACGCGCATCGGGTCGATGTCACCGGGCAGTTCGAGCCCGCCTTTGCCGCCGCGATGGCGGCTGACAGGCCGACGCTGATCCACATCAAGCTGGACACCGACGTCATCACCTCGCGCACCACGCTGGGCGCGATTCGCGAGACGGCATTGCGCCGCGGCAGCAGCTGAAGCCGGTGGCATGCCGCTTGCGGCATGCCACGGCATGGTGCCGAAGACTGCCGATGCCCACTCGCTGCTGCTGCACAGCATCGGCGAAGGCATCTTCGCCATCGACCTGACCGGCCGCTGCACCTTCGTCAACCCGGCGGCCCTGCGGTTGCTGGGCCACCGCACCGAATCGGTGCTGGGCCGCAACATGCACGAACTGGTGCACCACACCCATGCGGACGGGCGGCACTACCCCGAGTGCGACTGCCCGATCTTCAAGGCCTTCCGCGTGGGCGAGGCCTGCCGCATCGACGACGAGGTGCTGTGGCGCGCCGACGGCACACCCTTCCAGGCCGAGTACGCCAGCCACCCGCTGCTGGACCAGGGGCGCACGGTGGGCGCGGTGGTCAGCTTCGTCGACATCGGCGAGCGCAAGCGGGCCGAAGCGCTGCTGCGCCAGACCAACGACGAGCTCGAGGCGCGCGTGGGCGAGCGCACGCGCCAGCTCAGCGATGCGCTGGCGCGGCTGCGCGAGCGCGCCAACCATGCCGAGGCGGTGCGCGAGCAGGAGCGCACGCGCATCGCGCGCGAGATCCACGACGAGCTGGGCTCGCAGCTGGTGGCGCTGAAGATGGACACCGACTGGCTGGCGCGCCGCCTGAGCGATGCGCCGCCGTTGCTGGCCAAGTGCCAGGGCATGGGGCGGCAGATCGACACGGCGGTGTTGAACCTGGGCCGCATCATCACCGACCTGCGCCCCAGCATCCTGGACCACCAGGGCCTGTGGGCGGCGCTGGAATGGCAGGCGCAGGAGTTCATCGAGGCGGCCGAGCTGCAGGCCGACGTGCAGTTGCATGTGGCCGCCGGCGTGGCGCCGCCCGAGGGCGGCTGGGCCATCGCCGTGTTCCGCATGTTCCAGGAGATCCTGTCCAACGTGGCGCGCCATGCGCGGGCCCGCAGGCTGTGGATCCGCATCACCGTGGACGACCCGCCGCAGCCCACGCTGTACCTCGACGTGCGCGACGACGGTGTCGGCGCCACGCCGGAGCAGCTCGGTGCGGCACGCAGCTATGGTGTCCAGGGCATGCACGAGCGCGCCGCGCATTTCGGCGGGCGCGTCAGCATCGACAGCGTGCCGGGGCAGGGCACGCGTGTGCGGCTGGTGATGCCCTTGACCGAGCCGCAGACATGATCCGCGTGCTGATCTGCGACGACCACATGATCGTGCGCCAGGGCATCCGCCAGTCGCTGGCCGAGGCTGGCCGACATCGAGGTGGTGGCCGAAGCGGCCGATGGCCCGTCGGCGCTGCAGCGGCTGCGTCAGGGCGACATCCACGTGCTGCTGCTGGACATCGCGCTGCCCGGCCGCGACGGGCTGGACGTATTGCGCCAGGCGCGCGCCGAACATCCGAAGCTGCCGGTGCTGATGCTCAGCACCTACCCCGACCGGCAGTACGCGGTGCGCAGCCTGAAGCTCGGTGCCGCCGGCTACCTGAACAAGAGCGCCGATTCCGAGCAGATCACCGCCGCGGTGCGGCGCGTGGCCGGTGGCCAGCGCTTCATCACCGCGCCGGTGGCCGAGCTGCTGGCCGCGGCGCTGGGCCCGGGGCAGGGCGAGACACCGCTGGACGAGCTGCTGTCGCACCGCGAGCTGCAGGTCTTCGAGCGGCTGGCGCAGGGCCGCAGCGTGGGCGAGATCGCCAGGGAGCTGAGCCTGTCGTCCAACACCGTCAGCACCTACCGCGCGCGCATCCTGGACAAGACCGGCACGCGCAACGACGTCGAGCTGGCGCTGTACGCGATGCGCCGTCAGCCGCCGCCGCTGTAGGGCCAGCCCTACAACAAAAGCCCGCCGGCATCGATGTTGCGTACGGGGTCTTTTGCCTAGATTTCATACCACGCGATGCCCAGGAAGGATGCCCGATGAGCGACTACTTCGACCCCTATGACGCCGACCGCCCGTTGCGCCTGACCTGCAGCTGCGGCGTGCACGACACCGAGGCCGAGCATGCCGCAGCCACCCTGCGCCAGCGCAGCGAAAGCGCCGAGTTCGAGGCCTATTCGAACGAGTTCATCGAGGCCTCGCTGATGAAGGCGCTGTTCCCGCAGGATGCCGTGCGCCGCAAGTTCCTGCGCGCGGTGGGCCGGCGCACGGCCATGGCCGCCATCGGCAGCGTGCTGCCCATCGCCAGCCTGCAGGCCATGGCGCAGGACAAGGGCGCGCCGGAGAAGAAGGACCTGAAGGTCGGCTTCATCCCCATCACCTGCGCCACGCCGCTGATCATGGCGCACCCGCTGGGCTTCTATTCGAAGCAGGGCCTCAACGTCGAGGTGGTCAAGACGGCCGGCTGGGCGCTGATCCGCGACAAGATGCTCAACAAGGAATACGACGCCACGCACTTCCTGAGCCCGATGCCGCTGGCCATCAGCATGGGCCTGGGCGCCAACGCCACGCCGATGCACGTGGCCAGCCATCCAGAACACCAACGGCCAGGCCATCACGCTGGCCAACAAGCACAAGGACAAGCGCGACCCGAAGCTGTGGAAGGGCTTCAAGTTCGCCGTGCCCTTCGAGTACAGCATGCACAACTTCCTGCTGCGCTACTACGTGGCCGAAAGTGGGCTGAACCCCGACACCGACATCCAGATCCGCGTGGTGCCGCCGCCGGAGATGGTGGCCAACCTGCGCGCCGGCAACATCGACGGCTACCTGGGCCCGGACCCCTTCAACCAGCGCGCGGTGTACGAGGAGATCGGCTTCCTGCACATCCTGACCAAGGAGCTGTGGAACGGCCACCCCTGCTGCGCCTTCGGCACCAGCGCCGAGTTCATCCAGAAGAACCCCAACAGCTTTGCCGCGCTGTACCGCGCCGTGCTCACCGCATCGGCGATGGCGCGCAAGGCCGAGAACCGCGAGCTGATCGCCAAGGTCATCTCGCCGGCCGCCTACCTGAACCAGCCCGAGACGGTGGTGCAGCAGGTGCTGACCGGCAAGTTCGCCGACGGCCTGGGCAAGGTGCAGAACGTGCCCGACCGCATCGACTTCGACCCGATCCCGTGGCAGAGCATGGCCGTGTGGATGCTGACGCAGATGAAGCGCTGGGGCTACGTCAAGGGCGAGGTCGACTACAAGGCCATCGCCGAGAAGGTGTTCATGCTCACCGACGCCAAGAAGACCATGCGTGAGCTGGGCCAGACGCCGCCCGAAGGTGCGTTCCCGAAGTTCACGATCATGGGCAAGGTCTTCGACCCGGCCAAGCCGGACGAGTACCTGAAGAGCTTCGCCGTCGCGCGCGCGGCCTGATCGGGCGAAGGCTCTGCGATGAAGCTGACCACTTCCCCGGGCGCGCGCTCGGCCGCCTTGTCGGTGCTGATCCTGGCGCTGATCCTGGTGGTGTGGCACCTGGCCACCAGCAGCGGCGCGGCCCCCAGCGCGCCGAAGGCGACGATGACGGCCGAGGAGATCGAGTACGCCAAGATGCTGGGCAAGGATGTCAGCGGTGGCGGTGCCGATGCCGCCAAGTCGGGCTTCCCGACGCTGGCGCAGATGGGCAGCGCCATCGTCACGCAGCTGTCCAGCCCGTTCTACGACAACGGCCCCAACGACAAGGGCGTGGGCCTGCAGCTGGCCTACTCGCTGGGGCGCGTGGCGCTGGGCTTCGCCATCGCCGCGGCGGTGGCCATTCCGCTGGGCTTCCTGATCGGCATGAGCCCGCTGGTCTACCGCGCGCTCGACCCCTTCATCCAGGTGCTGAAGCCCATCTCGCCGCTGGCCTGGATGCCGCTGGCGCTGTACACCATCAAGGACAGCAACATCTCGGGCATCTTCGTCATCTTCATCTGCAGCGTCTGGCCGATGCTGCTGAACACCGCCTTCGGCGTGGCCGGCGTGCGGCGTGAATGGCTCAACGTGGCGCGCACGCTGGAAGTGCCGCCGCTGCGCAAGGCCTTCGAGGTGATCCTGCCCGCCGCCGCGCCGACCATCGTGACCGGCATGCGCATCAGCATGGGCATCGCCTGGCTGGTGATCGTGGCGGCCGAGATGCTGGTCGGCGGCACGGGCATCGGCTACTTCGTCTGGAACGAGTGGAACAACCTGTCGCTGCCCAACGTGATCTTCGCGATCCTGATGATCGGCGTCGTCGGCATGCTGCTCGACCTGATGTTCGCGCGGCTGCAGAAGGCGGTGACCTATGTCGACTGATGGCCAACGACTACCTGCGCATCGAAGGTCTGGCCAAGACCTTCCCGGGCGCGGCCGAGCCGGTGTTCGACAGCGTCAACTTCGGCATGCAGCGCGGCGAGTTCGTGGTCATCATCGGCCACAGCGGCTGCGGCAAGACGACCATCCTCAACGTGCTGGCCGGGCTGGAACAGGCCAGCGAGGGCTATGTCTTCATGGACGGCCGCGAAGTGAGCGGCCCGAGCCTGGAGCGCGGCGTGGTCTTCCAGGGCCATGCGCTGATGCCGTGGCTGAGCGTGCGCAAGAACATCGCCTTCGCGGTGCGCAGCAAGTGGCCCGACTGGTCGGCCGCGCAGGTGAATGCGCAGGTGGAGAAGTACGTCGAGATGGTCGGCCTGGCCGGCGCCATCGACAAGAAGCCTTCGCAGTTGTCGGGCGGCATGAAGCAGCGCGTGGGCATCGCGCGCGCCTTCGCCATCCAGCCGAAGATGCTGCTGCTGGACGAGCCCTTCGGCGCGCTGGACGCGCTGACGCGCGGCTCGATCCAGGACGAGCTGCTGAAGATCTGCGCCGAGACGCGGCAGACGGTGTTCATGATCACGCACGACGTGGACGAGGCCATCCTGCTGGCCGACCGCATCCTGCTGATGAGCAACGGCCCGCAGGCGCGCGTGGCCGAGATCGTGCGCAACACGATGCAGCGCCCGCGCCAGCGCGCCACGCTGCACCACGACCCGCAGTACTACCGCATCCGCAACCACCTGGTCGACTTCCTGGTGGCGCGGTCCAAGGACCTGTCGCACGGCCGCGCGCCGGCGATGCCGGCCGAGGTGAGCCCCGGCCTGACGGAGCCCGAACCTGCCCCTGTCCAACCCGTTCCGCTGACGGAGAATCGCATGAGCCATGAGTCGTCTGGATGTCACCGAGAAGATCGTCGCCACCAAGGTGGCCAAGGGCATCAAGTGGGCCGACGTGGCCGCAGCAGGTGGGCCTGAGCAAGGAATGGGTCACGGCCGGCTGCCTGGGCCAGATGACCTTCGACGACGCGCAGGCCGCGACGCTGGCGAAGATCTTCGACCTGACCGAAGCCGAGGCGCAGTGGCTGAAGGTGGTGCCCTACAAGGGCAGCCTGCCGACCAGCGTGCCCACCGATCCGCTGATCTACCGCTTCTACGAACTGGTCAGCGTCTACGGCACCACCTTCAAGGAACTGATCCACGAGGAGTTCGGCGACGGGATCATGTCGGCGATCGACTTCCGCATGGACCTGCAGCGCGAGGCCGACCCGAAGGGCGACCGCGTGAGCATCACGATGAGCGGCAAGTTCCTGCCCTACAAGACCTATTGAAGCCTTTTGCCACTCCACCGTTGGGAACGCCATATGACCACCTCGATCGCATCGCGCCGCGGCGCCCTGAAGGCCGGCCTTGCCGGCGCCGCACTGGCTGTTCCGGCGGTTGCGTCCGCACAGCAGACCTTCAACTGGAAGATGACCAGCGCCTACGGCAAGGGCTCGCCCTTCTACATGGACGGCCCCGGCTCGGCCACCGACCTGGCCAAGCGCATCCGCGAGATGTCGGGCGGGCGGCTGAACATCCAGGTCTTCGGCGCCGGCGAGCTGGTGCCGGCCTTCGAGGGCTTCGACGCGGTGCGCGCCGGCACGGTGGAGATGAACCATGCCAACAGCTACTTCTGGACCGGCAAGACCGCGGCGGCGCAGTACTTCACCGCCGTGCCCTTCGGCCTGAACTTCCAGGGCATGAACGGCTGGCTGTACGACGGCGGCGGCATCGACCTGTGGAACGAGGTCTACGCGCCCTTCGGCATGGTGGCCATGCCCTGCGGCAACACCGGCGTGCAGATGACCGGCTGGTTCAAGAAGGAGATCAACTCCGTCGGCGACCTGAAGGGCCTGAAGATGCGCATCCCCGGCCTGGCCGGCAAGGTCTACGCCAGCCTGGGCGTGGACGTGAAGGTGCTGCCCGGCGGCGAGATCTTCCCGGCGCTGGAGCGCGGCGTCATCGATGCCGCCGAGTTCGTCGGCCCCTACCAGGACCGCCGGCTCGGCCTGCAGAAGGCGGCCAAGTACTACTACACCACCGGCTGGCACGAGTCGGCCACGGTGTCCGAGCTGCTGATCAACAAGGCCGCCTGGGCCAAGCTGCCGAAGGACCTGCAGGCCATCGTCGAGAACGCTGCGGCCGCCTGCAACGTGATCGGCGAGGCCTGGTGCCAGAAGGCCAATTCCGACGCGATGGAAGACCTGATCAAGAACCAGGGCGTGATCGCCAAGCCGCTGCCCGATGCGGTGATCAAGGCGCTGCGCGCCGAGACCGACAAGGTGCTGGCCGAAGCCGCCGCCAAGGACCCGATGACGAAGAAGGTGCACGACTCGTACATGGCCTTCAAGCTCAAGTACGACCGCTGGGCCGAGGTCAGCGAAGAGGCCTACCACCTCAAGGTCCGAGGCTGATGCACGCCAGATCGCATCGGTGCCCGGCCCGATGGCCGCTGCTGGCGGCGCGCATCGAGGCGTTGATCGATGCCGTCGGCCAGGCCACGCTGTACCTGGCGCTGGCGATGATCGCGCTGGTGGCCACCAACGTGCTGCTGCGCTATGCCTTCAGCTTCGGCTCGGTGTGGTCGCAGGAGCTGGAATGGCACCTGCTGGCCGCCGTCATCCTGCTGGGCATGAGCTACGCCATCCAGCGCGGCGAGAACGTGCGCGTCGATGTGTTCTATGCGGACTTCGGGCCGCGCGCCAAGTTCTTCGTCGATCTGCTCTCCGGCGTGCTGCTGCTGCTGATCGCGCTGATCTTCATCAAGCTGTCGCTGGGCTACGTGGCGCAGTCCTATGCCATCGGCGAGAGCTCGGCCGACCCGGGCGGCATTCCGTTTCGCTGGGTCGTCAAGGGGCTGATGCCGCTGGGCTTCGGCCTGCTGGCGCTGCAGGCGCTGGCTGCGCTGATTCGCCTGGTGCTGGCCGAGCGGCAACGCAGGGCGGCCGCGCCATGTTTGAGCCGCAGACCTACGCCGTCCTGATGCTGGTGGCCTTCTTCGGCCTGCTGATGCTGGGCGTGCCGGTGGCCATCACGCTGGCCACGGTGGGCTTCCTGTTCGGCTGGCTCGGCTTCGGCGACGTGCTGTTCAACCTGCTGCCGGCGCGCATCTACGGCGTCGTGGCCGGCTACCAGTGGCTGGCGATTCCGCTGTTCGTGTTCATGGGCGTGATGCTGGAGAAGTCGCGTCTGGCCGACGACCTGCTGGACGTCATGGGCCACATCGCCGGTGGCCTGCGCGGCGGCATGGGCGTGGGCATCATCCTGTTCGGCGTGCTGATGGGTGCCACCACCGGCATCGTCGGCGCGACCATCATCACGCTAGGCCTGCTGACTCTGCCGACGCTGATCCGCCGCGGCTACGACAAGCGCGTCGCCTGTGGTGCCATCTGCGCGTCGGGCACGCTGGGGCAGATCATCCCGCCGAGCCTGATATTGATCCTGCTGTCGGACATCATGCAGCTGTCGGTGGGCACGCTGTTCGCCGCAGCGGTGGGCCCGGGGCTGCTGCTGGCGGGCGTCTACATCGTCTTCCTGCTGGTGCTGGGCATGCTCAAGCCCGATCTGATGCCGCCCTTGCCGCAGGCCGAGCGCGACGCGGTCAGTCGCCGCCAGCTGTGGCTGCGTTTCTGGAAGGTGGTGGTGCCGCCGATCATGCTGGTGGTGGCGGTGCTGGGCAGCATCGTCGGCGGCATCGCGGCGCCGACCGAGGCCGCGTCGATGGGCGCGGTGGGCGCCATCCTGATCACCATTGGCGCGGGCCGCTTCAAGTGGTCGGTGCTGCGCGACGTGGCGCTGGAGACCAGCAAGATCACCGCCATCATGATGTTCATCCTGATGATGGCGCAGGTCTTCGCGCTGGCCTTCCGCGGCCTGCACGGCGAGGACCTGATCGTGCGCATGTTCGAGTGGCTGCCCGGCGGTGTGAACAGCGACATCTGGTTCATGATGGCGCTGATCTTCGTGCTCGGCTTCTTCATCGAGTGGATCGAGATCAGCTACATCGCCGTGCCGCTGTTCCTGCCGGTGCTGGTGAACCAGGGCGTGGACCCGGTGTGGCTGGCGATGCTGATCACCGTGAACCTGCAGTCGTCGTTCCTGACGCCGCCCTTCGGCTGGGCGCTGTTCTACCTGAAGGGGGTGGCCCCGCCCGAGGTGCGCATCAAGGACATCTACCAGGGCGTGGTGCCGTTCATCGGCCTGCAGGCGTTGACGCTGGCGCTGGTGTTCTTCTATCCGCAGATCGCGCTGTGGCTGCCCAAGGCCATCGGCTGGTGAGGAAGGCTGCCGACATGATCGAACCGCGCCCGCCTTTGCCGCCCTTCGATGAGGCCGGCGCGCTGCGCAAGGTGCGTGGTGCCGAGGATGCCTGGAACACGCGCGACCCGCAGGTCTGCGTGCGCGTGTACACCGAGGACACACGCTGGCGCAACCGCGCCGAGTTCCTGTCAGGGCGTGTCGAGGTCGAGGCCTTCCTGCAGCGCAAATGGGCGCGCGAACTCGACTACCGTTTGATCAAGGAACTGTGGACCTTTGGCGGCGCGCGCATTGCCGTGCGCTTTGCCTACGAGTGGCACGACGATTCCGGCCACTGGGTCCGCAGCTATGGCAACGAGAACTGGCAATTCACGGCCGATGGCCTGATGTGCCGGCGCCATGCCAGCATCAACGATCTGCCCATCTCCGAAGTGCAGCGGCTGTTCCGCTGGCCGCTGGGGCGGCGGCCGGACGATCACCCGGGCTTGAGCGAACTCGGGCTGTAGACCGGTCAGTGACAGTCGTGGATCATCTCGCGCACGCGCGGGTAGATCTGGGTCTGCCAGCGCCTGCCGCTGAACACGCCGTAGTGACCCACGCCCAGCTGCACGTGGTGGCTCTTCATGTAGGGCCGGATGCCGCTGCACAGGTCGTGCGCAGCGACGGTCTGGCCGATGCTGCAGATGTCGTCGCGCTCGCCTTCGACGGTGAACAGCGCGGTGCGGCGGATGGCCGAGGGATCGACCTTCTCACCGTGCACGCAGAACTCGCCCTTGGCCAGCGCGTATTCCTGGAACACCTGGCCGACCGTCTCCAGGTAGAACTCGGCTGCGAGGTCGTTGACCGCGAAGTACTCGTCGTAGAAGCGGGTCGTGGCCGAGGCGGCCTCGTGTTCGCCGCTGTGCAGATGCACGTACAGGTCCTTGAAGGCCTGCTTGTGCCGGTCCAGGTTCATGCTCATGAACGCGCTGAGCTGCAGGAAGCCGGGATAGACGCGCCGCATGCCGCCGGGGTAGCGCATCGGTACCGTGCTGATCAGGTTCTGCTCGAACCATTCCAGCGGCTTGCCGGTGGCCAGCTCGTTCACCTGGGTCGGGTTGATGCGGCAATCGATCGGGCCGGCCATCAAGGTCATGCTGCGCGGCTGCGCCGGGTGGTCTCGGGCGGCCATCAGCGCGACGGCGGCCAAGGTGGGCACGCAGGGTTGACACACGGCGACCAGGTGAGTACCCGGGCCCAGATGCTCCATGAAGGCGATCAGGCAATCGACGTATTCGTCCAGCCCGAAGCGGCCTTCGGCGAGCGGCACCAGCCGGGCGTTGTGCCAGTCGGTGATGTACACGTCATGGTCGACGAGCATGGTGCGTGCGGTGTCGTTCAGCAAGGTGGCGAAGTGGCCGGACAACGGCGCCACGATCAGCACCTTCGGCCGATCGGCGTCGGCCTTGTCGCCCAGGTCGTCGCGTACGAAGCGTTGCAGCGTGCAGAAGGGCAGCGTGTGCACCGAAACCTCGCGCACCGGCACCTGGCGTTCTCCGACCTGCACCGAATCGAAGCCGAATGAAGGGCGCTGGTGGGTCAGACGAAGGCGCGAGAAAACTTCCCAGGCGGCGGCGAGCTTGCGCGTGGCCGGCGTCTTGAGCATGCCGAACAGATCGTGATTCAGGTAGCTGGCGCCAATGCGCGCCGCCTGTTGCATCGGCCCGAGCCAATCGGCTTGCATCTGGTAGGCGTGATACAGCATGGTTGTCATGGGCCGTTGTCTTCGGCGTTGAAAGGTTGCTTGGCCAAAGGCAAGGAACGGACCACGCCAGTTCAGCCGCCGATGCACCAAGCTGGCACAACGCTTGCGAAGGGAAGCGGCACAGCCCGGCCGCCCCAATGCAGCGCGCGATGCAATGCCTCGGTCCGGTCTTCAGTCAAGGAGGCGCCGCATGTCGAAGACCACGCTCACCATCAGCAGCAAAAACTACTCGTCCTGGTCGCTGCGCGGCTGGCTGCTCGCGCGCTTTTCAGGTCTTGACTTCGAAGAGGTGCTGCTGCCACTCGACGATCCGGGCGTGCGCGCCGAGATGCTGCTGCTGGCGCCGTCGATGCTGGTGCCTTGCCTGCGCCACCAGGGCACGAAGGTCTGGGACACGCTGGCCATCGGCGAATACCTGAACGAGCTCAAGCCCAAGGCCGGCCTGCTGCCGGCCGATCGCGCGGCACGTGCTCATTGCCGTGCCGTCTGCGGCGAAATGCATTCGGGCTTCACTTCGCTGCGCTCGGCGCTGCCGATGAACCTCAAGGGCCACTTCCCGAACTACAAGGTGTGGAGCCGGGCGCAAAGCGATATCGAGCGCGTCTACGAGATCTGGCAGGAATGCCTGGCCACCTATGGCGGGCCGTACCTGTTTGGGGCGCGCAGCATGGCGGATGCGATGTATGCGCCGGTGGTGACACGCCTGCGCACCTACGATGTCCGCCCGCAGGATGCTGCCTGCGCCAAGTACTGCGTGCAGATCATGGCCATGCCCGAACTGCAGGATTGGATCGAGGCGGCACGCCTCGAACCCGAAGACATCGACGAGCTGGAAATGGAGTTCTAGAAACCCTACAAACCCCAGCCCTTGGACAGCGGCACTTCGCACACCGGGTCCACATCGACGGTGGTGAAATCCGCCGGACCGACCACTTCCAGGTATTCCATGTCCGGCGAATAGTCGAACAGGTAGTGGCGCACGCCCGGGCGCTGGTGCACGCAGTCGCCGGCATTGACCAGCGTTTCCTTGTCCTCGTACATGAAGCGCGCCCAGCCGCGAAGCATGATGACGATATGGAAATCCGCCTCGTGGCGGTGCCAGCCCGTGCCCTTTTCGGGTGCGTTGTGCGCGATGACGAGTTGCGCGATGACCTTGCCGCCCGTGGCCGCGGCAATGCCGAGGTCACGGTACAGGAAGAAGTCGCGCAGGCCTTCGCTGCGGAAAGCCGTATCGCTGGGTTTGACGTGGGTGAACGTCGATGGGTTGGATGATTTGACCTTGTCCAGCATGAGACCCTCCGTTCGCTGGTTGATGGATGGCCGATCCCATGCACGAAGTGTTCCCACTCGAAGGGCTATAAGGGGCAGATATGGTCAACATCGACTGGAGAAATGCATGAGCGAGCCCGCCAGGCGCCCCCACCATTGGCGTTATGCCCACTGGCAAGATGACCAGGCGCAGCGTGCTGCGGGTGCGGATGGACTGAAACCATGAAGGCGCTGGCGGAATGGGACGTGGTGCCATCTACCCCCACGCAGATCGAAGCCACCGCGCAGGCTTGCCGCCGCATGGTCTCGCGCCGCGCGCTCTTTGCCGCGGGCGTGGCGGTGGTGCCCATCCCCGGGCTGGATTGGGCCACCAACGTGGGCGTGCTGGTCAAGCTGCTGCCGGACATCAACCGCAGCTTCGGGCTGAGTGCTGAGCAGGTGGAACGGCTCGCGCCCGACCGCCGCCTGGTCGTGTTCAAGGCCATCACGGCCGGCGGCACCATGCTGGTGGGGCGGCTGGTGACGCGCGAGCTGGTGATGTCGATGCTGCGCATGGTGGGCGTGCGCCTGAGCGCGCAGCAGGCAGTGAAGTACGTGCCCATCGCCGGGCAGGGGCTGTCGGCCGTGCTCACCTATGGCGCGCTGCGCTATGTGTGCGAGCAGCACATCCGCCAATGCATGGCAATCTGCGAACAACTGCGTCTGCCCGCACCGACGGTCGTGGCACCTTGATCGGCGCGCTTACAATCCATGCTTGTTCGGGGCGTAGCGCAGCCTGGTAGCGCATCTGGTTTGGGACCAGAGGGTCGAAGGTTCGAATCCTTTCGCCCCGACCATTGACTTCAATGATTTAGGCATGGTCTGGTGATGTCGGTGTGGCCTCGGGGTAACGCGGGGCAACACTTCCGCGGTGTGTGGCGGTGCAGTTGTTGCCGTCGGGCGAGTGTTCCGAGTCCGTGGGCGTACAAGCGCTCGCGGGCAAAGATACCCGAGACCAGCGACTTCCGGCCGCCTCAACTGAAGTTGAAGCATGGAGGACGAGCGGGACGCGCCAGTCCCGGCCCCCCAATACCTGACGCCGCAGCAGGCGTCGGTCTTGAGCGCGTTGGGGCCTTGTAGCCGGCTCAGGCCTCGCTACTTGACTAGACGCTTAGCAACGGCACAGGCAATTCCAAAAGGCGTAAGGCTCAACTGCTGGCGATATCTATCGAAGGTGGCCATTTTGTTCTTGAAGGCGACCTCGATGGAGTGTTCAACCTTTGCGGGCGCTATCGGAGTTGCTTTCTTGAGATCAGCAAGTTCAGGCACGACTAAGCATGTCGCCGCTTGCTTTATCCGACAGAGTCCCGTTGGAACGAGGTGGAAGCTGAGCTGACCCGCTATGACCCCTGTTGCATCCCTCCTCCCCCCAGATCTCTCTGCTGTTGTGCCTTGCTTCAATGAAGAGGAATCTCTGCCTGAGACGTGCCGCAGGTTGTCGGCAGCCTGCCGTTCAGTCTGCGGCGGGAATTTTGAGATCGTGCTTGTCGATGACGGTTCGAATGACTCGACTTGGCAAGTGATGCTCGATTTGGTCGCGCAGGTTCCAGAAGTGGTGGCGGTGAAGTTGGCGCGAAATCACGGCCACCAGCTAGCGCTGTCAGCAGGTCTTGAGGTCTGCTCGGGCAAGCGAATCTTCGTCATTGACGCCGATCTCCAGGACCCGCCGGAGCTTCTGGGACCGATGATGGCGCGGATGGATGCGGGTGTTCATATCGTCTATGGTCGTCGGACCGAGCGTAAGGGCGAGACAATGTTCAAGCGGGGAACTGCGGCCGGCTTCTACCGCTTCTTGAACCGCATGGTAGATGTGCCGATCCCTGCCGATACCGGAGATTTCCGGCTCATGAGTCGCACGGCGCTTGACCACCTGCTTGCCATGCCCGAACGCCACCGTTTCATACGAGGCATGGTGGCTTGGATTGGACTCTCTCAGGAACCCTTCGACTATGTTCGTGAAGCGCGCTTCGCTGGAGAGACAAAGTATCCCCTACGCAAGATGATGGCTCTAGCAGTTGATGCGATTACAGGGTTCTCGGTCAAGCCGCTGCGGATCGCCTCTTGGTTGGGCATATTCTTTGCGGCGCTGGCCACTATGATGATTGTTTATGCGCTAGTGTCATGGGCCTTCTTTACTACCGTATCAGGTTGGGCATCAGTGATTGTGGCGGTTTTGATCCTAGGCAGCGTGCAGTTGCTAGTGTTGGGGGTAATTGGCGAGTACGTGGGACGGATGTTTATGGAGACGAAGGGTAGGCCGCTGTTTATTATCGACCGGGTGGTGACCGGGATAGACCGATCTACTGACGTCAAAGTGCTCCGCGAGCCGTCACCGGCTGGGCATGGCCGACCAACACCCGCGCGTGCTGGCTCGCAGAGATAGGCGAATTATTGGAACCTGCGGAATGAGGGATGCCCAAGTCAAGGCAGGACGGGTGACCCTCCTTCGCGAGGGTTTCTTTTTCGGTTTGGTCGGGCTCGTCAACACTGCTGTCGGGTACGGCGCCATCCTTGGCCTCATGGCAGTTGGTTTCTCGCCGTTAGCAGCCAATTTGGGAGGCTACGCGCTAGGGATCTGCGTCTCCTACTGGCTCAACAGCCGCCTTACCTTCTCGCGCCGCAGCGCCGCAGGCGAGCCTCGCCAGCACGTGCGCTTCCTCATCGCGGTGGCGATTGCTTGGCTGGTTAACCTGATGGTGCTACTTCTAGCTTTGCGGCTCGTCGTGCCGGCAGTGGCGCAGGCGTTCGCGATGGTTGCCTATTCGATGGTCTTCTTCGTGCTAGCCCGCAGTTTTGTCTTCGCTGCGAAGAAGACGCCCCTGCGATGACACCGTCGTCCAATCCGGGTCCGCGGCTAAGCCCCGATCGTTCCAAGCCCGTGCAATGGGTCATCCTGTTCCTGGTTTGTCTGCCGCTTCTGGCATCGGTGATGCTCCCGTTGGGCTGGAGCGGTAATGAGATCAACTATTTCGATCTTGCTTATGCACATGTCCGCCCCGACCTCCGCAGTCCGGATTTTGCTGCGCGTGACAGTTCGCAAGGGCGTGTTCTCAGTTTCACCATTATTGGAAAGCTGATTGATGCGTTGGGCTTCGACGCAGCCCGGCTGGTACTAGCTTTTGCGCTGATTGTGCTTCTGGCAGCGGGTTACGCTTGGCTAGCTCTCACTCTCGGCTTGTCGATAGCCGAGGGAGCGCTTGCGTTGGCGATCTATGTGCTAGGTCCGCAATCTTTGCTAGGTGGGGAGTGGCTTTTCGGTGGCGTTGAGGCCAAGGTGCTGGCCTATGCGGCGGTGCTGCCAGGCCTCGCCCTGGCCTGGCGGGGGCAGGCGCTGCAGGCAGCGCTTTGTCTGGCGTTGGCAACTTGGTTCCATTTTTTGGTGGGCGGCTTCTGGGCGCTGGCCCTGTTGCTGCTGCTGGCGCTCGGGCCTCACGGCCTAGCGAGGGTATGGCGGGCATTCCTGCTCTGGACTTTCGCGATATTGCCTCTCGTCTGGCTGCTGTTGCGGGAACGGGTCGGCGGCCCGCCCGTGGACATGACCGGGCTTGATCTGAGCTTGGGCGAGATCTATGCGACCTTTCGCAACCCCCATCATGTCGCGCCCTTCATCTCGCTGAGCGTTTTCGGCCATGGCTGGCTTTCGGGGATCTTGATGAGCGTGGTGCTTGCAGGGCTGTTCGGTCTGAGCGGTTGGCGCGCAATGGTGGGGTCCGAGCGCCGACTGGCAGTCTGGCTCTGCCTCATGAACCTTTATCTTCTGGTGGCAATGTTGCTTGCCTTCTTAGATCGCGAGGCCCATCGTCTTGCGCCTCTCTACCTTTTTCGCCCAGCGGGGCTGATTTTTCTCATTAGCCTGATGGGCGGCATCCATCTGTTGCGCCGCATAGCAGAGCCGTCGGCTCGAGGTTTGACCACTGTCGCGTTGGTCCTGTCCATGACGGCACTGGCAACGCCGCTCGTGCTGCGAGTCAAGCGCTATGTCGAAGCTCCCCGAGGGCTACTGTTGGCGGAACTCGATCTCGATGCCCGCGCCCTTGTCGCGGCTCTTCAGACAGAGACCCCCCCCGATGCCGTCGTACTGGTCCAACCTGAGGGTGCGGGCACTTGGTCGGACGCGGCTATCCCCAGGGCGGCACTGGAGCGGCTTTCGAATCGGGCGACGTTAGTGAACTACAAGTTTGTGCCCACGCTTCCGTCAGAGCTTACGCGCTGGTACAGGCTCTGGAAGTTGCGAAAGGCCGTGTTCGAGGGAGATTGCACTGCGCTTGCTCGCCTGCCAGATAGCCGTCCTGTCACTCATTTAGTGCTAGAAGGTCCCAGTGCGGTCGGTGCGGCGCACGCATGTGGGCGGGTCATCTGGCAGGGGGGGCGCTTCACATTGTTGAACGTCGCACGTAGCTGGCGCCCCGTGTCAAGCCATGATCTGGGACGGCGCGCTACGGGAGTTCACGCGCCGGAGCAACCTCACCAACCAGGACCGCCGTGACGACAACTCTGAGGTAACGCCGAGGTAACAGAATAGCGCAAAGTCCCGAAAAGTTGCGAATGTCTTTGAGGCCCAAACGTCGCTGCTTTGCCTATGCTTTACCCATGTAGCGCAACGTTGCGAAAACCGCATGACATGCTTGATCCTCACTTTAGGACGAGAGGGTCGAAGGTTCGAATCCTTTCGCTCCGACCAAAAATTTCAGGCATCGGCCATACGGCCCTGGCTCATGCGCTGAGTCTGAGCGTTCGTATTCTGGTCGGACGCGAGAACAGCCGAGGCCAGGATGCGGTGGGCGTCTTCGAGATCGGCCTCACCAGCCGGACCCGAAACGCCAGGTCCTGATGCGCCGCCGCAGCCGCCAATGAAGGCTGTTGTCCAGCACGCTGGCACGTCCGGCCAGCGCCAACCTGAGTGCCAGGTCGTCGACCGCCTTCTTGCGCGGGTGCGCGTAGAAGGCCGCCGTTTGCTGTGGCCCGATGTCGCCTGCCGCCAACCAGCCAGGCAGACAATCGTTGCACAGCACGTCGACATCGGTCAGTACCTTGCTCAAACCGGTGCCCGTGGACGGGCACACGCTCTGGAAGGCATCGCCTAGCAGCACCACGCCTGGCAGAGCGCCGTCACGGATGCGATACAAATCGATCTTGAAGGGCTCAACCTTGCCCGCCACACGGTACTGGCCGATGACCGCACCGAGTCCTGGCAGGACTCGGCCCAGCAACTCCACCGGATCGCGCATCATCTCCCGGGTGGCGGGCTCGCGCGTTGGCCAGTAGGCGAACAGGTTGCCGCGCATGAATTGGCCCATACGGAACAGCGTCAGGTAGCCCACCTTGTCGGCGGTTGAATCGGGTCTGTAAGTCACCGCGTCGAATGCGAAGGCCTGGCCATCGGTGCGCTCCAGCATGAAGCCGAAAGCCAGCGACAGCTCGTCCTTCACCATCGTTCTGGCAAGACCCAGCCGATCCGTTAGTTCGGCGCTCATTCCGCTGGCGACAACGACCAACCGGCACTCGATGCGGGTGCCGTCGGCCAGCACCACCGAGGGACGCTGTGCATCGGCGCCGATGGATTCGACCCTGGCCCGCCTGAATGCAACTGCCGGCGGCATCTGCGCGCGCACACGGTTGACGATGTCGCAATAGGCAATGCCGAACTGCTCGATCTTGCGCCGCCGAACAATCCGGCCGCTGCGTCCGTGGACGATCTCCTCGATCAAGCGCGTGGCCGGTTCGACGCCATCGAAAAGCCCCAGCGAGCGAAGCAGCGCCGCCTGGGACGGCTCGATCTTCTCCGCTCGGAACAAGGGGGGAAACTCGGCGTTCGGGTCGACCACCGTGACCGAAAGGCCCCGGCGAGCCAGGACCGTGGCCGCAGCGGCACCCGCCAGGCCAGCGCCAACGACGACGATGTCGCTGCGCGTCGAACGGTCGGACTCATTCATCGCGGTTCATGATCCGGAGGTCCCCTGGGTTGGCCTGATGTTCACCAGGAAACTCATTGCCTGAGGCCCCTCGCGCCAGTACTCGATCAGCTCGAGATGCGGATTGCGTGAAAGCCATTCGTTGCAAGCGCGCTGCTCACCGTGCGCGGGGCTGCCCTTGAATCGAAACCAGTCGTGAAACACGATGATGGTGCCTTGGCCCACCAGGTCGGTGACGAAGTCCAGCACCGGCACGGTCGACTCATACAGGTCGCAGTCGATGAAGACCATGGCAGCCTGGGTCAGCCCGAGGCGCGCCTTGAGCGCAGGAACCAGGCTCTGGTCGTACATGCCGGGCACCGTAACGACGCGCGCCAGATCCACGCCGTCGGCCGCCACATTGGCGCGGAACTGCGGCTCCGAGCAAGCATATGCGCCGGGTTCATAGTCGGCCTGCCGCGCCGCGTCGCCGCCGGGCAGCCCGGCAAAGGAGTCGAAGGCGAAGTAGCGCGGCTTTCGCGCAAGCCAGCGATCGAACTCCTCGGTGCGCGACACGGCGCCGGCCACCACACGACGGTTGCGCTCGATCGCCCGGAAGGCGTCGGCAAACGACTCGCCGCGGAAGACGCCGAACTCCAGGTAGTCCCCGTCCACCTGATTCCAGGCAATGAACGAGGCCGCCGTGTGGATGCATCCGTGCCCGCCCGTGTAGTTGTTCTCGTCCAGCACGAAGCGCCCGGCCAACCGGCGCACTGGCAGCAATAGGCGTTTGATGGTTTCCCGCATGGGCCGTCCTCTTTTGGTTTTTTGAGATCGCGGTGCCTGGTGGTCGCCAAGGCGAAGCATCGCGACGCGTTGCGCGCTCTTCAGCGTCGCAGCAATGCCTGCAGCTTGAGTTGTAGCAGCTTGCGCTGACGCGCCGACATCAACTGGCGCAGCTTCAGATAAGCCCAGCCGCGCCAGCTGAGTGGCATGGCCGCATTCACCTGGGTGACCCGGGTGCCACCAAAGCCTTCCTTGAACTGATTTATCTTGAGCAGCGCGTCGTCTTCCGTGCCGGCGTACCAGCCACCGAAGTCATATACCTTCAACCCCGCGGCCTTGCATCCCAGAATATCGTTCCAATGCAACAGCCGATTGGCGCGCCCGATGGCCGCGCGTGCATCGTTGTCGTCCTGATGTCGAAAGTGTGACGCCGAGTACAGCAGTGCCGCACGCTCTGCCGTCGCAGCATGCACATGCCAAACCACCGTTTCTCCGCGATAAACGGCGCGGCTCAAGCGCAGCGCGCCGGCGCGGCAGCGCGCCAGCAGCTCGGCGGTGGACAGCAGGCTGATGCCTTTGGACGCTGCAAACTCGTCGTAGAAGGCCTTGAACTGAAGGCACATCGCCTCGTCGGCCATGGTCTCCTGGATGCAGGTCACCTGGTCCTTGCTTTCCGCTCGACGAACCTTGTACTTGGTATCGCGGTTCAAACCCTGCAACAAATCTTCCTCGCTGCGGGACAGGTCCAGGGCGAGCGACTGGAACGGCGATTCGAAGGCGCCCTTGGGTGCATGCGTGTACTGCTGAAGCAGCAGCACGTCGCAATCCTGCGCCCGCACCACCGGCTCGTCCAGCCACTGCTCGGCCATGCGCAGGCCATGCTTTGAAAAACGCACCATGCGGCGCTCTGGACCAGGGAGGTTGAACGCCGTGTCGACTGCTGCGGCCCTCATCGGCTGCGCCACCTTGGCAGCCGCACGAGCCTGTCCGTTACCGTCAGGTTGTTCATCGAATTGAAGGTATGCCATGGATTCTTGTGCTCCAGAGTCGGCGCCCATCCCGGCACACACTCCTCGTCGAACTCGTCTTCCGTCAAACGCGTGACTCGCATGCATTGGATTCTGCCGCCGTAGGTCGACGAGCAGTCCTGCACAACCCGATGCAGCACACCGTCGGCCACCCACATCGAACCGGCCGGTCGGGCACTGCGGGCATCGATCTTCACAGGATTCAGCGCGTGGGGGCGCCACGGTCCCTCGATGCGGTCGGCAAAGTAGACATGCAGGCTGTCGTCCATGGTGCCTACGCCATCGTCGGCACATGTGGCAAACATCCACAGGCGGCCTTCATGTCTTGCCACCGTCGCATCGGCCAAGCGGCACCCGGAGATCAACGTCGCCCGCCGCTGCCATTGCAGCCCGTCACCGATGGCTTCATAGATTGACAGCTCGCGCGACCTGCCGCCCTCCGGAATCATAAAAACGCGGCCTTCTTCATGCCACAGGAAAGGGTATGACAGATGCCACGGTTCCTTCAGTACGATCTGCGGCGCAGAGAGCATCCTGCCGGCGCCGTCGATCTCGACTGCGCTGATGTGACCCCGCTGGGTTCTGAACGGAAGCTCTTCAAAAAGCACCCACATCCGCGGCCCGCGGCGCAAAAGGAACGGGTCGGCCCAGAAGGCAGAACTGGGCGGGCGCATGACGGCCGTGGTTCCGCCAGGGCGCGGCATATCGCCGTCGAAAGTCCCACCTCGATCTGCCATTGCTCGCGCCACAACAGCCACGTCAGGCTGGTGCGGGCAAGTCGCCACAGCTGCCGACCGGCAGACAGCGCCGCCGGCGCATGCGCATCGAGCGGCGCTGCGGCATCCATCGGCCGGTGGCGTCGGGTCCAGGCGGCGTTCAGCAGCATCGGCAGCTTGACGGCGCACAGGACCACGCTTCGATGCAGCGACCGATGATCCAGTCGCAGCCAAGCCGTAATCAACAGGCGCGGCGGCTGCGCGGCTTGAAGGCGCCACACCCGCGCGCACACCATCCCGCCCGGGTGACCGATCCGCTGCCGCACCGCCTGCTCGAGCGCTTCCATCGGCAAGCCCTCGTACTCCACGCACAGGCAGTCGGTATGGCCTTGCCGCGGCACATCGCGGCGCCAGGCCAAGCACCACGGTGCCGGTCCAGCGGACCCGTCGTTCTGCAAGCCGTCAGCGCCCGGACCGGCCAACACCCAGACTCCGCGCCCGAACAAGCGCCTGTCGACAGTGCGATAGAAGCGCTCGAACAGTGAGACCCGTTCAATGGCTCCCACGTTGGCGCTTGCACTGGCGTCGTCCGCACCGACCAGGCGCCAATGCCGCTTCAGCGCCGTCAATTGCGCCAAGCCCGCGCGATCGAGTGACTGCAGTGCGGGCAACCCCAAGACGGAAAGAACTGATGTGGCGCGGAGCAGCAATTTGACGTCGTCTGATGAAAACTCGATATGTTGAGCGAAATGTCTTTGCCTCTGGTTTGCCGTGGCCGCTAATTCCTTGGTGCCTTCGGCATTTGTCCACACACCAGCGTTGAGAGGCATGACGGATCCTATTCTGGGAACTTCTTTCCCCTGATTGGCAAGAAGCCGCAGCCATCCGAAACGAGCGTTCTGGCTGAGGCGGGCCACAGACGGCCGCGACCAATCGCCGGGCGTTCGGAGGGGTCTTCGCCCTGCGCGATCGTTGGAGTCAAGGTATTCGGGATCTTCTTGCTCGTCATCGTGCTCGCTGCCACTTGCGCGGTTGCAGCTGAGGCCCCCGATCCACCGCGAGTGGACTTCGCCTGCACGGGGCATCGTCGGCCTGTGTCACTCGGGCGCCGGTTCCGATAGCAATGTCCAATCCGTGCGATTCAATAAATCAAGCCTACCGCACTGGTCTCATCAATACAATTTATGCATTGATTGAGTTCTACCTCCCGCTTGTCTTACATCCACCCGAAAGGAACAGCATGTCCCTCATCAACACCCAAGTTCAGCCCTTCAAGACCACCGCCTTTCACAACGGAAAGTTTGTCGAGGTGTCCGACCAAAGCCTGAAAGGCAAGTGGTCGGTGCTGATCTTCATGCCGGCCGCATTCACCTTCAACTGCCCGACGGAAGTCGAGGACGCGGCGGACAACTACGGCGAGTTCCAGAAGATGGAGGCCGAGGTCTACATCGTCACCACCGACACGCATTTCTCGCACAAGGTGTGGCACGAGACCAGCCCGGCTGTCGGCAAGGCCAAGTTCCCGCTGGTGGGCGACCCGACGCACACGCTGACCAACGCGTTCGGTGTCCATATCCCCGAAGAAGGCTTGGCGTTGCGCGGCACTTTCGTGATCAACCCGGAAGGTGTGATCAAGACCGCCGAGGTCCACTCGAACGAGATCGCGCGTGACGTCAAGGAAACGCTGCGCAAGCTGAAGGCCGCGCAGTACACCGCCAAGAACCCGGGCCAGGTGTGCCCGGCGAAGT
Source organism: uncultured beta proteobacterium (assembly GCA_963743935.1). Lineage (GTDB taxonomy): Bacteria > Pseudomonadota > Gammaproteobacteria > Burkholderiales > Burkholderiaceae_C > Rubrivivax. Next base: position 239,400 of record CAVURQ010000001.1, on the reverse strand, counting down.
GGAACGAAGGCGCGAAGACGCTGACGCCGTCTCTCGACCTGGTCGGCAAGATCTGAGCGTGACCCCGCCTCGCGCCTGAATGGCGCGAGGCCCACCGTGCCAAGAACGACAGGAACCACGGGTCCTGTCGCCAGCGCCTCTCGGGACGTTGGCGACCGGGCCGGAACAGACACGTCCCAAGCATCCCAGGAGAAACAAATGCTCGACAGCAATCTCAAGACTCAACTCAGCGCTTACCTCGAGCGCTTGACGCATCCCGTCGAATTGGTGGCCTCGTTGGACGATCGCGAAGCGTCGGCCGACATGCGGTCGCTTCTGGAAGAGATCGATGCACTGTCTCCGTCTGATCAGTCTGCGCCTCGACGGCAACGATGCACGCCGCCCGTCATTCCAGATCAGCCGCGCCGGCGCCGACATGGGCGTGCGTTTCGCTGCCGTGCCGATGGGTCACGAGTTCAGCTCGCTGGTGCTGGCGCTGCTGCAGGCCGGTGGCCACCCGCCCAAGGTCGAGGCCGACGTGATCGCGCAGATTCAGGCACTCGATGGCGACTTCGTGTTCGAGACGTGGATGAGCCTGACCTGCCACAACTGCCCGGACGTCGTTCAGGCGCTGAACCTGATGGCGGTTTTGAACCCGCGCGTGCGTCACGTGGCGATCGACGGCGGCCTGTTCCAGGACGAGGTCGACACGCGCCAGATCATGGCGGTGCCGACCGTGTTCCTCAACGGCCAGCCCTTCGGCTCGGGCCGCATGGAACTGGCGGAAATTCTGGCGAAGGTCGACACCGGTGCGGCCGCGCGCGATGCGGCCCGGCTCGCGCAACAGGCCCCGTTCGACATGCTCATCATTGGGGGCGGACCGGCCGGCGCGGCAGCCGCTGTGTATGCGGCGCGCAAAGGCATTCGCACCGGCATCGTGGCCGAGCGCTTCGGCGGCCAGACACTGGACACGCTGGCCATCGAAAACTACATCTCCGTCAAGGAAACCGACGGGCCGAAGTTCGCCGCGGCACTGGAGGCGCACGTGCGCGCCTACGACGTGCCGATCATGAACGGCCAGCGTGTCGAGGCGCTGGAGCCCGCCACGCAGCCTGGTGGCCTGGCCAGCGTGCGTCTGGCCAACGGCGCCCGACTGCAGGCGCGCACGGTGGTGCTGTCCACCGGCGCACGCTGGAAGAACATCAACGTGCCTGGAGAGGCCGAGTACCGCACCAAGGGCGTGGCCTACTGCCCGCATTGCGACGGTCCACTGTTCAAGGGCAAGAAGGTGGCCGTGATCGGCGGCGGCAACTCAGGCGTCGAGGCCGCCATCGACCTGGCCGGCGTGGTCGGGCATGTCACGCTGCTGGAGTTTGCGGACCAGCTCAAGGCCGATGCGGTGCTGGTGAACAAGCTCAACAGCCTGCCCAACGTCAGCGTGCATGTGAACGCGCAGACGCTGGAGGTCACCGGCGACGGCCAGAAGGTCAATGGCCTGAACTACAAGGATCGCGCCAGCGGTGTCGAACACCATGTCGAGCTGGCGGGTGTGTTCGTGCAGATCGGCCTGGTGCCCAACACCGAGTTCCTGAAGGGCACGATCGAGCTGAGCCGCTATGGCGAGATCATCATCGACGATCGCGGCGCCACCAGCGCAGCCGGCGTGTTTGCCGCGGGCGATGCGACGACGGTGCCGTTCAAGCAGATCGTCATTGCCGCGGGCGATGGCGCCAAGGCTGCGCTGTCGGCCTTCGACCACCTGATTCGCACGCCCGTGGCCGTTTAGGCGGGGATGCTGCTGGCGCGGCTGCGGTACCAGCCGTCCAGCGAATACAGCGCCAGCGCCGACCAGATGAGCGCAAAGCCCAGCAGCTTGGCCCGATCGAAGGGTTCGTCGAACACCCACACGCCCAGGCCCAGCTGAATCGTCGGCGACAGGTACTGCAGCAAGCCGATCGTGGCCAGGGGCAGGCGGCGCGCGCCGGCGGCAAACAGCAGCAGCGGCAGCGCGGTCAATGGCCCGCCCAGCACGAGCAGGGCGTTCAGCGACGCGTCGCCCTGCGCCATGACACCGCTGCCGCGCAAGGTCCACCAGGCGAGCAGCGGCACGACGACAGGCGCGAGCAACATGGTTTCCAGCGCCAGGCCTTCCAGCGCGCCGAGCGAGGCGGTCTTGCGCAGCAGCCCGTACAGGCCGAAGCTCAGCGCCAGCACCAGCGCGATCCAGGGCGGCTTGCCTGCCAACACGGTGAGCCACAACACGCCGACGGCCGCCAGCGCCACGGCAGTCCATTGCACGCGGCGCAGGCGCTCGTGCAACACCAGCACGCCGAGCAGCACGTTGACGATCGGGTTGATGAAGTAGCCCAGGCTGGCCTCGATGACATGGTCGCTCTGCACCGCGAACACATAGAGCAGCCAGTTGCACGACAGCAGCAACGCGCTGATCGCGAACAGCCCCAGACGCCGTGGCTGCGAGGCCAGATCGCGCATCCAGCCAAAGCGGCGCAGCAGCGCCAGCACGCCAAGCAGGAAGACCAGCGACCACACCGAGCGGTGCAGCACCACCTCCAGCGGCGGCACCGCGGTGATCTGCTTCAGGTACAGCGGGAACAAGCCCCACATGACGAAGGCGAGGATGGCGTAGGCGATGCCGGCATTCATGGGAGCGGCGATTGTCGCCGTGGCGCGGTGCCTGCAGCCGATGGACAGGCCAGGACCCGTGCAGGGTGCAAAGCGCAGTCGCCGATTACGCCGCGGGCAACGCGGATGGACTGCCAGCCAACTTCAGCAGCAGCTCCGCGAGCATGGCGCGTTCGCCCACCGACAGCGGTGCCAGCAGCCCGGCTTCCATCGTCAGCGATACGCGTTGCGCGCGGCGGGCCAGTTCGGCGCCCTTGTCGGTGAGCGACAGGTTGATCGCGCGACGATCCGTCTGGCTGCGCGTGCGTTGCACCAGCCCACGCTCGACCAGCCGATCGATGAGCACGGTGACGTTCGGCGGCGGCAGGCCCAGGGTCAGCGCCAGCTGCTTCGGCGCGGCATTGCCGTTTCCAAGCAGCAGCAGCAGGATCGTGAACTCCACCGGTCGCAGCTTGAAGGGCGTGCCGATGTGGCGCTGGTAGACGCGCCGCGACGACAGCTCGGCCAATGTCAACAGATAGCCCATCAGGTGCTGCATGCCGGCCTGGTCGAGAGCAGCGCCGCGTGGCGCCGTGGGCACTGTGCCGCGTGTCATGCCTCAGGCGTGAATCCCACCTTCTTGACGATCGGACCCCATGCGGCGTTTTCTTCCTTTACCGCCTTGGCCAGTTCGGCCGGCGAATTGACCGCGACGTCCAGCCCGAAGGCAGCTACGCCCTCGGCCATGTCGGGCGCACTCATCGCCGCGCGCGCCGCAGTCGCGGCACGCTGCACGACCTCGGGCGATGCCTTGGCCGGCAGGAACAGGCCGTACCACTCGACCATCTCCAGCGCCTTGAAGCCTTGCTCGGTGTAGGTTGGCACGTCCGGCGCAAAGCGCGAGCGTGTCGGCCCGGAGGTGGCCAGCACACGCAGCTTGCCGGTCTTCAGGTGCGGCAGGTAGTCGCCGATCGGCGAGCTGAAGGCCGTGACCTGACCACCCAGCAGGTCCTGGATGCCGGGGCCGGAGCCGCGGTAGGGCACGTGGCGAAGCTCCACGCCGCTGTCCTTCGACAGCAGTGCGCCTTCCATGTGTGGCGGCGAGCCGGCGCCGGGCGAACCGTAGTTGGCCAGCGCCGGGTTGGCCTTGGCCCAGGCGAGAAAGTCCTTGATGTTCTTCACCGATTCCGGTACCGCCGGGCCGACGCCGAAGGCAAAGGCCACCTGCGCCACGGTGGATACGGGCGTGACGTCGTCGATGCCGTAGGCCAGCTTGGTGTACAGGTGCGGGTACAGCGTGATCATCGCTGCCGGCGTGACCAGCAGCGTCGTCCCGTCAGGCGCGCTGCGCTTGAGTTCTTCCACCGCCAGCCGGCCGCCCGCGCCGGGCTTGTTCTCGACCAGCACCGTCTTCGCGTAGGTGCCGCGCATCTTGTCGGCGATGCGCCGGGCCACGGCGTCGACCGTGCCGCCCGGTGGAAAGCCGACCAGGATGCGGGCTGTTTCCAGCGTCTGGGCATGGGACAGGCCGGGCCAGCCGGCGAGGGCGGCGGAAGCGGAAGTGGCGGCCAGGAATTCGCGACGATTGAACATGATGGTCTCCTTCGGAAGAGTCGGGTTGGAACGCAGGGTCGGCGAGCTTCAGCGACGCGGCAGGATGACCTGCGCGTCGGGCGTGCCGGCATACAAGCGTTCGACCAGCGCGGCACGCTGCGCGAGCACTGCGCGCTGGTTGATCGAGCCCTTGTCGGTGACCTCGCCGCGGTCGATGTGCGGCGGCTCTTCCAGCAGCAGCGCACGCGCCACGCGATTCGCGCTGCCGGTGCCCTCGAGCCAGAGCCGATCGACAGCGCCTGGAAGAAAGCACGCACCTCGGGGTGCGCCAGCACCTCGGCCACGCTGGCCTGCTCCGGCAGGCCGAAGCGGTGCCTTGCGTCGTCGATGCGCGGGAAGATCAGCGCGCCGATGTCGTCGCGGTTGATGCCGGCCAGCACCACGTCCTGCACCAGCGGGTCGCCGGCGAGCACGATCTTCATGCGCATCGGCCCGACGTTGACGAAGGTGCCGGTGGACAGCTTGAAATCCTCGGCAATGCGTCCGTCGAAGCGCAGGCCGCGCTGTGCGTTCTGGGCGTCGATGAGTTCGACCGCGTCTCCGGTGCGGTAGTAACCTTCCTCGTCGAAGGCGTCCGCTGTTTCCTGCGGCGCGCGCCAGTAGCCCGGCATGACGTTCGGGCCGCGGAAGCGGATTTCCAGCTTGCCGTCCAGCGGCACCAGCTTGACCTCGACACCGGGCGCCGGCAGGCCGATGTCACCCGAACGCACGTCGGTGCCGACGGCGAAGGTGCAGGACGGTGCGGTCTCGGTCATGCCCAGGCCGGTGAGCATGCGCACGCGCTCGCCCACCGTGGCTTCGGCATGGCGATCGAGGTGGTCCCAGACCGCCTGGCTCAAGCCCGCGCCGGCAAACATGAAGGCCTTGACGCGCGAGAACAGCGTCTTGCGCAGGACCGTCGTCGCCGTCCATCGCACGCGCGATCTCCTCGAAGCCCTTGGGCACGTTGAAGTAGATCGTCGGCGCGATCTCGCGCAGGTTGCGCAGCGTCGCGGCGATGCCCTTGGGCGTGGGCTTGCCGTCGTCGATGTACAGCGTGCCGCCGTTGTACAGCGCGATGCCGACGTTGTGGTTGCCGCCGAAGGTGTGGTTCCACGGCAGCCAGTCCACCAGCACCGGCGGCTCGTCGGCCAGGAACGCAAAACACTGGCGCAGCATCTGCTGGTTGGCGCAGATCATGCGCTGCGTGTTGATCACGCCCTTGGGCTGTTTGGTCGAGCCGGAGGTGAACAGGAACTTGGCGATCGTGTCCGGCCCGACCTTGGCATGCGCCGCGCGCTTCTTCGGCGCCGGGCTCGGTGTTGAGCAGCGAGTCGAAGCGCGTCACGCGCCGGCCCTGCAGCGCGGGCGTGTCCTCGCCGCTGCGTGAGCAGCACCTCGACATCCGCCGGCACGCAAGTGGCGATGGCGTTGCGAAAGACATGGCCGTCGGCCGCAAACACCAGCCCCGGCGTCAGCGTGCCGAGGATCTGCTTGAGCTTGGCGAAGTCCTGCGACACGGTGGAATAGGCCACCGACACCGGCGTGTAGGGCACGCCGACCCACTGCGCCGCCAGTGCCAGCGTGTAGTGCTCCAGGTCGTTGTCGGACAGGATGGCGATCGGCCGCTCGGCCGACAGCGGCCGCTGCGCCAGCGCCTGGCCGATGCGGCGCACACGATCGAGCATCTGCGCGTAGCTGATCTTGATCCACTCGCCATCGGCGCCGCGTTTGGCCACCATGCACCTTGTCGGGTGTCTTCGCAGCCTGTTCTTCGAGCCGGTCGGTCAGGCGCGCGGGGTAGGGCGCCAGCGCTTCGTCTGAACGCAGGCGGTGCACGCCGTCTGCATCCACGGCATGTCTGACCGCGATGCAGCCGCCGACCTTGGCCTGGCGATAGCGGGCCGCGGCGCTCACGATTTGGCTACCTTGCCGGCCTTGCCGTCCAGGAAGGCCTGCATGCGCTGCTTGGCCGCCGGGTCGCCTTGCGCGATGGCGGCGACCAGCGATTCCATGAACAAGCCTTCGGCCGGCCCCAGCTCGGCGATGCGCGGCAAGGCCTGGATGACGGCGAAGTTGGACAGCGGCGCGTTGCCGCAGATCTTCTTCGCCAAGGCCCAACCCTTGTCCAGGCCCTCGCCGTCGGCCACCACGTAGTTGGACAGGCCGAACTGCTGGCCTTCGTCGGCATCGAAGACACGGCCGGTGAGCATCATGTCGGTCATGCGTGCCACGCCCATCAGCCGCGGCACGCGCATCGAACCGCCACCGCCGACGAACAGCCCACGCTGCCCTTCCGGCAGGCCGTAGTAGGCGCTGCGCTCGGCAATGCGGATGTGCGCGGCGCTGGCGATCTCCAGCCCGCCGCCGATGACGGCGCCATGCAGCACTGCCACGACAGGCACCGGCGCGTACTGCACCTTGTCCAGCGCCGCATGCCACATGCGCGAATGCAGCACGCCCTGGTAGACCGTGCGCTCGGCCAGTTCCGACAGATCGAGGCCGGCGCAGAAATGCGCGCCCTCGCCGCTGACGAGCACGCAGCGCACGTCTTCCGTCAGGCCGGTGAACGCGGCGTCGATGGCCTGGATCAGGCCGTCGTTGACCGCGTTGCGCTTGGCCGGGCGGTTCAGGCGCAGGTGCAGCACGGGGCCATCGCGCTCGCTGCGCAACAGGGGGGTGTCGGGGCTGGATGCAGTCATGATGTGGGGCCGGAGTCGGACTTCCGGGTGGCTGTACTTAAGTTATGTATGGTAATTATATTTCATGTCATTGTCCATAGGGTTTCTACTGATCAATTGCGCTTGTGGCGCAGCCGATCTCGCTGTAAGAATGTGCCAACGACAGGTCGAAGCTCGTCAAGCCCTGGCTGATGCGCCACCTGCAATTTAATTATCATGAGTAATTATATTGACCTCGTCATCTGAAGGAGCTGGATCATGAAAGTCGACGACCTGATCGCGATCGACACCCACACCCATGCCGAGGTGTCGTGCTGGAACCCGTTCGACAACTACGGCGAGGAGTACGACCGTGCGGCCGACAAGTACTTCGGCTCGAACCGCCGCCCGACCATCGACGAGACCGTCGCCCACTACCGCGAGAAGAAGATCGGGCTGGTCATGTTCACGGTGGATGCCGAGGCCAAGATGGGCCGCAAGCGCATCCCGAACGAGGAGATCTGCGAGGCGGCGAAGAAGAACTCGGACATGATGATCGCCTTCGCCAGCATCGACCCGCACAAGGGCAAGTTCGGCGCGCGCGAGGCGCGCCGGCTGATCGAAGAGCACGGCGTCAAGGGCTTCAAGTTCCACCCGACGGTGCAGGACTTCCTGCCCTACGACCGCATGGCCTGGCCGATCTACGAAGTCATCGCCGAATACAAGATGCCGGCCATCTTCCACAGCGGCCATTCGGGCATCGGCAGCGGCATGCGCTGCGGCGGCGGCTTGCGCCTGCAGAACAGCAACCCGATGCTGCTGGAGGACGTGGCGATCGACTTCCCCGACATCCAGATCGTCGTCGCGCACCCGTCATGGCCGTGGCAGGACGAGGCGCTGTCACTGGCGCTGCACAAGCCCAACGTGTGGATCGACCTGTCGGGCTGGAGCCCGAAGTACTTTCCGCCGCAGCTGGTGCAGTACGCGAACACGCTGCTCAAGGACCGCATGCTCTTCGGCAGCGACTACCCGCTGATCACGCCGGAGCGCTGGATGGCCGATTTCGAGGAAGCCGGCTTCAAGGACAAGGTCAAGCCCGGCATCCTGAAGGGCAACGCGATGCGGCTGCTGGGTCTGGGAGAGAAGGCGACCGCGTGATGACTTGGGACATCGTCGACGTGTTCAGGCAACACGATCCCGCGCGAACCCACAATCCTGCCAAGACAGCCGCATGACCTATCAGATCATTTATTCCTCGGAGTCGGCGACGCCGATGCAGACGGAGGATCTGGAGGAAATCCTTGAACACGCCAGAAGCAGCAATGCGACGAATGGGATTACCGGTGCGCTGGTCTATGTCGATGGCGTTTTTCTGCAGATCCTCGAGGGTGAAATTGACAGCTTGCAAAAGCTGATGGCCCGAATAGCCAAGGACGTGCGCCACGAGACTGTCACCGTATTGAAGGAAGGAGAGGTCTCGTCTGCGACCTTCACCGACTGGACAGATGGCCTACCTCAGCGCGACACCGGAGCAGGTTGCCCAATGGGCAGGCCTGAGACAGACCACGGCAATCCCTGAAACCCTGACGGGCCTGCGAGAAAATCCACACCGTGTCACGCTGGTTGCCGAAAGTATTCTGTCGGCCTTGGAGTCGGAGCCGCTCGCGCAAAGCAAAACCGAGTGAGCGTGCGTCCGGTGGTCATCGACACGCGGGCCTGAAGCCCCACTCCACGACGGCCGCTCAGCGCGCGCGCTTGCGCTTGGCCCAGGGCTTCCAGCGGCGGTGCACCCACCACCACTGTTCGGGCCGGCGCACGATCAACAGCTCCAGCGCGCGGTTGAACTCGCGCGTCGTCAGGCGGATCGCCTCGTTCGCATCGGCGTGTCTCGACGGCGCCCAGCGCGGCTTCGAAGCGCAGCACGTGCGTGCCGTCGCTTTCGCGCCAACTCGATGCCGGCACCACCGGCGCGCCGGTGCTCAGCGCGATCACCGCCAGGCTGCGAAAGGTGCCGGCGGGGTGGCCGAAGAACTCGACCATCACGCCGTCCTTGCGCTGCGCATGCTGGTCGAAGGGAAAGACCACCAGGTCGTTCGCGGCCAGGCGCTCGAGGATCATGTCCAGCCCGCCGCGCTTGGGCAGCACGCCGAAGCCGGCCTTGCGGAAGCGCCGCGTCACCAGCTTGTCCAGCCATTCGGGGCGGATCGGCCGGCGCACGAAGTGAAAGCGCCCCTTGGCTTCGGGGAAGCTGGCCAGCCCTGCGCTGGTGGACACCTCGAAGTTGCCGAAGTGCCCGGTCAGGATCAACACGCCCTTGCCCAGCGCGTGCGCCGCGAGCAGCGCGTCGAGGTTGTCCACGCGCACCATCGCCAGCTTGCGCGCGCGCGACAGCCACGGGAACCACAGAAACTCCCACATCAGCCGTCCCAGATGGCCGTAGTGCGCCTGCGCCAGCCGGGTGATCTCAGCCTCGTCGGCGACCTCGCCGTACACGCGCTTCAGGTTGTCCAGCACCACCTTGCGGCGCAGCGGCAGCAGCCGGTACAGCAGCCTTGCCGCGAACGAAGGTGTGGCTTGCGCCGGCCGTGCCAGCGCCATCGCGGTGGCCTGGTGGCGGTCGTGCGTCAACGACAGGTGGATGGCGCTGAAGCGGTTGCGGCCCAGCGCCAGTTGCGCGGCGTCGCTGAGCGCGACCGTTGGCGCACCGTAGCCGTCGCGCGCGACAGAGAAGTCGACCGTGCCGATCGCGCCCAGAGCCGCCTCGCGCGGGAACAGCTTGACGCAGGCTTCCTTGGCGGCAAAGCGCGCCGCCAGGCTGGCGGCGCGGCCGGGGCCGTCGCCGGCGTCGAGCAGTTCCTGCGCCGAAAAGAAACTGCCGAGCTCGGCGGCGGGGGTGTCAGCCAGCAGCCGCTCGATGCGTGCGATCTCGACCGTGTCGACGCCGCAGCGCGCGGCGCCTTCAGCCTGCGGGATTGCAGCCGCAGCGTCGCTCACACCGCGGCGGCACGCAGCAGGCAGGCGGCATTGGTGCTGCCGAAGCCGCGCGAGATCACCAGCGCCACATCGCTGCGCGGCGCCTGCGCACTGGGCTTTAGCGGCAGCGTCGGCGCGTCGGCATCGAGCGCGCCCAGGCCGGCGATGCCCGGCACGGTGCCGGCGCGCAGCGCGCTGAGGGCCAGCACCGCGTCGATCAGCCCGGCGGCAGCCAGCAGGTGGCCGAAGGCCCATTTGAAGCCGGTCACCGGCGGCATGTCATCACCAAAGACCTCGGCCAGCGCGCGCGCCTCGGAGCGGTCGGAGTTGGGCGTGCCGTTGCCGTGCGCCACGATCAGGCCCACCTGCGCCGGCTGCAAACCGGCGTCGGCAAGGGCGGCGCGAATCGCGCGCACCAGGCCTTCGCCATCGTCGCGCACAGGCAGCAGGCCCAGCGCTTCGCCGCCGCTGCCGAAGCCGAGAAACTCGCCGAGCACGGTGGCGCCGCGTTCGGCGGCAGCGGCTTCCGTCTCCAGCGTCAATGCCGCTGCGCCTTCGCCCATCGCGCTGCCGTCGTGGCGCGCGTCGAAGGGCCGCAGCCCCTGCGTCGACAACAGGCCAAGCTGCTGGTAGTACAGCAGCAGCTGCGGTTCGATCGGCGCCTCGTGCGCGGCCGCCACGGCGCGGCTGCATTCACCGGCGCGCAGTGCGGCCGCGGCTTCGGCCAGCGCCAGCAGGCCACTGATGCTGTGGTGCGTGACGCAGGCGTTCGGCCCCTTCAGCCCCTGGCGGATGCTGATATGGCCGAGCACGTTGTTGGGCAGCGAGCGCAGCAGCCACAGCGGGTTGACCGTGGCTGCCAGCTCCTGGCCGAAGGCCTTGAGCTCACCCTTGGCCGCGGCGATCAGCGGCAGATAGTCGTACTGGTTGCTGAAGCTGCCGCCGCCGGAGCCGACGAAGACGCCCGTGCTGTCGGCAAAGGCTTCGGCGCCGGCCTCGTCCAGCGTTTCGCGCCAGGCGGCGAAGCCGGCCTGCTCGATGGCGCGGTCGGCGGCATACAGGCCGAAAACGTCGCCGCGGCGGATGTGCTTGAGCAGCTTGCGATCGCCGGTCAGCTTGCCGGCGTTGTAGTCCGGCACCTCGGCGGCGATGCCCACCGGCCAGGTGCTGGCGTCCCACTGCGTGATCGGGCCGATGGCTGTGCGGCCTTCTAGCAGCGCGGCCAGGATCTCATCGGGCGACTGGCCAGAGCCGCAGATCGCGCCGCTGCCGGTGATGAGGATGCGCGGTGTCTTCATTTCAACGCCTCCACGTCATCAGGGTGGCGGAAAGCCAGGCAACTGTTCGAGCCGCCGAAACCCAGCGAGTTGGACAGCGCGACCCGCACGCGGCGTGCACGCGGTGCATCGCGCACGATGTCCAGATCGTTGTCCGGGTCCGGCTCGCGCAGGTTGGCGTTGACCGGCAGCGTGCCGTGGTGGATGGACAGCGCGCAGATCGCGGCTTCCACCGCGCCTGCGGCGGCGATCAGGTGGCCGGTGACGCTCTTCGTCGAGCTGACCGCGACCTGGTCGCGCGCATCGCCGAACACCGCCTTGACGGCCGCGCACTCGCTGCGGTCGTTCATTGGCGTGGAAGTGCCGTGGGCATTGAGGTAGTTGACGTCGGCAAGCTGCGCGCCGGCATCGGCGATGGCCTGGCGCATGGCCTGGATCGGCCCGTCGCCGGAAGGGTGCGAATCGGTGATGCGGTAGCTGGACAGCGAGTTGCCGTCGCCTGCCAGCTCGGCATAGATGCGCGCGCCGCGTTTCTTGGCCGCGTGCCACTCTTCCAGCACCAGGAAGCCCGCGCCTTCACCCAGCACGAAGCCGTTGCGCGAGGCGTCGAAGGGGCGGCTGGCGCGCTCGGGCGTGCCGTTGTCCGGCGAGACCGCATTCAGCAGGCAGAAGCCCGCCAGGCCCACCGGGTTGATCATCGAATCGAAGCCGCCGGCCAGCACGCAATCGGCCTCGCCGCGGCGGATCAGCTTGAGCGCTGTGCCCACGGCCTGGCCGCCCGAGGCGCAGGCGGTGTGCACCGAGCTGGAATAACCCTGGATGCCGAACACCCGCGCCAGCAGGGCCGCGCCGGCGCCGGAGTTGCTGCGGCAGAAGACCAGCGGGTCGGCGGCCGAGCCCTGGGCGTCGAGCAGCCGCGTGGGTTCCAGCTCGCCATTGGCGGCGGCATCCCGCTGCACCTGCGCCAGCTCGTCATAGCTCACGCCCATCATGCCGGTGCCGACGACGCAGCCCCAGCGTGTGGCTGTGGCCGGAGTCGGGCGGATCCCGGCGTCGGCAAAAGCTTGCTCCGCAGCGACCAGCGCGAAGCGGTGCGAGCGGTTGGCCAGCTTCAGCAGCTTGCGGTCGCTCCCCAGCGCCTGCAGCACCGCGGCATCGTCCAGGCCCTTGACCTCCGCTGCGATGCGCACCGGGAAGCCACTGGCATCGAAGCTGGCGATGCGCGCGGCCCCGCTGCGCCCGGCAAGCAGTGCGCTCCAGGTGCTGGCGACATCGTTGCCGACGGGAGTGACCAGGCCCAGGCCGGTGATGGCGACACGGCGGCGGGTGCTCATGATTGATTCCTTGGCGTGACTTCGATGCGCGCGGTGGCGATGGTCTTGTCCTCGCTGCGCGCCATGACCTTGAGCCGGGCTCGCTGCGCATCGACGTCCTGCAGCACGACTTCGAGTTGCAGACGCGCCCCGGGGGCGGTGAACGAACGGATCTTCACCTGGGTGACCTTCCGTGTGACGAGTTCGCTGTGGTCACCCAGTGGGCCGGACTGCTGCACCAACTGCACCGACAGAGCGGCCAATGCATCCATCAGCAGCGTGCCGGGGAACACCGGCCGGCGCGGAAAGTGATCGGCGAAGTAGGGCGCGGCGTCGGCTTCAGGTACCCACAGCGTGGCGCCCAGGCGCTCGCCGGGCTCGGAGCGCAGATCGTGCAGCTCGGGCAACGGCACGCCGTTGAAACGCCCCGGCGAGGCGCCGCCGCCGAGCAGCGTGTGGAAGTCGGCGCGCACCGCTTCGGGTTCGTCGAATTCCTCCATCGGCAGCATTGGCCCGACGCTGTCCACCAGCTCCAGCGCCAGTTGGCCATCGATGAAGGCCTTACCGCTGTAGGCCACGGCCTCGGCGTCGCAGCGTTCGATGTCGGCCTGCAACTGCAACGTGCAGCCGGGTTTCGGGATCTGGTGATAGTGCACCGCGTTGGCCAGGCCGGCGACGGGCCGGAAGGCGAAATCCAGCGTCGCCATAGACGACCAGGCGGCCAGCTGGCCCACGGCTTCGGCCATCAGCGAGGCCGGGAAGTGTGCGCCCAGCGGCACGTCGTAGTGGCCTTCGACGCGGCCCGCATCGCGCCGAGTGATGCGGTCGACGAAGGAAAAACTGCGAAAGCGTCCGGTCATGGGGCGACATGAGCTGGCCACCGCTTGGCAGCCGTGCCTTCAGGCCGCCGCCGCGCGCTGTGCGCGGATCACGACCTTGCAGAAGGTTTCGGTCGTGAACAGGCGCGGCACGTCGCCGGCCTTCAAGGGCGTCTTGATGCGATCGGCCGGCACTTCGGAGAGAAACTCGCGCAGCCGCGCCAGGCCGGCCTCGGTGACGACACCTTTTTTCTCGAACTCGGCTTCGGGCAGCGGGCCGCGCGCGTCCTCGACGATCTTGCCGCGCGGGATCTTCACGCCGAAGCCCTTTTCTAGGCGAAACACCAGGTCCAGGAAGTCGATCGATTCGGCGTCCAGGTCGGCGATCAGCGAGGCCTTGGGCGTCACTTCATCGAGCTCGCAGCCCAGCGCGTCGGCGACGACCTGCGCCACCTTGGGAAACACGGCATCGATCTCTGCCTGCGTGATGGCTTGTTCTGACATGGGGGGTCCTTTTGATTCATTCCATCTTGAAGCCGCCATCGACGTGCAGCACCTCGCCGGTGATGTAGTCGGCAAAGCGCGAGGCGAGGAACCACACCGCATGGGCGACGTCCTGGGCCTGGCCGTAGCGACGCAGCAGGATGCGGGCCTTGATCTGCTCGTCCGCGAGATCGCGTACGGCCTGCGACATCTCGGTTTCGATCACGCCTGGAGCGACGCAGTTTACCGTGATCTTGCGCGAGGCCAGCTCCACCGCCATGGCGCGCGTGAAGGCCTCGATGGCGCCCTTGCTGGCGGCGTAGTTGGACTGCCCCCGGCCGCCCTTTCCGGCGGCCACCGAGCTCAAGTTGACGATGCGGCCCGAGCGTTTGGAGATCATGTGCCGCGCCACGGCACGCGTGAGGTTGAACACGCCGCCCACGTTGGTGTCGAGCACGGCGCGGATGTCCTCGTCTTCAAGCATGCCGAGCAGGTTGTCGCGCACGATGCCGGCATTGTTGACGAGCACGTCGATGCGGCCGTGGCTTTCCACCACCTGGTCCACCGCCGCAGCCACGGCAGCCGCATCGGTGACGTCGACCTGCAAGGCCTGGCACTTGCCGCCAGCGGCCTGCACGCCATCGACCACTTCCTGCGCGGCCGCGGCGTTGTCGCGATAGAAGAAGACCACGTCCATGCCATCGGCGGCGAACAGTTCCACCACAGAGCGGCCAATGCCCCGGCTGCCGCCGCTGACCAGCGCCACCTTGCCGGCCAGCCCCGAGTCGATCGCCATGCTGCGCGGAGCCGCTGCGTCGTTGCCCATGCGCCTCAACCCGAAATGGCGAAGCCGCCATCGACGAAGAGCGTGTGGCCGTTGATCATCGCGGCCTCCGGCAGGCACAGCAGGTACACCGCGCCGGCCACGTCCTCGGGCGTGAGCACCGGCCCGGCGGGCGAACGCGCCTTGAACGAAGCCACGAGTTCATCGCGGTTGGGAAAATAGCTCAGCGCATCGGTCTCGACCACGCCCGCGCTGACCGCATTCACGCGGATGCCGTCAGGCCCCATCTCCTGCGCCAGCGAACGCACCAGCGATTCCAGCGCCGCTTTCGACGCGCCGATGAAGGCGTAGTTCGGCATCGCGCGCACCGAGCCCAGGCTGGACAGGGCGATGATGCGGCCACCGGCGCCCATCATCGGTGCGGCGCGCTGCGCCAGCAGGTTCAGCGCGAAGGCATTGGTCTCCATGCACCAGCGCCAGTGTTTCAGCGTCATCTGCAGCGCCGGCTTGAGCACGCCGCTGGCGGCATTGCTGACGACGATGTCGAGACGATCGAAGTGCTTGCGCAGTTCGGTGAACAGCTCGTCGACGCTGTCGGGCTGGCTCACGCTGGCCTTGATCGCCACCGCGCGGCGCCCCAGTGCGACGAACTCCGCACACAGCGCCTCGGCCTCTTCGTGGCTGTTGTAGTAGTTGACGACCACATCGCAGCCGGCCTGCGCGAGCTTGCGCGCGACCGCGCGGCCGATGCCGCGCGCCGCCCCGGTGACGAGTGCGGTCTTGCCCGCCAGTGGCAGCGGGGCGCCAGGTGCGGCGGTGGAGGGTGTGGCGGTAGTGGTCATGTCAGGCATCGGCTTGGCGCAGGTCGATGCGCCGTCTTGCAGTGAAAGAATTGTAGGTGGCACGGCACGCACCTGCCGCCGAGCGCCCCGATTGGTGCAATGCAGCATTCTCTGCGGTCAGGCTGCAATAATCGTCGCAGTGTCCCCTGCCCGCGCTCGGCCGACACGCTCCCGTCTTCTAGGATCTGCAATGGCATCCATCTCCACCGCCACGGACGACCCCTGGCGGACGCCTTCAGCGGCCACGGTCGACCGGGAAACCGCACCTGTGAGGCATCAAAAGTACAAACTTCTGGTCGACGCGGCCAAGGCGCTCGCGCCGGTGATCACTGCGGTCGCACACCCCTGCGACGAAAGTTCGCTGTCCGGTGCGGTGGACGCCGCCAAGCTCGGCCTCATCGTGCCGATCCTGGTCGGGCCGAAGGCGAAGATCGAAGCGGTGGCACGACAAGCCAAGCTCGACATCTCGGCGCTCGAGATCGTCGACGCGCCGCACAGCCACGCGGCGGCGGCGATGGCCGTGGAACTGGTGAGGTGCGGCCGTGCCGAGGCGCTGATGAAGGGCAGCCTGCACACCGACGAGTTGATGGCCGCGGTGGTGCACAAGGACACCGGCCTGCGCACCGCACGCCGCATCAGCCACTGCTTCGTGATGGACGTGCCTTCGCATGCCGATGCGCTGATCATCTCGGACGCGGCGGTGAACATCACGCCGACACTGGCGGACAAGGTCGACATCGTGCAGAACGCCATCGACCTGGCGCACGCGCTGCGCTTCGAGCCCGTGCACGTGGCCATCCTGTCGGCGATGGAAACGGTGAACCCGCAGGTGCCGTCGACCATCGAGGCCGCGGCGCTGTGCAAGATGGCCGAGCGCGGCCAGATCACCGGTGCCATCCTCGACGGCCCGCTGGCGCTGGACAACGCCATCAGCCTGGAGGCGGCGATCATCAAGAAGCTCGATTCGCCCGTGGCCGGGCGCGCCAACGTGCTGATCGTGCCCGACCTCGAAGCCGGCAACATGCTGGCCAAGAGCCTGTCCTTCCTGGCCAAGGCCGATTGCGCCGGCATCGTGCTCGGCGCGAAGGTGCCGATCATCCTGACCAGCCGCGCCGATTCGGTGATGGCACGGCTGGCGTCGTGCGCGGTGGCGGTGCTCGTGGCGCAGGCGCGGCGCGACAACGCGGCCCAGGCCATCCAATGACCGACACGATCCTGGTGCTGAACGCCGGCTCGTCGAGCATCAAGTTCTCGCTGTTTGCCGCAACGCGGCGCCGATCGCGCCACGGAACTCCACGCGGTCGCGGCCGGCCAGGTCGAAGGCCTCTACAACGCGGCGCGCTTCATCGCCAAGGACGCCGACGGCAGGACATTGAGCGAGCAGCGGTGGGACAGCGGCCAGCGCCTCGGCCATGACGGCGCGCTGGCGCACATCCTCGACTGGTTGAAGTCCAGCCAGGACACGGGCCAGCGCCTGGCCGCGGTCGGCCACCGCGTGGTGCATGGCGGCACCGAGTTCGGCGCGCCGGTGCGTGTGGACGCGGACACGGTGCAGCGGCTGCAGAAGTTCGTGCCGCTGGCGCCGCTGCACCAGCCGCACAACCTGGCGCCCATTCGCGAGCTGCTGGCGCGCGCGCCGCAGCTGCCGCAGGTGGCTTGCTTCGACACCGCGATGCACCGCACGAACCCGCCGCTGGCGCAGATGTTCGCGCTGCCGCAGGAGTTCAGCGATGCCGGTGTGCGCCGCTACGGCTTCCACGGCCTGTCCTACGAATACATCGCCTCGGTACTGCCGCAGTTCGATGAAGCGGCCGCGCGCGGGCGCACGGTGGTGCTGCACCTCGGCAACGGCGCCAGCATGTGCGCGCTGCAGGGTGGGCGCAGCATCGCCAGCACGATGGGCTTCACCGCCGTCGACGGCCTGCCGATGGGCACGCGCTGCGGCGCCATCGACCCCGGCGTGATCCTGTACCTGATGGACGAACGCGGCATGGACGCGCGCGCCATCGAGAAACTGATCTACAGCCAGTCGGGACTGCTCGGCGTGTCGGGTGTGTCCAGCGACATGCGCGTGCTGCTCGATTCGGCCGAGCCGCGTGCCCAACTGGCGATCGATCTGTTCTGTTACCGCATCGGCCGCGAACTCGGCTCGCTGGCGGCAGCCCTCGGCGGGCTGGACGCGATCGTCTTCACCGCCGGCATCGGTGAACGCGCCGCGCCGATCCGCGAGAAGGTCTGCCGCGCCGCAGCCTGGCTGGGTGTCGAACTCGACGCCACCGCCAATGCGGCGCATGGCCCGCGACTGAGCACGGCTGCCAGCCGCACACGCGCCTGGGTCATCCCGACCAACGAAGAATTGATGATCGCGCGCCACACGCGCGACCTGCTGGCCACGCCTTGAACGCACTCGCGCCGTTGTTCCAGCCGCTGCTTGCCGGCAACAAGGCCCTGGCCATCGATTGGCCTGCCCGGAGGGACTCGAACCCCCGACCCCCAGCTTAGAAGGCTGGTGCTCTATCCAGTTGAGCTACGGGCAGCCCGCACGCGCGGCGAATTCTAGGCCGCAGGCCCCGGCACGGGCGACTCGGGCGCTCGACCTTGCGCTTCCAGTCGCGCGCGCCGATGTGTCAGCGCGCCTTGTACTGCTCCGTGCCGAACAGCACCGCGCGCGCCTTGTCGTCCGACAAGGGCTTGCGCAGCCCGGCCAGCACCTCGACGCCGCGTTTCACGGCGGGGCGTTCGGCGATCTCGTCGAACCAGCCTTTCAGGTGCGGATGGTCATCCCAGTCGATGCCCTGGTTCTTCCAGGAGCGCAGCCACGGGAATGTGGCGATGTCGGCAATCGAGTACTCCGGCCCGCCCAGGTACTTGCTCTTCGCCAGGCGCTTGTTCATCACGCCGTAAAGGCGCTTGGCCTCGTTGGTGTAGCGATCGAAGGCGTAGGGGATCTTCTCCGGTGCATAGATGCGAAAGTGGTGCGCCTGTCCCAGCATCGGCCCGACGCCGCCCATCTGGAACATCAACCACTGAAGCACCTCGAACTTGGCGCGCGTGGTCCTGGGCAGGAAGCGGCCGGTCTTGGAAGCCAGGTAGAGCAGGATCGCGCCGGATTCGAACAGCGAGATCGCTTCGCCGTCCGGCCCGTCGGGATCGACGATCGCCGGAACCTTGTTATTGGGGCTTATCGCCAAAAAATCACTTCGAAACTGGTCGCCTTTGCCGATATCCACTGCAATGGCCTTGTAGGGCAGGGCGCATTCCTCCAGCATGACGTGCACCTTGTGCCCGTTCGGGGTGGGCCAGGAGTAGACCTCGATCATCCTTTGTCCTTCACCCGCGCGAACTGTGTTGCGCGGCAACCGACTCTAAACCATGCTCGATTCCATCAAACGCTGGCTCGGTGCGACCCCACCCGAAACCCAGGCCTTCGGCGAGCAGGCTGCGTGGGCCACTTCGCAGCAATGGACGCTGCGCGGCGTGCGCGAGATCGATGGTTTTGTCATCGACGGGCGTTGTGGGGCCACGGCCTGGCGGCTCGAATGGGGGCCGTCGCAGCGCCCGTACATCCAGGGGCAGGAGTTGCGGCTGCGCGCCGAGCTGTCGGTGCCGCGCGAACTGCAGGCGCTGGTGCTGAACCGCGCGCTGATGGAGTCGATGGAAAAGGCCGTCTTCGACCAGTATGTCGAAGGCGTGCAGACGCGCATCGACACCACCACGCCGCCCGAGATGCGCTGGCTGGTGATGTTCCCCAAGTTGTCCAGCGCAGAACTGAAGACACTGCGCGACAGCCATGGTGCGTTGAGCAGCTACAAGCCCTGGATGCTGCAATGGCTGGACGGCGCGCTGGCCAGCGAGCTTGCGGCGTTGCCAACGCCTGCCGAGCAGGCACTGGTGCTGATGATCGGGCGGCGTAGATTGAGCCTGCGCACCGCCTTGCCGACCCCCGACGCGGCCAGCCTGCAGGCCTGGCTGCGGCTGTTCGAATGTGCGCTGAAGGAAGCCCAGCGCGTGGCCATCGACTATGTCGAACAGAGCACGCCGAGCACGCAGCCGAGCATGTTCCCGGCCTCCACGCTGCCGGCCACGGCAGCGCGGCCCTGACGCTCCACCGGCCTCGCGTCAGCCGGCCCGCGCGAAGCGCCAGCCCATCTCTGCCAGCGGTTTTGCGCCGGCGCCGGACTGGCGGGCCTGCTCGCTGGCTGCCGTGCCGGCCTCGACCCGCTTGGCAATGCCTTGCAGGATGGCGGCCAGGCGAAACATGTTGTAGGCCAGGTAGAAGTTCCAGTCGGCCTTCAGGGATTGCAGCGTGCCGCGGCCGCTGCGCTCGCAGTACAGGCGCATGTAGTCGGCCTCCAGCGGAATGCCCAGGCCCGCATGGTCGAGCCCGCCGATGCCCCTGAAGGTGCCGGGTGGGATGTGCCACGACATGCAGTGGTAGCTGAAGTCCGCCAAGGGGTGGCCGACGGTGGACAGTTCCCAGTCCAGCACTGCCAGCACACGCGGCTCGCTCGGGTGGAAGATCAGGTTGTCGAGCCGGAAGTCGCCGTGCACGACCGAGACCATCGCGCCGTCGCGGGCACTTTGTGGAATGTGCGATGGCAGCCATTCGATGAGCCGGTCCATGGCCTCGATGGCGCCGGTGCTCGAAGCCTGGTACTGCTTGCTCCAGCGCGCGATCTGGCGCTCGAAGTAGTTGCCGGGGCGGCCGAAATCGGCCAGGCCGAGCGCGCCCACATCCAGCTTGTGCAGCGCGGCGATGACGCGGTTCATCTCGTCGTAGATCGCACCACGCTCGTCGCGCGTCATGCCCGGCAGCGACTGGTCCCACAACACGCGGCCCTGCACGAACTGCATCACGTAGAAGGCGCGGCCGATGACCGCTTCGTCCTCGCACAACAGATGCATCTTCGGCACCGGCACGTCGCTGCCGGCCAGCGCGTGCATGACCCTGAACTCGCGATCCACCGCGTGTGCCGAAGGCAGCAGCTTCGCGGCCGGCCCGGGCTTCGAGCGCATCACGTAGGAGGCCTGCGGCGTGACCAGCTTGTAGGTCGGATTCGACTGACCGCCCTTGAACTGCTCTACCGTCAACGGCCCGGCAAATCCGGGCAGATGCGCTTCAAGATGGGCCTGCAGCGCAGAGCTGTCGAAGGCATGCACGCCCGTCATCGGCTTGGTACCCAGGAAATGCTCCATTCAACTCATCCTTTCGGTGTCGGGCGGGCCGTCGCGCGCGTCGCTCAGCGCTCGGCAATCTGCAGCAGTTTGTCGCGCGACAGCACCACCAGTCGGGTGGGCTCGACACGCACGGCGCCGTCACGCTCGAAGCCCTTGAGTTCCTGGTTGACGCGCTGGCGCGACGCCCCCAGCAACTGCGCCAGATCTTCCTGCGCCAGTTGCAGGCCGATGCGGATCTCGTCGCCCTGCGCGATGCCGTAGCTCTTGGCCAGCAGGATGATCTGCTTGGCCAGCCGGGCCTGCAGCGGTCGTGTGTTGAGGTCCTCGAACTGGTTGAACATCAGCCGCAGGCGCCTGCAGTTCAGCCGCAGCAGGGCGTCGTAAAGCTCCACGTGCTGCGACAGCAGTTCCTTGAAATCGGGTCGGCGCACCGCCAGCAACGTGGTCTGGCCATGGGCGTCGGCGTCATGCGTGCGCGGCAGGCCGTCGAAGAGGGAGATGTCACCGAACCACACGCCCGGTTCGGCGTAGGTCAGCGTGATCTGCTTGCCCGACAGCGACACCGAACTGATGCGCACCGCGCCCAGCGCCACGCCGCACCACTCTTCCGCCGCCGCGCCGCGCGAGGCCAGCGGCGCACCGTCCTTCAGCCGTCGCACCACGGCGCGTGCCAGCATGGCTTCGCGCAGGGGCTGCGACAGTGTCGAGAACCAGGCACCGGAATCGATGTTGTGGCGTTCTTCGACACTCAGGGTCGAGGTGTTCATGGCAGGTCGGGCGGTGGCAGACACAAGGTGAGCGGCTATCGTAACCGTGCGCTGCTGCACACAAGCGACCTGATGGCCAGGCGGCGTTTGTAACCGTGCGTGCTAGAGTCATTTTCAAAGTCGAGGCACCACCACCCACGCATGTCCAAGCGGCTCCTGAGCAACTCAATCCTCGCACTTTGGGGATTGGCAGCCGCATCGCATGCCCTGGCTTTGGGTTTTGGCCGAATCCCGGATTCGGTAGTGTTCGGCCAAGCGCTAGACCTGTCCGTGCCTCTGCGCCTGGAGCCGGGCGAAAGCCTGTCGCCGGCCTGCCTGCAGGCCGAGGTGAGCATCGGCGAGCAGCGCCTGCCGCCTGCCGCAGTGAGTGTCGTGCTGGAGCGCTCGTCCGATGGACCCGATGGCACGCGCCTGCGCATTCGCAGCAATGTGCCGGTACACGAGCCGCTGGTCTCGGTCAACGTGGCGGCGGGCTGCAGTGGATCGGTGTCGCGACAGTTCGTGGTGTTTGCCGACCCACCCGGCACGAGCGCGCCGCTGGCACTGGCGCCGGCACCGGCCTCGTCATCGACCGCGGCCCCCACCTTGGCAGCACCTGCCATGGCCCCATCGGACACAGTGCGCGTCTCGAGCGCAGCCGAGCCGCCACCGGTGCGTGCCGAACCGAAGGCAGCGCGAGTCGCCAGCGCGCCCGTCAAGAAGTCGAACCGTGCCAAGCCCAACGCGCAGACAGCCCGCGCCGATGCGCCGCGCAAGCGCGCACAGTCGCGTGCCGCGGCACGGCCACCGGCAACGCGAGTCGTGCAACTTTCGGCGCCGCGTCCCGCGGAAAGCGCCGCGCCCCGCCTGACGCTCGAAGAACCTGAAGAACGTCTGCAGGCGGCTATTCGGGCGGTCGCGGCCCAGGATGCGGCGGCGTCCAGCGCCGCGATGGCAGCCAGTGCGGCGCAAGCCGCGGCCTCGGCCTCCGAGCAGCGCATGGCGTCGCTGGAAAAGAGCCTGCAGGACATGCGCGCCGAAGCCGCGGCCCATCGCGCCAGCCTGGAGCAGATGCGACAGCGTGTCGCCCAGTCCGAGGACCAGAGCCGCTGGACCTGGGCACTGTCGTTGGCCGTGCTGCTGCTGGCCGGCTGCGCCGTGTGGCTGGGTCTTCGCGTGCGCGCGCTGCAGCGCGAGCGCCAGGCCGGATGGTGGGTGGCCGGCGCTGAGGCGGCCGCGGCGTTGGACGCCGATGCCGTGCCGACATCTGCCGAAGCACACGTCGCACTGCCGTCGTCCGCCACCGACTCACTCGTGCCGCCCCAGCGCTCACCGGCAATGACCACAGTGCCCGCGCCCCTCGTGACGGCGGCGGACGCAATGCTCGACGCCGCAGATGCGCCGCAGGAGTCATCGAATCTCCAACGCAGCGGCGCGTTGCTCGGTGCGGCCACGGCGCAGGAGGCGCTGACGCGCGCAGTCAGCGTGGACGAACTCATCGATCTGGAGCAGCAGGCCGAGTTCTTCGTCGTGCTGGGCGAGGAGGAGGCTGCGATCGATCTGCTCATGTCGCACCTGCGCAGCACCGGAGGGGTCAGCCCCTTGCCTTACCTGAAGCTGTTGGAGATCTATAGGCGTCGCCAGGATCCCGAGTCCTACGAGCGCATGCGCAAGCGCTTCAACCACCGTTTCAACGCGGTGGCCCCGGATTGGCAGAGCGACCCCGACGCCGGCCGCGACCTGCAGGACTACCCGGCCGTGCTGGCAGCACTGCAGGACGCCTGGCATGTGCCGCTGGACGCCATGGCCGAGCTGGAGAACCTGTTGTTCCGCAAGCGCAGCAACGAGCTGTTCGAGTTGCCTGCCTATCGCGACGTGCTCGCGCTCTTCGCCGTGGCACGCGACCTGCACCGTCAGGGCGACGAGCAAGCCGACGACGTGGATGTGCTTCTGCCCCTGCTCAACCAGCACGACCTGGGCACGACCGTGCCGCTGTCGATCTTCGACCGTCTCGATCGTTCGGATGAGGTCGGTGGCGCCGTCGTCGAAGACCGGCCCACGGCACCGGTCGATCTGGACCTGAGCGAAATGTCTGCCGTGCGCGCCGAGCTGCAGCGCAGCCATTGACGCCCGGCGTGCCTGGCGCTACAGGCGCGCCAGTCGCGACAACGCGTTGTTCAAGGTCTCGTCGCGCTTGGCGAAACACAGCCGCGCGATCTTCTGCTCGAAACCATCGGCGTAGAACACCGACAGCGGAATCGCCGCCACGCCGACCTCGCGCGTCAGCCATTCGCAGAAGGGCACTTCAGCCAGATCGCTGACGCCGCTGTAGTCGACGCACTGGAAGTAGCTGCCTTCGCTGGGCAACACGCGCAACTGGGTCTGTGCCAGCCCGGCACGGAACAGGTCGCGCTTGCGCTGGTAGAACGCCGGCAGACTGCAGGTAGTGCTGCGGCTGCGCCATGAAACGCGCCAACGCATGCTGCATCGGCGTGTTGACGGTGAAGACGTTGAACTGATGCACCTTGCGGAACTCGGCCATCAGTGCGGCAGGCGCGACCACGTAGCCGACCTTCCAACCGGTGACGTGGTAGGTCTTGCCGAAGCTGGACACCACAAAACAGCGCGAGGCCAGCGCGGGCAGCGACGACGCGCTGACGTGCGCTGCGCCGTCGAAGACCATGTGCTCGTAGACCTCGTCGGAGATGAGCACGATGTCGGTCGGCGCGAGCAGCGCGGCGAGCTGCTGCATCTCGGCCGCCGTCCATACGGTGGCACTGGGGTTGTGCGGTGAATTCACCAGCATCGCCTTGGTGCGCGGCGTGATGGCGGCGGCGATGGCGGCAAAGTTGGGGCGAAAGGTGCCCGGCACCAGCGGCACGCGCACGACCACACCGCCGGCCAGCTCGATGTTCGGTGCATAACTGTCGTAGCAGGGTTCGAGCACGATGACCTCGTCGCCCGGGTGCACGCAGCACAGCACCGCGGTGAGGATGGCCTGCGTCGCGCCGGCGGTGATGGTGACCTCGGTGTCGGGGTCATAGCGGTGGCCGTACAAGCGCTCGACCTTCTGCACAACGGCTTCGCGCAGCGGTGCCACGCCGGGCATCGGTGGATACTGGTTGAGGCCTTCGCGCATCGCCGCATTCACAAGGTCCAGCAGGGCCGGATCGCATTCGAAATCGGGGAAGCCCTGGCCCAGGTTCACCGCGGCGTGTTTCTGCGCCAGCGCCGACATGACCGTGAAGATGGTGGTGCCGACCTGCGGCAGGCGGCTCTTGAGGGCTGGCGTGGTGATGGTGAGTGTGGATTCGGTCATGGGGTGATTACATCTGGTAGTCATCGCCGCCGCCGCTCATCGCGCGCTGGATCAGCGCACGCGTCAGCCGGTCCGACAGCAGTTCGGCAAAAGTGTAGACAAACACGCGCAGGTAGGCGCCACGCCTGAAGGCCACACGCGCCACGTTCTGGCCGAAGAGGTGGCCGGCGGGTTGCGACACCAGTTCGCCGTCGGCGGGCTCGTCGCGCACCGCCATCTCGGCCACGATGCCGGTGCCCAGACCCAGGCGCACGTAGGTCTTGATGACGTCGGAATCCAGTGCCTCCAGCGCGAACTGCGGTTTCAGCCGCGCCTTGGCAAAGGCCGCATCGATGCGTGTGCGTCCGGTCACCGTCGGGTGATAGGTGACCAGCGGCTCCGCGGCCACCTGCTCCAGCGTCGGGCGTTGCACCGTGGCCAGCGGGTGCGTGCGTGGCACCACGATGGCGTGCTGCCATTCATAACAGGGCAGGGTCACGAGTTCATCAAAGTCGGACAGCGATTCGGTGGCCAGTCCAATGTCGGCCGTTTCCGCCAGCAGCATCTGCGCCACCTGGGCCGGCGTGCCCTGGTGCAGCACGACCTGCACCTTCGGGTAGCGTCTGCGCAGCAGCGCCACCGGGCCGGGCAGCACGTAGCGCGCCTGGGTGTGCGTGGTGGCGATGGACAGCGTGCCAGCCTCCTGCTTGGAGAACTCGTCGCCGATGCGTTTCAGGTTGGCGACTTCGCGCAGGATGATGTCGATGGCCTTCAACACCTCCTGCCCCGGCTCGGTGACGCGGCGCAGCCGCTTGCCGTGGCGCGCGAAGATGTCGATGCCGAGTTCTTCCTCCAGCTCGAGGATGGCCTTGCTGACACCGGGCTGCGATGTGAACAGGGCCTTGGCCGTCTCGGTGAGGTTCAGGTTGCGGCGCACCGCCTCCTGCACGAAGCGGAACTGGTGCAGGTTCATGCGCGATCGCCTTGGGCCGAAGCCGGATCGGGCAGCAAGGCCACCGCCGCCGCGGCCATGGCTTGTATGACGGCCTCATGCTCGCCGACGGCGGCATGCAGATACCAGTGCACCTGCGGATGCTGCTCGCGCAAGGCCTGCACCATCGGCGGCAAGTCCTTGCGCAGATGGCCTCCGGTGCCCAGGAACAGCGGCAGCACCTCGATGCGGGTGCAGCCGGCCGCACAAAGCGCCGATCCGGCTTCGGGCAGGCTCGGCGTCATGAACTCCAGATAGGCCAGTTGCACCCGCGACTGCGGGCGCTGTCGCTGCACCTGTTGCGCCACCGCCTCGAAGGGCGCGGACCAACGTGCGTCACGCGCACCGTGGGCAAACAGGATCACTCCGCTGCGTCTCATCGGATGGCGCTTATCGATACCGCACCAGCCAGCCGAAGGCGGCCAAGGACAGCAAGGTGAACAGAGCGCTCGGCAGCGCCGCGACGAGCCAGGGCGTCCAGCCGCGCAGCATGCCGATGTGTCCCGACACGTTGTTCAGCAGCACGAAACTGATGCCCAGCATGATGCCGCCGAACACCTTCAGGCTGATACCACCGGCGCGTGCATGCAGGTAGGCAAAGGGCAGCGCCAGGGCCGTGAGCACGACGCAGGCCAGCGGGTACAGCGTCTTCTTCCAGAACTGGATCTGATAACGCTGCGAAGCCTGTTCCTGATCGCTCAGGTGGTCGCTGTAGCGCCACAGCTCCACCGTGGACATGGTCTTCAGCGGCAGCACGGCGGCGGACACCACCCCCGCACTCAGCGTGCTGGCCCATTTGAGCTGGGGCAGCGTCTGGCGCACGACAGCGTCCGATGCGACGCCTTCACCTGCCGGCCAGCGCACTAGCTCGACCTCCTCGAGCGTCCAGACATTGTCGGCACCGACCCGTCCATGCCGCGCGCTGGTGCGCGACAGATGGCGTCCGTTGGCGTCGAACTCGAAGATGCGGATGCCGTCGAGATTGCCCTTGCCGTCGATGCCCGCCACGTTGACGGAAAAGCTGCGTTCGCCTTGTTCCGTCACGCGCCGCTCCTTCAGCCAGGCGCCGGTGCGGCCGAGCTTGCGCCCGCCGGCCGACGCGGCCTTCATCAACACGGTCTGCGTTTCCGTGAGCGGCACCACGTACTCGCCGATGGCGAAGGTGATGGCGCTGAAGATCAACGCCAGCACGGTCAGCAGCCGCAACGCGCGCCCGGGGCTCAGGCCGCCGGTACGCAGGATCGTGAACTCCGAGGACTGCGCCAGTCTGGCGAGTGAGTAGATCGTGCCGATGAGCACGGCAATCGGCATCAGCTCGTAAAGGTTGCCGGGCATCTCCAGCATCACGCTGAAGATCGCGGCCCACAGGGTGAAGCCGCTGCGCCCGATGCGCTGGATCTCGTCGACGAAGTCGATGAAGAACGACAGCGACAGGAACGCCAGTGCCACGAACGCCACCGACGCACCGATGTCGCGGTAGAGCATGCGGCGTACGGTCTTCATGCGCTCACCCGGCGCACGGCAGAGCGGCGAAAGTGCAGCACCGCCGCATGGTCACGCCACCACAACAACGCCAGCGCCAGCAGGAATACGCCGCCGTGCAGGGTGATCAACGATGCGGCCATGCCGAAGCGACCGGCAGCGACCCAGGACTGCGTCAGGTTGATCGAGTTGAAGTAGGTCAGCGAGCCCAGCAGAGCGAACACGAGGTTCCAGTTGTTGGGCCGGCGCGTATTGACGTAGGCCAGGCCGATGGCCAGCAAGCACAGGTTGGCCGCGGCCAACATCAGGCCCAGGCGCCAGACCAGCTCGCCCTGGTTCTTCAAGCTCGGCGTGCGCAGCAAGTCGACCGTGTCCAGCGCCTTGGGCGCCGGCTCCTGGGCGCGCCGCAGCGCCTTGATGTCGACCAGCACGCGATAGTTCTCGAAGCCGGCCAGCGTGGATTCGCCCGTCTGGCTGTCGATGTCGCTGCGCTGGCCGGACTCGAGAACCAGGAAGCGCTCGTCGTCCTGGATGTCGAAGTGGCCGCTGCGCGCCGACACCACGCTTTCGACCGCGTCCTTGTTCGACAACGCGAAGATGTTGCGCACGCTCATCTCGTCGGCTGTGTCGCGCTCGACGAAGAACACGCGCCGGCCATCGGCCGAACTCTGGAACACACCAGGCGACACGCGCGCCAGGTCGGAGCGCTGGGTATAGCGGTCGCGCAGTTCGCTGCTGTTGCGGTTGACCCAGGGCCAGGCAAACACCAGCAACAGGCACACCACCAGCAGCACCGGCCAGAAGGTGTGCAGCACCGGCCGCACGAAGCGCGTCAGATCCAGCCCGCTGGCAAACCAGATGGCCATCTCGCTGTCGCGGTACATGCGCCCGAGCGTGACGACAATGGCCGCGAACAGCGACACGCACAGGATGGTCGGCAACTGGCCCAGCGTGGTGTAGCCCAGCACCAGCACCACGTCCTTGGGCTCGACCAGGTCGCTCGCCGCCAGTGAAAGCGTTCGCACCAGCAGCATGGTGATGACGATGGTCAGCAGCACGACCAGCGTGGCACCGAAGCTGCGGGCCAGTTCGCGCCTCAGCGATCGATCGAATAACATGGTTCGGTTTTCAAAGTGGATCGAATTATGGACTTCAAGATACTCGTGGCCGAGGCCAAGGACTTGCGCAACGCCGAGGCCGACGCGCTGTTGATCGTCGTTGGCGAAGGCACCGATGCCGCTTCCTTGGGCAAGGCTCTGGGCACAACATTGAATGACGCACTGAAGGACGGCGACCTGGTCTACAAGGCCGGCCGCTGCCTGTACCTGCATCGTGTGACGGGCGTGAAGACGCCACGCGTGGTGTTTGCGGTGGCCGCGGATGCATCCGCCAAGGCCTTAAGGTCGGCGCTGCTCGCGGGATTGGGTCAGATCAAGGGCAGCGGCGCCAGGCATCTGCTGGTGGCCAGCGCGCTGCCCCAGCCGATGGGCGAGGCGCACGCGCAGTGC
Organism: uncultured beta proteobacterium; assembly: GCA_963743935.1. Taxonomy (GTDB): domain Bacteria; phylum Pseudomonadota; class Gammaproteobacteria; order Burkholderiales; family Burkholderiaceae_C; genus Rubrivivax. Next base: position 210,853 of record CAVURQ010000001.1, on the reverse strand, counting down.
GTGGCGATGGCGATTGCGGAAGGCACCTATCTGTACCGCCACACCAAACCCTCGGCGCCGCCGGCATCGAAGCTGCATCGCGTGAGCCTGGTGTGCAGCGCGGCCGAATCGATCGCCGCGAACGAAGGCCTGCACCGTGGCGAGGCCATGGCCGCGGGCGTGGCACTGGCGCGCGAATGCGCCAACCGGCCCGGCAACCATTGCACGCCCGCTTTTCTTGCCGACGAGGCAAAGCGACTGGGCAAGGATTTCGGCCTGGGCGTCGAGGTGTTGAACCACAAGGAGGTCGAGAAGCTCGGCATGGGTTGTTTCCTCGCGGTGGCACAGGGCTCGCGTCAGCCCTTGAAGTTCATCGTGCTGCGCTACCAGGGCGCCGGCAAGGCGGCTGCGCCCGTGGTGCTGGTGGGCAAGGGCATCACCTTCGACACCGGCGGCATCTCCATCAAGCCGGCCGGCGACATGGACGAGATGAAGTTCGACATGGGCGGTGCAGCCAGCGTACTGGGCACGTTTCGCGCCGTCGCGCAGCTCAAGCCGAAGATCAACCTGGTGGGGCTGATTCCGGCGTGCGAGAACATGCCCGACGGCGCCGCCGTCAAACCCGGCGACGTCGTCACCAGCATGTCCGGACAGACGGTGGAGATTCTCAACACGGACGCCGAAGGCCGCCTCATCCTGTGCGATGCGCTGACCTATGCCGAGCGATTCAAGCCCGCCGCGGTGATCGACATCGCCACCTTGACCGGTGCATGCGTGGTGGCGCTGGGCCACCATCGCAGCGGGTTGTTCAGCAGCGACGACGTGTTGGCCGCGCAACTCGACACCGCCGGCCAGACCGCCCTCGACCCTTGCTGGCGCATGCCGCTGGACGAGGAGTACGACGAAGGCCTGAAAAGCAACTTCGCCGACATGGGCAATGTCGGCCCGCGTGCCGGCGGCGCCATCACCGCCGCCATGTTTCTCAAGCGCTTCACCTCCAAGTACCCCTGGGCGCATCTCGACATTGCCGGCAGCGCCTGGAAGTCCGGCGCCAACAAGGGTGCCACCGGCCGGCCGGTGCCGCTGCTGACGCAGTTCGTGCTGGCGCGCGCCACAACGCGCTGATGCTGCAGGCCGAGTTCCATACGGGCGTGAGCGAACCCCTGCGCTTCGCATGCCGGCTGTTGCGCAAGGCCTGGCGGCAGGGTGCGCAAGTGCAGGTGGCGGCGCCAGCGTCCACGCTGCAGGCGCTGGACCGGGAACTCTGGGTCTTCGAGGCGCATGAGTTCGTACCGCATCTGCGTGTGCGTACCGGCCAGACCATGGACGCCTCGCTGCAGCGAACGCCAATCTGGCTTTGCGAGAGCGACGCTCCCGAGCCGGGGCCGAAGATCCTGGTCAGCCTGGGTGGCGCGATGCCGCGCGAGTTGGATCGCTTCGAGCGCATCATCGAGGTGGTCTCGGACGACGCCGAAGAGCGCAAGCTTGCGAGGCAGCGGTGGCGCGACTACCTGGCGCGCGGGGTGAACGTCGTGCATCACGCGCAGGGCCAGGCTGCGGCGCCGAAGCACTGAAATCTGGGGTTGACGGGACAGCCGCAGAAAAAATCAACCCGCGGTGACCCGCATGTCGGGCCGGATCGGCTATCCCTTATCATCCTGGGTACCTCATTTTTCAATGGAACACCCATGAACAAATTTACCCTCTCGGTTATCGCGTCCGCGGCTGTGCTGCTTGCGGCCTGTGGCAAGAAGGAAGAGGCGCCCAAGGCGACTGCGGCGGCCCCAGCCGCCGCGCCGGCGCCCGCCGCGCCGCCGCCGCCCACCGAGTTGGTCATCAAGATTGGCCACGTTGCCCCGACCAGCGGCGCTATCGCGCACCTGGGCAAGGACAACGAGATGGGTGCGCGCATGGCCATCGAAGACCTCAACGCCAAGGGCGTGATGATCGGCGGGCAGAAGGCCAAGTTCGAGCTCATCGCCGAAGACGATGCCGGCGATCCGAAGCAGGGCACCGCGGTGGCGCAGAAGCTGGTGGACTCCAAGGTCCAGGGAGTGATCGGCCACCTGAACTCGGGCACCTCGATCCCGGCCTCGCAGGTCTACAACACCGCCGGCATCCCGCAGATCTCGCCCTCGGCCACGAACCCGAAGTTCACGCGCCAGGGTTTTAACACCACCTTCCGCGTCGTGGCTGATGACGTGCACCTCGGCGGCACGCTCGGCAAGTACGCGGTGAACGAACTCAAGGGCAAGAACATCGCCGTCATCGACGACCGCACGGCTTATGGCCAGGGCGTGGCCGACGAATTCGAGAAGGCCGTCAAGGCCGCCGGCGGCAAGACGCTGGACCGCCAGTTCACCACCGACAAGGCCACTGACTTCACCGCCATCCTGACCCAGATCAAGGCGAAGAAGCCCGACGTGGTGTTCTTCGGTGGCATGGACGCCGTAGCCGGGCCGATGATGCGTCAGATGAAGCAGCTCGGCATCAATGCCAAGTTCGTCGGCGGTGACGGCATCTGCTCGGGCGAACTGCCCAAGCTGGCGGCCGGCGCGATGGCCGACGGCCAGGTGGTGTGCGCCGAGGCCGGTGGTGTCGAAGGCGAGCAGAAGGCGGGCATGGATGAGTTCCGCACCAAGTTCAAGGCCAAGAACAACACCGACGTGCAGGTGTATGCGCCGTATGTGTATGACGCGCTGATGCTGATGGCCGCGGCGATGGAAAAGGCCGGTTCGTCAGATCCCGCCAAGTACCTGCCCGTGCTGGCCAAGACCGACGGCTACAAGGGCGTCACCGGCAACATCGGCTTCGACGAAAAGGGTGACATCAAGAACGGCGCGCTGACCCTGTTCACCTACAAGGACGGCAAGCGCGAACAGATCGCCGTGGTGCGCTGAGTCCCGCTGCCTGTTGAAGTGAAGAAGGCGCCCATCAGGGCGCCTTCTGCTTTTTCGGGCTCGCTGTTTGGTGGCTCAGGCCGCGGGCGGCGCAGCACTCCCGCTGCGGCCATACAGCTGGCAAAGGCTGAGAAGGCGCTGCGCATGCCAGGGATGCACCTGGCTCCATTGCAGACGCCATTCCCACCAGCCCTGGCTCTGGCCGGGGAAGTTCATGCGGCTGTCGGTGGGCAGCGCGAACACATCCTGCATCGCGTAGATGGCAGTGTCCGCCACGGAGGCGCAGGCGCTGCGGATCAGCGCCCAGGCCATGTCGTGGCCGTCCGTGTCGAGGTAGGCCCGGGCGAAATGGCGCTCGTGTTCGCTGGCGCCGGCCCACCAGCCGATGCTGGTGTCGTTGTCGTGCGTTCCTGGATAGACCACGGTGTCGTTCTCGTGCTGATGCGGCAGGAACGGATTGCTGGCATCGCCGTCGAAGGCGAACTGCAGGATGCGCATGCCCGGCAGGTGAAAACGCTTGCGCAGGGCCACCACGTCGGGTGTGATCACGCCCAGATCCTCGGCAATGATCGGCATCGGCCCGAGCGCGGCATTCAGCGCCTTGAACAGCGCCGCGCCCGGCCCGGTACGCCAGACTCCCTTGACCGCCGTGGGTTCGCTGGCCGGAATTTCCCAGTAGCCGGCAAAGCCGCGGAAATGGTCGATGCGCACCACATCGACCAGTTCGAAGGTGCGCCGCAGCCGCTGCACCCACCAGGCGTAGCCGTCGCGGGCGTGCACCTTCCAGCGGTACAGCGGGTTGCCCCAGCGCTGCCCGGTGGCACTGAAGAAGTCGGGCGGCACGCCAGCCACCACCGTGGGGCGGCCGCCTGAGTCCAGTTCGAACAAGGACGGGTTGGCCCAGACCTCGGCACTGTGGTGCGCAATGAAGATGGGCACGTCACCGATGATCTCGATGCCACGTTGCTTGGCGTAGGCCTTGAGCTTGAGCCACTGGCGGAAGAAGCACCATTGCCCGAACTTCCAGAAGCCGATGCGCTGTGCTTGGGTCTCGCGGGCCTGCGCCAACGCGTGCGCATCCCGCGTGGCCAGCGGCGCCGGCCAATCGCACCACTGGCGATGCTGCTGCGCTTCGCTCAAGGCCATGAACAGGCTGAAATCGTCGAGCCAGTCGGCCTGGTCTGCGCAAAAGGCATTGAATGCGATGTGCGCGTCGCTGTCGGTGGGCAGCTCCGCAAAGCGCTGGGCGGCACGGGCCAGGCGTTGCATGCGGAACTCGTATACGGCGCCATAGTCCACGCGCTGCGGCAGCAAGCCTTCCACCGGCTCCAGATCGGCGGCATCCAACCAGCCCTGCGCCGCAAGTTCGCCTAAGTCCACCAGCAGCAGGTTGCCGGCGAAGGCCGAGTTGCTGGCATAGGGCGAGTTGCCGGCGCCGATGCCACCCAGCGGCAGCACCTGCCAGTAGCGCTGGCCCGCCGAGACCAGCCAGTCCACGAAATGATGGGCCGCCGGCCCGCAGTCGCCACAGCCATGCGGGCCCGGCAAGGACGTGGGATGCAGCAGCACGCCGCTGGCACGGGGAAATCGCATGGCTCAGGTCCCGGTGGCGTCGTGCGCGGCAGCGCCAAGCAGCCACACGCTGCGTGCCGGCAAGGTGGCGGTGTTGCGAAGCATGCGCGATGCGCCGTCCAGGTCGACTTCAGGATCGGCGCTGTCCATGAGCATGCGCCAGTCACCATCGGGCAGCGCGAAGGGCATGTCGCGGTCACCGGCATTGAACAGCAGCAGCAGCGGGCCGGGATTGCGCGCCGGCCGGCCGATGCACACGCCGAGCACGCGCGACACATGGTTGTTCCAGTGTTCGCTGCTCAGGGCCTGGCCATTGGCGCGCAGCCAGCGCAGGCCGGTTTCACCATGGGCGGGCGTCTGCCCATCGAACCAGTCGGCACCGAGCGGCAGCCAGCGACGGCGCAAGCTCAGCAGCCTGGCCACGAAGTCGATCAGCGTTTCGTCGATCCGGCTCCAGTCGATCCAGGTCAGCGTGTTGTCCTGGCAATACGGGTTGTTGTTGCCCTGCTGGCTGTGGCCGAGTTCATCGCCCGCCGCCAACATGGGCGTGCCCTGTGCCAGCAACAGCGTGGCCAGCAGCGCACGCGAAAGCCGCTCCCGCAGTGCCAGCACTTCCGGATCGTCGGTGGGACCTTCGAAGCCGCAGTTCCAGCTCAGGTTGTGCGCGTGCCCATCGCGGTTGTCTTCGCCGTTGGCCTGGTTGTGGCGTAGGTCGTGGCTGAGCAGGTCGCGCAGCGTGAAACCGTCATGGGCGACGATGAAGTTCAGCGACGCCGTCGGCGCGCGCTGCCGCTGCTGGAACACATCGGACGAGGCGCACAGGCGCCGGGCGAACTCGCCGCGCGTGCAATCGCCGCCGAGCCAGAAGGCGCGCATCGTGTCGCGGAAGCGGTCGTTCCACTCGACCCAGCCGGTGGGGAACTGACCGAGCTGGTATCCCCCAGGGCCGATGTCCCAGGGCTCGGCGATCAGCTTCACGCCGGCCAGCAACGGGTCTTGTGCCAGGGCGGCGAAAAACGGACCGTCACGATCGAAGCCATGGTGGCCGCGGCCCAGCACCGAGGCCAGGTCGAAGCGGAAACCGTCGACGTGGAACGCCTGTACCCAGTAGCGCAGGCTGTCCATCACCATCTGCAGCACACGCGGATGCCGCAGGTCCAGGGTGTTGCCGCAGCCGGTGTGGTTTTCATAGGCCGAGGCATGGCCCTCGACCAGGCGGTACCAACTGGCGTTGTCCAGCCCGCGCCAGCTCAGTGTGGGGCCGAACTCATCGGTCTCGGCGGTGTGGTTGAAGACCACGTCGAGGATGACTTCGATGCCGGCCGCATGCAGGCGCCGCACCATGTGCCGGAACTCGTCACGCACCACCTGACCGTCGTGGTGGGCGGCGTGCGCAGTCGCACTGGCATAACGTGGCTCGGGGCAGAAGTAGCCCAGCGTGTTGTAGCCCCAGTAGTTGCGCAGCCCCATGCGCACCAGCCGCTCTTCGTCGATGAAGCGGTGCACCGGCAGCAGGTTCACTGCAGTGATGCCCAGGCGCTGCAGATGCGCAATGGCGGCGTCCGAAGCCAGGCCGGCATAGGTGCCGCGCTGCGCCTCGGGCACGCCCGGGTGAAGCTTGGTGAAACCGCGCACGTGCAGTTCGTACAGCACCGTGTCGGCCCAAGGGGTGCGCGGCGCCGCATCGCCCTGCCAATCGAAGCGGTCGTGCACGACACGCGCCTTGAGTGCCGCGCTGCCGTTGTCGCGCCGGTCCGGCAACTGCGGATGGGCGGCATCGTCGCCGCGGTGGCGCGCGTCCCAGCTGAACTGGCCGACCGTCTCGCGTGCATACGGGTCGAGCAGCAACTTGTGGGCGTTGAAGCGATGGCCGTGCTGGGGTGCCCACGGTCCGTGCGCACGCAGGCCGTACACCAGCGCCGGCCGTCGCGCCGGGCAGCCAGCCGTGCCAGACATCGCCGCTGCGGCCGGGCAGGGGGCTGCGCGCAATCTCGACCAGGCCTTCGGTGTCGTAGACACACAGATCGATGGCCGTGGCATGCGCCGAGAACACGGCGAAGTTCACGCCGTCACCGTCCACGCTGGCGCCCATCGGCCAGGGCCGGCCGTCCTGCAGGGCGAGCCTGGGCGCCTGCGCCAGGGCGGATGCGTCGATCAGGGCTTCCATTCGAACATCACCGTGGCCAGCGGCGGCAGATCGATGACGATCGAATCCGCGCGTTCGTTGCAGGCCACGGCCTGCGAATCGGCAAGGCCCAGCGCCGTGCCGACGTTGCTGCCGCCATAGTGGGCCGAATCGGTGTTGAGCCGTTCGCGCCAGCGCCCCGCACGCGGCACGCCCACGCGCCAGCCCTGCCGCACCACCGGCGTGAAGTTGCTGACCACCAGCATCAGCGTGGCCGCGCCCAGGCTGCGGCGCACGAAACTGAACACGCTGTGCGCGGCGTCGCTGTGCGACACCCACTCGAAGCCGTCGGCCGTGAAATCGCGCTGGTGCAGCGACGCGCATTCGCGATGCAGATGGTTCAGGTCGCGCACCAGCGCCTGCATGCCCTGGTGCAGGCCGTCGTCGAGCAGATGCCAGTCGAGGCTGCGATCGTGGTTCCACTCGCGCTCCTGCGCGAACTCGTTGCCCATGAAGAGCAGCTTCTTGCCCGGGTGGCCGAACATGAAGCCGTAGTAGGCGCGCAGGTTGGCGAACTTCTGCCAGCGGTCGCCCGGCATGCGCGTCAGCATCGAGCCCTTGCCGTGCACCACCTCGTCGTGCGACAGCGGCAGCACGAAGTTCTCGTTGAAGGCGTACATCAGGCCGAAGCTCATCTCGCCATGGTGAAACTTGCGGTGCGCCGGGTCGCGTGCCATGTAGGCCAGCGTGTCGTGCATCCAGCCCATGTTCCATTTGTAGTGAAAGCCCAGCCCGCCTGAATAGGTCGGGCGCGAGACGGCCGGGAACGCGGTCGACTCTTCGGCCAGCGTCACCGCCTGCGGCCGCTGCACGCCGACCACCTCGTTGGCGCGCTTGAGGAAGGCGATGGCTTCCAGGTTCTCGCGTCCGCCGTACTTGTTCGGTAGCCATTCGCCCGGCTTGCGGCTGTAGTCGCGGTACAGCATCGAGGCCACCGCGTCGACGCGCAGCCCGTCGACGTTGTAGCGCTCCAGCCAGTACAGCGCGCTGCCGACGAGGAAGTTCTGCACCTCCGTGCGGCCGAAGTTGTAGATCAGCGTGCTCCAGTCGGCGTGGAAGCCTTCGCGCGGGTCGGCGTATTCGTACAGCGGCGTGCCGTCGAACTGCGCCAGGCCATGTGCATCGGTCGGGAAAGTGCGCCGGCACCCAATCCAGCAACACACCCAGGCCAGCGGCATGCGCGCGTGCGACGAAGCGCGCAAATCCGGCCGGCTCGCCGAAGCGTGCCGTCGGCGCGTACAGACCCAGCGTCTGGTAGCCCCAGGAGCCGTCGAAGGGGTGCTCGGTGACGGGCATCAGTTCCAGATGGGTAAAGCCCATGTGTGCGGCATAGGGCACCAGTTGCTCGGCCAGCTCGTCCCAGTTCAGCCAACGATCCCCTTCTTCGACCTTGCGCCGCCAGGAGCCCAGGTGGACCTCGTAGATGCTCATCGGCGCATCCAGCGCGTTGGCGCGCTGGCGCTGCGGCGACGCGCCCTGCGCCGGCGGCAAGGGGGCGACGACGCTGGCAGTGGCCGGACGCAACTCGGCCTGGCGGGCATAGGGATCGACCTTCTGCGGCAGCAGCTTGCCATCGCGCGCCAGCAGCTCGAACTTGTAGCGCGCCCCCGCAGTCACGCCGGGCAGGAAGATCTCCCACACGCCACATTCGCGGCGCAGGCGCATCGGGTGACGGCGCCCGTCCCAGAGGTTGAAGTCGCCGACGACGCTGGCGCGCATCGCGTTGGGTGCCCACACCGCAAAGCTGCAGCCGGCGACGCCTTGCTGCTCGCAGGGCATGGCGCCGAGGATCTCGAAGGGACGCAGGTGCGAGCCTTCGCTCAGCAGCCAGGCGTCCACCTCGCCGAGCACCGGGCCGAAGCGATAGGGGTCCTCGAGCAGCGCGCTCTGGCCGTCGGTCCATTGCACCTGCAGGCGATAGGGCAGTGCAGCGGGCATCGGGCCTTCGAACAAGCCGGCCGGATCACGCGACTGCAAGGTGGCGAGCGGCTCGCCACTGCCACTGTCCAGCACATCCACGCGCGCCGCGCCGGGCAGAAAGGCGGCAAGCCAGACGTGGCCTTCGGCGTGCGCGTGGGGCCCGAGCACGGCAAAGGGATCGGCATGCCGACCCTGACACAGCGCCAGCACGTCCTGCGCCGACAGCCCGCGCGAGATCACGAGTTGCCGCTCACGGAATGACCCTCACGATGCCCCGCCGGTACCTGACTGCGCCTCGATGTTCCAGATCTGCTGCGCGTACTGGAGAATCGTCCGGTCAGAGGAGAACATGCCCATGCCCGCGACATTCGCGATGGCCGATCGCGCCCAGGCCTGCGGGTCGCGGAACAAGGCGTCGACACGCGACTGCGCCTCGATGTAGCTGTCGTAGTCGGCGAGCAGCTGGTAGTGGTCGCCGCCCCACAGCAGCGCATCCACCACACCGCGATAGCGCGCCGGCTCGTCCGGCGAGAAAGTGCCGCCGCCAATGGCCTGCAGCACGGCCTGCAGGCGCGGATGCTGGTCGTGGATGCGCAGCGGCTGGTAGCCGCCTTCACGCAATGCCGCGACCTCGTGCGCCAGATGGCCGAAGATGAAGATGTGGTCGTCGCCCACACACTGGCGGATCTCGATGTTGGCGCCATCGTCGGTGCCGATGGTGAGCGCGCCGTTCAACGCCAGCTTCATGTTGCCGGTGCCCGAGGCTTCGGTGCCGGCGGTGGAGATCTGCTCCGACAGGTCGGCGCCGGGCATGATGATCTCGGCCACCGACACACCGTAGTTGGGCACGAACACCAGCTTCAGCCGTCCCTTGAGGCGATCGTCGTGGTTGATGACCTGGCCGACATCGTGGATCAGCCGGATGATCTGCTTGGCCATGTGGTAACTCGACGCCGCCTTGCCGGCGAAGATCACCGTGCGCGGCACCCAGTCGCGCTGCGGCTCGGCCAGCATGTCCAGGTAGCGCGTCACCACATGCAGCAGGTTCAGCAGCTGGCGCTTGTATTCGTGGATGCGCTTGACCTGCACGTCGAACAGGCTGGTCGGGTCGATCTCGATGCCGGTGCTGGCGAGGACGTGCGCCGCCAGTCGGCGCTTGTTGGCCAGCTTGACGGCCAGGAACTCGTTGCGGAAGTGGCCGTCTTCGGCCAGCGGCAGCAGGCGTTGCAGCTGGTCCAGATCGAGCCGCCAGTCCTGGCCGATGCGCCGGTCGATCAGCCGGCTCAAGCCCGGGTTGGAATGCGCCAGCCAACGCCGCGGCGTGACGCCGTTGGTCATGTTGGTGAAGCGTTCGGGCCACAAAGCCGCGAAGTCGGCAAAGATGGTCTTGACCAGCAGGTTCGAGTGCAGACGCCGACACGCCGTTGACCTTGTGGCTGCCGACGATGGACAAATTCGCCATGCGCACGCGGCGCTCGCCCGATTCGTCGATCAGCGAGAGCCGGCGCAGGAACTCCATGTCGCCGGGTCGTTGCTGCGCGGCAAAGTCGAGGAAGTCCTGATTGATGCGCAGGATGATCTCCAGGTGGCGCGGCAGCACGTGCTGCATCAGCGCCACCGACCAGGTCTCCAGCGCCTCGGGCATGAGCGTGTGGTTGGTGTAGCTGAAGACACGCTGCGTCAGCCCCCAGGCCTGTGTCCACGGCATCTCATGCTCGTCGTACAGCACGCGCATCATTTCGGCCACGCCGATGGCCGGGTGCGTGTCGTTCAGGTGGATCGCCACCTTCTCGGCCAGCGTGTCCAGCGTACCGTGCTCGAGCAGATGCCGGCCGACGATGTCCTGGATCGACGCGCTGGTGAAGAAGTACTCCTGGCGCAGCCGCAGCTCGCGCCCGGCCGGCGTGCTGTCGTTCGGGTAAAGCACCCAGGAGATGTTCTCGAACTCGTTCTTCACCTCGGCAGCACGCTGGTAGTCGCCACTGTTGAAGGCGTGCAGGTCGATGTGCTCCGGCGCGGTGGCGCGCCACAGTCGCAACGTGCTGACTTTGCGCGTACCGTGCCCCGGCACCACCATGTCGTAGGCTTTGGCGCTGACCTCGGCAGCCGGCACCCAGCGCGCCGCCTCACCGCTGTGATCGACATGGCCGCCAAAGCGCACGGGATAGTGCACACCGCGCCGCGGAAACTCCCAGGGCGTGCCGTCGCCGAGCCAGGAATCCGGGTGCTCCACCTGCCGGCCTTCGACGATGGACTGCGCGAACATGCCGTATTCGTAGCGGATGCCGTAGCCGAAAGACGGCAGGCCGAGCGTGGCCATCGAATCCAGGAAACACGCCGCCAGCCGGCCCAGGCCGCCATTGCCCAGGGCGGCGTCGGCCTCCTGCTGCTCGATCTCCTCGAGCTTCTTCGCCTTCACGGCCAGGGCGGCGGCGGCTTCTCCCTGCAGGTTCAGCGCTGCCAGCGCATTGCCTAGCGTGCGGCCCATCAGGAACTCCATCGACAGGTAATTCACGCGCCGCGCGCCGCGCTGCGCCGCCTGTGCCGCCACCCAGCGCTGCGAGAGCTGGGCACGCGCGAGCTGCGCCACGCCGCTCATCAGGTCGGCCGGCGTGGCGTCCGCAGGGGCGACGCCGACATGATCGAGCAACTGGCGCTGGAGCTCGGCGCCGAACAGGTTTGCATCGGAGAAGTTCATGGTCAATGCGTTTTCTATGGGATGTGGAATCCGTGCTTACAGTATCGCCGCTGTCGGCGCACAGGATGGAGCCGGCGAGAAGCTGTAGCAGGACTCGTACCTGCTCAGGCCGGACTGCCACCGCGGGCCCCCCTGGTCAGGCAATACGCGGGCGTCAGGCAGGGTTTGGCGCTACCCATGGGTGCCGGAGATGTGCTCGACAATAGCCTGGAGATGAGGCCATGCCGGCACCGTCGAATGCAAAAGGAGGGCCGATGAACTCAAACTACCTGGCGCAAACCATGGACCTGCCCAAGCGCGCAGTGGCCCTGGTGCTGGCGGGCGGACGCGGCAGCCGGCTGCACAACCTGACCGACAGCCGTGCCAAGCCGGCGGTGTACTTCGGCGGCAAGTTCCGCATCATCGACTTTGCCCTGTCGAACTGCCTGAATTCCGGCATCCGCCGCATCGGCGTGATCACGCAGTACAAGAGCCACAGCCTGCTGCGCCACCTGCAGCGCGGCTGGGCCTTCATGAAGACCGAGATGAACGAGTTCGTCGACCTGCTGCCCGCGCAGCAACGCGTCGACGATGAATCCTGGTACCGCGGCACCGCCGACGCCGTGTCGCAGAACCAGGACATCCTGGACGGCTACGACGCCGACTACGTGGTCGTGCTGGCCGGCGACCACGTCTACAAGATGAACTACGCGCTGATGCTCGCCGACCATGCCGCGCAGGGCCGGCCGTGCACCGTGGGCTGCATCGAGGTGCCGCGCGCGGAAGCCAGCGCCTTCGGCGTGATGGCCATCGACGAAAAGCGCCACATCGTCGAGTTCGTGGAAAAGCCGGCCAATCCGCCCGCCATGCCGGGCAAGCCCGAGGTGTCGTTGGCCAGCATGGGCATCTACATCTTCGACGCCAAGTTCCTGTACGAGGCGCTCAAGCGCGACATGACCGATGCGAACTCGAGCCACGACTTTGGCAAGGACATCATTCCGCGCGTGGTGCGCGAAGGCAACGCGGTGGCCCACCCTTTTGGCCTGAGCTGCGTAGGCACCAAGCCGGGGCAGGAGCCTTACTGGCGCGACGTGGGCACGATCGATGCGTACTGGGACGCCAACATCGACCTCACCGCCACCGATCCGTTGCTCAACATGTACGACACGCAATGGCCGATCCTGACCTACCAGCCGCAGTTGCCGCCGGCCAAGTTCGTGCACAACCAGAACGACCGGCGCGGCATCGCCGTCGAGGCGTTGGTCTCCGGCGGTTGCATCATCTCCGGCCGCGTCTTCCGCTCGGTGCTGTTCTCCAGCGTGCGTGTGCACTCGTTTTCCTCGGTCGAATGGTCGGTGCTGCTGCCGCTGGTGGAGGTGGGCCGCGGCGTGCGCCTGAACCGTGTGGTGGTCGATCGCGGCTGCGTGCTGCCCGACGGCATGGTCATCGGCGAGGATCCGGTCGAAGACGCGCGCCGCTTTTTCCGCACCGCCAACGGCATCACGCTGGTGACGACGGGCATGCTCGACGCGCTGAAATGATGTTTGCCCCCAAGGCCGCCGCTTCGCGCCGTCCGCCCCCCCAAGGGGGAGCAAGGAGACTTGGGGCGGCCCGGCGTCTCCTTGTGCCCGCATGAAGGTGCTACAAGTCGGCGCGGAGGTCTTTCCGCTGATCAAGACCGGCGGCCTGGCCGACGTGCTGGGCGCGCTGCCGCAGGCGCTGTGCGCACAAGGCGCCGACACACGGCTGCTGCTGCCGGGGCTGCCCGGCATCATCGACGCGGTGCTGCACGCCAAGCGCGTGTGCCAGATCGGCCCGGTCTTCGGCGCGGCACGCGTCAACCTGCTGCGCGCGCAGATGCCCTACAGCCGGCTGCCGGTGTATGTCATCGACGCGCCGTTCCTGTACCGGCGTGGCGGCAGCCCCTACCAGGACAGCCGCGGCGCCGAATGGCCCGACAACCTGCAGCGCTTCGGCTTGCTTGGCTGGGTGGCCGCACAACTGGCCCAAGGCGAGCTCGATCCCGAATGGGCGCCCGAGGTGCTGCATGCGCACGACTGGCACGCCGCCATGAGCTGCGCCTACCTGCACGCCCACCCGGCCGGCATGGCTGCGTCGGTGTTCACGATCCACAACCTGGCGTTCCAGGGCATCTTCCCGCACGACGACTGCGGCGTGCTGGGGCTGTCCTCGCGCTACATGTCGCCGTCGGCGCTGGAGTTCCACGGCCAGCTGTCGTTCATGAAGGCGGGCCTGAAGTTCGCCGACCGCATCACGACGGTCAGCCCGACCTATGCGCGCGAGATCGCCACGCCGGAATTCGGCGCCGGGCTGGAGGGCGTGATCCGCGGCCGCGGCGCCGATGTGTCGGGCATCCTCAACGGCATCGACACGCGCGTGTGGGACCCGGCCGCCGACACCGCGCTGGCGCAGCGCTACAGCGCGCAGCAGCTGCAGGGCAAGGCGGTGTGCAAGGCGGCGCTGCAGGCACGCTTCGGCCTGGCCGTCGAGCCCGATGCGCCGCTGTTGGGCGTGGTCTCGCGGCTTACCTCGCAGAAGGGCCTGGACCTGGTGCTGTCGGTGCTGCCGGACGTCGTGCGTCTGGGCGGCCAACTGGTGGTGCAGGGCACCGGCGAGCCGGGGCTGGAGGCCGCGTTCCGCATGGCCGCCAGTGCGCACCCCGGGCGTGTCGGCGTGCTGCTGGGCTATGACGAGATCGGCGCGCACCGGCTCATCGCCGGCGCCGACATGATCCTCGTGCCCTCTCGCTTCGAGCCCTGCGGGCTGACGCAGATGTACGGGCTGCGCTACGGCTGTGTGCCGATCGTCCGGCGTGTGGGTGGATTGGCCGACACGGTGCGTGAGGCCCGCTTGGCGGGGCCGAGCGTGGAGGAGGGCAACGGTTTTGTCTTCGACAGCGCGCAGCCACATGAACTGCATGACGCCATCTCACGCGCCTTCGATACCTTCAAGAAACCCGATGCGTGGACGCGGCTGATGCAGCGCGGCATGGCGCAGAACCTGTCGTGGGAGGGGCCGGCGCGCGACTACATGGCGTTGTACGACCGGGCCTGCATGGAGCGCCGGGATACGCAGCGCAAGGACAGCGATTGATGTGCCCGTTGGGCTTGGAGCCCATGCGAGCGCGCCGACGCTGTTCAGTCTGGCGGAGAGAGCGGGATTCGAACCCGCGGGGGGCTGTTAACCCCCACACGCTTTCCAGGCGTGCGACTTAAACCGCTCATCCATCTCTCCGCGGAAGGCCGCGATTCTAGTCGCCCTGCTCAAGCCCCTGTGACGGGGGCGACCGTGCTCTTGCGCAGCCAGTCCATCAGCACGTAGTCCAGCGCGCGGGCGTGTGTGCTTTCCAGTACGACTGGCGGCGCGTGGCCGGCTTCGTAGGCCTCGCGCCAGCGCAGCGCACACACGCACCAACGGTCGCCCGGCTTGAGGCCGCGAAAGCGCGCCTCGGGTCGGGGGGTGATCAGGTCGTTGCCGCGTTCCATCTGGAAGTTCAGGAATCCGACCGTCATGCGGGCGCAGATGACATGACTGCCGGCATCGTGAGCGTCGGTGTGGCAGCAGCCATCACGAAGCCAGCCAGTCAGCGGGTCGAAGGAGCAGGGCACCAGGGCGTGGCCCAGCACATTCAACGGCACGGTCATGGTGCCGCCGGTGGGCGTTTCATCAGCGCCATCGCCGTCCCGATCAATGCCGACACCTCGCTCATGTTGCCCGGCACGATCATGGTGTTGTTCTTCTGCGCCAGCTGCGCATAGGCTTCGACCGCCTTCTCGGCCACCTTCAATTGCACCGCCTGCTCGCCACCCGGCAGGCGTATCGCTTCAGCCACCTTGCGAATCGCATCCGCGGTGGCTTCGGCCACGGCGATGATCGCCGCCGCCTCGCCCTGCGCGTTGTTGATCTCGGCCTGACGCTGGCCTTCGGACCGGGCGATGAAGGCCTCGCGCTCGCCCGTGGCGATGTTGATCTGCTCCTGCTTGCGGCCCTCCGACGCCGCGATCAGCGCGCGCTTCTCGCGCTCGGCCGTGATCTGCGCCTGCATCGATCGCAGGATCTCGGCCGGCGGCGTCAGATCCTTGATCTCGTAGCGCAGCACCTTCACGCCCCAGTTCTGCGCCGCCTCGTCCAGCGCGTTGACCACCGAGGCGTTGATCGCATCGCGCTCCTCGAAGGTCTTGTCCAGCTCCATCTTGCCGATGACCGAACGCAACAGGGTCTGCGCCAGTTGCGTGATGGCGAAGACGTAGTTGCTCGATCCGTAGCTGGCGCGCATCGGGTCGGTGATCTGGTAGTAGATGATGCCGTCCACCTGCAACTGGGTGTTGTCCTTGGTGATGCACACCTGGCTGGGCACGTCAAGCGGCACTTCCTTCAGCGAATGTTTGTAAGCCACACGCTCGACGAAGGGAATGACGAACTTCAGGCCCGGCGTCAACGTGCGGTCGTACTTGCCGAGCCGCTCCACCACCCAGGCGTTCTGCTGCGGCACGATCTTGAAGGTCTGGAAGATGAAGATGGCCGCGATGACGGCCAGGACGACGGAAACTTCCATGGATCTCTTTCAGTAGGTCTGGCGAGGTTGACGCGTCAAGGCGTAGGCGGCGCGACGATCAGCCTGTTGCCCTGCACGGCAACGATGACATGCTCGCCAGGTGCGGGCACGCCGGGTCCGCGAAAGCTGATGTTCCAGGCGCTGCCGCGGTAGCTGACCCGCGCCGAGCCATCGTTGTCCCACGCGGGCACGCTGACGGTCTGGCCGATGTCCATCTGCACGTCGCGGTTCGATTCCACCGGCGCCGATCGCGGCGATCGCGCCCGCTTGAAGTGCCACACCGCGGTGGTGCCGGCGCCGACCACCGCGGCCGTGGCGATCTGCGCCGGGTAGTCCACGCCGAACATCGCAGCCAGCGCGCCCGCCGCGCAGCCCAGCGCCAGCATCAGCATGTAGAAGGTGCCGGAATACAGCTCCGCTGCCACCAGCGTGCCAGCGGCCACCCACCACCAGGTTGCGGCGCTCAAGTCCATCGTTGTGACATCCGTTCCAAAGCAGCGCGTTCAACAATCGCGTGCACCAAGAATCCGTCGGTCGAGTGTAGCGACACAGCAATGCCACGTGCGCGACCTACACTTCGCGTCTTTCCCGATCGCCTTCGCCGGAGCTTGCCCCCATGCAGCGTTTTCGCTTTCCCATCGTCATCATCGACGAGGACTACCGCTCCGAGAACACCTCGGGCCTGGGCATCCGTGCGCTCGCCCAGGCGATCGAGAAGGAGGGCTTCGAGGTGCTGGGCAACACCAGTTACGGCGACCTGAGCCAGTTCGCGCAGCAGCAAAGCCGTGCCAGCGCCTTCATCCTGAGCATCGACGACGAAGAATTCAAGGGCGGACCGGACATCGACCCGGCCGTGCTGAGCCTGCGCAAGTTCATCGAGGAAATCCGCTTCAAGAACGCCGACATCCCGATCTACATCTACGGCGAAACGCGCACTTCGCAGCACATCCCGAACGACATCCTGCGCGAGCTGCACGGCTTCATCCACATGTTCGAGGACACGCCGGAGTTCGTGGCGCGGCACATCATCCGCGAGGCGAAGAGTTACCTCGACGGGTTGGCGCCGCCGTTCTTCCGGGCGCTGGTCGACTATGCGCAGGACGGCTCCTATTCCTGGCATTGCCCCGGGCACAGCGGCGGCGTGGCCTTCCTGAAGAGCCCCGTCGGCCAGATGTTCCACCAGTTCTTCGGCGAGAACATGCTGCGCGCCGACGTGTGCAACTCGGTCGATGAACTGGGCCAGCTGCTCGACCACACCGGCCCGATCTACCAGAGCGAGAAGAACGCGGCGCGCATCTTCAACGCCGACCACTGTTTTTTCGTCACCAACGGCACGTCCACCAGCAACAAGATGGTCTGGCACCACACGGTGGCGCCGGGCGATGTGGTGGTGGTGGACCGCAATTGCCACAAGTCGATCCTGCACTCGATCATCATGACCGGCGCGGTGCCGGTGTTCATGCGGCCGACACGCAACCACTACGGCATCATCGGCCCGATACCGCAGTCGGAGTTTTCACCGCAGGCGATTCGCAAGAAAATTGCTGCCAACCCGCTGCTGGCCGGTGTCGATGCCAAGTCCGTCAAGCCGCGCATCCTGACGCTGACACAGAGCACCTACGACGGCGTGCTCTACAACACCGAGACCATCAAGCACGCGCTCGACGGCTACATCGACACGCTGCACTTCGACGAAGCCTGGCTGCCGCACGCCGCCTTCCACACCTTCTACGGCACCTTCCACGCCATGGGCAAGAAGCGCCCGCGGCCGAAGAACCAGCTCGTCTTTGCCACGCAGAGCACGCACAAGCTGCTGGCTGGCATCAGCCAGGCGAGCCAGGTGCTGGTGCAGGACGCGGTGAACCGCAAGCTCGACCGGCACCTCTTCAACGAGGCCTACCTGATGCACACCAGCACCAGCCCGCAGTACGCCATCATCGCCAGTTGCGACGTCGCCGCGGCGATGATGGAAGCGCCGGGCGGCACCGCGCTCGTCGAAGAAAGCATCTCCGAAGCGCTGGACTTCCGCCGTGCCATGCGCAAGGTGGCCAAGGAATACGGCCGCGACTGGTGGTTCAAGGTCTGGGGGCCGGACAAGCTGGCGGCGGAAGGCATCGGACGCGCGGCCGACTGGATGCTCAAGGCCAACGAGAAGTGGCACGGCTTCGGCGACCTGGCCGATGGCTTCAACCTGCTCGACCCGATCAAGAGCACGATCATCACGCCCGGGCTGGACGTGAGCGGCAAGTTCGCCAAGACCGGCATTCCGGCGGCCATCGTCACCAAGTACCTGGCCGAACACGGCATCGTGGTCGAGAAGACCGGGCTGTACTCGTTCTTCATCATGTTCACCATCGGCATCACCAAGGGCCGCTGGAACACGCTGTTGACCTCGTTGCAGCAGTTCAAGGACGACCACGACCGCAACGCGCCGATGTGGCGCGTGCTGCCCGAGTTCTGCGCCGCGCATCCGCGCTACGAGTCCACCGGTCTTCGGGACCTGTGCCAGAGCATCCACGACATGTATGCCAAGGGCGACATCGCGCGGCTGGTGACCGAGATGTACCTGTCGGAGCTGGAGCCGGCGATGAAGCCCAGCGACGCCTTCGCGCGCATTGCACATCGCGAGACCGAGCGGGTAGAGATTGACGCGCTCGAAGGGCGCATCACGACCTCGCTGCTGACGCCTTACCCACCGGGCATTCCGTTGCTCATTCCGGGTGAACGCTTCAACAAGAAGATCGTCGATTTCCTGCGCTTCACGCGCCAGTTCAACGGTGCCTTCCCGGGCTTCGACACCGACGTGCACGGCCTGGTGGAGCAGGTCCTGCCGGACGGCACGCGCCAGTACTTCGTGGATTGTGTGCGCCAGGGCACTTGAGGCCTGGCGGCTGATGCCATCCGCCTCGGCCGCGCAGCTTTGCTTCAGGCGGCAGGCGGACTGTCCAGTGCCGGCAGCGCCACCTTGTTGAAACCCGCGTCGACGTAGGTGATTTCTGCCGTCACGCCGGCAGCCAGGTCGGACAGCAGGAAGGCCGCGACATTGCCGACATCGTCGATGGTGACGTTGCGGCGCAGCGGTGCCGACTTGGCGACGACGTCGAGCAGCTTGCCAAAATCCTTGATGCCCGACGCCGCCAGCGTGCGGATCGGCCCGGCCGAGATGCCGTTCACGCGCACGCCCTTCGGCCCGAGGCTGGCGGCCAGGTAACGCACGCTGGCTTCCAGCGAGGCCTTGGCCAGGCCCATGGTGTTGTAGTTGGGCACCACGCGCTCTGCCCCCAGATAGGTCAGTGTCAGCAGCGAACTGCCCGCGCGCAGGCGGGGCAGGGCGGCCTTGGCCAGCGCCGGGAAACTGTAGGCCGAGATGTCGTGGGCGATGCGGAACGCCTCGCGCGACAGCCCATCCAGAAAGTCACCAGCAATGGCCTCGCGCGGCGCAAAACCGATGGAGTGCACGAAGCCGTCGAACTGCGGCCAGCTTTGGCCGAGTTGGCTGAACATGGCGTCGATCTGTGCGTCGTCACCGACATCGCAGTCGAACACCAGATCGCTGTCGAACTCCCGCGCAAAGTCCACGATGCGGCCGCGAAAGCGCTCGCCCACGTAGCTGAAGGCCAGTTCGGCGCCTTCGCGGTGGCAGGCGCGCGCAATGCCATAGGCGATGGACCGGTTCGACAGCAGCCCGGTGATGACGAACCTCTTGCCAGCGAGAAAACCCATGTGAACTCCGAAAGTGGCCGCGGCGGCAGCCACCGCGTCACTGGACGCGAGGCGACTGCGACACGCGCCTGCGGCGGAATTCTGGCATGGCGCTTGACCGGGCAGGGCGCCGCTTGGTTGAAGCACGTGGCGGCCTCTTGCCCGGCTTCTGACCTGAGGTTACAATGCGCCTTTCGCTGACACACTGCATGGGCGGATTTGATCCAGCCCATTTTTTATGGTTGAACGCATTTCGAGGCTGCCATTCCTGGTGCCTGCGAATTCGGGCGTTTCCGCAGTGTGAGGGCAGGTTAGGGCAGGCAGACGAATTTGGCAACGACGAACTGGCAAACGACGATCGAGCGCACGGTCACTGGCTTGGACTATGAGCTGGTGGACGTGGAGCGCTCGGCCGCAGGCTTGCTGCGTGTATTCATCGATCGCGTGCCGGGGCGGGAGTATCCCACCGGCGCGGCCGAATCGGTCAATGTCGAGGACTGCGAGCGTGTCACACGCCAGTTGCAGTATGTGCTCGAAGTCGAGGGCGTGGCGTACGAGCGGCTGGAAGTGTCGTCGCCGGGCCTGGACAGGCCGCTGAAGCACCCGGCTGACTACGAACGGTTCACCGGCCAGGAAATCAACGTGACCCTGAAGATGCCCTTCAAGGGACGCAAGAATTTCCGTGGCCAGTTGATGACGGCACCGGACGGGTGGCGGCTGGCGCTGGCTGGGGCGAAGGTAACAGGCTCGAAGGCTGCCAAGGGCACGAAGGCTCCGAGCGGCAGCGACGATGCCCAGCAGGCACTCGATTTCAGGCTCGATGAAGTGCGCGAAGCGCGGCTGGTGCCGGTGCTCGATTTCAAGGGCCGCTCAAACGCGATGCCCGGCGCACAACAGGCGGCAGGCGACAGCCGCGGGGTAGACGGAGGTCAGACACGATGAATCGCGAAATGCTCATGTTGGTGGACGCCATCTCGCGCGAGAAGAGCGTGGAGCTGGAAATCGTTTTCGACGCGGTCGAAGCGGCACTGGCTTCGGCCACCAAGAAGCTGCATGGCGGCGAGGTCGACATTCGCGTCTCGGTGGACCGTGACAGCGGCGAATACGAAACCTTCCGCCGCTGGCATGTGGTCCCGAATGAAGCCGGCTTGCAGATTCCGGATGCCGAGACGCTGCTGTTCGAAGCGCAGGAGCAGATTCCCGACATCGAGGTCGACGACTACATCGAGCAGCCGATCGAATCGCTGACCATCGGGCGCATCGGCGCGCAGGCCGCCAAACAGGTGATCCTGCAGAAGATCCGCGATGCCGAACGCGAGCAGCTGCTCAACGACTTTCTCTCGCGCGGCGAGAAGATCTTCGTCGGCACCGTCAAGCGTCTGGACAAGGGCGACATCATCGTCGAGTCGGGCCGTGTCGAAGGGCGCCTGAAGCGCAGCGAGATGATCCCGAAGGAAAACCTGCGCTCGGGCGACCGTGTACGCGCCTTCATCGCCGGCATCGATCCGACGCAGCGTGGCGCGCAGATCATGTTGTCGCGCAGCGCGCCCGGATTCATGATGGAGCTGTTCCGCCATGAAGTGCCCGAGATCGAGCAGGGCCTGCTGGAAATCAAGAGCTGTGCCCGTGACCCGGGTTCGCGCGCCAAGATCGCAGTCGTCTCGCACGACCGCCGGGTCGACCCGATCGGCACCTGCGTGGGCGTGCGCGGTTCGCGCGTCAACGGGGTCACCACCGAGCTGGCCGGCGAGCGCGTGGACATCGTGCTGTGGTCGGAAGACCCGGCCCAGTTCGTCATCGGTGCGCTGGCGCCTGCGAACGTGCAGTCGATCGTGGTCGATGAAGAAAAGCACGCGATGGACGTGGTGGTGGACGAGGAAAACCTGGCCATTGCCATCGGCCGCGGTGGGCAGAACGTGCGCCTGGCCTCCGAGCTGACGGGCTGGCGCATCAACATCATGACGGCCGAGGAATCGCAGGCCAAACAAAGCGAAGAGTCCGACTCGGTGCGCATGTTGTTCGTCGAGAAGCTGGACGTGGACGTCGAAGTTGCCGACATCCTGATTGCCGAAGGCTTCACCAGCCTGGAAGAGGTGGCCTACGTGCCGCTGCAGGAAATGCTGGAGATCGAGTCCTTCGACGAAGACACGGTCAACGAACTGCGCACGCGTGCCAAGGATGCCTTGCTGACCATGGAAATCGCACGCGAGGAAAGCGTCGACGACGTGTCGCAGGATCTGCGCGACCTGGAAGGCCTGACGCCCGAGCTCATCGGCAAGCTGTCCGAAGCCGGCATCCACACGCGCGACGACCTGGCCGATCTGGCCGTGGACGAACTGAACGAAATGACGGGCATGGAAGAAGAGCCGGCCAAGGCCTTGATCATGAAGGCGCGTGAACATTGGTTCACCGCCTCCGCGAGCGCCGAATCGACCTGAAACCAGCCCTGAAGACGCATTGAAGGAAATTCGACAATGGCCGTGACTACCGTCGCCCAGTTCGCCACGGAGCTGAACCGCCCCGCGGCGGCACTGCTCGAGCAGTTGCTTTCAGCCGGCGTCGCCAAGCAGTCCGCCGACGAGACGCTGACCGAAACAGACAAGGAACGTCTGCTGGAACACCTGCGCAGCGCGCACGGCACCAGCGGCACCGAGCGCAAGAAGATCACGCTGACGCGCAAGTCCACCAGCGAGATCAAGCAAGCCGACGCCAGCGGCAAGGCGCGCACCATCCAGGTCGAGGTGCGCAAGAAGCGCGTCTTCGTCAAGCGCGACGATGTGTCACCGGGCGTCGACGAAGCCGCCGCGGCAGCCGCTGCCGAAGCCGAACAGGCCGAACTGCAGCGGCGCGAGGCCGAAGCGCAGGCGCAGGCTGAAGCCATTCGCATCCAGGAAGCCGAGCTGGCGGAGCGCCGCCGCCTGCGCGAAGAGCAGGAGCGCGAGGCCGCTCAGGCACGTGCGCTGGAGCAGGCTGCCGCCGAGGCGGCGGCCTTGGCCGCGGTCGCTGCGGCAGGTGCGCAGAAGAAGGATCAAAAGCCGACACCTGCGGCGCCCGTGGCTGCAGCTGCTGCCCCTGCCGAGCCGGTGGCCGAGGCACCGAAACCGGCCCTGCGGGTCATCAAGGCATCGACCATCGAGGCCGAGGACAAACAACGCCAGGCCGATCTGGACCGGCGTCGCAAGGTGGCCGAGACCGAGGCAGCGGCCATCCGCGCGATGATGAGCGCGCCGAAGAAGGTGCTCGTGGCCAAGGCGCCCGAGGTCGCGAAGCCTGGCGATGCCACCAAGGAAGGCATCACCGGCACGATCCACAAGCCCAAGGCCGCACCGGGCGCCGCCACCACGGCCGCCAAGCCGGGCGACAAGAAGGCGCTCAAGTCGGAGAAGCTGTCCTCCAGCTGGGCCGACGATGCAGCGAAGAAGCGTGCGCTCAAGCCACGCACCGACGGTGGCGCCTCCGGGCGTCCGGGTTGGCGTGCGCCGCGCGGCTCGCGCCGCGGTGATCACCGCGAAGGCACCAGCAACAGCTACAGCGCGCCGGCCGAAGCCACGGTGCAGGAAGTGCACGTGCCCGAGACCATCAGCGTCGCCGATCTGGCGCACAAGATGTCGGTCAAGGCCAGCGAGCTGATCAAGCACCTGATGAAGCTGGGCCAGATGGTCACCATCAACCAGCAGCTCGACCAGGAAACCGCGATGATCCTGGTCGAGGAAATGGGCCACACGGCACTGGCTGCGAAGCTCGACGATCCGGAAGCCTTCCTCGAAGAAGAGCATGCCGCCACCACGGGCGAGGACCTGCCTCGTGCGCCGGTGGTCACCGTGATGGGCCACGTCGACCACGGCAAGACCTCGCTGCTCGACTACATCCGCCGCACCCGCGTCGCCTCCGGCGAAGCCGGCGGCATCACGCAGCACATCGGTGCCTACCACGTGGAAACGCCGCGCGGCATGATCACCTTCCTGGACACCCCGGGCCACGCCGCCTTCACGGCGATGCGCGCACGTGGCGCCAAGGCCACCGACCTGGTGGTGCTGGTGGTGGCAGCCGACGACGGTGTCATGCCGCAGACCAAGGAAGCCATCGCGCACGCCAAGGCGGCGGGCGTGCCGATCATCGTGGCGATGAACAAGATCGACAAACCCGAAGCCAACGTCGAGCGCCTCAAGGGTGAACTCGTCTCCGAACAGGTCGTGCCGGAAGACTTCGGCGGTGAGTCGCCCTTCGTGCCGGTGTCGGCGAAGACGGGGCAGGGCATCGACGAGCTGCTGGAGCAGGTCCTGCTTCAGGCCGAAGTGCTGGAGCTGAAGGCGCCGACCGAAGCCATGGCCAAGGGCATCGTCATCGAAGCGCGCCTGGACAAGGGCCGCGGCCCGGTGGCCACGGTGCTGGTGCAAAGCGGCACCTTGAAGAAGGGTGACATCGTCCTGGCCGGTTCGAGCTACGGCCGCGTGCGCGCCATGCTCGACGAGAACGGCAAGTCCGCCGATGAGGCCGGGCCGTCGATTCCGGTCGAGATCCAGGGCCTGACCGAAGTGCCGCAGGCCGGCGACGACTTCATGGTGCTGGGCGACGAACGCCGCGCGCGCGAGATCGCCACCTTCCGCCAGGGCAAGTACCGTGACGTCAAGCTGGCGAAGAAGCAGGCCGCCAAGCTGGAGAACATGTTCGAGACCATGGGCCAGGGCGAGGCGCAGATGCTGCCGCTGATCGTCAAGGCCGACGTGCAGGGCTCGCAGGAAGCGCTGGCGCAGTCGCTGCTCAAGCTGAGCACCGACGAGGTCAAGATCCAGATCGTGCACTCGGCGGTCGGTGGCATCAGCGAAAGCGACGTCAACCTGGCCATCGCCTCCAAGGCGGTGATCATCGGCTTCAACGTGCGTGCCGATGCCGGCGCGCGCAAGCTGGCCGAAGGCAACGGCGTGGACCTGCGCTACTACACCATCATCTACGATGCGGTGGACGAGATCAAGGCGGCGATGACCGGCATGCTCGCGCCCGAGCAGCGCGAAGAGGTCATCGGCACGGCGGAGATCCGCACCGTGTTCGTGGCCTCGAAGATCGGCACCGTGGCCGGCTGCATGATCACCGCCGGCGTCGCCCGCCGTGGTGCACGTGTGCGCGTGCTGCGCGACAACGTGGTGGCCTACACCGGTGAGGTCGACAGCGTCAAGCGCATGAAGGAAGACGTGCGCGAGGTCAAGGAAGGCTTCGAGTGCGGCGTGAAGATCAAGAACTACAACGACATCGCCGAGGGCGACCAGCTGGAGTTCTTCGAGGTCAAGGAAGTCGCACGCACGCTGACCCAAGCGTAAGGCGCCGCAGTCCCCGGACCCCGCCTTCCGCAAAGAAGGCGGGGTTTGTCGTTTCGAGAGCCCGGCAATCCCATCCACACCATGCGCCACAAGCGTTCCATCCCCAACCGCAGCTTCCGCGTCGCCGACCAGATCCAGCGCGATGTGGCGTTGGCGATCCGCGAGCTGAAGGATCCGCGCATCGGCATGGTCACGATCAATGCGGTCGAGGTCACGCCCGACTACGCGCATGCAAAGGTCCACTTCTCGCTGCTCACCGGTGACGTGGCGGAATGCGAAGCCGCATTGAACGAGGCGGCGGGCTTCCTGCGCAACACCTTGTTCAAGAAGCTGCAGATCCATACGGTGCCGACGCTGCACTTTCATTTCGACCGCACGACCGAGCGCGCCGCCGACCTGAGTGCGCTCGATCGCCAAGGCCAACGCCACGCGTGCAAAGGACGATGAGTGAGCTTGCCACCGCGCCAGCGCATCCAACGCCGTGCCGTGCACGGCGTGCTGTTGCTCGACAAGCCGCTGGGCCTGTCCAGCAACGACGCGCTGCAGAAGGCCAAGCGCTTGTACCGCGCCGAGAAGGCCGGCCACACCGGCACGCTCGACCCGCTGGCCACCGGGCTGCTGCCGCTGTGTTTTGGCGCGGCGACCAAGTTCTCTCAGGTCAGCCTGGATGCCGACAAGAGTCTACCGCGCCACGCTGCGGCTGGGTCAGCGCACCAGTACTGGCGATGCGGAAGGTGAAGTGCTGCAAGAGCGCGCTGTGAATGTCGAGCGTGCGGCCATCGATGCCGCCTGCGCCCGCTTCACCGGCCACATCGAACAGATGCCGCCGATGTTCTCGGCGCTCAAACACGAGGGCAGGGCGCTGTACGACTACGCCCGCGCCGGCAATCGAGGTCGAGCGCGCAGCGCGCCACGTGTGCATTCACAGCATCGACATCGTCGACTGGCACGATCATGTGCTGGTGCTCGACGTGCGCTGCAGCAAGGGCACCTACATCCGCACGCTGGCCGAAGACATCGGCGAACTGCTCGGCTGCGGTGCGCACCTGAGCGCGCTGCGCCGCACTGCAAGCGGCGCACTCGCATTGAGCGATGCGGTGACGCTGGAGCACCTGTCCGGCATGAGCGAAGCCGAGCGCGATGCGCTGCTGCGCCCGGCCGACGCGCTGCTCGCCGATTGGCCGCAGGTGCACCTGCCCGACGACGAAGCCGGGCGTTTTCTCACCGGTCTGCGCCGTCGTGTCAGCCTGGCCGATGCGCCTTCCGTGCGTGTCTACGGACCGGCGCCGCAGCCGCTGTCCGCACGGCGCGAACGCCGACGTCTTCCTGGGCAGCGCCCACATCGTGTGCGGCGAACTCATCGCCGACCGCCTGCTCTCGCCCATCGAGGTGGCAGGCCAGCAAAGTTTCCAAGAAAGCAGACCATGACCCGACAGATCCGCAACATCGCCATCATCGCCCACGTCGACCATGGCAAGACCACGCTGGTCGACCAGCTGCTGCGCCAGAGCGGCACCTTCCGCGAGAACGAGAAGGTGGCCGAGCGTGTGATGGACAGCAACGACCTGGAAAAGGAACGCGGCATCACCATCCTGGCGAAGAACTGCGCGGTGGAGTGGAAGGGCACGCACATCAACATCGTCGACACGCCCGGCCACGCCGACTTCGGCGGCGAGGTCGAGCGCGTGCTGTCGATGGTCGACAGCGTGCTGCTGCTGGTCGATGCCGTCGAAGGCCCGATGCCGCAGACGCGCTTCGTCACCAAGAAGGCGCTGGCGCTGGGCCTCAAGCCCATCGTCGTGGTGAACAAGGTCGACCGCCCCGGCGCGCGGCCCGACTACGTCATCAACGCGACCTTCGATCTGTTCGACAAGCTGCACGCCACCGAGGCCCAGCTCGACTTTCCGGTGATCTTCGCCTCGGGCCTGAACGGCTGGGCCACGCTGACGCAGGGCGAGGTCGGCACCGACCTGACGCCGCTGTTCGACGCGATGCTGCAGCATGTGCCGGCGCACGAAGGCAGCCCCGACGACCCGCTGCAACTGCAGATCTGCTCGCTCGACTATTCCACCTACGTCGGGCGCATCGGCATCGGTCGCGTCAACCAGGGCACGCTCAAGCCGATGCAGGACGTGGCGGTGTACAGCGGCCCCGACAGCACACCCTTCAAGGCGCGTGTCAACCAGGTGCTCAAGTTCGAAGGCCTGGAGCGCAAGCAGGCCACCGAAGCCGGCCCCGGCGACATCGTGCTCATCAACGGCATCGAAGGCATCGGCATCGGCGTGACACTGACCGACTTCGACAACCCGCTGCCGCTGCCGATGTTGCTGGTCGACGAGCCCACCTTGACGATGAACTTCTGCGTCAACAACTCGCCGCTGGCCGGGCGCGAAGGCAAGTACGTCACCAGCCGCCAGATCCGCGACCGGCTGGACCGCGAGTTGCAGAGCAACGTGGCGCTGAAGGTCAAGGAGACCGACGAGGACGGCATCTTCGAAGTCTCCGGACGCGGCGAACTGCACCTGACGATCCTGCTGGAAACCATGCGCCGCGAGGGCTACGAGCTGGCGGTGAGCAAGCCGCGCGTCGTGTTCCATGAAGTCGAACGGCGAACGCCACGAGCCGATCGAGATGGTCACTGCCGATGTCGAAGACCAACACCAAGGCGCGGTGATGCAGGCGCTGGGCGAACGCAAGGCCGAGCTGGTGAACATGGAGCCCGACGGCCGCGGGCGCGTGCGCCTGGAATACCGCATTCCGGCGCGTGGCTTGATCGGCTTCCAGAACGAGTTTCTCAACCTGACGCGCGGCACCGGCCTGATCAGCAACATCTTCGACGGCTACGAGGCCTACAAGGGCGAGATCGAAGGGCGCAAGAACGGCGTGCTGATCAGCCAGGACGATGGCGAGGCGGTGACCTATTCGCTGGGCAAGCTCGACGACCGCGGTCGCATGTTCGTCAAGGCCGGCGACCCCTTGTACGAAGGCATGATCGTCGGCATCCACTCGCGCGACAACGACCTGGTGGTGAACGCGGTGCGCGGCAAGCAGCTCACCAACTTCCGCGTCTCGGGCAAGGAAGACGCGATCAAGATCACGCCGCCGATCATCCTGACGCTGGAATACGCGGTGGAGTTCATCGCCGACGATGAGCTGGTGGAGATCACGCCGAAGTCGATCCGCATCCGCAAGCGCCATCTCAAGGAACACGACCGCAAGAGGGCGTCGCGCGAAGCGGCCTGAAATGAATTGAGCCATCGCCAAGCTGTCCTGCTGATGATCTGCGTGACGCTCATGTGGAGCATCGCGGGCATCGTCACTCGTCACCTGGACAGCACGCGCGGCTTCGAGATGACCTTCTGGCGCAGCCTGTTCAACGCCACTGCGCTGACGCTGATGCTGGGCTGGATGCAAGGCCCCGCGCGACTGTGGCGCACGCTGCGCGGCGGCGGGCGCGCGCTGTGGATCTCGGGCCTGTGCTGGTGCGTGATGTACACCGCCTTCATGGTCGCGATCACGCTCACCACCGTGGCCAATGTGCTGGTGACCATGGCCATCGCGCCGCTGCTCACCGCCGTTGCCGCGCGATTTGCGCTCGGCCATCGGCTGGCCGTGCGCACCTGGCTGGCCATCGTCGTGGCCGGCGTGGGCATCGGCTGGATGTACGGCCACGAACTGGCGGGGTCGGACGCGCGCCACTGGGTCGGCACCGCAGTGGCGCTGTGTGTGCCGATTGCCGCGGCCGTCAACTGGACGCTGCTGCAGCATGTGCAGCAAGGGCCCGCGCAGGACGCACCCGACATGCTGGCCCCGGTGCTGCTGGGTGCGCTGCTCTCGGCCGCGGTCGCCTTGCCGTTTTCGCTGCCCTTTGCGGTGACGGCACACGACCTGGGCCTGCTCGGGCTGCTCGGCGTGCTGCAGCTGGCGATTCCGTGTCTGCTGGCCGTGCGCGTGGCCCGTGTGTTGAGTGCGCCGGAGATCTCGCTGCTCGGTCTGCTGGAAGTGGTCTTCGGCGTGCTCTGGGTCTGGCTCGGCAGCGACGAACAGCCGTCGCTGGCGGTGCTTGGCGGCGGTGCGCTGGTGCTGGGCGCGCTGGCCGCCAACGAGGCCCTGGCGCTGCGACGCTCGCCCGCCTCTGCAAAGTCAAGCGCCTTGCAGAAGGCTTGAAATCACGCGCTTGAAATGCCCTCGTGTGGTGTCATGTAGCAGGCATTAGTCGTCCCGCGGCGCGTTCCATCCTGTCGCGCTGGCGACAGTTGGCATTAGGGCCACGGCACCACACAGCTCGGGGCCGGGCCGATAACATGCTTCGCAGCTGACTGATTGCCGGTTCGCGCCGGCACCGCCACCCCATGATTGCTTCATCGACCGATACCCGCCATGCTGCCCGGCGCGATGCATCGGCATCGCGCCCGCCGAGTCCCTGGTTGCTGCTGCTCGAGGCGCGCGCGCCTTGGGAGTATGCGGCGCTGCTGGCGGCGCGGCCCTGGCTGAACCACCTGCCGCCAGGCGACGGGCATCCGGTGATCGTCTATCCGGGACTCGGCGCCTCTGAAACAAGCACGCGTCCGCTGCGCGGCTTTCTGCAAGAGCGCGGCTACAAGGTCTATGACTGGGGCCTGGGCCCGAACCACGGCCCGCAGCCCGGCGTGCTGGCGGCCTGCCGCCGCCAGGTGGCCGAGGTGGCGCAGCGCCACGGCGAGAAGGTCAGCCTGGTGGGCTGGAGCCTGGGTGGCATCTACGCGCGCGAGCTGGCCAAGCAGATCGAAACCGACACACGTTGTGTCGTCACGCTGGGTTCGCCATTTGCCGGTGACCCGCGCGCCAGCAACGCGACTCGCGCGTACGAGATGCTCAGTGGCCAGCGCATCGACGACGATGTCGAACGTCGCGCCCATCTGCGCCGCGCGCCGCGCGTGCCGACAAGCTCGATCTACAGCAAGAGCGACGGCATCGTCGCCTGGCAATGCAGCTTGAACGACGACGCCCCGCATACCGAGAACATCGAGGTCCAGGCCAGCCATATTGGCCTGGGCGTGAACCCGATGGCGCTGTATGCCGTGGCCGACCGCCTGCGTCAGGACCCGACGGCCTGGCAACGCTTCGACGCCAAGCTCGCGCACCGCTGGGTCTTCGGCGGCGAGCGGGCGATGCAGGACTGATGCCATGCAGATCGTTGCCAACGGCGTGCAGATCGAGGTCGACATCCAGGGCCCGGCCGATGGGGAGCCGCTGCTGTTGATCATGGGCCTGGGCATGCAGCTCATCGGCTGGCCCGACGAGCTGGTGCAGATGCTGGTGCAGCGCGGTTTTCGCGTCATCCGCCATGACAACCGCGATGTCGGCCTGAGCCAGGGCTTCGACCGTCTCGGCACGCCCAACGTCGTGCTCGAAGCGCTGCGCCACCGGCTGCGCCTGCGTGTGCGCGCGCCCTACCAGATCGCCGACATGGCGGCCGATGCATTGGGTGTGCTCGATGCGCTGGGCATCCAGCATGCGCACATCTGCGGCGCGTCGATGGGCGGCATGATCGCGCAGCACCTCGCCGCCAAGCACCCGCGTCGCGTAAAGAGCCTGACGCTGATCATGACCACCTCCGGTGCGCGCGGTCTGCGCCAGGCGCATCCGCGTGTGCTGCGCGTGCTCATGTCGCGTCCGCAGCGCCAGGACGCGCAGGCCGTGGCCGCGCACATGACGCATGTGCTGTCGGTCATCGGCAGCCCGGGCTATCCGCCTGACCCGCAGCGGCTGAAGCAGCGGCTGCATGCGTCGTTCACGCGCGCCTATCGCCCGGCCGGTACTGCGCGCCAGCTGGTTGCCGTGGCAGCCGACGGCGACCGCTCACCGCTGCTGCATCGCATCGTCGCGCCCACGCGCGTGATCCACGGTGAGGTCGATCCGCTGGTGCCGGTGGCCGCCGCGCACGATCTGGTGCAGAAGATCGCCGGCGCCGTGGTCGACATCGTGCCGGGCATGGGACACGACCTGCCGCTGCCGTTGCTGCCGCGTGTGGCCGAAGGCATCGTGCAAAACGCGGCGCGCGCGCAGGCGAAGGCCGTCGCCACGGCCTGATCGGCTTTGCCACGAAGGGCTTCGCCGGCTCCTAGGGGTGGTGCCACTGCGACGCGGCTCATAGCATGTCATCGGGCGCGACAGCGCTCGACAGTCAACCACAACAAATGGAGACATGACATGGAGCAAGAGATTTCCTGCACGGCCGGCGACGATGCCGTCGATCGACGCAGGCTGCTGCGCAACATGGGGGTGGCGGTGGGCGCCGCCTTGCTGGCACCCGGGTTGGCACAGGCGCAGGCCCGCCAGGGCGAGCCCGTGGGGCCGCCGAGCACGGTGACCAGCCCGCCGCGCGACTTCAGTGCCAAAGGCGCACCGACCACCTATTTCACCGACCCCGACGTGCTCACCGTCGATCCGGCCTTCGACGGCCTGCGCCAGCCGAACGCGCCGATCCAGCGTCTGTGGACCGGGGCGCTGTGGTCGGAAGGGCCGGCGTGGAACTCGGTGGGGCGCTTCCTCGTGTGGAGCGACATTCCCAACAACCGCCAGATGCGCTACCTCGAAGACGACGGCCACGTCAGCGTGTTCCGCGCGCCGTCGAACAACAGCAACGGCAACACCTTCGACTACGCCGGCCGCCAGCTGTCGTGCGAGCACCTGACGCGGCGTGTGGTGCGCTACGAGCTCGACGGCTCGACCACCATCATCGCGTCGATGTACAACGGCAAGCGCCTGAACTCGCCGAACGATGTGGTGCAACACCCTGACGGCAGCTACTGGTTCACCGACCCGCCCTACGGCGCGCAGCTGTACGAAGGCACGGTCGACGCGCCGGGCGGCCCGGCGAACAAGGCCGGACGCCTGAACTCGCGGCTCGGCCAGCCGCCGGAAATCGGCAGCTACAAGCGCGAGTTGCCGACCGCCGTCTATCGCGTCGATGCCAGCGGCACGGTCACACAGGTGGCGGGTGAAGACCTGGTGCCCGACCCGAACGGGCTGTGCTTCTCGCCAGACCACAAGAAGCTCTACGTGGTCAGCACCGGCCAGGGCCCTGGCGACACCGGCCCGGGCGGCAAGGGCAACATGTACGTGTTCGATGTCGGCGCGGACAACAAGCTGTCCAACGGCAAGCTGTTCAGTGATTTCATGATCGATGGCGTGAAGTGCGGCCCGGACGGCGTGCGCGCGGACGTGGACGGCAACCTCTGGTGCTCCAGCAACGCCGGCCGTTCGGTGGGCTACAGCGGTGTGACCGTGTGGACGCCGCAGGGCAAGCTGATCGGG
Source organism: uncultured beta proteobacterium (assembly GCA_963743935.1). Taxonomy (GTDB): domain Bacteria; phylum Pseudomonadota; class Gammaproteobacteria; order Burkholderiales; family Burkholderiaceae_C; genus Rubrivivax. The sequence goes on along the minus strand of CAVURQ010000001.1, from coordinate 178,728 downwards.
CGCATCCGTTTGCCCGAGGTGTGCGGCAACGTCTGCTTCGGCGGACCGAAGCGCAATCGCCTGTTCATGGCAGCCAGCCAGTCGCTGTACGCGCTGTACACCGGCACCCAGGGCGCTGCGCCGAGCTGAGCGGTTGATCGGCGGGCGCGCAGGTTCTGCTGGGCCACAGCCGCTTAGGCCGTGGCGCCGACCTGCTCCGCCCGCCCTTAGGATTGCGCATGCTTGCCATTGCGCATTCGCGCTGCCATGAGACCGAGGCCCTGACAATGGGCCTGTGGCGTATCCGACTTCAATGGATGACATGGCATCTGCACCGATGAGCGAGATCGAGCGCAATCCCTGGGCGCTGTCTGTTGCCCCGATGATGGACTGGACGGATCGGCATTGCCGCTTCTTCCACCGCCTGATCACGCGCCACGCGCGGCTGTACACCGAGATGATCACCACCGGTGCGCTGCTCCATGGCGACCTGCCAAGGCATCTGGACTACAGCGCCGAGGAGCACCCGCTGGCCCTGCAGCTGGGGGGCAGCGAGCCCGACGACCTGGCGCGCTGCGCGGTGTTGGCGCAGCAGTGGGGCTACGACGAGATCAACCTGAACTGCGGCTGCCCGAGCGAGCGTGTGCAGCGCGGTGCCTTCGGCGCCTGCCTGATGCGCGAGCCGGCGCTGGTGGCCGATTGTGTGAAGGCGATGCGCGATGCCGTCGATCTGCCGGTGACCGTCAAGCACCGCATCGGCATCGACCGCAGCGAAAGCTACGAGTTCATGCGCGACTTCGTGGGCACGGTGGCCGAGGCGGGTTGTGAGGTCTTCATCGTGCACGCACGCAATGCCTGGCTGCACGGCATCAGTCCGAAGGAGAACCGCGAGCTGCCGCCATTGCGCCATGACGCGGTGGTCAAGCTGAAGCACGACTTTCCGCACTTGTGCATCGTGCTGAACGGCGGTGTCGCCGGTGATGCCCAGATCGCGGCACACCTGCAGCGCGTGGACGGCGTGATGCTTGGCCGCGAGGCCTATCACCACCCCTGGTCGATGGCGACCTGGGACACATCGTTCCTGGGCGCCGCAGCCCCCGCGGAGCCGGCGACGCGTGAAGCGGTCGAAGAGGCGATGGCGGCCTACATGGCGCGTCTGGCAGCGAAGGGCCAACCGTGGACGCACGCCTCGCGGCACATGCTCGGCCTGTGGAACGGCACACCGGGTGCACGTCGCTGGCGGCAGGTCTGGAGCGATCATCGGCTCAAGGCGTTGCCGGTGCCCGAGGTTGCCCGCCTGGCGCGGCAGTCGCGCCTGGATGGGCACAGTCATGCGCAGGCGGCCGCGCAGGCCACCGCTTGACCGGTCACCGTTTCGCATGCTCGTCAACGGCCAGCCCCATCGTTGCCTGTGGCCCGCGGCGCAGCGCGACGCATTGTTCGTCATCGATCAACGCGCCTTGCCGCATGCCTTGCGCATCGAGCGTCTGGACAGTGTCGCCGCGGTGCACGAGGCCATCCGCGACATGTGGGTGCGTGGCGCGCCGCTGATCGGTGCCACCGCGGCCTATGGTCTGGCATTGCAGGCACGGCTCGATGCCAGCGATGCCGCGCTGCAAACGGCCGAGCAGACGCTTGCCGCGGCACGGCCGACGGCCGTGAACCTGGCTTGGGCGCTGCAGCGCATGGACCGCACGCTGCGCGCGCTGCCCGTGGCCGAGCGCGCAGCGGCCGCCTGGCGCGAAGCCGATGCCATCGCCGAGGAGGACGTGGCCACCAACCAGCGCATCGGCACACACGGCCTGGCATTGCTGGCCGCGCTGAGCCGCCAGCATGGACGCCGCATCAACATCCTGACGCATTGCAACGCCGGCTGGCTGGCGACGGTGGATTGGGGCACTGCGCTGGCGCCCGTGTACAAGGCGCAGGCGGCGGGCATCGACGTGCATGTGTGGGTCGATGAAACGCGGCCGCGCAACCAGGGCGCCAGCCTGACGACCTGGGAGCTGGCGCAGCAGGGCGTGGCGCACACGCTGATCGCGGACAACGCCGGCGGCCACCTGATGCAGCACGGCAGGGTCGATATCGTCATCGTCGGCTGCGACCGCGTCAGCCTGCGTGGCGATGTCTGCAACAAGATCGGCACCTATCTCAAGGCGCTGGCGGCGCACGACAACGGCGTGCCGTTCTACGCGGCGATGCCGCTGTCCACGCTCGATCCCGAACTGCACGATGGGCTGGCCGAGATCCCGATCGAATCCCGCAGCGCGCGTGAAGTCACCCACCTCAGCGGGCGCGATGCGTCCGGCGCGGTGGTCGAGGTGCAACTTGCGCCCGACGGCACGGCCGCTGCCAACCCGGCCTTCGACGTGACGCCGGCACGGCTGGTGAGCGGCCTCATCACCGAACATGGCGTGATTGCGGCGCAAGAAGGCGCGCTGCGTCGCCTGCTGGAGGAAACACGATGAACGATGACGAAGCGGCGCTGCGCGTGCAGGCTGTGGCGGCGATGCGGCGCATGGACGCGCTCGGGCTGAACCGCGGCAGCACCGGCAACCTGAGCCTGCGCTGCGCGATGCAAGGGCAGGGCGGCATGCTGATCACGCCCACCGGCATGGCGGCCGAGGATCTGCGTCCGCAGGACATGGTGTGGCTGGGCTGGGACGGCACGCAACGCGGCGACTGGAAGCCCTCGTCCGAATGGCATTTCCATCAGGCCATCTACGCGGCGCGGCCGGACCTGCAGGCCGTCGTGCACAGCCACTCGGTGCACGCCACCGCCTTGGCCTGCCTGGAGCGGCCGTTGCCGGCCTTTCACTACATGGTGGCGGTGGCGGGTGGTGACTCGGTGCCGATCGTGCCCTATCACCTGTTCGGCACCGAGGCCCTGTCGCAGGCGGTGGCTGGCGCCTTCGTCGATCGTTGTGCCTGCCTGATGGCCCATCACGGGCTGGTGGCCGCAGGCATGTCGTTGGCGCAGGCCATGAAGGTGATGATCGAGGTCGAAGCCTTGTGCGAGGTCTACCTCAAGGCGCTGGCGGTAGCCGAGCCGCGCATGCCTGGATGGCGATCAGATGATGCAGGTCATCGACAAGTTCAAGCACTACGGGCAAACGCGACGCACTTGACGGGTTCGCTCCACCGAAGGCAGACGGAAGAGGCCACCCGCAACGCATCGAGCAGCCGCCGTGGGACCGGCTTTGCCGGCTCACTGGCGGCGCCCCCTTGAGGGGGAGCGCCGAAGGCGCTTCGGGGGTGGTCCACGTCAGCCCATGCGCTTGGCCACCTCTTCCAGCATCACCTCGGTGGCGCCGCCGCCGATGGCCTGCACGCGCGCGTCGCGCGACATGCGCTCGATGGCGCTCTCGCGCATGTAGCCCATGCCGCCGTGGAACTGCACGCAGTCGTACATCACCTCGTTCACCAGCGTGCCGCACAGCGCCTTGATCATCGACACCTCCTTCGTCACCTACTCGCCGCGGGCGTCGCGCCAGGCGGTGTTGTAGACCAGCGCCTGCGCGGCCTCGACCTGCGCCGCGCGCATCGCCAGGCGCTGGCGGATGGTCTGCTTGTCCCACAGGCTGCTGCCGAAGGCCTTGCGTTGCTGTATCCAATCCAGCGTCAGCTCGATCGCCTTCGCGGCCTCGCCCATCGCCTGTGCGCCGAGCACGATGCGCTCGTTCTGCAGGTTCTTCATCAGCGCGTAGAAGCCCCGGTGTCTCCTCGCCCAGCAGGTTGTCGGCCGGCACGCGGCAGTCGTCGAACACCAGTTCCGCGGTGTCGCTGGACAGCCACCCGGTCTTCTTGAGCGGCCGCGCGACGCTGAAGCCCGGCGTGCCCTTCTCGACGATGAACATCGACATCTGGTGATTGCGGCCCGGCTCGCCGGTCTTGGCGGCGACGAAGACGATGTCGCCGTGCACGCCGTTGGTGATGAACATCTTGCTGCCGTTCAGCACCCATTCGTCACCTTCGCGCCGCGCTGGCAGCGCATGGAGGCGAGATCGGAGCCGGCGTCGGCCTCGGTCATGGCCACCGCGGCGATGCGCCGCCCGGCCATCAGGTCGGGCATGTAGCGCTCGAGCTGCTCCTTCGTGCCGGCATGGTGCAGGTGCGGGCTGGCCATGTCGGTGTGCACCAGCACGGTGACGGCAAAACCGCCGTAACTGGAGCGGCCGAGTTCCTCGGCCAGCACCACAGTCGCCAGCGTGTCGAGCTCGCTGCCGCCATACGTCCGGCGTAGCGCATGCCGAGCAGGCCCGAGTCGGCCCATCTCGCGCAGCACCTCGCGCGGCACGAAGCCCGCCTCCTCCCAGGCGTCGGCAAACGGGCAGCACACGATCGGCGATGAAGCGGCGCATCGTGTCGCGCAGCATCTCGTGCTCGTCGCTGAAGTAGGGCGATGCTGGCGATGCTCGTCGTGGTGGTTGGGCTCATCGCTTCTCCGGTCAAGCCATCGTGGTCAGTGCGAGGCCACGGCGGCACGCGCGGCCGGGTCGGGCCAGGTCGCCAGCAGCAAGCCCACCAGCGCCAGCACGAAGGCGGCGACATGGCCCGGGACCAAAATGTTCACCCAGGAACAACACGCCCACCGCCGCCGCGCTGAGCGGCAGCATCACGGTGAACACACCAGCCTGTGGCGCGGGCACATGGCGCAGGCCCTGCATCCAAAGCCACACCGTGACCATGCTGGCGGCAATCGAATAGAACAGCAGCAAGGTCCAGGTCGCCGTCGGAACCGCCGGGAAGTCGAAGGACAGCGCCTGCCAAAGGCCCAGCGGCGTGACCAGCGCCAGCCCCCAGAGGTTGATCAGCGCACTGATGCGTCGCGGCGACAGGTTGGCGGTCAGCCGTTTGCCGATGACCACATAACTGGCCTCGCACAGCACGGCGCCGACCAGCAACGCATAACCCAGCGCCGATGCCGGTGCTGCCGCAGCATCGCCCTTGGCGAGCGCCAGCACCACGATGCCGGCCACGGCACAGCCAATGGCCAGAATTACACGCCCGCGGATGCGCTCGCCGAGGAAGATGCGCGACAGCAAGGCCACGGCCGCGGGAATGGCCGCCATGACCACACCCGCAGCCAGCGCGGAAGTCAGCGCCACGCCGAAGAGCATGCAGATCGAGAACAGGAAATTGCCGAGAAAGCTTTCCCAGAACAGCAGCTTGCGGTCGTGCGCTGTCAGCCGCGCGTCGCCAGCACGTCGCCGCACCCAATGCGCCATGGCCAGCGCCGCGATGCCAAAGCGCAGCCAGGCGAGCAGGAAGATCGGGAAGGCCGCCACCAGCAGCTTGGACAGGCCGACGTAGATGCCGACCAGGGCCATGCTGCCCGCCAGGCTGGCATAGGCCAGCAGCGGCACCTTAGAAAGCCGAGGCGTAACGCTGCAACTCCCAGTCGCTGACATGGCGCTCGCATTCGGCCACCTCGGTGCGCTTGAGACGCAGGAACTCGTGCGCCAGCGTGTCACCCAGCGCGTTGCAGATCAGCTCGTCGGCGGCCAGCGCATCCAGTGCCTGGCTCAAGGACTGCGGCAGCAGGGCGATGCCGCGCTCGCGGATGGTGGCCAATGGCATGTCGAACAGATCGTCGGTGTTCTCCGCCGGTGGCTCCAGCTTGCGGTCGATGCCGTCCAGCCCGGCGGCGATCAGCGCGGCAGTGACCAGGTACGGGTTGGCGCTGGAGTCGGGCACGCGCCATTCGAAGCGGCCGTGCAGCGTGCGCAGTGCCGCAGTGCGGTTGTTCGGCCCCTGCGCCACATACGCCGGCGCCCAGCTGGTGCCCGACAGCGTCTCGCCCACGCGCAAGCGCTTGTAGGAGTTGACGGTGGGTGCGACCAGCGCCGTCAGCGCGGCCGAGTGCGCCATCACGCCCGCGATGAACTGCTGTCCGATGGGCGACAGATTGCGCTCGCGGTCGACGCTGCCGTCGCCGCGGTGCGGCACGAACATGCTGTGCGCGTTGTCGGGGCGCTTGGGATTCCAGCCCGACCACAGCGACACATGAAAGTGCATGCCGCTGCCCGGCTGGTTGTGGAAGGGCTTGGGCATCAGCGAGAACAGCATGCCGCGCTCTTCGGCCAGCGCATGCGCGGCCAGCTTGAACAGCATCAGATGGTCGGCGCTGGCGAGCGCTTCGTCGAAGGCAAGGTTCAGCTCGTACTGGCCATGTGCGTCCTCGTGGTCGATCTGCAGCACGTCCAGGCCGCACTGCGCGAGCGCCGCATTCAGCGCATGCAGGAAATCGCGCTGGCGCGTCAGCGACTTCAGGTCGTAGGACGGTTTGTCGAGCCGGTCATGATCGTCTGCCGGCAACCAGCGATCGCCCTCGCGCCGGAGCAGGAAGAACTCGGGCTCGATGCCGGTGCGCAGATGCCAGCCACGTTCGGCGAGGTGCGCCTCGGCGCGCTTGAGCACCTGGCGCGGGCAGGCGTCGAAGGGCTGGCCGTTGACGAAGCCGTCGCAGACCACGCGCGCCACGCCCGGCATCCACGGCAATGCGCTCACCGTGCTGGCGTATCCACGTGCGTAGTACTCGGCGCGCGGTCCCGTGCGCGGCAGCCCGGTGCCGGCAATCGACGGCCCGGCGAAACCGACGCCTTCGGTCAGCAGCTCATCCAGGTGGCCCAGCGGCACCAGCTTGCCCTTGGGCACGCCGTGAATGTCGGTGAACTGCGCCAGCAGCGTGTGTACCCCTGCAGTGCGCAGGCGTTCCATCAGATCCTTCATCGGTGCTCCCCGCGCTTCGCATGCTCCTGGCCCGCATGCTACGCCGCGGCCCAGGGGATCAGAACGACACCACCACAGCGGCGCCGAGCACGGTGTTGTTCTTGCGATAGCCGCCGTCGTTGACGTACAGGAAGACGGGTTGGTTGGCCCAGTCGTAGCGCGCTTCAGCCTTGAATATCGTGTACTGGTTGAACGCGTAGTTCAAGCCCACCGCCAGGGCATAGCGGCTGGCGCCGTCGTTGCAGCCTGGGTCGACCGCGACGCCACCCTGGACGCAACCGAGTGTGCCGTCGGGCCCGATGCCATTGCCGGAATCGATGCCGTAACCCAACAGGCCCCCGCCGTTCCTGCCGTTGTTGAGGTAGTCGAAGCGGCCGACGCCTTCGAAGCGAGGCGTGAACTTGTAGCCTGCCAAGGTCGACAGCCCGTACCAGGACGCGGTTTGCAGACCGCCGCTGGAATTGGCCGTGATCGCGGCGTCCTTCTGGTAACCGTAGCTCAACTGGCCCTGCACCGTCCAGTCACCGCGGATGAAGTAGCCGTCGACCTCGATCAGGCCGAGGTTGGAGTTGCCGCTGCCGCTGGCGGGCGGGTTCACGAAGTTCGGCGCCTGGCCGTACACGCCCGCCAGCCCGAAGCCCTGGTATTCGCCTCTCGCGTAGTCCACGCGCACGGCCACCACCGAGCCCTTGGCCGCGGAGTAGTTGGCGTTCTGGTTCATCTGTGCCAGCAGCGCCTTGGTCACCCACTTGCCGCTGGTCAGGTCGATGCCGGCGCCGATGTATCCGGTGGGCAGCGTGAAGTCGAACAGCAGGTTGTGCGTGATGAGCTTGTTCAGCGTCGGCTGCAGATATTCGTAGCCCGACCAGTCGGGAATCTGTCCGGCGATGAAGCGCGTCTGCAGGTCCGTCAACGGCACCGAGACACTGGCTTCCTGCACGATCGAATAACCGTCGATGGTGGAGCCCACGCCGCGCTGCGGCGCCAGCGTCAGGCGCCATTTGGTGCCATCGGTCATCTCCTTCTGGAAATCGAGGATGGCCATGCCGACGTATGAGTTCCAGTAGTTGTAGCCGTAGTTCGCCACCGAATCGAGGAACTGGAACCCCGCCAAGTCCTGCGCACGGTTGTAGATGTAGGCCGTCTGCATCTGCCCGCTGATCTTCAAACCCATGAAGCCGTTTGCTTCGCGCGAGTCTTCCAACGCCTCGGTTTTCACTGTCAGACGGTTCAGTTCGGCCGCCTGCTCGGGCGTCATCCCCCACTGCGGCGTGGCCGGCGCCGCTTGTTTGGCCTGGCTGTCCTTGAGCTGCTTCTCCAGATCGTTGACGCGCTCGCGCAGCGCCTTGATTTCGCTCAACACCTCGGCGTTGCTCTGAGCCGCCACCGGAAACGCAGCCGCCAACGCGATGGCCAGCAGGGCGACCTTGGGGTTTAGTTTCTTCATCGTGCGTCTCCTCAGGCTTGTTGGACGATTCTGGTCTGTGGGGCCGGCTCAGCCGCGCGTGGCTTCGGCCAGTTCGAGCAGTCGTTGGCGTTCGGCGCGGGCAATCATGTAGCTGGCCACGAGCACGCCGATGGCAACCACCGCGACGATGAGTGCGGCCACCGCGTTCACGCTCGGGTTCAGGCCGAGCCGCGCGCGCGAGAAGATGACCAGCGGCATCGTCGTCGCGCCCGGGCCGGACAGGAAGGCCGAGAGCACCACGTCGTCGAGCGAGATCGTGAAGGTCAGCAGCCAGGCCGAGAGCAGCGACTGCGAGATCATCGGCAGCGTCACCAGCCAGAACACCTGCGACGGCTTGGCGCCCAGATCCATCGCAGCTTCTTCCAGCGACGGATTCAGGTCGAGCAGGCGCGACTGCACGATCACCGCCGCATAGGCCATGCCCGAGCAGCAGGTGGCCGATCCAGATGGTGAGCATGCCGCGTTCGGGAAACCCGAGGGCGCGCTGCACCGACACCAGCATCAGCAGCAGAGACAGCCCGACCACCACCTCGGGCATGACCAGTGGCGCATTGACCATGCCGCTGAACAGCGTGCGCCCTCGGAAGCGCTTGTACTTGACCAGCGCAAACGCGGCCAGCGTGCCCAGCACCACCGAGCCGCAGGCAGTGAAGAAAGCGATCTTCAAGCTCAGCCACAGCCCCGCCTGGATCTCGTGGTCGTCCGCCAGCGCGGCATACCACTTGAGCGTGAAACCGCGCCAGACATTGGGAATCGGCGAATCGTTGAAGGAGAAGATCACCAGCGCCACGATCGGCAGGTACAGGAACACGAACCCGGCGGACAGCCAGCCGCGTGCGAACCAGCGGTTGAAGGCGATGCTGGTGCCCTTGTTCATGGCAGCGCCCGCAGGATTGGCGCAAAGGTGGGCGTCATTTCCGCACCTCCTGCGCTTCGGCCTGGTACTTGTTGAAGATCGCCAGCGGCACGATGATCAGCAGCACCATCACCACCGCCACGGCGGATGCCATCGGCCAGTCGTTGTTGGAGAAGAACTCGTCCCACATGACTCGGCCGATCATCAGTGTCTCGGGCCCACCCAGCAGCTCGGGGATGACGAACTCGCCGATGCAGGGGATGAAGACCAGCATCGAGCCGGCGATGATGCCGGCCTTGGACAACGGCACGGTGATCTTCCAGAACGCCGTCCAGGCGCTGGCACCCAGGTCGGCGGCGGCTTCGAGCAGCCGCAGGTCCATCTTCGCGAGGTTGCCGTACAGCGGCAGGATCATGAAGGGCAGGTAGGTGTAGGTCATGCCCAGCACCAGCGAAAAAGGCGTGTACATCAGCTTGCCCGGCGCCGGGATCATGCCGGCCGCGGCCAGCAGATGGTCGATGCCGCTGCCGATGAGCAGGTCGGCGACCCAGCCGTTCTCGCTGAGCAGCCCCTTCCAGGCGTACACACGCAGCAGGAAGGAGGTCCAGAAGGGCAACATCACCAGCATCAGCAAAGTCGGCTGCAGCGTCGACTTGGCGCGCGCCATGAAATACGCGAAGGGGTAGCCGATGGCCAGGCACAGCAAGGTGGTCGCGGCGGCGTACTTCAGGCTGGCCAGGTAGGTCTTGACGTACAGCGCATCCTGCGTGATGAAGACATAGTTCGACAACTTCACCGTCAGTTGCAGCAGGCCGTCCTTGAGCGTGATCAGGTCCTTGAACTGCACCGTCTCCATCTCGGAGATGCTGATCTTGAAGACAATGAAAAACGGGAACAGGAAGAACAAGAGCAACCACAGGTAGGGCACGCCGATGACCGCCGTGCGTCCACGCCACCAGCGCGTCGAAGTGGTCGGGTGTGAGTTCAACTTGGGCATGCCAATGGCCTCAAGCAGTCAGCACCACATGAGCTGTGCGCGGCCAGTGCGCCCATACCGCATCGTCCCAAGTGAAATCGTCCTCGAGATGACGCTTCACATTGGCCACGCTGACCTTGAGCCGTGCACCGCTGTGCAGTTCGAGGTGGTAGACGGTGAAGCTGCCGAAGTAGGACAGCTCCTTGATCGTGCCGCGCGCGCAGTTAAAGTGGTCGTCGGGCTTGTGGCGCGACAGGTGGATCTTTTCCGGGCGCAAGGCCACCGTCACCGGCATGCCCTCGTGCCCAGTGATGCCGTGGCCGACATAGTGCTTGCAGTCGGCGCAGCCGATGATGACGTGGTCGGGCTCGTCGACTTCGAGCGTGCCGTCCATCAGGTTGACGTTGCCGATGAAATCCGCCACGAAGCGTGTGGCAGGGGTTTCGTAGATCTCGTGCGGGGCGCCCACCTGCAGGAAGCGGCCCTCGCTCATGATGGCGATGCGCGAGGCCATGGTCATGGCTTCTTCCTGGTCGTGCGTGACCATGACGCAGGTCACGCCGACCTGCTCGATGATATTGACCAGCTCGATCTGCGTTTCCTCGCGCAGCTTCTTGTCCAGTGCGCCCAGCGGCTCGTCCAGCAGCAGCAGCTGCGGCTGCTTGGCCAGGCTGCGCGCCAGCGCCACACGTTGCTGCTGCCCACCCGACAACTGGTGCGGCTTGCGCTTGGCAAACTTGCCGAGTTGCACCAGCTTGAGCATGGCCTCGACGCGGTCGGCCACCTCGTCCTTGGGCATGTTGCCGCGCTTCAGGCCGAAGGCGATGTTTTCCCACACGCTGAGGTGCGGGAAGAGCGCGTAGCTCTGGAACATCATGTTCATCGGCCGCTGATAGGGTGGCAGCGTGGCCAGATCCTGACCGGCCAGCACGATGCGACCGGAGCTGGGTGTCTCGAAGCCGGCGAGCATGCGCAACAGCGTACTCTTGCCACAGCCCGACGAGCCTAGCAGGGCAAAGATCTCGCCCTTGGCGATGTCGAGCGTGACGTCGTTGACGGCCTTGTAGCCGTCGAAATCCTTGGTCAGGCTCTCGATGCGCAGGTACGCCGCATCGCTACTGTCTCGGCCTTTGCTGCTGCCCATGCCACCCGCTGAACCGACGCCCGCGTTGTCCGCCATGTGATCCGCCCCCGACCGTGTGCCGCGGGCGCCTACAGGCCGGTCTTGAAGGCGGTGTAGGTGCGCGTCATCAGACGGCGCAGGTCGTTGTTCAGGGCGTCCGGCGGCACCATGTTCTTCAGGTCGGCCGGCGGCAGGAACACGGTCGGGTTGTTGGCGACTTCAGGCTTGATGAACTTCTTCGATTCGAGGTTCGGGTTGGCGTAGAAGACCTTGTTGGTCAGCGAGGCATGCACGTCGCCGCGCAACACGTAGTTGATGAACTTGTGCGCGTTGCCGGGATGGGCGGCATCGGCAGGAATGACCATCACGTCGAAGAACAGCAGGCCGCCGTTCTTCGGGATCAGGGCTTGGATGTTGTTGCCGGTCTTGCCGTCGATGGCGCGCTGGCGTGCAATGTTGATGTCTCCCGACCAACCGAGAGCTACGCAGATCGAGCCGTTGGCCATGTCGTTGATGTAGCCCGAAGAGCTGAATACGGTGATGTACGGACGCACGGCCTTCAACACATTGGCTGCCGCCGTGTAATCGGCCGGGTTCTTGCTGAAGGGGGGTTTGCCCAGGTAATGCAGCGCGGCCGGTACCACCTCTGTCGCGGAATCGAGATAGGACACGCCGCAGCTCTTGAGCTTGCTCACGTACTCCGGCTTGAACACCAGATCCCACACGTTGTCGGGCATGGGCAGGTCGCCCAGGGCGGCCTTGACCTTGTCGACGTTGATGCCGACGGTCGTGTAACCCCAAAGCCAGTTGACCATGAAGTCGTTGCCCGGGTCCATGCGCGCCAGTTGCGCCTGCAGCGCCGGGTCGAGGTTCTTGTAGTTGGCCAACTGCGCCTTGTCGATCTTGCGCAGCAGGCCACCGTCGATCTGCAACTTGGCCCAGTTGGACGAAGGCACGACGATGTCGTAACCCGTCTTGCCGGCGACCAGCTTGGCATGCACGATTTCGTTGTTGTCGAAATTGTCGTAGCGAACCTTGATGCCGGTTTCCTTCTCGAAGTTCTTGATCGTGTCTTCGGAGATGTAGTCCGACCAGTTGTAGATGTTCAGAACCTTCTCTTCCTCCTGTGCCCACGCCGCGGAACAGGCCACGGCCGCAACGGTGGCGAACACGGCAATCTGGCGCAGGAATGCGGGGCGCGTGGAAATGATGCTCATGAACAAGGCTCCGGGGGAGTGGACGTTTGCGGGGCTAGTGTATGGAGGCGATTTCGGCTGTGTATCGGGGGAAGCGATCAGGCCGTTGTATCAAGACAGCCAACCGCCGCGCTGCGCATCGGCCAGCGTCAGGTCGAGGCAGCGGCGGATCAGCGTCATCATCTCGTCGACCTGGGGGCGCGTGATGACCAGTGGCGGCGCGATGATCATGCGATCGCCCACCGCGCGCATGATGACGCCGTTGGCGAAGCAGTGTCCGCGGCAGACCATGCCGACCTCGCGTTCGTCCGGGAAAGGCGTGCCCAGGGCCTTGTCCTTGACGAGTTGCAGCGCCCCCATCAGCCCACAGGTCTGCACCTCCCCGACGATCGGGTGGGTCGACAGCGCCTCGAACTGCGCCGCAAGATAGGGGCCGACATCGTCGTGCACGTGCTCGACCAGCTTCAGTTGCTGGATCAGTCGGATGTTGGCCAAGGCCACCGCGCAGGCCACCGGGTGACCCGAGTAGGTGTAGCCATGGTTGAAGTCGCCACCCTTGTCGATCAGCACCTTGGCAATGCGCTCGCCGACCATCACGCCGCCGAGGGGCACGTAGCCGCTGGTCACGCCCTTGGCGAAGGTCATCAGGTCGGGCCTGAAGCCGAAACGCTCGCAGCCGAACCAGTGCCCCGTGCGGCCGAAGCCGCAGATCACCTCGTCGCTGACCAGCAGGATGCCGTACTTGTCGCAGATGCGCTGGATTTCGGGCCAGTAGCTTTCGGGTGGCACGATCACGCCGCCCGCGCCTTGCACCGGCTCGCCGATGAAGGCGGCCACCTTGTCGGCGCCGACCTCCAGGATCTTGTCTTCCAGCCAACGTGCGGCCACCAGGCCGAATGCCTCGCGGCCCAGCCCATTCGTGCGACCGTGCGCCCACCAGTGCGGCTGCTGGATGTGGGTGATGCCGGGAATGGGCAGGCCGCCCTGTGCATGCATGCCACCCATCCCGCCGAGCGAGGCGCCGGCCATCGTGCTGCCGTGGTAGGCGTTCTGCCGGCTGATGATCACCTGCCGATCGGGCTGCCCCAGGATGTCCCAGTAGCGCCGCACCATGCGCACCACGGTGTCGTTGCCCTCCGAACCCGAGCCGGAAAAGAACACATGCTGGAACTGCGGCGGCGTCACCTCGGACAGCAACTCGGCCAGTTCGATGGCCGGCGGCGTGGCGGTCTGGAAGAAGGCGTTGTAGAAGGGCAGCTCGCTCATCTGCCGGGTGGCCGCATCGATGAGCGCGCGCTGGCCGAAGCCGACGTTGACGCACCACAACCCGGACATGGCGTCGAGGATCTTGTGGCCGTCGCTGTCCCAAAGGTAGATGTTGTCGGCGCGCGTGATGATGCGCGAGCCCTTGCCGGCCAGGGCCTTGAAGTCGGTGAAGGGGTGCAGGAAATGCGCCGCGTCGGCGGCCTGCCATTGCTGCGTGCTGCGCTGGCTTGAATCGGTCGGGCTGAAGGCGGCGTTCATGCGGTTTCTCCTGAAGCGGGGCGGGCGGACTTACACATGCAGCAGCAGGTGTTCGCGCTCCCACGGTGAGATGACCTTCATGAACTCGGCGTATTCGATCTCCTTGACCTCGGTGTAGACAGTGACGAAGGCCTGGCCCAGCACTTCGGCGAGGTCTTTCTCGTCGCGCAGCATCTGTAGAGCCTCACCCAGGCTGCGTGGCAAGGCGTGTGCGCCCAGATAGGCGTCGCCGCGGCACTCGGCACCTGGCGCGATACGGTTCTTGATGCCCAGGTAGCCGCATGCCAGCGTGGCGGCCAGCGCCACATAGGGGTTGGCATCGGCGCCGATGACGCGGTTCTCGATGCGCCGCGCCTGCGCACTGGCGACTGGCGAGCGGATGCCCACGGTGCGGTTGTCGGTGCCCCACTGGATGTTGATCGGCGCGGCGTTCGAGCGCACCAGGCGCCGGTAGCTGTTGACATAGGGTGCAAACAGCACCATCGCCGCCGGGATGTAGCGCTGCAGCCCGCCGATGTACCAGAAGAACTCCTGGCTCGGCGAGCCATCGGGGTTGCTGAAGATGTTCAATCCGGTCTGCTTGCTGACCAGGCTCTGGTGCACATGCATCGCGCTGCCCGGCTCGCCGGCGATCGGCTTGGCCATGAAGGTGGCGTACATGTCGTGGCGCAGTGCGGCCTCCCGCACCGTGCGCTTGAACAGGAAGGTCTCGTCGGCCAGGCTCAAGGGGTCGGCATGGAAGAAGTTGATCTCCATCTGCCCGGCCCCGACCTCGTGGATCAGCGTGTCCACGTTCAGCTCCATCTTCTCGCAGTAGTCGTACACGTCCTCGAACAGCGGATCGAACTCGTTCACCGCGTCGATCGAATACGCCTGGCGCGAGGTCTCCGCCCGCCCGCTGCGGCCGATCGGCGGCTTCAGCGGCATGTCCGGATCGGTGTTGCGCGCCACCAGGTAGAACTCCAGTTCGGGTGCGACCACCGGGTTCCAGCCTTCGGCATCGAACAGGCCGCAGACCCGACGCAGCACCGAACGCGGCGCGAAGGGCACGAGCACGCCGTGCTTGTCGTAGCAGTCGTGGATCACCTGCGCCGTCGGGTCGGTGGCCCAGGGCACGATGCGCACCGTGGTCGGGTCGGCCTGCAGGTGCATGTCCTGGTCGGTCGGGCTGATGACGTCGTAGTACGGCCCTTCTTCGGGAAACTCTCCCGTCACGCCCATCGCCACCACCGCCTCGGGCAGCCGCATGCCGCGGTCTTCGGTGAATTTTTCGCGCGGCAGGATCTTGCCGCGCGCCACACCGGTCAAGTCGGGCACGAGGCACTCGATCTCGGTCACGCGGTGCGTGTCGAGCCACTGTTCGAGCTCGCTGAATGTGAAGTTCTCTCTCTTGACCATGGGACACCTGCGCTGATTTCCATCGCGGCGGCTGTTGAAGGGTGCCGCCGACGAACCCGTCGTCTGCAAACCGAACGCCAGTGGCACTAAGGCAGCGGTTCGCGGCGGTGCAGCCGGTAGTCGCGGCAGGCCTGACCAAAGGCCCGCGCCAACTGCACCGAGACCGGATTGTCCTTCGCCTGCCATTCCGGATGCCATTGCACGCACAGATTGAAGCCTTGCGCCGAGGGGAGAGAAAACGCTTCGACGAGCCCGTCAGGAGCCCGTGCCTCGACATGCAAGTCCCGCGCCAATCGGTTCACTGCCTGGCCGTGCACCGAGTTCACCTCGAAGCGCATGCGGTCCAGGATGCGCGGCAGCACGCCGCCGGGCATGACCTCGACCTCGTGCGCCAAACCGTACTGAACTTCGGCACTGGCGTCGGCCTGGGCGCGGTGGTCGGCCATGCCGGGCACATCCTGCACGGCCTGGTGCAGCGATCCGCCCAGCGCCACGTTTGCCTCTTGCGTGCCGCGGCAGATGGCAAACAGCGGCAAGCCGCGCGCCAGCACCTTGGGGATGAAGGGCAGGGTCCATTGATCGCGCTCGACGTCCAAGGGCAAGTCGGGGTCGTGCACGCCTTCGTCGAAATGGCGCGGATGCACGTTCGACGGCGAACCGGTCAACATCACGCCGTCGGCCAGGTCCAGCAAGGCGTCGACTTCGTCTTCCAGCGCGTTTGGCACCACCAGCGGCAGGCAGCCGGCCAGGCGCACGAAATCGACGTACTTCTTGCCGGCGATGTGGAACGGGTGATGGCCGAGTTGCCGGTTGCAGGCCGGCACCAACACCACAGGTTTGTCGCGGTCGACACTCACTGGACTGCCCTTCGCGCTGCGCGCTGCGGGATGAGCGCTTGGGAGCGGCCCGGCGCGCTCATGCGACCAGATCCCGCATGCGATACCAGGCCATGCCCAGCACCAGCGCCGGTGTGCGCAACAGCCGCCCGCCAGGGAAGGGCCGGTGTTTGAGCCGCGCGAAAACGTCGAGCCGGCTCGCGTCGCCGGCCACGGCCTCGGCCACCAGCTTGCCTGCCAGCCCGCTCAGCGCCAGGCCGTGGCCCGAGAAGCCCTGCAGGTAATAGACGTTCGGTGCGTAGTCGCCCACCGCCGGCAGGCGGCCGAAATCCGGTGCACGGTTCATCGAGATGTCGACGAAGCCGCCCCAGGCGAATTCGATCCTTGCCTGGCCCAGCTGCGCAAAGCTTGCGACCATGCGTTCGCGAATGCTCTCGGCCAAGTTTGCAGGTGTCACCGTGCTGTAGCTTACCCGCCCGCCGTAGAGCATGCGGTGGTCGTTGGTGGTGCGGAAATAGTCGAGCACAAAATTGGTGTCGCACGCCGCCGCGCGCGACGGAATCAATGTATCGGCGAGCGCCGGGTCCAGTGTTTCGGTGCAGGCGATATAGGTGCCCACCGGCATGATGCGCGATTCCAGCTCCGGTACGATGCCCTGCAGGTAGACATTCCCCGCCAGCAGCAGATGGCGCGCGCTCAACTCGCCCTGCGGTGTGCGCAGCCGTGCGGTGGCGCCTTGCACCAGCGCCTGCACGGGGCTGTCCTCATGCAGCCGCACCCCGGCAGCGGCGGCGGCACGCGCCAGACCCAGTGTGTATTTCAGCGGATGCAGGTGGCCGGAGTGCGCATCGAACACGGCGCTGTGGAAGCGCTCGCTGGCGATCCATCGGGACATGTCGGCTGGCGCAATGTGCTGCTGCGCATAGCCGTAGACGCTGTCCATGCGCTCGGCCCAGTCCTGCAATTCGCGCCCCTTGCGTGCGTTGGTCGCCAAACCCAGGTAGCCGTCACGCCAGTCGCAGTCGATGGCGTGTTTGCGCATGCGTTCGCGCAGCAGTTCCAGCGCCTCGATCGACATGGCCCAGATGCGCCGGGACTCTTCCAGACCCAGTTGCGCTTCGATCGTGCCCTGGTCGCAGGCCAGGCCGTGAATCGCCTGCCCACCGTTGCGTCCGCTGGCGCCCCATCCCAGGCGCCTGGCTTCGAGCAAGCTGACGGAAAAGCCGCGTTCCGCCAGTTCCAGTGCTGCCGACAAACCGGCCAATCCGCCACCGACGACGGCCACGTCGCATGTCGAGCTGCCTTGCAAGGGTGCGAAGGAAGGCTGGCGCTCTACCGTGGCCGCGTAGTAGGAGTTGCGGGTGAGTTCGCGATCGGCGCTCAGCAGGTTCATCGCGTCGTTATGCGCTAGGCAAATCCTCGTGGAGCGATGTGGCGGATGGGGCGATCTTCAGGCCGCGCGCTGGATGGCGCCGCGCAGCGTGTCGACGATCTGGTCGATCTGTTCGCGCTCGATGATCAGCGGCGGCGAGATGGCAATGATGTCGCCGGTGTAGCGCAGCATCACGCCCTTGTCGTAGCAGTCGAGGAAGATGCCCAGCGCGCGCTTGGTCGGCTCGCCCGCCCGCGGCGTCAGCTCGACGCCACCGACCAGGCCGAAGTTGCGGATGTCGATGACGTTGGGCAGGCCCTTCAGCGAATGCAGCGCCTCGCCGAAGTACGACTGCAGCTGCGCGGCGCGTGTCAGCAGGCCTTCGTCGGCATAGGTTTCCAGCGTCGCCAGGCCGGCCGCGCAGGCCAGCGGGTGCGCCGAATAGGTGTAGCCGTGCGCGAACTCGATCATGTGTTCGGGGCCGGTCATGAACACATCGTGGATGGACTGCTTGGCCAGCACCGCGCCCATCGGCACCGCGCCGCCGGTCAGGCCCTTGGCCAGCGTCATCAGGTCAGGCGTGACGCCGAAGGTGGTGGCGGCGAAGGGTGTGCCGGTGCGACCGAAGCCGGTGATGACCTCGTCGAAGATCAGCAGGATGCCGTGCTTGTCGCAGATCTCGCGCAGCCGGTTCAGGTAGCCCTTGGGCGGAATCAGCACCCCGGTGGAGCCTGCTATCGGCTCGACGATGACCGCGGCAATGGTCGACGCGTCGTGCAGCGCGATCACGCGCTCCAGGTCGTCGGCGATGTCGGCGCCATGCTCGGGCTGGCCGACGCTGAAGGCGTTGCGGCCCAGGTCGTGGGTGTGGCGGATGTGGTCCACGCCCGCCAGCAAGGTGCCGAACATCTTGCGGTTGCCGGAAATGCCGCCGACCGAGATGCCGCCGAAGTTGACACCGTGGTAGCCGCGTTCACGGCCGATCAGCCGGGTGCGCTGGCCTTCGCCGCGCGCGCGGTGGTAGGCGATGGCCATCTTCAACGCGGTCTCCACCGACTCGGAACCCGAGTTGGTGAAGAACACCTTGTTCATGCCGGCGGGCGCCAGGCTGGCGACTTTCTCGGCCAGTTCGAAGGCCTTCGGGTGGGCCATCTGGAAGGGCGGCGCGTAATCCATCTCGGCGGCCTGCGCCTGGATGGCCTTGACCACCTTCGGCCGGTTGTGGCCGGCATTCACGCACCACAGGCCGGCCACGCCGTCCAGAATCTGCCGGCCCTGGTCGTCCCAGTAGTACATGCCGGAGGCCTTGACCAGCAGGCGCGGCGCCTTCTTGAACTGACGGCTGGCGGTGAAGGGCATCCAGAAGGCGTCGAGATCGGGTTTCATGGCGGTTCCTCTTGAAGTGGCACACACAATGGGGGCCATTTGGCGGCCTGGCCCAGCCGAACGACAGTCTAAACAAAGCCGTTCGCAATGTGCCGGCGGATTGATCGGGTCGGCGCACACTGGTCTGCAATATCATGCGGCGCAACCAGCCTGTGCCTGCACGATATGCGGAATCAATCGGTCACGACGCAACTCGATTCGATCGATCGGGCGATTCTCGATGCATTGCAGCGCGATGGCCGGCTGCCCAACGTGGAGTTGGCGCAGTTGGTGCATCTGTCGCCTTCGGCCTGCCTGCGCCGTGTGAAGCAGCTCGAAGAATCGGGCGTCATCGCACAGTACGTGGCGCTGCTCAACCCCAAAGCGGTGGGTCGGCACGGCATCAGCTTCACGATCATCAATCTGGAAAGCACCAGCGCCGTGCAACTCGAGGCCTTCGAGCAGGCCGTTCGCGATGTGCCGGAAATTCTCGATTGTTTCTACGTCGCCGGGTCCAACGACTACCTGCTGCGCTTCGCCTATCGCGACACCGAGGACCTGGAGCGATTTCACTCCGAGGTGCTGACGCGCCTACCGGGCGTGGCGCGCTCGAACTCGATGTTGGTGCTGCGCACGGTGAAGAAGACCACCGCGCTGGCGCTTTGACTTGCATGGCAATGTCTTCGCGTCAAGCCGGGCGGTACGCGCCGCGTGCGATGCATCCACATAGGTAGGTCCACACGAACCGCGCGGCCGCATAGCTGCTCAGCTCGGCATGGTCATAGGGCGGCGACACCTCGACACAATCCATGCCGACGAAAGGCAGCCCGGCCAGTTCCTCCAGCACGGTGAAGACCTGGTTCGTGCTCAGGCCGCCGGGCTCCGGCGTACCCGTGCCTGGCGCAAAGGCAGGGTCCAGCGCGTCGATGTCCAGGCTCAGGTAGATGGGCGGATGGCCGTGCCGCGCCAGCCGCTCGCGCATGGCGCTCAGCACCGGCGCCAGTTGCGCTGCACTCTCCAGCCCGCGCAAGCTTCGCGCGTCGAAGATCAGCCCGCCTTGTTCGCGCACGTATTCGCGCGCTTCGCGCAGGCCGGCCGAGCGAATGCCCAGCTGCATGAAGCACTCGTTCACCACCAGGCCTTCGCGCATGGCCTCGTAGACCCAGGTGCCGTGCCCGCTGGGCTCGCCGAAGTGGTCGCTCCAGGTATCGCAATGGGCATCGAAATGGATCACCGCCAAGGGCCGCCCGAGCCAGCGCCGGTAGCTCCTCAACAGCGGCAAGGTGATGGAATGATCGCCTCCGAGCCAGGCCATGTGGTGCTGGCGGATCAGCGCGTCCACCAGCGGCGGCATGGCGGCGCGCATGGCGTCCAGGCTGGTGTTCGGCAGGGCCAGGTCGCCGGCGTCGCCCAACACGCCCTCGGGTGTGACGTCGAAGAGTGGATGCACGCCGTCGCACAGCATGTGGCTGGCCTGGCGGATGGCGCGCGGGCCGAAGCGCGCGCCCGGGCGGTTGGTGGTCGCACCGTCCCAGGCGATGCCGGCGACGGCATAGGGCATGGGCGCGCGAGCGGGGGGCGACTTCAGGAAGCGGTTGTCGGACAGGAAGGCGAATGAAGTCATCTGCAAACGCAAGGGCCCGGGGTGGCGGATCATACGGCCGCCCCTTCACTTCCTGCCGCCCCGCGCCCGGCGCACAAGCCCCATGAAACCTGTGCTGATCCTGCAGCATCTCAGCAGCGATGGGCCGGCCTACCTGGGCAGCTGGTTGCGGCGCCAAGGCCTGCCTCATGTGGTGCGCGATGCGCAAGCCGGGGAGGCTTTCCCCGAGCACATGGCGGACTACTCAGCGCTGGCGATCCTGGGTGGCGAGATGAGCGCCAACGATGCCTTGCCTTCGTTGCGGCGCGCCGAAGTCTTGATCCTCGACGCCATGGCGCGCGACCGGCCGGTCATCGGGCATTGCCTGGGCGGGCAATTGATGGCGCGCGCATTGGGCGCGAAGGTCGGGCCGTCGCCTGCGCCCGAAATCGGCTGGCAGCCGCTGAGCGTGGCCGATAGCGATGTGGCGTGCGAATGGTTCGGCGCCGCGGGACCACGCCACGTCTTTCAATGGCATGAAGAGGCCTTCACCTTGCCGGCGCATGCACACGCGCTGGCCGGCAGTGAAGCCTGCACGCACCAGGCCTTTGCCATCGGGCCGCATCTGGCCATGCAGTTCCACATCGAAGTGGACGAGGAGAAGTTGCGGCGCTGGGCCACGCTGGACTCGCCGCAGTACCTCTCGCTGCAGCGGCGCTTTGGCACGGTGCAAAGCGGGGCCGCGATGTGCGAGGCCCTGGCGGTGCATCTGCCGGCACAGCAGGCGCTGGCGGACCGCGTCTACAGCCGCTGGTTGGCGCCAGTCGCCACCTGATCCGCCACGCGTTTTCCGTATCGTTCGATCCGCAGTTTTGCATTGTGGAATGCCAGCCACATTGCACTGCAGCATTCGCTTTTCATCAGGAACGATTTCATTTCGTATTACGGCACAGATTGCTCTAAGCTGTTGATTTAATTGATATGACAAACATAGTCATCTATAAGACATAAGTCTTCCAGAATGCGGCGCTTGACCTTAACCTTGAGCTTGCTTTCTTGCAGCCACGCAACCCGCCATCAAGGAGATTCCATGAGCCAACCCACCCGTGAACAACAAGCCGCCGCCCTCGAAAAGGACTGGTCACAAAACCCGCGCTGGAAGGGCATCAAGCGCTCCTACAGCGCCGCCGACGTGGTGCGGTTGCGCGGCTCGCTCCCGATCGAGCACACCCTCGCCAAGCGCGGCGCCGAAAAGCTGTGGAACCTGGTCAACACCGAGCCCTTCGTCAACACGCTGGGCGCGTTAACCGGCAACCAGGCGATGCAGCAGGTCAAGGCCGGCTTGAAGGCCATCTACCTGTCGGGCTGGCAAGTCGCCGGTGACGCCAACAGCGCCGGTGAGATGTATCCCGACCAGTCGCTGTACCCCGTGAATTCGGTGCCGACCGTCGTCAAGCGCATCAACAACACCTTCCAGCGCGCCGACCAGATTCAGTGGTCAGAGGGCAAGAACGACATCGACTTCTTCGCACCGATCGTGGCCGATGCCGAAGCCGGTTTCGGCGGCGTGCTCAACGCCTTCGAGCTGATGAAGTCGATGATCGAAGCGGGAGCCGCCGGCGTGCACTTCGAGGACCAACTCGCCTCGGTCAAGAAGTGCGGCCACATGGGCGGCAAGGTGCTGGTGCCCACGCGTGAAGCGGTCGCCAAGCTGACCGCGGCGCGCCTGGCCGCCGACGTCATGGGCACGCCCACCCTGGTGATCGCCCGCACCGACGCCGAAGCTGCCGACCTGGTGACCAGCGACGTCGACGACATCGACAAGCCTTTCCTCACCGGCGAGCGCACGGTCGAAGGTTTCTACCGCTGCAAGCCGGGTCTGGACCAGGCCATCTCGCGCGGACTGGCCTACAGCGAAGTCGCCGACATGGTGTGGTGCGAAACCGGCAAGCCCGATCTGGCCTATGCCAAGGCCTTCGCCGACGCCATCCACAAGAAGTTCCCGGGCAAGCTGCTGGCCTACAACTGCAGCCCCAGCTTCAACTGGAAGAAGAACCTGGACGACGCCACCATCGCCAAGTTCCAGCGCGAGTTGGGCGCGATGGGCTACAAGTTCCAGTTCATCACGCTGGCCGGCTTCCACAGCCTGAACTACAGCATGTTCAACCTGGCCCACGGTTATGCGCGCAACAACATGAGCGCCTTCGTGGAGTTGCAGGAAGCCGAGTTCGCCGCTGCCGAGCGTGGTTTCACCGCGGTGAAGCATCAGCGCGAAGTCGGCACCGGCTACTTCGACGCGGTGACCACCACCATCGAGCGCGATGCCTCCACTGCCGCGCTGAAAGGCTCTACCGAAGACGAACAGTTCTTCGACCAGAAGCACGGCTGAGAGAACCCCCAGCCTGCCGCCCGAAGGTCACAAGCCTTCGGGCTTTTTTATGCGTGCCTATCTGTCGTTACCAGTTGCGGATGTCGGGGTTGCGATAGCTGAACTGGTTCGGCACGGCCGGGTTCGAAAACGAGAAAGACATGCTCAGGTCCAACGCCGTCACCTGGTGCCACCAGCCCAAAGGCAGGAACACCGTCTCGCCCGGTTCGACCACTACATCGAGCACCTTGACCCGGGCGAAATCGGGATAACGGTGAAGGTCGGGATGGTCTATGTCCACAGGCGAGTAGACGTCGAAATAGTTGTACAGACGCGGCGTTTCCAGCGGGGAGATGAAACGCCACCGCTTGCGCCCGACGATCTGCGTGTGGAACAGCATCAGCGTGTCATGGTGCAGCGGCGTCACCGTGCCGGCGGGCCCGAACCAGAACGAGCAGCTGTTCGGCAGTTGCGTGACATCGCAGTAGTCGGGCAAGGCGCCGATGTCCTGCAACAGCGGCGCAAACTCCGGCCGTCGCAGTAACTCGTTGTTCGCTGTCAGGTAGTGGTCGTTGCTCGGCCCCTTGGCCAGCACCTGATCGACAAAATCGCCCAAGCGAACTTGGCGGCCATGCAGCAGCTTGTTCTGCTCGTACTGCGGGTCAGCCTGACGTTCGGCCTGCACTTGCACCTCGAGATGGCCAAAGCGTTGTTTCAGGTCTTGCGGCGACCAACGCTTCAGCGCGGGCCAGTCGCGCGCCAGTTCGGTAATGACCACCGGCCTGCAGCCGCGCACATAGCGTTGTTCGAATTCATCGCGCGACAGGTGCTCTCGCTTTTCAACCACGCAGTAATTGGGGTCCGATTGCCACAGCATCTGCAAGTTTCCGGCGACCGATTCCAGCTTGCGCAGCAACTGCTGGTGGCGCAATGCCGCCAGGTAAACGGGGTTGCGCTCGAGTTCGTTCAGCGCGTTCAGGCTCAACTGGGCATCCAGGCCGCTGCCGGTCATCGTGGCGAACATCGACTCCGGCGTGCAGCCGCGCAGTCGGTTCTCCGCCACCCATTGCCGCCAACCGTCGTCCAGCGGCTGAGGGACCGGCGCGACCAGCAGCGGGCGCGGGGCCGGCGAGCTCACTTCGACGCGTTTGGTTTGGCTTGGCACGGTGTGGTTGGTGGAGGCGCAGCCGCGAAACGTTCCCTCGGACGTAGTATCGCAAAGCTCATTACCTGGAATTGCGGCTTCTCGAGTCGAGGTGATGACACGACGCAAGGAGCCTGTACAAAATGAACCGCAATGAGTTTCGCTTTTTCGATCGATTGCGCGTGCGCTGGGCCGAGGTGGACATGCAGAAGATCGTCTTCAATGGCCACTACCTGATGTACTTCGATACTGCAGTGGCGGGCTACTGGCGTGCCATGGCAATGCCATATCACGAGACCATGGACTACCTGGACGGCGACCTGTACGTGCGCAAGGCCACGCTGGAGTACCTGGGCTCGGCGCGCTACGACGACAACCTCGACGTCGGCGTGCGCTGCGTGCGAATCGGCAACTCGTCGATCCTGTTCAACGCGGCAGTGTTTCGTGGCGACACCTTGTTGATCGGCGGTGAGCTGGTGTATGTGTTCGCCAACCCGAAGACCCAGACTTCCTTGCCGGTTCCCGCCGCGTTGCGCAAACTGCTCGATGACTTCGAGGCCGGCAAGCCCATGCTCGATGTACGCCTGGGCAGCTGGGACGAGTTGCAGAGCGAGGCGCAATCCATCCGCACCGCCGTGTTCGTGGAAGAGCAACGCATTGCGGCCGAACTGGAATGGGATGCGGCCGATGCCGATGCGAGCACCGTGCATGCCGTGGCCTACAACCACTTCGGCATGGCGCTGGGTACCGGCCGGCTGCTGGAGCACGCGCCTGGCGTGGCCCGGATCGGACGCATGGCCGTGCTGCAACCGATGCGTGGCGCCGACATCGGGCGCGCCTTGCTTGCCAAGCTCCAGGATTGCGCGCGCCAGCGAGGCGACCGGGAATTGCTGCTGCACGCGCAGACCGGCGCCGCCGGCTTCTACGCCCGCGAAGGTTTTGCAACGCGCGGCGAGCCGTTCGAGGAGGCCGGTATCGCGCACGTGGAGATGGTGCGCGCGCTTTGACTGCGGTGACGCGCCACTGGATGAACTGTTGCCTGCGACCAGGCGTCGAGCGGGAGAAGCCCTCAGGCGGCCAGTTCATCCAGCGAATAGGGCAGGGCGTCCACGCTCAACACGGCGCCGCCGGGCGCTCCGGCATGCAGTTCGCCATCCTGCAGCGCGGCGATCTTCAGTTCCACCAACGCACAATGACGATGCTCCGGCAGCGATGCGGCAAGCACCACCATGCCAGCGGGTTGACCCGAGTCGGCGCTGTGAAAGACTTCGACTCCCGGCGATAAAGCCACAGCACAGTTCACCAGATAGGTGCGACGTTTCAGTGTGCCGCGGTACTGGCTGCGTGCCACGACTTCCTGCCCTGGGTAACAGCCCTTCTGGAAGTTGACGCCACCCAGCAACTCAAGGTTCAGCATCTGCGGCACGAATTGCTCTGCCGTGGCAGCGACGATCCGGGCGACGCCGCTGCGCACCTCCAACCAGCGCCAGGCCTCCGGGCTCAGCGCCCTGAGCGGCGGCGCTTCAGCGCCGGCCCACAGATGTCGGGACACAACATCGGCATCAGGCAAACGAATCAGTTGCGCGCTGCCATGCCGAGCGCTGCGCCAGGCCGCTACGGTCGCCGTGGAGTCCCACAGCGCATCGGCACCCGCGCCCGCCAGCCCGAACAGCGGGACTTCCGCACTGCCGTCGCTGAGCTTGCATTTCGCGCGCATCACAAACATCGACAGGCGCTTCAATGTCACGGCCAGCAGGTCGGCACTGCAGGCAAGAAGAATGTCGTTATCGGCTCCGCGCCAGACCACGAAGGTGGCGAGCAGCCGACCCTTGGGCGAACAGTAGCCGGCCAGGCGCGCGTGCCCGTCGTCGAGGTGCAGGACATCCTGCGTCAGCTGGCCTTGCAGGAAGCTGGCGGCATCGGGGCCTTGAGCGCGGATCACACCCCAGTCGTGCAGACGCACGGCGCCGTCGAAGATGGTCGTGGGGCAGGGTGGTTGCGACATGCGCCGATTATCATCGTCAACCATGTTGTCGATGTCCAAAGGGTCACGCTGGCTGCTTGGGGCCCTGGCCCTGCTCAGCTTGATGGCGGCGGGTGTTGCGGCCGGTGCCTGGTGGTGGCTGGATCGACCCTTGCCGCTGGCGGGGCCTTCGGCAGAACTGTCGATCGAGCCCGGCAGCTCGCCGCGCGAAGTGGCCATCGCCTGGACCGAAGCTGGCGTTGCCACCCATCCCGAACTGCTTTACCAATGGTTTCGCTGGTCGGGGCAGGCGCGGCGCATTCGCGCCGGAAGTTTTGAGATCGATGCCGGCACGACGCCGCGCCAACTGCTCGACAAGATGGTGCAGGGCGACGAGGTGCTGGAACGAGTGCGCCTGATCGATGGCTGGACGCTGCGCCAGGTGCGCGTGGCACTTGCCGACGCGGCGCACCTGCGCGCGCTGACCAAAGGCATGAGCGATGCCGAACTGATGCACGCGATCGGCGAGCCAGGCGCCGCGGCCGAAGGCCGATTCTTCCCGGACACCTACGCCTACAGCCGCGGTGTCAGCGATCTGGCCGTGCTGCGCCGCGCCCATGGCGCGATGCAGCGCCGCCTTGGCGCA
Organism: uncultured beta proteobacterium; assembly: GCA_963743935.1. Lineage (GTDB taxonomy): Bacteria > Pseudomonadota > Gammaproteobacteria > Burkholderiales > Burkholderiaceae_C > Rubrivivax. The sequence goes on along the minus strand of CAVURQ010000001.1, from coordinate 152,200 downwards.
GCCTGGGCGCAACGGGCCAGCGACAGTCCATTGAAAAGCCCCGAAGAGGCACTGATCCTGGCCTCGATCGTGGAAAAGGAAACCGGCCCGAAGGATGACCCGGGGCTTGTGGCGGGCGTGTTCCTGAACCGGCTGCGCATCGGCATGCCGCTGCAGACCGATCCGACGGTGATCTACGGCCTGGGCGAATCCTTCGACGGCAATCTGCGCAAGCGCGACCTGCTGGCCGACAACGCGTTCAACACCTACACCCGCGCCGGACTGCCGCCCACGCCGATCGCCTTGCCGGGCGCTGCCTCGTTGCAGGCGGTGGTCAAACCCACGCCCACCAAGGCGCTGTACTTCGTGGCGCGCGGCGACGGCAGCAGCGCCTTCAGCGACAACCTGGCCGAACATAATCGTGCGGTGAACAAATACCAGCGCAAGTCCGGCCGATGACAGGCCGATTCATCAGCTTCGAAGGCATCGACGGCGCCGGCAAATCCACCCATATCGGCACGCTGCAGGATTGGCTGCGCGAGCGGGGCCACGAGGTGCTGTCGACGCGTGAACCCGGCGGCAGCGCACTGGCCGAACGCCTGCGCGAGCTGTTGTTGCACCAGCCGATGGATGCGTTGACCGAGTCACTGCTGGTGTTCGCCGCGCGGCGCGACCACTTGCGCAACTGCATCGAGCCCGCGCTGGCACGCGGCGCCACGGTGTTGTGCGACCGATTCACTGACGCCACCTTTGCCTATCAAGGTGCGGGCAGGGCGTTCGACATTGGTGTTCTGGCGCAGCTTGAAAGCTGGGTGCAGCAGGGGCGGCAGCCGGATCTGACGCTGTGGTTCGACCTGCCCGTGGCCCAGGCCGCGCAACGCCGCACGGCCGTGCGTGCGCCCGACCGGTTCGAAGGCCAGGATCAGCGCTTCTTCGAGCGCGTGCGCGAGGGCTACGCGCAACGCATGGCGCAGTCGCCAGAGCGATTCGTTCGCCTGGACGCAGCCGCCGATCGCAGCGCGGTGTGGGCGCAGATCGAAAGGGCGCTGGAGCAACGACCGTGGTGGTAGACGGCGACGGCCGCCTGCCCTTGCCCTGGCTGGAGGCGCCGTTGCGACAGGCGCTCGCGCAACAGCGCGCACATGCGCTGCTGGTCCAGGCCGCCGACGGCGTCGGTGCGCTTGAATTCATGCTCACGCTCGCCCAGGCTTGGATGTGCGAGGCCGACAACAGCAAGCGGCCCTGCGGTCGATGCGGCAGTTGTCGCCTGGTGCAGTCGCGCACGCATCCCGACCTGCATGTGCTGATGCCCGAGGCCCAGCGCGTGCGGCTGGGGTGGAGCGCCGGCACCGACGACGAGGCTGGCGAAGGCGGCAAGGGCAAGAGGAAGCCGAGCCGGCAGATCAAGATAGACGAAGTGCGCGCCGCCATCGACTGGGTTGTGCAGACCTCCTCGCGCGGCCGCGCCAAGGTGTGTGTGCTGCATCCGGCCGAATCCATGAACCTGCAGGCGACCAGTGCCTTGCTCAAGACACTCGAAGAACCTCCAGGCCAGGCGCGCCTGCTGCTGGGCACGAGCGATGCCTCCAGCCTTCTGGCCACCGTGCGCAGCCGCTGCCAGCGCATCTGGCTCGCGGCACCGCCGGCCGCCGAGGCGATGGCATGGCTGGCTGAGCAGAACGTGCCCGATGCGGCGGTGCTGCTGGCCGCAGCAGGCGGTGCGCCACTGGCCGCACGTGAACTGGCGGCCGCGGGCGTCGATGCGGCCGGCTGGCTGGCGCTGCCGGGTGCCGTCGCCCGCGGGCAGGGCGGCACCCTGGCCGGCTGGCCCGTTCCGCGCGTCGTGGACGCGTTGCAGAAGCTGTGCCACGACGCCATGGTCATGGCGTCGGGTGGCGCGCCGCGTTACTTTCCGGTGCAGGCGATGCCACGCGGTGCCAAGCTGCCGACGCTGGCCACCTGGGCGCGCTCGCTAGGGCGTGTTGCCCGGCATGACGAACATCCTTGGAACGAGGGCTTGTTGATCGAGGCACTGGTCTGCGAAGGGCAGGCATGCTGGCAAGAAGCCACATCTACCACCCCCACTGCGCGCAAGCCATTGGATACACTCAGCCGATGAACGATCGCGCCTCGACCCGCCTCGGTACGCCGGCGGCCCCTGCAACAAACGCAGCGGCAAGCGCCGCCGTAGCGGCGGCCGTTCGTCCGAGCGTGATCCAGTTGGTGTTCCGCGAGAAAGGTGCGTTGTATGCCGCCTATATCCCGCTGCTCAGCGACGGTGGGCTGTTCGTGCCTACGGCGCGCGAATATCGGCTGGGAGAGGACATCTATCTGCTGCTGTCCCTGCCGGACGACGCACAGCGTTACCCGGTGGCCGGCAAGGTGGCCTGGCTGACGCCCAACAACGCCTCGGGTGGGCGCACACAGGGTGTCGGCGTGCGCTTTCCGGCGGACGAAAAAACACGCGGCCTGAAGCTCAAGATCGAGGAGATCCTGGGCACGGCGATCTCTTCGTCCAAACCCACGCAGACACTCTGAGAGGCCGGCGCGGCCGGGATCGGACGGCTCATGTTCGTCGATTCGCATTGCCATCTGAGCTTCCCAGAGTTATTCGGGCGCATCGACGAAATCCGTGAGGCCATGCGCGACGCACAGGTGGATCGCGCACTGTGCATCTGCACCACGCTGGAAGAGTTCGAGACGGTGCACGCGCTGGCCACGCGCTACGACAACTTCTGGGCCAGCGCCGGCGTGCACCCCGACAACGAAGGCGTGCGCGAGCCGAGCGTCGACGACCTGCTTCGCCTGGCCGCATTGCCGCGGGTGCTGGCGATCGGCGAGACCGGGCTTGACTATTACCGTCTGAACGGGCGCAGCGTGGCGCAGATGGAATGGCAACGCGAGCGTTTCCGCGTGCACATTCGCGCCGCACGTGCCAGCGGGTTGCCGCTGGTGGTGCATACGCGCAGTGCCAGCCAGGACACCCTGCAGCTGCTGCGCGAGGAGGGGGGTGGCGCCGTGCGTGGTGTCTTCCACTGCTTCACCGAGACGCAGGAGGTGGCCGACGCCGCGCTGGACATGGGATTCGACATCTCGTTTTCCGGCATTCTGAGCTTCAAGAATGCGCAGGCACTTCGCGATGTGGCGCAGCGCGTGCCGCTGGAACGCTGCCTGATCGAGACCGACAGTCCGTATCTTGCCCCCGCGCCTCACCGTGGCAAGACCAACCAGCCTGCTTATGTTCGCCACGTTGCCGCTCAACTGGCCTTGCTGAAGGGAATCAGCATCGAGCAGGTGGCGCAGGCGACGAGCCAGAACTTCGAGCGTCTTTTTCGGCCTGGAGTAGTGACTAGCGTCCGGACAGAATCAATAAAGTACTTTAGATATTGTCTTTATCTTGTTGTCATGATATCATATTTATCAAAATTCTTCGAGGGCTCAGACGGGATTGCCTATGCGCAGATGTCTGTCTGCTCACCTCTTAACGTTGCCGCAACGCTTGTCAGTGTGCTTCCGACAGCCGACATGGCGACGCGCCGACTGCGAGATCGACACTTCGGTCTATAGAGTGGGTTTCATGCCAATCCCGGCAAGGAGAACCCTGATGACCCAGCCGCAACATCCCGCCGCCAATCCGTTCGCCTTGCTGATGGATCCGCAAGCCATCTTTCAGGCCATCGAGAGTTCGGAACGCCTGGCACGCTTGCACAGCCGCGTGTGCAGACCTCTGGATCGGCCCATGTTGCCTGCAGCGGTGGCAGATGACCTGAATTCGTTCGACAAGAGCGTTGAGCAGAGCGCAGACGAGGTGTTTGGCGAGGTTGTGCATGTCGACGAGATCAATCCAAGTTGATCTCAATGCGCGACGATGTATATTATGTTAACTAATATGCGCTGAATAGGCTTGGGCGTCAGTCCGACTAAAGCAAAGAAAATGCGGGCCCTTCTGGGCCCGCAGTCACTTCAGCGCCGAAACGCTGCGCGGCCAAGCCGCGCCGGCAAGCGCTGCTACAGCCGCTCGAACACCGCCGCGATGCCTTGGCCGCCGCCAATGCACATCGTCACCAACGCATATCGACCACCGGTACGGTGCAGCTCGTAAACCGCCTTGGTGGCCAGGAAGGCACCGGAGCAGCCGATCGGATGGCCCAGCGCAATCGCGCCGCCGTTCGGGTTGGTCTTCTTCATGTCGAGTTCAAGCCCGCGCGCCACGGCGATGGCTTGCGCGGCAAAGGCTTCGTTGCTCTCGATCACGTCCATCTGGTCGAGGGTCAAGCCGGCCTTCTTCATCGCCAGCTTGCTCGCCGGGATCGGGCCTTCGCCCATGATCTCGTTCGGCACGCCAGCCACGGCGTAGGACACCAAACGCGCCATTGGCTTGTGGCCCGCAGCAGATGCCACTGCCGCATCAGCCAGCACGAAGAAGGCGGCACCATCGTTGATGCCCGATGCATTGCCGGCGGTCACCGAACCGTCCTTCTTGAATGCCGGCTTCAGCTTGGCCAATGACTCCATCGTCGTCGAGGCCTTCACGTGCTCGTCGGTGTCGAAGGTGACCTCGCCCTTGCGCGTTTGCTTGACGATGGGGACGATCTGCGACTTGAAGCGCCCTTCGGCAATGGCCGCCGCGGCGCGACGATGCGACTCCGCCGCCAGTGCATCCTGCTCCTCGCGCGTGATGCCCCACTTGGTGACCAGGTTCTCGGCCGTGATGCCCATGTGGCCGACACCAAAAGGATCGGTCAGCGTGGCCACCATGGTGTCGATCAGTTTGGTGTCGCCCATGCGGGCGCCGCTGCGCATGGCGGTGGACAGGTAGCCGCCACGGCTCATGACTTCGACACCACCGCCGACGCCATAGTCGCAATCGCCGAGCAGGATGTTCTGTGCCGTCGTGACGATGCCTTGCAGGCCCGACGAACACAGCCGGTTCACCGACATCGCCACCGAATCCATCGGCAGCCCGGCCTGGATCGACGCGACGCGCGCCACGTAGGGAAAGCGGCTTTCGGTGGGAATCGTGTTGCCCACGGTGACGTAGTTGATCGCCTTCGGATCGACGCCGGAGCGCTTGACGGCCTCTTTCATGACCATCCCGGCAAGTTCGGCCGGCTCGATGTCGGCCAGTGCGCCGTTGAATGTGCCGATTGCCGACCGGGCCGCGCCCAGCACCACCACGTCACGCTTGCTCATGTTCATCTCCTTGGCGAATGATTGCCCTCGGCGCCGATTTCAGCGTGGGGACTTGGCGGAGCCGGAGGGATTCGAACCCTCGATGCAGGTTTTGCCCACATACTCCCTTAGCAGGGGAGCACCTTCGGCCACTCGGTCACAGCTCCGTGTTCTTGCGCATCGATTCTAGCCGCTGCGCGCCGCCTTCAAGGGCCTGGAGGCTGCTCCAGATCAAAGGCCCGGTGCAGTGCGCGCACCGCCAGTTCCATGTACTTCTCGTCGATGACGACGCTGGTCTTGATCTCGCTGGTGGTCACCATCTGGATGTTGATGCCCTCCTCGGCCAACGTGCGGAACATCTTTGCCGCCACGCCCACATGGCTGCGCATGCCGATACCGACGATCGACACCTTGCAGATCTTCGGATCGCCGGTGACTTCGGCCGCGCCCGTGGCCGGCCCGACACCGCTCTTGAGCAGGTCGATCGCCCGCGCATAGTCGTTGCGGTTGACCGTGAAGGAAAAGTCGGTACGCCCACCATGCGACACGTTCTGCACGATGACGTCGACATCGATGTTGGCGTCGGCGATGGCGCCCAGAATCTGGGAGGCGATGCCCGGCCTGTCGGGCACGCCGACGACGGTGATCTTGGCTTCGTCGCGCGTGAACGCGATGCCCGACACGACAGCTTGTTCCATCTTCTCGTCTTCCTCGAATGTGATCAGTGTGCCGGACCGGGCTTCCTCGTCGATGTCGATGTCCCACGGCGTGAAGCTGGACAGCACGCGCAGAGGGACGCGGTACTTGCCGGCGAATTCCACCGAGCGGATCTGCAGCACCTTGGAGCCCAGGCTGGCCATCTCCAGCATCTCCTCGAAGCTCACGGTGTGCAGCCGGCGCGCCTCGGGCACGATGCGCGGGTCGGTGGTGTAGACACCGTCCACGTCGGTGTAGATCAGGCACTCGTCGGCCTTCAGCGCCGCGGCCACGGCCACGGCCGAGGTGTCGGAGCCGCCGCGCCCCAGCGTGGTCACATGTCCTTCGCCGTCGATGCCCTGGAAGCCGGTGATGATGACCACCCTGCCCGCTTGCAGATCGGCACGAACGCGCGCATCGTCGATCGACCGGATGCGCGCCTTGGTGTAGGCCGAATCGGTGCGCACCGGCACTTGCCAGCCGGCGTAGCTGACCGCAGGCTGACCTTGCGCCTGCAGCGCCAGCGCCAGCAAACCCACGGAAACCTGTTCGCCTGTGGCGGCTATGAGGTCGAGCTCGCGCAACGCCTCGGGCGTCTGCTTTTGCGGCGCCAGCTCCTTGGCCAGGCCGAGCAAGCGATTCGTCTCGCCGCTCATGGCCGATGGCACGACGACCATCTGGTGACCGGCGCGCGCCCACTTGGCGACGCGCTTGGCGACATTGCCGATGCGCTCGGTCGAGCCCATCGACGTGCCGCCGTACTTGTGAACGATGAGTGCCATGACGCGCAGAGTTTTTCGACTGATCACGCACGTGCCGGCAGCGCGTGCAAACCGCGCATTTTAGCGGCACGGGTTGTGCGCCTCAGCCGCGCCGCGGGCGCCGAACTGCATCGGGCACCCAGCGCAGGCTCAGCATTGGAGTACCTTGTGCAGCATGGCGGCGCGCATCGATGCCCAGGCCGGGCACGTACAGCAATTCGTCCGTGGCAAAGAGCAAGGGGCCCTCGCGCTCCCAGGCCGGTACACCCGCCGCCTGATACTGCTTCTTCAGGCTGCGCGGCAACTGATTCGGCGCGCGCTGAAAGCGCTCTCCCCCACTGCGCGCGCGCAGCTCGCAGTGGCGCAGTCGCTGCGGCGGCAAGCCGCCATGGTCCGTCGCCCGCAACTCGAAGGCACCGCGCCACGCGGGCACGGCCACCCAGCCTTCGCGACTCAGGTCGATGTGGACGACGTGATCGGGAGGCTGCGTCGCAGGCATGCCATCGGCCGCGGAATGAAGTCGTCCTGCATGCAGCCGCAGCTGTCCAGCGCCGAAGGGCCAGACAGCGGAGGTGGCGGTCGGCAATTCGTCCAGCAACCGTTGCACCAGCGTTTCGGGAACACCCTGCGTGCCTACTGCCGCCAGCCAGGTGCGCATGACATTGGCGCGCCGCGCGCCGGACAACGCCAGCCAGGCCGAACGGTCCAGCCACCCTTCGTGCGAACAGACGAGTTGCTGGTCCATCTGGGCCAACTCCAACAGGCAGGCGGCGGCTTCCTGCGCGCGGCGTGCGCTGGCGCACAGGCTGGATTCCGCCGCATCGAAGGCCGTGGACAAGGCGGGCCAGACGTCGCGGCGCAGCCGGTTGCGCGTCAGCCGTGCGTCGGCGTTGCTGGGGTCTTCGACAAAGCCGAGTCGGTGTCGTCGCACATAGGCTTCGATGGCCTCGCGCGGCTGCTCCAGCCACGGCCGCGCCCAGACGATGCCTTGACGCGTCGCCTCACGCGGCATGGCCGACAACCCGGCAGGCCCGGCGCCGCGCAAGGCCTGCAGCAGGAAGGTCTCGGCCTGATCGCGACGGTGGTGCGCCAGCAGCACCAGGTCCACATCGAGCCATCGTGCCATGTGGGCCAATGCCGCATAACGCTCACGGCGCGCCCAGGCTTCGATGCTCTCACCAGCCTGCGGCCTGGTCTGCAGATGCGGTGCATTGCAGGCTGACCGGCAGGCCGCGCGCGGCCCATCGCCGTGCCTGACGCTGCAGGTGCGAGACCCATGCGTCGGCCTGCGGTTGCAAGCCATGGTGCACATGCAGCGCGATGACTTCCAATCCGCCCAAAGTCGCCGCGTGTCGTGGCCGTGGCATGCCACAGCGCGGTGGAATCCAGGCCGCCGCTGACGGCCACGGCGACCCGCTTGGGCTTCACGCCGAACCGCGCGCCTGCCCGGTCGCCTGCAGGCGCAGGCCCCCGTGCCCGCATTCAGCGGTCCTTGGTGTCGTTGAAGCGACCGTAGGACTGCAAGACGCTCGTAGCGGCGTTGCAGCAACTCCTTCGGCTTCAGGTCGAGCACCTGGCGCAGCGCATCGTTGAGTGCGCGCTTCAGGCTCACCGCCATCTGCTTGCTGTCGCGGTGCGCGCCGCCCACCGGTTCGCTGACGATCTTGTCGATCACGCCCAGCGCCTTGAGGCGGTGCGCGGTGATGCCCAGTGCATCGGCCGCGTCGGAGGCACGTTCGGCCGTCTTCCACAAGATCGACGCGCAGCCTTCCGGCGAGATCACCGAGTAGACCGAATACTGCAGCATCAGCACCTGGTCGGCCACGCTGATGGCCAGCGCGCCGCCCGAACCGCCTTCGCCGATGATGGTGGTGATGATCGGCACCTCGAGCTGCGCCATCTCGAAGATGTTGCGGCCGATGGCTTCGGACTGGCCACGCTCCTCGGCGCCGATGCCGGGATAGGCGCCGGGCGTGTCGACGAAGGTGAACACCGGCAGACCGAACTTCTCCGCCAGCTTCATCAGGCGCAGTGCCTTGCGGTAACCCTCGGGGCGCGCCATGCCGAAGTTGCGCAGCCCGCGCTCCTTCGTGTCGCGGCCCTTCTGGTGGCCCAGCAGCATGCAAGCCTGGCCATTGAAGCGCGCCAGGCCACCGACGATGGACAGGTCGTCGGCAAAGCTGCGGTCACCGTGCATCTCCTGGAAGTCGGTGAAGATCTCGCTCGCATAGTCCAGCGTGTAGGGGCGCTGCGGGTGCCGCGCAATCTGCGTCACCTGCCACGGCGACAGGCTGGAGTAGATCTCCTTCGTCAGCTGCAGGCTCTTGTGGCCCAGGCGCTCGATCTCGTCCGAAATATCGACGGCCGATTCGTTCTGCACATAGCGCAGCTCTTCGATCTTGGAGTCGAGTTCGGCGATCGGCTGCTCGAACTCCAGGAAATGTCGTTTGCTCAATGTCGTGCCTTCAGATTCGGGGCGTGGTGCCACGCGGGAGGGCGCGCGTTTGCGTGCTCAATAGTCTACCGGCAGCGGATCGAGGCTGCGCCAGATGTACCAGGTGGCCACCGATCGGTACGGTGCCCAGGCGTCGCCGACTTCGCGCGCCTCCGCCCGCGACACCGGCTCGCCGCTGAAGTAGCTCTGGCTGATGCCCTTGAGCAGGCCCAGGTCGTCCAGCGGCAGCACGTTCGGGCGCATCAGGTGGAAGATCAGGAACATCTCCGCCGTCCAACGGCCGATGCCACGAATCGCCACCAGTTCCTCGATGATGGCCTCATCGTCCATCTGCTGCCAATGTCTGACATGCACCGCGCCGCTGCTGAAATGCTGCGCCAGATCGAGCAGGTACTCCGCCTTGCGCAGCGACAGACCGGCTTCGCGCAGCGCGCTCGCCGCATGCGCCTGAACCAGGGTGGGCGCCACCCGGGTCGAAGGCGCGCCCAGCAGCGAGACCAGCTTGTCCCACACGGACTGCGCCGCCTTGACCGAGATCTGCTGGCCGACGATGGAACGAGCCAGCGTGGTGAAGGCATCGCCGCGGCTTTGCAGGCGCGCTTCGCCGAACTGCGGGATCAGCTTCTTCATCACACGATCACGCCGACCCAGATGTTTGCAGGCATCGTCCCAGTACTCGGGCGTCACGCCCGTGTTCGCTGATTTGGCCATCTCAGCGTGTCTCGATGCAGGCTGTTTGCCGGGCCGTCATGCTTTCACCCAGTTCGTGCCCGAGGCCGAGTCTTTCAGTTCCACGCCCTGCGCCGCCAGTTCGTCGCGGATGCGGTCGGCCTCTTTGAAATCGCGCGCCTTCTTGGCACTGGCGCGCGCATCGATCAGGCGCTGGATACTGGCTTCGTCGAGTGTGCTTCCCGCCTGAAGATAGGCGCGTGGCCTTTGCTGCAGCACGCCGAGCACGCCGCCCAGCGCTGCCAGCAATGCGGCGGTGGCCGGCGCGCGCGTGCGATTCAGTTCGCCCGCCAACTCGAACAGCACCGACACCGCCAACGGGGTGTTGAAGTCGTCGTTCATCGCCTGGCGAAAGGCCGCGGCCTGCGGCAGTGACCAGTCGATCGGCGTCGAGGCGATCTCGACGCCATCGAGCGCGGTGTACAGCCGACGCAGCGCATTGCGCGCATCGTCGAGATTGACGTCGCTGAAGTTGAAGGGGCTGCGGTAGTGCGTGCGCAGCATGAAGAAGCGCAAGGTCTCGCCGTCGTAGCGTGCCAGCACGTCGCGGATGGTGAAGAAGTTGCCCAGCGACTTGGACATCTTCTCGTTGTCCACGTTCAGGAAGCCGTTGTGCACCCAGACGTTGACGAAGGGTCTGCCGCTTGCGCCCTCGCTTTGCGCGATCTCGTTCTCGTGGTGCGGGAACTGCAGGTCCATGCCGCCGCCGTGGATGTCGAAATGCTCACCGAGCACGGCGCAGCTCATGGCCGAACACTCGATGTGCCAGCCGGGGCGTCCGCTGCCGTAAGGACCGGGCCATTTGGCATCGTCGGGCTCGTCGGGCTTGGCCGCCTTCCACAGCACGAAGTCCAGCGGGTCGAGCTTGCCGTCGAGCACGGCCACACGTTCACCGGCGCGCAGTTCATCGATCGACTTGCCCGACAGCTTGCCGTAGCCCGCAAACTTGCGCACCGCGAAGTTGACGTCGCCGTTGTCGGCTCGGTAGGCCAGGCCCTTGCGCTCCAGCGTGCCGATCAGATCGAGCATCTGCGGCACATAGTCGGTGGCGCGTGGCTCGTGTGTCGGCGGCAGGATGCCGAGCGCGCCGATGTCGCGGCGCATGGCCTCGATCATCTCGTCGGTGAGCGCGCGGATCGTGATGCCGCGCTCCAGCGCGCGCTTGATGATCTTGTCCTCGATGTCGGTGATGTTGCGCACATAGCTCACCTGGTAGCCCAGCGCCAGCAGCCAGCGGTAGACCACGTCGAAGGCCATCATCATGCGCGCATGGCCCATGTGGCACAGGTCGTAGATGGTCATGCCGCAGACGTACATGCGCACCTGGCCGGGCACGATCGGCTCGAACACTTCGGTGCGGCGGCTCAGCGTGTTGTGGATGCGCAGCGTCATGGGTCAAGGGTGATGGTCTTTTCGCCTTGGGCCTGAGGCCCTTTGGCACGGCCGCAGCAGGGCCAGGGCGCAAGCCACGCGCACTGGCGTGGCTACAATGAAATCAGTATAGCGGCGGCCCCCAACGCCCAAGCGCGATGGCGCTGTGCCATAGCCTTTGCAGCACGACGCACCGACTGCCTTCACCCGCCTCGACACCGACGACATGCCAACGCGATTTCTGTGGGCTGCCCTGCTGATTGCGGCCTCGATTCTGGCCAGCGGGCCCGCGGCGGCAGACGACGCCGCGGACATCGAAAAGCTGTTTCGCGCCGGCCAGGTCGATCAGGCCCTGCGCCTTGCCGATGCCGCGATTGCGGACAAACCGCGCCATGCGCAGGTTCGTTTCCTCAAGGGCGTGATGCTGACCGAGCTGAAGCGCAACGAACGAGGCCACGCAGATCTTCATCGCGCTGACCGAAGATTTCCCCGAACTGCCCGATCCGTACAACAACCTGGCGGTTCTCTATGCCGCCAGCGGGCAATTGCAGAGCGCATTGGTGGCCTTGCAGACCGCGCTGCGCAACGACCCCAAGCACCGCGCCGCGCGCGAGAACCTGGGCGATGTGCATCTGGCGCTTGCGCAGGAAGCCTGGGTCGCCGCGCAGGCGCAGAGCAAGGGCGAGGATGCGGAGCTGCGACGCAAGTTGCGACTGGCGCGCGAGATCCAGCTTGCACCCCTTCCTGCCGCTGCGCAGCGTGCGCCGGGCTAGACTTCGGCCCCGCCGCACCTTGCGGGCCTGAAACGGAGAATCCAACTTGAGCATGAAACTGCGCGCGCTGCTGCCCGCCTTGATTGCCTTGTCCCTGTCGCTGTGCGCTGCCACAGGCGCCTGGGCGCAAAAGGTTCGACTGGCCACGAGCATGGGCGATATCGTCATCGAACTCGACGCCGCCAAGGCGCCGAAGTCGGTGGCCAACTTCCTGGAGTACGTCCAGGCCGGTCACTACGACGGCACGATCTTCCACCGCGTCATCCCGGACTTCATGATCCAGGGCGGCGGCATGAATGCCGAGATGCAGGAGAAGCGGACACGCGCGCCGATTCCGCTGGAAAGCAAGAATGGCCTGAAGAATCTGCGAGGCAGCGTGGCCATGGCGCGCACCAACGCGCCCGATTCCGCCACCGCGCAGTTCTTCATCAACATCAAGGACAACGCTTTCCTCGACTCGGCCAACTCGCGCGACGGCAACGGCTATGCGGTGTTCGGCAAGGTGGTGACGGGCATGGACGTGGTCGATCGCATCTGGGCCGTGCCCACTTCGAACCTGGGCCAGTACCAGAACGTGCCGGTGAAGCCGGTCCTGATTGTCAAAGCAAGCGTGGAGAAATGAAATGACCAAGACCGTTGAAATGCAGACCAGCGCCGGCACGATGACGATCGAGCTGGATGACGAAAAGGCCCCGATCAGCGTGCAGAACTTTCTGGACTACGTGCGCAAGGGCCACTACGACGGCACGATCTTCCACCGCGTCATCAAGGGCTTCATGCTGCAGGGCGGCGGCTTCGACGAGCAGATGAAGCAGAAGGACACCGCCGCCAACATCAAGAACGAAGCCAACAACGGCCTGCGCAACAAGCGCTACACGCTGGCCATGGCGCGCACCTCGGCGCCGCACAGCGCAAGCTCGCAGTTCTTCATCAACACCGTGGACAACGGCTTTCTCGACCATAGCGGCGAAACCGCGCAGGGCTGGGGTTACGCCGTCTTCGGCAAGGTGGTGGCGGGCACCGAAGTGGTGGATGCGATCGAGAAGGTGCGCACCGGCAACCGTGGCGGGCACAGCGACGTGCCCGTCGATGCGGTGTCGATCGTGCGCGCGGTCGAGATCACCTGAGCCGCGTCGCTGCAGCGATGGCTGCCCTACCCGGTGTGCTGCCGCCGGCCACTGAGTGGGCAGCGCCGGACCGCTGGCAGGCCATCGATTTCATTTCCGACCTGCACCTGAGCGACGCGCTGCCGCGCACCTTCGAGGCCTGGGCGGCTTACATGCGAGCCTGCCCGGCGGACGCGGTCTTCATTCTCGGGGACCTGTTCGAGTTCTGGCCCGGCTCGGACGCGGTGCAGCTGGAATTCGAAGCGCGCTGCATCCGGGTGCTGGCGGATGCCGCGCAGCAGCGTTTCGTTGCCTTCATGGTCGGCAACCGCGACTTCCTCGTCACCCCTGCCCTGCTCGAAGGCATCGGCGTGCATGCATTGACCGATCCGACTTTGCTGCGCGCCTGGCAGCACGCCGTGTTGCTGACCCATGGCGATGCGCTGTGCCTGGCCGACACGGCCTACCAGCAGTTTCGCGCCTGGACACGCAATCCGCTCACGCAGGCCGATTTCCTGGCGCGACCGCTGGCCGAGCGTGTCAAGCTCGGCGCCGGCATCCGACATGCCAGCGAGGCCGGGCGCAAACAGGCACCTCCGCCGGGCGGATGGGCCGATCTGGATGCCGCGTCCGCGGTGCAGTGCCTGAGTGACGCCGGCGCGCGTGCAGATGGTGCACGGCCACACCCACCGACCGGGCGATTCCAGCCTGGCACCGGGCTTCGAGCGGCGGGTGCTGAGCGACTGGGACTTCGACGGCGCCAGCCCGCGCGCCGAAGTGCTGCGCCTGACACGCGCCGGCTTCGAGAGGCGCGCGCCCGAACTCGGTACCGCGGCCGCCTGATGCGCCGCCTGATCCAGCACTTTCGCCGGCGCAGCGAGCAACGTGCTGTCGCTCGTCGCGCCATACCCGATGCCCTCTGGCAGCTGACGCTGGCGCGTTACCCTTTTCTTGGGCAGCGCAGCGCGGAAGACCGCGCCGAGCTTCGGCGGCTGAGCAGCCTGTTCCTGGACAGCAAGGAATTCAGCGGCGCCCACGGTCTAGAGGTCAGCGATGACATGGCCGTGGCCATCGCAGCTCAGGCCTGCCTGCCGGTATTGCGCCTGGGCTTGGCGGCCTATGACGGCTTCGTCGGCATCGTCGTGCACCCGGACGAAGTGCAGGTGCGGCGCGAGTTCGTGGACGACGACGGCGTGGTGCACGAATACGACGACGTGCTCGTCGGCGAGGCCATGGAAGGCGGCCCGGTGATGCTCTCGTGGCGCGACGTCAGCGAGGCCGGTGAAACGGCAGCCTGGGGCTACAACGTGGTGGTGCATGAATTCGCCCACGTGCTGGACATGGCCGATGGCGTGGCCGATGGCATTCCACCATTGCCCGGCAGCGCCGAGCGCGATCAATGGCACGCCGTGTTGATGCGCGAATACGACGCCTTCTGCGCGCGCGTGGATGACGGTCTGGACACCGCGCTCGACCCCTACGGCGCCGAAAGTCCGGAGGAGTTCTTTGCCGTGGCCTCGGAGGCGTTCTTCGTGGCGTCGCAACGAGATGCGCAACGAGCATCCGGACCTGTATCAACTGCTGGCCGGCTACTACCGGCAGGACACCGCGCCGACCGAGCCATAGAAAAACAGGCCGGACGCGCCGGCCTGCCTTGTCATGCGGCCGTGATCTCCGGCCGCGCCTTGTCGCTCTTTTTCGGCGGCTGGATGTCGAGCAGGATCTCGCCCTTGTCGTCCACATCCACCGTCAGCCGGCCGCCATCCACCAGCCGGCCGAACAGCAACTCGTCGGCCAGTGCGCGACGGATCGTGTCCTGGATCAGGCGCTGCATCGGCCGCGCACCCATCAGCGGGTCGAAGCCCTTCTTCGCCAGGTGCTTGCGCAGCGTGTCGGTGAAGGTGACCTCGACCTTCTTCTCGCCCAGCTGGCTTTCCAGCTGCAGCAGGAACTTGTCGACCACGCGCAGGATGATGTCTTCGTCCAGCGCGCGGAAGGACACGATCGCGTCCAGCCGGTTGCGGAACTCCGGCGTGAACAGGCGCTTGATGTCGGCCATCTCGTCGCCCGACTCGCGCGGGTTGGTGAAGCCGATGCTGGCCTTGTTCATCGTCTCGGCACCCGCATTGGTGGTCATGACGATGATGACGCTGCGGAAATCGGCCTTGCGCCCGTTGTTGTCGGTCAGCGTGCCGTGGTCCATGACCTGCAGCAGCACGTTGAAGACATCCGGATGCGCCTTCTCGATCTCATCGAGCAGCAGCACCGCATGCGGCTTCTTGCTGATCGCCTCGGTCAGCAGCCCGCCCTGGTCGAAGCCGACGTAGCCCGGCGGCGCGCCGATCAGCCGGCTGACCGCATGGCGCTCCATGTACTCCGACATGTCGAAGCGGATCAGCTCGATGCCCATGACATAGGCCAGCTGCTTGGCGACCTCGGTCTTGCCCACGCCTGTGGGGCCGGAGAACAGGAACGAGCCGATCGGCCGCTCCGGTTTGCCCAGGCCCGAGCGTGCCATCTTGATGGCCGCGGCCAGCGCCTCGATGGCCGGCTCCTGGCCGAAGACCACGCTCTTCAGATCGCGGTCGAGCGTCTTCAGCTTGCCGCGGTCGTCGCTCGACACGCTGGCCGGCGGGATGCGGGCGATCTTGGCGACGATCTCCTCGACCTCGAGCCGGGTGATGGTCTTCTTCTGCTTGTTCTTGGGCAGGATGCGCTGTGCGGCGCCCGCCTCGTCGATGACGTCGATGGCCTTGTCGGGCAGGTGGCGGTCGTTGATGTACTTCGACGACAGTTCGGCCGCAGCCTGCAGCGCACCCACCGCGTACTTCACGCCATGGTGCTCTTCGAAGCGTGTCTTCAACCCCTTCAGGATCTCGATCGTCTGCTCGATCGAAGGCTCGATCACGTCCACCTTCTGGAAGCGCCGCGACAGCGCCGCGTCCTTCTCGAAGATGCCGCGATACTCGGTGAACGTGGTCGCGCCAATGCACTTCATCGCGCCGGTGGACAGCGCCGGCTTGAGCAGGTTGCTGGCGTCCAGCGTGCCGCCCGAGGCCGCGCCGGCACCGATGAGGGTATGGATCTCGTCGATGAACAGGATCGCGTGCGGCTGGTCCTTCAGCTGCTTGAGCACGCCCTTCAGTCGCTGCTCGAAATCACCCGCGGTACTTGGTCCCGGCCAGCAGCGCACCCATGTCGAGCGAATAAACGGTGGATGCCGCCAGCACCTCGGGCACATCGTTCTGCGTGATGCGCCAGGCCAGGCCTTCGGCGATGGCGGTCTTGCCCACACCGGCCTCGCCCACCAGCAGCGGGTTGTTCTTGCGCCTGCGGCACAGGATCTGGATGACACGCTCGACTTCGTGTTCGCGCCCGATCAGCGGGTCGATCTTGCCGTCGCGGGCCAACTGGTTGAGGTTCTGCGTGAACTGGTCGAGCGGCGAGCCCTTGGTGTCGCCACCCTCTTCCTTCTCCGCCTCGGAACCACCGCTCTCGTTCGACTTCGACGGTTCCGGCGGGTCGGACTTCTTGATGCCGTGGGCGATGAAGTTCACCACGTCCAGGCGCGTCACGCCCTGCTGATGAAGGTAGTACACCGCGTGCGAATCCTTCTCGCCGAAGATCGCCACCAGAACATTCGCGCCAGTGACCTCCTTCTTGCCGCTGCCGGTGGACTGCACATGCATGATCGCGCGCTGGATCACGCGCTGGAAGCCCAGCGTCGGCTGCGTGTCCACCTCTTCCGTGCCGGACACCGTGGGCGTGTTTTCCTTGACGAAGGTCACCAGGCTCTTGCGCAGGTCGTCGATGTTGGCGGCGCAGGCGCGCAGCACCTCGGCGGCCGAAGGGTTGTCGAGCAGGGCCATCAGCAGATGCTCGACGGTGATGAACTCATGCCGCTGCTGGCGCGCCTCGACAAAGGCCATGTGCAGGCTGACTTCCAGTTCTTGCGCAATCATGCGGCCTCCATAGTGCACTGCAAAGGGTGCCCGACGCGACGCGCCGCGGCCACCACCAATTCAACCTTCGTCGCTGCCACGTCCTTGGGATACACACCGCACACTGCGCGCCCCTCGTGGTGAATCTTCAACATGATGAGTGTGGCGCTTTCCAGGTCGCGCTGGAAGTATTGCTGAAGCATCATCACCACAAATTCCATCGGCGTGTAGTCATCGTTCAGCATCAGCACCTGGTACATGCGCGGCGGTTTGGTCTTTGCCGCCTTGCGCTCCGCCACCACGGCGCCCTGCCCGTTGTCCGGGCGCGGCGCGGCCGGGGCGGGCGCTGGGGGTTGGGGCTTCTCCTCGGGCATGACTCATTCTATCGACTTGACGCCTCTCTCGTGGCGCCGCAGCCGACGCCCTTCGCTGGGTGTGCATATTGCACCGAAGGCATGAAAATCAAGCGTCGACGGGGCCGCCGGCCCGCGCGAGTGCCGTCACGCAGGCCTGGGCGCCAAGGCTGTGCCCGGCGCGCAGTTATGCTCGTCGTGTGGAGCCGACCCACTGAATCCGGAGATTCACATGCCCCGAGCCGCAACCAAGAAAAAGGCGCCTGCGAAGGCCGTGTCCCGCACGCGCACGCCTCGCACACCGGCGCCGGCTCCCCTGCCGAATCTGCCCACGCTGCAACAAGCGGGCGGTGCGGCGGTGCGCACCTTGGCGCGGCAGCTGCATACCTGGACCGGCAGCCTACTGGGCGGGGTCGGTACGGCCGCCGACATGTCCCTGGCGCTGGCGGCCGCGTCAGTGACGCGGCCTGGGCCGAAGGCGGCGGTGGCCAAGGCTTCGGCGCTGCTGCGCGACGCGCGCGAAGCCGCCGGCTTGACACTGGATGACCTGGGCACCGCGCTGGAGCTCAAGGATCCGAGCTTCATCGCGCTGGTGGAAAGTGGCAAGGTCGGTCTGCCCTTCGAGATGATCCTGCGCATGGCCACGCTGCTCGGCCGCAACGACCCGGTGACCTTCATCCTGCAGCTGACACGCTCGTACAACCCGAGGGTATGGCAATCGCTGGAGGCACTGGGCATCGGCAAGTTGCTGCTGCAGGCCGGCCGCGAGCGTGAGTTTGCCAACATCTACCGCAGCAACACCGCCGCACGCGGGCTGTCGGACCATGATTTCGCAGCGGCGCTGGCCTTCTGCGCCTCTGCGTTCGAAAGCGCGTTGGTGTTCCAGGGCCTGGCCAAGAAGACAGGCACCGGCAAGGCTGGCTGAAGCCCGCGCAGCTCGGCTTGATCTGCGACAAGGCCGCCGCTGGCTGGCGGTGAGACGCTCCGTACACACCTCGGAGCCACCCATGACGCATGCGGCACTGCGCATCATCCACGACGAACATGCGGCCCTCGCGGCCATGCTGCGTTCCATCCTGCTGCTGCTGGAGCAGCATCGCCGGAAAGGCACGCTGCCGGATTTCACCACCTTGCGCGCGATGCTGTTCTACGTGGACGAGTTTCCCGAGAAACGGCACCACCTGAAGGAATCGGCATTGCTGTTTCCGAAGCTGCGGGCGCGCGCGCCGCTGGCTCGAGACGTCCTGGATCGGCTGGAGGAGGACCATGCCCAGGGCGAACGCCGCATTCGCGACCTGGAGCACGCGCTGCTGGCCTTCGAGATGATGGGCGGGCGGCGCCGCGAGGCCTTCGAGCAGGCCGCGCAGCGGTATGTCGACTTCTACCTCGCGCACATGTCGCTGGAGGAGAAGCAGGTCCTGCCGCTGGCCGAGAAAATGCTGTCCGCTGCGGACTGGGCCGAACTCGACCATGCCTTCGCCGCCAATCGCGACCCACTGACCGGCCATGAACCCGAGGACGAGTACCGTGCGCTCTTCAAGCGCATCGTCAATTCCTTGCCGGCACCGCTGGGGCTGGGCGAAGCGCGCTGAGCCCATGAGTGCGTGAACTGGTTGCGCCCGGCACGCGCGGTGCCGATGTGGCGATGGCCGTTGCAAAGCTGGTAGCCTCCACAGCGCCTGCAACCCGTCTGCCCAAGAGTGAGTTCAGATTTTCACATCGCCGTTCTCGACGACGAACCCGACATCACCCAACTGCTGGCCAGCTATCTTCAAGGTCATGGCTATCGGGTCACGCAGTTGCACAATGGGTCGGCGCTGATGCACACGATGCGCAGCGACCCACCGGCGCTGGTATTGCTGGATCTGGGACTGCCTGGAGAGGACGGCCTGCGCATCGCGCGCCAGCTGCGCGAGCATTGGCAATGCGGCCTGGTCATCCTCACCGGCCGCGGCGATGCCGTGGACAAGGTCGTCGGTCTGGAGGTCGGTGCCGACGACTACGTGACCAAACCCTTCGATCTGCGCGAGTTGCTGGCGCGCATCAAGGCCGTCCTGCGGCGCATGGCACCAACGTCCGCCATGGCGGCGCCGACCACGCCGACGTCCGCGCCCAGCCGCTGGCGCTTCGACGGCTGGCTGCTGGACATTGCTGCGCGCCGCTTGACACATCCCTCGGGTCAGGACGTGCCGCTGACCAGCGGCGAGTTCGACCTGCTGCGCAGCTTCGTGCAACACGCCGGACGGGTGCTGTCGCGCGACTTTCTGCTCGAGCACACACGCGGACGTGAGGCGGGCCCCTTCGACCGCACCATCGACGTGCAGGTCGGGCGCCTGCGCAAGAAGCTGGAAGTCGATGCCGAAGACCCGAAGCTCATCAAGTCGGTGCGCGGCGCGGGCTACATATTCGTCCCACCGGTGTCCGCGGATTGACGCGCGTGGCCGATCTGGCGCCTATCCCATCGCCGCTTGTGGAGGTCGGCGTCGACGAATCGGCGCTGATGCGCTCGCTGTTCCTGGCTTATCCCGACTCATTGTTGCTGGTCGATTCGAATGGCACGGTCGTGCGCGCCAACCCTGCCGCGGCGGCGTTGCTGGGTTACGCGCTGGACGAACTGCAGGGTATGCAGATCGAAGCCCTGGTGCCGCACCACTTCCGCTCACGCCATGTCGCGTTCCGCCGGGCCTACGCGGTGGCGCCCGTGCCGCGGCCGATGGGCACACAGATGGAACTCGCCGCGCTGCGCAAGGACGGCAGCGAGGTGATGGTGGAGATCGCACTCAGCCCGCTGCAGGACCACGGCCTGCCCTTCGTGGTGGCCGCCATCCGTGACATCGGCGCCTACCCGCGGGTGCAGCAGGTTGTCAGACGCGCACGCTACAGCGAACACCTGGCCCAACTGGGACGCCTGGCGGTGGATGCCCGCGACCCGCAGGTGGTGCTCGACCACGTGCCGGTCGTCGCCGCCGGCGCGCTGCACGCGGATGTGGCGATGGTGTACCTGCTGCACGGAAACTGTGTCGACTTTGAGCTGGCCAGCGGCTGCGGACTGGTGGCTGGCGACGCGATCGGCATGCGCCTGGTCAATCGTGCCGACAGCTTGCCCGGGTACGTGCTGCAACAGGGTCTGCCGTTGACCGTGCCGGCCCTGCAGGACGAGCGGCGCTTTTCCGCGCCAGACCATCATTGCGCGGCCGGCCTGAGCTCGGCATTGGCGGTGCCACTGTCCGATCGCGGGCGCACCATCGGCGCGCTGGTGGTGTACACACGCAGGCCCCAGACCTTCGGCGACGACGAAGTACGCTTCCTCGAATCGGTCTGCAACCTGCTGGCCACTTGCCTGCAACGTGCGCAGTCCGAGGACGCCCTGAAACATGCGCAACGGCTGGAGAGCGTGGGCCAGCTGACTGGCGGCATCGCACACGACTTCAACAACCTGCTCACGGTCATCCAGGGCAACCTGCAGGTGCTGGAGGAACTGCCGACGCTGGGAGATGACGCGCATGTGCAGCAGCTCATCGCCGCCGCGACCCGTGCGTCAAGGCGTGGTGCCGAGCTCACCGGCAAGTTGCTGGCGTTCTCGCGGCGCCAGGTGCTGCAGCCCACTTCGGTGGACGTCAGCCAGCTGGTGAACTCGCTGGCCGACATGTTGCGCCGCACGCTCGATCAACGCATCCGCATCGAGGTGCATGCGCCGCCGACCTGCCCACCGGTGCTGGCCGATCCCGGGCAACTCGAGGCTGCGCTGCTGAACATCGCCATCAACGCCCGCGATTCGATGCGCGAAGGCGGCACGCTGCAAATTCGTGCGCAGGCCTGCAACGCCCTGCCCGCCGAGCTGCGCCAGGACCTCGACGACCCCAGCGCGCCGGCCGATGGCTTCGTCGAGATTTCCATCACCGACAGCGGCAGCGGCATGCCCGAGGCGGTGAAGCAGCGTGCGTTCGAGCCCTTCTTCACCACCAAGGAGCCCGGCCGAGGCACAGGCCTGGGCTTGAGCACCGTGTATGGCTTCGTCAGACAGTCCAAGGGTGCGCTGGCGCTGGAGAGTGCGCTCGACAAGGGCACGACGCTGACCCTTTACCTGCCTCGGTTGCAGGGTCCCGAGCCCGAGCGTGACGAGGAGGACTTGGCCAGCCAGCCGGTGCCCGAGGGCCTGAAGGTGCTGCTCGTCGAGGACGACGCCGATGTGCGCGAGGTGGTGCGTGGCTTCTTCGAAAGCCTGCGCTGCCGCGTGACGCTGGCGGCCAGCGGCGAACAGGCCATGTTGGCCCTGGGCCCGGACGCCAGCTTCGACTTGTTGCTCAGCGACATCGCGCTGGGCGCAGGCATGCGCGGCACCCAGCTGGCGGCGCTGGCCCAGCAGCGGCTGCCGAACCTGGCGGTACTGCTGATGTCGGGCTTTTCGTCTGAGCTGCTGAATGCCGACCGCGATGCCCCACTGACCTGGGAACTGTTGCGCAAGCCCTTCACACGGGCGGAACTGAACGCCGCCATCGCGCGCCTGCTGGCATCGCGCGACGTGGCCGCCTGAGGCCGGCCGCCGCTTGTCTACTGCAGCACGATGCCTTGCGGTGACAGGCTGCGCTGCACGAACTCGGCCAGCGCTGCGACCTGCGGAATCTGGATCTCGCGCCGCCCCTTCTCGGCAAAATGGATCAAACCGCATCGGGCCAGCCGCGACAGCGCCCGGCTCACGGTCTCCAGCGTCATGCCCAGGTAGTTGCCGATTTCGGCCCGGGTCATGCGCAAGGTGATCTGGTCGGTGCGCATACCACGACGTGCCAATGACTCGGCCCAGTAACGCAGGAAGTCGGCCACCCGCGCGTCGGCACTGAGCGTGCACACCGACATCAGCGAGTCGCGGTCGCGGGCAATCTCGCGGCTCATCGCCTCGTGCAACTGCTTCAGCAGCGCAGGCTGGCGGGCACAGGCGCCGAGCACCGCCTCGTAGCGCAAGGCCCAGACTTCGCCGGTGTCCATGGCCACCGCGTCGCAGGTGTAGCAGCCGTTGGCGATGCCGTCGAAGCCGAGCCAGTCGCCGCGGAACTTCAAGCCCACCACCTGTTCGCGCCCATCCAGCGAAAGGTTCACGACCTTGAAGAAGCCGGAGTTCAGGATGTACAGATGATCGAAGCGCTCGCCCGTCTGGTAGATCCGGTCGCCGGCATGAACCATGCGCCGCTGCGGCGCGAGCAGTCGGTCCAACAGTTCCAGCGAGTCCGCGATGCTCTGACTGGCGCGCCGGTTCTCGGCCTCGTCGGTACTCGGGATCTCTTCGGGCTGCATCGGCAAGGCGTGCATGAAGCCCGCGGCGGCCGGGATGGCGTTGGTGTTCAACATCTGTTTTCTCCTCGAGGCCCGTGGCCGACTTTGATGCAGATCATGCTAGGCAGAGCCCGGCAACACCGTGTCAACGCTGCATCTCGTTCGGAAACACTGTGTGAATGCTCTGTATCAATCGCCCATGGCATCGCCATGCGGCGCGATGGCTTGACGGGCGTCAAGGCCACCGCAAGGCGTCTGGTTAGGCTAGTCGGACCAGTCATCAACACCCATGGCACCCACCCTGAAACCGAGCCACTTTCCGGCCTTCGCGTGCCTGTCGCCGGCCGAAGAGGGCCTGTTGCTGGCCAGCGCGCGCAGCTTGCAGGGCGCCGCCGCTGCCGGGCGCACCCAGGCCTTGCTGCGTGGCAAGAATCTCGGCTTGCTATGTCTCGACGATACGCTGGCCGAGGCCGTGCTCTTCAGACATGCCGCGACCGAACTGGGTGCCCATGTGGCCCACATCGGAATGAGCCTGTCCGAGCGCAGCACGGCGCAGGAGGTGGCGCACACCGCGCGCATGCTGGGTCGTCTTTACGACGCGGTGGAGTGCCAGTGCCTGGCCAGCGCGGTGGTGCAGCAGATCGCAGACGCGGCAGGCATCGCGGTCTATGACGGCATTGCGTCACCCAGCCACCCGACTGCGCGCCTGGCCGTGCAACTCGGTGCCGACAACCCCGTCGGCGCCAACCGGCGCTTCGTGCTGCAGGCCCTGTTGCTGAATACGATGGCCTGAGGGTCCATTCGTGCCGCACGCAATCCGCGGGCAGCTCGCGGGCCGGGCACCGACGATCACATGTGGTCGATCATCACCTGCCCGAAGCCCGAACACGACACCTGCGTCGCGCCTTCCATCAACCGCGCAAAATCGTAGGTCACCTTCTTGCTCAGAATCGACTTTTCCATCGAGCTGATGATCAGGTCGGCGGCTTCGACCCAGCCCATGTGGCGCAACATCATCTCTGCCGAGAGGATCTCCGAGCCCGGGTTGACGTAGTCCTTGCCTGCGTACTTGGGCGCGGTGCCGTGCGTGGCTTCGAACATCGCGATCGAATCGCTCAGGTTCGCGCCCGGCGCGATGCCGATGCCGCCCACCTGCGCGGCCAGCGCGTCGGACACATAGTCGCCGTTCAGGTTGAGCGTGGCGATGACCGAATACTCGGCCGGGCGCAGCAGGATCTGCTGCAGGAAGGCGTCGGCGATGACGTCCTTGACGACGATGTCCTTGCCGGTCTTCGGGTTCTTGAAGCTGCACCACGGGCCGCCGTCGATCGGCTTGGCGCCGAACTCACGCTGCGCCAGGGCGTAGCCCCAGTCGCGAAAGCCCCCTTCGGTGAACTTCATGATGTTGCCCTTGTGCACGAGCGTCATGCTGGGCTTGTCGTTGTCGATGGTGTATTGCAGCGCCTTGCGCACCAGCCGTTCGGTGCCCTCGCGGCTCACCGGCTTGATGCCGATGCCGGAGGTGTTGGGGAAACGGATCTTGGTGACCTTCATCTCCTCGATCAGGAACTTGATCAGCTTCTTCGCCTTGTCGCTTTCGGCTTCGTACTCGATGCCGGCGTAGATGTCCTCCGAGTTCTCGCGGAAGATGACCATGTTCGTCTTTTCCGGTTCCTTCACCGGGCTGGGCACACCCTTGAAGTACTGGATCGGGCGCAGGCACACGTACAGGTCCAGCTCTTGCCGCAACGCGACGTTAAGGCTGCGGATGCCACCGCCGACCGGCGTGGTCAGCGGGCCCTTGATCGAGACCACGTACTCCTTGACCGCAGCCAGGGTTTCCTCGGGCAGCCAGACATCGGGGCCATAGATGCGGGTCGATTTCTCGCCGGCATAGACCTCCATCCAATGGATCTTTCGCTTGCCGCCGTAGCTCTTGGCCACTGCCGCGTCGACCACCTTCAGCATCACCGGCGTGATGTCCAGGCCGGTGCCGTCACCCTCGATGTAGGGAATGATCGGCTGATCGGGCACGTTCAGCGAGTAGT
The DNA here is from genome assembly GCA_963743935.1 of uncultured beta proteobacterium. Taxonomy (GTDB): domain Bacteria; phylum Pseudomonadota; class Gammaproteobacteria; order Burkholderiales; family Burkholderiaceae_C; genus Rubrivivax. Next base: position 127,548 of record CAVURQ010000001.1, on the reverse strand, counting down.
CCGCGTTGACGCTGATCTTCTGCCCGCCCTGGGGCACCTTGATGTGCTGATACATTGGTGTGGTCTTTCGCTGCGAAGTCGTGGTCGATCGAAGCTGGATTTTAGGTCACTGACCTGGCGGCACCCGACCCCACCGCCGCCTTCCGCTTGACCCAAGGACGTCCGGCTCGGGGCATCCGGCACTCAAGAAAGGCAATAGGCCACGACGCGTTGAATCAGGTCGTGCCCCATGGCCCAGGCCGAAGCGGCAGCCAGCGCCGCACCGGCCAGGCGCACCGCCCAGACGTTCACCTGCAACGCAGTTGCGCCACCGGCCGTGAGCCGGGAAAACGCCCAGGGCGCCAGACCCAGACCGACCGCGCTGGCCGTGGCGAAACCCGCCATCGCCGCGGCGCCACCCCATGGCGAGTTGGCCAGCGACGCCACCACCAGCGCCGACTGCAGCAGCCCGCAAGGCCAGGCCACCCACAAGCCACCGGCCGCCGCAGCCCGGGCTGGGCCGTGTACACGTTGCCAACCCCCGGGGCCGGACTGCGGGGCGACGCGGCTGGCGCCGCGACCCAGGTTCTCCAGCCAGGCCGGCTGGCGGCCCTGCCAGACAAGCCATAGTCCGAGGCCAAGCGCGGCGCAATGCAGCATGGTCCACAGCGGGCGCAGCAGCGGCGACATCTGGCCCCACTGGGACAGCGCCGCCACGCTGGATGCGGCGATCGCGCCCACCGCGGCGTAGCCGAGCACACGCCCCACATGAAAGGCCACAGGCGTGGCATGCGAGACATGCCGGCCGCAGCCGCGCAGCACGCCCGCGCTCGCCGGCCCGCACATGGCAGCGCAATGCGGCGCGCCGGCGGCGCCGAGCATCAAGGCACTGAGGAAGAGCGCAAGGTCCATGGCATGCGGGCCGACGCGCGAAGCTCAGCGCCCTTGCACCTCGCCGGACGCCTGGCCGTTCAATTCGTCCGAACGACTGCACAGCAAAAGCACCAGTGCGCCGCCCATGGCGATGACCACCCAGAACAAGAGGAACGCGAGGGAATAGACGGCGCGCGGCCCGAGTTGCAGAGAATCGCCGCCGAACCAGCGCAGGCTTTCGGGATCGACCAGCGCAAACACCACCATCTCCAGCACGGCCGCCATCAGGAAGGCAGACCACAACACACTCATGAAGCGGTGGCGCCTGGACATGTCGTTCATGGTGCGGCTACCCGGTTGACCGCGGCGGCTCAGCGCCTGGGCGTCGCCGCGTGGTTGCGACCCTGCATCGCGGGCATCTCGGCGCTGTCGCTGACGCTGGCTTTGCCGCCGTGCTGTGCAGAAACGCCTGGCGGCGAATCGGTCAAGACCTCTTCGGCGCCGGACACGGCGATGGCCGCCGTCACCAGCGACGCGACGACCACCGCCAGCGGCCCACCCACGACCAGCCACACGAACCCCACACGCCACCAGGCGGTCGGCCGGTCTTGCGCTGCGACGGTACTTGCATCGGGTCGGGTCATGGTGAGGCTTCCGTTCTTGGGCATGGGCGTGGCGCTCAGCGCGGCACGACGAAGGTGGATTTCTCGACCTTGTCGAGACCCTTCGATTCACCCGGCAGGGGCAGGCGCTGGACCTGGAAGGCAATGGCATGCGCACCGGGGCCGCTTTGGGCCGCGGTGCCCGGCGGGACACGCGCTGAGACCGTCATCCACCGCGCCTGCGCCGGCAGCACCTCGACGCTGTCCTGACCATCCACGGAGATGCCGGGCAATCCCTGCACCGACACCTTGAAGCGCTGCGGCGATTCGGTGGCATTCATGATCTGGAGCCGGTAGACGTTTTCGATATGGCCGTTGTCCACGATGCGCGCCAATGCGCCGCGGTCGCGCACCACGTCGACGCGGAAGGGGCTGCGCAGCGCAATGCTCGTCACCAACGCAAGCGCCAACGCCAACAGGATCGCCGTGTACACCAGCACCCGCGGGCGCAGCACGCGGCGCAGCACCTGCTTGCGCGACAACTGATTGTCCAGACCGTTCTGTGTGGCATAGCGAATCAACCCGCGCGGGTAGTTCATCTTGTCCATCACGCCGTCGCACACGTCGATGCAGGCGGTGCAGCCGATGCATTCGTACTGCAAGCCCTTGCGGATGTCGATGCCGGTGGGGCAGACCTGCACGCACAGGCCGCAATCGATGCAGTCGCCCTTGCCCAGCAGCTTCGGGTCGGCCTTGCGCGAGCGCGAACCGCGGGGCTCGCCGCGTCGTGTGTCGTAGCTGACGATGAGCGTGTCCTTGTCGAACATCACGCTCTGGAAACGCGCATAGGGGCACATGTACTTGCACACCTGCTCGCGCAGGAAGCCGGCATTGCCGTAGGTGGCCAGCGCGTAGAACAGGATCCAGAAAAGCTCCCACGGCCCGAGGGCAAAACCTGCCACCAGGCCCGTCAACGTGTGGATCGGCGTGAAGTAGCCGACGAAGGTGAATCCCGTCCACAGCGCGATGGCGATCCACACCGCCTGCTTGGCGCCGGCGCGCCAGACCCTGTCCAGCGTCCAGGGCCCGGCATCGCGCTTCATGTGGGCGATGCGGTCGCCTTGAATCTTGCGCTCCACCCACATGAACATCTCGGTGTACACCGTCTGCGGGCAGGCAAAGCCGCACCACACCCGACCCGCCACGGCGGTGAACAGGAACAACGCGTAGGCCGAGATGATCAGCAGCGCCGTCAGGTAGATGAAGTCCTGCGGGTACAGCACCAGGCCGAAGATGTAGAAGCGCCGTGCCTCCAGGTCGAAGAGCACGGCCTGGCGCCCGTTCCACTGCAGCCACGGCACGCCGTAGAACACCAGCTGCGTGGCCCAGACCATGGCCCAGCGCCAGCCGGCGAACCAGCCGCTGACCGCACGGGCGTAGATCTTCTGCTGCTTGACATACAGCGCAATGACCGAGGTGGCCGCGTCGTCGCTGCGTTCGTCGGCGCTTGCGCTCGGGCCTGCGGGCGCCGGCACGGGCTTGCTCGCAGCCACCTGCGGATTCACGGCTCGCCCGGCGTGTGGCGTCCGACCGTGTCCGGCGGGTGCAGCGACGCCATCAAGCGCGGCACCTCATTTGGCCGCCACGTCCGAAGTCTGCGACAGGCTCCAGACATAGGCCGCCAACACGTGGATCTGGTCTGCACTCAAGCGATCGCCGAAGGCCGGCATGACGTTGGTCTTGCCCGAGTTCACCATCGCGACGATGGTGGCTTCGCCCCAGCCGTGCAGCCAGACATTGTCGGTCAGGTTGGGTGCCCCCAATGCAGGATTGCCTTTGCCCGCGGGTCCATGGCAGGCGGCGCAGACCACGAACTTCGGTTTTCCCAACTGCGCGGCGACGCTGTTGTGTGCGCTGCCCGACAGGCTCAGCACGTAGTTGGCCACGTTGCGCACGTCCTCGGCCGTGCCCACGGCAGCCGCCATCGGCGGCATCACGCCGATGCGGCCCTTGGTGATGGTCTCGGCAATGGTCTCCAGCGAGCCACCGTAGAGCCAGTCGCCATCGGTGAGGTTCGGGAAGCCCTTGCTGCCCTTGGCATTCGAGCCGTGGCACTGCGCACAGTTGTTGCCGAACAAGCGCTCGCCGATGCCCATGGCCTGGCTGTCCTTGGCCAGTTCCTGCGCCGACTTGCCGGCGAACTTGGCGAAGATCTGCGCCATGTTGGCCTGTGCGCGCAGCTGCTCGGCTTCATACTGGCCCTTGCTGCTCCAGTTCAAGGTGCCGGGAAACTTGCCCAGGCCCGGATACAAGGCCAGATAGATGGCAGCAAAAAGCACCGTCAGGATGAACAGCCACAACCACCAGCGGGGCAGCGGGTTGTTCATTTCGCGCAGATCGACGTCCCACACGTGGCCGGTGGTGTTGTCGTCGGCCATGACCCGCCGTTTGCTGGCCACGAACAGCAGCCAAAGACACCAGACCAGGCTGATGATGGTGGCGCCGGCCACGAAGATGGACCAGCCGCTGTGAAAGAAGTCGCTCATGGCGGGTCTCCCGCCGTGGCGCGCGCAGGCGCAGCGCCTTCAGTCACTGCCGGCCGACGGCCCGTGGGCCGCCTCGCCGCATCCACCGCTGCGTCATCGTCCAGGAAGGGCAGATGCGCTGCCTCGTCGAACGCGGCTCGACGTCGCGAACTCCACGCCCAGGCCCAGATGCCCAGAAACAGCACCAGGCCGAGCAGCATGACCACCACGCGCATGTCGTTGACATCCATTTCTGCGGCTCCCCTTTACTTGACCAGCGTGCCCAGGCCCTGCAGGTAGGCGATCAAGGCCTCCAGCTCCGTCTTGCCCTTGACGGCCTCGGCACTGCCGGCGATGTCTTCTTCCGTATAGGGCACGCCCACGCGCCTAAGCGCCTTCATCTTCGGCGCGATATCGGCCGGATCGAGCATGGCACCTGCAAGCCAGGGATAGGCGGGCATGTTCGATTCGGGCACCAGATCGCGCGGATTGATCAGGTGCAGGCGATGCCACTCGTCGCTGTACTTGCCGCCCACGCGCCACAGGTCAGGGCCGGTGCGCTTGCTGCCCCATTGGAAAGGATGGTCGTAGACGTATTCACCCGCGCGCGAGAAAGCACCGTAGCGCAGCGTCTCCGAGCGGAACGGACGGACCATCTGCGAATGGCAGTTGTAGCAACCCTCGCGCAGGTAGACGTCGCGCCCGGCCAGCTGCAGCGCAGCGTAGGGCTTGAGTCCCTCGACCGGCTGGGTGGTGGACTTCTGGAAGAACAGCGGCACGATCTCGACCAGGCCACCCACCGCAATCGTGATCAGTATCAGCACGATCATCAGGAAGTTGTTGGTCTCGATGCGTTCGTGACCGGAAGGGCGGTGCGTGGCCATGTCTTGGCTCCTTGTTGTCGTGCTTCAGGCCTGCGCGGCCAGCACCGGCGGCACCGTGACGATCGCGACCTTGCCAGCACGCACCGTCATGACCGTGTTCCAGGCCATGATCAGCATGCCCGTCAGGTAGAGCACACCGCCGAGCAGCCGCGTCACATAGAACGGATAGGTGGCCTTGACGCTTTCCACGAAGGTGTACACGAGCGTGCCGTCGGGGTTGATGGCGCGCCACATCAGGCCCTGCATCACGCCGGCAATCCACATCGCCGCGATGTACAGCACGATGCCGATGGTGGCGATCCAGAAATGCAACTCGATGGCGCGCACGCTGTACATCTGCTGGCGGCCGAACAGGCGCGGGATCAGGTAGTACATCGAGCCCATCGTGATCAGCCCGACCCAGCCGAGCGCGCCGCTGTGCACGTGGCCGACGGTCCAGTCGGTGTAGTGGGACAGTGCGTTGACCGTCTTGATCGACATCATCGGGCCCTCGAAGGTGCTCATGCCGTAGAAGGACAGGCTGACGATCAGGAACTTCAGGATCGGGTCATCGCGCAGCTTGTGCCACGCGCCGCTCAGCGTCATGATGCCGTTGATCATGCCGCCCCAGCTGGGCGCCAGCAGCACCAGCGAGAACACCATGCCCACGCTCTGCGCCCAGTCGGGCAGCGCGGTGTAGTGCAGGTGGTGCGGCCCCGCCCACATGTAGGTGAAGATCAGCGCCCAGAAGTGCACGATCGACAGCCGGTAGCTGTACACCGGGCGCCCGGCCTGCTTGGGGATGTAGTAGTACATCATTCCCAGGAAGCCGGCCGTGAGGAAGAAGCCCACCGCGTTGTGGCCATACCACCACTGCACCATCGCGTCCTGCACGCCGGAGAACGCCGAATAGCTCTTGGTGAGGCTCACCGGGACGGCCGCACTGTTGACGATATGCAGCATGGCCACGGCCAGGATGAAGGCGCCGAAGAACCAGTTGGCCACATAGATGTGGCTGACCTTGCGAATGCCGATGGTGCCGAAGAAGACCACCGCATACGACACCCAGACCACCGCGATGAGCAGGTCGATCGGCCATTCGAGTTCGGCGTACTCCTTGCCCTGCGTCATGCCCAGAGGCAGGCTCACGGCCGCGGCCACGATCACCACTTGCCAGCCGATGAAGGTGAACTTGGCCAGCCACGGTGCGAACAGCGGCGTCTGGCAGGTGCGCTGCACCACGTGGTAGCTGGAGGCGAACAGCGCGCAGCCGCCGAAGGCGAAGATCACCGCGTTGGTGTGCAGCGGGCGCAAGCGGCCGTAGCTGAGCCACGGAATGCCCAGGTTCAGCTCGGGCCAGGCCAGCTGGGCCGCGATGATCACGCCGACCAGCATGCCCACCACCCCCCACACCACCGTGGCCAGTGCGAACCAGCGCACCGCGTCGTCGGTGTAGACCGGGGTCGAGGGTCTTGAAATCGAAACCATGAAGCGTCTCCTGGACGTGCGATCAGACCGGTGGCGATTCTTCCCTGCGCCGCGGTGCGGCGGCTTGATCGATGTCAACCTGCGGCGAATCGTAGTCCAGGATGCGCTCCCCTTCGCGCTCCAGGTCTTCGAACTGTCCGCGAAACAAGGCCCAGCCGAAGACGCCGAGTATCAGCAGCACCAACACTGCGGACAGCGGGATCAGCAGGTACAGGATGTCCATGGCTCGGAGCTTAGCGTGCAGCCCTGGCGGCGTTCAGGATCACCAGCAGCGAGCTCGACGCCATGCCCAGCCCGGCGGCCCACGGCGGCAGCAAACCCAGCAAGGCCAGCGGCACGCAGGCCAGGTTGTAGAACAAGGCCCAGCCGAGGTTCTGGCGCACGATGCGCATCGCGCGGCGCGCGCTCGCCAGGGTGTGCACGATGTCCATCGGCCGGTTCGCCACCAACACGGCATCCGCCTGGGCGCGCGCCACCAGAGCGCCCTGCCCCATGGCCAGCGAGACATCGGCACGTGCCAGCACCGGTGCATCGTTGACACCGTCGCCGACCATGGCCACGCGTTCACCGCGCGCCTGCGCCGCGGCGACTTCGGCCAGCTTGTCCGCCGGCGTCGCCGCACCGAGCACGGCGTGCAGGTGCAACTGCTGTGCAAGCTGCGCCGCGCGCGCCGTGCTGTCACCCGAAAGCAGGCTGAGCTGGTAGCCCTGCGCGCGCAGCGTCTGCATCGCCAGCGCAGCGCCTTCGCGCAGCACTTCGTCGAAGCCGAAGCTGGCGCAGCCGCCATCGTCCGAGTACAGCCAGACCTGCGCGACGCCTTCTTCATTCGTTGTTGATGTCGTGCGTATCGTCGGCTCAGGCACCGCCGCCTGCGCGGGCGCGAGTATGCAAGCCCAATCCTGCGCGCCGAGGCGCCAGATCCTGCCGTGTGCATCGCGACCCTGCACGCCACGGCCGACGATTTCCTCGACTTGGGTCCACGGCCGTGGGGCCGCCTGAGCGCCTGCCGCCATCAGCGCTTGCGACAGCGGATGCTGCGACCACGCTGCCAGCGACGCCGCCAGCGCCAGCGCATCGTCCTGCGTGCGCAGCGAGGGGTTCGCGCTGACGATGCGCACCTGCTGCAGCTGCAATGCCTGTGTCGTCAGCGTGCCGGTCTTGTCGATGAACAGCCGGTCCAGCCGGGCCATGCTTTCCAGCGCATCGAGCCGTTGCACCATCACGCCGCGGCGCGCCAGGCCACCGGCCGCAGCCACCAGCGTGGCCGGTGCGGCCAAGGACAACGCACAGGGACAGGTGACGATCAGCACCGACACCGCCACCCACACCGCGCGCGACGGATCGATGACGCTCCAGACCAGCGCCGCCAGCGTGGCCAGGCCCAGCACGGCCCACAGGAAGGGCCCGGCCCAGCGGTCGGCCACGCGCGCCAGCGCGGGCCTTTGGCTCATGGCATCGCGCATCATCGCCACGATGGCTTCATGGCGGGTGTCGGCACCGACACGCTCGACCCGCATCGTCACCGGTGCGCCCAGGTTGATGCTGCCGGCCACCAGCGCATCGCCGGGCGCCTTCGGCACCGGTGTCGATTCGCCCGTGAGCAAGGCCTCGTCGACCTGGGTGTGGCCATCGGCCAGTGGGCCATCGGCCGGAAAGGCCTGACCCAGCGCCACGCGCACCCGGTCGCCACGCTGCAGGCGCAACACACTGACCTGCTCTTCGCCCCCGTCGGCAAGCAGGCGCTGCGCATGCTGCGGCAGCGTGTCGAGGGCGTCTTCGAGCGCGGCGACCGCGCGGTGCCTGGCATGCAGCTCGAACCATCGCCCGGCCAGCAGGAAGCTGACGAACATGGTCATCGAATCGAAATACACCTCGCTTCCGAACAGACCCCCGGGGTCGAAGGTGGCGCCGGTGCTGGCGACGAAGGTGACAGCCACGCCCAGGGCCACCGGCACGTCCATGCCGATGCGACGCTGGCGCAGGCAGCGCCACAATCCGGCAAAGAAAGGCGCGGCGGAGAACACCAGCACCGGCAGGCTCAGCACCCAGCTGCCCCAGTTGAGCAGTTGCGCCAGGTCGGGCGCCAGCTCGCCGGGCCCGGCCACGTAGGACGGCGTGGCCAGCATCATCACCTGCATCATGCAGAACGCGGCGACGAACAGGCGCCACAGCGCCAGCCGCGACTCCTGCCGGCGCAGCTCGCGCGCCGGCGCGGCGACATCGGGCACCGCGTCGTAGCCCGCGCGGCGGATGGCCTCGATCAGGCGTGAGGGCTGTGTCTTCAGCGGGTCCCAGCGCACGGCCGCGCGTTGCCCCGCGGCACTTACCGTGGCCACGCCGACGCCATCGACCGCCAGCAGCGCGCGTTCGATGGTGCCAGCGCAGGCGGCGCAGTACATGCCCGACAAGCGCAAGGTGGAATCGGCCGTGCGCCGACCCTCGCCATCGGTGGACCAGCGAGTGAAGCGCTGTTGTTCGAGCGGATCGTCCAGCACCGACTCCTGCGCACCGGCATGCGGTGCAGGCGTGGCCGCTGCGGCAAGGGTGGTCATCGGAGGGTTGAAGCTGCGGTGGCGAGTGCCGCGTTCGCGGATGCTCGACAATCCGCACTCCAGGCGAGCGACCTTACATGAAGCCCATTCCATTCATCAAGACATGGCTGCGGACGATGCTGCTGGCACTGGCCTTCAGCGGCGCGGCCACGGCACAGACCGAGCCGCAGCCGCGGCTGGACAGCATCACGCTGCAGGCCGGCATGCACAACATCCGCGCCGAGGTGGCGCGCACGCCGCAGCAGACGCAGACCGGCATGATGTTCCGCAAGGAAATGGGCACGCACGAAGGCATGCTGTTTGTCTTCGATGCGCGCGAGAAGCGCTGCTTCTGGATGAAGAACACCTTGCTGCCCTTGAGCATTGCGTTCATCGCCGACGACGGCAGCATCGTCGACATTGCCGACATGCAGCCGCAGTCCGAAGCCTCGCATTGTTCTTCTCAGCCGGTGCGCTTTGCGCTGGAGATGAATCAGGGCTGGTTTGCCAAGCGTGGCATCAAGCCCGGCTTCAGGCTCAAGGGCCCGCCTTTCGGCTCCTGATCGGAACCGAAAGGCATCGGCCGCTCAGCCGAAGTTGGCCTTGGCGAAGTCCCAGTTGACGAGCGAGTTCATGAAGGTCTCGACGTACTTGGGCCGCAGGTTGCGGTGGTCGATGTAGTAGGCGTGTTCCCAGACGTCCACCGTCAGCAGCGCCTTGTCCGCCGTGGTCAACGGCGTGCCGGCGGCGCCCATATTGACGATGTCCACCGTGCCGTCCGGCTTCTTCACCAGCCAGGTCCAGGCCGAGCCGAAGTTGCCGACGGCCGATTTGACGAAGGCCTCCTTGAAGGCGGCGTACGAGCCCCACTTGGCGACGATCGCCGCGGCCAGCGCGCCGCTCGGCTCACCGCCGCCACCGGCCTTGAGGCAGTTCCAGAAGAAGGTGTGGTTCCAGATCTGGGCGGCATTGTTGTAGATGCCGCCGCTGGACTTGCGCACGATGTCCTCGAGCGCCATCGACTCGAACTCCGTGCCCTTCTGCAGGTTGTTGAGATTCACGACGTAGGCGTTGTGGTGCTTGCCGTGGTGGTACTCGAGCGTCTCGCGGCTCATGTGCGGCGCCAGTGCATCCAGTGCGAAGGGCAAGGCAGGCAGGGTGTGTTCCATGGGGTGTCCTTTCAAGGCATGCGCAGCGCCTTCGCAGGCGATGCCGGGGTGGGGTGTCGGCCATTGTAGGCACGCGCCACCGCGAGCCTTGGCCGCGCTGACGCGGCTACTTCGATGCAGGGGCCTTGGCGCCGGCGGTGAGATGCACCTGCAGCACTTCGACCTGCGCCGTGCCGTCGGCCCAGACCGTGCGCAGCCGATCCCTTGGCGACACGGCGCGGGCCGACAGCACCGGCAGGCCGTTCGCATCGGCCACCCAGACATAGCCGCGCGCCAGCACGCGTTGCGGGTCGAGCGCGGCGAGCCGTTGCGCGGCGCCTTGCAAACCTTGCGACAGGCGTTCTTGCTGGCGATGCATGGCGCGCACCAGCCGCGCGGCCAGCTGCTGCGGTGTGCGTGCGGCGGCGCTGCCCGCTTGCCGCAGTGCGCGCTGCAACCGCTCATCGAGCGAATCCAGCATCTGGCGCTGCAGCGCCAACGCATGCGCCGGCCCGCCCAGGCGCAGGGTCAGCGCATCCAGACGCTGCGCCTGCGTGTCCAGGCGCTGGCGCACACGCCGCAGCATCTGCTGCGCCAACGCATCGAGGCGCGACAGCGCCTCGGCACGCGGCGGTGCCGCCAGTTCCGCCGCCGCCGTGGGCGTGGCCGCGCGCAGGTCGGCCGCCAGATCGGCCAGCGTGACATCGCTTTCGTGGCCGACGCCGCAGATCACCGGGATCGGCGAGGCAACGATGGCGCGCACCAGCGCCTCGTCGTTGAAGGACCACAGGTCCTCGAGCGAGCCACCGCCGCGCACCAACAACAAGGTGTCGACCTCGCGACGCGCGCCGGCCCGTTGCAGCGCGGCCACGAGCGCGGCCGCCGCGTCGGCACCTTGCACGGGGCTGGGATAGATGATCACGCGCACCTGCGGCGCACGCCGCGCCAGCGCCGCCAGCACATCGTGCAGCGCAGCGCCGGCCGTGGAGGTGACGACGCCCAAGGCCGCAGGCCAGGGCGCGATCGGGCGCTTGCGTGTCGGCATCGAAGAGCCCTGCCGCCTCGAGCCGGGCCTTCAGGCGAAGGAACTGCTCGTACAGCGCGCCGGCCCCAAGACGCTGCATCGACTCGACCACCATCTGCAGCTCGCCGCGCGGCTCGTACACCAGCAGCCGACCGCGCAGCTCGACCTGCTGGCCGTCCTGCGCATCGAAGTCGAGCAGCGACGCGGCGCGGCGAAACATCGCGCAGCGCAGCAGCGCCGCGGCGCCGGACATGTCCTTCAGCGCGAAGTAACGGTGGCCGCTGGCCGCGCGCGTCAGGCCGGAGAGTTCGCCCTTCACCGTGACCGCGCCGAAGCGCGCCTGCAGCATGTCGCCCATGGCCAGCAGCAGCGCGCCCACGTCCCACACGGCGCGAGCCGACAAGTTGTCGCGCGGCTCAACCATCGGCAAAGCCAGCATCCATGCGGGCCGGGACATCCACAGCCGCGCCGTGACTGACCAAAACCGCGAAAGACCCTGTCACGGAACTGTAACGCTGGTGCAAGCTATTGAATTGCAAAGGAAATCCGCTGATGAAAAACTGAGCATCCCAAACCATCACCAGCAATGGCGCGGTTCTTGGTGCCGCGATGCCGGGTTACACACATTGTTATCCACAGCGACAGTGGATTACTTGTCGCCGCGCCGCCAAGGCATCGCGCAAGCCATGAGGAAGCCGCATTACCTGGGGCCATAATCGCGCGGCGTTTCGAGCCCTCAAACTACCCCGGGGAAGCCTTGTTTTCGATCATCCAAGCTGCGGGCTGGCCGATCTGGCCTCTGATTCTGTGCTCCATCGTGGCCATGACCTTGGTCATCGAACGCTTCATCAGCCTGCGCCCCTCGCTGATTGCGCCGAACAACCTGCTCGAAGAAGTTCTGGCCGTGACACGCAGCAGCCTGCCCGGCACCGACGTGGTCAACAAGCTGGCGGCCAACTCCTTGCTCGGTGGCGTGTTCGCGACCGGGCTGCGCAGCGTCATCGCCGAGCCCCGCATCACCGAGGTGGCGGTGCGCCAGTCCTTCGAAAGCGCCGGACGCATTGCGCTGCATCGGCTGGAGCGTTACCTCAACACGCTGGGCACGATCGCCGCCGCGGCGCCGCTGCTGGGCCTGTTCGGCACGGTCATCGGCATGATCGAGATCTTCGGCTCGCAAGCCCCTTCGACCGGCGCCGGCAATCCGCAACAACTGGCGCATGGCATCTCCATCGCGCTGTACAACACCGCCTTCGGATTGATGATCGCCATCCCGTCGCTGATGTTCTATCGCTATTTTCGCGGCCGTGTGGATGAGTACCAGCTCACCATGGAGCTCGCCGCCGAGCGGCTGGTGCCGCACCTGATGCGCTTCGCGGTACGCACCCCGGCCGTAACCGTCGCACGCGGGCGAGACCACGGCATGAACTTCCGGCGTCCGCGCCATGAAGAGCCGGAGATCAACCTGATCCCGTTCATCGACGTGCTGCTGGTGATCCTGATCTTCCTGATGTTGTCGACGACCTACTCGCGTTTCACCGAGCTGCAACTCACCCTGCCGTCGGCCAACGCGGAAGCCATGCGCGAGCGGCCGGGCGAGATCATCGTGGCCATCGCCAGCGACGGGCGCACCACGATCAACCGCCGTCCGGTCGAAGGGCGCAGCGTCGAGCTGCTGAGCGCGGAGTTGCGCACCGCCGCGGGCGACCGCGCCGATACGGTGCTGATCGTGTCCGCCGACGCGTTGGCCTCGCACCAATCGGTGATCAATGTGCTCGACGCCGCGCGTCGTGCCGGCCTGGCGCGCTTGAGCTTTGCCGCGCAGTCCGGCGAGGCCAAGTCCGCGCCCTAGACGTGGCCTGGGCTCACCGCGTCGAGGCCGGCCTGGCCCGGCTGTGGTGGCGTACCAAGGCTCCGGCCGCCGCGCTTTGGCTGATGCCCCTGTCGTGGTGTTATCGCGCCGTCACCGCCACGCGCCGCCTGGCCTATCAGATGGGCTGGCTGAAGGCCGAGCGTGCGCCGGTGCCGGTAATCGTGGTCGGCAACCTCATTGTCGGGGGCGCGGGCAAGACGCCGACCGTCATCGCGCTCGTGGCTGCACTGCGGGACGCGGGTTATGTGCCTGGCGTGATCTCGCGCGGCCACGGCCGCCAGGGTGACGGCGCAGCGGCCGTCACCGAGCACAACGATGTCAAGACGGTGGGCGACGAGCCGCTGCTGATCCTTCGGCGCACGCGTGCGCCGGTGTGGGTGGCGCGGCGCCGCATCGACGCTGCGCGCGCGCTGTGCGCCGCGCATGCCGAGGTCGACGTGCTGGTCGCCGACGACGGACTGCAGCACCTTGCACTGGCGCGCGACGTGCAGGTGGTGGTGTTCGACGATCGCGGCGTCGGCAACGGCCAGTTGCTGCCCGCCGGGCCGTTGCGCCAGCCGTTGTCTGCGTATGTGCCCGTGAACACGCACGTGCTCTACAACGCGCCTCGGCCCCAGCACCCGCTGGCCCGGCGCGACGGCAGGACGGACGCCTGGCAGGCGCCTTGCCATTGCCGGACTGGTGGCGTGGCGGCACACCGCAGATGGAGGCATTGCACGCGCTGCGCGGGCGTGCGCTATCGGCGGCGGCCGGCATGGCCGCACCCCAGCGCTTCTTCGACATGCTTCGTGCCGAAGGGCTGGCGTTCACCGCCCTGCCCTTGCCGGACCACTTTGCCTACGACAGCCTGCCCTGGCCGGCAAACGGCGCGGACGTGCTGGTGACGGAGAAGGACGCGGTGAAACTGCCGCTGTCCCGCGTCGGTGCCGGCAGCACGCGCATCTGGGTCGTGGCGCTAGACTTCCAGTTGCCCGACGAATTTGTCGCGGACGTGCTCAACAACCTGCGCCTCGCATACCGACCATGACGATCGATCACCGCCTGCTCGACCTGCTGGTTTGTCCGGTGTGCAAGGGTCCGCTGCAGCCGCATCGCGACAGCGAAGGACGTCTCGTCGAATTGCAGTGCCCGGCCGATCGTCTGGGTTTTCCGATGCGCGACGGCATCGCGCTGATGCTGGAAAGCGAAGCCCGCAATATGGATCTGGCGGACGCTGCCGGTCCGCGCTGATGGGCTTCACGGTTCTCATTCCGGCGCGCCTGGCATCCACGCGCCTGCCCGGCAAACCGCTGGCCGACATCGGCGGCCTGCCGATGGTGGTGCGCGTGGCGCAGCGCGCTGCCGAAGCCGGGCCCGAGCAGGTGGTGGTGGCGGCCGACGATGTCCGCATCGTGCAGGCCTGCGAAGCGCATGGCGTGCGAGCGCTGCTGACCCGCACCGACCATGCCAGCGGCAGCGACCGGCTCGCCGAGGCCTGCGTGCTGCTGGGCCTGGACGGCGCGCAGGTGGTGGTCAACGTGCAGGGCGACGAGCCGCTGATCGACCCGCAACTCATTCGGCAGTGCGCCCAGTTGCTGCTGCAGCGCGACGACTGCGTGATGAGCACCGCCGCGCATGCGATCGACAGTCTGCAGGATTATCTGGACCCCAACATCGTCAAGGTGGTGCTCGACGCCCAAGATCAGGCGATGTACTTCAGCCGCGCGCCGATCCCCTGGCAGCGCGATGGTGCCGCAGGCGCACAGCCGGCACTACCCCAGCCGCCGGCATTGCGCCATGTCGGGCTGTATGCCTATCGTGCCGACTTCCTGCGCGCATTCCCGACCTTGCCCGGTGCGGCCGTCGAACGCAGCGAGGCGCTCGAGCAATTGCGCGTGCTGTGGCACGGGCACCGCATCGCGGTGTGCGTGAGCACATTGCCGCCCGGGCTGGGCGTGGACACACCCGAAGACCTGGAACGTGTGCGTGCGATGTTTCGCTGAGCGTACGTGGTAGCCTTTCCTCGGCAGACCCGAGTCCAGGGTTCCTGATTCCACAAGTACAGCAGCCACCGCGGCGATGGAGAAAAGACCATGAGACTGATCCTTCTGGGCGCTCCCGGCGCCGGCAAGGGAACGCAGGCCACGCAGATCTGCAGCAAGTTCGGCATTCCGCAGATCTCCACCGGCGACATGCTGCGCGCCGCCGTCAAGGCCGGCACCCCCCTGGGCCAGGCGGCGAAGAAGGTGATGGATGCGGGCGGACTGGTCAGCGACGACATCATCATCGGGTTGGTGAAGGAGCGCATCGCGCAGCCGGACTGCGCCAAGGGTTTCCTGTTCGACGGTTTTCCGCGCACCATTCCGCAGGCCGAGGCGATGAAAACCGCGGGTGTGAAGATCGACGTGGTGCTGGAGATCGACGTGCCCGATGCCGCCATCATCGAACGCATGAGCGGCCGACGCGCGCACCTGCCTTCGGGGCGCACCTACCACCTGAAGTACAACCCGCCCAAGGTGCCGGGCAAGGACGACATCACCGGCGAGGAACTGGTGCAGCGCGCCGACGACGCCGAAGACACGGTGCGCAAGCGGCTGCAGGTGTACCAGTCGCAGACGCGGCCGCTGGTCGACTACTACGCCACCTGGGCCGCCAGCGGTGACCCGCAGGCCCCGCGCCACCGCCGCATTGCCGGCACCGGCACGGTGGAGGAGATCACGGCGCGCGCGTTCGCGGCGCTGGCGTAGAAACAGTTCAACCCGAAGGAGTCGATCATGGACATCGCAGGCAAGGTCTTCATCGTCACCGGCGGCGCGTCCGGGCTGGGCGAAGGCACCGCGCGCATGCTGGCGTCACATGGTGCCAAGGTGGTGATCGCCGACCTGCAGGTCGAGGCCGGGCAGAAGGTGGCCGCCGAGATCGGCGGCCTCTTCGTCAAATGCGACGTCAGCCAGGAAGCCGATGGCCAGGCGGTCGTGGCTGCGGCCACGGGTGCGGGCAAACTGATGGGCCTGGTCAACTGCGCCGGCATCGCGCCGGCCGTCAAGACCGTGGGCAAGGACGGCGCGCACCCGCTGGCAGCCTTCAGCAAGACCATCACCGTCAACCTGGTGGGCAGCTTCAACATGATCCGTCTGGCGGCCGAGGCGATGTGCAGGAACACGCCCGAGCCCACCGGCGAGCGCGGCGTGATGATCAGCACCGCCAGCGTCGCCGCCTACGACGGCCAGATCGGCCAGGCCGCCTATGCCGCCAGCAAGGGCGGCGTGGTCGGCATGACGCTGCCGATTGCGCGCGACCTGGCGCGCAACGGCATCCGCAACATGACCATCGCGCCAGGCATCTTCGGCACGCCGATGCTGTTCGGCATGCCCAAGGAAGTACAGGATGCACTGGCCGCCAGCGTGCCCTTCCCCAGCCGGCTGGGCACACCCGCGGACTACGCCAAGCTGGTGCACCAGATCGTCACCAACGACATGCTCAATGGTGAGGTGATACGGCTGGATGGGGCGATTCGCATGGCGCCGAAGTAAGCGTCCGCCCCAAAGGCGCTGCCTCCGAAGCGGCAGCGCTCCGCTGGGTTCAGAAGGTGTACACCGCCCGCAGCAGGAAGGCCCGGCCGATCGGGTTGCCATAGCGCGGGTCGTAGCCCCTTTGCGAAATGCTCGTCTGATTCGAAAACGGCGGCTCTTGGTCGAACATGTTTGCCAGCCCGGCTGTGACGCTCAGCCTATCGACACCGGTCCAGGTGACAGCCAAGTCCCAGGTGTTGACCGCGCCGACCTTGTTGTAGTCCTGCGGGTCGACATCGTTCTGGTCGGTGTATCCCGATACATAGCGATTGATCAAATTCACGGCCCACGGGCCTTGCTGCCAGCCGAGGTTCAGCACCTGGCGATAACGAGTGATCGCGGTTCCGTTGAAAAAGGTCCCGAGATTGTTGCTGTAGGCACCCCCCTTCCCAAGCTGGTATTCGTACTGCAGCACATAGGTGGCCTGCCATCCGAGGGAGAAGCGTCCATACTCAGTGGCTTGACTGCGCCAGGCTGCGGAAAAATCCAGGCCACTGGTCTTGAAGTTGCCCAAGTTGAGGTTCGTGTTGACGACGTAGGCCAGGGGGTCACCCCCGCCAACCGCGCACCTTTCATTCGATGCTTGCTGACCAGGTGTCAGCTGGCTACAGCGCACGAAATTGGCGGCGTATGTGTCTGGATCGGCAAAAATTTCGCTTTCGCCGACAACCCCGATGTTGTCCTTGACGGTGTAGTTCCAGTAATCGACGCTTAGGGTGCTCTGGCTTGTTGGTTGAAAAACTATGCCGACGCCCCATGCCGTCGAGGTCTCAGGCTGCAAATTCTGGTTCCCACCTATCTGTTGATCGAACGTTTGCTCGCAATCTCTGGTAGCGATGCCACCGGCTGCCACGTCCACTGTGCCGCCTGGACAGAGAACCGGATCGTCATAAGAATCCGCGGTGTTCGTCAGCGATGCGGGTGAGTATGCCTCGTACAATGACGGCGCGCGGAAACCGGTATTGACGGAACCGCGAAGAAGCAGACCTTTGGTCGGCGTCCAGCGTACCGAGGCTTTCGGATTGGTGGTGCTCCCGAAGTCGCTGTAGTGGTCGTATCGCAGTGCCAGGTTGACTTCCAGATCCTTCACCACAGGAATGTTGAACTCGGCAAACACGCCGGTCCAGTTGCCGCGAACCCGAGGCATCCTCGACGCCTTCCAAGCCCTGAACTCGCGGCTTGCCGAATAAGTGGCAAGTTGTTCGTGAAGTCGAGGCCTCGTCTCGGTAGTACTCAAGTCCCACGGCCATGGTCAACGGTCCCGCCGGCATCTTGTAGATCTCGCCGCTGGCCTCGGCCTTGATACCCTGCAAAGTTCCCTCGGCCTCTTGCACCTGGCCCAGGATTTGTTGGTTGAGCATGTAGCGCTGCCCTTCCGCCGTCTGTGCTCCGAAGGGGTTCAACCAGGGCGCGGCCGCGCCGCCCGAGCTGGCGGACCGTACCCAATAGACCTGCCTGCACACCTGCCTCGCTGACATAGCCGCCGCCAAATGAAGCCTTCACGATCGAGTTCGATCGCAGAGCCGCCACCGAATAGTCCCATCCTTGATGACTGCCTTGCCAGTCGAGCAGGAACCGGTTCGGTCTTGTTGTCGTATTCGTCGATTCTCGAGTCCCAGATTGGTGGTGCGCCAAAACAGATAGGTCGGGTCTGCGGGATTGAAGCTCGGGTCCGTGCTTGCTGGGGTGCCGGGCACCCCCCCAAGACCCGGTCCTCCTGGAAAGAAAGGATTCGTGTCGTCTATCTCAAGAAACTGTAATGCAGTTGGAGCAATTGTCGTAGTCAGCTTGTTGTTACCCTGAACATACTCAAGCGAGACCGTGTTGTTACTGTCGATCGCGTAAGAGCCCTTGGCCATCAGGCTCAACTGCTCCTGCTTGGGAACGATGTCGAGATAGCGCACGAAGTCGAAGTTGCACTCGCCATTGATCGGGCATAGACTCGGTGGACTGCAACTCGGCAGCGACGGGTTCAAGTAAGGTCAGCGACGTGTCCTGGAGGTAGTTTGCCGGGAACGTGACCGGGTTTGAGTAGAGGGTTCCGGGAAGATATGCCGTGCTCGCATACGAGCGATCGGCGGCCTTCAGCGCCGCCTGGGAGCGATAGCCGACCGAGCCAAACAGATTCCAGCCCTGCTCGCTCAACGAGCCGATAGCCCCCGGTGGCGCCGATGTCATAGCTCTGGCCGCCGCCCGACGTGGTGGGTTGCGACAGCGAGCCATTCAGGGTCAGCCCTTGAAACTCCCGGCGCGTGATGAAGTTGATCACACCGGCCACGGCGTCGGAGCCATAGATGGCACGACGCACCGTCGTTCAGCACTTCGATGCGCTCGACCGCGCCATAAGGAATGGTGTTCATGTCGACCGCGCTGATGCCGCCGTCATACGGGTTGTTGACCATGCGCTTGCCGTTGACCAGCACCAGCGTGCGTGCGGCGCCCAAGCCGCGCAGGTCGGCAAAGGATGCGCCGCCGTTGGGGCTGCCGACCGAGCACGCACGAGTTGATGCTCGACTGGTTCGAGGTGATGAACGCCAGCGCCTGCTCGGCGTTGGTGACACCCGCCTTGGCCAGATCGTCGGTCTTCAGCACCGTGACGGGCAGCGCCGTCTCCGAACTGATCTGCCGGATCGAAGACCCCGTGATCTCGACGCGCTGGGCCTTGGCAACCGACGGCAGCATGCCTAACACCACACTGCCGCCAAACGCCAGCATCAAGCCCTTGCATAGCGGGGTCTTCTTGAACATGGCGTTTGCTCCTTTGGCCTGCAGTTGAAAGCACGGTTCGATGAATGCAAAACCCGCACCACCTTCGTGAAGGGATTGTTTCCACGGCATTGATACGTATAAACAAATTCTCCAGGGCGCGGACCTCGCGCTTTCCCAGGGCATGCCCCTACAGACGCGCTGGACGGCCACAACAACTGGCCATTTCAGTGCAGACGCGAGCGAGGCGCTGGGTGGCACGCCGACGGTGCGTGCTCATGAACCGCGGACACTGGGGTATGTCCTAGACCCGACGTCTGCAGAACTGTCGGTTGATTGCAACAAAATGTTGCCGCGCCGGCCACCCCGGCCAGCGCCCAGACGCTACGGCCGGCCGCCAGATGTCCTCAGGCGGCCAGGCGAGGCCCGATGCGCGGCACCGCCGCCAGCAGCGCGCGGGTGTAGTCGTGGGCTGGCCGCGCCAGCACATCCGCGCAGTTGCCCTGCTCGACGATGGCGCCGGCACGCATCACCGCCACCTGATCGGCGATGTATTCGACGACACCGATGTTGTGCGTGATGAACAGGTAGCTCAGCCCCATGTCGCGCTGCAGTTCGCGCAGCAGATTCAGGATCTGCGCCTGCACCGACACGTCCAGCGCCGAAGTCGGCTCGTCGCAGACCACCAGTTTTGGCTGCACCGCCAGCGCGCGAGCGATGGCGATGCGCTGGCGCTGGCCCGCCGGAAAACTCATGCGGAAAGCGCTCGAGCGCGTCGCGGCGCAGGCCGACACGTTCGGTCAGGCTCTCGATGCGCTCGCGGCGCGCGGCGCTGTCCATGTCCGCGTGCAGCGCCTGCAAGCCTTCTTCCAGCAACTCGAACACGCGCATGCGCGGATTCAATGACGCGAAGGGGTCCTGAAAGATGATCTGGATGTCGCGACGCGCGGCCAGCAGTTCGGCACCGTGCAGATCGAAGAGGTTGCGGCCTTCCAGCAGCGCCTGCCCCGAGACTGCGCCTGGCCACGCAGCAGTTGCACGATCGCCTTGCCCAGGGTCGTCTTGCCGCAGCCCGATTCGCCCACCAGCGCCAGCGTCTGGCCGCGGGCCACCTGAAAGCTCACTCCCCGAACGGCCTGGAAGCTGCCGGTGGCGCGTTGCAACAGGCCTTGCCGGATCGGGAACGCCACGCTCAGATCGCGGACTTGCAGCAGTTGGCCCTGAGCCGGGCCTGCCCTGCGGCTCGGAAGGTGTGCCGGTCGATGCGCCGGCCTACAATGTCGCCGTGCCGCGGCCGCCTGCCGCCGCAGCCGGCCCCGGTGCGGCGCTGCCCTCGCCGGGCGCATACAGCAGGCAGCGCACCTGGCGCGCGGCGCCCTGCTCCGTCAGCTGCGGCACGACGGACGTGCATTGCGGCATCGCCTGCGCGCAGCGCGGCCCGAAGCGGCAGCCCACGAAATCGGACCACAGCGGCGGCACGCTGCCGGCGATGGCCGCGAGCGGCTGGCCGCGACGCCCGGCATCGGGCATGGCCTGCAGCAGCGCACGCGCATAGGGGTGCAGCGGCGTGGCAAAGAACTCGTCCGCAGGCGCCACCTCGATGATCTGCCCGGCATACATCAGGGCCACGGTCTGGGCCATGCCCGCGACCACGGCGAGGTCGTGCGTGATGAGCATCAAGCCCATCTTCTGCTCGCGCTGCAGCGTGCGCAGCAAATCCAGGATCTGCGCCTGGAGGGTCACGTCCAGCGCCGTGGTCGGCTCGTCGGCGACCAGGAAGTCGGGTTCCGCGGCCAGCGTCATGGCGATCATCACCCGCTGCTTCTGCCCACCCGACAGGCGGAACGGGTAGTCGTCGATGCGCCGCTCGGGCTCGGGTATGCCGACACGGCCCAGCCATTCGATGGCCTTGGCGCGCGCCGCTGCGCCACGCAGTGCGGTATGCGTCTCGATGGCCTCGACGATCTGATCGCCGACCCGCATCACCGGGTTCAGGCTGGTCGATGGCTCCTGGAAGATCATGCCGATGCGCGCCCCGCGCACATTGCGCATGGCCGATTCCGGCAGGCCCAGCAGTTCCAGATCGCCCAGCTTCACATCGCCCGCGCTGACGCGGCCGTTCTCGGGCAGCAGCCGCATCAGCGCCAGCGCGGTGATGCTCTTGCCGCAGCCGCTTTCGCCCACCAGCGCGAAGGTTTCGCCGCGCTCGATCGACAGGCGAATGCCGTCGATGGCGCGCACCAGGCCGGCATCGGCATCCAGCTCGACCTTCAGGTCATGGATCTTCAGCACCTCGGGCGCGTTCATACCCTGGCCGCCTTGACGCCCAGACGAGGGCGGAACCCGCGCGCACGCGGGTCGAAGGCGTCGCGCACGCCGTCGGCAAACAGGTTGGCCGCCAGCACCAGCGCCACCATGAACGCAAAGGCCGCCGCGAAGGACCACCACACGACGGGGTCGCGGCTCATCTCGCTGCGCGCCAGGTTGATCATGCCGCCGAAGCTGTTCATCGACGGATCGACGCCCACGCCCACATACGACAGCACCGCCTCGTAGAGGATCAAGGACGAGAAATCGAGCACCGTCACGATCAGCATCAGGTGCGCCACGTTCGGGAAGATGTGCCGGCGCATGATGCGCGCGTGCGTCACGCCAAAGGCGTTGGCGGCCTGCACGTATTCCAGCTCGCGCAGCTTCAGTGTCTCGCCACGCAGCAGCCGGCACAGCCCCGCCCAGCCGGTGAGGCCGAGCACCGCGCACAGCAGGAACAGCTTCAGGTCGGCGCGCTCGGCCGCGGTTTCGAACAGCTGCGGGTTCTTGTCGATGAACACCTGCACCATCAGCACGCACGCGGCGATGAGCAGCACGTTCGGCACCGACGAGAGCACGGTGTAGAGGTACTGGATGACCTCGTCCACCCAACCGCGGAAGTATCCCGCCAGGATGCCGAAACCCACCGCCAGCGGCAGCGTCGCCACTGTGGCCAGCGTGCCGATGACAAAGGCCGTGCGGATGCTCTTCAGCGCCTGGTAGAGCACATCGTTGCCGGTCAGGTCGGTGCCGAGCACGTGGTAGTGGCCGGCCAGCATCGCCGCCGGGCCGGCCAGCAGCCCGATGGCGACGAAGGTCCAGCACACCGCGCGCCACGGGATGCCGCCTTCGCCACGCCATGCGGCGCGCAGGCTCGCGCGCCTGCCCTGTGGCAAGTGATGGCCACCGCGCCAACTCACCCATGCCAGCAGCGCCACCGACAACAACACCGCCACACCCAGCCCGAAGGCCAGCCCAAGCTGCCGAGCGCAGCGCCAGGTCGCCCAGCCATTGCGCATCGGGGTCGCCGAGGTGTGCACCGCCAAACTGCAGGCGTGGCGCGACACGTTCGATGTTGCCGTTCACCTCGACCGATTCCTTGGTGAAGCCGACGTAGGACAGCGGGCGCGAATAGGTGGCTTCGCGGGAATCGACCAGCGGGCCCAGCAGCACGTCGAGCAGCGAGCGCGTACGCGAGTCGAAGGCCGGGCCGGACGCCTCACTGCCTGCCACCGGCGGCAGCAGGGGCCGGAAGTGCACGCTGTCGAGCAGCGTGAGCGCCAGGCACAGCAGCAGCACCACCGAAGAAGACAAGGCCGCGGCATCGCCGAAGACCTTCCTCCAGCTGGCCGCCAGGCCCGGGCGGCGCAGCACCAGCACGATGTAGCCCACCATGGCAAAGGCCATCAGCCACATCGCGGCATCGGTCCACAGCAGCACGAACCTGGGCATTTTGTCGTCCCTCAGGCAAGCCGTACGCGCGGGTCGGCCCAGGTGTAGGCCACGTCGATGAGGATGTAGGACGCGATGTAGAGCACCGCACCCAGGAAGACCATGGTGCGCACCACCGCGAAGTCCTGCTTGGTGATGGCCTCGATGACATAGGCACCCAGGCCGGGCAGGCCGAAGAAGCTCTCGAACACCAGGCTGCCCAGGAACACATAGGGCAGGTAGCTGCCGGCGCTGGTGATGATCGGGATCATCGCGTTGCGCAGCACATGCCGATACAGCACGACGCCTTCCGACAAGCCCTTGGCACGCGCGGTGCGCACGTAGTCCTTGCCCATTTCCTCGAGGAACAGCGCGCGGTAAAGCCGTGCCTCGCCGCCGAGGCGCGCGATCAGCGACAGGCCGATCGGCAGCACCAGGAACTTCAGCACATCCCAGCCCGCCACATAACCCGACAGCGGCGCCAGCTTGAGCACGCGCGAGAAGAAGAACTGGCCGACGATGATGTAGAACAGGCTGCTGATCGACAGCATCAGCACACAGGCGACCACGCCCCAGAAATCGAGCCGGGTGTGGCGCAACATCGCCAGCAGCAGCGCAAAGGCCGTGCTGGCGATGACCTGCAGCACGAACAGCGGCAGCGCCAGCTGCAGGCTGACCCACATGCGCGAGGCGATCTCGTGGCCGATGTCGCCGGCGCTTTCGGCATCGGAGCGGCCGAAGTCCAGCGCGAACAGCGACACCGAGCGTTCCCAGAAGATGGTGTCGGTGAGGCTTTCGCTGCCCTGCTTCGCAGCGTTGAAGTACAGCGGCTTGTCGTAGCCGCGCTCGGACTTCCATTTGTCGATCATTTCCTGGTTCACGCGCTTGCCGCCGATGTTCAGCCGAGCCATGTCGTCGGGCGTGTTCACCGTGAAGAAGAGGAAGAAGGTGGCCAGGTTCACGCCCAGCAGGATGAGCGCGCCGTAGGCGATGCGCCGGACGATGTACCAGGCCATGTCAGCGGCGCCGGGCCGTCCCAAGACGCTGACTCGCCCCCTTGGGGGGCAGCGAACAACGTGAGCGTGGGGGCAGACCGTTCAAGCGAGCACCTCACCGCGCGCATTGGTGCGCTCGCGGCGGCGCAGGCTGCGCCAGCCGGCCCACAGCAGCACCAGCAGCGCGGCGCCACCGAGGATCATCGGCCACCACACCGGCCGGTTCCATTCGCGCAGCTTCTTCACGCGCGCGTCCACATCCAGCCGCAGGTACTTGCCCTGGTCGCGGATCAGCACCGCGGGCTTGTAGTTGTGCACCCAGGATTGGGCCGCGCCGGAGGCATAGGGAAAGAAGCCGAAGCTCCACGGCGCGTCCTGCTGCACGATCTGCGTCATGCGGTCGAGCAACTTCTGCTTCTCTGGCCCGTCGCCCTGCAGCTTCATCTGCGCGAACAGCTTGTCGAACTCGGGGTTCATGTAGTTGGAGGTGTTCTCGCCATCGGAGCGTGTCTTGCCGTTCGGGCCGTAGAGCATGAACATGAAGTTCTCTGCGTCCGGATAGTCGGCCAGCCAGCCCAGCCAGAACATCTGATGCTGGCCCTTGCGCACCTTGTCCTGCCACTGGTTGTTGTCGGTGGCCCGCACTTCGAGCTGGATGTCCAGCTTGGCAAACTGGCGTACCACCCAGTCGAGCTTGGGCTTGGTTTCAGGCGTGGCGGCCGAGTAGAAATCGTAGTTGATGACCAGCGGCTTGCCGGTCCTGGCATCGCGTCCGTTGGGGTAACCCGCTTCGGCCAGCAGCTTCTTCGCCTCATCGATCGAGCGCCGTTGCGCCTTGCCGTCCACCCAACGGTGCGTCACTGGGTTCACGCCCTCGGCCGTGCCGTGGCGCGAACCGAAGATGCCGCGCGGCAACGGGCCCATCGCGGTTTCGCCGCTGTCCTTGGGGAAGATCTTCGAGTACTCCTCCCAGTCGATGGCAATCGAGATGGCCTGGCGCAGCTTGCGGTTGCGCTCACGCTGCTCGGGGGTGTCGCCCCAGCCGATCACCGGATCGAGCATGTTGAAGCCGAGATACCAGCTCGACACGTCCGGAAAACGCGGCAGGTGGAAGCCCTTGTCCTCGTACTCCTTCTTCACCTGCTCGGAGTCCTGCATCTCGACCAGATAGTCGAGCCCGGTGTCGGTGCGCTCGAAGACCTCGATGTCGTAGAAACCCTGGCGGAACTTGCCACGCAGCGGCACGCCCTCGCGTTCGATGGTGGAGACGAAGCTGTCGATGAAGGGCATGGTCTTGCCACAGTCGTCGAGCAGGCCTGCCTCCTTGTCGCCGGGCATGCCTTCGCAGGGATAGGGTTCGCCGCGATAGTTGGGGTTGCGCTTGAGCACGTGGAGCCGGTCCTTGGTGAACTCGGCCATCATGTACGGGCCCGTCCCTACAGGCCAGCTGTCCAGGCCCAAGCCCACTGCCGCCATGCCGGGTTGTGCGTAGAAGGCGTCCGCCTCCCACGGCATCGGTGCCATGAAGGTCATGGACATCCAGTAGTTCCACTGCGGATACTTGCCCTTGATGCGGATGCGCAGCAGGTCCTTCTGCGGCGCGCTGGCACCCGCCAGCGACCAGCGCCTGAAGTCGAGGAAGGGCTTGTCCTGACTGGCCGCATCCAGCCCGGCGCGCAGCTTCTTGTCCTCGGCCTTGATCAGCTGGCCATAGTCCTTCAAACCCACGACGTTGTCCGCGAAGATGCTGAAGACCGGCGTGGTGACACGCGTCGTGGCGTGGCGTTTGAGGGCGTACACGTAGTCCTCGGCCACCAGTTCCCGCGTACCCGTGTGCTCGAAGTCCAGCGGTGTGCGCCGCTGGCCCAGTTCACCCGGCTTCAGGTCGTGATAGCGATACTGGCCCTTGTCGTCCTTGGCAAAGGCCGGGTGCGGCTGGTACAGGATGCCCGGCTTGATGCGGATGTCGTACACGCTCTCGGCCACGAGTTCGGCCGGCGCGTCGGCAGGCAGCACCTTGCCGTCCTTGTCGAGGAAAGTGGGCGTGGCCACCTCCACGGCGGTTTTCGGGATCAGCTTGAAAGGCCGCAGCAGGTAGTGGTAGCCGTAGGGCGGCTCGTAGATCTGGTAGGTGTAGGGTGTGTCGTTGCTCCAGTAGGACGCCGTCGGGTCAAGATGGCGTGGCGAGCTTTGCATGAACGCGCTGACGGCCGTGTTCGTGGCCGCCAGGTCGCTGGGCAGCGGGTTGTTGTTGCAGCCGGAAAGCATCGCGATGCACCACGCCAGCAGGGCCCGAAGTACCCCAGGCGCCGCGCTGCGAGACCGATTCATCGCCCTACCAGCCCACCAACACATCACGTCCCTGAACGACCAGCTGCACACGCCGCCCCACCGGCAAGCTGACCTTGGTGGGGATATGGCCGAAGGGCAGCCCGGTGAGGATCGGCGTGGCGCACACCGAACGCAGGTGTTCGACGGCCACCTTGAACGAATAACCGCGGTCCATCGGCGACTTGGTGCGCACCTTGAAGTCGCCCATCAGCACCGCCTTCTGCGCGCCCAGCACGCCCGCCTGGTGCAGCTGCAGCAGCATGCGCTCGACACGGTAGGGCTGCTCGTTCACGTCTTCCAGGAAGAGCACGCCGCCCTTGACGCGTGGCCAATGCGGCGTGCCCAGCAATGACATCAAGACCGTCAGGTTGCCGCCCCACAGTCGTCCCTTGACATCGAGCCCGTCGAAGCCCGGCGCGGTGCGAAAGCCCACCGCCTCCAGCTCGCCGGACATGGCTTCGACGAAACACGCGGCGGTGACCTCGTCGACGCCGCCGTCCTCATCGCTGCGGCCAAAGTCCTCCACCGCGGTCGGGCCGGCCCAGCTGGGCGCGCCACCGTGCGCCAGCAGGCCAAGCTGCAGCGCGGTGATGTCGCTCAAGCCGACCCAGCGCGTGCCCCGCTCGACACTGCGCGTCAGCAAGGGCCAGTCGATGTGGTCGAGCAGACGCGTCAGGCCGTAGCCGCCGCGCGTGGCCATGGCGATGGACGGTGCCTGTGCGGCGATGCGGTGCAAGGCCTCCAGCCGCGTGGCGTCGTCGCCGCCGAAACGCTGGTGGCGCTTCAACGCGTCGGCATCGATCTGCACCTCGAAGCCCAGTCCGGCCAGCCGCCTGGCGGCCAGACGCAGCGGCGCGGCACGGGTGAGCACGCCGGCAGGCGAGAACAGGCAAAGACGGGTCATCGTGTGGGCGGCGGGTTGTGTGGACTGAGTTCAAGCACTTCGCCGGTGGGGATGGGCTCGTCCGGCTTGGCGGCTGCGTCCGCACTGCCCTCGGCCTGGCGTTGCGCGCGCTGCTGCTCGCGCCTTTCGGCAAAGAAATCGCGCAGCATCTGGGCACAGGCCGGCGCCGACACGTCGCCGAGCAGTTCGGTGTGGTGGTTCAGCTGCGGGTTCGCAAAGAGATTCAACACCGAACCCGCCGCGCCGGTTTTCGGGTCGGCCGCACCGAAGACCACGCGCTTGAAACGCGCGTGCAAGAGCGCCATCGAGCACATCGCACAGGGTTCCAGCGTCACGTACAGCTCGCACTCGGGCAGGCGATAGTTCTGCAACAGCAAGGCAGCGTGGCGCAGCGCCACGATCTCGGCATGCGCGGTGGGGTCGTGTGTCGTGATGGGGCGGTTGTAGCCTGTGGCGACGACCTGGCCGGCGCGCAGGATCACCGCGCCCACGGGCACCTCGCCCACCAGCCAGGCGTTCTGCGCCTGATCCAGCGCCAAGCGCATGCCGGCCTCGTCCTTCTGCCGTTGTTCGTCGACCATGCTGTCAGGGCGCCGGCTCGGCGCGCGAGGGTTGTGCCTGCATCGACTTTTCGACGTCGTCCTTGATCTTGCGCTGAATCTGCCGCGCCGCTGCCGCGGGTTCGACCGTGGATGAAGCGGCGGCGCCGCTGGCCGGTGCGTCGGCCTTGGGCAACGACTGCAGTTGTGTCTTGGCCATCAGCCCCAGCACGACCACCACGACCAACAGCGAAGCCACTGTGAACAGGATGCGCATGTCCCGAAGAATAAGCGCTGCCGATGCGCGCATGCAGCGAGGGCACACGAAAACCAACACGCCGCAGGCTCGCCAGGACCCGGCCACCCGCACAACGCACCCAGTACCCCATGCCCCACGCACGCCAGGGTGGTGATAATGCCGCTCGCTTACGGGACAGGCCTGAACCGGGGCGTGCAAGAACACTGGAGGCACCGCATGTTCAAAGCACTGAAATGGCTGCTCATTGCCGTGATCGCCTTGATCATCGGCGCCGCCGCAGTGGCCTTGTACCTGGTGCGCGCGGCCGGCCATCCGAAGATCGACGGCGACATGAAGCTCGCCGGCCTGTCGGCACCGGTGAAGGTGCTGCGCGACGAACTGGGTGTGCCCTATATCTTTGCCAGCAACACGCCGGACTTGTTGCGTGCGCAGGGCTTCGTCACCGCACAACACCGGCTGATGCAGATGGAGCTGTTCCGCGCCACCTGGCGCGGGGAACTGGCGGCCACCTTCGGCGCCGACGCGCTGCCCAGCGACATCCGCATGCGTGTGCTGGGCTTGCGGCGCAATGGCGATCGCCACACCTTGAAGCTGGACGCCGCCTCGCGCGAGTTCTTCCAGCACTACGTCGACGGTGTCAACGCCTACATTGCCCAGCACGCCGTGGAGCACCCGATCGAACTCAAGGCAGCCGGTCTGGTGCCGAGCGCCTGGAGCGTGGCCGACCTGGTGACCTTGATCCATTTTGTGCACTACACCCATTCCACCAACTTCAAGGCCGAAGTGGTGGCGCAAAAGCTCATCGACAAGCTGGGACTGGAGAAGGCGCAGCAGATCTTCCCGCTGACGCTGAACCCCGATGTGCCGCAGCGCCTTGCCCTTGTCGACGGCACCCTGGCACGCGATGAACGGGACCGCCTCGGTGTCGACTGGAAGCAGCTTTGGGTGGCCCCCGAGGACCTGAATCACCAGGGCCTGGGTTCCAACAACTGGGCGGTGGGCCCGTCGCGCTCGGCCTCCGGCAAGGCCATGCTGGTGAACGACCCGCACCTGGACAACCGCATCCTGCCGGGCACCTGGCATCCTGTGGGCCTGTTCGCGCCCGGCATCCAGGCGGTGGGCGCGGCGCTGCCCGGCATGCCCGGCATCCTGGTCGGGCGCACGCAGCACGTCGCCTTCGGCGTCACCAACGCCTATGGCGACGTGCAGGACCTGTACATCGAGAGCATCGATCCGGGCGACGCCGACCGCTATCTCGATGGTGGGCGGTCCGTGCCCTTCGAGGTGCGCAGCGAGACCCTTCGCATCAAGGACAAGACGGCCGAGGGCGGCTTTCGAGAGCAGGTCCTGAAAGTGCGCCACACAAAACGCGGTCCGGTGATCAGCGACCACCCGGGCCTGGGCCCGAAGGGCGACAAGCTGCTGGTGCTGCGCTCGACGGACGCCGAAGTGCTGGCGCCGGTGATCGGCATCGAGGGGCTGCTGACCGCACCCGACGCCGCGGCCTTCGACCGCGAGTTGCAGAAGATCGATCTTCTGATGTTCAACTTCGTCTTCGCCGACGATCGCGGCAGCATCGCGCACCGTGCCACGGGCGCGGTGCCCATCCGCAGCGGCGCGGACGGCAGCGTGCCGCGCGTACCGCGCAAGGATGGCAAAGACGACTGGACCGGGTTCATCCCCAAGGACCGCATGCCCGGCATGCTGAACCCGCCACGGGCCTGGGTCGGCACCGCCAACCACGACACGCGCGGCCCGGCGTTTCCCTGGTACTACACCAACTACGTGGCGCCGAACTACCGCTACACGCGCATGGGCCAGGTGCTGGACGCCGGCCAGAAGATGAGCGTGGACGACCACTGGAAGCTGATGCTCGACGACCGCAACCTGCAAAGCGACGTGCTGCGCGGGCCGATCGTCGAGGCGCTGAAGAACGATGCGGCGCAGACCGACCTGGCGGCGCTGCTGGAAAAATGGGATGGCGTCGACCGCGCGACTGAAGCCGCGCCGCTGATCTACCAGGCGCTGTACCGCGAAACCGCGCGTGGCACCTTCGGCGACGAACTGGGCGAGGACGTCACGCTCGATTTCCTGGGCACCTGGTATTTCTGGCAGCAGCGCTTCGACGCGCTGGTGGCCACGCCCGATTCCCCCTGGTTCGACGACATCCGCACGCCCGACCGGCGCGAGACGCTGGCCGACGTGATCCGCGCGGCTGCGGCGCGCGCGCGAACGCAGCTGGAAGCGGCGCAGGGCAAGGACCCCGCGGCGTGGCGCTGGGGCAAGGCGCACAGCCTGCGTTTTGTCAGCCCGTTGCGGCGCAGCGGCGTGGGGCAGGAACTGGTGGGTGGCTTCACGCTGGAGCGTGCCGGCAGTGGTGAGACGCTCAACCGCGGCGTCTACGATTTCAACAAGCCCTACGACGTGAACTTCTTCGCCTCGATGCAGGTGGTGGTCGACTTCGCCGACACCGAGAAGATCGAAGCGATTCTCGCGGGCGGCGTCAGCGAGCGGCACCTGCAGCCGCATCAGAACGATCAGGCGAAGATCTGGGCCGAGGGGAAGCGCCGCGCCTGGTGGTTCGACCCGGCGAAGGTGGAGGCCAACGCCAGATCGCGCATCGTGCTGTCGCCCTGAGCGAGTACGCCTCGATCGCTACTCCCACTCGATCGTCGCCGGAGGCTTGCTGGATACGTCGTAGGTGACGCGGTTGATGCCGCGCACCTCGTTGATGATGCGCGAGCTGACCTTCTTCAGCAGCCCATAGGGCAGCTCGGCCCAGTCGGCCGTCATGAAGTCGCTGGTCTGCACCGCACGCAATGCGACCACGTAGTCATAGGTGCGCCCGTCGCCCATCACGCCGACACTCTTCACCGGCAGGAAGACGGCAAAAGCCTGGCTCGTCAACTCGTACCAGTTCTTGCCGCTGGCTTCGTCCTTCCAGGCGCGCAGTTCGTCGATGAAGATGGCGTCGGCGCGGCGCAGCAGCTCGGCGTACTCGGGCTTCACCTCGCCCAGGATGCGCACGCCCAGCCCCGGGCCGGGAAAGGGGTGGCGATAGACCATGTCGTGCGGCAGGCCGAGTGCGACACCGAGCTCGCGCACCTCGTCCTTGAACAGGTCGCGCAAGGGTTCCAGAAGCTTCAGTCCGAGGGTTTCGGGCAGGCCACCGACGTTGTGGTGGCTCTTGATGCTGGTGGCCTTCTTTGTCTTGGCGCCGCCGGACTCGATGACGTCGGGATAGATCGTGCCTTGTGCCAGCCACTTGGCGTTCCTCAACGCCACCGCCTCGCGCTGGAAGACCTCGACGAACTCGCGGCCGATGATCTTGCGCTTGGCTTCGGGGTCGCTCACGCCCTTCAGGTGGCCGAGGAACTGCTCCGCCGCATTGACATGCACCACCTTGGCCTGCAGCCGGCCCGCGAACATGTCCATCACCATCTGCGCTTCGTTCAGCCGCAGCAGGCCGTGGTCGACGAACACGCAGGTCAGCTGTTCACCGATGGCGCGGTGGATCAGCGCGGCGGCCACGCTGGAATCGACGCCGCCCGACAGGCCGAGGATGACCTCCTCGCTGCCCACCTGCTCGCGGATTCGCGCCACCGCTTCGGCGACATGGTCGCGCATCACCCAATCCGGCCGCGCGCCGGCGATGTCGAGCACGAAGCGCTCGAGCAGCGCCCTGCCCTGCACGGTGTGCGTCACCTCGGGGTGGAACTGCACGCCGTAATAGCGCCTGCTTTCGTCGGCCATGCCGGCGATCGGGCAGCTCGGCGTGCTCGCCATCAGCTTGAAGCCTGGCGGCAGCGCGGTCACCTTGTCGCCATGGCTCATCCACACCTTGAGCATGCCGTGGCCTTCGCGCGGTGCTGAAGTCCTCGATGCCCTGCAGCAGCTTGGTGTGGCCATGCGCGCGCACCTCGGCATAGCCGAACTCACGGTGTGAGCTGGCCTCGACCTGGCCGCCCAGCTGCACCGCCATGGTGAACATGCCGTAGCAGATGCCGAGCACCGGCACGCCCGCGTCCCACACCGCCTGCGGCGCGCGCAGATCGTGTTCTTCGTAGGTGCTGGCGTGGCTGCCGCTGAGGATGATGGCCTTGGGCGCGAACTCGCGAATGAACGCATCGCCGACATCGTTGGGATGGATCTCGCAGTACACATGTGCCTCGCGCACGCGCCGCGCAATCAGCTGGGTGACTTGCGAGCCGAAGTCGAGGATCAGGATCTTGTCGTGCATGGTCGGTGCAATCAGGCTACGGGGTTGGCGACGGCTGCGTTGGCCGGGCGGTTGCGCCCGGTGCCACGAAAATGAACCCACGCCAGCAGCATCGCCGTCAACTGCATCGCGGCGCAGACGAAGAACGGTGCGCCGATGCGCCAGTCGCCCTGCGGCAAATGGGACACCACGCCGAGCAAGGGTGCGCCGATCGCGGGCGCCACCACCGCCATCAGGCTGTTCAGTGAGCTTGCCGCACCGAGCGTGCGGCCCTGGCTGTCGGAATCGGCCGCGCTGGAGACGATGCTTTGCAGGCTGGCCGCCACGGCGTAACCGAGCACGTTGCCGAAGATCACCGCATACATCATCCAGCCTTCGGTGGCGGCGCCCCACAGCGTGAAGCCGATGGCGGACGAGGCCAGCCCGGCCAGCACCAGCCTTTGCGGGCTGTAGTGCTTGAGCAGCCAGCGCAGCAGGCCGCCCTGCACGATCACCGACATCACGCCCACCGCCGCCAGCGACCAGCCGTTCTCGACCGGCCCCCAGCCGAACTTGAAGCTGCCGTACAGCACCCAGGTGGTGTACAGGACGAACTGCGCCAGCCCGCTGAACGCCAGCACGCCGACCAGCAAGCCCACGCCCTTCAGCGCCGCCAGATCGCGCAGCGCCTTGACCGGGCTGGCTGCGGCCCATTCGAAGCGGCGCCGTGCTTCGAGCGGCAACGATTCGGGCAGCACGAACCAGCCGTACAGCAAGTTCAGCAGCGCCAGGCCGCCGGCCGCAAAGAAGGGCAAGCGCAGATCGATACCGCCGAGCAGCCCGCCCATCACCGGACCGAGGATGAAGCCCACGCCGAACATCGCGCCCAGCAAGCCGAAGCGCCGCGCCCGCTCTTCCGGCGCACTGATGTCGGCCACATAGGCATTCGCCACCGCAGCGTTGGCCTGCATCGCACCGGCCACCACGCGCACGGCGATGAGCATCCACAAGGACGTGCTGAGCGCGGTGGCAAGGAAGCTGAAGGCCAGACCGCAGAAGCCGAGCAGCAATACCGGCCGGCGGCCGTAGCGGTCGGACAGCGCACCCAGCAACGGCGACGACAGGAAGCTGGCCAGGCCGAAGCTGAAGGTGACCACGCCGTACCAGTAGGCCTGGTCGGCCTGCGAGCCCGTGAAGCTGCCGACCAGTGCCGGCAGCACCGGCACGATGATGCCGATCGACAGCATGTCGATCAACACCACGCCCATGATGAAGGGCATGGCGGCCTTGCGCTCGGCGCGCCCGGATGCCGCTGCGGCCACAGTGCTCAATGGTGTCCTAATGAAGAGCCGTCCGCGCTGCGGACACGCTGCGCCACCCCACTACTCCATGCGGTAGTTCGGCGCTTCCTTGGTGATCTGCACGTCGTGCACATGACTCTCGCGCATGGCCGCGGCCGAGATCTCGACGAACTCGCAGCGCTCGTGCATGTCCTCGATCGACGCGCAGCCGCAGTAGTGCATGGCCGCACGCAGGCCACCGGCCATCTGGAAGACGATGGCCACCAGCGAGCCCTTGTAGGGCACCTGGCCTTCGATGCCTTCGGGCACGAGCTTGGCCGAACTGGTGGCGTCCGCCGAGCCGCCTTCCTGGAAGTAGCGGTCAGCCGAGCCCTGCTGCATCGCGCCCAGCGAGCCCATGCCGCGATAGCTCTTGTAGCTGCGGCCCTGGTACAGCACCACCTCACCCGGTGCTTCCTCGGTGCCGGCGAAGGCGCCGCCCATCATCGCGCTGTGCGCCCCGGCGGCAATCGCCTTGGCCAGGTCGCCGGAATAGCGGATGCCGCCGTCGGCAATGAGCGGCACGCCGCTGCCTTGAATGGCCTTGGACACCGCCTCGATGGCCATGATCTGCGGCACGCCCACGCCGGTGACGATGCGCGTGGTGCAGATCGAGCCCGGGCCGATGCCCACCTTCACCGCATCCGCGCCGGCCTCGACCAGTGCCAGCGCGGCCGCGCCGGTGGCGATGTTGCCGCCGATCACGTCGACCTGCGGGAAATGGCGCTTGACCCAGCGCACGCGTTCGATGACGCCGTCGCTGTGACCATGCGCGGTATCGACCACGATCGCATCGACCCCAGCGCGCACCAGCAACTCGACGCGCTCTTCGGTGCCCTCGCCCACGCCCACGGCGGCGCCGACGCGCAGCTTGCCCAAGGCGTCGCGCGCGGCGTCGGGAAAGTTGGTCTGCTTGGTGATGTCCTTGACCGTCATCAAGCCGCACAGCTCGAAGGCGGCGTTCACGACCAGCACACGCTCGAGCTTGTGGCGGTGCATCAGTGCCTTGCCGTCTTCGATGGTGGCGTGTTCGCCGACGGTGACCAGGCGTTCGCGCGGCGTCATGATCTCGCGCACCGGCGCGTCCATGCGTGTCTCGAAACGCAGATCGCGCCCGGTGACGATGCCCACCACCTCCTTGCCCTGCAACACCGGGAAACCGGAGATGCCATGATGCTTGGACAACGCCATCACCTGCCGCACCGTCACGTCGGGGGTGATGGTGATCGGGTCGCGCAGCACGCCGGATTCATAGCGCTTGACACGCGCCACCTCGGCCGCCTGGGCCGCAGGCGTCATGTTCTTGTGCACGATGCCGATGCCGCCTTCCTGCGCGATGGCAATCGCCAGGCGCGCCTCGGTCACGGTGTCCATCGCCGCCGACACCAACGGCAGGTTCAACAGGATGTTGCGGGAAAGGCGTGTGGCCAGGCGCGTATCGCGCGGCAACACCTTGGAGTAGGCGGGCACCAACAACACGTCGTCGAAGGTGAGCGCTTTGCCGATGAGGCGCATGGAATCTGGCTCCTGACGCAAAACAAGATTATACGGAGCGGGGCACGCGCGGGTCCGCGCCGTGACGCTTTGCACACCCGGCGCGCAGGGGGCTGCCACTACACTTGTCGGATGCGAATTGACGACTCCACGACGCGCCGCGCGCTCGGTCTGGGCTTGGCCATTCTGGCCGGCTTGGCGGCCCTGTCGCTGGCCAGCGAAGCCCAGGCGCAATGGAAATGGCGCGACGGCAGGGGCCAGGTGCACATCAGCGACATTCCGCCGCCGCGCGACATCCCCGAAAAGGATGTGATGCAGCGCCCCGAAGTCGCGGTGCGCAAGCCGGTTGCGGCAGCGGCGCCGGCTTCGGCGGCATCGGCGGCGGTGGCTGGCAAACCCTCGGTCGACCCCGAACTCGAGGAAAAACGCCGCCGTGCCGAGCAGGATCAGGCCGCGAAGGCCAAAGCCGAGGAACAGAAGATTGCCGCCGTGCGCAAGGAGAACTGCCAGCGGGCACGTGATCAGGTGGCGACGCTGGACAGTGGGCAGCGCATCGCCCGCATCAAGGCCGATGGCGAGCGCGAGATCCTGGACGACGAGCAACGCGCCAAGGAGGCGCGGCGCGCCCGCGAGGCCATCGCCAGCGATTGCCGCTGAGCCGCTGCAGCTTTCGCACCGGCGCCCGCAGGCGTACTGCCCACGGCATTCCACTCAACCCGTTTCGGCGCGCTTGCCAGGCTTGCCGCGCTTGTAGCGCAGGCGGCGCGCCTCTTTCGGGTCGACCTGCAGCGGTCGATACAG
The DNA here is from genome assembly GCA_963743935.1 of uncultured beta proteobacterium. Taxonomy (GTDB): domain Bacteria; phylum Pseudomonadota; class Gammaproteobacteria; order Burkholderiales; family Burkholderiaceae_C; genus Rubrivivax. Next base: position 91,786 of record CAVURQ010000001.1, on the reverse strand, counting down.
CTCGACACGGTCGCGCTCGCGCAATGTCCTGTCGGGCGGCTGCACACGGCCCCACACACCAAACAGCAGCGTGCCTTCCTGCAGCGCATGCCGCTGACAAAGGCCGCTGGCGCTGAGTGCATCACGCAATGTCGAACCTTCGGGCAGTTCCAAGCTCACCCGGTCGGTGTGGCCGGGTTGTGGGCAATACACGACTTCGATGCGCAACGTGCGTGTCTCAGCGGGGCCCATACACGGCTTCGGCACGGGCCACGAAGGATTCGACAAAGGTATTCGCGACCTTGTCGAACACGGGGCTGAGCAAGGTCTCCAGCGCCGGGCTGGCGAAGGCGTAGCGCAGATCGAACTCCACCTTGCAGGCCTGCGCCGGCCCGCCGGGCCGCCCCAGCGGCAGGAAGGCCCAGGTGCCATCGAGCAGCGAGAACGGGCCGTCCACCAGCTTGACCTGCACCAGGGCGTCCTGCACATGCTCGTTGCGCGTGGTGAAGGCATGCTTGACACCCGCGTAGGCCAGTCCGATGCGCGCGGTGACCCCGTTGTCGTGCTGCTCGAGCACCTCGGCACGGTCGCACCAGGGCAGGAAGCTGGGGTAGTCCGGAACGGCCGTCACGAGTTGGTACATCTCGTGCGGCGAATACCAAAGCAGCACGGACTTGTTGACATGCTTCATACAATGGCGCGAATTGTAGGGGCCGCCTGTGCGGCCCCTCGGCCGTTCTCCCCATGTCAAACACCGCTGCCCACATCGCCGAGAACCGCCGCGCGCGCTTCGAGTACCACATCGAGGAGCGCTACGAAGCCGGCATCGTGCTGCAGGGCTGGGAGATCAAGGCCCTGCGCGCCGGACAGGTGCAGCTGACCGACGGCTACGTCGTCATCCGCGACGGCGAGCTGTACCTGATCGGCTGTCGCATCAACGCGCTGCGCAGTGCCTCCACGCACGTGCAGCCCGAGGCCGACCGCACCAAGAAGCTGCTGATGCACAAGGAAGAGATCAAGCGGCTGGTCGGCAAGGTCGAGCAGAAGGGCTTCACCCTGGTGCCGTTGAACCTGCACTACAAGGGTGGTCGCGCCAAGGTGGAAATTGCCCTGGCCAAGGGCAAGGCCGAACACGACAAGCGTGACACCGAAAAAAAGCGCGACTGGGAGCGTGAAAAGGGACGGCTGATGAGACACAAAGTCTCATCCAGCCCGAAGGGCTGAGCGGCAAAGCCGCAACGGCACTTTCGATAGAAAGGCCGTCTGATGAGGCACAAGGTGTCGTCGAAGGTCTGAGACGCAGCAGGCATTGCCACGGCGGAGAGCTGGCAGGAGACGAGCGGATGGCCCCTCGGCGCAGGCACGCTATCGCCGGCTTGAACCCGCATCCGTCAAGCCCGAACGGGATGGCTGCTACCCGACTACACGCTCGCCGACGAACTCGCGGACCCTCAGTCCGTGGTCGGCAGCCAGCATCTCCGCCGCCTTCTCGCCGATCATGATCGACGCCGCGTTCGTGTTGCCGCTGACCACGTTCGGCATGACGCTGGCGTCTGCCACGCGCAGCTTGCCGACCCCCATCACCCTCAGGCGCGGATCCACGACACTGCCGATCCGGCACGTCGACGTGACGTGGTAGACGGTGAACGAATAGTGCAGCGCGAGGTCCTCGAGCAGGGCGTCGCTCGGCACGGCACCCTCGACGTGCCCGTGCTTGCTGCGCGAGGAACGGCGGGATCAGCAGGGGGCCGATCTTGTGGCCGGCCGGCCAGTGCGCCACGATGTCCAGCGCCCGGCGCAGCACCGCGACCATCACCTTCATGTCGTGCGGGTCGCCGAAATAGTTCATGCGGATGACCGGGTGCGTCGGCGGGGTCGGCGCTGGCGAGCACGATCTCGCCCTCGCTGTGCGGCTGCACCGGGTTGGCAAGCACGATCACGCTCTCCGCATCGCCCGCCAGCCGCTTGGACGGCGTCGTCGAAGTACTGGTTGACGTCGACGCACAGGCAGCGCTGCCAGAGGTCGTCGTTGTAGCCGCAGGCATGAAGAAGGCGATCTGTGCATCGTGGCTGTGGTGGTCGCCCAGGCCGGTGGAGTACCAGGCGCCCGCGTCGTAGAGCGACGAAGAGATCAGGCCGCGACCCGGTCGTCGCCCACTCGGTGATGCGTCGTTCGGCCTCCTGCTTCAGCGCCTGCAGTTCCGCGGGCATCTGTGCGTCGTCCTGCGGGATCCGCGGGCAGAGGTCCGGCCGGGGCGCGCAGCGCGTCGGGGCCGAACGAGACGCCGAGCTCGTTCACCGAGACGCCGACCCCCGGTGCGGGGAAGAACAGGCCGACGTGGAGATGGTCCTTCAGGTGCTTGCCGACATGCGGCGAATCGACCTGACAGGCGACGCCCGCGGCCTCGAGCTCGCGCCCGCGGCCCGATGCCGGACAGCAGCAGCAGGTGCGGCGACCCGATGGCGCCGCCGCTCAACACGACCTCCTTGGTGGCGAAGGCGGTGCGCGTCTCACCGCTGCCGATGCGGTACTCGACGCCGGTCGCGACCCTGTGACCCGCCGCGCCCTCCAGCAGCACGCGCGTGACCTGCGCCCCGGTGATGATGGTGAGGTTCGGCCGCTGCTCGGCCTCGCCCTCGAGGAACGCGTGATACGTGCTCGACCGCTTGCCGCTGCGCGTGGTGGTCTGGAAGAGCGACACGACGCCGGCCGGGCCGCCACGGTCCTGTCCGTTGTAGTCGCCGCGCGGGATGCCGGCCGCCACGGCGGCATCCACGAACTCGCGCGCGCCCGGGAGCACCGGCGAGCGCACGGACACCCCGAGCGGACCGGTGGTGTTGTGCGCTGGCGCATCGATCGAGATGTCGTCGCTCGGCGCGAGCCCTTCGCTCTTCTTGAAGTACGGCAGCACGTCGCGGTAGCTCCACCCGGTGGCGCCGCCCTCCGCCCAGGCGTCGAAGTCGCCCGGATGGCCGCGCACGTAGGCCATGTAGTTGATCCCGGACGAGCCCGCCGAGCATCTTGCCCCTCGGCATCATCATCCGCCCGTCCTTCAGCGCCGAGCCCGCACTTGCCGGCATCCGCGGTGTACATCCAGTCGGTCTGCGGGTTCTGCTGCATGCGCCGAGCACGCCGCGGGAATCAGCTCCTCGACGGGCGGCCGCCCGCCCGCCTCAAGGAGCGCCACCCGACAGGACGGGTCCTCGGAGAGACGAGCCGCGATCACCGCTCCGGCCGATCCGGCGCCCACCACGATGAAGTCGAAGGTTTCTGCCATGGCGATGTCCCTTTCCGTTGGGGATGCTGTTGAGGTTGGCTGCAACCCAGGCCGAGTTCGTCACGACCGAGTGGATCCACCGAAGTGGCATCTCGCGGACGCCGGGAGGCAGGATATTGAACCGAACTCGTGGGTTCAACTTTGGTGTTATCCCTTTAGCGACTCGCTTTACTGGCGCGACAGGGTTGGCCTGATCAGGCGCAATCAGTTCGCGAACCTCCCCGGGCTATGGCCCCCATCGCAGTCCGACCGCGTTGCACCGCAGCATGCTGGAGGCCACTGCGGCGATGCCCGCCAACAAGATGCGACCCTGTCGGGCGCCTCGCCGTGCCCGCCTCAGCGGTTGCCAAAGGCGGCGCGAAGCGCCTGCTCCAGGTCGGCCTGCAGGTCGCGCACGTCTTCCAGGCCCGAGCGAAAAGCGCACCAGCGTGCCGCGCCAGGTCGAGCCAGGGCGGATGACGGCCAGGTCGTAGGGCACGGCCAGGCTCACCGGCCCGGCCCAGGAATAACCCAGCTTGAAGAGCTTCAGCGCGTCGACGAAGGCATGCACCGCGTCGCGGCCCAGCGCCGGATCGAAGTGCACCGAGAAGAGCCCGGCCGCCTGCGTGCACAGCTGCCGCCAATGTTCATGGCCGGGCGATTCGGGCAGCGCCGGGTGCAGCACCTGGACGATCTGCGCTTGCCGCTGGCACCACTGCGCCAACGTGCGCCCGGCGGCGTCCTGCGCGGCATAGCGCAAGGGCAGCGAGGGCAAGGCGCGCAATACCGCCTCGACGTCGTTGAGGCCCACGCCCCAGCCCATGCGCATGTGCGTGGCCTTCAAGCGCAGATGCAGCTCGTGGTCGCGCGTGGTCACCGAGCCCATCAGCACGTCGCCGCCGCCCGACGGGAACTTGGTCAGCGCATGCGCGCTGATGTCCACGCCCAGACCCTCGCCCAGGTCGAAGGCATTGAAGGCCAGGCCCGAGCCCCAGGTGTTGTCCAGCGCCGTCAACACGCCCTTGTCGCGCGCCACGCGCACCAGCGCGCGCAGGTCGGGGAACTCCATCGTGATCGAGCCCGGCGCCTCCAGCCACAGCAGCTTGGTCGCGGGCGTGATCATCGCCGCCAGCGCCGCCGCATCGGCCGGGTCGTAGAAGCGGTGCGTGATGCCCCAGCGCGACAGTTCCTGGCGCGCCAGTTCCTTGCCCGGCCCGTAGGCGTTGTCGGGGATCAGCACCTCGTCGCCGCTCTTCAGCAGCGCCATGTCGACCAGCGTGATCGCCGCCAGCCCGCTGGGCACCAGCAGCGTGTGCGTGCCGCCTTCGAGCGTGGCGATGCGCTCCTCGAGCAGGAAGGTGGTCGGCGTGCCGTGCAGGCCGTAGGTGTAGCCGGTCTTGTCCTTCCAGTTGCGCGCCTGCAGCGCCGCGACGTTGGGGAAGATCACCGTCGAGGCCTTGTAGACGCCCGGCTGCGGCGCCATGAAGCCGGCCGGCGGCTGGTACGGATGGTGGATCAGCTGCGTGCTGATGGCCTTGTCTTCGGACATCGATGGATCCTTCAAATGGGCAGGCCGACCAGGTCGTGCCCTTGGGTGCCGACGATGCGCGCGCGCGTGAACTCGCCGACCTTCAAGGTCTTCGACGCCTTCTCGGGCGGCAGCAGCCGCACCTGGCCGTCGATCTCGGGCGCGTCGGCGTAGCTGCGCCCCACCCCGCCCTTGCGGCCCAGCGCCGGCGCGTGGTCCACCAGCACCTGCATGGTCGCGCCGACGCGTTGCTGCGAGCTTGCGCGTCGACACTTCCTCGGCCACCGCCATGAAACGCGCGCGACGCTCCTCGCGCAACGCGGCCGGCAGCTGGCCGTCGAGTGCGTTGGCTGCGGCCCCGCCCACCGGCGAATAGGCGAAGCAGCCGGCGCGGTCGATCCGCGCCTCGCGCACGAAGTCGAGCAGCGTCTCGAACTCGCCTCGGTCTCGCCCGGGAAACCGGCGATGAAGGTCGAGCGCACCACGATCTGCGGGCAGATCTCGCGCCAGCGCGCCAGGCGTTCCAGGTTGCGCTCCCCGCTGGCCGGGCGCTTCATGCGCTTGAGCACATCCGGATGTGCATGCTGAAAGGGCACGTCCAGATACGGCAGCACGCGGCCCGACGCCATCAACGGGATGATTTCATCGACATGCGGATAGGGATAGACATAGTGCAGCCGCACCCAGGCGCCAAAGCCATCGGCCAGCTGACCGAGTTGCTCGCACAAATCGAACATGCGCGTCTTCACCGGTTTGCCGTCCCAGAAGCCGGTGCGGTACTTGACATCCACGCCGTAGGCGCTGGTGTCCTGGCTGACGACGAGCAGCTCCTTCACGCCCGCTTCGAACAGCCGCCGCGCCTCGCCGAGCACGTCGCCGATCGGCCTGGACACCAGATCGCCGCGCATGCTGGGGATGATGCAGAAGGTGCAGCGGTGGTTGCAGCCTTCGCTGATCTTCAGGTAGGCGTAGTGGCGCGGCGTCAGCTTGATGCCGATCTTGCGAAATGCGGCGGCACCAGGTCGACGAAGGGATCGTGCGGCTTCGGGCTGTGCTTGTGCACCGCGTCCATCACCTCCTGCGTGGCATGCGGCCCGGTGACGGCAAGCACCCTGGGGTGCATCTGGCGCACCAGGTTGCCGCCGTCCTCGCCGGCCTTCGCGCCCAGGCAGCCGGTGACGATGACCTTGCCGTTGCCGGCCAACGCCTCGCCGATGGTGTCCAGGCTTTCCTTGACGGCATCGTCGATGAAGCCGCAGGTGTTGACGATCACCAGGTCGGCCCCGGCAAAGGTCTTGCTGGTGGCGTAGCCCTCGGCCTGCAACTGGGTGAGGATCAGCTCGGAATCGGTCAGCGCCTTGGGGCAGCCGAGGGAGACAAAACCGATGGTCGGCGGTGTGGCGCGTGGTGCCGCCAAGTCATTGGGGGAACTCATCAAGCGAATTGTCCCGCATCCGCGCGCACGGCCACGCGGTGCGCCGACTCAGCGCTTGTTGACCGGCAAACCCGGAATGCCCGGAAACAGCGTGCCCGCCTGCTTCGCCATCTGTTCCTGCATCTGCGTGAACAGGCTCTTCGACTGTTCGAGATAGGTGCCCACCAGCCCTTGCATCGCCGTGCCCTGCCCGGTCATGAACTGTGCCCACATCTCGGGCGTGAAGCTCTTTGCATCGTTCAGGCCCAGGCCCGGCGCGGCGAAGCGCTTCTGCAACTCGACGAAGGTCTGCAGGTTCTTTTCCAGATACGCGCCCATCATGCCCTGCATCGAATGGCCGTAGAAGCGGATCATCTGCGACAGCATCTGCGCGCTGAACATCGGCACGCCGCCGGATTCTTCGTCGAGGATGATCTGCAGCAGGATGCTGCGCGTCAGGTCTTCACCGCTCTTGGCGTCGCGCACCTCGAAGTCCTCGACCTTGAGCACCATCTCCTTCACGTCGGCCAGGGTGATGTAGGAGCTGCTGCGCGTGTCGTACAGGCGCCGGTTGGGATACTTCTTCAGCACGCGCGGCCCGGCGGCGGTGGCTTCGGCGGCATCGGCATCGGCACCGCGGCGTGGGGCTGGCATGTTGGGTCTCTCCTGCTGGCGAACCCATCGATTCTAGGTTCGCAGGCCTGCCGCACGCGGCGGGGTTTCCCTGGACAGTGCGACACGGCGTACTGCCTGTCAGTGGCGCATGGCGTGCGAGGCTGCCGCAACCAGTCTGCGCCGAGGGCTGCGCGCGGGCTCGAAGACCGTGCTGCGCTACCTGCTCAAGCCGCTGATCGCGGTGCAGGAAAACGCCTTCTGCGAGCGTTAGCCCAGGCATGCACGAGCGGCGCTTCAATGCCGGTGCATAAACACGGCACGCTAGAATTTTTTGATCCACAAGGAGCCTTGCCGATGGACCTGAAGACACCCCTGGCTGCCGCATTGCTGTGTGCCGCCAGCCTCGCCAGCCCGACCTTTGGCGGCACTGCCTGGGCCCAGGCCGCGGCGCCTGCGTCGGCCTCCAATCTGCCCGCCGACCCCTGGCCGCGCGACATCAGCTTGCCCAACGCCGCAGTGCTGGTGTATCAGCCTCAGGTGAACAGCTGGATCGGCAACCAGATTGACCTGCGTGCCGCACTCGCCATCAAACCCGCGGGTGCCACGCAAGAGACCTTCGGCGTGGTCTTCGCCACCGCGCGAACGCAGGTCGACAAGATCGGCCGCATGGTGGTGTTCGAGAACCTGCAGGTCACCAAGGCCGATTTCCCGACGCTGCCGAATCGTGGCGCCGCCTACACCGCGGCACTGCAAACCAGCCTGGCGGCGCAGTTGCGCAGCATCTCGCTGGATCGTCTGCAGGCCTCGATGGCCGCGGCCGGCGTCAAGGCCGTACCGCTGCAGGTGCAGAACAATGCACCGCAGGTGGTGGTGAGCTACACGCCCGCCATCCTGGTGCCGATCGACGGCGCGCCGGTGTGGAAGCCCGCGAGCGCCGATTCGCGCTTCCAGCGCGTCATGAACACGCAGGCGCTGATCCTGAAGGGCGGCTTCGCGGACCAGCTGTACATGCACGTCTATGACGGCTGGCTGAGTGCCGCGAGCATCGCCGGCCCCTGGACGCGCTCGAATGCCCAGCCGCTGGGCCTGGACGATCTGGCGCAGGAAGCTGGGCCAAGCAAGGCCATGTCGACCTGCTCGACGGCGGGCCCGGCGCCAACCCGAAACCCTCGCTGGCCAATGGCGTGCCGACCATCGTCGTCAGCCAGACACCGACCGAGTTGATCGTCTTCAAGGGTCAGCCCGACTTCGTGCCCATCACCGGCACGCAACTGCTGTGGGCCGCCAACACCGTGGCGGACGTCTTCATCGACACCGGCAGCAACGACTACTACGTGCTGATGGCCGGCCGCTGGTTCCGCGCGCCGGGCTTGACCGGCCCGTGGAGCTTTGTCGCCGCCAACGCGCTGCCCGCGGACTTTGCGCGCATTCCGCCGGCGTCGCGGGCCGGCGCCGTGCTGCCCACCGTGGCGGGCACGCCGCAGGCGCAGGAAGCCTTGATCTCCAATGCCATCCCGCAGACGGCCACCGTGCCCCTGAAGAACGGCCCCAGCTTCACACCCAGCTTCGACGGTCCGCCGCAGTACGCGCCGGTGGAAGGCACGTCGCTGAGCTATGTGGTGAATTCGTCGGTGCCGGTGATCCGCGTCAATGCGGACGCCTACTACGCGGTCACCGCCGGCGTGTGGTTCACCGCGCCGCAACTCACCGGTCCGTGGCGCGTGGCGAGCTCGGTTCCCGAGGTGATGTACACCATTCCGGTGAGTTCGGCGCTGCACTACGTGACCTACGTGCGCATCTATGAAGCCACGCCGAGCGTGGTCTACGTGGGCTACACACCCGGCTACATGGGCACCGTCGTCTCCCCCTACGGTACCGTGGTCTACGGCACCGGCTACGCCTACAACCCGTGGATCGGCACGGTCTGGTACCCGCCGCCCTACACCTACGGCGTGGCCGCGGCGCCGATCTACAACCCCTATGTCGGCTTCACCTACGGCTTCGCCATCGGTCTGGCGACGGCCGCGTGGATGGAGCCGTACTGGGGCGGCGCCTACTACCACCCCGGCTATTGGGGCGGTTATGGCTGCTGCGCCTCGGCCAGCGCCAACGTCTACGGCCACTGGGGCAACACCACCTATTCCGGCACACGCAGCTGGTACGCCGGCGGCGGCGTGGCCGGCACCAGCGCCCATGGCACCTATGACAACACGCGCACCGGCACGACCGGCAGCTACTCGGGCGGCAAGCAATACAACGCCTGGACCGGCAACGCCACACGCGGCTACGACCGCACGGCCAACGGCGCCGCGGGCGGCTCGGGCAATGTCGCGCGCGCCAGCAACTACAACACCTATACCGGACAGCGCAGCACCGGCAACGCGGTGTCGGCCACCGGCGCCGGCGGCAGCAGCTACAACCGTGCCGGTGCCAGCACCACCGGGCCCGAGGGCAACGCCCACATCGGCGGCGGCACGAGCACCAATGCCGCCACCGGCAAGACCAACACCTGGGGCACGGCCAGCGCCGGCAACAACCACTATGCCGACGTCAACGGCAACGTCTACAAGAACGACGGCAGCGGCTGGCAGCAGCACAGTTCCAATGGCTGGAACTCGGCTTCCGGCGACAACAGCTGGGCCAACCGCGAGTCGCAGGCGCGCAGCGCTGGCGACAGCCATTTCGGTGGCTTCGACGGGGGCGGCGGTGGCGACCGCTTTGGGGGTGGCGGCTTTGGCGGTGCCGACCGTTTTGGCGGCGGTGGATTCAGCGGCAGGTTCGGCGGCGGCGGCTTCCGCGGCGGTGGCTTCAGGCGCTGAGCGTCAAGGCGGGAAGCCTTTCGCGCGCGTGAGCGCAGCCCTCAGGGCACGAGCGACAGGAACAGGAACGCCGCGAAGATCACCAGATGCACGGCGCCCTGCATCATGTTCGTGCGCCCCGAGCCGAGCGTGATGGCCGCGACCACGAAGCTCAGCAGCAGCAGCACCATGTCCTTCGCCTCCAGGCCCAGCACCAGCGGCAGATCGAGCCACAGGGCGGCGACGACCACCGCGGGAATGGTCAGTCCGATGCTGGCCAGCGCCGAGCCGATGGCCAGATTCATGCTCGTTTGCAGACGGTTGGCCCGCGCCGCGCGCACCGCCGCCCAGGTTTCCGGCAGCAACACCAGCATCGCAATGGCCACGCCCACCACCGTGGCCGGCGCGTGCAGGTCCGCCACCACACGTTCGATGGTCGGCGACAGCAGCTTGGCCAGACCGACGACGCTGAGCAGCGACACCATCAGCAGTGCAAAACTGGCCGATGCGCGCGCCACCGATGGCGGCGCCGCGTGGCGTTCCTCGTTCGAGGCGCCCACCGCGGGCAGAAAGTAGTCGCGGTGGCGCACCGTCTGCACGAACACGAAGATAGCCCACATCGACAGCGACATCACGGCCACGAAAACCAGCTGCGAAGCTGTGTAGGTGCCCTCCGTCGAACTGGTGGTGAAGCTCGGCAAGACCAGCGACAGCGTCGCCAGCGCCACCAGCGCGGCCAGGCCGGAATTGGTGCCTTCGATGCGGAATGTCTGCTCGCGGTGGTGCAGGCCGCCCACCAGCAGACACACGCCCACGACGCCGTTGCAGATGATCATCACCGCGGCGAAGATCGTGTCGCGTGGCAGGCTGGCCTTCTCTGGGCCGCTGGCCAGCATGATCGAAAGGATCAGCGCCACTTCGATCACGGTCACCGCCAGCGCCAGCACCAGCGTGCCGTAGGGCTCGCCAACCCGATGCGCCACGACCTCGGCATGGTGAACCGCCGCGATCACCGCGGCGCATAACGCCGGTACGCACAGCACCAGCAGCGTCGGGCTCGCCGGCCACGCCGCGCCGGCCGCAAGCAACGCCGCGGCGACGATCGGAACGAGGATTTCCCATTTGGCCATGCGCGCGATTGTGTGGGCACCCACCGGCCTGGGCCGGCCGGCATGCCGCGCCAGCAAGAACTACAGCGGCATCTCGAAACGCTGGCCGCGGATCGAGAACACGGCCGACTTGGGCCTGACCTGCTCGAGCAGCAGTTCGGGCGCCAACGTAGCCCCTTCCTGGAAAACCTGGCCGTTGACGATGACCATGCGTTTCGCCGCCTGCGGCGAATACACCGAGCCACCGATCGCCAGCGGCGGCAGCTGGCGTCGCAGCTCCTCCGGCAGCTCACTCATCGGCGGCACTCGCGGCGGCGGCGCGGCCACGACCTTGGGCACCGCCTTGGGCTCGTCGGTACGCGCCGCCGCTGGCGCCGCCTTGGCGGGCGCACTTTGCGCGCGTGGTGCTGTCGTCGCAGGCGATGCCGCACGGTCAGGTGTCTGATCGGCCCGCGGCGCGTCCTGCGCCGGCTGGGTGGTCTTGGTCTGTGCCGGCGACGGCTGCGCCGCGGCAGGGGCACGAGCGCCGGACGTTGCAGATGGCGACGCAGGTGCCGAGGGAGGAGAGGCCGCTGGCGTCGAAGCGCTGGCAGGCACGGACGCTGCGCTTGTCGGCGGTGCCTGCACCACGGGTGGCGCCTGCGCCACGGTCGGCGACGCACTATCGGGCCCCGATCCGCTGCCAAGGAAGAACCAGCCTGCCAGCATCACCCCCAGCGCGGTGGCCCCGACCGCCGGCCACAACCAGCGTGCGCCCCGCGGCGCCGGGATGTCGTCGTCAACCGGGACGCCCGGCAGCAGTTGGGCATGCAGGTCCGGCACGGTACCGCGCTCGCGTTCGGCGTCGGCCTTGCGCAGCGCTTCGAGGATGTAGGACATGGTCGTGCTTACCTCTGCGCCTGATGGTTCGAGGGGCTGGCCGATGCGGCCGGTGCGCGCATCGTGTTCCACGCCAACGACGCTGCACCGAACAGCACGGCCCCCAGCAGCACGCCCAGGCCCAGCGTCGCGCCCAGGCGCGCCCGCCGCGAAGCCAGCCATCGCCGTCGCGATGGCGCGGGCGCCTGGCCCAGCACCTCGGCCGCGGCCTTGTCGACGATGGCGACATCGGCCATCGCCTTGCCGCTGGCATAGGCGCCCAGAAGCGCACGGTCGCAAAGAAGGTTGATGCGCCTCGGCACGCCACGCGCCAGGACATGGATGCGACGCATCGACGCCTCGTCGAAGGGCAGCGCGCGGCTCAGGCCCGCCACCGACAGGCGATGCTGGATGTAGCGCGAGGTCTCGCGCGGCGTCAATGCATCGAGGTGATAGCGCGCGATGACACGCTGCGCGAGTTGTTCCAGTTCGGGCCGCGCCAGCATGTCACGCAGCTCGGGCTGGCCGATCAGGATGATCTGCAGCAGCTTGCGCTCGCTGGTCTCCAGGTTGGTGAGCAGCCGAAGCTGTTCCAGCGCGTCGGCCGACAGGCTTTGCGCCTCGTCGATGATGAGCACGTTGTTCTGCCCCACGCCGTGCGTGCGCAGCAGGAACTCGTTCAAGGCGGCCACATGGTCGCGCGCCGTCGGGTGGCGATCGCCGGGCGGGTCGCGCGGGATGCGAAAGTCGCTGCAGATCGACTCCAGCAGTTCCTCCGCCGTCTGCATCGGATTGAAGATGTAGGCCACGTTGGTGCGCCGCGGCACCTGCTCCAGGAAACAACGGCACACCGTCGTCTTGCCGGCGCCGATCTCGCCGGTGAGCAGCACGAAGCCGCCACCCCCGCGCACACCGTACAGCAGGTGCGCCAGCGCCTCACGGTGGCGCTCGCTCATGAACAGGTAGTGCGGATCGGGGGCGATCGAGAACGGCTCTTGCTTCAGCCCGAAGAACTTCTTGTACATCGCACGAAGCATAGCCCTTCGGACATGCCGGCTCTGCCGCCGCCTGCATGCCGCCCACGCGGCAAGCGTGGCGCATTGGGTGCGGTCGCGCCGCGCCGCAGCCCGCCCCTGCGAGGTGTGGGCCGGGTCCCGGCCCGGGCACAGACCTCGCTACTTCTGCGCCTGCTGCTTGCCAGCCGCCACGCCTTCGTTGAAGGCCGCCTGCTGGGCCGCCTGCTGGCGTTGGCGCTGCTCGTTGGTCAGGTATCCCGCGCCCGCACCGATAGCCGCGCCGGCGGCCGCCCAGGCCCAGTCGCCGGTCACCGCACCGACGACCACGCCGGCGGCAGTGCCGATGCCGGCACCCGACAGCGTGCTTTGTTGAGAGGCGTCCATGTTGGCACAGCCGGCCATGGCAATGGCGGCTGCCAGCGTGGAGCCGAGAATCAGGTTTCGCTTCATTTCATGGTTCCTTTGATCGGATGATGGGATCAGCGCTTGCAGGGATAGGCCTCGGCGGCATACCGAAACAGCGCGTCGATCGCACCATCGTTGTTCAACTGCGGGCGGGTCTTCATCCAGGCGACGAAGCCGTTGGCCACCTGCGCACGCGAAGGCGCGGGCGTGGGCGGGCAGACAAAGCGGTCCGCGGCTGGCGTGGCGGCGACGAAGTAGCCGTAGGCGCCGGCCAGCACGCCATGGCAAAAGGCCAGGGCGGTGGCAGCGTCGGCAGCCGACGCGGGCGTGCTGCAGACGCGGGACAGGTCGCCCGCCGTGTGCATGCGGAAGTGCTCAGGCGCTGCGGCCTGTGCGGACGCCGACAGCACAACAGCGGCGGCAAGAACTGCGATTCGCATGATGGACCTTGGATTGAGTCTGAAACAGGCTTGATCGTATCAAGAGTTGCAGCGAGAACCGTCCGTCGAGAGGGCCTTGTGCGGGTGCCACCGGCCCTGAAATCACCACGAGACATCGAAGCTGCGACGCAACTCGTCGATGGTGGCTTCGTCGAGTGGCTCGGGACGCGGATTCGACATCAGCCACAGCTTCGCCGTCTCCTCCAGCTCTTCGAGGATGGCCATCGTCGACGCGGGTGTCGGACCCCACACATTGGGGCCCAGCCGCTCGAGCATCACGGCGCTCAGGCGGCCACCGCGCTGCTGGTGCGCGGCGATGGTGGCCGCGACGAGCTCGGCGACCTTCGGATCGCCCGGCCGGTGGTAACGAATCAGCGGCACGTGACCGACCTTCATCACGAAGTACGGCGTGATCGGCGGCAGGATGTCGTCCTCGCGCCAGACGCCCGAAAGCGTCAGCGCGACCAGGTGCGTCGAGTGGGTGTGGATGACGCAGTGCGCAGCGGCATCGCTTGCGTAGATGCGCCGATGCAGCACCAGCGTCTTGCTCGGGCGATCGCCGCTCAGGTGCTCGCCCGTCGGCGATACCTTCGCCAGGCGCGCCGGCTCGAGCGTGCCCAGGCAGGCATCGGTGGGCGTGACCAGAAATCCATCGGCAAGACGCACGCTGATGTTGCCGGCCGTGGCATGCACATAGCCGCGTGCGAACAGGCTCGCGCCGACACGGCAGACCTCCTCGCGCAGTTCGGACTCGTTCATGCCAGCCTGTCGAAAGCCTTGCCGAAGAAGTCGACGCTGCCGAAGTTGCCCGACTTCAATGCGATGTGCAGTCCCTCCTCGCCGGCTGCGTGGCATGCGGCGTGGCACCAGGGCACGCCCGGGTCGATCTGCGGGCCGATGCGCATCTGTGCAATCTCGAGCGCCTGCACACAGGCGCCCGAGGTTTCGCCGCCGGCCACGACGAGCTGGCGCACCCCGCGCTCGACCACGCCGCGTGCAATGGCGGACAAGCAGCGCTCGACCAATTCGCCGGCGCGTTCCACACCCAGTTGGTCCTGCACCGCCTTGACTGCGCCCGGCTCGGCCGTGGCGTAGAAGAGGACAGGCTTTGCACCCAGACGCGAGGCGGCCCAGGCCAACGCAGCCGCCACGACATCCTCGCCCGCGGCGACTCGCAAGGGATCGATCGCGAAGCCTTCGCCGCCGCGACGCAGAAAGTCAGCCACCTGCGCGTTCGACGCCGCCGAGCAACTGCCGGACACGACAGCGCGCAGACCGCGGGCTGGCGGCAGTTGCGCCGCATCGTCGCTGGCCGTGATGCCATGGTTCTGCGGCAGGCCGATGGCCACGCCGGAGCCCGCCACGAGCAGCGGCAGATCGGCGAAGGCGCGCCCCATCGCCATCAGATCCGCGTTCGAGATGGCATCGACGATGGCAAATCGCGTGCCGGCCGCGCGCATGGCCGCGATGCGTGCGCGGATGGCATCGGGCCCTTGGCCGACCACGGCCTGATCGATCAGGCCGACCTTGCCTTCACACTGGCGCTGCAGCACCCGCACGAGGTTCGAATCGGTCATCGGCGTGAGCGGATGGTGGCGCATGCCGCTGTCGCTGAGCAGAAGATCGCCGACGAACAAGTGGCCCTTGAACACCGTGCGCTGGTTCTCCGGAAATGCGGGGCAGACGGCCGCAAGATCCGCGCCGAGGGCCCGCATCAGCGCCTCGGCCACCGGCCCGATGTTGCCGCGATCGGTGGAGTCGAAGGTCGAGCAGACCTTGAAGTAGATCTGCGTCGGCCCTTCGCGCCTGAGCCAGGCCAGCGCAGCCAAGGAAAGCTCGACCGCAGCAGCCGGCTCGATGGTGCGCGACTTCAGCGCCACGACCACGGCATCGGCGTCGATCGCTTCATCGTCGCCGGGCACGCCAATGGTCTGTACGACCCGCATGCCGCTGCGCACGAGGTTGTTGGCCAGGTCCGTGGCACCGGTGAAGTCGTCGGCGATGCAGCCAAGCAGCATGGATCGTGCTCCGGATGGATTTCCAGGCGCGCAGTTTAGGCCGTCATTCCCTTCGCATCGACAATCCACCCAACCGAGTGCCCGCGCCGCGCGGGATGATTGCCAACCCCTCCGTTCGAAAGGTCCCCGATGGAAGAGAAGACGACCGATCTGTGCGATCGATACCCGCATGCGCCCACCCTCCCGGCGGGATTCAGAGATTTCGGCGCATCGACACGCTTCAGCGGCCCTGCGATGACGGTCCAGTGTTTCGAGGACAACTCGCGCATCAAGGAACTCAGCCTGACCCCGGGCGAGGGACGCGTGCTCGTGGTCGACGGTGGCGCGAGCCAACGCTGTGCGCTGCTCGGTGATGTCATCGCAGCCGATCTCGTCAAGAACGGCTGGCGCGGGGCCATCATCTACGGCTGTGTGCGCGACGCCGCGGTCCTGGCATCGCTGCCCCTGGGCATCAAGGCGCTGGGCACGCACCCGCGCCGCTCGCAGAAGCATGGCGCCGGTGTGATTGGTGCGCCGATCGATATCGGCAACGCTCGGGTGCAGGCGGGCGATGTCATCGTCGCCGACGAAGACGGTGTCGTGGTGCTGAAGCAAGGCGATGTCTAGCGGGGCCGATGCACGGCTCGCTGGCGCGCCAGCGCGAGATGCTGCTCAAGCCCCAGGCCCGACATGTGCAGCACATACAAAAGGCGTTGACGCAGATGAACACCCAGCTGGCCAACGTCATCTCCGACATGGTCGGCGTGACAGAACAGAAGTTCCGGCACGATCGTGACTGGCGAGCGTGATGGCCAGGCGCTGGCGGCGTGCAAGGACGTGCGCATCCATGCCAGCGCCGAAGACATCTCCAAGAGCCTGAGCCTGCAGGGCAACTGGCGCGCCGAGCATGTATTCGCGTTGAAGCAGGCCTTGGCGCTGTTCGACTTCATCGGCACGCAGCTGGCCGAGTGCAACCTCGAGATCAAAGCGCAGTTGCATAGCCTGCAGGCTCACGACGGCGAGCCGGCCAAGGGCAAGAAGCGCTCCAACGCGCGGAATGCGCCAAAGTTCGACCTGCGCACGGAGGTGTTCAGGGTGTGCGGTGTGAGCGGCGAGACCAAAGCGCTGTGTCAACCGCGCATTCCAGGCGCTACGGCTGCTGCTGCGCAGCACCAAGTCGGCCGTGGGTGCGTACTTCCGGCGCACGTGCTCGCGCATGGACAAGCCCGAAGCCGTGACCGCCGCCGCGCACAAGCTGGCGCGGCCGATCTACGCGATGTTGACGAGGAGCGCTACCGTGGGCGCGAGCTGCGGTCGCTGTCCCAGCGCGCAGCCAAGCTCGGCATACAGATGGTGCTGATCGCGTATCTCAATTCAATTGCAATCATTTACGACAGTCCACCACAATTGACATGGGCCTATATGGGGACTGGACTCGTTCATCATTATCAGGAGTGCGCTTCACAAAGCCAAGCGAATAGTCAATTGCGTTTGTTATGGCAGTGCCATCTTCGCGATAATAGTGATAGAACGTTACTTCCGTGAAGGGTGTAGATTTGAGGATTCCGTAGACCTGCTCGTAAGTTGGGAACCAAACATGACCTCCCTTAACTACTTTTTGATCAATGTATTCACCACCTCCACCAGGATCAAAAACTATGTTTCCGCGGTCATCTTTCAATGAACGCTCACGAAGCAAATCGCAACGATAGTCAGGCATCGAGAGCCTGAAAAGTCCGCCGGGCTTTAGCACCCTATAGATCTCGGTCAGAACGCTCTCCAACTTGCCGGAATCGATATGTTCGAAAACATCTTCGGATTGATAGATATCTACGCAACTATCCGGGAGCGGGAGTGCATTGGTCACATCGTGATGTATATGGTGCAAATCAGACTTGCTTAGTGAAAGTCCAACGTATTTCTCGTATCTCGGGTCTTCAGGTACGTCGCCAGCATACAAAAATATGCGTCGCCGTAGCAACAGCATCCGAAATCTCGCTCTCGTAGAAAGTTTCCTCAAAAGAAACTTCTTTATTCTCCCGACTGGGCGCACTATTAGAGCTCCTGTTTCACATTCAGTTTATATGGTCGAGTTTCAATTCTCAGCTAACAACAACGACCGAGGCTCGACGTGAACTCGGACGCTGTCGCCTACGCGACGCTGCTGTTCTCTATGAATACCGAGTCGGTGAACGGCCAGCGCGGCAAGGGAAACTTCTCGCGCCCGGCGCTGAAATGGCTGGCCGATCGATGAGTTGAGGTCACGCTGCACCGGCGGCCCTGGGTGGGTCGCCGGTAGGTGCCCGAGCGATGGAATCCTTGCTTGCTTCTGCGCGAAAAGCTGGCACTCGATGCAAATAGCAAGTGACAGCCAGTCCCCATTGGTTTCACGGGACCCACAGGGATTGGCATGGGCGAGCCTGGCAGTGCCAGCCAGGCAACAACTTCAAACGCCCGGCTCGAGTTCGCCGCGACGCTCGGCCCCCTCGATGATGCTGATTGCCAAGCGGTCCTTGACCGAACCCTGATTGAAGATCTCGGTCCTCACATTCAAGCGTACGTACTTCGGTCGATGCGGTTGATGCAAATGCAGGTCGCATTGCCGATACCGTCGACAACGCTTTTAGTAAAGACGCCCGTGACGATCGGTAGGGGCGCGAACGTGTGCGCTCATGGAGATTCGCTGACGCAGGTGCTTCAGGCTTACCGTGAGCACGGCTCTTTAGATTAGCGCGGGCGGACGCGCCGCCAAACGACGAGTCCCGTCAATCCCACTGCGAGCAGTAGGAAACTCGATGGTTCCGGAATCGGAGCCGTACCAGAGTAGGTGAAGTCATCGATCGTGAACGCTTGGGTGAAGCCGATTGTCGCTCCCCGGACGTCTGCCGTAGCGCGCTCGATGCCAATGAACTGGCCGGCACTGCCGCTCACTTGAAAGTCCCCGGTCGCGAGATTGGAGTTGTTGGAGTCCTTGACAAACAAAGTAATGCTGCCCTGGGTAATCCAGAAGCCAACTCGGCTGACATCCGCGGGAAAGATGACTTCCATGAAGCCATTGCTGAAAGCTTGAAAAGAACCATCTCCCAACAATGGCCCGGCGACGTTGTTGGGTGACTTGGTGTCTGCGGCGATGGCGCCATCAGGATCGAAGATTCCGATCGGTGTGCCCGGGTTTCCGACCGGATCGTTGAAACTCGCGCCGCCACTGTTGAAGAAGGCAGACGTGAAGGCAACGAGGTTGCGTGAGCTGAACTGGTTCGCTGCCGGAACGACTTGCCCGGCGTCGTACGACGTGACCGGCAAGGCCGACAGGTCGTCGAAGTTCTCAACGGTCGCTCCCGTCTGGAACTGTGCGGCCAGGGTCGCGTCGCTAGTTACAAGCGCGAACGCCTGAGTGGGCTGCAGTGCAACAAGGACAACCAGGACAACGCCCTGAATCCAGAGACTCGCAGTTTCATTCCGCTTCTGTGAGATGAGCATGGCGGCCTCCGCTAGGACGGGTAGGAACCGAATCAGCGTATCACCTGCGATGGGAGGGCTCAAGCGGTGCCGGGGTTCGTGTTAGGGGGTGGGACAGGGACATGGAGCCGTTCCGCGTGGCATGGTGGAGATCGCAGGATCGTGTCCCAGTGCCTGGACTTGACCCTGTTGCGCGGACGGGTTGGGACTTGATTCTCAAGTCTGAATGAGAAGCACAGGTGCAGGGTTATCCACCGGCGGCGTGGCGCCAGCCACGCAAACGCCGACGGTGGGTAACCCGTGTGCACCGCGCGTTGCTTGCATGCGGTTGCTGTCGAAGTGCTTCCTTTCGAAGTTGGCCGGTGACATCTGTCCGAGTGCGCTGTGCCGGCGGCGCGGGTTGTACCAGCCCTCGATGTAGCTGAACAGGGCCATCCGGGCCTCGGTCTTGGTTGGCCAGCTCCTGCGGTCGATCAGCTCGCATTCGAGCGTGGCGAAGAAGCTCTCGGCCATGGCGTTGTCGTAGGCGTCACCCACCGTGCCCATCGAGGGACGCACGCCCATCTTCTTGCACCGCTCGCCGAAGGCGATGCTGGTGTACTGGGTGAATTCAACCCGTCGTCGCAACACATCCAAAACGGAGGTGTTGATGAGGCAGAAGAAGTTGAGATCGAATCGATCGCTGCGACCGAAGCTGCGGTCGCCAGGCAGGCCGCCGGTACTGCATCGCGCAGAGCGATGGCCGTTCTGGAAGGCGATCGCGCAAGGACACTCCAGCGAGGACGCAGCGGCAATCGCTGGCGTGTCGCCGGCTGTCGGCAACTCGATGGTTCCGACAATGCGGCGGTATGCCTCCGTCCAATCTTGCACCATCCGCCCCAGAGCCCACAGGGCGCTACCTCGACTTCGCTGAGCGTGAGCAGATTGCGCTGGCGCGTGCCCGTGGCGAAGGCGTTCGAGAGATTGCCAGGCAGCTTGGTCGATCGCCATCGACGATCTCGCGTGAACTGCGGCGCAATGCTGCAACGCGCGGCGGCGGCCTCGAGTACCGTGCCCACACGGCGCAGTGGCATGCCGACCGCGCCGCGATGCGTCCGAAGCCTGCCAAACTGCTGACGAACCCGGTCCTGCGCGAGTACGTGCAGGATCGACTGGCCGGCAACATCGCGACGCCTGGTGGCAAATCGATCGCAGGACCGCAGGTCGAGTGGAAGGGCCGCCGACATGGGCGAAGACAAGCCCGCCGATGGTCGCAGGCGTGGAGCCCGGAGCAGATCGCCAACCGTCTGTTGATCGATTTCCCCGAAGACACTTCGATGCGCATCAGCCATGAAGCGATCTACCAGGCGCTGTACGTGCAGGGCCGCGGAGCGCTGCGCCGCGAGCTGACCGCCTGCCTGCGCACCGGCCGAGCCCTGCGGGTGCCCAGGGAGCGCGTGCGCAATCGCGGGAAGTCGTTCGTGACGCCCGAGATCCTGATCAGCGAGCGGCCCGCCTCCGTCGAAGATCGCGCTGTGCCCGGCCACTGGGAGGGCGATCTGATCCTTGGACTGGCGAGCTCGGCCATCGGCACCTTGGTCGAGAGATCGACGCGCTTCACGATGCTGCTGCACCTTCCGCCCCATCCTGGCCACGGCAAGCAGCCTCGCGACAAGCATGGCCCCGCATTGGCTGGCCACGGTGCCGAAGCCGTGCGTGACGCGATCACGAAAGCGATGGCTTCATTGCCGGAGCAGTTCCGCAAGTCACTGACCTGGGACCAGGGTGCCGAGATGAGCCAGCATGCCAAGCTCTCGATCGACACGGGCTTGGAGGTGTACTTCTGCGATCCCCAGAGCCCCTGGCAGCGAGGGACCAACGAGAACACCAATGGGCTGCTGCGGCAATACTTCCCGAAGGGAACAGACCTCAGCGCCCACAAGATCAGCGAACTGAATGCAGTGGCCCTTGCATTGAACACGAGACCGCGCAAGACGCTCGGCTGGCGCACACCGGCAGAAGCATTCAATGAACTGCTACGCTCGACCGAGCAAAGCAGTGTTGCGACGACCAGTTGAATCCGGGCTGGCTGCCCTGGTCGCTGTGGTGGATGACATCCTTGGGCTTGCGCTGCTGCAGCGCCATGTTCAGTGCCGACAGCACGAGTTCGGAGGTCATGCTCTCGCCGATGGCCCAGCCCACGATGCGCCGGCTCCATACGTCGAGCACGACGGCCAGGTAGATGAAGCCGGCCCAGGTTGGCACGTAGGTCATGTCGGCGACCCAGAGTTGGTTCGGGCCGTCGGCTTTGAACTCGCGTTTGACCAAGTCGGGTGCGGGCTGCTTGTCCTTGTCGCGGCGCGTGGTCACGACGAAGGCCCGGCGCCGGCTGACGCCGCGGATGTGGGCCGCACGCATGAGCCGCGCCACGCGCTGTCGGCTGACGCACCAGGCCCTGGTCGATCAGTTCGGCGCGCACGCGCGGCATGCCGTAGGTCGCGTCCGACTCGGCATGAACGCTGCGAATGCGCTCGGTCAAGACCGCGTTGTCGATCGCTCGCTGCGACGGCGGTCGATCACACCAAGCGTAGTAGCCGCTGGCGGAGACATTGAGTACGCGGCACATCGTGCGCACCGAGACAGCGGCCTGGTTCGCGTTCACGAGTTCGAAGACCCGATGGACGTCTTGTCGCCCTTCACGGCGAACCAGGCCGTAGCCTTTGCCAGGATGTCGCGCTCCTGCTTGAGTTGGCGGTTCTCACGGCGCAGGCGGGCCAGCTCTTCGCGCTCAGCGCTGCTCAATACATCCTTGCCGCGCACAGGCTTGCCGTTGTCAGCTGCAGCTTGCGCGACCCAAGTCGAGATGCTTTGCGCGGTGACGTTGAACTCACGCGCGAGCTGCGCCGGCGTGCGGCCGGCCTGAACCAGCTCGACCATCTGGCGGCGGAATTCCGCCGGGTACGGGGGCTTCGGGGTGGGCATGTCGGACTCCTTCTTCCATGAGGATCGAGGTGTCCGCGAAATCGGGTCAACTTCACCTTCAGACGAAGACCGCGGCCCGCTCACCGGCGGCCAAGCCTTCGAGACAACCACCCACCCGCGCTGCTTACCAGCCCTGCGATACCCTGCGGGAACAGGCTGAGGAAGACAATCAGAACCACGCCGTAGATCAGCGACGGGTACGGGGTGCCCAGCGCGCTAGCCGATGCGCCCACCACCAGAAAAATCGCCTGCAGCACCACCGCGCCATACAACGCACCGGTCAATGAGCCCAGTCCACCCACTGCGATGCCGATGAGCAGGCCGAAGGACAGGAACGGGTTGAAGAGCCCGGGCGCCACGTACTTGATCGACAGCGCCGACAGGCCGCCGGCCATGCCCACCAGCGTCGCGCTTAGCCCGAACACGCCGGTCTTGTAGGCCACCGCGTGGACACCCATCGACTTCGCCGCGATCGGGTGGTCACGGATGGCGATCACCGCACGGCCGATGCGGCCGCTCATCAGGTTGACCATCAGTACATAGCACAGCGCCGTCAGCCCCAGCGCGAACAGGTAGATCCATTGGTCGAAGCTGAGCGACAGGCCGAAGGGCACCTCGGGCACGTCGATGCCCAGGCCCTGTGCGCCGCCGGTCCAGCGCTCCACGCCCTTCCACTTGCCAAGAGTGGGCACCACCACCCCCATCGCGAAGGTAGCCATCATCAGGTGCACCGGCGCCAGCCTCAGCAGCGGCAGGCCGAACAGCGCGCCGACCACCAGGCACACCGCGCCCGCCAGCGGCACCGCCAGCCAGTGCGGCACGCCCGCGTGCACCACCATCAGCGCGGTGGCGTAGGCGCCGATGGCATAGAACGCCCCGTGCCCCAGCGATATCTGGCCGTTGTAGCCCACCAGCAGGTTCATGCCGATCAGCGCCAGCGCGTAGATGACGATGTTGGTGTAGCGGAACAGCTGGAAATCGGTGGCCACCATCGACACCATGGCCAGCGCGGCCAGCACCAGCAGGAACATTCCTGCGCGAACGACCTTCAACTGGGCGTGCCCTCCATCGCCGGAGCGAACGCCGTCGATTTGACCATGGGATGGTGGCCCCGTCGGGTACAGCCGGCAAACGGGGCGCGAGGAGTCGTTCGCGAAACTTTGACCACGCACGCTCGACCACGAGCGTGGCGCCGACAACAAGCGCCCCAACAAGAATGCCAGCCCCGCCCCGCTCGCTGCACAGGGATCCGGCCGACCACTGAAACAGCGCATAGACGGCCACAAAGCCAAGCAACAGCCGGGGCCACTGTGCAGGGGTGGCAACCTCCATCACGCCCGCTTTGTCGGCGCCGGTCCCTTCCGTGGCGCGAATGAGACGACGGCGCCCGCGAGATACATTGCAGCGAGGCCAAGAGTCTGTAGCCATGGCGGCGACGCGGGTGTGCGTATGTCGATCGTGTAGGCGGCGTAGGCCGTGAGCAGTGTGAAGGTGATGCCCACGGCTGGCACTGCCCAACGCGCCCACGCGTCCCCACGGCGAAATGGGCCCGACAACATGATCAGCAGTGCCATCGTCACGCCAATCGACCCGGCTCCCATGCCCTTGATCACGCCGAGAACAAACCCCTGGTGGTGGGCCGGCAGGGCCTCCCACGTCATTCCGAGTGCCTCACCGTGATACGGCATGAAGCGCGATGTGGTGAGGTAAAGCAGACCCTGAGCCAGCAGCCCGACCGTGGGCACGGCGTGGAAAGCCATTGCCCACTTGTCCTTGCTCAACATGGCATCGACTCCTGGTCAGTCCAAATCGTCGAGCGGGGTGGAGTCGTCAAAGTTAATCGAGAGGCAGAGGCTGGGTCCACGGTCACAAGGTTCCTGCAGAGGAGTCAGGGCTTCGATTCCTCTGATCGCAATGCGTCTAGCTGCGCAGCGGCTCTTCTTTCCCCGGGGATGCAAACGATCCAGAAGTCAGGGCGAGATGTCGAGGGCCGGCCTGATGATGCTGCGACTGGTTCCAGCTGTCGAGGTTGAAGGACACGTAGGTTGAAGGATACGTAGGCCACGCATAAGGGCACGAGCTTGGCCGATCACAGACCGCTATCATTTTCGACTCCCAACCCGACGGAGGTGTGGCGGGCTACCGGTAAAACCAGCGCCATGGCTGCACTGCGCCGCGTGCTTGTAGAAGAGAAGGGTCACCCTCGCCAGGCCATCCGCGCCGCAGCCTGTTGGAAACGTGGTGCTGCGGCGCATCATGAAGATATTGAGGAGTGATCGATGGCAAACCGCACCCTGACACTCGACGACACGCTCTACCGCTACATCCTGGATCATTCCCTGCGCGAGCACCCGGCGCAGACCGCCTTGCGCGAACTCACGCGAAGCCACCCGTACGCGGGCATGCAGATTTCGCCGGAGCAAGGCCAGTTCATGGCGCTGCTGGTCAGGCTAATCGGCGCGCGCCGTGCCATCGAGGTGGGTGTCTTCACCGGCTACAGCGCCCTCACGGTGGCGCTGGCGCTGCCTAACGACGGCCAACTGCTGGCCTGCGACATCAGCGACGAATACACGCGCATCGGCCGGCCCTTCTGGGTACAGGCGGGCGTGGCCCACAAGATCGAGCTGCAGCTGGCGCCGGCGCTCGACACGCTGGACGCACGCCTTGCCGCGGGCGAAGGCGGCAGCTACGACTTTGTATTCATCGACGCCGACAAGGGCAGCTACGGCGAATACTTCGAGCGCGCATTGCGTTTACTGCGCACGGGCGGTCTCATCGCCTTCGACAACACACTGTGGGGCGGTGAGGTGGCCAAAGTGTCGACGGACGCCGATACCCTGGCGCTGCAAACGCTCAACGCCTGGCTGCACAAGGACGAGCGTGTGGACCTGTCGCTGTTGCCAATCGGCGACGGATTGACGCTGGCACGCAAGCGCCCGTCGACGCTGTCCTGAGACGCCGACTGTCGACGACGCCAGACACCCGATGCGATGAGAGCCATCATCGCGCGGCGCGACGCGGCGACCCGGCGCCGGTTCAGAGGGCAGACTCGCAAGCTTCGACTTGCAGGTCAACTCGACTGCCCGCTCCCAGCGCTCATGCATGGGCACGTCGAGTCGGATGCACCGTCGCGGTGTGTCTGCCAAGCCCCTGGACGCAGCGGAGCGAGCAGGAACTCAGCGAAGCGAGCAAGCGAACGGGCCGCGGGGCGCGCCGTTGGCCGCCCGGGAAACGGTAGGGGTTGGCGCCGCCGCGGTGGGAGACTGGACCTGCAGATGACCATCCTTCCGGCGACCCTCCTGCGGGGGTTGACGAATCGGCGCGACCCACATGCAATGAGCGCGGTGCTACAACTACTGCTGCCTTTGCCAGAAATTTAATACTGGATGAAACTACAGTCAACAGGCTTCACAGCCAAGACCGGCGCGTTCCGCAGGCCTGTCAGGGCGTCGATGTTAGGGAGCCTGGCACCGATGTTCCCAGCAGAACTGTCTTTCGACAAAAGAGTTAGGCGTCGCAGCAGATGATCGCGGTTGCGTCAGCATCTTCGCTCTACCTCAAGCTGTCACTGTGATGTCATGAACGAACCAGAGATCGCCGCTGGACTATCAAAGACAGCGAAGTATCGCTACGCGCAGCGCGTTGGCAATCAACTCTTCGTCGCAGGACAAGTGCCTCTCGGCACTGATGGTGAGCTTGTTGGAGCCAACAACGCGAGTTCCCAAGCGACGCAGTGTCTGAGGAATCTCGAGTTGCTCTTGTCGGTGCACAACTTCTCGATCACTGATATCCGTCAACTCGTGGTCTACGTCGTCGGGGAACAAATCCAACTCCACGAAGCGTGGCTTGCCGTGGCGAACTGGTTCTCAGATGAGGTTCCACCTGCAACACTGCTGGGCGTTGCCCGCCTTGGCTACGATGGGCAGCTTGTCGAAGTCGATGCCACAGTCGTCAATTCGTAGCCATCTCCAGCGCCAAGCGACGTGCAGTTCGCGGCGGAACTGCTACGCGCACTGCTGCAGGGCAACGGGCACGAAGCCCCAGGGCGGTGAGGAGGTAAGGTGGCGCTCGCCGCCTGCGGCCGACCGCGGCAAGCGCCAGTGACCGCCCACACAGCACCGCCCGCCGCGCGCGATCAGGCCGCGGCGCGCCGTGGCAAGACCCAGTTCGGCCGCGCGAAGTGGCAGGTGTAGCCGCCCGGGGTGCCGCTCCAGATAGTCCTGATGCTCCGGCTCGGCCTGCCAGAAGTCGCCCACGGGTGCGACTTCCGTGACCACTTTGCCCGGCCACAGGCCGGAGGCCTCGACGTCCTGGATCGTGTCGATCGCCTCGAGCCGCTGGGCTTCCGAAGTGAAGTAGATCGCCGAGCGGTACGACATGCCGCGGTCGTTGCCCTGCCGGTTCGGCGTCGTCGGGTCGTGGATCTGGAAGAAGAACTCGAGCAGGCGCCGATAGCTCAGCACCGCCGGATCGAAGACGATCTCGATCGCCTCGGCATGCGTGCCGTGATTGCGGTAGGTGGCATTCGGCACGTCGCCGCCGGAGTAGCCCACCCGCGTCGACACCACGCCTGGCATCTTGCGGATCAGGTCCTGCATGCCCCAGAAGCAGCCGCCTGCCAGAACCGCGCGTTCGGTCGTCATTTCAGATCTCCTCGACCTGGTCCAGGTACTCGCCGTAACCCTCGGCCTGCATGTCGTCACGGTGCACGAAACGCAGCGAGGCCGAATTGATGCAGTAGCGCAGCCCGCCCCGATCGCGCGGGCCGTCGGGAAAGACGTGTCCGAGGTGGCTGTCGCCGTGGACCGAGCGAACCTCGGTGCGCACCATGCCGTGGCTGATGTCGCGCAGCTCGTTCACGTGTGCCGGCACGATCGGCTTGGTGAAGCTCGGCCAGCCGCAGCCCGACTCGAACTTGTCGGACGATGCGAACAGCGGCTCGCCGGAGACGATGTCGACGTAGATGCCGGGCTCGTGGTTGTCCAGGTATTCGCCGGTCCCCGCGCGTTCGGTGCCGCTGCGCTGCGTCACACTGAACTGCTCGGGGGTGAGCCTGGCGATTGTCTCTGGGGACTTGGTGTAGCTCATGATGATTCCACTTCGTTGGCTGCAGCCCCTTCAAGTGGGCCCGCAGCGGGGGCTTTCAACCACGCCCCGTTCGTCGCACGGTGCGCGCGGAGATTACGCCACAGGGTCAGGTTGCCCAGTGGCGAGCCCGTGAAGCTCATACACGATGGCGGCTGGTGGGCATGACCACCTTGCAGCGTGCGTGGTTTGCTGTGATCCGTGAGGGCGGCCGTCGGCTGTATGGCGATCCGCCGCGACCGGCAGGTTCAGGCCGATGCGATCATGGGCCTAAGGACCTGCCCTCGACCCAGAGCTGCCCTCAAGCCGTTCGAAATGCTGGCGGCAAAGCAGCCGCTTGCCAAGACGGATTCCGAGCCCAACTTACAGACTCCGGCCACAGCCGGCCTGCGTCACAGAATCAGCATTGATTGTGGATCGATGACCTTGCCGCCTGGATTGCGCCTGTAGGCATCGGAAGCCAGGCAAGCCTCAAACTCCTCCATGGTCGCGAAGTTGCTGGCCGCGATCTCCACCGTGTTGTGGTCCGGATCGCGGTAGTACAGGCTCGTGCTCGGGCCGTGGTCCATTGCACGGTAGGGCAAGACACCCAGGTCGCGCAGGCGTCGATAGCGCTCATGCAAGACGGGCAACGAGGCATTGCGCAACTGCATGTGGTGCAGTCCCGGGTCGCCGCTGGGCGCATCGCGCGTGCCGGGCATCTCAAAGATGGCCACCACGTCCTGGTAGGGGTGCTCGATGTGCAACCTGAAAAAGCACATGCGCGTCGGCTTGGTCGGCCCGTCCGGTGAGGCCCCCGCTTTGACCGCATGTTCAAGCGATGGCTCGATATCCAGCAGTTGCCGGTACCACGCCGTCATGGCGTCGTAGCGGCCGGTGGCAAGCACGATCTCACCCAGGCGCATGGGCGGCAGAGCAGTGTCGGAAGCAGTCATCTCGCGGTTCCCTCGAAGACTATTCGGGGCGAATGCCGGCGCGGTCGATCACCGTCTTCCAGCGCGGCAACTCGGCGCGAATGCGCTCGGCCAGCACTTCGGGCGGCCCGCCGATGGGCCTGCTGCCGACCGCGACCAGGCTGCGCCGCATGTCGGGCAAGGCGAGCGCACGTGTGATCTCGCGGTTCATGGCCATCACCGCCTCGGGCAGCGTGCCCTTGGGCGCCATCACTGCAAGCCAGCTCAGGCCGATGTCTGGCACACCCAACTCGCTGAAGGTCGGCACCTGCGGCAGGATCTCCATGCGGATCTCACCGGTCACGGCCAGGGCGCGAACCTTGCCGGTCTCGATCAGCGGCATCAATGCGGTGGCCGCTTCCATGCCGATCGCGACCTGGGCGCCCATCAACGCCTGGGCCACGCCAGGCGAGCCTTTGAACGGCACATGATCGATCGACATCTGGGTGGCCGCCTTGAGTTGTTCGACAAACATGTGCGGTGGCGTGCCATTGCCGGCCGATGCATACATCAGCGTGCCCGGCTTGCGCTTGGCCAGATCGATCAACTGCGCCAGCGACTCGATGCCGAGCGACGACGGTGCGACCAGGATCATCGGCGATTCAAGCACCAGCGACACCGGATCGAAGTCGCGCACCGGGTCGTAGGGCAGCGTCTTGAACAGCGACGGGTTGATGACCACGGCGCCAATGTGCGTGAAGATGAAGCGGTAGCCATCGGGCGATGCGCGACGCACCTGCTCCATCGCGATGATGCCGCCGGCGCCTGGCATGTTCTCGACCACGATCGGCTGGCCGAGCGACATGCCGATGTGCGTGACGAGATCGCGCGCTCGCGTGTCGGGGCCGCTGCCCGCAGGGCCGGTCGAGACCATGATGATGGGTCGCGAGGGCCAACGTTCCGCGCCAGCCACCCGACCCGACGCCAGGCCAGCGAGGGCCAGCGGCCGAGGCCATGAACGATCGGCGCGCCGCTTGCGCGTTGCATGAAGGGCCTTGCCGCGCGATGTTCATGATCGGGTTCCCAGCTTCGACGAGCGAAGCGCAGAGAGAGGTTGTGGATCAGGCGACGTGGGCGGGTTGTGACGGTGCCGATCTTCGGACCGGCTTGCGTCGCCCGACGCCTGGACGGGCATGTGCCTTGTTGGCTTCCACGACGCGGGTGAGCAGGTTCAGCAGAGTCGTTTTCTCGGCGTCGTCGAGGCAGGCCAGGGCGCTGTCCTGCGCGGCTATCACCGGAACCGCCGCCTTGGCGCGCAGGCGCCTGCCGGCAGCGGTGAGTTCCAGCTGGTTGCTGCGCCGGTCGATCGGTGAGGCCACACGGCGCACCAGCCTTAGCTGTTCAAGCTCGTCGATCAGCCGGCTCGCCGAATTGGCATCGATGCCTTGACGCTCCGCCACGCGGCGTTGGTCCGTTCCTGGCTCGCGAATGATTGCCACCATCACGCCCCACTGCGAAGGGGTCAGCCCGTATGGCTCCAGCGCGTCGGTCATCAAGCTGACCATGACCTGCGAGAACCGCTTCGCCAAATGCGCGGGGGCGCGACGACCAGCGATGGCCGGCAACTCAGCCGTACCCGCCGACCGCCAGCCGTTGACCGCGGCGGCCGGTCCGTAGAGGTAGTTCAAGAGGAAGGGATCGCCAGACATGATTCATGTAATGACTAAAGTGATCGTCACAATAGTGATTACATGAGCGATTGTCAAGATGAACTGAATTGCGCGCTGGCGGGCTGGCCAAATGCGCTTCGCATTGGGTGCACTTCTCATTCCGCACGGCAGCCGCTTGCGTCGCAGGCATCCGCTAATGGCCAGAACGGGCGCAACCGGTCGGCAGCTGCATGGGATGCCAGTTCGGCCGGCAGGTTTACGGCATCGACCTTATGGTCGCGTCAAGCCGCAGGCGACCCTGAGCTGCCGGCCACACCGCAGGATTCGACGCCGGAAAGCGGACCGTCACACGAACCGATTGCGGCCTGATGTGTAGCGCATGCGGACATTGGGTCGAAGGGCTCAAATCGGGTCTCGTGAACAACGCGCTCAGCGCCAGTCCAACACTGGGATCACTGTGCACTCCTGTCGCGGCAGTCGCGGTAGTCTGGACCAGAATGCGATGGAGTCCTCCGGTCGGACCATGCACAGACTGACGTGTCTTATCGCTCCCGCTGCCCTACTTGCGAGCTTGCTTTCAGGCTGCGCGTTGCCAGGCCGCGTCGCCGAGCCCTCCGGCATGGGCCCGACGGAGGCGCGCAAGGCGATCCTGCGGGTGCTGCCGCCAGGCACGGCCGACCGTGCGGGCTGGGCGGCCGACGTCCACGCTGCGCTCGCGACGCTCGAGTTGCCGGCGACAGCGGAGAACCTCTGTGCGGTACTTGCGGTCACCGCGCAGGAATCGAGCTTCCGCGCCGACCCGGCCGTGCCCGGACTTGCAGTGATTGCATGGAAGGAAATCGACCGCCGTGCCGAAGATGCTGGCGTACCCAAGGTTGCCGTGCGCGCCGCATTGGCGCTGACGTCGCCGGACGGCCGCAGCTATGCAGAGCGTATCGATGCGGTGCAGACCGAGCGACAGCTCAGCGAAACCTTCGAGGATTTCATCGCAATGGTGCCGCTGGGCAAGACCTTCTTCGCGAGCCGCAACCCGGTGCGCACCGGCGGACCGATGCAGGTCAGCATCGCGTTTGCCGAGTCCTATGTGCAGGTGCGACCATATCCATATCCCGTCCGCGACTCGGTGCGACGCGAAGTGTTCACGCGCCGCGGCGGACTCTACTTCGGCACGGCTCACTTGCTGGCGTACGACGCGCCCTACGACAAGCTGTTGTTCCGTTTCGCCGATTTCAACGCCGGACAGTATGCAAGCCGAAACGCTGCGTTCCAGAACGCGTTGGGTGTCGCGTCGGGGCTGCCCGTGACGCTGGACGGCGATCTTCTGCCGCGCGCAAGCAATGCGCCGCGTGGCGAGACGGAGCGGGCGGCAATTTCGCTCGCGGGTCGGCTAGGCTTGAGCGAAGCGGTGATTCGGCGCGACCTGGACCGGGGCGACGACAGCGGCTTCGAGAATACCGCGCTGCATGAGCGCGTCTTTGCCTACGCCGAGCAGTTGGACAAGCGCACGCTACCGAGCGCGGTCGTGCCGCGCATCGACCTGCAAAGTCCGAAGTTCACGCGCAAGCTGACGACGGAATGGTTCGCCAGGCGTGTCGACGAACGCCATCGTCGCTGCCTCGCGCGCATCGTGGCGCTGTCCGATCAGTGATCGGCCTTGCCCTGCAACAAGCACCACGCGCAACAGCCGCGCCCGGGCCGTCGACGACTTGATCGCGTGTCGCAGACGCCCCGTCGGGGCTTCAACCCCGCTCTGCGCCGGGATCGACCGCCTTGCGCGTCTCCACGCGCTCGATGTTGATGTGATGCGCCTGCAGCATGGCGGAGAGGTCGGCCTGCACCTGAGCGTCCTGGATTCTTGGAATCAGCGCGCTGAGTCGGCGCACCACCCATGCCTGGCCACGGTTCAGAAAGCTCAGGCGTTGCTCCAGGTCGGGAATCGCCATGGCCTTGCCCCAGAACGCCCCGGTCACGCTCGACGGCGTGCCCTCCAGGCCGTTGATCGTGCGCATGAGCATGCCGCACCAGCGCACCTCGTCCTTGTGAATGTCCTGCACCAATGACGCCAGCGCCGAAGGCGGGATCTCGCGTGCCGTCTCCATGGCCACCCGAGCACCTGCGCGCTCGGCCTCCAGCAGTTCGTTCAGTGCTTCCAAGACTTCATCGCGCGAGGCCGGCGTGGCGCCGGTCTGTCCGCTGCCCTGGTCGGTGGACTTGGGGGTGGTGTTGGAGCTGGATTCGGGAGCAGCGGGGTTCATGTCAAGGTCTCCGTTCAGGTCAGTCAAGTAGGGAGGAATGCATGGCGTCGAGCAATGGCCATGGCAAGGTGCTGGCGGCGCGTCTGCTGGTCGCGATAGCAGAGGCGTGCCATCAGCGCCGCATCGTCCAGGGCCATTTCAACGTGGAACATGGAAGGTCGACCTTTCTCGCAGCACGACCGGGCGGTCGGATCCATCGGCCTGCGTCGCCACCTCGAACTCGATCGGCGACGATTGGCCGCGTAGCGGCTGCGCCTGCTCCGGCGACAGTTGCACGCTGGCCACGATCGACTCGATGCCAGCAGGTGCCACCGTCACATCTCGCGCTTGCAGGACCAGGCCCTCGATGCCGCCGACCGTCACGCGATAGGTCTGCGGCGTTTCGGTGCGGTTCATGATCTGGATGCGATAGACGTTCTCGACCGCCCCGTCGTCGACGGTGCGTGCCAGCGTGCCGCGGTCCTTGATGACATCGAACTGGAACGGGCTGCGCAGGGCCACGCTGGCGGCGAAGGCGACGCTGGCGGCTGACAGCACGGCGCCGTAGATCAGCACGCGCGGCCGCAGGGCACGCTTGAACATCTGCAGACGCGTCCAGCCGTGCACCACGCCGTTCTCGGTGGAATAGCGGATCAGGCCCTTCGGGTAGTCCATCTTGTCCATCACGTCGTTGCACACGTCGATGCAGGCGGCGCAGCCGATGCATTCGTTTTGCAGGCCGTCGCGGATGTCGATGCCGGTCGGGCAGACCTGCACGCATAGCGTGCAATCGATGCAGTCGCCCAGCCCCTGCTCGGCCGCGCTGGCCTTGCGCGAGCGCGACCCGCGCGGGTCGCCGCGCCCCGCGTCGTAGGTGATGATCAGCGAGTCCTTGTCGATCAGCGCGCTCTGGAAGCGCGCATAGGGGCACATGTACTTGCACATCTGCTCGCGCAGGTAGCCGGCATTGCCATAGGTGGCGGCGCCGTAGAACAGGATCCAGAAGGTGTTCCAGGCCGACACGTCGAAGGCCAGCACCGCCTGCGCCAGCTCGCGGATGGGCGTGAAGTAGCCGACGAAGCTGAAGCCGGTGAACAGGCCGATGGCCAGCCAGGCGGCCTGCTTGGCGCCCTTGCGCGCAAGCTTGTTCGGACTCCAAGGCGCGCGGTCCAGGCGCATGCGCGCGATGCGGTCGCCTTCGATGCGCCGCTCGACCCACATGAAGATCTCGGTGTACACGGTCTGCGGGCAGGTGTAGCCGCACCACAGGCGCCCGGCAACGGCGGTGAAGAAGAACAAGGCCAGCGCCGACAGCACCAGCAGCGCCGCCAGGAAGATCAAGTCCTGTGGATAGAGCACCAAGCCCAGGATGTAGAAGCGCTGCGCCTCAAGATCGAAAAGCACCGCCTGGCGACCACCCCATTGCAGCCAGGGCAGGCCATAGAAGAACAGCTGCGTCAGCCACACCATGGCCCAGCGCCACGCGGCGAACCAGCCCTTCACGGCGCGCGGATAGATGTCCGGCGCCTTCTGGTACATCGATACGAAGCGCGTGTCGTCGTCGGCATCGGCACTGACTTCATGGATCGGGATAACAGGTCGCTTCATCGTTTCAACTCACCGAGCTTGCTTTCGATCTTGGCCCATTCGTCGGCGTCGGGCAGCGCCAGCTTGGTGCGGGTGATCGGTTTCCATTCGCGCGCCAGTTCGGCGTTCAGTGCGATGAAGGCCTGCTGGTCCGCGGGCACGTCTTCCTCGGCGTAGATCGCGCTCACCGGGCACTCGGGCACGCACACGGCGCAGTCGATGCAGTCGTCGGGGTCGATGGCGAGGAAGTTCGGCCCCTCGCGGAACGCGTCGACGGGGCACACGTCGACGCAGTCCGTGTACTTGCAGCGGATGCAGGCCTCGGTGACGACGAAGGTCATCGGACGTCGCGCCGCGCCTCAACCGCAGCAGGCGCCGCCGGAGCAGCAGGAACCGCCCGCCGACGCCACGGCCCCGGCGTCGATCCGCGTGATCTGCACGCGCCACAGGGAGGGCCCCGCATCCAGCACGGCCCATTCGAACTGAGCGAAGCGGCGGCTCTTGAATTCGGCTCGCAGCGGCTGCGCGTCGTGATCGATCAGCACCTGCATCGCTTCGCCGGGCTGCAACGCATCGAAACGGCTGAAGGCGCGTGCGTGACGTTCGCGCGGCGCCAGCTCGCGCAGGTCGAAAGGGGTGGTCGCGGGGCTGGCAAACGTGTAGGTCATGGACAGACTCCTCGTTGAGGGTGGACAGGGAAAGGCATGCGTGCGCGCGGGCCAGTGGCAGGCTGCTGCGCCTGAGCTCAGCCGTCCTTGCCGTCCAGCCGGGTGGCCAGCAGCCAGGGCGTGAACACGAACAGGTACAGGCCGAAGGCGCCGCTCCAGGCCATGGCCGCCACGATCAGCCACAGCGCCTGGTGTTGCGGCAGGACCAGAGGCATCGCGACGCGCAGCAAGGCCGCGCCGGTGACCAGCCCATAGGCCGCCACTTCGAGCCGCGACGCCCGCAACGGCCGGCCGGTGTGGCCGCGCGCTGTGCGCGTGATCATGCCGATGATGAGCCCGCCGGTGGCCCCGACGGCCAGCGCGTGCACGCCCGCGGACACACCGACCGCACCGACCTGCGCCAGCGCCAGCAGCACCAAGCCGATCGGCAGCCAGGCGTAGGCTAGATGCAGCACCCACAGGATCGGGCGGGCTCGGGTGCGCTGCGGCCGCCATTGCCACAGTCGCAGCCCATGCAGCGCAGCCGCGCCGATGAAGGCCACGGCGGTGATCGGACCCTCCGGCGCCAACACCCACAATGCCAGCGCGACGGCGGTGCTGGCCAGCGTGGCGGCCTCCAGCCGACGCGGCGCCTGCAGTTTCAGCCCAGGCAGCGCCGACATCGTGAACGCCGGTATCACGCGCCCGGCAATCACGCATTCGATCATCACGACCAGTGCCAGCCCGGCGTGCAGCGCGCGCACGGGTGGCATATCGAGCATGCCGAGCACGGCCCCGTGAAACGTCGCGTTGGCCACGGTCAGCAGCAGCAGGATGGCGCCGAGCGGCACGTTGCGCCAGCTGCCGGCGCGCACCAGCACGGTGATGAGGATGGCCGCCACCAGCGGCAGCAGCAGGAGGTCCAGCACCGCATAGACTGCATAGGGCGCGAACATGGCCGCCAGCCGAGCGGCCAGCCACAGCACGGCAAGTGCGGCGAGCACCGCGCCACGCGGCGTGACCAGGCCGGTCCAGGCTTTGCCCGCGGTGAGCAGAAAGCCCACGATGACGGCGACGGCAAAGCCGAACAGCATCTCGTGCGCATGCCACAGCACGGGCGACACGCTCAGGTTCAAGGACACCTTGCCCAGCAGCATCGCGACCCACAGCGGTACGGCCAGCATTGCGTAGGCGGCTGCCCCCAGATAGAAGGGACGGAAGCCGAGCCGAAGCAACGGCCA
This sequence comes from uncultured beta proteobacterium, assembly GCA_963743935.1. GTDB lineage: Bacteria > Pseudomonadota > Gammaproteobacteria > Burkholderiales > Burkholderiaceae_C > Rubrivivax. Next base: position 56,593 of record CAVURQ010000001.1, on the reverse strand, counting down.
GCCTTGGGGTGCTGGCGCAGCGGCAGACGGCGCGGCCGCGAGGGGCAGAAGGGAGATCGTCATGCTGGGTACGGTGTTCCTGATCGATGCAGCAGCCCCTGGGGCGGTTAAACATCGAAACGTTATGCATCTTAAGGACAAGTGCCCATTAAAGCAATACACTGCGTTCATCTTTAAGGCGACGCATGCGGCTTTCCGAATACACCGACTACACCTTGCGCGTGCTGATGTACTGCGCGCGGCATCGGCAGCGCCTGGTGACGATCAGCGAGATGGCTGAGCAACACGGCCTGTCGAAGGGCCATCTGATGAAGGTGGTGAACGACCTGGCGCGGCAGGGTGTGATCGAGACCACAAGGGGACGCGGTGGCGGGCTCCGGCTGTCGAAGGAGCCTGAGACCATCCGCATTGGCGACGTGGTGAGGGCTTCCGAAACCGACTTCCGGCTCGTTGAGTGTTTCGACGCCAGCACCAATGCCTGCACTTTGACTGCGGACTGCCGCCTGAAGCACCTGTTCGGCGCGGCCCTGCGCGGCTACTTTCAGGCGCTGGACGGTGCAACGTTGGCCGACTTGATTTCGGGGTATCCGGGACCCGACAGCATTTCAGAAGGGGCTGCTATTCGAGGCAAGCGCGGTGTCGCCGTGACCATGCCGACTTCCACGCGACCTCTGTGGCAAGCCAAGGCGCCTGCGCGCGGCCACTGACCGAGAGAGCTCCTCCGTGCCTCGCTTCCCGGCCCGCCGCGTTCGAGATGCCGTTGGAGATGCTGCCGGTCCATCTCCCGCGGCTGCAGGATCTGTGTGGCACGGTGTTGCGTCTGGCGCCTCGCAGCTGGCGGCTCAAGCCATCACGTCGGCTTCCGCCTTGCTTGCCGAGTGCGCTGCCGCACAGATGCCGGAGGCAGCGCGCGCGCCGGCTACAGATGGATGGCCCATGCGATTGTTCATGATGCCGGTGCCTGCGCAACGCTCAAACGTAGCCCCTCACCGGGTAGCCCCCCGCCGGGTATCCCGCCGCTGCGATGGAGATTGATCGACTGTCTTCGACGGCACGTACACCCGGAATGTTTTCTGCCGCCACGCGAGCGGCGATTTTCTCGTCCAGGTCGTCGTACCCACCGGAGTAGTGCACGACGCCGCCGTTGACGCTGAATCTGCAACGATCGGGACGCCACCAACTTTGGGACTCGAGTTCAGCGAGCAGCGCGACGCGGATCGATTCATCGCTCTTCGGTTGCATGTTGTGTTCAGGCTTTGCGCGTGACACCAACGCGCGCACGAAGTCGGACCGGCTGACAATGCCCACCAGGCGTTCTGCCCTCAGCACCGGTGCGCGCTTGATCTTGTGTGACTCGAAGAGGGCCGCGATTTCGGACACGGGCATATCCTCACCGATCGAGACCACAGGTGCGGTCATGATGTCGCCCACCTTCATCGCATGCGCTTCGATGTAGTTCGACGGCTCTTTGTCGCTGGCGAAGATGCGCCGCCACCAGGGGTGGCTGCCTGAACTGCGCTGCGTGCCGATTTCAGAGCGGCGCAGCAGATCGGCTTCACTGACGATGCCCACGACCGCGTCGCCGTCGACCACAGGAATGGCGCTGATGCGGTGATCCACCAGCAGCGCGGCCGCTTCCAGAATGGAGATGTCGGGCGTGGCGCGAATGACTGGGCTGGTCATGATGTTTCGTGCTTGCATTGCGGCTCCTTCGTTGAATGCATGGTCGATGTCGACGCGGACCGCCCCGTTCGTGCGCTCAGCCTCGACCTCGATGGGTGCAGTTTGAAGCTGCCCGAACTTCTTGTCTGTGCCGTGGAGGACCCACGGGCGCTGTCTGCACCGGTTCCTGGCGCGCGGCATCAGCACCAGCACGGTCCCACCCGTTCCGTGCCCCGGCAGCGATTGAGCCGGCCAGGCCGGACGCCCTACGGCCAGAGCGCGAGACTGCCGCCGCGCGCCGAGTCACGTTCGGCGTAGCTGCGCCTCGTTCCCATCAACGGGGCACACTGCTGCGCCGCCGCGTCAAGCGCCATACCCGCACCGTCGACCCGTGACTACGGGTGAAGGCGATCCCAGTTGTACGCTGCCGCACAAGAGGAATGCTGGCTGCCGTCTCGGCAACGCCGGGAATCTGCGCGCTATGTGTTGCAGGGTACAGAACGGCGCCAGCTTTGCGACTACGGTTCGGTCTTCACACCACTGGCGCACTGCAGGCGCTGCGACCGCGTACCGTGTTGTTCGACGAGCGAATGTTTACGGAGTTTGACCACGTGCGGCTATCGCGATTCATCAGAGTCTGATTTTCCCGGCGCGTTTGAGCCTGCGACGTCGCTCGACGCGCTGCTGGGACTCATGCGCCGTCAAGTCCAGCGGTTGCGGCGGTGCGCGTACCAATGGCGGCAGCGACGGGGCGGCACGAACGGCAATGACTGGAGCACGTTCCGCAACGCCGAGCTGCTGGGGCTGTTCGATCGAGTCCAGCGCAATGAAGTTGATCTCCGAGGCCGGCTTGCGGCACGTGTCGAAGCGATGGGCTGTGCCGGCGCGTCGATCAGCGATCCCGTCTACCAGAGACACTATTTCGCCGTTGAATCCTTGGAACTCCAGCGCGATGAAGTGGAACGTGAGCTCTCCCGGCGAGGTGTCTTTCAATGAACTCGAAAACACCTGCATGTACGGCAGCGCACAGACCAGTCGGCAACCATCCAGTCGTCGAGCGACGCAGAGGCGTAGGCCGGCTCGGGCAGGCCCTGGCAAGGCTGGGGCGACAAGGAGTTTTGGCGTCTGGCGATTGCCGTGTCGGCCATGAAGCCGTGTTGCGCAACATCTTGATCACGCGCCGACGACGTCGGCCTGAACTGGCTATCTGGCGGACGAAGCGATCTGCGGCGCGCGCAGCGGCGCGGGTTCCTTCGTCACCAACCAGATCCCGTAACACACCAGCAGAAGCGCAACGCCATTGCGCCACTCGAGAATGCTCTCGTTGAGGAAAATCGCCGACAGCACAGCGCCGAACACCGGCACCATGAAGTTGAACGCGGTGACCATGCTGACCCGGTTGTACTTGAGCAGCAGGCTCCAGATCGAGATCGCCAGCGACGACAGCACCACCATGTAGGCAAGCAGCGCGGTCGAGGCGAGCGTGAAGCCGTGCAGTTCGCCGCCCGTGCCGTAGCCGCCAGTGAGCAGCGCGGCACCGCCTACCGTGAGCTGGTAGCCGGTCATCACGATCGGGTCGATACCTTGAGAAATGCGCTTTCCGTAAATGCTGGCCGCGGCCAGCACCAGCGCCGCGATGACCACAAAACCTTCCCCGAGCAGGGTGAAGTCGAACTGCAACACGCCGCCCAGGCCGGCACCGAAGTTGACGACCATCACACCGACAAAACCGATGACGCAACCCAGGGTCTTGCTGTAGCTCAGCCGGTCGTTGTGATAGATGAAATGCGCCAGCAGCACGCTGAAGAACGTGCCCGTGGCATTCATGATCGAACTCTTAACGCCGGTGGTGTGGGCCAGCCCGATGTAAAAGAACACGTACTGCAGCGCCGTCTGCGTGAGGCCAAGCACAGCGAACTGGCCCAGCTTGCGCGACGAAAAACCGCCGATGCGTTTGTCGCTGAGCAACGCATACACCAGCAACAGCAGCCCCGCGAGAAAGAAGCGCCAGCCGGCGAACACCAACTTCGACGGAATGTCGCCGGCGGCGATTCCGAACAGCGCGTAGCCGTTCTTGATGGCCGGGTACGAACTGCCCCAGAGCACGCAGCAGAACAGCGCAAGCGAAAAGACAACGTTGCGGTTGGTGAGAAACGGATGATCGGTTCGATGAGGCAAGGCAATCCCTGAAATCACGGCACATTGGCCCCCTGGCGGGGGATGCTATGTCAGGCGACCTTGAGCTGTGCGCGCACAAGCTCAAAGAACTGCTGATGGCTACCGAGGCCAGCCTGGACAAGATCAGGGCTCGGGCGGACGCAGGCAAGCGCGTCGGCCCTGCGATCGACTTGCCCGCGGGCAAGGTGATCAATGGGTTCGGCCTCGGAGCGTGTGCCCGGGCGAACGTGCATTGCGCGACACCGATGCCCGGCGCTAGGCGAAGGCCATTCTGCCGAAGGAAACTGTTTGGCCAAGCCGACCGAACGGGACGTCCAGCGTTACGGGCGGTGCGCGGCCTCGCTGGCCGCCGCCTTCTCACGCTCCATCCGCTATCACAACGAAAGGATCAGCGACGGGTCGAAAGCCTTGTTCTCGACCACACCATTCGGCGCATATCCGCGCGGATTGGCGACCACGCGGGTACCGCCGATCCGATAGTCGAAGCTGTCGTGCACATGGCCATGCAGCCACAAGGCTGGCTGCCAGCGCCGGATCTGTGCCTCGAGATCGGAAACGAAACACGCGTTCAGCGGCGATCCGTGGAACCGCTGGGCAATGCTGCCGCGTGCCGGGGCGAAATGAGTGATCACCACCGTTGGCCCGTCGTGTGCGATGGCGAACTGACTCTCGAGCCAGGCCACCGCGCCGTCGAATAGCAGCTGCGCAACAGCCGGTGTGAACGGGTCTTCGACGTCCGGCGCGACACGGATGCGCGAGAAGTCGCGCACCATCGCCCTCGCCTGCTGCAGGCCCCGTTCGCGCTGCTCAGGCGATTCGTACAACCGGTAGTCGGACCACAGCGTGCAGCCGAGGAACCTTACGCCTTCGTGGCACCACACATCGTGTTCGAGCACGCGTATCGAGGTGTCTTCGGCGTGACGGCGCAGCTCGCTCAGCGTCGTCACGAGGTCGCCACCGTAGAACTCGTGGTTGCCGGCGACGAACAATGTCGGCATGTCGCTGAACTGCCGCGCCCATTCGATGGCGGCGGCCGGACGGTGCAGGTCGCCGGCAAGCACCAACACATCGGCATCGATTGGTGGTGGCGGCATCGACTGCACTGACAGGTGCAGATCGGACAGCAGTGCAATCTTCATGACGCTGGCGGTGAATGTGGAAGCCATCCCATTCTGCTGCTCTGCGCACTCGAGTCGCCGCTCGGTGCAACTCGGCCTCAGCCATCCTTGCCGTCGACGCGCGTCGACGTCAACCAGGGGGCGTAGACGAACAGGTAGATGGCAAAGGCCGCGCTCCACGCCAGCGCGGCGGCCAGCAGCCAGAACACCAGCCACTGCGGCGCGACGATTGGCAGCAGCGCGCGCAACACCGCGGCCGAAAGGACGAATGCATATGCCAGCACCTCGGCCTTCGACACCTGCAACGCCCGGCCGGTGTGGCCTCGTGCCGTGCGTGTGACCATGCCGATGATCAGGCCGCCGATGGCACCCACCGCCAGCGCCAACAGTGCGAAACCAATGGCCAGCCAGACATACGCGGCATGCAGGATCCACAGGATCGGCCGGCCGTCAACAGGAAGCCGACGATCATCGCCACCGCCAAGCCGAACAGCCTCTCGTGCGCATACCACATTCACGGTGGCAGACTCATGGGCAGCAGTACCCGGCCGAACAGCAAAGCAGCCACAGCGGCACCGACAGCACGGAGAACAGTGCGGCGCCAAGGTAGAACGGCCTGAACCCCAGGCGAAACATTGGCCAGCACCCGCGGCGGTGTAGGTGCCGGCTGGGCCGAGATGCGGGAGGGTACTTTCGACAATTCGGTTGTCCGGTCGGAAGAGAGATGCCGTAAGATGCATGTCATGTGCATCTTAAAGACCAAGTCCAGCGAAGCCGACCCGCGGACGACGAACTGACACCACAGGAAGCAGCATGCGCCTTGCCGAATACACCGACTACACCCTGCGCGTGCTGATGTTCTGCTCGGCGAATCCGGAGCGCCTGGTCACGATTGCCGAACTGGCCGACCGGCACGTTGTGTCGAAGAACCACTTGATGAAGATCGTCAACGACCTCTCGCGCCAGGGCGTGTTGCAGACAACCCGCGGACGCGGCGGCGGCGTGAGATTGCTGCAGGCCCCGGGCGATATCCGCATCGGCGACGTGGTGCGCAGCGCCGAGACCGATTTTCGTCTGGTCGAGTGTTTCGACCAGCGCACCAACACCTGCACGCTGACACCGTCGTGCAGGCTGAAGGGCCTGCTCGGCAGGGCCTTGCAGGCCTACTTCAAGGAACTGGACGGCGCGACGCTCGCCGACATCACGGGCCCGGCGACTGGGCCCGGCAAGTGCGCCGTGGCGGCAACCAGTCGAAGCGGCGCGACACCAATGACCGGCCCGACGCGCGTTCGCGCGCAGGCAGCGGCCGCCAAGCGCGGCACCTGATCGAAAGACACATGCCATGACTACCGAACTCCCTGGCCTCTCCGCACCCGCTGCCGGTTTCGAGCTGCCGCTGGACGTCCTGGCGGCCAGCCACGTAGGCATCGAAGAGCAATGCACGACGCTGCAGCGCTTGGCACGGCACCTGCGCGCGCACGGATCGGACGCGGACGCGCGAACCGCCGCCGGCCGCGTGAAGCGCTATTTCGACATGGCCGCCATGGACCATCACGCCGACGAAGAGGTGGATCTGTTTCCAGCGCTGCTCGAATCCATGGCAGGTTCGGACGCCGTGTGCCTGCGCGAAATGATCTCAGCGCTTAGCGCCGAGCATCGCGAACTCGAAGGACGCTGGCAAAGCCTGCGTGGGGTGCTGCAGAGGGTGGTCGCCGGATCTACAGCAGTGCTCGACACCAACGACGTGGAAGACTTCGCCGACCTGTATAGACGCCATATCGTGCGCGAACGGGATGAGCTCCTGCCGATGGCCCGGCGACTTCTGGGCGACGAAGCTCTGAACCGAATCGATGTGGCGATGCGCGCAAGGCATCGAGCGCTCGGCGATCTGCCGGTGGAGACTTTGCATCATTCAAATTCTTCGCGGCGGGCGGACGACTTGCGCACCGTTCATCTTTCGACGAATCGAAGCCTGGCACCGGAAACATCAGATGAACATGCCGTCTGATCGAGAGAGCGATTCAGGGGAGCGGGGCCTCCTCCTCGCCAGGGCGATTTCGAGGTGGGACAAGGCCGCGGAACGCATGCCTGCGTACAGTCGACCGACCAGCGTGTCACATCTCAGCCGCAGTGCCGGCGCGTCCAGCGGGACGGTAGTGACGACGATGCGCGTCGGGTACGACATGGATTGCCTGGGAGAGTGCCGATGACCACCCCACCTGTGCGCCGCCCCGTTTTTCTCAACCTGACGAAGATCCGTATGCCTGTGGGTGCGCTGACTTCGATCGGGCATCGGGTCAGCGGCGTGGTGTTGACCATCGGTGTGCCTGTTGTCGTCTACCTGTTGGCCTTGTCGCTCAAAAACGAGCAGGCGTTCGCGCAGGTGCAGAGCTTGTTGCGGCTCGTCCCAGTGAAGGCCGCAATGGTGATTCTTGTCTGGGCGTTGTCGCACCACGTGCTGGCGGGAGTGCGGCACCTGTTGTCGGACTTCGACATCGGCTCTCCTCTGCACTCGGCGCGGCGCAGTGCGTGGGTCGTCAATCTCGCAGGCATCGCCTTGGCGGTGCTCGCGACGACGGTTCTGCTGTGAGAGCTCCCGGCATGAGGTTTACCGGGCTGGCTGCTTGGTGGGTCCAGCGGCTCAGTGCCGTGTACATGCTGGCTTTCGCGATCTTTCTGCTCGCCACCTTCGCGCTCGACCCTGTGCACGACTACGCACACTGGCACGGGTGGGTCGGCAGCCCAAGCATAACGATCTCACTGATCACGTTCTTCGCGGCGCTGCTGTCGCACATGTGGGTGGGCCTGCGCGACGTGCTGCTCGACTACGCGAAGCCGCCGGCGCTGCAGCGCATCTTGCTCGTAGCGGTGGGGTGCTGCCTGGCGGCCATCGCCACGACCGTGGTTTGGATCCTGGTGTCGATGCCAGGTTGAAACCGCCGCCTGTGCGCACTGGAAACGAAAGTAGCCCATGAAGTTCTCGATTTCTCGCTACGACCCCGAGCGCGACGCCAAGCCCTACATGCAGGACTTCGACATCGAGTTGTTGCCGACCGAGCACATGCTGCTCGACGTGATCCTGCGCCTGAAGCAGCAGGATCCGACACTGACGCTCAGAAAATCGTGTAGGGAAGGCGTGTGCGGCTCCGACGCGATGAACATCAACGGCCGCAACGGCCTGGCGTGCATCACGCCAGTACGCGACCTCAAGGAACCGGTGCTCATCCGGCCTTTGCCGGGCTTTCCGATCATTCGCGACCTTGTTGTCGACATGACGCAGTTCTACAAGCAGTACCACTCGATCAAGCCCTACCTGGTGAACGCCGAGCCTCCGCCGGAAAGGGAACGACTTCAATCACCTGAGGAGCGCGAGCGGTTGAACGGCTCGTACGAGTGCATTCTCTGCGCGTGCTGCAGCAGCCAGTGCCCATCCTACTGGTGGAACCCCGACAAGTTCGTGGGGCCCGCTGGTTTGATCCAGGCCTACCGCTTCATCGTCGACAGCCGCGATCGCGCCACCGAGGAGCGGCTCGATGATTTGAGCGGCGCCTATCGGTTGTTTCGCTGCCGCACGATCATGAATTGCGCCGAGGTGTGTCCGAAGGGGCTCGAGCCGGTCCACGCGATCGAGAAGATCCGGCTGAAGATGTCTGGCGCCAGGGACAGAGGGCGGGGCCCTGGACACACATCCCCGATTTCGCCGACATGAGCATTGAAGCTGACGGATGGCGAACTCAAGGGCATGCTGTGCGCCTGTGGCTCCAGCGCCTTCCAAGCTTCGGTGGAACCGTCGTTACTGTAAGTACGCAGGTCCCACCCGTTCCGTGCCCCGGCAGCGAATGCGCCGGCCGGCCGGACACCCTACGTCCACAGCGCGAGACTGCCGCAGCGCGCCGAGTCGCGTTCGGCGCAGCCGCGCCCCGTTCCCATTGACGGGGCACCCTGCAGCGCCACCGCGTCAAGCGCCATACCCGCGCCGTCGACCCGTGCCTATGGGTGAAGGCGATCCCAATAGGGCTGCGGACCAAATCGGTCGATCAGAAAGTCGATGAACGCTCGCACCTTGGGTGACAGATGGCGATTCGGCAGATAGGTCGCGTAGAGCCTGCGCTGGACGGGGACGAATTCCGACAACACCGCCCGTAGCCTGCCGGCCCGCAGATCCTCGCCAATCATGAACGTCGGCAGCAAGGCAAGTCCCAATCCGCCTCGCGCCGCCTGCCAGATCGCCTCATCGTCATTCAGGCGCAGGTTGCCCGAAACGGAAACAATCCGCTCTGCATCCTCGTCCATGAATCGCCACTGGCCTTCGTGCGGGACGTTGTGGGTGTAGATCAGACAATTGTGTGAAGAAAGGTCGCTGGGCGTCGTCGGTGTTCCGTGTTGCTCGAAATAGCCGGGCGTCGCGCAAACGAGGTGATGAATCGGCGCCAGTTCGCGCGCGACGACGTTCAGATCAGGCTCATGGGTAATTCGGATAGCAAGGTCGTAGCCTTCTTCCGCCAGGTCCGCGAAGCGGTCGTTGATCGTCATGTCGATGCCGAGCCCCGGGTGCCGGGCGAGAAAGTCGGGAATCGCCGGCGCGATATGCAGTGTGGTGAAGGCGACCGAAGCGGTGACTTTCAAGATGCCCCTCGGCTCCTCCTGCAAGCGGCTCACCACCAGCTTGGCTTGCCGCGACTCGTCGACGATGCGGGCGCAGTGCTCGTAGTAGGCGGCTCCGGCCTCGGTGAGGCTCAACGAACGCGTCGTGCGGTTGAGCAGCCGTGCCGACAGTGATTGCTCCAGGCTTGCCACCTGTTTGCTCACCTGCGAACGCGACAGACGCAGCCGACGCGCGGCCTCCGCGAAGCTCTTCGCGTCTACCACTTCGGCGAATACCGCCATGCGCACCAGATCATCCATCGCCATTTCCCGATCGCGTCTCGCACCGCGACAGTCTGATTCCCGGGCGCGGGCTTATCAACTGACGGCGTTCTCCCTAGTATCGTTCTTGAGGAAAACACGGGCCAAGGGCTTCTCTTGGTTTGCGCGCCTCTTCCGCCGACTCGTCTCCAGAGTCGCGGCGCCGATGCGACGTGGAACTGCCACAACGCAGATGCGGACGTCCTCTTGTAGATAACCACGCGGCATCAAGAACTGCAGGATGCCAATGGAAAGGAGTCAGTCATGAAAAGTATCGAGCGAATCCGACCTACGGCCGACGTTGCCGGCGCGGAGTACCTTGCGAAGGCGATGGCGAAGTGGCCTGATGCCATTCAGCAACGTGAGCCAGGTCAACTCGCGCCCGGCGATCGGGGCGAAGTCATCTTGAAGAAGGGCGGCGAAGCCATCATTGTTCCCGCCGAGCGCATGCCAACAAGTGTCGGCGCCGCAGCTGTCTATCGCTTCTGATGAGCCAGCTCGCCGGCCTGCACGCCCTGCTGGTCGACGACGATCCGCTGGCTCAGGTTTGCCGCGATCTGCCCGAATCGGCGTGCCGCGAGCAGCCGCGCAACTTCGGGATCCACCTGGTGTCGCTGAGCTTGACAAAAGTCGGCGAAGGCTTGGCCGATGCCAAGCTCGTGTTGGCCTGGTTACTCGACGCGGTCGGCGCTCCGACCTGGGCCATCGGGTTGTTGGTGCCGGTGCGCGAATCGCTGGCGATGCTGCCGCAGTTGGCAATCTCGGCGCGCATTCGACGGCTCGCCATCCGCAAGACGGTCTACCAGCTCGGCTGTGTCGTGCAAGGCGCGGCCCTTGTCGGCATCGGGCTGGTCGGGTTGCTGCTTTCGGGTGTCCTCGCTGGCACCGTTGCGGTCGGTCTGGTCGCGGTATTCGCTCTCGGCCGCAGCTTGTGCTCCATCAGCTTCAAGGACGTGCTCGGCAAGACAGTCGACAAGGGCCGGCGCGGCACGATCAGCGGCACGGCGGGCACCATCGCCGCCGCAGTGACGTTGCTGGTGGCGGTCGCCTACTCGGCCGGTTCGATACCGCTCTCCACGACCGCCGTCTCCGGCGTCGTCATCGTCGGCGGTATGTGCTGGCTGCTTGCGGCGCTCGTCTTTGGCGCTATCCGTGAAGAGCCCGGCTCGACCGAAGGCGGTATCGACGGTCTGTCTGCAGTCCTCGCGCAACTCGGTATGTTGCGCACCGACGCGCGCCTGTTGCGACTGATCGCGACCCGCGCCTTGCTGCTTTCGACGGCGCTGGCGCCGCCGTTCTACATCGCGCTCAGCGGCGAGCGCCAGGCCAGCGGCCTTGGTACGCTGGGTTCGTTCATGGTGGCGTCCGCGGCGGCCAGTCTGGCGAGCACCTATGTGTGGGGTCGCCTCGCCGATCGGTCGAGCCGGCGCGTGCTGATGGTCGCGGCGGCGCTGGCCAGCGTGGTGAATGCGGTTGCCGCTATCACGGCGCTGACCAATCCGGACCGCCTGGGATCGGGATGGTTTCTGCCGACGATGTTGTTTGTGCTCATGATCGCGCACCAGGGGGTACGGCTTGGCCGCTCCGTGCACACCGTCGACATGGCCGATGTCGACAATCGCGCCACATACACCGCGCTCAGCAATTCGGTGGTCGGGCTGATCCTGCTTGCCGGTGGTGTGTTCGGCATCATTGCCCAGTGGTTCGGCATCGGCGCCGTGCTGGGGATCTTCACGCTGATGGCTGCACTGGCGATGGTCGTGGCGTCGAGGCTGGACGAGGTCCAGGCGGTGGCTGGCAGATGACGACCATCATGGCGCGAGGTCCCTGCGCGCGCCATGGACGTCGCGAGACCGCCACCGTGTTGCCGGGATCGATGTTCATCTTCGATTCCTCCGCGGTGGGCCCAAGGCGGCTTGCTGCACCTGCAGCACGCGTGCGCTCCAAGCGCTTTTGAGCCGGTTGCGTCAAACCAGCCTTTGACGACTCAGCTTGCGTCGTCTCGAACCCAGCCCATGGCAACGGCCACCCCACACAATGCGACCACGCTGGCCGGCGCCAGAAGGACGAGAGCCCCTGGCAGCAAGGTGGTCGAATAGACGCCGGCCAACGCGCCGCCGGCCAGGCTGAGCCAGACCAGCGCCGGCTTCTTCACCTGCGCCCACGGCCCCCGCTTGGCCAGCGCGTCGGCCACACTGCTGGCCAGCGAGACCAGCGTGCCGGTGATGAAGCCGCGGGGTACCACGCCACGGCGCGGTTCGAGCGCGACATTGTTCCAACCCATCGCCGCAGCCAGCAAGCCGAGCGTCAGCGTCTCGGGCGCGGTACTCGCCGCCGCCAGCGCGGCGGCGAATATCAGCGTCGCCTCGAGCAGCAGGCCGGTGGCTTCACGGCCGCGGCTGCCATCATTCACCCAGCGGCCGACACCGGCGCCGATCACGAACAGCACGATCGCCGCACCGAACAGGCCCAGGCGCTGCATGTCGCCTCGCTGTGCCGACACGAAAAGCCGCGTGGTGTTGCCGCTCATGTAGGTCGGGAAGATCTGCAGCTCCTCGAAGAACAGCATGATGCCGACGGTATCGATCCAGCCGGCAACGGCCGTCAACGCATACGCGGGAAGGATTCGTGCGACGGACACCGCGCGTGCCTTCAGCGGCGAAAGAGCCGCGGATTCTTGGCGACGAAGCGATCGGTCCAGACGTCGATGAACGAGCGTCGATCGCGTTTCATGTGCCACCAGCCGAAAGCGCTGATGAGCGCCGCACCCAGGGTATCGACGATCAGGTCCCACATCGTGTCGGTCAGCCCAGAGGGGTCGCCGAGCATCGGTTTCTGCATCTGCAGGCCAAGAAGCTGATCGACGGCGAACTCGAAGATCTCCCACAGCGCGCCCACGGTCACTGCAAAGGCGAATGCGAACAAAGCCACGAAGCCCGGGAGCATGTGCAGGTCGATGCGCCGACTCTCATTCAATACGTAGACCAGCAGGAAGCCGACGAGGCCCAGCAACAATCCAGACGTGCTGTGCAGCACGATGTCCCACCACCAGAAGCGTTCGTAGTAGCTGTGGAACTCGCCCAGGAACAGCGAGGCGAAGACGAACAGGATCGCCAGCAACTCGTATTCGGCGGGGATACGCACCGGCAACCGGCGGCCCAGGAGCGCAGGCGCAGCGGTGACGGCCATGATCGCCAGCAACCATACGCTGCTCGCCCACGAACTCCGCACGAGCAGCGCGACCAGTTCCACCACCATGATGGCCTGCAGCGTCGCCACGACGCCGAGGTGGATGCGGCGAGCAGCAGGATGCCGAGTCGAAGTCGGCGTTCCAATGGATGGGGGCGGCGGCGTTCTCATGAGGCTCGATTGTGGTTTCGCAGTGGCCGCCGGCCCTCGCCGGTCCGCGTGTGGCGGCACCGTGGCCAGGCCAGCACGATCATGGCTGCTCAGGCGGATAGTCGATCCATGTGCCGCTTGCTCGTGTGAAGGCGCGCGCAAATTTCGTCAGCTTGTGCGAGCGCAGCTTCGTCGGGCTGACGATCTCGCAAGCCCCCACGCCGTGCACGATCAGCGCGTCGGCGATCAGCGAGCGGTGGCAGCGCCACGGCACGGCTTCAGCACACATCAGCGCGACGCGCTCGTCTTGTGCCAGCTCGATCAGGCCGATCAGCTCCTGGGCAAATTCTGCAGTCTGCATGTAGTCCGCGTAACCCCGGAACGACAGGTTGCGCCAACCGGTGTTCGGCGAGTTGGGCAGGGGGCGCCTGAAGCCGCCGAGCCCGACGGCATGCGCATAGCAGATGTGACCTGCAGCCAGACGTTCACTCAGCGCCTGCTCACCAAATTGCGGGTTGTGCCGAGAACGCGGCACGGTGCGCACGTCGACGAGCGTGGTGACACCGTGGCCGACCAGCATGGCGATCAATTCGTCAATCGGTCGCGTCGAATGACCCACGGTCAACACCTGGCATGCGGGGATGGCGGCTGCCGCGGACTTCAGCCGGTCCATGTCAGGCGCCGAGTAGCCGGCGCACCGTTTGCCGCAGCACCGGCAGCACGTCGACTTCGAACCAGGGGTTGGCCTTGAACCAGGCGACATTGCGCGGCGACGGATGCGGCAGCGGGATGATCCGCGGCGCTTGGGCCCGCCAGTCACGTGTCGTTGCCGTGACAGAGCGGTGACCGACATCGCACAAGAAGCGGGCCTGCGCGTGCCCGCCGATCAACAAGGTCAGTTCGATCTGCGGCATGTGCGCCAGCAAGCGCGAGTGCCACAACGGCGCGCATTCACGCCGGGGCGGCAGGTCGCCGCTGGCGGCGCGACCTGGATAACAAAAACCCATCGGCAGGATCGCCACCTTGTGCTCATCGTAGAAGACGCCCGCGTCGATGGCCATCCAGCGGCGCAGGCGCTCGCCGCTGGCATCACTCCAGGGAATGCCGCTGGCGTGCACCCTGGCCCCGGGCGCCTGGCCGACGATGAGGATGCGCGCGGTGGTGCCGGCTTGTAGCACCGGACGCGGCCCGAGCGGCAGATGCGCGGCGCAGACTCGGCAGCCTTGCACCGAGTGCAGCAGGCAGTCGAGGCTTTCGGGTGCGGGCGCGATGTTCACGTCGGCAGCAACTGGCGCAGCACCATCTGCAAGATGCCACCGTGGCGGAAGTACTCGACTTCGGCCGGTGCATCGATCCTGATGATCGCGTCGAAGCGCGTGCGCGAGCCATCCGCTCGGGTGGCGCACACCTGGGCAAGGTGCCTGGGCTGAATGCCGGCGGCGATACCGGTAACGCTGAAGATCTCGCTGCCGTCCAGGCGCAGCGACAGCTGCCGATTCGCCCTCGATGAACTGCAACGGCAGTACGCCCATGCATACGAGGTTGCTGCGGTGGATGCGCTCGTAGCTCTCGGCGATGATCGCCTTGATGCCCAACAGCGCGGGGCCCTTGGCCGCCCAGTCGCGCGAGCTTCCCGATCCGTACTCGCGCCCGGCGATGACGACGAGCGGCGTGCCCGCCTGCTGGTAGCGCATCGCGGCGTCGTAGATGCTCATCCTCTCGCCACTGGGCACATGCACGGTCCACGGGCCTTCGCTGCCGGGCGACCATCGCGTTGCGCAGACGGATGTTGCCGAAAGTGCCGCGCATCATCACTTCGTGGTTGCCGCGCCGCGAGCCATAGCTGTTGAACTCGGAAAACGTCACGCCATGCTCGAGCAGATACTTGCCAGCCGGCGAATCGCGGGCGATCGACCCGGCCGGTGAGATGTGATCGGTGGTGATCGAGTCGCCCAACAACGCCAGCGCGCGCGCGCCGTCGATGTCGGACAGCGCTGCCGGCGTCGGCAGTGAAATCGATGAAGAAGGGCGGCTCGCGCACATAGGTCGAATCACCGCGCCAGTCGAAGACCGTGCCGGTTGGCGCCGGCATGCTCTTCCATTTGTCGTCGCCTTCGAAGATGCGGCCGTACTCGCGTGTCGAACTGCTCGGACAGCACCGACGAGGCGACCAAGGATTCGATCTCTTCGGCGCTCGGCCAGATGTCCTTCAGATAGACCGGCTTGCCACGCTTGTCATTGCCCAGCGCGTCCGCGCTCAGGTCGCACAGCACCGTGCCGGCCAGTGCGTAGGCGACGACCAGCGGTGGCGACGCCAGGTAGCTGGCTTTCACCTGGGCGTGGATGCGGCCTTCGAAGTTGCGATTGCCCGACAGCACCGCCGCCACCGCCAGGTCGTTTTCGCTGACGGCCTTGGCCACTTCCTCGGGCAATGGCCCCGAGTTGCCGATGCAGGTGGTGCAACCGTAGCCGACCAGGTCGAAGCCCAATTTTTCGAGGTAGGGCGTCAGCCCCGCCTTGTCCAGGTAGCTGCGTGACCACGCGCGAGCCCGGCGCCAGCGAGGTCTTCACCCACGGCTTGCACTGCAGGCCGGCTTCGACCGCCTTGCGTGCCAGCAGGCCCGCGGCGATCATCACCGCAGGGTTCGAGGTGTTGGTGCAACTGGTGATCGCCGCGATGACGACCGAACCGTGGGATCACCGCCTGCGGCGGCGTCCGGCTGTGGCAAACGCTCCGGCGGCGCCTTCAGCACCTCCCCCGCCTGGAGGTCGCTTTCATCGTTCAGCCGCGAAATCTGCTTGACGCTGACTTCGGCCGGTGCCCCGCCGATGCCGGACCTGAACGACTGTGCGACGCCCGCCAGCGCCACCCGATCCTGCGGCCGCTTCGGTCCGGCCACGCTCGGTTCGACCCGGTTCAGATCCAGTTCGAGCACCTCGCTGAAATTCGGCTCGATGTCGTCGTCGGTCCGGAACAAGCCCTGTTCGCGCGTGTAGCGTTCGACCAGGTCGACACTCGCGCCGCGCCCGGTCAGGCGCAGGTACTTCAAGGTGTTGGCATCGACTGGGAACAAGGTCGCCGTGGCGCCGAACTCGGGCGACATGTTCGACAGCGTCGCGCGGTCGGCGATGCTAAGGCTGCTCAGGCCGGGGCCGAAGAATTCGACAAACTTGCCGACCACGCCATGTGCCCTGAGCATCTGCGTCAAGGTCAGCACAAGGTCGGTGGCGGTAGTGCCCGGCGGCAGTTGCCCGCGCGTGCGCACGCCGAGTACGACCGGCCTGGGCAGGAACATCGGCTGGCCGAGCATCGCCGCTTCGGCCTCGATGCCGCCGACGCCCCAGCCCAGTACGCCCAGGCCGTTGATCATCGGCGTGTGCGAATCGGTGCCGACGACGGTGTCCGGAAAGACCCAGCCGTCGCGCTCGATCACCACCTGCCCCAGGTGTTCGAGGTTGACCTGGTGGCAGATGCCCATGCCCGGCGGCACCACACGGAAACCCTCGAAGGCCTGCTGAGCCCAGTTGAGCAGCGCGTAGCGTTCGCGGTTGCGCTCGTATTCCCATTGCAGGTTGGCAGCGTAGGCATCGGCACTGCCGAAACGATCGACCTGCACTGAATGGTCGATGACCAGGTCCACCGGCACGAACGGATTGACGCGCTTCGGGTCGCCCCCGGCACGTGCGACCGCGCTGCGCATCGCCGCGAGGTCGACCACGGCGGGCACGCCGGTGAAGTCCTGCATCAACACCCGCGCCGGCATGAACGCGAGGGACGCGTCGATGCCATCCGGCCAGCGCGCCAGCGATTTCACGTCGGCCTGCGACACATCGCGCCCGCCGGCGCGGCGGGCGATGTTCTCCAGCAGAATCTTCACGGTGTGCGGCAGGCGCGCCAGGTCGGTCCCGGTCTTGCCAGCCAGCTTTGCCAGGCTGACGTAGCGGGCACTTCCGGATGCCGTTTTCAGCGTCGCAATGCTGTCGAGTGCGTTCATGACCGGCTCCTTCCTTGATGGTCAAGGTGCCGCGTAGCTTGCGCTCAGCTTGCGCGTCTGTCCAATTTGCGCATGCGACGCCGCATCGTGCTCAGGTTTGCCTGATATCGAGCGCTGCGCCACCGACGCGCGTCGTTTGCCATGGAACTCCAGCGGGTTCAACCGCTTCTCGCTCGGGTTCAGGCAGTAGTCGGTCATGGCCTGAGGGTCGAGCAGCAGGTCGAAATCGATGCTACTGGCCAGCATGGCGGTCGTCTGCCGGGTGATCCACATCTGCTCGAGGATCACCTCGACCCACGGATTCGAAAAGCTGCTTCTCATGTCTTGCTCCAATTCATTGAGGGGGATCCGTCGTGGCCTTCATCCACCGGCGCGCCAGGGACGTCCCTGCGCGTCAGCCATGAAAGCCTCTGCCGGTAACTGCGATCGCATCCATGAAGACCCTTGCGTTGCATGCACACGATTGGCCGGCTGATTGCCGAGGGGAACCGCCGGCGCCACAGGCCGCATGGCGGACACGGACGGCGGATGCCGCGGATCGCGCACCCCGCCCGAGACAATCAACATGTCGCAGCGTGAGCGCGCCAGCAGGCTGTTGATGGTGCCCAGCACCGACATGGCCATCCGACCACGCCGCTGTTTCGTCGCCACCAGCACATCGGCGTTCAAGCTTTCTGCCTGTCGCAGGGTGGCCTTCACTGGCGCTCCACGCCCGAGGGCAAAGCTCAGTCTGTGGCTGTCCAATCCGAGCTGGGTCATTCTGCGTTGCATGCGCGCCATCAAGGCAACCTCTTCGCGCAGAAGATATTCACGGATGACGGACGCGCTGACATCGGCTTCGCGCATGACCACCTCGCCGGTCGAATCAAAGGCATGGAAGACCTGCAGCTCAATGTCGCTCGCCAACGCCGCGGCGACCAGCGCCGCCGCGTCCGAGGCCGGCGTGAAATCGATCGGTACCAGCGCGCGGCGGTACTCCAACCTGGGTACCTGCTTGACCACCAGCACGGGCCTCCGGGCGCACTCCATCAGGCGCTGCGCAGTACTGCCCAACACCATCTCGGTCAGTGCACTTCTGCGCCGCCGTCCCATCACCAGCAGGTCGGCGCGTGACGATGCTCGGTGCAACTCCTCGAGAACGTTGCCGGTGCGCACCTCGAGGGATGGCGTCACGTTGTACCGAATCGTCAGGTCCGCAGCCAGGCGGTACAGCGTGTCACGCGCCTCGGCAAGCTTCAGATCGAGATCGATCGCCGGCGAGAACCATTCGCGAACGCGTGCGCGGCTTGCCGGAGCGACGACATGAACGAGGTGCAGACGGGAATCGTGCTGTTTGGCCAGCATCGCGGCACGGTGAACGGCGTTGTTCGCTGGCAAGGAAAAGTCGGTGGCCGCCAGAATGAATTTGAACGGGGTCATCTTGAATACTCCTGTGGGTTCGCGGCGCAGTTCGATAGCGCCGCACGAGCGCCAGCGTCGCGCCTTTCGGGCCGCGCTCGAAGTTGCTCGGGTGGATCGGTCGCCGTGTCCGAATGGGGCGGCGGCGCGCAGCGACGCAGCGCTGCGGGTGGTGGCTACATCGCGTGCTCGCCGCTGGCCTCGGGCTGGAACAGGATGCCCACGATCTCGGCCGACAAGTTACCCCCCGAGGGCGTTGGCCAGAAGACGGTGTCACCCACACGCTGACCGAGCAGGCTCCAACCCACCGGCGACAACACCGACACATCACCCGCTGCGGCGTTGGCGTCGGCCGGATAGCTCAGTGTGAGTTCCTTCTCCGCGCCGGTCTGCAGATCTCTGAGCAGAACGCGCGAGTGCATGGTCACGAGGTCGGGAGGGATCTGGCGCCAATGCACGATGTCGGCCTCACCGAGCACGCGTTCGATCGGCAGGGTGGCCGACGCCCCGGTGTTGCCGCATTTGTGGCGTTGAATGAGATTGGTGAGCCGGACGTGATCCAGTTCGGTGAGCGTGCGCTCAAGTGCCAGGACTTCCATGATGCGACCCTTCAGATTTGGGACGCCCCGTTGCCGGCAAAAGATGCAGGCAACGCAGGCTATGGCGCGGGCTTGGAGGCCCGGCGATCTGGGGTTTGCGCAGTCAGGTGGAAGTGATCGCCGGGCTCAGGAATGTGCGGCCGGCGGACAGGTGAGAGTTTCCATCCCGGCCCGCACCGCGCGGCCGCAATCAAGCCCAGCGGCCGTGGCGGTCACCTGGGTTTGCGCGACACAAAACGCAGCGGTGTGAGGGGTGGAAAACATGATATGAATTCTATTGGCGATAGCGTTGTCGAGCAACCGAGGTACGGCATGTCGCACTGCGTTGTAGGCGTATTGGTTGTATGCAGCGCGAGCCACGGCATGTCGCTCGATTTCCATGAGGGTGCCTTGTCCTTGCGGCGCGGGCACGGCGAACGCATCTACATCAGCATGAAGGTGATGACACCCGACACGACTGCCACGATCAGCGTCGCGACAAAGCGGGTTGTCGCAAGAGGGAGCGAAGACTGGCTCATGAGATGGCTCACAGCAATGCCAGGTCTTCTCGATCGTGCCTGCGTGAGCCGTCGTCGTAGCACTCGCCGGCCCGCCGTTCGAGGGTGGAACGATCCAGTACCGTGATCCGGCCCCGGCGGTAGCTGATTGCGCCTTCCCGACGAAGCCGACCTGCCCTTTCAGTGACCCACTCGCGCTTGGCACCGAGTGCGTTCGCAATGCACTCGTGGGTCATGCTCAATTCATTGCCTGACACGCGATCGAGGTTCTGCAACAACCACCGACACAGGCGCTGCTCGAGTGTGCCGTGGCGATTGCTCGCAGCGGTCTGCGCGATCTGTGCGATGTGGCGCCCGGCGTAGTGCAACAGCACACGCATCAGGTCGCCGCTGCGTGCGAATTCGTCCAACAGAATTGGTGCGGCCAACTTGAACGCGAGCCCTGCGCTTTGCACCCTGGCCCGGACCGTCGCGATCGCCGTGCCAAGGATGAGAGGCACGCCGACAACGCCCTCGCGGCCAATCAACGCCACTTCCGCCGTATTGCCGTTTTCCATCAAATAGCTCGTGGCGACAATCGAACTCGCAGGAAAGTGCACCTCGAGAATCAAGTCGCCCGGTTCCCAGAGCAACTTGCCTGCGGGTAGGTGCACGAGTTCGAGGTTCGAGCTCAGTCGATGAACCACGTCGCCAGGCAGCGCAGACAACAAGGCGTTGTGGGCGCCTGCAGAACATTTGCCTTGTTGCAGACCGGCGGGATGTACGCGAGCAGCATTCGCCCCATCCGGCACTTCGTCGAGCTCGGGCGCATGCAATGCAAACATGGTGCTTCCTTTCGATGCAAGGGCTGCACGCAGGTCGTCGCAGCCGGTTCAGTCGCGCCGGAAGTAGCCCGGAGGCTGTGTGCCGACACGAAAGGATCATAGGTATTGCCGCCTGCGTTGATAAGCCAGCCCGTTCGAATCTCACTGTTTCGTCAGGCGACACGATCCAGCCGAAGCGTCAGGCCGCAGACGTGCGTTCCGCGATTGGCAGGGCGACGAGAAACGAGCCAGGTCGCGATCGGTGGACAGGCGGCGAACCTGGCTCAGCTACCGCGTACCAGGGCACCGGTCCGATCGGCACCCGCACCTGCAGGAAATCGATCAACTTATGGCGAGTCGAGCGTGGCCGGAACTGGCCAAGTTGCGGCATGCAACGCACGGGTTCAGCAATGCAACGAACTCTCGCGCGAGCGCTGCCCTAAGGCAATGCTGAACAAGTACACCGTTCGACGCGTAGATGCGTTGTAGCGCGATGAAGTCGAGCGGTATCGCCGAGCCACCAAGCGCGACGTGTTCCTGGCCACGATGAACGAGTTCGTGCCGTGGAGCGAGCTGTGCGAGCTGATCGAGCCGCACTACCCCAAGCCGGGCAACGGGCGCCCTCCGGTGGGACTGCAGCGCATGCTGCACATGTACTTCGTGCAGCACTGGTTCAACCTGGCCGACGAGGCGTGCGAGGAAGCGCTGCTGGACAGCACGGCGCTGCGCCGCTTCGTGGGCCTCGACCTGGAACACGAGCGCGTGCCAGACGGCACCACGCTGCTGAAGTTCCGCCGCTTGCTGGAGGACCACGACCTGGGCGAGCAACTGTTCGCTACCGTCGGTCAGGTGCTGCAGGCCAGAGGGCTGAAGGTAGGCACAGGCGCCACCTCGCCCCATGTCGGCACCAAGCCGGGTGGCCAGAAAGTCGACGTGCGCTCGTGAGTCTCAGGCTGCTTGGCCAGCCAACCCAGGCGCAGGCCCGGCGGACGCCCTCCCAGCATGGCCAGCAGATCGGCCTGCGTCGGCGTCAAGCCTTCGGCTGCGGCCTGGCACCTAACCTCGGCGCGCATGACCGAGGCTAGGCGCGCCAGCAACGCGTGCACACGCGCAGACATGGGTGGCGTGTCCTTCCGGCCTGCGGCGGGCTTGTGTGGCATGCCGCGCAGTCTGGGCGGGCAACCTCTGTATGAAAAAGGACACCTAACGATACGCCGCTGCAGACCCCTCGCTACACCGGCGCACGGCCGAAAGGCCAAGTCAGGATAGTGCATACCTGGTCCCCTAAAATCCCTGAGGGCTCGCGGGTGGTGCGCAGCGCCCAACAACTGTGCGCGCCCATTCCCCTCGATCGGAGAAGACCGCTTTGAAGTTTGCCCATCTCGAAGACTTCCTGGCCGCCGTGGCGCGCCGCGACCCTCAGCAGCCCGAGTTCCTGCAGGCCGTCAGGGAGGTGATGGTCAGCTTATGGCCTTTCATCAAGACCCACCCGCAGTACGGCGAGTACGCCCTGCTCGAGCGCCTCGTCGAGCCCGAACGGGCGATCCAGTTCCGCGTTGCCTGGCTCGACGACCATGGCCAGACCCAGGTGAACCGTGCGTTCCGCATCCAGCACAGTTCGGCCATTGGCCCCTACAAGGGCGGCATGCGGTTTCACCCGTCGGTGACGCTGTCGATCCTGAAGTTCCTGGCCTTCGAGCAGACACTGAAAAACTCGCTGACCACGCTGCCCATGGGCGGCGCCAAGGGCGGCGCCGACTTCGACCCCAAGGGAAAGAGCGACGCCGAAGTGATGCGCTTCTGCCAAGCGCTGATGAGCGAGTTGTACCGCCACCTGGGCCCCAACACCGATGTGCCAGCGGGCGACATCGGCGTCGGTGCACGCGAAGTGGGTTTCATGGCCGGCGCGATGAAGAAGCTGTCCAACGACACCGGCGGCGTGTTCACCGGCAAGGGCATCGCGTTCGGCGGCAGCCTGATGCGGCCCGAGGCCACTGGCTATGGCACGGTGTACTTCGCACAGGAGATGCTGCGCCGCGCCCATCGCAACGTCGACGGCCTGCGGGTTTCGATCTCCGGCTCGGGCAACGTGGCGCAATTCGCCGCCGAGAAGGCTATCGAGCTGGGCGCGCGCGTAATCACCTTCTCCGATTCCGATGGCACCGTGGTCGACCGTGATGGCCTCGACGCCGAGAAGCTGCAGGCGCTGATGCAGCTGAAGAACGTCAAGCGTGGACGCCTGTCGGAGTTTGCAGCGCAGTTCGGCCTGCACTTCGAGGCCGGCAAGCGCCCCTGGCACGTGCCCACCGACATCGCGCTGCCCTGCGCCACGCAGAACGAGCTCGACGAACACGACGCGGCCACGCTGGTGGCCAATGGCGCGTTCTGTGTGGCCGAGGGCGCCAACATGCCCAGCACGCTGGAAGCCGTGGACGTCTTCCTGAAGGCCGGCACGTTGTATGCACCTGGCAAGGCCAGCAACGCTGGCGGCGTGGCCACGTCCGGGCTGGAGATGTCGCAGAACGCACTGCGCCTGTCATGGTCGGCTGGCGAGGTCGACGAGCGACTGCACGCCATCATGAAGGACATCCACAACAACTGCGTGCGCCACGGCAAGCGCGCCGACGGCTCGATCAACTACGTCGATGGCGCCAACATCGCCGGCTTCGTGAAGGTGGCGGATGCGATGCGCGCGCAGGGCGTCTACTGAGCGCGACGCCAGGAACGGCGCCTGGTTGAGATGCGTCGCAGCCATCGGCCGCGAGCGAAGGATTCCGCTGAAGACTCGGCATCTTTATCAGCCTACATCTCGGGGTACGCCTTGATCCTTCATTCGTAGCAGGGCCGAGTGTCCGAGCGCGATCTGTCGCTGCGGCGCGGCGCGCGAATCTACAGGTGAAAATCACCCGCGTCCTCTGGCTGGTACAGCACCTGCCCGATACGGATACGGCAGGTCCGGTCCGGAAGTCGCCAGTCGAAAGCATCGCCCTCCCGGTAGCCCAGGATCGCGGTGCCGATGCCAGCGCACACCGACAGCCTGCCGGCACTGTCGTCCGCGTCGTCAGGGTAAACCAACACCACTTCCACCTCCTCGTCGTCCAGCTGCAGCAGGGCTCGGGAGTTCATCGTCACGACATCCCGCGGCACCTGCCGGGGATCGACGACGATGGCTCGTTCGATCTCGTGCTCCAGCTCGAAATTGGCCGAAGCCTGCTCCAACGCGACCAGACTTCTAAGCCGTGCCTGGTCGGTCTCAGTGATGTGGATGTTGCCGGCTGGACCTGCGGGGCTCTCGCGCAAGAGCCGGATGTAGTGCCCCGAAGTCATCGCAAGGCTCGTCAGGGCAGGGGTCTGGCTTTCGAGCAGGAAACCGCAGCGCTGGAACACCTTCAGCGAGCGCGCGTTGTCCGGGTGAATTTTGGCGATGAGCTTCTCGGCGCGCATCTCGAAGAAGGCGAGCTTCATGGCTTCTCGGATGGCGCTGGCCCCGAGCTGACGGCCCCAGTTGTCGCGGTTGCCGATGACCAGGACCATCTCGCAGGCCGGTCCTGTCTTGACGAGACGCACGAACCCCACCGGCACGTCATGCCCGTCGCAGACCATGAAGAACCGGCCGCCCTGGTTGAACAGATGGGTCAGGATGGGCAACTGAACCCGACCGATGACCTGCTCGATGAACCGGGAGACATGCCGCGAATCGCTGAGGTGGCGGGTCACGCACGCGTCGTCCAGCCAGTCCATCAGCTTGAGCGCGTCAGACCGGGTGATCTCGGGACACAGCGAAACGAAGGGCGGGTTCATCTTCACTCCCATGGGCAGGTTGGCTGACTAGGTGTTCAAGGGGGCGTACCGGACCTGCTTGGTCTGCTGACGGTGCGAGGAGGCAGTCCTGCAGAAAGCCGCGCTGTTCTGGCGACATCCGGCGGATCCCTGCCTGAGACGCTGCGGTGGCGATGACGGCGCTCAGTTGACGCGCTGGGTCGACAAGAGCACGTCGACATTGCCCTCGGCGAGCACGTGCTTGGTCACGCTGCCGAGCAGCAGGTCCGCAGCGGCCGACTGACCGTGCGGGGCCAGCACGACCAAGTCGCAGTCGCGTGACTGCTCCTGCTCGACGATGCGCCGCGACGCGTCTCCCTCCACCACACAGAGCTCCCGCTGCGAGGGCGACAGCCCGGCCTCATGGGCCAGTGCGTGCAGTTGTCGCCGCGCCCCCTCGCGCGCCCGCTGGCGGTAGACCTCGATCGTGGCGTCATCGACGCCGGCAAAGCGCAGCTTCCCCTCGAACGGCACCTGGAACACCGTCAGGATCACGAGCTTTGCGTTTGGTGCGACGCGCCGCGCGAGCGTCAAGGCATGGCGCGACTGAGGTGAGAAGTCGACCGCCACCAGCACGCGCCGGTACGGCCGATGCGCCGTCTGCCGCACGACCAGCAGGGGTCGGTCCGTGCGGCGCACCAGGCGCTGCGAGGTGGTGCCCAGCACCAGGCGACGCAGAAATCCGACGCCACGTGCGCCCAGCACCAGCAGCCGAGCATCCACGCGCTCGGCCGTCCGCACGATCTCGTCCAGGGCGGAGCCGCCAGCAGCCTCGATGCTGAGCTCGACGTGCCGGACGCTGGTGAGTTCCGAGGCCAGTTGGCGCAACTGCCGGTGCGCTTGATCGCACATCTTCTGCTCAGGCGCACTCGAGGCTCCCAGCCATTCGCGGATCTTCGTCGCCGGCTGGGTGGGCAGCACGTGCATCAGGGTCAGCATCGAATGGGTGTCGTGCGCCAGGCGGGCCGCCCGCGTGGCGGCATGGCGGGCATGTCCGGAGAAATCGGTCGCAACGAGGATCGGTCCGAGCGTTGCCATCATGCCGACACTCCGCACGGAACGCAGTCCCAGAAGCCGCTCAACAGGTTCTCGGGGCGCGCCCGCGAAACCACACGACCACACGAAGGCCATGCATCGCGGCGAACACTCAAGCCGGCGCAAAGGCTGAATCCGGCTCCGGCCCGGATGCTGCCGCCACTGACGATGCACTCGCCGGCCCGGATGGCACCTTCGCCCGTGATGTCCGATCCCGCAACAATGCCCCAACCCGCATCGATGTGCATGCCGCTGCGAATCGACTGTCCAACCTGGATCCCTTGTCCGGCGCGCAGACCTTCCGTGCACACAAGATGGCCACCGACCTGCAGGCTCTTGGCGCAATGGATCATGCCGTTGACTTCGAGGTCCTCAGCCACCACGGCCAAGCCCTCGCCACGCAAAGCCGCCCCACAAGCCAAGGCCCCGCGAACACGCAGGTCGCCGCCGCACGTCAAGGCGCCGTGCACCTCGACGCTCCAGGACGAGACCAGATCGCCCCCGGTGCGCAGCGAGCCGAGTGTGCGCAGACCCGCGCCGGCGTGCAGGTCGTTGCCGATCCAGACCGTGTTGGCGGCGCGAATGCTGCCGCCTGCGTTCAACGACCCACCCGTGCGAAGCACTGCGTCAACATCCACTTCGCCACGCACCTGGACCGATCCCGCATAGACGAAGGCATGCGCCGAGATGGCATCGACCACGAGAACGGAGTCGACCGGTCCGAACTGGTCCAGCAACCAGCAGGCGTCGTCGACGCGTCCGTCGGCGACGAGTGCGTCGATCACGCCTTGGTACTCGGCCGGGCTCTTGAAACGCCGGGCGAACCAGCGGTAGCCGCTGGCACAGGAACGCTTTGCCTTGAGCGCCGTTGAAGAGATCTTCATGAGAGCGGCTCAACTTGACGCGAAGCTCCGTGCCGTTTGGTTTCGGCTCGATCAGTGTCGTGGACCAACACCTTTGGCTCGACCGGCGTAACAGTGTTCCCGATACCCTGCGCAGGGGCCTTGAGCTGAGCCGCCGACAACCCGACCGCTCGCATCCACCAGTCCGCACAGGCGGTCACGTTCAGGAAGTGTTCGCGCTCGATCCATCCATAGATGAACCATGCGATCTGGTGAGCTCCGCTGCGACTGCATGTCCGTCAGGGCGGTCCACGGCATTCCCATCAGGTTCATGACGCTCTCCGCGACACAAAGCGCGCCTTGTTGTGGATCCAATGGCCCTGAGTCAATGCCCCGGCATGCGCTGCCGCGCTCTGGGCGAGGGCTGCGTTGTCCCGGTAGGGCTCCGAGTTCAGTCGAGGCGCGACCGTTTCCGCAGCGTGTGGTGGAGAACTGTCCCGAGGCCGCGGCACGATCAACATGTCGCAGGTCGCCCCAGACAGAACACGGCTGCTGACGCTGCCGAGAAGGAAACTGCCCAATGTTGAACGCCCCTGTTTCCCGGCGACGATGAGGTCGGCACCGAGCCTGTGGGCGTGACGCAGGGTCGAGTGCACCGGGTGCCCGTACGCCAGTGCATAGTTCATGGACGTGCTGTCCAGGCCGAGTCTGGCGACCTTGCGACGCATGCGGGCGTTGATCGCTCCTTCTTCCATCAGGCGGGTCTCCATGATGAGGTGCTCTGGCACATCGGCGTCGCGCAGCACGGCCTCGCGCTTGGAGTTGAGGGCGTGGAACACATGCATGCTCATCTCGCGTCGCATCCGGTCGGCCACACGAATCGCCGCGCCCGACGCCGCCGTGAAGTCGATCGGCACCAGGATCCGACGATAGGACCCTTGCACAGACGTCTTGACGACGAGCACAGGGCGTCGGCAGGTTCGGAGCATCCGATCCACGGTCCTGCCCACGAGCAGTCCCTGGAGGAGGCCGTGGCCGCGCCGTCCGAGCACCACAAGGTCGACATGCTCCGACGCCTTCATCAGGGTCTCGAACGGATTGCCGACTGCAACCTCGACGCTTGCGGTCAAGTCGTAGGCGCCCAATATCTCGACGGCCAGGCGCCGCAGCGCGTCGCGCGCCTGCGCGGCCTTGAGATCGAGGTCCAATGTCGGTGAGAACCAGTCACGCAGCGGCTTGCAGCCTGCCGCATTCAGAACGTGCAGGATGTGAAGGCGGGCTCCGTGCTCATGTGCCAACAGCGCAGCGCGGCGCACGGCATTGTTGCCGTCGACCGAAAAGTCGGTTGCCGCCAGAATGGAAATGAAAGAGGTCATCTGTGTTTCCTCAAGAACAGTCGTGTTCCGGAAGGCGCCAGACGAGCGTGTGCCTAGGTTGCGATGTGAATCGCTCCAAAGGTGGAATTCAGACCCGCCGTCGTCGCCATCGTGATGTGCAGCTTCGAGGCTGCACGCGGCGGCTACATCGCGTAGTCGCCGCTCGACTCGGGCTGGAAGAGGATGGCCAGGACCTCGGCCGCCTTTTCATCGCCGGCAGGGGTAGACCAGCGAGCAATGCTGCCGACCCGCAGGCCGAGCAGGGCGCTGCCGACTGGCGACAGTACCGACACGAATCCAACCGCCGGTTCGGCGTCCGCGGGGTAACACAGGGTCAGCGTGTTTCGCTGGCTGGTCTGGGTGTCCTGCAGCAGGACCTGCGAACACATCGTCACGACGTCGGGCGCCACCTCGCGCGAAGGCACGAGCGCGGAGGCGTCCAAGACGTCTTCGATGGCACGGAATTGCGGCGGGTGAACCGTCACCGCGTGCATCGCGGCGGAGCAGGTTCAGGAGGCGGACATGGTCCAGTTCAGTGAGCGTGCGCTCAAGGGTGACGACTTCCACGGGGCATTCCTTCAGTGTCAAGCTGAGTGCCTCCGGATCGGAGACACGCATCTACGCGCGGGCTTGGAGCCCGGCGATCTGAAGTTTGCGCAAATGGTTGGAAGTGATCGCCGGGCCTAAGGAAGTGCGGCCGGCTGACGGGTGTGAGTCCCCATCCCGGCACGCGGCTGCGGAGTGCACAGCGACACAGCAGCACGGAATGCCGCCTCGCAGAATGCAACGCCGAACGCGTACTTGGAAACAATGGAACTCATAGAACAAGCTTATCGCAACTGCCCAGTTCGAGCAATTCTTCCAGGTGAAGTCGCACTGGGATGTAGGCGTATTGCATGGCCAAGCAGGGGTGTTCGACGCTCAATGCATGGGCTCGGTGCGCCTAGCAGGCTGTTTAAATTTGGATCGATTGGCAGATCGATGCGCTTCTAGCAAGTAAATCAGCGTGAACGTGGAGGTCTGAACACCGTACTCGGTGGGTGTGGACCGAAGGTGCCGCGGCGCTTTCATCGCGTGCGCGGTGTCCCTTGGTGCTCATCGCAGCGCCCCGAGCGGCGATCTGCCCAGCATTCGAGCCATGCGCACGATGTTGCTGGCCGTCATCGTGAGCTTGAAGTGCTGATCGACGCGTCGCAGCCCGCGGTACACCGTCTGGCGGATGCGACCGATGGTCTTGCCCCAGCCGAAGTGCTCCTCGATGCGCTTGCGGATCGTCTGGCTGATGGCGTAGCCGGGATGCCGCAGGGTGCGACCATCGATCGCGCTGCCGCCAATGCGCGTGTCATTGGCCGCTACGTGCGGCGTGATGCGGCGCTGGCGGCACGCAGCAATGAAGTCCCGGGTGTCGTAGGCCTTGTCCGCCGCGATGGTCTTGGGGTGAGTGCCGGGTACGGTGTCGAGCATGGCCAGCGCCGCGGCGCGCTCGCCCAGGCCGTCGGCATGGGTGACCATCGCCCCGACCACCAGTCCCGAGCGGTTCTCCATCAGCACATGACCCTGGAAGGCCAGGATGGCTGAACCGTGGTGGCTCTTGCGGAACAGTCTGGCGTCGGGGTCGGTGGTGCTGACATGGGTGTCGTTGCTGCGCGGGCGGCCCTTCCAGTTGGCTTGGGCGTTGCGGCCGGGCCCGCCGTTGGCGTCGTCGCTGCCGCCGTCCTTCGGTGCGAAGCTCTTGTGGCTGGCCCAGGCCTGGATCAGCGTGCCGTCCACCGAGAAGTGTTCCTTGCTCAGCAGCCCGGCCTTGTCGGCCAGCGTCATGACCTCGGTGAAGAAGCTCTCGACCACGGCGTGCTGCAGCAACCGCTCGCGGTTCTTGCTGAAGCTGGAGTGGTCCCAGACCTCATCGTCGATGGCCAGGCCGATGAACCAGCGGTACAGCAGGTTGTAGCGCACCTGCTCCATCAGCTGGCGCTCGCTGCGTACCGAGAACAACACCTGGATCAGCATCGCACGCAGCAGCTTCTCCGGGGCGATGGAGGCACGCCCGCTGTCGGCATAGATCAGGTTGAACAGCCCGTTCAGGCGGCCCAGCGCTTCGTTGACCAGCAGGCGGATCGGGCGCAGCGGGTGATCGGCCGGCACGAAGTCTTCGAGCTTGGCCACCGTGAACAGCGCCTCTTGCATACCGTCAGATCCTCGCATCGCCTTCACTCCGCGTTTTGCACAAACACGGTATCCACAACGACCACTGCCCAGACGACGTTTACGCGCGGGCGAAATTCAACAGCCTGCTAGCCCATACAGACTGATTGAACACTTCGCATCGTGCCCTCTTCGTTGAGTTCAAAGGTAAATGTCAGAGCCACACCGCCATCGACAAGGGTTGGCTCGCGCTGGAAGGTCCGTCAGGGGCTCCTAGAAGATCAGCTCTGCGAGCACCCGCCGACACATTCCAGTCGACACCGGCGTCGCATCGGCTGCTCCCGAACTGGCGTTCCACGTCTCCACCGGTCAGCTTTGACCTTGCTTGATTGTCTCGATGCAGCCGTGGCGCCAAGGCGTGTGCAAGGTGCGCGAATCCAAACTACGAGGACTTTTGCGCTTGTGACTCGGCGGGCAGGGCCTGGTAAGATCTTGGCGCTTTGCGCGTTAGCTGATGATGGCCTTAGGTGCCGACTGCAAGGCTGAGCAGCTGCGCGGGTTGCGAGGCGTTGCGCGGCGTACGGTCCAGGGCACGAAACCATCCGAGGTAGTTCTCCAGGTATGAGGTCGCCACGCCGTGGAAGCGGCGCATCCAGCCCTTGAACCGGCCGTGGTACGAGTTGACGTTCTGGATGTGCCAGGCGCCGATGGCATGGACGCCTTTGGACGTCACCACCGCGTGATGCTCCAGCCCCAGGTCTTTGACAGCCTGCCCAATCGAACCACCGCCGTCGGTGCACACCACTGCGTCGGGCGGAAGCAGGGGTTTGAGCACAGCCACGACCGCGCCCTTGCGGCTGTCGGTCAGCACGTAGTCGGTGGTCGTGCCGGAGCGGTCGCGGGCCACCAGAATGGGAATCTGCTCGCGCGATAAGCCTCGCTTGGCGGCGCTGCCGCCGCGCTTGCGGGCGACGCGGCCGACGACTTTCTGCCCCTTGAAGGACTCCAGCACGTATGTCTCGTCTATCTCAGCCACACCAGCCAAGACCGCTGGTTTGACGCCCCGTGGCACCGAGAGAAACCGGTGTCGCCAGCGGAAGGCGGTGCTTGGTGCCACGCCAAGGCGTTCGGCTGCTCGATGCACCGTCAATCCGTCGGCCAACGCCCCGGTCTGGTCGAGCCACTTGCCCTTGTGGCGCAGCCGGGCCAAGGGTGT
Source organism: uncultured beta proteobacterium (assembly GCA_963743935.1). GTDB lineage: Bacteria > Pseudomonadota > Gammaproteobacteria > Burkholderiales > Burkholderiaceae_C > Rubrivivax. The sequence continues at coordinate 25,669 of CAVURQ010000001.1, read as the reverse complement.
TCCGGTCAGCGCGTTGAAGGTCTGGCCACAGTCGCGGCACTTGTAGCGCTGAAGTCCGTTGGCGGTTCCGTTGCGCACGATGCGCTCGCCAGCGCAGTGCGGACAGCGCTTTTGTCGACCACCGGACTCAAGCAGTTCGACCGACTCGCTGGCCGCCGCCTGCGTCGCCAGCCTCCCGATGAGTTCCTTGCGCTGCATCCTGGTCAATCGCCCGACCAGGTCCCACAGGCGCTGCATGTCCCGCTTGTTCATCTCCAACCTCGGCGCCCCACCGGGGGCTGTTCGAGGCAGTCTGACAGTCGACAGGCTCATGGCGTGAGCCTGCATCACTACCTAACGCGTAAAGCGCCAAGATCTTTACCTGCCGCAGCTTTAGATCGCTCAGACGCCGAGCGGCCGGCGAGACGGTGCATCCAGCCAACTGGACGATGGCGCACTCGATCTGCAATGTTCGCTCCGGCAGGGCCGGATTCAGCTGCCACGACGCCATCCACAATAGGGACAAAATTGGTGCGAAGACTGATGGCTGGGCTTGACCACGGCCGGCGCGGCCCCGCACCCGCACCCGCACCCGCACCCGCACCCGCAGAATCTAGCGGCTGACGCGCTCAGCGGACGGGACATCTGGTCACCGTTGGTCGATCTCGGTCCATGGACAGGAGAAGTGAAGTTCCTATGCGCGCCGTCGTTGAGTCACCATGGCGCACCTGACACAAATCCTGCTGCTGCTCGCCCTGGCGTTGGCAGTGGTGCTCGCCTGCCAGCGGCTGCAGGTGCCCTCGGCGCTGGGTTACCTGCTGGTTGGCGTGATTCTGGGTCCGCATACTGCCGGGCCCACGGTTCAGGTGCCGGAGTTCGCGGCCCTGGCCGAGTTTGGCGTGGTCTTCCTGCTGTTCACGATCGGGCTGAACTTCTCGCTGCCTCAGTTGCAGGCGCTCCGTCACCAGGTACTCGGCCTGGGCACGGGGCAGGTCGTCTTCACTACAGCGGCGGTGGGGCTGGCTGGCTGGACCGCCGGGTTGCCCGCAGCGGCTGCTTTCGTGCTCGGCGCGGTATTCGCACAGTCGTCGACGACCATCATCGCCAGTCTGCTGAAGGAGCGTGGTGAGGACAGTGCTCCTCATGGCCGCCTGGGACTGGCCATGTCGGTGTTCCAGGACGTCACCGCGGTGCCCTTCCTCGTTGTCATTCCCGTACTGGGCGTTGCAGCAACGGCCGACGTGCTCGCCGGCGCGCTGGCCTGGGCAGCGGCCAAGGCGATGCTGGCGTTCGCGCTTGTGTTTCTCGTCGGTCGACTGCTACTGCGCCGGTTGATCCACCACGTGGCCGAACGCCGCTCTGCGGAGATGTTCACGCTGACCGTGCTGCTGATCGCGCTGCTGGCGGCTTGGACCACCCACGGCCTGGGGCTGTCGCTGGCCTTCGGCGGCTTCCTGGCCGGCATGATTCTCGGCGAGACCGCGTTCCGCCACCAGGTCGAGGCCTCGATGCGGCCCTTCCGCGACGTGCTGCTGGGCCTGTTCTTCGTAGGCATCGGCATGCTTTTTGATCCGGGCGCCGTTTGGCCCGTGTTGCACTGGGCGCTTCTGGGGGCGGCGGTGATTCTGGCGAGCAAGCTGCTGATCGTCGCCGCGATGGTGCGCCGTGTCGGTCTGCCGCTGACGCTGGCCTGGCGCACCGCGCTGCTGCTGGCTGTGGGCGGCGAGTTTGGCCTCGCGCTGGTGGCCATCGCGCTCGACGCGCGGGTCGTCGACGCGCGCCTGGGGCAGATCGCCATCAGCGCAGTGCTGCTTTCGATGGTGGTCGGCGCGGTGCTGATCCGCTTCAACGGCGCGATCGCTGAGCGGCTGACCGGAACGGTCGCGCCGCGCCACGAGTTGCCCGGTGCAGACGAGTTGCAGGCCAACCAAGGCGTGCCTGGGCCGGTGGTGATCGGCGGCTACGGGCGGGTCGGCCACACCATCGCCGTGCTGCTGCACTCGCGAGGCATCCCCTTTGTCGCTTTCGACACCGATCCCAAGCGGGTCGCGCAGGGCCGCGCGGACGGGCACGCCGTGTCGTACGGTGACATCGCCGACCCCGAACTGCAAGCCGCGATTCACGTCGACCGCGCGGCGCTGGTGCTGCTGGCGGTCAACGACGCGGGCACGGCGCTGAAGGCCGTCACGCTGCTGCGCGGCGCCTGCCCGCAGGTGCCGGTGATCGCCCGGGCGCGCAACCTCGACGACAGCGCGGCGCTGATCCGGGCGGGCGCGGCGCATGCGTATCCCGAGGCCATCGAAGCCAGCCTGCGGCTGGGCGCCACCGCGCTGCAGATGCTCCGCGTGCCCCTTGAAGAGGTCGAGCAACTGGTCCAGTCGGTGCGCGACTGGGATTACCGCCCGGTGGTCGATGCCGCGCCCGATGACGACACGGGGCCGCCGGCTGCGCGCTGACGCCCGACAAGGCAGGCACCCCCCCGTCACCGCTATGCTGGCTTGCTGCAGGAGAGCGCCACATGAACAGCCTGACCCACATCCTCGTACCAACCGACTTCTCCGGCCCGTCGCGGCATGCCGTCGAGCGCGCGGCGCGCCTGGCGCGCGAGCATGGCGCGCGCCTGCACCTGCTGCACGTGATGCATGCCGGTGCGCTCGAGCGCCTGCGTGCGCTGCTGGGCGCCGACACGGTGGTGGAGCCCGAGCTGATCCTCGATGCCAACCGCCAACTCGAGGCGCTCGCGGCCGACTTCGGCGGCGAGCACGGCCCCGGCGTCCAGACGAGCCTGCGCAACGGATCGGTGTTGGCCGAGGTCGATGCACAGGCCGACGCGATCGGGGCGGAGCTCGTCGTGCTCGGCGCGCGTGGGGCGGGGTTCGTGCGGCGCATCGCGTTGGGCACGACCGCAGAACGGCTGCTGCGCACCACGCGCCGCCCGCTGCTCGTCGTCAAGCAGAAGGCGCACGAAGCGTACCGGCGGGTGTTGGTGTCGGTGGACTTCTCCTCCTCGTCGGCGGGTGCGATCGCGTTGGCGCAGCGCGTCGCGCCGGATGCCTTTCTCATGCTGCTGCACGCCTACGAGGTGCCGTTTGAGAGCCGGATGCACCTGGCAGGCGTCGACACGAAGAGCATCGAACACTACCGGGCTCAGGCGCGGCAAGCCGCCCACGAGCAACTGCACGAAGCGGCGGCCGCGGCCGGGCTGCGTCCTGGCCAGTGGCAGCCGTTTCTGGTCATGCAGGATCCATCGCTCGCGATTGTCGAACAGGAGCAGGAGGCCGACTGTGATCTGATCGTCATCGGCAAGCACGGTGCCGGTGTGGTCGAAGAGTTCCTGCTCGGCAGCGTCACCAAGCACGTGCTCGCGGAGTCGGCCGGCGACGTGCTGGTGTCGACCCCACGCTCGGCGTGACGGCGCTGCCAGGGCGGCGCTGCGCGGGCTGCTGCGCTTGCTGCTGGCCGCCGGCGTGTTTGCCGCCGCGCCGCCATGCGGCCACCCGACGGTCTGCGCACCGGTCCCGTCCTGCGCCCTTGGTCGGGTCGCTATTGATGACGCATGTGCCGCGCCTGGGTGCCACCACGTCGTTGGTGCCTCTGGTAGCTGACCTGGTGGGCGGTCAGGCACAGGCGTTTGCAGTTGTGCTGCCCTGAAGCCGCCCGTCGGCAGCGACCGCTCATGGCCGCAGTACTGCGAATTCCCGCTGTGGCCCGGGAAGCTGACCTTCGCCCTGAAGGCCTCGCCACCCACCTTCGACCTGGCGCGGCTTCCGGGAACTGGAGGTGCCGGCTAGGACCCCCTCATCAGTGGGCGGTAGCCACCGCCCACACGCTTGGTGCGCCCGGTCTCGGGATTCCAACGGATCGCGTGGTCCCGGCATGGGAAGTCGGCTGGTTCATGGGCAGGGGCCCGCGTGTGCCTGTCAACGCCGGCCCGCCCAAGTGGGCGTTCGCGCCACGTGACAGGCGGCGAGTGGCGGCCGGCCGCCTTCATTGCAGGGCATTGGCGGGCGCGCTGCGCCGCAGCAAGTCGTCCTGCCAGACGTGCGCGATGCAGGCCACCAAGGTCAGCCCGAGGCCGACGTAGAGCACCACCAGCCCACGAAATCCGATGGCCGCCACGATCGGCCCCGCCGCCAGCAGGCCGATAGGCAGCGTGTAGATGGCCAGCATCCGCGCGCCCATCACGCGCCCGCGGAACCGTTCGTGGCTAGTGCGGAGCAGGATGATCGACAACGCCACCATGCTCAGGCTCTGGCTCAGGCCGGCAGCGACGTAGAGCGCCATGGCCACGCCCGCGCCGATGGGCAACGCCAGACCCAGCAGACACAGATACCAGGAGCAATACCTAACCGAACCAAGTAAAAAAAAACGTTATGTATTGCTCTGCTGCGGACGCTTTGACACCACGAAAAATATTTCCGCCACCTACTACAATAGCGACTTGAACGCCGCTATTGACAATTTCTGCTATTTGTGCAGCAATTTCTTCAACGATGGCTTGGATCGATGCCATAGCCCAGGTTGCCCATAAGAGCTTCACCGCTCAATTTTAGGAAGAATGCGTCCGTAAGGTTTACCCATGCCACATTATTTTATTTCAGTTCTTGCCTCCAACTTAAGATAGCAGTAGAGCGGTGCTTTTTTATATCTGCCCCTTAAGTTCCATAAAATCTTAGCGCCACCGAACCTCGCTACCTACAGCATTCCGTAGCTGTCACTTCAATTTCCTCACCTTTGAGTAAAGAGGCGATTGCATCTACCAAATACCTATTTTTGGCTGCACTTGCTTGGCTACGATCGTCAATGGCTCCCCGGTAGCGCACTTTGCTAGTTGCATCTAGCAAAAATACCATAGGAATTGTGCTGGCTCCAAAACTGCGCGTCACATCTTGAGTTGAATCCCACAAATAAGGGAAAGTTCAATTGCTGTTCGGTAGCAAACTTTTTCATATTCTCAAAGCTTTCTTGGAGATTCTTGATTGCCATCATGAGGATTGATGCCAATTAGAGTAAAGCCTTGTCCTTGCAGAGAACCTTGCAAGTTTTTTAGTTGCTCTAGATACATTTTGACATCACTAGAAGTATTTGCCATAAAGACTACACCTACGGCTTTAAACTTTTCTAAATAACGAGCTAAATGGTGAACTTCTGAGTCTACGCCTCTAATTTCAAAATCTGGCGCGTAGCTACCAATAGCTGTAGGAGTTAGTTCTAAAGAAGTCATGCTTGTTAATTTAATAAAGTTAGGAATAAATCGATGCAGTCAAAGACTGATATCCAATCAGTTTATAAACTAATTTAGCGGCTGTAAATTGTGAAACTACTGAATCTACAATTGGTGCTAACTCCATTACATCGCAGCCAATAACTTGACGAGTAGCAAATACTTGAGCTAAAAACACCGTTAGTTCGTACCAAGTCAAGCCTCCAGGTTCGGGCGTACCAACCCCAGGAATTAAAGTCGGATCGATGCCGTCTAAGTCAATAGTTAGAAATACCTTTTCTGTCGTAATAGAAGCGATCGCATTTTCAATCCAATCGGTACTATTGGCAATATCTCGCGCCCGAAAAATCGTCAGATTTTTTGCTTTAATTAAATCTGCTTCTTCCTTACAAATAGCTCTAATCCCAATTTGCACTGTAGGCAAACCCATATCAACAATTCGCCGCATTACGCAAGCATGATTGTAAATTGAGCCTTCGTATTCGTGGCGCAAGTCGCCATGAGCATCAATTTGAACTACCGTAAACGCCTCCTCTGGATAAGCTTGACGATAAGCTTCCACTACCCCAGTTGTAATGCTATGCTCTCCACCCAAAGCAATAACGAACTTATTGTCTTGAATTAGCTTAAATACTGATTCTTGAGTAACTTGCAGCATTTCCTCGGCGGTAATTTTGGGCAGATTGCGCGTATCGGCGATCGCATCGGCGGTAAAAATTCCAACTTCAAGGCAAGTTTCTTTGTTTAACTCTTCATCGTAGTATTCCACTTGCTGGGACGCTGCTAAAATCTGCATCAGGCCCATTTCCGCAGCCGCGTACTATAGGTAGTTGTTGCTTCGTAAGGAATCGGCAAAATAACTACCTTGGCTTCCTCGTAGTTTGCGGCTACATCTGTCCCCAAAAATGGCATTGTCAAAGTAGAAATTTGTCCGCTCATAATCCGTTAAATGAAATATATATAATTCTAAAATAAATAGAATAGTGAGGAGTATAAGCCCCTCACTCCCTACACCACTAAGATGAAATTAGACATCAGAATTGGTTGCACTCCCACGGGACGCTAATAATTGCCTCTGATTGGGGTACTCGTTGCAATTTGCTCCTACTTTCAACAACTTATTTTCCAATTGTTCGTAGCCACGATCTAAATGATGCAAGCCTTGGATTGTCGTTTTGCCTTGGGCCGCTAAACCCAGCCAAAACCAAAGCCGCCGATGCTCTCAAATCTGTAGCTACTACAGGTGCGCCCGATAACATAGGTACGCCCCGAATAATTGCATGATTGTTTTTAACGCGAATATCCGCACCCATGCGGTTCAATTCTGGTACGTGACGCAAGCGATTTTCAAACACGGTTTCTGAAACTAAACTATTGCCTTCACTCAACGCTAGAAGCGCCATAAATTGCGCCTGCATATCAGTAGGAAAGCCAGGATAGGGCAGAGTTTCAATATCTGTACCTCTTAGACTACTTCCGGGAATAATCCGCAGACAGTCCGGCGACATCGGTGACTACTTGCGCGCCAATATCGTGTAACTTAGCGATCGCGGCAGTAAGATGATCGGGAATAACCGGGGATACACTAAGCTCAGAATAAGTAATCGCCCCAGCGATGTAAAAAAGTTGCCGCTTCAACGCGATCGGGAATAATCGCGTAATCTGCAGTATGCAAGCTAGGAACACCACAAATAACTATAGTATTAGTTCCTGCACCGTAAATTTTTGCCCCCATCGCGTTACAGAAATTGGCTAAGTCTACAACTTCTGGCTCTTGAGCGGCATTTTCGATAACTGTTTCCCCCTCCGCCAAAGTTGCCGCCATCATCAACGTTTCCGTTGCGCCGACGCTGGGTAATCTAAATAAATTCTTGCTCCCCTTAACCTTTTTCTACTGCCTTTAACAAAAGCATTGACCATGCCATGCTCTATTTGCACGTCAGCACCCATTAATTGCAGCCCACGCACGTGCAATGCCACAGGTCTAGCTCCAATCGTACAACCACCAGGCAAAGGGACGCAGGCGGCTCCTAAGCGTGCGAGCAATCGGCCAATAGCAAAGAAACTCGCCCGCAACTGACTAACTAATTCGTAGGGCGCTTGAGACTTGGCGATCGGTACTTGCATTAATATCTAAAACATCGCCAGTTTGAGCAATCTTCACACCCAAAGATAAAAGAATTTCGCCCATGCGCGTTACATCTACTAGCGCCGGAACGTTACGCAGACGGCAATCTTCCGAGCAAAGTAAGGCGGCGATAATCAAGACTAATGCTGAATTTTTTGCCCCGCTAATTTTTACATGACCTTGTAACGGCGCGCCACCCCAAATTTGCAATACCGAGGGATCGGTTTCTAGAGAACCGGCGCTTTAATTGAGAGGGGATGAGTAGTAATAATTTTATCCTCCGAAATTTGCTGAGTATTTTTACATATGAGAATTTGGTTTAGATTCTACATTGATAATCGCCATCCGTAAAACTAGAAAATTCTCGGATATTTGCATTTTGTAAGTATTGTTGCTTTCCCCTGTCTATACTGCCACGAGTCAAAGCTAGTTTAAATAGTCGTAAATGTCAGTGAAAAAAGCCTAAACTTTCTGCTTATTTGCTTACATATTAAAAACATTGTCAATTCACGGCGGTCGAGCCTGCGCCTGCGATGCTAGACATCTGCCGTCAAAAGGCCGAAGAAAATGGCATTACCTCGCGTTGCACGTTCCACGAAGGCTATCTTGACTCGCTGCCCGCTTCTGCACCCTTCGATGCGGCGACTTGTCTGTTGGTGTCTCAATTCTTGAAGGAAGCAGAAGAGCGGAGCCACTTTTTCAGTCAAATAGCGCAACGCCTTCGCCCAGGCGGAGTTTTGATCAATTCTGATCTGGTTCTGGGCCTGTCGCCTCCGGTTCATCAAAGCTTGTTTGACATGAACCTACAGGCGAGAGATAATAGTAAACTGTCTCCAAAAATTACAAGCGGAACTGGCGGAATTGGCAGACGCGCTAGATTCAGGTTCTAGTGCCGCAAGGCTTCCGGGTTCAAGTCCCGGGTTCCGCATTATATTTACATAGCTCAAAACTGCCTAGGAAGCTAAATGCTGACAAGTCTACAAAATCCTTTTGTCAAGCAAATCCGCAAACTTCAACTGGCGAAGGAACGAAAAGAACAAGATTTATTTTTGCTAGAAGGAACTCATATAATTGAGTCGGCGTGCGAAGTGGATTATCCGTTAGTCAGCGTTTGTTGTACCGAGCAATGGCAAGCAAATCATCAAAATCTCTGGGAAAGCTTGCGTTTAAAAGCTCGAACGCTTAGAGATTGTTAGCGCCAGAAGTATTGACAGCGATCGCAACTACCGTAAACCCCGATGGTGTAGTCGCCACAGCAAGGCGCAAAGCGCCTCAAGACACCCTATGCCCTGCGGGTTTATTACTGCATTGGAAACCGTACAAGATCCAGGTAATTTAGGCACGATTATTCGCACCTGTGCGGCGGCGGGTGCGGCGGGATTGTATTAAGTAGCAATAGCGTAGACTTAGATCATCCCAAGGTGTTAAGAGCGAGTGCTGGGCAATGGTTCCGCACTACCAATGGCGGTAAGTGACGACGTTGAACGCCACTTGCTTCGAGTGTCAAAAGTCGGGAATGCAAATTGTTCCACTGCTTCCACCGCAAAATTGACTTACTGGGAATTAGACTACTGCGTCCCACTTTAATTTTATTGGGGAACGAAGGGGCGGGATTATCACCCAATTGTTAGCAATAGCTGACAAACAAGTAAGCATTCCTTTAAATTCGGGTGTAGAATCGGTAAACGTAGCGATCGCCGCAGCTTTATTACTCTACGAAGCCCAGCGTCAGCAAAAATATAGTTAATTTGTAAATATATCAACCATTTTTGCGGTATTGCTTTAGGACGCATAGAAGCCGATGTCTACCCATACCCACAAGGCTTCCGCCGTTACGACCAATACGCTATCAGTCTTGCGAATTTCGTAACGCCGAACAGCACGAGAGCCTGCGGATCTCTTGAATCCAGGTAGTTATATCTAAAATAGTCCCCAGCGATAGCCGGACGAAGATAGTCGATCGCTAGTCGACGCATGACAAACACACTGCCCAATTGTCGGTAAGTTTCTAACGTCAAACCCAAATATTCTGAATGTTCTATCGCCGCTTGCTCTAAATAACTTTGGTAAACGGCATTATTGACATGACCCAAAGCATCCATCTCATAATGTCTAACGCGCAATTGAGTGGTAAATGTGTTCATAGCCAAATAGTTAAGTATTATGTCTCAATTAATTATTTGCTAAAAAGACGAAAATGTTAACATACTCCACCGCAATAAGGTCGATTACGCGACAAAATAGGGCTTTTTCTCAGCATTGATAAGTAAAAATTACAAAATAAGTCGCCAAATCCATATATCTTAAAGGTTTCATCGATCCAAATCAGGCGATCGCACCTTAGAATGATTCATTGAAATATCGAATGTACACAAGTTTCAGCCATTGTGAGTTAAATTCAGTTCGTTTATCCCACATGGTGAAATTTTGACTGTAGTTCTCAAGGAGATTAATCATGAATAAAGGTGAATTGGTAGACGCAGTAGCAGAAAGAGCTAGTGTAACCAAAAAACAAGCAGATGCCGTACTTAGCGCCGCTTTAGACGCAATCGTTGACGCGGTATCTACGGGAGACAAAGTAACTTTAGTAGGCTTTGGTTCCTTTGAAAGACGCGATCGCAAAGAACGTGAAGGACGTAACCCCAAAACAAACGAAAAGATGAGTATTCCAGCAACAAGAGTTCCAGCTTTTTCCCCTGGTAAATTGTTCAGAGAGAAAGTAGCACCAGCCGGAGACGACTAAAAGCTTGGTACAGCCCAGACATGGAGGCAATTTAGCCTGGGCGGCCGCTATTGCTGGCTGCCCACTGATGCAATTATCGATTTTTCTGCCAGTATTAGCCCTTTAGGGCCGCCTAAAAGTGCGATGGCGGCGATCGCTGCTAATCTGGATAACCTTAGCCATTATCCCGATCCAGACTATCGGGAATTACGAACGGCGCTCAGGTAACTTGCATCAATTACCGCCTGATTGGATTCTGCCGGGTAATGGCTCGGCAGAATTACTTACCTGGGCAGGCTGGGATTTAGCAACCTTAGCCGCCACAGCCTTAGTTACTCCAGCTTTTGGAGACTACTCGGCGCGCTCTTAAGGCTTTTACTGCTCATATCCACCCGTTTCCGATTTTTGGCTGTCCGCAGAGGGTTAGATTCTGCTTACGTAGCGGGCGATAGCAATTTTCTGTTGTCGAGCAATCGAGCCTCCACTCTTACCCACCTTCGGAGCGGGGGCTATTGCTCAATAATCCTCACAATCCTAGCGGGAAGCTATTTCTACAGAGTCGATTGCGCCCTACTTAGACGAATTTGCCCTAGTGGTGGTGGATGAGGCTTTTATGGACTTTCTACCCCCAGAGCGAGCAACAAAGTCTGATCCCGCTAGTGGAAAAATATCCCAACTTAATAATTTTGCGATCGCTAACTAAGTTTTACAGTCTACCAGGGCTAAGAATCGGTTACGCCATAGCTCACCCCGACAGGCTCAAAAGTTGGCGAGCTAGCGCCGCGATCCCTGGTCTGTAAGCACTTTAGCTGCGGCGGCGGCGATAGCTATGATTCAAGACACAGCTTTTCAACAGCAAACTTGGGCATGGCTACCAAGCGCGCGAGAGCAACTATTTACAAGTTTGGCGCAACTGCCCGGATTGCAACCTTGGGCGAGTGCGGCAAACTTTTTACTGGTACGCTCCACTAGCCCCGTTAGGCAGCTTCAGCAACGCTTATTGCAGCAACACAGGATATTAATCCGCGACTGCCTAAGTTTTCCAGAACTTGGCGACGACTATTTTCGAGTAGCAGTGAGATCGAGTAAGCCGAAAACGAGCAATTGGTAAATGCGATCGCAAAATCTATAATTAATTAGCGCCATTTTCTAAAACAACCTATGGCGGACTACGACTTAGTAATTATTGGTGGCTCTCTAGCCGGACGTTATGCAGCTAGTAGGGCAATAGAGCAAAACAAAAAAGTTGCCCTGATAGAACCGGAAGAAACAACGATATTTAATTTACTTTTTCCTTATGCTTTAAGTCAGCTAAGGCAAGTAAAACAGCAATTTTTTATTCCTCCTAATTATCAAATATCTCTTAGTTGGCAGAAGCTAGGCAATGGATTAAAAATGTCATTACTAATATCGAGGAGAAACAATCTTTAACAGTTTTAGCAGCTTTGGGAGTAGATATAATTGTTGGGAATGCAGAATTTAGTAGCCAAAAATTACTAATTAAAGTTAATAACCGTAAACTTAGCGCCCATTCTTATCTAATTGCTACTGGCACAATCCCAAAAGCTGGATTAGAAACTCAAAACTACTTTACTCTTGCCAATATAAGCCAGCAGTTAGATGTAACAAAAGCAGGAAAAAATGGGAGTTATTGGTGGATCTGCTAGTATTACTTGGACGCAAATTTTAAATCGTTTAGGGTTTAATGTTAGTTTAATTGTTAAGAGTTCGCAAGTTCTATCTAGTTTAGATGCGGACACAGCTTACCTAGTGCAAGCTATCTTAGAAGCTGACGGAGTAAGGGTATCTATGACGGACACCTCTGTTAGCCAAATCAAAAAATTGATGGTAAAAAGTGGATTCAAGCAGGTAAAAAAGCGATTGAAACTGATGAAATATTAGCTGGCGTTGGCTACGAGCCTAATATCAAAAACTTGCACCTAGAAGCTGTAAATGTTAAATGGCATAGGCGTGGTATTGATGTAAATTCTTGGCTACAAACTACAAATCCTCAAATTTACGCCTGCGGTGATGTAATTGGGGGTTATTCCGGCGCTAACATCAGTAATTATGAAGCAAGGCTTGCGGTAAATAATGCCTTATCACTGCCAAAATTAAAGGTTAATTATCAAAGTATTCCTTGGGGAACTTATACAACTCCTCAAATTGCTCAAGTAGGATTTACTGAAAACCAAGCGACACAAATATATAAAGATGATGTTGTTGTGTTACCCATTATTTTAAAGATGTTGCATTGGCTCAATTAAAAAAAGAAGAAACTACCGGAATTTTTAAAATAGTTACTCGTCGCAATGGGGAGATACTCGGAGCGACAATTATTAGTTCTCAAGCTGCGGAATTAATTAATATTATGGCTTTAGCGATCACTCAAAAACTAAAAATAGAGACAATTTCTCACCTATTCCCCCTGTATCCTAGTTTTGCGGAAATCTTTACTTTCGGGCGCTAAGTTCGCGCTAAAATCTTAACGGGACAAGATATTTAGCTTGTCGGTGGTTTTTCCCTACTCCCATTTATCCCCTACAGGTTATGCAAACCCTGACACCAGCAACTCATCAGCCTCTAGATACCACCATCCACCGCCGCAAAACTCGACCTGTTAAAGTTGGTAATATTACCATTGGCGGCGGCTACCCAGTGGTGGTGCAGTCGATGATTAACGAAGATACTCTAGATATAGATGGCTCCGTAGCCGCAATTCGTCGCCTGCATGAAATTGGCTGCGAAATTGTCCGCGTACACCGTACCAAGTATGGCTCACGCCAAAGCTTTAGCAGAAATTAAGCACAAATTAGCCTAACTTACCAAAGCGTCCCTTTAGTGCTGACGTGCATCACAATGGCATGAAAATTGCCCTAGAAGTTGCCAAGCACGTTGATAAAGTCCGCATCAATCCAGGACTTTATGTATTTGAAAAACCAAAAATACCGAATATACTGCAAGCCGAATTTGATGAGATTGGCGACAAAATCCGCGAAACTTTAGCGCCTTAGTGTCATGCGTCGCAAATGGGTAAAGCAATGAGAATAGGTGTAAATCACGGTTTCTTTAGCCGAAAGAATGCTATTTACCTACGGTGACACTCCCGAAGGCATGGTAGAGTCGGCGCTAGAGATTATATCACCGTATCTGCGAGTCCCTAGACTTTGGCAACGTATCGTAATTTCCCTCAAAGCCTCCCGCGTCCCAGTAATGGTGGCTGCTTACCGCTTGATGGCGCAGCGCGTTGGACGAAAACTAGGGATGGAATACCCCTTACACTTCGGCGTTACCGAAGCCGGAGATGGACGAGTACGGACGTATCAAGTCACCGCTGGTATAGCGCCACTTTAGCTGATGGCATTGGCGACACTATCCGCGTATCAATTACCGAATCGCCAGAAAAAGAAATCCCCGTTGTTACAGCATCCTGCAAGCCTTGGGATTGCGAAAAACAATGGTAGAGTACGTTGCTTGTCCTTCCTGCCGTCGGACTTTGTTTAATTTAGAAGAAGTGCTGCACGAAGTTCGAGAAGCAACGAAACACCTAACGGGTTTAGATATTGCCGTTATGGGTTGCATTGTTAAAGGTCCTGGAGAAATGGCGGATGCTGATTACGGCTATGTAGGCAAGCAACCAGGTTATATTTCTTTGTATCGTGGCAGAGAAGAAATCAAAAAAGTCCCCGAAACTAGAAGGAGTAAAAGAATTGATTAACTTAATTAAAGCCGACGATCGCTGGATTGATCCCTAAGCGACAGCTACGAGTATTGCAAGCCCTTGTTAGCCACCTGTGTTAAATTGGGCTTACTTACGATAAGAGCCAATTATTTTCTCCGGTTACAGCAGTCATTATGGCAATTTCAAAACAAGGGCTTGTTATAGGTGCTAACCGCCGCAATGTTAACAGCCTTTGCCGTTAATGTTTCTGGCGTTTATTCACCAGGTAAGGCTTTTTTCAGGAAAGTCCCAAAGAATTAGTAGACGAAGTTTGGCAAGTTATCGATTCGCAGTTGTAGAATGATGCACATTTAACCAAGTAGATTGGCAAAATGTCCGTAAAGAATATTTAAGCCACACCTATACAAATAAACAGGATGCCTACAAAGCCATCCGCGAAATCCTAGAGAAGCTGGAAGATCCTTTACACTCGCTTTATGGATCCAGAAGAATTTAAGAGTTTGCAAGTAGAAACTTCTGGAGAACTTTTGGGGAATTGGCATTCAAATTGCCCCTGATGAAAAAACTAAGAAAATAACTGTAATTGCCCCAATGGAAGGCACTCCTGCTGCGGCGGCGGGGATATCGGCTAAAGACATTATTATCAAAATTAATGATAAAATTGCCCAGGGATGAAGTATCAATGAGGCCGTATCATTAATTCGCGGTAAGCCAGGTACAGAAGTTAGCATTACAATTTTGCGGAACAAACAGCAAAAACAGTTTCGCGTCAAAAGCGCAAAAATTGAACTACACCCAGTCCGCTACAGCTATCAAAATGTCCTAATGGCGGTCTGGATACATTCGCCTCAATCAATTTAGTGCTAATGCTTCTCAGCGAAATGCGGAATGCCATCAAAGATTTGGAGAACAAAAAGGTAGCTGGATATATCTTAGACTTACGTTCCAATCCCGGCGGTTTGCTCTACTCTAGTGTTGAAATTGCCCAAATGTGGCTAGACGAAGGCACAATTGTTTCTACGGTAGACAGACGCGGTACAAAAGATTTAGAAAAAGCCAATAATCGCGCCCTTACTGATAAACCTGTAGTGATATTAGTAGATGGTGGCGTCGGCTAGTGCCAGTGAAATCCTTTCGGGCGCGTTGCAAGACTAACAAACGCGGTGTTTTAGTAGGGACAAAAACCTTTGGTAAAGGTTTAGTACAATCGGTACGGAGTCTAGGAGATGGCGAGTCAGGGATGGCAGTAACGATCGCTAAATACTTTACTCCTAATGGTCGAGACATTAACCACGCGGGAATTAAGCCCGATGTGGTATTAGAACTAACAGAAAAACAAAAAGAAAAGTTAGTAGGCGATCGCACAAAAGTAGGCACTCCTGGCGATCCTCAGTACGATAAGGCTCTATCAGTCCTAAATCAAAAATAGCCGCCCAGCGTAGCCCTAGAGCCGAAGTGCGTTAATTTTACACAGCGCTGGCACTTCCCAGAACGAATTAACCCAATCCGCCGCGCGATCGCTTCTTCTTTGGATAAAAAAGGGCCCCATTTTTGTTCTCCTTCTGTAGCCGATGGCTAGGTAGAGACTATTTCGCAATTGCCGGAGGAAGCTTGACAATGTACCAAGATTGTGCATAAAGTCATAATCAGCTCAATTCTATCGTTTGACAGTTAAAGGTAATAATTGCTGTAAAATGAACAGTTTGCACTAAATTATTATACTTGCAGTAAGGGAGTTGCTATTATGGCGCGGATGTACTATGACACAGATGCTAATTTAGACTTATTGGCTCAAAAAACAATCGCAATTATTGGTTATGGTTCTCAAGGTCACGCTCACGCCCTAAATCTCAAAGATAGTGGCATGAATGTAATTGTTCGGGCTTTACGCTGGTAGCAAGTCTGCCGAAAAAGCAAAAAAGCAGGTATTCCAGTGCATTCGGTCGCTGATGCGGCTAAAAGTGCTGACTTTATTATGATTTTGCTCCCTGATGAAGCGCAAAAAACTATCTATAAAGAAGAAATTGAACCCCATCTAACGGCGGGGAAAGTTATTGCTTTTGCTCACGGGTTTAATATTCATTACGGTCAAGTTGTACCCCCAGAAGATGTTGATGTAGTTATGGTAGCGCCCAAGGGCCAGGACATCTAGTCCGGCGAACTTACGAACAAGGACAAGGGTGTACCCGCTTTATTTGCTGTGTATCAAGATGCAAGTGGGCAAGCACGCGATCGCGCGATGGCTTATGCTAAAGGTATTGGTGGTACTCGCGCTGGGGTACTTGAAACTACTTTCAGAGAAGAGACCGAAACCGATTTATTTGGCGAACAGGCGGTACTATGTGGCGGTTTGATGCGCGTTAATTAAGGCAGGCTTTGAAACGCTAGTAGCGGCTGGTTATCAACCAGAATTGGCTTATTTTGAATGTCTCCACGAAGTTAAGCTAATTGTAGACTTGGTTGTCGAAGGTGGACTCGCCAAAATGCGCGATAGCATCTCCAATACCGCCGAATACGGCGACTACACGCGCGGGCCGAGAATTGTTACCGACGAAACTAAAGCAGAGATGCGGAAGATTTTGCAAGAAATTCAATCGGGGCAATTTGCGCGAGATTTTGTATTAGAAAACCAAGCCGGGAAGCCCGGATTTACAGCTATGCGCCGTCAAGAAGCCGAACACCCCATTGAAGACGTTGGTAAGACTTGCGGGCAATGTTTAGTTGGATGAAAAAAGACTAGAAGAAAGTTATTCCCCTTCTTTGACGAGGAGGTGGATTTTTTATGCGGTGACTATCCTAAAGCTTTGTGCAATAAAAATTGGTCTAAATTCTGCTTGGGAACTTTATTAAAAATGTGGTTTTGATGGTTGATTAAATTAAATATGGGCATACTACCATTGATGGTAATAGCTTGGCTTTACCCAAGCACAAAAAGCCGCTACCAGTGAGACTAGAAAAAGCAAAAATCGCCCTAAAACTCGGATTTGAGCTTCGATGTTGAGATAAATCAATACATTGCGGCACATCAGTAAATCAATTTTAGACATGGAGCAACTTCAATCAGATTGTGCTGCCTAAAAATGATTTTGGGCTTGAGATGTTTCTCAAAGACGTAGGCATTATTAGCAAGCTGAAAATAATTGTTTAGCCTATTTGGAGAAATATTAGCAACATCATAAACGCTGTACATACCTCTACGAGCTTGCTGAAGTGCGTCATCATCTATATCGGTCGCAAAAATTGTTACTCGTGATTGGAACTGTTTCGACTCCCAAAGCTTCAGCTAAGAGTATAGCTAAAGAGTAAATTTCTTCACCAGAGGCGCAGCCAGCACTCCAAACGCGGATAGGTTCAGATTCCGACTTGTTGGCAATAATATCGGGAATAACTTTAGTTGCTATATAGTCCCAAGTTTGGGCATCTCTGAAGAAGCTAGTAACGTTAATTTCAATTAGGTTAAATAAGTAACTAAACTCTTGAGGATTTGCTTTTAAGTAGTCGCTATAGTTGTTGTAACCGACAATTGGCAGCATTTGCATCCGTTTTTGAATGCGACGCATTAAACTAGGACGTTTGTAGCTAGTAAAATCGAAATTATGGCTGTGTTGGAGTTGGAGTAGCAGAGCTTCAAAAGCAGAGTTTGATTCTAAGTTAAAAATCTCACTACCTCTTAAGTAAATTATTTTGATGTCAGGAGTAAAATTTTATAGATATTTCACCATTCTAGGGATTTATTGCTACTACAGTTATCAAGTAAAGAAATGTAAATTTCTTAAGAGATTTTGTTGATAGTTATACAGCAAAATTGGGGCGATATTGATGCCAAGGATTAGCGGCTTCTAACTGCGCTGCGAGGCTAATGATAGTAGCTTCGGCGGCCGGACGACCAATCAACTGAACGCCTAATGGTAAACCTATAGAGTCAAAACCAGTCGGCAAGTGCCGCCATCGCACGTTGTCCTGTAGCATTAAAGGGTGGACAAGGTGCAACCCAATTAACAATTTTCTGGAAAGTCTCTTCGGGGCTAAGATTTGCCCATTCGCCAACTTTAATCGTCGGGTGCATATAAACAGGTAACACCAACACGTCTACCGTGTCGAAAAAACGCCACAATCTCGCCGCGCGATCGCCTGCATTTGCGACACTGCCCGTAAATAGTCACCCGCCGCCGCCTGTTTGCGCCAACAAGCCACTGATTCATTGGTTGCAGCACTTCAGGGGGAATGCCAGCATAAGCAACCCCAGCTTGCCAAACAGCAGTAAATGGCTCAATTAAGCCAGTAAAATCGGGGCAACCTGGTTCTACTGTATGACCTAATTGGGTTAGACTTTGACTGTATCTAATACCGCTTGTCTGCACTCGCTTTCAGCTTCGCCTATAGGTGCAAGACTTGTGGAAAAAGCAATTTTTAAATTACTTGGCGGCGCAGTAGTAGCAGCATAAAAACGATGTCTCTGGCTGAGGCAACCAATAAGGATCGCCTGTTACATAACCCGCCATGACATCTAGCAACGCAGCCCCGTCAGCAACAGTCCGCGTCAATTGGAGCCAACTAGCTGCAATTCCACTCATACGATCGCCTACCGGTGCATCAGAAACCCTACCCCTTGAAGGCTTAATCCCGACCAAGTCCGCAACAAAACGCTGGACCACGCACCGAACCACCGCATCGGAACCTTGAGCAACACCGCACACAAACCCGCCGCCACCGCCGCCGCAGCACCACCACTAGAACCGCCGGGAGTATATTTTAAATTCCAAGGATTGCGAGTAGGGGGAAAACCAGGGGTTCAGTATAGGGAAAAGAACCAAGTTCAGATGTAGCCGTTTTACCTAAAATAGTAAACCCAGCCTGTTTAAGCGTGTAACTACTCCATTATCATCGCGCTCGGCGATATTGTCAGCAAGTGCTGGAGAGCCATAAGTACAGCGCACCCCAGCAACGCAATTGAGGTCTTTAATCGTAATTGGTACGCCAAAAAACGGCGGCAGTGCGGCGTTATTTATTGGCCAATAATTCGGTCTTAGCCTTAGCATCGGCGATCGCACTTTCAGCCATGACTGTAAAATAACTGCCAATTTGGTTATCTAGTCGCTCGATACGCTGTAAATATAGTTCTACCAACTCCAAAGGCGACACTTCCCGATTTTCGTTTTTTCTAATTAGTTGCGCTTGAGTTAGGGCGGGGCTAAACGCTAAATCAATTTGATTCATGGTCTTATATATTGACATTAGGCGATCGCCAGTATATTAGCAGCAGAAGTATTTAGTACCGAAAATTGGCAAAAAATCAGCTTTCTATTACGGAATTTAAAGTTCTGTAGCCTTTTGCTAGTGGTGCGAGCGCCTGTGCGGTAGACTATGCCTTAATTATGAGTTTGTACCTAATAACAACGCTCGTTAGGAGTTTTGATTCGAATGTCTCATACAGTCAAAATCTACGATACCTGCATCGGCTGCACCCAATGCGTCCGCGCCTGTCCTACAGACGTTTTAGAGATGGTGCCTTGGGATGGCTGCAAAGCTGGTCAAATTGCCTCATCGCCGCGTACAGAAGATTGTGTAGGTTGCAAGCGGTGCGAAACTGCTTGTCCTACAGCAATACGTAACTGAACGAATAGGTCCGTAGAGTGGAGCGTGAGAAGTACCTACCAAATTCGCGTGAGTCCCATCACGTGATCGGACCGAAGCTGCGCCTCGACTTCGCGGCCAGCGACCGTCCGAGCTTGGCCAGCTGCTGTTGCTCCTCTTTCGACAGCGGCGTGAACTGCTTGACCAGCTCGAGGTTCTTGTGCAATTGCTCGATGTTGTGCACACCCAGATTGGCCGTCGCGACACCGGGTGTACTCAGCGCGTACCGCACCGCAGCCTGCAGATGTTCCACGTCCAGCTCGGGCGGCGAGTCGGGATTCTCATAGGAGCCGGTGCTCTTGCGGGCTCCTCCGAAGACCTTCATCGCGACGATGCCGACGTCGTGTTTGCGGGCGACGGGAAGTACTTTGTCCTCGAAGGCGTAAGTGAATCGGTCGACAAAGTTCACCAACGTCAGCAGCACGTCGACTTCGCCGGTTTCCAGGAGCGGCACAAAACGGTTCGGGCGGTTATGTCCCGAAATGCCCAGGAACCGGAACTTGCCGGCCTTCTTCTGCTGGACCAACCACGTGAAGACTCCGTCAGGCTGCACGGCCTTCTCCACGTCGTGGTCGCCCGCACTGTGGTAGTACACCAGGTCGATCCAATCCGTCTTCAGAAGTCGGAATGATTTGGCCAGCGACTCCTCGGCTTCCTCCACCGTATCGGCCAGCACTTTGGTCGACAGGAAAACTTCCTTGCGGCGCATCCCAAGACATTGCCGACCGCTTCCTCCGATTTGACGTAAGCCGGCGCGGTGTCGATGGCGGTGATTCCCAGCTCCAATGCCTCGACAACGATCTTCGAAATATCCGCGACCGGGATTTTGGGACACAACCCGCAGGGCGCCGTGCCGAGCGTCATGATCGGTACCGATACCTTGGTACGACCCAGCACGCGCTGCGGCAATGCACCGGCGGATTTGGCGGCAGTCTCAGCAGCCCCGATTCCCGGTGTACCGGCAGCCAGGACGCTGCCTGCCAACAGACTGCTCTGACAAAAACTTCGTCGTGAAATCGCATTCGGATCGGAGATCGACACGTTGAGTACCTCCAGAAATGCCTCGCGTTTTGACAGCGAAGTAGAGAGCGACTCGGCCGCAAACGCAAACGGCGTCAAATTGATCGGTCCCATCTTTCACGGCCACCGCCCCATTCTCCCCGCGCGTTCGCCACCTCGCAAGTGTCGCCGACCATCGGCTCACTCGCGCCGGAGAATCGTAGGGTGTGACAGGCTCTGCCCGGTGTGATCGTTACGCATCCGGAATGGCACGGCGTCAGCGGAGAACGCCGCAGACTCAGCATCGCGACAACGTCGGTGCAACGAATCGGTCTTGCCGCGATTTCTGGTATGTAGCCATGAAGCGCTCACGATCCCGTCGGTAGCAAGCGCGAGCGGCATTTTCCCGGGATTGCTTCGACGCATTAACCTAACGATTGCGAACGCGCCAATAACGGTCTGAAACGCGGACGACCTGGAACTGGCATCAGCACCATGGGCCTGGTCCATCTCCGGCTGCTCGGTTCCGTTGAACGAGCCACTGCAAGCGTGCCAGAATGCCTTCCAGTCGCTGGAGAATGACGGGACGGGGAGTGAATTGGCGACCTTCCACGTAGATCCAACGCAGCCAGTTCATGCCCGACAACAGCACGTTGCTTTCGTCAGCCACTTCAACCAACTGCAGTTCCTGCGGAGCGAGTCCGCGGATCCGTTGGTAGGCGGTCAGTCCGTATCGCCACGACTCCCGATCGTCGACAACGAGGCTTCCGAGCAGCCGCGCAATGTCGACTGCCGCATGGTCCACGCGTAATGCTCCAAAGTCGACGATTCCCGTCACCTGGTCCTGATGGAACAGCACGTGGTCGTGCCATATGTCGCGGATGCACGGGTGCACCGGCGAGTGGATTTCACTGACCGTCTCCAGCCGGCTTAGCACTCGGGGGGCCGCTTTCGCAAACTCCTGCAGCACACGGCGGGCGATCGGTTCCAAATCGGGCCAGTCTCCGGGGCACACGTGGCGGTCGATTTGAGCCAGGCCACCGCTGAGCAGCGATCGGAGCAGTTGAGCCGCTCGCTTGCGTAGGGAGGGACGTCGAGCGCCTGACCGGTGAATTTTTCGGCGGCGCAGTGGAAACGTGCCAGCGCTTTTACGGCCGCCTGAAGGCGGGACGGAGAAGGCTGTTGATAGCAAGACCAACCTGAACCAAGTGTCAGCAGCAAAAGAAGTGGTGTTATGTCATGTACCCAACAACATCCCCATATATGTAGACGTCGCTCGAAGCTGCTTTTTGTGGAAAAATAGAAAAATTTATGATATTTACGGAAAAAATGCGGCGAATCGATTCCGTCATGTGTTGTAACATAGTCACAAACAATTAATATACGAGACGTTCAAACTTTTATAAGTCGTACGAATATCGAAAGATACCTGATAGCTAAAAAAGTCTAGCCAGCTGCCGCTACCGGCAGCTGGCTAGACTTGTTACTTACTTTATGTTGTTGACTTCAACATCTCGTACTATCTGGATTCGACACGCTCCACTGACCCACATGGCGCTCGTTCGGAAACCGGGCCGCCAACAGCAAATCCTCATCCGACGGTGCATCTTCGGACCAATAGTCAGTTAATCTATCTCGCAAGTTCGGCAGTGCTTGCGAACATGCGGCAATGGCTCTGTAGGATTTTCCATCGCCCATACGATATCCTCGTCACTAAATTCCCTTTCTATGTTCCGAGATGATTTCGCATGTGATCGATTAGGTCCGCATTTCACCGGCATGATCATCAGCTCGCTTGGCGTTAAAGTACCCGATGACACAATGTCTGAAACTGGATTGTCGCACTCCAAAAAGTCAAAAGTGGTTGCTGGATTTGGATAGAGTACTCCGGTCAGGTTGCTGAAATCTTCAAATTTCTGCAGAGTCTTACTTGTCTTGACTCGCAGTAAATCGATTCCAACAAATAAAGACCAGTGCGGTTTTCCGGATGATCGGGTGCTATCCAGAGTTCTTCCCAAATGTTTTTCAGGTAGTCACTGAGAATTTCCGAGCCGAGACCGCCTAGCTGATGGACTTTTCTACCAGAGACGTTTGGCAGCCAGCTGCTTCAGCGTTTCCGACTCTGTAAATTCTGGCCGTGATTGCCGGGGAAAACCCAGCCAGACGCGCGGTAAAGTAGGCTGTGATTCAACATCAGTTTTGTTGGCAGATCTGTTGATGGCGTGATACATCCGCAGCAGTAATAGCATCAAACTTGGGTTCTTTTGCGGATCGAGTCTCCCGCCCGAGGTTCCGGCTTCGGCAATAATTGTCCAGCCAAGCTGAAGAGGTATTTATTTTCGCCGTATTCTTGTCCCAGCCATTCGCCAATTCTTTTTCTGCGGTGGCCGGTCAGCGGAAGGGTTTGAACCGATCCGTCATTAGATAACTCACTTTTAAGTGTGACCATCACGGCCGATCATAATGGTCGAAACCGTTTGCCCAAAAAATTGGATGTGTGGTCTCCGGCCGAAATGTAAACGGCATAACGATTGGCAGGAAGTGGATACCGCCGAGAGCAAATTAGTTCCCTGTGCCGCCCCTGTAAGTGTCGTAACTCTCGATCGGAAAGTTTTAATGGTTGTAGTGCTGTAGACATAGTTATTGATTCCTAATTAAGGAAGTTGTTGTTTTTCTGAAACAGTAGTAAATTGCCGGCTCAATGCTTGAACAATCCGGCATTTCGTCAGATGTGATAAAATTGGCCCTTACTGTATTGCCGCCAGTTTGCATGGCTGACGACGATTGACTCACGTGGTGCGTCTGAAAACGGTCTGACGAATTTGACGCGATAGCCGAACGCAGTTCGTTTCGACAGTAAACTGGTCGGCCTTTGTAGGTCCGTACTAGTGGCATCGTGACCTGCCTTGCAAATTGTCACAACAATGTGTTGCATAACGACTTGCGGAATAGGATCTGCTGATTTAATTCCCATGAAACAAAACCCTGCGACAACGGAATCAATGATGTTCACTGCTTCTCAACAGGGTTTGTTAGATTTAGGCAACACTTATCAGGGGGCGCGCTCCAAACGAGTCCAGTCATAAATCTGGGCCTCCAGGTCATCTGGTTCGGGATCGAAAACGGCGATTTCAGGTATCGCCAGTTGAAAGTCTGGACAGCGGATTGTGCAGATCTTCGCCAGTAGCACTGGCAACTTCACGATCTAGGTCTTGCTGGTTCATTTAAAATCTCCTTGTGACGATAAAACTGATGGGGTTTAAAACAAAAAACCGCAGTGCGACGATGCACTGCGGTAAAAGTGATGCTGAGTGAAAACAACTTGCCTTACATAAAATTGTCGGCGAGGCGTTTTAGCATTCTGAGCCAGCCGATAACTTCTCCGACCGGATCGCGCTCGTTTAGCAATTCGTACGACATACAATCAACTGCCAGCGTATTCAACCAGTGTTTGACGCGGTACTTCGTTCCGCTGCCGGGTTTTTCTTGATAGCTGATCCCAACTGACCGAGGGATTTGTTCGCTTGAGCTGCTCTTTGGCCACAACTTCGGCGACCAGATCGCGGTCATTAAAATCTACCGCAATATCGCTGACGGCCAGAATGGCTTGCGGATGGAGATAGTTTTCCAGGGTGCGCTTGTTTGTCAACACGGCCCGACAAGTGGGTCGGGCATTTACGATTTTGGCTGCGGTCAGCCGAATACTTGGTTTCGGGTGGAATTTCGCGGTCATACAGATGAAATTCCGGTATTCGCAAAGGTGCTAAGCGCTTACCCCAAGCAATCACGTTCGCGCCTGCAAACGGCACAAACAGTAATTTTCCGGATCGTTCCCAGTCCACAAGATCGGGAAGCGTCGAGTCATGCTGCCTTAGTACGCGGGCCAAGCGTTTGAGAAACTCAATATCGTTCATACCCTCGACCACAAATATAACACTTACTTGCTCAAATGGAGGTGGAGGAGGACAGGCCGGCAGCGGTGTTAAAGCGTGTAACAAATTCATTGATTTCGGTCATGCAGCCCTTTGTTTTTTGAGGATTGCTTTGCATCATGCGTAGAATCGTCGAGTTGCTTGGGCTCTGCTTTGCATCTCGCACCAATTCCTGCGCTACCTTGCGGGCGATTAGACGGATCAAGCTTTTTCAGGGCTTCGCCTGCAGAGAAATTCGCAGCATTGCTCGCTGTGATTGGTTTTTGACGAGTCTTTTTCTTCACGCTGTCTCCAATAAAAAAACCCCATGCTTGTAAGGACATGCGGGTCGGAATGGGTGTTGGTAGTATGGAATACGATCAATCCACTAAGCCGCTGCGCCCGGTTGATCATCGCTCCCTGCGTCATCAGGCTGATCTTCTGCGAGTTTCTCGAAACGGTAACGGGGATGCAAATGCCGTTTCAAACCGGCCCCTGCGGGCGGCTCCGTTAATTCTCAAACGGCTCGCTTAACCCTTTTGCTGTCATGGCACGATGTAGGTCGGCCGCTTGTTGACGAAACTCTTTGTAAGTCCCTAGCATTGTAGGCTAGCTCTTTGCCGCGTAGGCCCTGACTGCGCAAATCAATAACTTGCTGCATCAGTTGTACTCGTAGCGGCCAATCGAAAAGATCCGACCTTCACCTCGCGTACGAAATGCTGACAACGGCTGGCAATTCAGTTAACGCAGGCAACAGCGCCAGCTTAACGTGAAATGCGCCGGAAACTGCAGCCGCCTTTTTTATCGCAAATCTGACGGGATAAACGACGATCTTATCGATCATTCGTTTCATCAACATCGAAAACTCCTGCGACTCCCTAGGCAATTGCATGAACGCAGCACGGGCCATTTCACGCAACTGCTCGATCGGCGGCAGCTTTGGCATCGTGGGCGTAAATTTACGGGATTGCTCGATTTGATACTTCAAATCAATCTGCTGAGATTCCAACCGTTTTAACTCAGCGTGCAAAAACTCGCTCCCTCCGACCTCGCGTATTGCTTTGCCGATGTTGGCCAACTCATGCTCGCTTTTGGCCAACTGGTTTTTTAGCAACTTAAGTTGATCGCCACTATCGTCGAGGGTGCTTTTCGTTACCTCTTCTGCGAGATTGCTCACGCAGCAACTCTTCAAGGTCAGGTAACGTTTCGATTTCGTGCATGATCGCACTGCAGAGTTTCGTGCGGGCAACACCGGCGTTTTGCGACAGACTGTTCCGACACATATACTGTGGTGTGACCCACTGCAATGGAGATAATAATACGTCTTGGCGCGACCGTAGACCATCATTTCTCCTTTTTTTTTTTTTTTTTTTTTATTTATTGTTCGACG